>NZ_JBZEEZ010000016.1:0-515 GCF_058310235.1 Clostridium sp. TJA085 | reverse complement strand
TGGTGAACGTAGTTCAGTTGGTAGAGCGCCAGTTTGTGGCACTGGTTGTCGTGGGTTCGAGTCCCATCGTTCACCCCATACAGGGATATCGCCAAGTGGTAAGGCACCACACTTTGACTGTGGTATTCGTAGGTTCGAATCCTGCTATCCCTGCCAAACTTAAGGTTCACTAGCTCAGTCGGTAGAGCACATGACTTTTAATCATGGTGTCCCGGGTTCGATTCCCGGGTGAGCCACCAATTTGATTGAAAATTGTGCAGATGTGGCGGAATTGGCAGACGCACTAGACTTAGGATCTAGCGCCTACGGCGTGGGGGTTCGACTCCCTTCATCTGCACCACAATTAAATTTAAAAAAAGATGCGGAAATGGCTCAATGGTAGAGCGCCACCTTGCCAAGGTGGATGTTGCGGGTTCGAGTCCCGTTTTCCGCTCCAAATATGCGGGTGTAGCTCAATGGTAGAGCCCTAGCCTTCCAAGCTAGTTACGAGGGTTCGATTCCCTTCACCCGCTCCA
>NZ_JBZEEZ010000015.1:0-809 GCF_058310235.1 Clostridium sp. TJA085 | reverse complement strand
GGTCATCAGGTAGTATTTAGCCTTGGGAGGTGGTCCTCCCTGCTTCCCACAAGGTTTCACGTGTCTCGTGGTACTCTGGATCAGAACTTTAGGTCTTCTCGTTTCACATACAGGACTATTACCTTCTACGGTCCAACTTTCCAGTTGTGTTCTGTTACAATAGCCTCCTAAGTTATTGTTCTGTCCGCAACCCCAAAGATAAATCTTTGGTTTGGGCTCTTTCCTTTTCGCTCGCCGCTACTAAGAAAATCGATTTTTCTTTCTCTTCCTCTAGGTACTTAGATGTTTCAGTTCCCTAGGTTACCTTCATATAGCTATGTATTCACTATATGATACATGGGGTTCACCCATGTGAGTTCCCTCATTCGGAAATCTCCGGATCTCTGGCTATGTGCGCCTACCCGAAGCTTATCGCAGCTTATCACGTCCTTCATCGGCTCCTGATGCCAAGGCATTCACCATGCGCCCTTTGTAGCTTGACCTATTTAGTCATTTCAAAATCATCACAATTTTGGTTCTCACAAAGAATAGTATTTAATAAATACTTTATTTCTTGGCTTGTTGTATCAACAATTTTATATATGCAATTTTCAAAGAACATTTTCAACGCTATTTATTATATCATGTTTTGATATAAAATCAAGCTTTTTTTGAAAATTTTTTATGAGATTTAATGATATCTCAAAATTGAACAGAATCTACATTTCAAACCTTCTTTTCCGGTAAGAAATCCAAGACTTTGGATTTTTTATTTTCAGCAAATCATCTTGTTTGCTGTATTCTCCATAGAAAGGAGGTGATCCAGCCGC
>NZ_JBZEEZ010000014.1:0-1163 GCF_058310235.1 Clostridium sp. TJA085 | reverse complement strand
CTTCCCATTCCGAACAGGAAAGTTAAGCTCTATAGCGCCAATGGTACTGCATGGGTGACCGTGTGGGAGAGTAGGACGTTGCCAGGTGAAAAATAAAAAGATAGTTTAATTGCTATCTTTTTTTTATACGGGGGTATAGCTCAGCTGGGAGAGCACCTGCCTTGCACGCAGGGGGTCAGGAGTTCGAATCTCCTTACCTCCACCATGTTTAAGACACATCTAAATAGATGTGTTTTTTTATTTAAATTAAAATTTTTATATAATACTGAAGGGTTTTATATTATTTAAAGATAATATTTTTATAATTGAGATGAATTTAAATGATGTTATATAAGAAATATTGTATTAAATTTATATGTTTTTATATTAAAATATTAGTGCAACAAATCAATTATAATATATAAAAGTTTAAATAATTATAAATAAATTAATATATAGGTATTAATATTTAAATTAAGCAGAATACTATTAATATATTGAATATATAGTAGTTTAAATAGGAATATAAATTTTTTAATAACTACATATAAATATCAATATTGAAAATATTGGTATTAATTAAAATTTAATCTTACTTAT
Organism: Clostridium sp. TJA085; assembly: GCF_058310235.1. Lineage (NCBI taxonomy): Bacteria > Bacillati > Bacillota > Clostridia > Eubacteriales > Clostridiaceae > Clostridium > Clostridium sp. TJA085. The sequence continues at coordinate 584 of NZ_JBZEEZ010000014.1, read as the reverse complement.
ATTAATTAATATTTTAAAGTGTAGTAAATAGTATTTATATTATAATATAAATACTATTTAACAATAAAAAATAAATTAATTATATAAATATGTGAATAATTATAATAAATATATTACATAATAATAAGAGAAAGAAAGTATTTAAAGTTTATATATAATAGAATTATTACTTAAACATATCCTAGTGTATCAATGTCTAATAATATTAGAAAACTAAAGAAAAGCTTAGTATGTATATTTTAATTTATAAATTTGAGTATATTAAAATATATTTAATAGTAATAATATGATATTATTAATTCCGTCGCTTATGACGATATAAATCGACATTAAAAGACAATAAAATATGTCGAAAGATGTTGACAAATATTGAATGAAGTGATAGAATATTATTGTCGTTTAGAAGAGGAAACACTTTGAAAGTTTAGAAAACTTTATGAAAAAAAGTTGTTGACATAAATCTTCTTAAATGATAAGATAAACAAGTCGCTTGAAGGCGACGAGATAAAATGGTCTTTGAAAATTGAACAGAATATAGAAATACATTTAGAACCAGCAATTCTTTTTACAAGTAAGTTTTAAGA
>NZ_JBZEEZ010000012.1:1332-2562 GCF_058310235.1 Clostridium sp. TJA085 | reverse complement strand
CTTACACCCCTGACCTATCAACCTTGTGTTCTTCAAGGGGTCTTACTAGCTTACGCTATGGGAAATCTCATCTTGAGGTGGGCTTCACGCTTAGATGCTTTCAGCGTTTATCCCTTCCCGACTTAGCTACCCAGCTATGCTCTTGGCAGAACAACTGGTACACCAGAGGTCAGTCCATCCCGGTCCTCTCGTACTAAGGACAGCTCCTCTCAAATTTCCTACGCCCGCGACGGATAGGGACCGAACTGTCTCACGACGTTCTGAACCCAGCTCGCGTGCCGCTTTAATGGGCGAACAGCCCAACCCTTGGGACCTACTTCAGCCCCAGGATGCGACGAGCCGACATCGAGGTGCCAAACCTCCCCGTCGATGTGAACTCTTGGGGGAGATCAGCCTGTTATCCCCGAGGTAGCTTTTATCCGTTGAGCGATGGCCCTCCCACGAGGTACCACCGGATCACTAAGCCCGACTTTCGTCCCTGCTCCACTTGTGGGTGTCGCAGTCAGGCTCCCTTCTGCCTTTGCACTCTTCGAACGATTTCCGACCGTTCTGAGGGAACCTTTGGGCGCCTCCGTTACTTTTTAGGAGGCGACCGCCCCAGTCAAACTGCCCACCTAACAATGTCCAGTCACCAGTTTCATGGCGTCCTGTTAGAATTCCAGTAATATCAGGGTGGTATCCCAAGGTTGACTCCATTAGGACTGACGTCCTAACTTCCCAGTCTCCCACCTATCCTGTACAGATAATACCGAAATTCAATGCTAAGCTACAGTAAAGCTCTACGGGGTCTTTCCGTCCAATCGCGGGTAGCGAGCATCTTCACTCGCACTACAACTTCGCCGGATTTGCAGTTGAGACAGTGCCCAAGTCATTACGCCATTCGTGCGGGTCAGAACTTACCTGACAAGGAATTTCGCTACCTTAGGACCGTTATAGTTACGGCCGCCGTTTACTGGGGCTTAAGTTCACACCTTCGCTTGCGCTAAGTGTTCCCCTTAACCTTCCAGCACCGGGCAGGCGTCAGCCCCTATACATCAGCTTTCGCTTTAGCAGAGACCTGTGTTTTTGCTAAACAGTTGCTTGGGCCTATTCTCTGCGGCCTGCTCTCGCAGGCACCCCTTCTCCCGAAGTTACGGGGTCAATTTGCCTAGTTCCTTAACTGCAATTCTTCCGCCGGCCTTAGGATTCTCTCCTCATCTACCTGTGTCGGTTTGCGGTACGGGCACTACT
>NZ_JBZEEZ010000012.1:0-1247 GCF_058310235.1 Clostridium sp. TJA085 | reverse complement strand
GTACGGGCACTACTTCTCTCTCTAGATGCTTTTCTTGGAAGCATGGAATCAGATACTTCGGTTCCGTAGAACCTTCCCCATCACGCCTCAGGATTGTTAAAGCGGATTTGCCTACCTTAACTCCCTAAACGCTTAGACTAACATCCAATAGTTAGCACATCCTATCCTTCTCCGTCACACCATCGATAATAACGATTATAGTGGTATCGGAATATCAACCGATTGTCCATCACCTACGCCTTTCGGCCTCGGCTTAGGTCCCGACTAACCCTCAGCGGACGAACCTTCCTGAGGAAACCTTAGATATTCGGCCTGTAGGATTCTCACCTACATCTCGCTACTGATGCCAACATTCTCACTTGTAATCAGTCCACCGCTCCTTACGGTACGACTTCAGCCCGATTACAACGCTCCCCTACCGCTCGCACTTAGTGCGAACCCGTAGCTTCGGTGGTAAGTTTAGCCCCGTTACATTTTCGGCGCAGGATCTCTCGACTAGTGAGCTATTACGCACTCTTTCAATGAGTGGCTGCTTCTAAGCCAACATCCTAGTTGTCTTAGAAATCCCACATCCTTTCCCACTTAACTTACACTTTGGGACCTTAGCTGACGATCTGGGCTGTTTCCCTTTTGACCACGGATCTTATCATTCGTAGTCTGACTGCCGAACTAAAAGTATGTGGCATTCGGAGTTTGATAAGGTTCGGTAAGCGCTATGCCCCCTAGCCCATTCAGTGCTCTACCTCCACTACTCACATTCGACGCTAGCCCTAAAGCTATTTCGGGGAGAACCAGCTATCTCCGAGTTCGATTGGAATTTCTCCGCTATCCACAGCTCATCCCATGCTTTTTCAACAGCAACGTGGTTCGGTCCTCCACGAGGTTTTACCCTCGCTTCAACCTGGCCATGGATAGGTCACCCGGTTTCGGGTCTACAGCATGCAACTAGTCGCCCTATTAAGACTTGGTTTCCCTTCGGCTCCGTACCTTAAGTACTTAACCTTGCTACATACCGTAACTCGTTGGCTCGTTCTACAAAAAGCACGTCATCACCCTCATATGGGGCTTTGACCGGTTGTAGGCACACGGTTTCAGGTTCTATTTCACTCCCCTCCCGGGGTTCTTTTCACCTTTCCCTCACGGTACTGCTTCACTATCGGTCATCAGGTAGTATTTAGCCTTGGGAGGTGGTCCTCCCTGCTTCCCACAAGGTTTCACGTGTCTCGTGGTACTCTGGATCAGAACTT
>NZ_JBZEEZ010000011.1:0-4491 GCF_058310235.1 Clostridium sp. TJA085 | reverse complement strand
TTTAATCTCGCTCTTAAAACTTACTTGTAAAAAGAATTGCTGGTTCTAAATGTATTTCTATATTCTGTTCAATTTTCAAAGACCATTTTGTCTCGTCGCCCTCAAGCGACTCATTTATCTTATCACTTAACATTTAATATGTCAACCATTTTTAAAATTTAATTTTAAAAAGTTTTTCTAAGACATATTTACCTCAGCGACAAGAATTATATTATCATCATATATAATTCTTGTCAACATGTTTTTTCATTTTTTATCAATTATTTTTTATAATACATATAATATATTATAAATTTATTATATTGAGGTTTTTTAATGAAAATTTCTATCTTAAATAACTTATTAATAAACTCTACTTTATATAATTTTTTTTCAAATATATACTCTAACAAAATACCGAATAATTTAATTTGTAATGATAATTATTTAAATTTTTTAGAAGTCAAAAACAAATATTTATCTGCTTACAGCTTACCCCTATCAAATATAAATAAATTTAATTATACAGGTATTAAAATTTTGAATATGAAATATATTGATGATAAAGCTTGTTTAGTTCATTTTTATATTAAATTTCAAACAATAAAAGATAAAAAAATTAATTCAACAAGTTTTAATAGAGCTTTATTATGTAAATATTATAATAAATGGCTAATTTATTGCATATATGATGATTTGTTTGATGAAAACATAATTAATTTTTCTGAAGACTTATGTTATATAAAAAATTTAACTAATTTATTCCTAAATTCTTTAATAAAAAGATATGAAAATCTTATTTTAAATCTTTATACTATTCCTAATCTTTCAAGAAATGATACTTTTAATTTAAATAAAACTAGAAATATTTTATATAATTCTAATAAGGCAGTATTTTATGCTGAAAAATATGCATTAAATTATAATGATGAATATCAAAGTTTTGATAAAAACGGTGGAGATTGCACAAATTTTGTATCTCAAGTTATACATTATGGAGGTATTCCTTTATCAAGCACTTGGAGTCCATATAAAAATTCCTGGATTAGAGTTAATGAACTATACAGCTATTTAATCTATAACAAAATAGCAAAAGAAACTAATAACTTATCCCCTGGGTCTATTATTCAATTTTTTAGTCCTGAAAGAAAAACTTGGACTCATTCAGGTATTATAACTTACACTCTTAACAATGACTGTTTATACTGTTGCCATTCATATAATAAGTTAAATTATCCTCTTTCTTATATGTATCCTGATATATACCCCAAAATTAGAATATTATCTATTAATTAAAGAAAAAAGAAGTATGCACAATGAACATACTTCTTTTTTGTTTTATTTTCCTAATTTTAATGCATCTAATATTATAAGCGCCGTATCCTCTATAGCTCTTTGAGTTACATCTATAGTTTTACATCCTAACTTTCTAATTATATTATCTGCAAAATCAAATTCCTCTAATATTCTAGCATCTCCTGCATATTCAACATCTGAAGGTATTCTATGAAATTTATCTAATCTTTTCTTTCTTATTTCTATTAATTGAAGAGGATTAATTGTTAATCCAAATATTTTTTTCTTATCAATTTCATACAATTCTTTAGGTACACCCACTTCTGGAACTAAAGGTATATTTATAGCTTTTATACCTTTATTAGCTAAATACATGCATAAAGGTGTCTTTGATGTTCTTGATAATCCAACTAAGACAACATCTGCATTTTTTATTCCCCTATAGTCTTTACTATCATCATATTGCATAGCAAATTCCATAGCCTCTATTCTTTTAAAGTAATTCTCATCAGTTTCCCACATAGCACCTGGATTATTATCCGGAAGTTTATTTAACTTAGATGATACTATGTTTAATATTGGTCCTAGTACATTTACCACTGGTATATTATTGCTTATACATTTTTGAGTTAAATACTCCCTAACATCTACAGTTATAATTGTTGATACTATTACTGCTTCATTACTACATTCTTTAACTGCTTCTATAACATCTTCTATATCATCTAAACTTTTTATATAAGGTATTCTTTCTACTATAACATCTTTACCAAATTGACTTGCTGCCGCAATAGCAACTTGATTTGAAGTTTCTCCAATTGAATCTGACACTGCAAATATTGTTAACATAATAAGTACCTCTCTTTATTAAACTTTTTTAATTTCTCCCCTTTGACTATATTATTACACATTTTTTTTTATTTTCTCAATAGTGAATTTTGTAATTATATGTTAAACTTAATTTTATAAATGTAATTTACAAAAAATTCTTTTTATGGAGGCTTAAATGAATATAAAAAAAATATTATCAGTAGTAACACTTCCTTTAATGTGGTTAGTATATGTTCTTTTTGAATTAATTACTGGGAGAATAAATGATCTAACTACTATAATTGGTAATTTATTTCTTATAATATTATTTGGTATTGTAGGATACTTCTTTTATAAATTCACAGAAAAATATTCTTTAGGATTGAATAAAAAATTTATGATAATTATATTTTTATTTCTTATGCTATTAGATCAAGGAATTAAAATAATAATAAAATTATTCTTCTTTAAATCATACTTTGAAATTTTTAATGGATTTTTATCTTTCAATCCACTTATAAATACAGAGGGTTCATGGCTCAATGCAAGATTTGGAACATCAGTAAGCTTTTCGGCCCTAATTTTTATAAATGTACTTGCCATAATAATATTTATAGAAATATACAGATATTATAAATCAAAAGGAAACAAAGATATTTTTGCTGACCTTACAATATTATTTATAATATCAGGTGCTTTATGTTCATTAATAGATAAATTATTTTATGGTGGTAGTTTAGATTTTATAGGAATAAGTACATTATTCGTCGCAGATTTTAAAGATATATACATAAACTTAGGAATTTTATTCTTAATTATATGTTTTTATAATAATGGCTTTTTCTCAAATAATGATGATAAATCAACATTTAAAGATGATATTAAAAGTTTAAATAGATTTCTAACTTTTATGAAAAATGATTTCAAAAAAATATTTTCTAAAAATAAAAAGAGCTATTAAAAAATAGCTCTTTCTTATTATAATAATCTTTTACAAAAATAAAAAAAGATTATGAAAGCATAATCTTTTTGAATATATAATGCTAAGCAAGTTCCTATTAGAGAATTACTTTAAGTAATTCTTGGTGGCTCACCCGGGAATCGAACCCGGGACACCATGATTAAAAGTCATGTGCTCTACCGACTGAGCTAGTGAACCGTATATTTTAGTGATAAATCAATAATCAACTAAAATCAATTTATAAAAACTAATACTAGCAAATATTAAATTACTTAAAGTAATTTTGGTGGCTCACCCGGGAATCGAACCCGGGACACCATGATTAAAAGTCATGTGCTCTACCGACTGAGCTAGTGAACCACATCTTACCTGGCAACGTCCTACTCTCCCACACGGTCACCCATGCAGTACCATTGGCGCTATAGAGCTTAACTTTCCTGTTCGGAATGGGAAGGAGTGTTTCCTCTATGCCATCATCACCAGATTACTTTTTAATGTGTTGTTGTTTCACCTTATTTGGCGCCTCAACAATTACTTATTATATAGACATAAATACCTTTTGTCAACAACTTTCTTCATTTTTTTTAAAAACATAAATACATACGATCTAAATGCCCATTTTATCAGCATTTAGCGACACTTAAATCTATATAAAATAATATATATTTTATATTTTATAAATTGAATTTTTGATTTTTTATAAAATATTTTTTAATCATTTTTCTTAAATTAGATTTTAAAATTACTATAATTTTAATAAAATACAAATAATTCAAAATAACTATTTTTAAATTTATTTATCAATAAACATAATTTAATATTTATAATAAAAAAATTAATCCTACTAAACAACTATATTACAAATATATTGAATATAATAATCTATATATTATCCAATTTTATAATTATATATTCTTAAAAATAGTGTTTTTTTATATAATAGTTTCTTTATATTAATATTTTTTATTTTAACAAATAAAATCTACATTAATATAATAATCTTTAGTAGTACTATATATTATTAATATAGATTGTACTTCTCTTAAGTTTTTTGTTACTTAGAAGCAATTTTCCACTTCATATCATATATTTCATTTTTAATTAAAATATTATAACATTATTTCTCCATATATAAAGCTTATAGTCATATAATCTGTTTTAATCAACATTATTATATTTTTTTAATCAACATTATTATATTTTTTTAATCAACATTATTATATTTTTAATAAATTTAAATAAAAAAAAGATCTAGAAATTTCTAGATCTTTTTGGTGCGCCATTAGGGAGTCGAACCCTAGACACCCTGATTAAGAGTCAGGTGCTCTACCAGCTGAGCTAATGGCACGTAAAAAAACCTGGCAACGTCCTACTCTCCCACACGGTCACCCATGCAGTACCATTGGCGCTATAGAGCTTAACTTTCCTGTTCGGAATGGGAAGGA
>NZ_JBZEEZ010000010.1:0-6767 GCF_058310235.1 Clostridium sp. TJA085 | reverse complement strand
TTCTTAATTTATCTCTAGAATATGCAATTATTACAGAGTGATTTTGCATATATAATTTTATTAATTCATTTATAATCTCATTTATTTTCAAAATTAAATTTTTTATTATTTAAAAATTGCTAATGGATAAAATTTTTAAATTAATTTATTTTTTGTTTTTAAATTAATTTATATTTTTCTCAATATAATAAATGAATAGTTTTTTAGTGTTATGAATAAATTTATGTATAAAAAAGTTATGTGTTATTTTAAAATTTTAATTGTATTCTGTAGATACAAGATTTATAAAAGAAATTATATTTAAAATATAAAAGGCTAAAAGTTATTTTTTCTATAACTTTTGGCCTTTATTTATTTAAGTTATAAATTTTTAAAAAATACATTTTATTTTGTAGGAATTTAGATTATGAAATAAATAGAGATTTTGAAAATATAATGCTACAATTGTAAAGTAATGGATATTAGGAGGGGGCGAAAGATAACATGGGTAAAGTAGCAGAGGGGGATAAAGTTATAAAAAAGACAGTTAAGAAAGGTCAAATAACTGAATTTGATAATTATTTATTTCATGAAGGAAAAAATTATAATAGCTACAGGTTTATGGGGTCTCATAGTGTTATAGAAAAGAGAAAACGAGGGGTAAGATTTACTGTTTGGGCTGGAAAAGCAAGTATGGTTTATATAGTTGGTGACTTTTCAGAGTTTAAGCCTTTGGAAGAATATAAGATGGAAAAAATAAGTGATAATGGTATATGGACGATTTTTATTCCTGGATTAAAGGTAGGTACAAAATATAAATATTATATAGTAGACGAATTTAAAAATAGGTCTTTTTATAAAGCGGATCCATATGCTTTACAATCGGAATTAAGACCTAATACTGCTTCTATAGTGAAAGAAGATATAAAGTTTAAGTGGAATGATAGAAAATGGATTAATAAAAGAAAAAGAAATAATATTTATAAAAGTCCAATTAATATATATGAAGTACACTTAGGTTCTTGGAAAATGTGTGATGATGAATTTTTATCTTATAAAGAATTAGCTAAAAGGTTAACTGAATATGTTTTAGAAATGGGATATACGCATGTAGAGTTAATGCCAATTATGGAACATCCATTAGATAAATCTTGGGGTTATCAGTCAACAGGATATTACTCAGTAACTAGTAGATATGGTAATGCTGAGGATTTAAAAGAACTTATAAACGAGCTTCATAAAAATGATATAGGAGTTATACTTGATTGGGTTCCAGGACATTTTTGTAAGGATTCACATGGATTATATATGTTTGACGGAAGTCCTACTTATGAGTATGAAGAAGGATGGAAAGCTGAAAATAAAGGTTGGGGAACTTCTAATTTTGATTTAGGTAAGCCAGAAGTAAGGAGTTTTCTAATATCAAATGCATTTTATTGGATTAGAGAATTTCATATAGATGGATTAAGGGTAGATGCTGTTTCTAATATAATTTATTTAAATTATGGAAGAAATGATGGCGATTGGTTGCCTAATATATATGGAGGCAATGAGTGTTTAGAGGGAACATCATTTTTGAAGGAGTTAAATAGGGCTGTATTTTCAGAATTTGAAAATATAATTATGGTTGCTGAAGAATCAACATCTTGGCCTAATGTAACAATGCCTATAGAAAATGGTGGTTTAGGATTTAACTTTAAATGGAATATGGGATGGATGAATGATACTTTAAAGTATGTAGAGATTGATCCTATATATAGAAAATATCATCATAATAATATGACTTTTTCTATGATGTATAATTACTCTGAAAATTTTATATTACCAATTTCTCATGATGAGGTGGTACATGGTAAAAAGTCTTTAGTTGATAAGATGTGGGGTGATTATTGGAACAAGTTTGCTGGATTAAGATTATATTTAGCTTATATGATTGGACATCCTGGAAAAAAACTTTTATTTATGGGTTCTGAATTTGGACAGTTTATAGAATGGAGAGATTATGAGGAGCTTGAATGGAAACTTATAGATAAGTTTTCAATGCATAATAAAATGTTACAATACACTAAAAACTTAAATAAATTTTATAAAAAAAATAATGCTTTATGGGAACTTGATTATAATCCAGAAGGATTTAAATGGATTGATGCAGATAATAAAGATCAAAGTATTTTTACTTTTATTAGGAAGGGAGAAAAAGAAAAGGATACATTAATTTTTATATGTAACTTTACTCCTAATGTATATTATGACTTTAAAATAGGGGTTCCATATTTAGCTGATTATAAAGAAGTCTTTAATAGTGATGATAAAGAATATGGTGGATCTGGACAAATTATGGATCAAATACTTGTTGCTGAAGATAAAGAATACAATAATATGCCATATTGTATAAAAATAAAAGTTCCACCTATGGGAGCATCAATATTAGGTATTGATAAATTTAATAAGCTAACTGTGAAAAATAAGAACATAATAGAATAGTAAGCAAAGGAGTAAGAGAAAATGAGAGTTTTAATAGTTGCATCTGAGTCACACCCTTTTATAAAAACAGGTGGCCTTGGAGATGTTATTGGTGCATTACCTAAAGAATTAAAAAAGTTGGGTATAGATGTTAGGGTTGTAATACCAAATTATAAAGATATAAACCTTAATTCAAAATATAAGTCTAAATTTTTAAAATCATTTAATGTAGAGGTTAGTTGGAGAAATCAATATTGTGGAGTATTAGAATGTGAATATGAAGATGTTCCTTATTACTTGATAGACAATGAATATTATTTTAAAAGAGATGGATTGTATGGATATTATGATGATGGAGAAAGGTTTGCTTTTTTCAATAGGGCTATATTTAAACTTATAAAAGAAATTGGGTGGAAGCCAGATATTATACATTGTAATGATTGGCAAACTGGAATGATTCCTGTTCTTAATAAAGTTGAATATTACTATGATGAGTTTTATAAGGGAATAAAAACTATAATATCTATTCATAACTTATTATTTAGAGGAACCTTTGATAAGGAGGTATTACCAGAACTGTTCGGATATGATTATGAATTATTTAACAATGGAAGTTTAGAGCTTTATGGTGGAGTTAGTTTTTTAAAGGGTGCAATAAATTATTCAGATTTAATAACAACTGTTAGTAAAACTTATTCTAAAGAAATAAGGACAAAGGAATTTGGAGAAAAGTTAGATGGGTTATTGAGGTTTAAAGAAGATATTCTTAAAGGAATAGTAAATGGTATAGATTATGATGAATATAATCCAGAGAAAGATGATTATATTTATAAAAATTACTCAGTAGAAAATATAGAATTAAAAGTTAAAAATAAATTGATGTTACAAAGAGAACTTGGGCTTAAAGAATCAGAAGATATTCCTATGATAGGTATAGTTTCAAGGTTAACTAGTCAAAAGGGTTTAGATATATTTATGTATTGCTTAGATGAACTTTTACAAAAGGAAGTTCAGCTAGTTATTTTAGGAACAGGAGATAATGAATTTGAAGAAGGATTTAAATGGTTTGCTAATAAATATCCTGATAAGTTATCAGCTAATATTTTATTTGATAATAAGTTAGCACATAAAATATATGCTGCATCAGATTTATTTTTAATGCCATCTTTATTTGAGCCTTGTGGACTTGGACAACTTATTGCATTAAGATATGGGGCAATTCCAATAGTAAGAGAAACTGGTGGACTTAAAGATACAGTAATATCTTATAATGAACAAACAGGTATGGGAACTGGGTTTGTATTTAAAGATTATAATCACTTAGATTTAATAAATTCTATAAATTATGCTTTAGAAACTTATAATAATAAAAATAAATTTAGAAAAATAGTAGTACAAGCTATGAAGAGTGATAATAGCTGGATAAAGTCTGCAAAAGAATATAAAGATATGTATGAACAATTAATATAGAGATTATTATATAAATTATTATTTGGGTTAATTAAATAAATATTATATTTAGGGGAAGGGGAATAAGTGAATATGGTTAATAAGGAAATAGTTGCAATGGTATTAGCTGGTGGACAAGGTTCTAGATTAGGAGTGTTAACAAAGAATTTAGCAAAACCTGCAGTACCATTTGGAGGAAAATATAGAATAATAGATTTTCCTTTAAGCAATTGTGCAAATTCTGGTATATATACAGTAGGTGTTTTAACTCAGTATAAACCACTTGAGCTTAATTCACATATAGGAATTGGAGATGCGTGGGATTTAGACAGAAGAGATGGTGGAGTATCTATATTACCTCCATATCAAGAAGAGAAGGGTGGAGATTGGTATAAAGGAACTGCAAATGCAATATATCAAAATATAGAGTATATAGATAGGTATAATCCTGAGTACGTTCTTATACTTTCAGGTGATCACATATATAAAATGAATTATGATAAAATGCTAAATTTTCATAAAGAAAATAATGCTGATGTAACAATTGCGGTTATAGAAGTCACTATGGAAGAAGCAACGCGTTTTGGAATAATGAATACAAATGAAGATTTAACTATATATGAATTTGAAGAAAAACCAGAAAAACCAAAAAGTAATAAAGCATCAATGGGGGTTTATATATTTAAATGGGATAAGTTAAGAAAATATTTAAAAGAAGATGAACTAGATGAATTGTCAAGCAATGACTTCGGTAAAAATATAATACCAAAAATGTTGAATGATAATATGAGAATGTTAGCATATCCTTTTAAAGGTTATTGGAAGGATGTTGGAACTATAGATAGTCTTTGGGAAGCAAATATGGATTTATTGAGAGAAGAAAATGAATTAGATTTAAGAAGCAATGATTGGAAAATATATTCAAAAAATCCTGTTAGACCAGCTCAATATATAGGTAAAAAATCAAAAATAAAAAATTCTATGGTTAATGAAGGTTGTAAAGTATATGGAGTTGTAGAAAATTCTATATTATCTCAAGGTGTATACGTTGGGGAAAATACTATAATAAAAGATTCTGTAATAATGCCAAATGCTTATATTGAAAGTAATGTGATTATAGATAAAGCGATTATAGGAAGTGATTCCATAATAAAGGAAGGTTCTTTAATAGATAATGGAAATAAAATTGCAGTAGTAGCAGCTGGAAATATTATAGATAATCTAGCAGATAAAGAAAATTTAGGGGTTATACCAAGAGAAATTTCTATGGTATAAAATGTTTTGAAATAGTCTAATAGATTATTAGTGATGAAAGGGTGAAGTTTGCTTGAATAATTGTTTAGGAATAATAAATTTGGATGAAAATGAAAGTAAAATGGGAGAGTTAGTTAGATATAGAACATTAGCATCAGTACCTATATCAGGAAGATATAGAATAATAGATTTTATAATATCAAATATGTCTAATTCAGGAATAGAAGGTATAGGTATATTTACAAAAAATAAATCAAGGTCATTAGTAAATCATTTAACTAATGGAAGACCTTGGGACCTCCATAGAAAAAAGGATGGACTTAGAGTTTTTAATTTTGGGGATTATGATCCATATTATGATGATGTTCATAATTTTATTGAGAATATAGAGTTTATAAAAAATAGTAGAAAAGAGTATGTTTTATTGGCACCATCATATATGATATGTAATATAGATTATAATGAACTAATAAAAACTCATAAAAATGAGAAAAATGATATAACTATAGTTTATAAAAAAATAAATAATGCAAAAGATAGCTTTATAGATTGTGAAGTTTTAAATATAAATGAAGTAAATAGAGTAATTAGTATTGGTGAAAATATAGGAAGAGAAAATGAAGCTAATATTAGTATGGAAATGTATATAATGAAAACAAATCTTTTTATAGATATAATATATGAGTGCGTAAAAAATGGAATAGATAGAAAAGTTAAAAATTATATAAGTAGAAATTTAAATGATATTAAGGTTGGAACTTATGAGTTTAAAGGATATTTATCTTGTGTAAATTCTGTAAAATCTTATTTTGATTCAAATATGGATATTTTAGATGAAAAAATAAATAGAGAATTATTTTATGATAAAGATCCAATATATACAAAGTCACAAGATGAAGCACCAACTAAATATACTAAAGAAAGTGAAGTAGTTAATTCAATAGTTGCTAATGGATCTTATATAGAAGGAACAGTTAAAAATTGTATTATAGGTAGAAGAGTTCATATAGGAAAAGGAAGTATCATAGAAAATTGTATAATACTTCAGAATAGCAAAATAGAGGATAATGTTTATATGAGCAAAGTAATTGCAGATAAAGGTACTACTGTGAACAAAAATCAAAATATAAATGGTACAGAAAATTACCCCGTTACAATTCAAAAAAGAAAAGCTATTTAAAGAAGGCAGTTTAAACTGCCTTTTTTATTTATATAATGAGATTATTTCACTTAAACTATTCCTAGTGTATCAATAGTAGCAAAATAATGAATTTAATAGTATTTAAGAGAATTTAGCTAATATATTAATTAAACAAGTAAAAATAAATATATATAAGGAATAGTATATGATATCATTAAGTCCGTTGCTTGAAAGACAAACGACTTTTAAGTTCGAACTTATATTTAGAATATGTCGAACTGAGTTGACAAATGTTGAGTAAAGTGATAAGATATTATTGTTGTTTAGAAGATAAAACACTTTGAAAGTTTAGAAAACTTTATGAAAAAAGTTGTTGACATAAATCTTCTTAAATGATAAGATAAACAAGTCGCTTGAGGGCGACGAGATAAAATGGTCTTTGAAAATTGAACAGAATATAGAAATACATTTAGAACCAGCA
>NZ_JBZEEZ010000009.1:0-10017 GCF_058310235.1 Clostridium sp. TJA085 | reverse complement strand
ATATCTGGTGATGATGGCATAGAGGAAACACTCCTTCCCATTCCGAACAGGAAAGTTAAGCTCTATAGCGCCAATGGTACTGCATGGGTAACCGTGTGGGAGAGTAGGACGTTGCCAGGTGTGAACGAAAAGAGATAGTTTTAACTATCTCTTTTTTTAATGTGTATAGATAGTTTACAAAAAATTTATATGAAAAGAGGCGTTTCTTTAATAATGAAAAAACCAAAGTTTTTTTCCATTCTAAAGCACAGAAAAAAAGAATTATCCAAGGAGCAAATATTTAAGGATGTAATATCGGGTGTAATAGTTGCTATAATAGCACTTCCATTGTCAATTGCTCTTGGAATATCATCAGGTGTAACTCCGGAAAAGGGTCTTATAACAGCTATAGTAGCGGGGTTATTTATATCATTATTTGGTGGAAGTAGAGTTCAAATTGGTGGACCAACAGGTGCATTCGTTGTTATTGTATATGGAATTATAGAAAATTATGGACTTGAAGGATTAATTATGTCAACATTAATGGCTGGTGTAATATTAATATTATTTGGAATTTTAAGATTGGGAAATTTAATAAAGTTTATTCCAAAGAGTATAACCTTAGGTTTTACCTTAGGAATTGCAGTAACATTACTATCAACTCAAATAAAAGATTTATTTGGGTTAAATATTGAAAAAGTACCATCAGAATTTATTCCTAAATGGGAAGCATATATATCACATTTTAATGAAACTCATTTTATAACTTTAATAATAGGTATATTATGTATAGGAATAATAATACTTTTTCCTAAGATTAATAAAACAATTCCAGGTTCACTTATTGCTTTAGTAATATCTACGTTAATAGTAGCTGGATTAAGTTTAAATGTTGAAACTATAGGAAGTGCTTTTGGTTCAATATCATCATCTATTCCTAAACCACATCTTCCTGTATTAACTATAGATAAAATTAAAGTTTTAATTATGCCATCACTTACAATAGCATTCTTAGCTGCAATTGAATCTTTATTATCAGCTGTAGTTGCAGATGGAATGATAGATAAAAAACATAATTCTAATACAGAATTAATAGGACAAGGATTAGCAAATATAGCATCATCATTATTTGGTGGAATACCGGCAACAGGTGCTATTGCAAGAACAGCAGCTAATATTAAAAATGGTGGAAGAACTCCAATAGCTGGAATAGTTCATGCTATAGTTTTATTATTAATAATGATAATATTTATGCCTTTTATAAAATATGTTCCTTTAGTTGCGTTGGCTGCTATACTTGCAGTTGTATCATATAACATGAGTGAATGGAGAGAGTGTATAAAAGTTATAGAAAAAAATAAACTTGATGCACTTGAATTATTAATTACTTTTATATTAACAGTAACTTGTGATTTAGTTGTAGCTATATTAGTTGCAATGATAGTTCATTTAATAAGAATGAAATTAATTGATAGAAATAATAATATTAATAAAGATATAGAAATAGCTTGTTAATTTGTATTAAAAATAGCAAAAAGATTAAATCTTTTTGCTATTTTTTTAGTTTATATAGTTTAAAAATAAATTAATTGGTAATAATTTGAATTAGATTATAATGAGAGGAGGACATATATGACTTATAGAAAATTAAATACAAAATGTAAAAATATAATTAAAGCGAAGAAAAAGGGATTTACATTAATAGAATTAGTCGGTGTTATTGCTATAATGGGGATACTTGTAATAATATTTAGTAAAAATATTACTGGATATATAGATGAGGCTAAAAAGACTAAAGTAATAGAGCAGTCAAGAAGAGTAGTAATGGCAGTTGACACATATGAAATGAGAAAAGGTGGAGATTTATCTAATAGTACAATTTCACAAATAAAGAGTAATGATAGTGTAAATTCATATATTGGTGATGATTTAGCTAATTTATCAGATTCGATGAGTGTAGCTAATTGTAGAGCTATAGTTAATGGAACTAAAGATTTTTCTATAGATGAGAATGGAATATTTAATAGTTTTATAGATAATGAGTAATTAGATTGATATAAGATAGAGAATTAAAATATATAATTTTAACTTAATAAAAGTTTAAAGGCAGTAATATAATGTATATTACGCCTTTTATTTATAATATTAAATATCTTCTCTAGTAAGTTTTATTATTACATCTGCATGTTCTGGATATTTATTTAATAAGTCTTCTCTTTTGAATAATTCAAAATCGCTAAATTCAAAGCCGGGAGATACCATACATCCAACTAATGCAAATCCATCATTATTCATTGAAGAACCAAATATATATCCTTTTGGTACTAAAACTTGAGGATATTCTCCATTTTCAATGTTTTTACCAAGTTGTTTTGTTGTTAATTTACCGTCAGGGCTTATCATATATATAGTTAATGCTTCACCATCGTGATAATACCACATTTCATCTGATTTTAATCTATGAAAATTAGAAACTTCTCCAGTTTTTAATAAAAAGTATATACTACTCCATAGTTTTTTATTATCTTTTACTATTGTATTTGATAAGAATGATTCTTTAAAATATCCACCTTCTACATAAGGAATCATATCTAGATTTTTTATATAGTATTCTGCTGATTTCATAATAGTCCTCCTAATTTTATATTTGTTTTATATTATACTAAAGTTTTTTCAATTATAAAAATTTAATAAAAAAACTTCTATAAGTTATTTTTTTTTGAGTTTATTAATATTTATAAAGATAGTAAGGGTTTGAATAATTATATTTTATATCATTATTCATATAGATAATTACATTAGAAGTATATAAAGATAAACAAATATGTTTATATTTTTAAATAAGGGGGAGAAGAAAGTGAAGGTTTTATTAGTTGGATCTGAAGCAAATCCATTTATAAAGACAGGGGGATTAGGAGATGTTTTAGGGTCATTATCTAAGGCGTTAAATAGAATAGATGTTGATGCAAGAGTTGTAATACCAAAATATAAATCAATAAATAGTAAGTTTGAAAAAAATCTAAAATTTTTAAAATCTTTTAATGTTAAGGTTGGTTGGAGAAATCAGTATTGTGGAGTTTTTGAAGGAATTTGTGATGGAGTGAAGTATTATTTATTAGATAATGAATATTATTTTTCTAGAGATAAAGTATATGGATATTTTGACGATGGTGAAAGATTTGCTTTTTTTAATAGAGCAGTACTAAAACTTTTAAAGGAAATAGGTTTTAAGCCTGACGTAATTAATTGTAATGATTGGCATACTGGAATGATTCCAGTTCTTCTTAAATTAGAATATAGAAAAGATTATTTTTATAAAAATATAAAATCAGTATTTTCAATTCATAATCTTAAATTTCAAGGAGTTTTTCCTAAGGAAATTTTGCCTGAACTTTTTGGTTATGATTTAGAAGCTTATTATAATGGAAGTTTAGCTTTTGATAATGGGGTAAGCTTTATGAAAGGTGGAATTATTTATTCAGATAAAGTAACTACTGTAAGTTATTCATATGTAAACGAGATAAAAACAGAAGAATACGGGGAGAGATTAGATGCTGTTTTAAGAGATAGGGATTGTGTGTTAAGTGGAATTTTAAATGGAATAGATTATGATGAGTTTAACCCAGAAGATGATAAATATATTTATGATAATTTTAATAAATATGATTTATATGGTAAGAAGAGAAATAAGGAGAAGTTACAAAGAGAGTTAGGTTTACCTATAAATAGTGATGCAGCTATGATAGGTATAGTATCTAGATTAACTAATCAAAAAGGTTTAGATTTAATTATTGATATAGCAGATAGGTTATTACAACATAATATCCAATTAATAATATTAGGAACTGGTGATTTAAGTTATGAAAATCACTTTATAGGATTAGCATCTAGATATAGAGATAAAGTATCAACTAATATTAAGTTTGATAATGAATTAGCGCATAAAATATATGCAGCATCTGATATGTTCTTAATGCCATCTTTATTTGAACCTTGTGGATTAGGACAATTAATAGCACTTAGATATGGGACTGTTCCAATTGTTAGAGAAACAGGTGGACTTAAAGATACAATTAAACCTTATAATAAATATACTGGAATAGGAAATGGATTTAGTTTTAGAAATTATAATGCAAATGAATTATTAGGAATAATAGAATATGCTTTAGATTTATATAAAAATAAAAATACTTGGAATTCAATTGTTATTCAAGCATTAGATTCTGATAATAGCTTGAATAAGTCTGCAAATGAATACAAGAAAATGTATAGTGATTTAATTACCTTTAAATTATAAGAAAATTCAAGGAGGTGTATTATGCTGACTATAGATAAAAATACTTTTAAGAAAGAGTATAAAAAGAAATATTTAGAGATACATGGAGAGGAGCTTTCAGAAGGAAGTGATTATAAAAAATATGAAGCTTTAGGTAGTTTAGTTAGAGATTACATTTCAGAAACATGGATGAAAACTAATAAAAGATATAATATAACTAAGGAAAAACAAGTATATTATTTTTCAATGGAATTTCTTTTGGGTAGACTCTTAGGAGATGCCCTTCTTAATTTAGGGATTAGAGATATATGTAAGGAAGCTTTAAAGGATTTAAATATAGATTTAGAAAAATTGGAAAACTTAGAACAAGATCAAGGTTTAGGTAATGGTGGACTTGGAAGACTTGCTGCTTGCTTTTTAGATTCTATGGCTTCTGTAAATATAGCTGGTCATGGATGTGGTATAAGATATAAATATGGATTTTTTGAACAAAAAATAATTGATGGAGTTCAAGTTGAGGTTTCAGATAATTGGCTTAGAGAGGGGAATGTTTGGGAGAAAAGAAGGCTTGATAAAAAAGAAATAGTTAAGTTTGGTGGCAATATAATAAGTGAAAAAATAAATGGAAAAT
Source organism: Clostridium sp. TJA085 (assembly GCF_058310235.1). NCBI lineage: Bacteria > Bacillati > Bacillota > Clostridia > Eubacteriales > Clostridiaceae > Clostridium > Clostridium sp. TJA085. Next base: position 5,131 of record NZ_JBZEEZ010000009.1, on the reverse strand, counting down.
TGAAATTTACCCATGTAAATTATGAGCCTGTTCTTGCTGTACCTTATGATACTCCTGTTGTAGGATATATGAATAATACAGTTAATACACTAAGACTTTGGAGTGCTGAGACTGTAAATAATGAATTTGATTTTTCATCCTTTAGTAGAGGAGATTTTTTAAAGGCTCTAGAATATAAAAATTCAGTTGAAGCAATATCTCAAGTTTTATATCCTGATGATTCGCAATATAAAGGTAAAATACTTAGATTAAAGCAGCAGTATTTTTTTGTTTCTGCTGGAGTACAAGGAATTATAAGGCATTATAAAAAGCATAATGGTGATTTAAGAAATTTACATGAAAAAATAGCTATGCATATAAATGATACTCACCCTACGCTTGTAATACCTGAACTTATGAGAATATTAATAGATGAAGAAGGATTTGCTTGGGAAGAGGCATGGAGAATAACAACTAATACAGTATCCTATACAAATCATACTATACTTGCAGAAGCTTTAGAAAAGTGGCCAATTGAAATGTTTAAGTCATTACTTCCAAGAATATATATGATAATTGAAGAAATTAATGAGAGATTTTGTCAGGAACTTTGGAATTCATATATAGGTCAGTGGGATAAAATATCAAGAATGGCCATAATAGCTGATGGGCAAGTGAGAATGGCTAACTTAGCAATAGTAGGTAGTCATAGTGTAAATGGAGTAGCAAAACTTCATACGGAAATTCTTAAAAAGAAAGAAATGAGTGATTTTTACTATTATTATCCTAATAAGTTTAATAATAAAACAAATGGAATAACTCATAGAAGATGGTTGTTAAAAATAAATCCTAAGTTAACTAATTTATTAATTGATACAATAGGGGATAGTTTTATAAGACATCCTATAGATTTGATAGAGTTTGAAAAAAAAGCTTATGATAAAAATATTCAAATTGAGCTTCATAATATAAAAAAATATAATAAAGAATTATTAGCAGATACAATATATAAGAGAAAAGGAATAAAGGTAGATACGAATTCTATTTTTGATGTTCAAATAAAAAGAATACATGCATATAAAAGACAAACTTTAAATTGTTTAAGAATAATGGATCTTTACAATAGACTTTTAGAAAATCCGAATTTAGATATAGTACCAAGAACGTTTATATTTGGAGGAAAAGCTGCACCAGCTTATCATTTAGCAAAAAAGACAATTGAACTTATTAATAAGATAGCAGAAAAGATAAACAATGATTCTAGAGTAAATGATAAAATAAAAGTTATATTCTTAGAAAACTATAATGTTTCTTTAGCAGAGGAAATTATAAGAGCAACAGATTTAAGTGAGCAAATTTCTACAACTACTAAAGAGGCATCTGGAACGTCAAATATGAAGTTTATGATGAATGGTGCTGTAACAATAGCAACATTAGATGGAGCTAATATAGAAATCAAAGATGAAGTTGGAGAAGATAATATAGTAATATTTGGATTAAATTCAGAAGAAGTTCTTAATTATTATAAAAATGGAGGATATTCATCTTTTGATATATATAAAAATAATTCTAGAGTTAAATCAGTAATAAATGATTTAATAAATGGAAAATATCATTTTGATAGAGAGAGATTTAGAGAAATATATGATAGTTTAATACCATATAATGATGAGTTTTTTGTATTAAAAGATTTTGATTCATATATTGAAGCTCAACAAAAGGTTGATAAGCTATATAGAGATACTAATGTATGGCAAAAAATTTGTGGAGTTAATATAGCTCATTCAGGAATTTTTTCATCTGATAGAACAATTTCTCAATATGTTAATGGTATTTGGGGATCTGAGTTAGTATATAAAAATTTATAATTATAAATAACCTAAAGATTTTTTCTTTAGGTTATTTTTTATATAAGATTTAATCAATAAATAGTATAAAATATAAAATTACATCATATGTTTATATAAGCACTTTTAAGAATTGACAGATTAAAAATAAAAAATACTTTTATTTTGAAAAACATATGAAGGGGGAAAAATAATTTTATGGGAAAAAAAGAGATAGTAGCAATGATATTAGCTGGTGGACAAGGTTCGCGACTTGGAGTATTAACTAAGAATTTAGCAAAGCCAGCAGTACCTTTTGGAGGTAAATATAGAATAATAGATTTTCCGCTAAGTAATTGTTCCAATTCAGGTATATATACCGTTGGAGTATTAACACAATATAAACCTTTAGAACTTAATTCACATATTGGAATAGGGGACCCTTGGGATCTTGATAGAAGGGATGGAGGGGTAAGTATACTTCCACCTTATCAAGAAGAAGAAGGAGGAATGTGGTATAAAGGGACTGCAAATGCTATATATCAAAATATAGAATATGTAGATAGTTATGATCCAGAATATTTATTAGTTTTATCAGGTGATCACATATACAAGATGCAATATGATGATATGCTTGAATTCCATAAAGAAAAAGAAGCAGATGCGACTATTGCAGTTATTGATGTCACTATAGATGAAGCAAGTAGATTTGGAATAATGAACACAAATGACGATTTAAGTATATATGAATTTGAAGAAAAGCCTAAAAATCCTAAAAGTACAAAAGCTTCTATGGGAATATATATATTTAATTGGAAAACATTAAAAAAGCACCTTATTAAAGATGAGTTAGATTTAAATTCAAGTAATGACTTTGGAAAGAATATAATTCCTAATATGTTAAGTGAAGGGTGTAAATTAGTTGCATATCCTTTTAGCGGATATTGGAAGGATGTAGGTACTATAAAAAGTTTGTGGGAAGCAAATATGGATTTACTGAAAATAGAAAACGGGTTAAATTTATTTGATGAAGATTGGAAGATATATTCAGTAAGTCCATCAAGTCCGGCTCAATATATAGGAGAAGATGCAACGGTAAAAAATTCTGTTATAGTAGAAGGCTGTGTAATACATGGAACTGTTGAAAATTCCGTATTATTTCAAGGTGTTTATGTTGGTAAAAATACAGTAGTTAAAAATTCGGTAATTATGCCTAACTCAGTTATTGATGATTTTTCAATTGTAAATAAAGCTATAATTGGAAGCGATGCGATAATTAACAAAGAAGTAGTAGTTGGTAATGGTAAAAATATATCAGTTGTAGCATCAAAAGAAGAGGTTGGATACAGGATTAGGTACAAAGAAAGAAAAACTGTATAAATTAAGTGGGGGGGAGTTAAAAAATGAATAACTGTTTAGGAATAATAAATTTAGATGAAAATGAAAGTAAAATGGGTGAATTAGTAAGAAATAGACCTTTAGGTTCAGTTCCAATAGCTGCTAGATATAGAATAATAGATTTCATACTTTCAAATATGACAAACTCAGGAATAGAGTGTATAGGAATATTTACTAAAAATAAATCTAGATCACTAATGGATCATTTAACAAATGGAAGACCATGGGATCTTCACAGAAAAAGAGATGGGTTAAAAGTATTTAATTTTGGAGATTATTCTCCTTCATATGATGATATTCATAATTTCAATGACAATATAGAGTTTGTAAGGTATAGTAAGAAAAAATATGTTTTAATTGCACCTTCATATATGATTTGCAATATAGATTTTAAAGGATTAATAGATAAACATAAAAATGAAAATAATGATGTCACAATAGTATATAAAAATGTAAATAATGCAAGAGAAAAATTTATAAATTGTGATGTTCTTAATATAGATGATAATAATAGAATTATAAGTGTTGGTGAAAATATAGGAAAGGAAAAAAATGCATCAATTAGTACAGAAATGTATTTTATGAAAACAGATTTATTTATAGATATAATAAATGAATCTGTAAAAAGTGGTATGTATAAAAAAATAAAACATTTTATACACTCTAACTTAGATAAATTAAATGTTAAAGCATATGAATTTAATGGATATTTAAGTTGTATAAATTCATTAAAATCCTATTATGATGCTAATATGGATTTTTTAAATTCAGAAGTAAATAAAGAAATGTTTTTTAGCGGTAGACCAATATACACAAAAACAAAAGATGAAGGGCCTACACAGTATACTAATGATAGTATGGTTAAAAATTCTTTAATAGCAAATGGTTGTTATATAGATGGAAAGATTGAAAATAGTATAATATCAAGAAGAGTATATATAGGTCCAAATGTAAAAATAAAAGATTCCATTATACTTCAAGGAACAATAATAAATAATGGATGTGAACTTGAAAATGTAATAGCTGATAAAAAAATAATTGTAGAGCAAGATGAAAAATATATAGGGTCAAAAAAATGGCCAATAGTAATGAATAAGAGAAAAAGTTAAAATTTAATTTTACGCTTAATATAGTAACTAAATAATATATAGTTACTATATTAAGCTTTTTTTATTAGTTATAAAAAGTTTAATATAGGTATTCTTTAAACTTTAATAATATATAAAATATTTATATTTAAAAATTTAAAATATATTTGATGTAAGTTTTTATAATTAAGGTATATTTATAAATTAAAATAATAAAAGAGAAATATAGTTTTTATATACATATCAATTTAAGAAAATGAATACATAAACAGTTATTTTTATTTTAGTGATTTTAAATTAATTTTATGTGAAAAGAATAAAATAGATATAGAATATATAAAAATTAAGTAGATTTATAAGATTTACTTAAAAAATATAAATATATTTTTATAATAAAAATTAAATATATACTAAGTTCTATATAAATTAATTAGTACAATAATTATAAAAGTTTTATATGTATTGAATAATATAATTAAGTAATATGTAATATTATACCTAAATACATCTAATACATAACCAGGCGTATCTATAGATGAAAAATAAAGAAAAACATAGTAAAATAGAAAATAAGTATAATAATGACTAAAAATAGAGTAAGTAGTAAAAACATACATAAATAGACATGTTATTATAAATATCGTCGCTGATGCGGAACAACTTCTTGAACAGAAGGGAGTCAAATTTTAAATCACTAAAAAATGATTTAAAAAAGTGTTGACATAAAGGTTTCCAAGTGATAAGATAAACGAGTCGCTTGAGGGCGACGAGATAAAATGGTCTTTGAAAATTGAACAGAATATAGAAATACATTTAGAACCAGCAATTCTTTTTACAAGT
>NZ_JBZEEZ010000008.1:0-22680 GCF_058310235.1 Clostridium sp. TJA085 | reverse complement strand
GGGGGTATAGCTCAGCTGGGAGAGCACCTGCCTTGCACGCAGGGGGTCAGGAGTTCGAATCTCCTTACCTCCACCAAATAGGTGGAAAGTCATGAACTATTGTTCATGACTTTTTTTTGTTTTTATACTTGATAAGAGTTACTAATTATGAAATTATAATTAAATGGACTTTAGATTGTAAGAAAAATATTTTTTGATAAATTAAAGATAAATTAAAATAGGCTTTTATTTGATTTTAATAAGAAAATTTATTTTTTAATACAAATAAATATTTTAGAATATAAAAATGTAGTTTTAGTTGTTATAGAATGTTCTACAAAATTATAGGTAAGATATGATAAATAATACAATTAATTAAAATAAATATAGTAAATTTTTAAAAGTAGCAAGTAAATATATATGAAAAAAATATATATGAAAAAATTAAATTTTAGTTCTTAATAAATGTGTTAGTAAATAATAAACATTTAAAGGATATGATAAAATATAACTAATTAGTATTATAAAGAATTAATTTATAATATTGATTTTACAAAGTTTATTAGAGTTTAGATAAAGTATCTAATAAGAAACATCATAAAAAAATATTTTATAAAATATAATATAAATAATAAAATAATCATAAAAATTCTAAGATATTAAGTGCAAAATGTAGTAAAATGAAAAAATATCACTAAAGTTACTTATGTACAACTTGCCTACTATTATATATAATTATTCTATAGATAAATATATTATTTTTGATTACGTTTACAGGGTGTGATTAAAAGATTATAGTAATATAATATAGATAAATAAGTATAGTATATAATAATCTTTTAAAGTTATGATGGGGAGTGTTTTGGTTGACAAATATAGAAGAATTAAAGGAGCATCTTAAACAATTAAAATTAGAGAAGCGTGAATTGATTTTAGCTGGAAAAAAAACTTCTTGTATAGATGATAAAATTAAAGAAGTTGAAAAAGAAATAAATAGTTTATAAATTAATTAATATATTATCAGAAATCTAACTAATATTGTTAGATTTCTTTTTTTAGAATAAATCATTTAGTCAATTAATATAATTTATTTAGTAAGGTAAGTTTTAGGTGGGGAGATGATAAAATGATCAGAACGGTTGTATGTCATAAAGAGGGGTGCTGTGGAAATAAATTTTTTATTGAAACTATAGATAATAAAATTAAAGCAACATGTAGGGAATGTGAAAGTGAATATTTATATGATACAGGAAATGACGGATATGAACTTTTATCAACATGTGAATCATGTAAAAATGATACTTTTAAGTTATTTAGAAATATAAATAATAATAAAATTTATGCTAAGTGCTCTGAATGTGGAGATCCGCCAGAGAGAATATTTGTAGACCCTGATGGTATTCAGATAACTTATGATACAAAGCTTATGCAGGAAATAAAACAACAACTTCATACTATAGATCAAAGGTTATGTAATTTAAATATAAAAGTGGATGATATAGAGAGAGGGCAAAGTATTTTAGAAGAATCATTAGCTTATATAAATAAGTATATATTAGAGGATAGGTAATCAAATTTACATGAGTGTTTTCTGTATAGTATAATTAAATATATATATATACAGGAGAATATTAAGGTAAATGAAGATTAAGTTTAAAAGAATATTATCATGGATCTTGGTTATTGCATGGATGATATTTATATTTTATATGTCTAATCAACCTGCTAATATATCAAATGAACAAAGTGATTTTGTATTAAATTTGATAAAAAATTTAGGTATAGATATAAATAATATTTATATTGATTTGGCAATTACAATAATAAGAAAGGGTGCACACTTTAGTGAATATTTAATACTAAGCTTATTGTATTTTAATTTATTAAGATTTTATATTAATAAAAATAAAGCTTTAGTTTTATCAATAATATTATGTTTTCTATATGCATCAACAGACGAATTTCATCAGCTTTTTGTAGAAGGTAGAGCGGGGAGATTTACTGATGTTTTAATAGATACTTCTGGAGCTTTTACTGCATCAATTTTAGTTTTCTTGGTAAATAAAATTTTAAAAAAAAGAGCAAAATTTAAATAGTTTTGCTCTTTTTTATTTTCATATAAAACAATTTAAATTATTATAATTTTAAGTAATAAAAATTTAAATTATAGACTTATTTCTACTTTATATCTGTTACATGTATTGTTGAATATCCATTTTCATTTAAAGATGATACTATTGATTTCATTAATGAATCTTTTGATAAAATCCAATTAAAAGTATTTTTATTATCAGTAAATGATATATATTGAAGCTCTAATACTGGATGATAAAATAATGCTGCTAATAAATTTGGTGATGGATTTTTTAATCTTTTTGTTATAGAAGAAGTGTCTCTATTTTTAACATAACCTAAAGGTGCTGGTATGTAGACATTACCTTTAGAAGTTTCTTTTAAAGCTGTATAGTACAGTACACTATATGGTTCAAATAAATATTTGAAGTATTCTTCAATTATTTTCTTTTGCTTTCTTGTAGCTTGATAGTGTGGGCTTTCAAAAAAGTAAACTGGGATATTAAGTTTATTAGCTGTAAATAACCCATTTTCAATAACATCTCTAGTTGATTTTTCATTATTATTAAATTTATTAGATAGTTCAATTCCTGATAGGCTAGTACTATTTCCATATTGATGAGTATAGCCATGTAAACCAACCTCAGCACCACTGTTTATTAAGTAATCAATTAGATTTATAAATCCTACATTATTAATAGTATTATCAATTAATAAGTCATTATCAATTTTATTAGATGGGTCTTTATATCTAGGAACCCAAGCTATATGAAATCTTATTTTATTACTGTATAAATAATCTCCCAATGCTTTTAACTTAGTTTGATTAATATCTTCATATAAGGCTCCACCAGAAGAAAAATCTTCTAGTCTTATTAAAGCAGCTGGTCCATCTTTTAAATGTGATTCAGTTGTATTTACTTTTTTTAAGTTTGATTTTAATAAGTTTACTGTTTTATTTTTAAAATCAAATACAGAAGTAAGTGAAAATAAATACTCTATATCAGATAGCGATAAATAATAATTTTTTTCATAATCTAAAAGCCAACCTCTTAAATTATATCTTTTATTGTTTATAATTGCTTGTTTTTTAGATAGTATTATTGTATTACTGTAATTCGTTAAAGTTAGTTCATTATTATTAATCTCTTTATAATTTAATATTTTTCGTAAATAGTTTAAAGGTAAATAATATCTTTGACCTCTAAGTAAAATTGGTACATCTTTAGGAATCTCTTTTCCTAAAATAGATATCTTTACATTATTAACTTTTAGTACTTTGCAAGTATCTAGTGATACTTTTTCTTTGTATATAGATTCGTAGCTTATAGGTTTAATTTTACTTTTAACTATTCCATCTTGTACATAAGTTTTACCTTGAAAAAAGCTAAAGTAAAATGTTATTCCATAAAGTACTGCTATAGTGAATATAGTCAATATAGAGCATAATACTATCTTTTTAAATTTTTTATTTTTTCTTAGATTATTCATAATATAATCTCCTTAATTAATTGGTTAATAAATATATTTTAACATGATATATACAATATATTTATTAATGTAGTGAAAACAATTATGATTTATATTTATTTTCTAATTTTTACATAGTTATAATTAATATTTGTAAAATTAGCGTATATTTAAAAGAATAATTCAATAAAAATTCACAAAAAGGTTGATAAGTTAACATAAATGTTATATAATGTACACATGTTGAAAACATATGTTTATTTATAAAGGACGTGTGATTTGGAATTATATAAGGGGGTATATGAATGGAACAAAAAATTAAAAAGAAAGGTTTCTTGAATATGGTAGAACGTGTTGGAAATAAATTACCTCATCCAGCTACTATATTCGTAATCTTATGTGGAATAATAGTACTTCTTTCAGCTTTATTAGCTAATATGGGGGTTAGTGTTACATATACAGGACTTGATAGAGCCACTAACGAAATAAAAGAATTAACTGTATCTATTAAATCATTATTAACTTCAGAAGGAATTAGATATATGTTTGAAAGTGCAGTTTCAAACTTTACAAGTTTTGCACCGCTTGGAACCGTTTTAGTTGCTCTTTTAGGAGTTGGGGTTGCAGAAGGTACAGGACTTATAGGAACTTTATTAAAGAAGTTAGTTACTAGTACGCCTAAGAGTTTAATAACTGTAGTTGTTGTTTTTGCTGGAGTAATATCAAATATTGCATCAGATGCAGGGTATGTTATATTAATACCTCTTGGTGCAGTTGTATTTTTAAGTTTTAAAAGACATCCTCTTGCAGGTATTGCAGCTGCATTTGCTGGTGTATCTGGAGGCTTTAGTGCAAATATTATTTTTGGACCAACTGATGCATTACTTGCAGGTATAACAACAGAATCTGCAAAAATGGTGCAAGCAGGATATGAAGTTAACATAGCTTCAAACTGGTTTTTCTTAATAGCATCAACTGTATTAATTACTGTAGTTGGAACTATAATAACTGAAAAGGTTGTTGAGCCAAGACTTGGACCTTATAAAGGTAAAAATCAAGTTGAGGAGATTAATGGAATTTCAAAAGAGGAAAAAAGAGGTCTTAAATTTGCATTAATAGCATTAATATTATTTGTAATAGTTATGGGGTTACTTGTTATTCCAGAATGGGGACCACTTAGAAATCCTGAAACAGGAGAAATATTAAAATCACCTTTTATGAACTCTATGGTTGCAATTATATCTATGGGATTCTTTATTCCAGGAATAGCTTTTGGAATAGGTAAAGGTGATATTAAAGATGATAAACAAGTTGTTCATCTTATGAGTAAAAGTATGTCTTCTATGGGAGGATATATAGTTTTAGTATTCTTTGCAGCACAATTTGTTGCATACTTTGGTTATACAAATATAGGAACTATAATTGCTGTTAAGGGAGCAGACTTCTTACAAAATACAGGTATAGGTGGAGTTCCTTTAATATTAGGATTTATAGCAGTTTCAGCATTTATAAATTTATTTATGGGATCTGCATCAGCAAAATGGGCTATAATGGCACCTGTATTTGTACCTATGTTTATGAGAATGCACTATTCACCAGAACTTGTTCAAATGGCATATAGAATTGGTGATTCAAGTACAAATATAATTTCACCTCTTATGACATATTTTGCTTTAATAGTAGCATTTGCAGAAGTATATGATGAAGACACAGGAATAGGAACACTTATATCAACTATGGTTCCATATTCAATAGCATTTTTAATATGTTGGACAATATTATTAATAGCATGGTTCTTATTAGGTTTACCACTTGGACCAGGCGCAGGATTATATATTTAGATAAATATATAAAAATAATATAGCAAGTAAGAAGTTTTGCCTTCTTGCTTGCTTTTTTTTAGCTTTAAATATGTTAAAATTATATTTGTTATTTATAAATATTAAGTTATTTATAATATATAAAATTTAGGAGGACTATATATGGAATTAAAAAGGTTTAGAGATGGATTTACTAGTTTTGTAACTATTGCACTTAAACCATTAATTTTTATATTGCTTTTAGCATCTATAGGCTATATAGGTATTTATAAAAACAAATTTGATATAGCAATGACAATATCATTTAGCTCCGTAGTTATATCTATTTTTTTAGCTTATATTTTGCTAAAAAGTAAAACGCTTAGTAATAAAAGTAAAGTATTAATTATTTTAAGTTTTGGAGCTTTGATAAGAATTTTATGGCTTATTAATATAAAAACTGTTCCAGTATCGGATTTTAATACTATTTATGAAACTGCAAAGGAAGTAATAAAAGGAAATTATAGTATGATGTGGGGAACAGAATATATAGCAAGATTTCCACATTTAACAATTATGGTTATTTATATGGCATTTATGCTTAAGTTTTTTACTAATGCTCTTTTAGCTATGAAAGTTGTAAATTTAATTATGGGATTAATTGTAATTTATTTAATATATTTAATAGTTAAATTAGTATTTGAAAAAAATGAATATGGATTAATAGGTGCTTTAATTGCGACTATTTTCCCACCTTTTGTAACATATACTGGGGTATTTTGTACAGAAAATATAGCTATACCATTTTACTTAGCAAGTATATACATTTTTATTTTAGTGTGTAAGAAAAAATTACATATATCTATGTTTATTGTATCTGGGGCACTTTTATCTGTTGGAAATTTATTTAGAATGGTTGCAACTGTTACAATAATAGCTTTTATTATGTATATAGTTATATATACAGATTTTAAATTCAAAGAAAAGATAAGATCAATTTTTATGATATTAGTATCTTTTGTATTAATTCTTGCTATAGCAAGTTCTACACTTAAACTTTATAAAGTAACAGAAAATCATTTATGGAAAGGTAGAGAGCCGGCAATAACTAACATATTAAAAGGAACTAATATGGAATATGGAGGAAGATGGAATTTAGAAGATACTATAATACCTGAAAAATATAATTTTGATGAAGATAAAATTAAAGAAGTATGTACTAATATAATTATTGAAAGATTTAAAAATGCTAAACCTGCTCAAATAGGAAAGTTTTATTTAGATAAATATACTACTCAATGGATAGATGGGGATTTAAGTGGTGTATTCTGGTCACAAAATAATATTAAAGATGATGATATTTTAATAAATTTTAGTTATGGTGGGAAATTTGCAATACAAATTATATCTTCTATAATTATGGCATTGGTTTTTATTGGATTATTTGATAAAAAAAGATATAGGAAATATTCTGGAATTAATTTATTTTATATAATATTTTGTGGATATGGACTATTTTATTTAATTACAGAAAATCAATCAAGATATGCTTATATTGTGAGTTTTGTATTTATTATAATGGCTATGTCTGGAATTGAGTTAATAGGAAAAGTATTTAAAAGAACTAAAGTAAAAAATAAATAAAATTGGGTGAATAAAAGATAATGAAGGAAAAAAGATTAAATATAGGTACTTTAATAAAGGGTTTAATACTTATAATATTAGTTATAAAAAGTATAATATTTATTGGTATTGGATCATCAAATACAGGAAAAACTTTTTCTAGTTTTAAAATAGAAAAAGAATTGATTTTAGCTCAATTAGCTTTTATAGGTATTTTAATTTTTATATCACTATTTTTTAAAGGAAAAAGACAAATAACATATTTAATAATAGTAGATATAGTATATTCATTAATACTAATAGCTGATATTTGGTACTATAGAGCTAGTAGAAATTATTTAGGACTTAGACACATCTTATTTAAGGATATGTTTAATCCAATGCATGAAAGTTTAATAAATCCTAATAAACTAGATTTATTATTTTTAATAGATATACCGGTATTAATTTATATAAGAGTTAAAATAAAGAATATATTAAATTGCAAAAGAAATATAAAGTTATCTATTTTAGGAATTATATTATGCATACTAACAATATATATAACTCATTATTTAATTGATATTAAAGATATTACTAAAGGTAGAGTAAAATTTATGAGTGTAGAATGGTCTCCATTTATAATGGCGCAAAATCAGTCACCTATTGGATATCATTTATATGAAGCAATTAGAGCAATAGAAAAGAAAAATTTCCAGGGTAATAAAGATGAAATTAAACAAGTTGATGATTGGCTTGCTTGGAATAATAAAAAACTTCCTGATAATAAATATAAAGGAATATTTAAGGGTAAAAATGTTGTGTTTTTACAGATTGAATCATTAGAAAATTTTGTTATAGGTAAAAAGGTGTTAGGACAAGAAATAACGCCGAACTTAGATAAACTTATGAAGAAGTCCTTTTATTTTGATAATATATATGAACAAAATAATGCAGGAAATAGTATAGATTGTGATATGATGGCAAATACAGGGCTTTTAACATTAGGGGATAGTATAACATTTTTAACACATGCAGATGTTAAATATAAATCATTACCTAGAATACTAAATGAAAATGGATATACTACAATTTCAACTCATGCAGAGAGGGCTAGTGATTGGAATTGGTCAGAAGCACATAGTAATGCTTTAGGTTATCAAGATATGTGGGATATTGATTCATATAAATTAGATGATATTTTTGGAATGGGACTATCAGATCATTCTTTTTTAAATCAATATGCAGATAAGCTTAAAACATTGAAAGAGCCATTTTTTTCTACTATACCTACGTTATCTAGTCATGGACCTTTTGATTTACCAGATAAGTATAGAGAGCTTAAATTACCAAAGAATATTGACGATACAAAACTTGGAGGTTATTTTCAAAGTGTTCACTATACAGATAAGCAGATAGGATTTTTTATAGATAAGCTTGAAAGGTTAGGTTTATTAAATGATACAGTTCTTGTTATTTATGGTGATCATGGTGGAGTTCATAAATACTATAACGATGAAATTCAAAATGTACCACTAGAAGGAGATTGGTGGAAAGAGAGAGACTATAAGATACCACTATTCATTTATGGAAAAGGTATAGAGGGAAAAACAATAAGCGTAGCTGGAGGACAGACTGACATAGTTCCAACAGTATTATATTTATTAGGAATAGATGTTAAAGAAAATATATTTATGGGAAGAAATTTATTAAATACAAATAGGAATTCTACAGTAATAAAAGGGAATAAAATTGTTGGAAATCCTACAGAAGAGGAAAGAAAAAAATTAGAAAAAGCTTATACTATAGCAGATTATATTATAAAAAATAAATATTTTGAAACTAAAAAATTGGTGAATTAAATAAAAAGAAAAGGGGAAAAAACTAGATTTTTTCCTTTTTTCTTTAAATTTATTATTAAAAAATTCGTTAATTTATTGTTATATTTGATAATATTAAATATAATATTAAAGTTAGTTAATGTTTCTACTAACTAAAAGTTGTTTAGTATTTAATGGTAGAGAATTTAATAAAAATTAGGAGAGTTTGAATGGAAGACAAAAGAAAAAATCAAAAAAAGAACAATAAAAAGACCCAAAAAAAAGCTTCAAAAAAGTGGACAAGGATCTTAGCGTTTTTAGTTTTTGAAATAGTATTTACTGCTATTACAGCACCTTTTGTATTACTTTATGGTCCTTTTGATAATGCAAAAAGAATTTATGTTGGATCAGCAATGACTAGTTTTAATCACCAATATTTAGCAACAATGTTTTTGTCTAAAGAAAAAATAAATGAAATAATGAATTCAACAGATGGTTCAAATAATAATTTAACAGCTCAAAACGGTTCAGTTGTTAATGTTAATGCATCTAACAATAAAGAGATGGAACTATATAAATTTGAGAATACAAAATATAATGGATATATGTTAGTTGTAAAAGATCCTAAAAGAGTCCATGTTGTAAGTACAAAGTACACTGGAAAAAAAGGTGAAACTACATCTGAAATGGCAAAGGATAATAATGCAGTAGCAGCCATAAATGGGGGTGCTTTTATTGATACTTCTAGTAGTTCAAATTGGACTGGTAATGGAGGAACTCCAACAGGTGTTATAATTTCTAATGGAAAATTAGTATTCTCTGATATGAAAACAGATAATACTAAAACTGAGTGTATGGCTATAACAAAAGAAGGAAAAATGTTAGTTGGTAAATATAGTTTAAATGAACTTAAGAATTTAGATGCACAAGAAGCAGTTAGTTTTAAACCAGCACTTATTAAAGATGGTGTGCCTACTTCATTAGATGGAGCTGCTGGAGCAGGAGGAATAGCACCAAGAACAGCAATTGGACAGAGAGCTGATGGCTCAATAGTTATGATGGTTATTGATGGAAGAAGTTTAGTAGATGGAATTGGTTGCACTATAACAGAATTACAATCACTTATGCTTACAAAGGGTGAATGTGTTACAGCAATTAATTTAGATGGAGGAAAATCATCTACTATGTATCTAGATGGAAAAGTTATTAACAATGTGTCTAATGGACTTGGAGAAAGATATATTGCTTCTTCAATAATAGTAAAATAACAAAGGAGAAGGTATGAGAAAAGTAAAAATAATATTAGCTTGGATTGCAGTATCACTTATACTACAATGCTCAGTACTGTTCTTTTTGGACAAGTTTTATTTTAAAGATAATACTGATGTAAGTATGGAAAAGGTAGTAATAGGATCTCAGCAGAAAAAAGAGATTATACATGTTAATATACCAAGTGATGCTAAAGATATAAAAGTTTCATATGATGGAAAATATATAAGTTATTACATGGGATTTATATTAAATGTATGTGATACTGATAGTGGTGAAGTTAAACAATTAGAAACTATAAATTCTGGAAATATATTAAAATCTGTATGGCTAGAAGACAGAAATATGTTATTAACTTTAGAGGTTGAAGATAATCAAATAATTCTTTGTAATTATAATCCAGAAAAGAATGTTAATGAAAAGATAGTCGATATATGTAGATATAGCAAAGCTTATAAGACATTTAATATAAAAGCTTCAACTATAACTGGAGTTACATATGTAAGAGTTGGAAATATGATTTATAGAATTGATATAAATCAAACAGCAGCTGTACGTGTACCTACCGTAGTTAGAAATATAGGTGAAGTTGGATTAATACCAACTAAAGATAGATTAGTATATATGGCTAATAACGGAAGTATAATTCATGTAACTCAGCCTAATGAGAGAATAGAAATAAATACTTCAGGAAAATTAAAAATACTTGGAATAGATGAAGAAGGAATTCTTTATTTAGGAGAAATTATTGATAATAAGGTCCATAAAATAATTAAAAAAGATTTAGATAATGTAGAATCTAAATCTCAAAAAGTACAATTAAAAGAACCTGTAGATGCTAAGGATATATTTATAGATGGAACTGGAACCATATTTATAAATAATAATTTAAATAAAACTATAACTAATATAGGAACAGGAAGCCAAGTGAAGTATGAAGGAAAGTTTTTAAGTTTCTATAATAATGGTATATCAAGTATAGTAAATGGAAGATATTATAAAACACAATATCCAAAATAAAAAATAAGAGCTGAAGTTTTTTTCAGCTCTTATTTTTTTATTAGATTAACTGAGTTAGTTTTAATATATCAATTCTAAATACTAAAAAACTTTCATAAAAATTATTAAGAGAGTTTATAAGGGTGGGTGGATTGTAAAATATGGAAAATTATAATGTTGAAGATATTAGAAATGTTGGTTTTATAGGTCACGGTTCATCAGGAAAAACTTCTTTAGTTGAAGGATTATTGTATGATGGGAAAGTTATAACTAGAAGAGGCAAAATTGAAGATGGAAATACAGTATCAGATTTTGAGGATGAAGAGAGGAGAAGAGGTATATCACTTTCCTTATCAATAGAGCCTTTAGAATGGAAAAATAAAAAGATAAATTTAATTGATATACCTGGATATTTTGATTTTGTAGGTGAAAGTATAGAGGGGATGAGAGCATCAGATATTGCAACTATAGTTGTTTGTGGAGTATCTGGTGTTCAAGTAGGAACAGAGAAGGCTTGGGATTATTGTAATAAGATAAAATTACCTAGAGCATTTTTTATAAATAAATTAGATAGGGAAAATTCAAGCTTTGATAAAACTCTTGAAAATCTTAAAGATAGATTTGGTATAAGTGTTGTACCAATTCAATATCCAATAGGAAATGAATCAGATTTTTTAGGTGTTATAAATGTAATATCAAAGAAAGCGTTTATATATAATAAAAAAATTAGAAAAATGGAAGAAAAAGAAATTCCATTAAATCTTATAGATAAAGTTAATAAATGTAAAGAAATGATTACTGAGGCAGTTGCTGAAAGTGATGAAGAGTTATTAGATAAGTATTTTACAGAAGGCAGTTTAAGTGATGAGGAACTTTATAAAGGATTAAAAAAGGGGTGTATTAATGGTGATATAGCTCCTGTAATGTGTGGAAGTTCATTAAATGGAATAGGGATGAGTTTATTTTTAGATAATATAGTTGAATGTTTTCCATCACCTAAAGTTTCATTGGCACAAAAAGCTACAATAGAAGATAAAGGAGAAAGTTATTTATCTATCACAGATGAATTACCATTTTCAGCTTTAGTATTTAAAACTATAGCAGATCCTTTTGTAGGTAAAATATCTTTATTTAAAGTTATTACTGGTAGTATAGAAAATGATATACAAATTATTAATGTAAATAAGGAAAAGAAAGAAAAAATAACTAATTTATTTTTTTTAAGGGGAAAAAATCAGATTCAAACTAATAAAATTATAGCAGGAGATATAGGGGCAGTTTCTAAATTACAATTCACAGAAACAGGGGATACCCTTGCTGATTTTAATTTTAAAGTTAAGTACGATAAATTAAATTTTCCAGATGCAAAAATGGCTATGGCAATATTACCAAAATCTAAAGGTGATGAAGAAAAAATATCTATTGCTCTAAATAAATTAATGGAAGAAGATCCAACTTTTAAAGTAACAAGGGATATAGAAAATGCTGAGCTTATAGTATTGGGTATTGGAGAAACACATTTAGAGGTTATAGCATGTAAAATAAAAAATAAATTTGGTGTTGATGTTTTGTTAAGAGAGCCTAAAGTTCCGTATAGAGAAACTGTTAAAGGTATTTCTGATGTTCAAGGAAAACATAAGAAGCAATCAGGTGGACATGGTCAATATGGAGATGTAAAAATAAAATTTGAAAGAAGACATGATGGAGTTGATGATTTAGAGTTTGTAGATAAAGTTGTAGGTGGTGCTGTTCCAAGAAACTTTATACCAGCAGTTGAAAAGGGGTTAAGAGACTGTATAAAACATGGTGTTCTTGCGGGATACCCAGTAATAGGACTTAAAGCAACACTTTATGATGGTTCTTATCATCCCGTAGATTCATCAGAAATGGCATTTAAAATAGCTGCATCAATAGCATATAAAAAGGGATTAGAGTCAGCAAAACCAATATTATTAGAACCAATAATGAAAGTATCAATATTAATACCTGATGAATATATGGGAGATGTTATTGGGGATATAAATAAAAAAAGAGGACGAGTAATTGGAATGGAGCCATATGGAAAATTTCAAAAAATAGTATGTGAAGTTCCATTGGCAGAAATGTTTAAGTATTCTACTGACTTAAGATCTATAACTCAAGCTAAAGGAGATTATACAATGGAATTTGAGAGATATGAGGAGTTACCACAGATTGAGGCATCAAAGGTTATAGAAAATAAAAATAAAGAAAAACAAGACTAAGTAATAAAAGTATTACTGGAGATTTTTTCAGTAATACTTTTATTAAGGTTATTTTGTAATAAATTAAGAAAAACTACATATAATAACTATACAAAATAATTGTTATTTTGCTTAGATTGGAGGAAATTCTAATGTCTGATTATCGAATGGATATAAGGGGAAGTATTGGACTAAGTGAATATAGTAATATTTATGATTATTTATGTATAGTTGATAAAGATGATAAATTTACAATATCAATAGATAAACAAAGTAAGGAAAGTGTTGGTACAATAAGCTCTATGCTTAAAGATAATAGATTTACTGTTGAGAATGAATGGGTTGATGGTAGCGGAAATTATATGATAAAAGCACATAAAGAAGTATAAATTTTTAAAATTGTTTAATTTAATAATAAATAAGGACTTTATTATTTCTATAAATATATTAAAATAGAATAGTAAGTCCTATTTTTATATGGAATAATAAATTATTATAGAAACTATACTAGGAGGTTTGTAATGAAAAATTACGTAGTTGGTGTAGACTTAGGTGGAACAAAAATAAGTACTGCGCTTGCAGATTTAGCAGGTAACGTATTAGCACAAAGTATAATACCTACAAATGCACATGAAGGTGAAGAAAGAGTTTTAGAAAGAATAATAAAAAGTATTCAAACTGTTATAGCTGAAGGTGAAGTTACTTTAGAAGAAATTAAGGGGATTGGTATAGGATCACCAGGACCTTTAGATTCAAGAAAAGGAATAATAATAACTACTCCAAACTTACCATTCAGTAACTTTAACTTAGTTAAACCATTAGTAGAAAAATTCAATGTACCAGTATTCTTAGATAATGATGCTAATGTAGCAGCAATTGGAGAATACATGCTTGGAGCAGGTAAAGGTAAGAAGAATATGGTATACTTCACAGTTAGTACTGGCGTAGGTGGTGGAGCAATAGTTGATGGAAACATTTGTAGAGGAAATACATCAAATGCTTTAGAGATTGGACATATGACAGTTTCACCGTTTGGACCAAGATGTGGTTGTGGAAATATTGGTTGTTTAGAAGCGCTATCATCAGGAACAGCAATTGGTAAAAGAGGACAAGAGGCTGTAAATAGTAAAGTTGAAACATCACTTAGAAATTATGAAAAAGTTACTTCATATGAAGTGTTTAAAGAAGCTGAAAAAGGTGATGCTGTAGCTAAAGATATAATAGATGAAGCATTAACATATTTAGGAATAGGAGTAGCAAACGCTATTTCAATTTTTGATCCAGAAATGGTTGTTATAGGCGGAGGTGTTTCAAAAGCTGGAGATATAGTTTTTGAAAAAGTTCGTGAAGTTGTAAATAAAAGATGTTTTAAAGCAATGGCAGAAAGTTGCGAAATAGTACCAGCTGGTCTTGGAACAGATGCAGGGGTTATTGGTGCAGTTGCATTAGCTTTATTAGAACTTGAGAATTATTAAAACTTAAATTATATAAAAAACTGAGAATTAAATTCTCAGTTTTTTTATTTTATATTAAAATTTTTAAAGATATTTTTAGTGTAAATAGTTTTTTAAAAATTAAGTTTTCTATAAAAGGTTATATAAGTATTTAAGTTTTTATGGAAAATAATAATATTTTATATAATTAAATAATAATATATCATTTAAATAAAAGTAAATATTATTATTAAAATATGCTGCGAAAGGTATAGAAATATATTGATAAAGTGATAAAATTTATATACAGACATATTGAGTAAAAATTTATAAGAGTTAAATTTAAATATATGGGGGAATATAAATGGTTACAGTATATTTAACAAGACATGGACAAACTGAATGGAATATAGAAAAAAGACTTCAAGGACATGGAAATTCACCTCTTACTGAATCTGGTCTAAGAGGTGCTGAGGAGCTTTCAAAGAGATTAGAGAATATTAATATTGAGCGTATATACACAAGTCCTATTGAAAGAGCTTACAAGACAGCTATTATTTTAAAGGGTAATAAAAAAATAGATGTAGTAAAGCATGAAGGATTAAAAGAAATGAATTTTGGGGATTTTGAAGGAAAAATAACAGAAGATGTTATGAAAGAAAATCCAGATTGGAATATAAATTTAATAATGCAAGGAAATCTTGAAATGCGTGCTCCAAATGGAGAAACTTTAGCTGAGGTTAGAGAAAGAGTAAGTAAAGCTATGGATGAAATAATTAAAGATAATGAAGGAAAAACTATATTGATAGTTGGACATGGTATAACTTTAAAAGCTATAATGAATTATTTTAAGGATAAGGATGTTAATAACGAAGTTATGGGTCAAACAACTTTAACTAAGGTAAATGTAGATGGAGAAAATTTTAATATAGAATTTAAAAATGACGGAAGTCACTTTACTATAAAAGAGAAAAAGCAAGGGTGGTAAATTTTAAAAATATTGAATAAAAAATATAATTAATACATATATTATTGTATGAAGATAAATTTACAAATAAGGGATGAGAATAAATTCTCTTCTCTCATACATATTTATGAATCAACTAACATTTATAATTAGAAGATTCATAAAATACCCATGCAATAAACTCTGTGTAATGAGAGGAAGAATTTTTTATATAAACTACTCTCAAGTATTTTTTATATTATTTTCAATACTTGAGAGTAGCAACATAAAAAATTTATATTTAACTCATGATAATTAGGGTGATAGTTAATTTTTAAAAATTTGCTATCACCTTATTATTTTATTTAAAAATGGAATATAATAAAGTATGATAAGTAAAATAAATTTTATAAGTAAGAAGGGATATTATGAAGTGTGAGATACTAGCAGTTGGAACTGAGATACTTTTGGGAGATATTTTAAATACTAATGCTCAATATCTTTCAAGAGAGTTAGCGGAACTTGGATTTGATGTATATTATCATGAAGTAGTTGGTGATAACAAAGAAAGAATACTTAAAGCTTTAGAAACATCATTTAATAGAAGTGATATTATAATAACTACAGGTGGATTAGGACCAACTAAAGATGATATGACTAAAGAATTAGTTTCTGAATTTTTAGGAATGAAAATGTGCTTACATGAAGAAAGTTTAAAAAGTATAAAAGAATATTTTAATAAAATGGGAAGAGAATTTGTTAAAAGCAATGAAAAACAAGCATATTTCCCAAAAGAAGCTATAATTTTAAAAAATAGCAATGGTACAGCTCCTGGTGCTGTATTTGAAAAGAACAATAAAGCTATAATAGTTTTGCCAGGACCTCCAAAAGAAATGAAGAGTATGTTTAAAGAAGAAGTAAAAAAATATTTAAAAAAATATTCTGATGATGTAATAATTTCTGAAGTTTTAAGAATTTTTGGTGTTGGAGAAAGTAAAGCAGAAGAAAAATTACAAGATATAATAGATAATGGAATAAATCCTACAGTTGCACCTTATGCAAAAGAAGGTGAAGTAATATTTAGAATAACAGCAAAAGCACAAAATGAAGAAGAAGCAAGAAAAATGATAGTTCCAATAAAAGATGAAATATATAAAAGACTTGGAAATTCAGTTTATAATACAGGAGAAACATCTCTTCAAGATACAGTAGCTAAGTTGTTAATAGATAAAAATATGACAATTGGGGTTAGTGAATCATGTACAGGAGGACTTGTTTCAGCAAAACTTATTGAATATCCAGGTGTATCTGAAGTATTTTTAGAAGGTGCTGTTACATATTCTAATGAAGCAAAAATGAGAACTTTAAAGGTAAAAAAAGAAACATTAGATAAATTTGGAGCTGTAAGTCATGAAACAGCAAGAGAAATGGCAGAAGGTATAGCAAAAAGATGTGGCTCTAGAATTGGCATATCAACAACAGGTATAGCTGGACCAGGAGGCGGAAGTGATGAGAAGCCAGTAGGTCTTGTTTATTTTGGAATATATTTAGATGGGAAAGTTAAATCATTTAAACATATATTCACAGGAGATAGAAATTCTATAAGAAATAGAGCTAGCATGACAGCTCTTAATATAGTTAGAACAGAAATATTAAAAAAATAAAAGTGGGTAAAATAACAAAATCCCTCTTTGTTTAAAAACATAAGAGGGATTTTTAATGTATATAAATAAAATGGGGGAGAGGCGATTAATTAATGAAGCAAATAGCCTCAATAATTAGTATCTCCTAATTTATATAAAATATACTTAAAAATAATTTAAAAAGGAGAAATATATGAGAAAAGTTTTTAGAGCTAATGTATATTTTCTAATAATACTTATACTAGAAATAGTTATGCCTTATATAACATATCCAATTTATAAGGGGTTAGGAATAGGTGATGTAAGAGTTGTTTTAGTATTAAACCATATACTACTATTCTTAGTTCCTGCAATTATATATGTATTAGTAACTAAATGTAATGTAAGACAAACATTTAAATTTAATCCATTACCAATAAAAGATTTATTTTTAGTTATAGTACTAGCTTTCTTGTGTGTACCAATAATGAATTTCTTTGGACTTATAAGTGGATTTTTCTTTGAAAATAATGTTGGCAACTTAATAACATCAATATCAGGAACACCATATTTAATACTTATGGGAATAATAGCATTTATGCCAGCTATAACTGAGGAAATAACTTTAAGGGGTATAGTTTTATCTGGATATGATGATAAAAATAGGCTTAAATCAGCATTAGTAATAGGATTATTTTTTGGAATATTTCATTTAGATGCTAATCAGTTTTTATATGCAACAGTATTAGGGTTTATATTAGCTTATGTAGTTAGGATAACAGGTAGCATATTTTCATCTATGATTATGCATTTTATACTAAATGGAACATCAATAACAATGCAAAAATTAATAACATTAATAAATCCAACTTATATGGAACAGACAAGTGAAGTTTCACTAAAAACTCTTCCATTAAGTGAAAAATTAATTTTATTACAAGGTTCTATAATAATATTTGCTATTTGTGTAATATTAGCTTATTTAGTTATTAGAAAATTAGATAAAAGAAGTGATTTTAAGGAAAGCTCTAAATTAATTGAAATTAGGAAATATACTAAGGTTGAGGAATCAAGGGAAAGAATTATAGATGTACCTTTTTTAGCTATAATAGTTATATATATAATATTTATGATATTTCATATTAAATAATAAAGCTTAGGTGACTTTAAGTTCACCTAAGCTTTATTATTTAAGTTGTTTATTACACTATTGCTATTACTATAAAGATAAGAAAAGCATGTACTTTTTATCCACCCTCTAGAATTAATATTGCTATCAATTGGAAGAGAAATATAATACCAAGTATCTTTTCCTACTTCAGCTTTATCAAGTATTTTAACTTCCATCTTTACATTTAAGATTTGTATAATGTAAGAATTATCTAATGGAGAAATAAATACTTTAGAATTTTCTTTTATTATTCCAAAGTTATTTTCAGGATAAGAAAATTTAATAGATAATCCACCTTTAGTATTATAATGACTTGGGGCATATTTTTTTAACTTATTTATTTGACTGTTTGCTACTATAAGTTGTTTCCTACTTAAATTTAATTTTTTTTCGTAAGAGAAGATTAAAAAAACTATAACAGAAATAGATATTACTAATATTAATGCATATATCAAAATATTAAACCTCTAAAGTACTATATGATATATTATATTTTTGATTATATTAAATTATTCAAATTATTTGATTATATTAAATTATTCAAATTATAATTTATCAAATACTGATTTTAATACTTTTCCAATAGAATCATTTATGACTAAATTAGCTTTATTATCATATTGTGTTGAACTTTTATTTATAAGTATTAAGTTTTTTCCTCTAAAGTAATCTACAAATCCAGCAGCAGGATAGACAACTAAGGAAGTTCCACCAATAATTAAAGTATCTGCATTTTTTATTGCATTTAATGCTCCATTTATAACATTATTATCAAGAGCTTCCCCATAAAGAACTACATCTGGTTTAATAGTACCTCCACAGCTTTCACATTTAGGAATATCTTTTGATTTTATTATGTAATCTAAATCATAACTTCTATAACAATTAGTGCAATAATTCCTATATACAGAACCATGGAGTTCAAATACATTTTTACTTCCAGCCATTTGATGAAGACCATCAATATTTTGAGTTATAATAGCTTTAAGTTTACCCATTTTTTCTAATTGAGCCAAAACAATGTGAGCTGGGTTTGGTTTTGCCTTTGTATAAATCATTTTATCTTTATAGAATTTATAAAAATCATTAGTGTGACTATAAAAGAAGTTGTGGCTTAAGATTTCCTCAGGAGAAAATTTACGATCATATTTACTACTATATAAGCCATCGGCTGATCTAAAATCTGGAATTCCTGACTCAGTGGATACCCCTGCACCACCAAAAAAGACTATATTTTTGCTATTTTTAATTATATTAGTTAGTTCTTGAATCTTATTTTCCATAAAAAACATCTCCAAACTATAATATTTAATACTTTAATTATTGCACAAATAAAGACAAAAATAAAATTTGTACCTAAATTGTAATAGAGTTAATAATTAGATTATATTTAAAAATATAAAATATATAAATTATTACACAATTAAAATATAATAAGTTTATTGAAATAAATTTCAGAAAAACTTTGACAGGTAACTAAATATTAGTTATAATATGTTTGTATCTAGTGATGATGGCATAGAGGAAACACTCCTTCCCATTCCGAACAGGAAAGTTAAGCTCTATAGCGCCGATGGTACTGCATGGGTGACCGTGTGGGAGAGTAGGGCGTTGCTAGGTTTGTAAGGCTCGATAGCTCAGTCGGTAGAGCAGAGGACTGAAAATCCTCGTGTCGCTGGTTCGATTCCTGCTCGAGCCACCAAGAAAGCACTAACATTTAGTTAGTGCTTTTATTTTTATATAAAAATATAAGAGGTGAAAGGGAATGAAATTAGAAGTTTGTGTTGGTAATTATAATGAGGCGTTACAAGGATTTAAGGATGGTGGAGATAGAATAGAATTATGTGATAACCTTCAAGAAGGAGGAACTACTCCAAGTTATGGAACTATAAAAAAAGCAGTTAATAACATAAAAATTCCTGTAAATGTAATAATAAGACCAAGAGGTGGAGATTTTAATTATTCAAAAGATGAATTTGAGATAATGAAAGAAGACATAAAAATTTGTAAAAGTTTAAATGTAAATGGAGTTGTATTTGGAATACTAAATGAGGATAAAACTATAGATATAGAAAGAAATAAAGAATTAAAAGAGTGTGCTGAAGGTTTAAGCACTACTTTTCATATGGCCTTTGATGAAATAAAAAATAAAAAAGAAGCAATAGATATTTTAGTTGAACTTGGAATAGACAGAATACTAACAAAAGGTGGAGAAGAAAATGCTCCAAATAATTTAGATAAATTAAAAGAATTAATAGAATATGCTAATGATAGAATAATAATAATGCCTGGTGGAGGTATAACATCTCAAAATAGAGATTATATAAAAAGTTATACTAATGCAAAAGAATTACATGGAAGTAAAATAGTAAAATAAATGATTATAATAAGCCAATTTGGACATATTTTATAAATATAAACTTATTTTAGTTTATACATTTTTATTTAAGGTTTACTTAAGGAATTGTTAAGAAATATAATCTATAATAAAAATGAGAATATGGGAATTGGAGTGGTTTTTATGATCGATAAGATTAGTTTAAGTGAAGCTGAATTTACATTAGTATCAAAAGGTATAGCTTTTGGAGTTGGAATTGGAATGCTTATTGGTATTTTTATTGGAGATGTAATACTGTTCTTTTCTCTTGGTGGAGTGTGTGGAATTTTATCAACCTCCATATATTCTATGATTAAAAGGTTAAAGAAATCAGAAAAATAGAACTATAAGTTAACTAATTAAAAGTAATTACAAAAAAAGATATAAATTTTGAAGTTGTACTATTAATCTTTATAATTAATTTAATATAAATATAATTATTAATTGAGAATGTAATGCTGCTTTAAAGAAACCACTAAATTATTAAGAAATTTGAATATAATTATAAAAGTGATTTAGTAACAAAAGATAAAATTAATTAAGTAATTAATATAGTAAAATAGAAATAGTTAAGAAATACAAGGGTATGCTTTAAATAAACAAGCATACCCAATTATTTTAAAAAATATTACAGTAAAAATAATTTATAAAACTATACGAATATGATTTTAAACTAAAAAATATCAGACTTAAAATTACTTTTTTATAATTTAAAGTCTGATATTTTGTTTATAAATTTTCAATTTGCCAATCGATAGGTTTTTTATTGATTTTAGCTAAGAAATTATTAGTTTTAGAAAAAGGTTTGCTTCCAAAGAATCCTCTAGATGCTGAAAGAGGACTTGGATGAACTGATTGAATTATATAATGAATAGGATTCGTTATAAGAGTTTTTTTCTTAATTGCATTATTTCCCCAAAGTATAAATACAATAGGTTCATCTTTTTGATTTAATAATTCAATAATTTTATCTGTAAAGATTGACCATCCAATTTTTTGATGTGAATTAGCTTTTCCAGCTTCAACAGTAAGGGTAGTATTCAATAATAATACACCTTGATCAGCCCATTTTTTCAAGTACCCATTATTTGGAACATAGCATCCTAAGTCAGATTGTAATTCTTTATAAATATTTACTAATGAAGGTGGAATTTTATTACCAGGCTTAACGGAAAAACTAAGTCCATGAGCTTGATTAGGTCCATGATAAGGGTCTTGACCTAATATAACAACTTTAACATCTTTGTAAGTAGTAAAGTGTAATGCATTAAAAATATCATACATATTAGGATATATAGTTTTATTTCTATACTCATGAATAAGAAATTTACGTATTTTAATATAATAAGGTTTAGAAAATTCATCCCTTAGTAAGTTATCCCAATCGTTTTTTAAAATTTGAGACATATAATCACCGCCTTATAATAGAGTATATCATAGAAAAATATTGAAAAAAGGGGGGAGTTTTAAGTATAATATTCAAAATATTTAAAAAAATATAAGAAACATAACCTAGAGTATCATTATAAAAAATATAAAGAAAACATGAATAAATAAAAGAAATATGAAGATAATATCAATATATTATAAATTAAATTTATATATGGTGTGTTCTATATGATATTATAAAACACGTCGCTGATGCGGAAACGAAATATCAACAAAATTTTGAAAGAGAAATTTTATTGACATATAGTTAGCTAAGTGATAAGATTTTAAAGGTCTTTTGAAAATTTTAAAATGCTTTTTAACTTAACAAAAATGTTTAAAAAAAGTGTTGACAAAAAAATTTCAAAATGATATCATAAGCAAGTCGCTTGAGGGCGACGAGATAAAATGGTCTTTGAAAATTGAACAGAATATAGAAATACATTTAGAACCAGCAATTCTTTTTACAA
>NZ_JBZEEZ010000007.1:0-76198 GCF_058310235.1 Clostridium sp. TJA085 | reverse complement strand
TAATCTCGCTCTTAAAACTTACTTGTAAAAAGAATTGCTGGTTCTAAATGTATTTCTATATTCTGTTCAATTTTCAAAGACCATTTTATCTCGTCGCCCTCAAGCGACTTGTTTATCTTATCATATGCATCGAACAATGTCAATAGTTTTTTTATTTTTTTAATAAAACTATTTTTATCTTTCGATATTTCGTTCGGCACATCCGATGTATGTAATTATATATACTTTTTTGTAACTTTTTACTTAAAATTATGTTCAAAAATAAGTTTATTATTATTATATTCATTTTTTCTTACTTTTTCTTTATTTTTCATGTATTGATATACTAGGCTAAGTTTTCTATAAATATACATCTTTATTAAACTTATTTGTAATTTTATACCTTTCTTTACATCGAAATATGCATTATAAATTCTTTATTCAGTAATTAGTTTATCTTATCTATAAGTACATATCTAACTTAAATATTCAAGTTACTTAAATTTATATTAATTAATATTTATAAAAGTATACATGAAATATAAAATTTAAGCTTTTATTAAATAATTTTTATAATTACTAAAAATCTTTTAAATATAAAATTATATGTATAAATTTTATTTAGATAATTATACCTTTAATGATATATAAATATAAAATATTATAAAAACTTATCTAAGATACTCTCATTATAATATTTTATATTTATAGTACTAAAAGGTATAACTTCTTATTTATAAAGCTTATTAATAATTTTTATTACTATAATAATTATAAAATAATGTTTATTTAATTATTATCTTATAATTTAAATAATAATCTTCTTACTATTAATACTAAATTTATCTTATAAATACAAAAGCGCTTCTCACCCTCAGAAACGCCTTGCTTTTGTATTCGTAATACACTTTTATATAAAATATTTTTTAATTATATTTCAAAAATAATTGTAATAAGATTATATTATTAAATTTAATATCATTATATAATGTATATTTATATATTATAGTTTTTCATTTTGTATAAACCTTATATTATACTAAGTACAAACTATTTAATATTATTTTTTATTAAATATTGATTTTACAGATCTTTTTAAAACATCAAAAAAGCTTAATGACTTAACTATATGATTTGGATCAATATATTCTCTAATAGCACGAAGTACTTTCTTTGGATCTTTAGATGAAAAGGAATATGTACCATTTTTCTTAGTTTGAATTGCATATCGTGGAATCCACTTTCCCTTAAATATTACAGATACAATAACATAATCAACTTCTTCCCAAGGAATTTGAATAAATTTTCTAATATCACGAGAATTATAAAATTCAAAACCTTTATCACCAATCATTATTTGCCCATAATCAGTCAAGCCTGTAAAAGCTGTTGCATCAATTACTAAATCTACCTTTGTATTTATTGATTTAACCATATCTTTACCTCTTTTCACTTAGTATATATATCTTTTTATAATTATGTATTTATTCAAATAATTAAAAATCACTTACAAAAACCAGTAATTTTATTGTTAATTAATTTATAAACTTATCTAATTATTTAATTTAAATTATAAGTTAAATAATGCTTTTTTTAATTTCATAATATCATAAAAGTTATCATTCTAAAATTAACTTTAAATTATTTATGTAAAAAGCCTAGGCTAAGTAAAAAATATTACACTAACCCAGGCTAAGTAAAAATATTACATTAAACCTATTAAGTGGAAAACAATTCCGATTACGAATAAAGCAAGAATAATAACAATTGGAGATACTTTTTTCTTAAGTAACCACATGCAAAGAAGTGTTAATAATAATCCTGCAAGTCCAGGTATTAATGAATCTAAGTTACTTTGTAATGTTGTAACTTTATCAGTAGTTAATGATAAACCAGCTGATTGTTGAATTAACGCTTCTTTTATACCTTCTGCTCCAGCTGGAAGGTTAGCCCAATCTATGAAAGCACCTTTACTTAACTGAACAGATGATATTACTGGTGTGAACTTAATAGATACCCATCTATTAACTAATGATCCTAAGATGAACATACCAAGTATAGATGCACCTTTTGTAATATCTTGTAATAAGTTACCTGATAAATCTTCTGTAATACGAGAACCAGCTTTATATCCAAGCTCTTGTGTATACCAAGTAAATGCCATACGTATGATATTCCAAGCAAAGAAGAATATAATAGGTCCAAGAATATTACCTGCCATAGCAAGTGAAGCACCTAATGCTCCTAATATAGGTCTAACAGTAAACCAGAAAACTGGATCTCCAATACCTGCTAAAGGTCCCATCATACCAACTTTAACACCTTGAATAGTTACATCATCCACAGGTGATCCATTTGCACGATCTTCTTCTAATGCTAATGTTACCCCAATAATAGGTGAAGCTACATATGGGTGAGTATTAAAGAATTCTAAGTGACGTGTTAATGCAGCTGATCTTTCTTCTTTAGTTTTATATAATTTTTTGATTGCTGGAATTAATGAAAATGCCCAACCACCGTTTTGCATTCTTTCATAGTTCCAAGATCCTTGAATGAAAGTTGAACGCCACCAAATAGAAAGACGATCTTTTTTTGTTAACTTTAATTTTTTTTCCATTTTCGTCTTCTCTCCCTTCCTAATAATTATCGATAATATCGCCTATTGGATCTCCTGTATTTGATCCGCCATTACCTGAACCGCCTTTTTTGCTAAGTGCTAAGTAAATAAGAGCTATAGATACACCGATTGCACCTAATCCCATAAGTGTAATTTGAGGAATAGTTGCTAATACAAAACCAATTGCAAAGAATGGCCATACTTCTTTTGTTGCCATCATGTTGATTACCATTGCATAACCAACAGCTACAACCATTCCACCACCTACTGCTAAACCGTCTGTTAACCAAGCTGGCATAGCGTTAAGTAATGCACTAATAGGACCAGAACCAATTAATAAAATTAATGCTGCTGGAAGAGCTATACGTATACCTTGCATACAAATAGCAATGATTTGCCACATTTCAACTTTTCTAATATTTCCTTCTTTTGCAGCCGCATCCATAAAGTGTACGAATGCTGTTGCAATTGTACGACAAATAATTGTTAATAATAATCCTGCAACTGCTAATGGAATTGCTATAGCTATAGCTGCATCAATTCCAGCTCTACCTTGACCACCAAGAACTAAAATAATTGCAGCTGCGACAGATGCTAATGCAGCATCAGGCGCTACCGCAGCACCTATATTTGCCCAACCTAAAGCAATCATTTGTAAACTACCACCTAATATTAAACATGGTATTAAGTTACCTGTAACTAGACCAATTAAAGTACACGCAACTAGAGGTTGATGAAATTGGAATTCATCTAGGATTCCTCCCATCCCAGCTAAAAACGCAACAATAATAACTAATATTATTTGAATTATATTTAGATCCACTATGTAATCCTCCTTTTTTTATTAAAATAAATATACTTATTTTAATTTATTTAATTCATCTTGTGCTTTTTTAAGAATTTCGTCCATATTTCCTTTTGAATCATTTGGAACTTTACGAACATCAAAATTCAATCCAGCTTTTTTAAGTTTTTCAAAAGTATCAATATCTTCTTGACTAAAAGCAAGAACTTTATTTGGTTGAACTTTACCAGCAGAGTGAGCCATAGATCCAACATTAACTGTCTTTATAGGTACTCCACCTTCTACTGCTCTAAGTAAATCTTCTGGATTTTCAAAAAGAAGCATCGCACGTTGTCCTCCAAAATGCTGATCATCTTTTGCAAGCTTAATCATTTGATTAATAGGAACAACATGAGCTTTAACTCCTGGAGGAGCAGCTTGTTGAATTAATTTCTTACGAAGTTCATCTCTAGCTACTGCATCTGATACAACAATAATTCTTGTTGGTTGTGTAGTTTTTGTCCAAGCAGTTGCTACTTGACCATGTAGTAAACGAGAATCAATACGAGCTAAAACGTATTCAAATGATCCAGGTGTACCCGCATTAGACTGCTTAACTGAACC
This sequence comes from Clostridium sp. TJA085, assembly GCF_058310235.1. Taxonomy (NCBI): domain Bacteria; kingdom Bacillati; phylum Bacillota; class Clostridia; order Eubacteriales; family Clostridiaceae; genus Clostridium; species Clostridium sp. TJA085. The sequence continues at coordinate 72,194 of NZ_JBZEEZ010000007.1, read as the reverse complement.
TGAATTTTGTTTATCATCATTAGCTGGTTCTAATGCTTCTGGTTTAACCTTAACCCCTTCTTTAGCTGAGCTTATAATGCTAGCTGCAATTTCTTGTGCAGATTCCATTGAAAGACGTGCTCCATAAGCTTCAATAACCATTGGTAAATTCATACCAGCAACAATTGCCCATTTATCTTTATGTTCTTCAAATAGACTATTTGCTTGGTTAAATGGCGTACCGCCCCAAAGATCAACTAAGAATAAAACCTCATCTTGGCTGTCAAAGGATGCAATTGCATCTTTCATTTTTGCTTTAATGTCATCAGGACCTTCACTCGGCATCAAAGTAACAGCTTGCACGTTTTTTTGTTCTCCAAAAATCATTGAACCTGATTGTAAGATGCCTTTAGCAAAATCACCGTGACTAGCAAGAATAATTCCTACCATATGTATACCTCCTATTTTTTATTTGTTACGATAAAATTTATAAATAAGTTCTTTTTAAAATAAATTGTAACCAAAATAATTATTATAAATTTTTATACATTAACCTTTCTTGAACAATTTATAATGTTCACTTATTTATTTAGCAATTATCGTGCCAAATTTTTGTATTAATAAGTATCAAAATCTTGTTAAGTGTGTAATTTAAAGGTTTACGCATTATTTTTTAATATTAAACTTTTTTTATTTAATACACTTAAATACTTTTTTAATACTATTTTATTTTGGCTTAAACTTATTTTGATATACTTATATAGAAATTTAATTAAATACTATATTTTTTACTATTTATCATCATATCTAATATATTAAACATATTTATTTGACTTAATTGTAGATTTACTTAATATGTTTTTAAAAATTTAATGTATTAAATCTAATTATAATAGTCATAAAAAATCATAATATAAATAATATCTAAAATTTATAATATTATAATAAGTTTATATATTTAATTATCTTTTTGTAATACACTTAACCTCTAAAACAATACACTTCTTTTAAGTATTTAAACTGTATTAAATAGCAATAAAAAAATTATAATCTACAATATATAGTTAATAATTTTTCAAAAGTATATCTTATAAGTTTTATGTAAAAAATATTCAATCTTTAGTATTATAAAAAATCTCTAATATTATTATTTAATATTAGGGATTTTTTATTTATAAATTACAAGATAATTTATTAAATTACTTAATTTCTTCTATTAACTTATTTAATTTATTTTGAACTAGCCATAACTTTTTCTGTTGTCTATTATACGCCACAACTTTCTTTCGATTGTTTTTATTTTCTTCTATTAAATTAATATATTTTTCATCAGCAATTTTAAATGCATCTTTAATAGTTAAAAGTTCTTCTCTTGTAAACATACATGCATCCTCCAAACTTATTAAAATTTATGTTGATATTATATCATATATAATATCAATACAAATCTTAATTATTGCTATATGTAATATTAAGAAAATTAAATAACCTTTTATTTCTTAATATAATTTTCTTTATTTCTTCATAACATAATGTTGAAAGAGGTGATATTTTATGAATAGTAAACATAAAAGAGAATACACTAAAGAAAACTATTTATCTAATGGCCATAAAACTCAGAATCAATGGTCAAAAAATAAATTTACAACAACTACTAAAGAACCTGGCATAAACGAAAGTGGTATAGACGCTAAAAAAAATGGATTCTAAACAAAAAATAGTATCTCTAAAGAGATACTATTTTTATAATTAATTAAAAGCTTTTAGCTACCTCTCTTGCTTTATTTTTACCTTCTAATATTTTTTCTTCAATATCAATTCCTAAAACATCAAGATTTTCCATAGCTATTGTTTGAATATCTTTTATTCCAAGAAATCCAAGTATTGTTCTTAAATATCTATCTCCCATTTCATATGGTGAATTAAAATACTCCCCACCTCTTGAAACTATATGTATAGCCTTTTTATTTTTTAACAATCCTATTGGTCCCTCTTCAGTATACTTAAATGTAATTCCAGAAACACTAATATAGTCTATATACGCCTTTAATATAGCAGGTATACTTAAATTCCACATTGGAGCTGCAATTACATATTTATCAGCATCTTTAAATTGATAAGAATATTTTAATAAAGACTCTTTTTCTTTATTTTCATCCTTTACTCCAAATAATTTTTCTAAATCTTTTAATTGTAAGAATTCTATATTTTCTTTATACAAATCTAATGTGATTATTTCATCATTTGGATTATTATTTTTATATTCTTCTATAAAATAATCAGATACTTTAAAGGTTCTTGATTCTCCCTCTGGTTTATTATTTGCTTTAATATATAAAACTTTACTCAATTTATTACCTCCCTTTTTATATAAATGTACTCATATATAAATATTCTCATTCTTTATAATTTTTATTATTACAAACTTTAATTACTATATAAAATTTCTTTAAAGTTGAAATAAATTCTTATCTAAATTTTTTATAAAGTAAAAGGATTTTAAATAATTTAAGATAAAATTATTTAAAATCCTTTCCTTAACACTTGTGTTAAATAATTATTACGCAAATTTAGTCACATAAACTAATTGCTTTTTCATAAAATCTTTATATTGCTATTTATTTATATAACTTAACTTTTGTAAGACTCATTCTACTTATAAGTACCCAGTAAAAATTAATACTTTATAAATCTTTTTTATTATATTATATTTCTCTTTTATAATATTTAATAGAAAAAGATTTTTGCTCATTTAAAAGCTCATTGTTGAAACCATATTTGTTATCCAAATCCAGAATGGTGCAGCAATTATAAACAATAGTACACTTACAGCTAATGAAGATGTACCAGTACGAACATATGTCTGATAACGGCTACTAATAATAATACCTGAAAATGCAGGTGGTAAAGCTCCAGCAAGTACAAGCATTTGAAGATGAGTTGGATCTAATTTTACAAGTAATCCTACAATTAATAAAAGCCCTGGCATAAGTATTAATTTAACAAAAGTATTATAAATAATCTCCTTATCAAACTCAAACTTTAATCCTGATAAAGTTAAACCTGCAGCAAATACAGCAACACCAGAGTTTGCCTTAGCTATAAGTTCAAAGTTAGGATAAAGTATTGGTGGAAATTCAATTCCTAGTAAAACAATAATAACAGCTAATATAGGTGCCCATGCAACTGGTTGCTTTAAAGCACTAATAATAGGATTTTTTTCAAGATTCTTTAAATCTCTCTCAAACACATCAAATTCTTTTTTTATTCCTGTTTCACAACTAATATCAGCAGTATCTTGTACAACTTCTTTATTTCCGCCAGGATTAAGTAATGCTAAACCTATAGGTATAGTAATGGCATTAACTACAATTGATACAATTGCAACAACTAATCCTGTATCTGCTGTTGTTCCAAATATAGGTTCCAAAACAGCAAAACCTAAGAATCCAATTGTTGGAGAACCAGCAATCAATGCACATATTGCAGCCTCTGCTTTAGTGTGTTTAAAAAATTTATAACACCCATAAAATGACCACATAAAAACTCCTACAATAACAACTATACTTACAATGGTTAATTTAATATCTACAAATAACATGTGTCTGTTTGCTTTTACTATTGATGCAAATAAAGCTGCAGGTAGTGCGTAATTAAGAACTAATTTATTAAATATTCTAGCATTTTCTGGAGTAAAAGCTTTTCTTTTTCCAGAATAGAATCCTAAAAACATAATTACAAAAATCGGAACTATGTCTTTCATAATAATGTCCCACATACTATCAACTCCCTTTAATTAAAATATTAATTTCCAACTTTATTTTTAGGATTTAAGGATGAAATATGACCACTCTCTGTTCCTACTTTTGGATCTATTACACAGTTAATTAAAGTTGGTTTTGATGAATTTATTCCATCTTTAATTGCATTTTTTAATTCTTCAGGTGTTGTAACATTGTGAGAAACTCCACCAAAAGCTTCTATTAATTTATCATATCTTGATGAAGCCATTAGTGTTGTTGGAGAAGGATCTGATCCACCACTTAAATTAACATGATCTCCACGATATATTCCACCATTATTAAATACTACAATTGTAACAGGAAGCTTGTATTCACATATAGTACTAATTTCCATACCACTAAAACCAAAAGCACTATCTCCTTCTATTGCAAGTACTCTCTTACCACTTGTAACAGCAGCACCTATTGCAAAACCCATTCCAATTCCCATAACTCCCCAAGTTCCACAATCTAAACGTCTACGAGGATAATACATATTTACAACATTTCTTGTATCATCTAATGTATTTGCACCTTCATTAACAAGATATATGTCCTTATTATCATCAACAACTTCTTTAACAACTTTAAGAGCATTGAAGAAATTCATTGGATTTGTTTCTGTATTTAATTTAGTTGACATCTTTTCTACATTAACTTTCTTATGTTCTTCAATATCATTTATCCAGGATTGCTCAGCTTTAACTATATTATCTGATAACCCCTTCACCATAAGTTTCATACTAGAAACTATATCACCAACTACTGGTGCTTCAATTTTGCGATTACTATCTATTTCTTTTGGATCTATTTCAAGTTGTATAAACTTAACATCAGGATTCCAATGCTTTCCTTTACCATGCTGTAATAGCCAATTTAAACGAGCTCCTAATAATACAACAACATCAGCATTTTTTAGAACAAATGAACGAGCTGCTGCTGCACATTGTGAATGATCATCTGGAAGTAGTCCCTTTGCCATAGACATTGGTAAAAAAGGAATTCCTGTTTTTTCTATAAATTCTTTAATATCATTATCTGCCTGTGAATAAGCAGCACCTTTTCCTAAAATAATTAATGGTTTTTTTGCTTCAGAAAGTAATTTTAAAGCTTTATCAATTGAATCAATTGAAGGAATAACCTTAGGTGAAATATCCTCAACAGTAAAAAGTGTCTTATCAGCTTCGACCTTATCCATTACAGTTGATAATAATTTAGTTGTTACATCTAAATAAACTCCACCAGGTCTTCCTGATGTAGCAGCACGAATAGCTCTAGCCAAACCAATACCTATATCTTCAGGTTTATTAATTCTATATGCTTTTTTTACAAAAGGTTTTGCTATATTCATTTGATCTAATTCCTCATAATCTCCTTGTTGCAAATCAATAATAGACCTATCACTAGATCCACTAATTTGAATCATTGGAAATCCATTAACAGTTGCATTAGCAAGTGCGGTTAATCCATTTAAAAATCCTGGAGCTGAAACAGTTAAACAAATTCCAGGTTTTTTTGTTAAATATCCAGTTATAGCTGCAGCATTTCCTGCTGATTGCTCATGTCTAAAACCTATATAACGAATTCCTTCTTTTTGAGCATGTCTTGCAAGGTCAGTTACAGGTATACCTACTACTCCATATATAGTATTAATTCCATTCTTTTTAAAAGCTTCAACAAGAATATGCATTCCATCTGTTAAATTATTATTTTGATTAATATCCATAATTACCTCCTAAATATGAAATTTAATACTTACGATAAATAATTTTGCGGTAATTGTATACAATTACCACAAAACTAAAATTATCTATTTACATATAACGTGTTTATCACGTAACATAGATATCTCTTGTTCAGAGTATCCAATATCTTTTAAAATTTCATCTGTATGTTCTCCAAGAAGAGGAGCTTTTTTAATTTCAGGAGTATAGCTTGAGAATTTTGGTGGACAACCTATTGTCAAGAATTTTCCACGTCCAGGTTGTTCTACCTCTACAAGTGTTCCACATTTACGAAGTGATTCATCTTTTTCTATTTCAGCCATACTTAATACTGGACCACATGGAACACCAAATTTACTTAACTCTTCTATAACTTCAAATTTATCTTTATTTATTGTATATTTTTCAATTTCTTTATAGATTTCTTGTTTAACCAAGTTACGAGCTGCAGGAGTATTAAATTTTGGATCTGTAATCCATTCTGGTTTTCCAAGACCTTCGCAAGCCTTAGCAAATGCCTTGTCCTCATTTTGTAAAACAATATAAACATATGCATTGGAATCGTTTTCCCAACCTTTACACTTATAACACCAACCAAGCACTTGTCCACCTTCTGCATTACCATAACGAGGTACTGTATCTCCTATTTTATCTTCAGGATATCCAGGGAAGTGTTTTAGTGTTCCTGTATGTTCTAAAATTAATTGATCACGAAGTTTTACTCTACATAAGTTTAACACGGCTTCTTGCATTGATTGGTATACAAAACAGCCTTCACCTGTTTTTTCTCTTTGCATCAATGCTGCAAGCAGCCCTATTACCAAATGCATTCCTGTATTACTATCTCCAAGTGCAGCTCCTGATTGAGTTGGAATATTACATTCTCCATTCCACCATCCAGTTGTAGCTGCAGCTCCACCGGCACATTGTGCAACTGGTTCAAAAGCCTTAACGTTTGCATAAGGTGAATCAGGATTAAATCCTTTTATAGAACCATATATAAGACGAGGATTTAATTTATGGACTTCTTCCCAAGAGAAGCCTAATTTATCTGCAGCTCCTGGATGTAAATTTTCAACAAAAATATCTGCATCTTTTAAAAGTTTTTTTAAAATCTCTTTCCCTTCTGGAGTTTTAATATCTAGTTCTATTGAACGCTTGTTACTATTAAGTTGTAAAAAATATAATCCGTCTAAATCAGGTAAATCAAGCAACTCACTACGCGTTGGATCTCCAGTTCCAGGACGTTCAATTTTAATTACATCAGCTCCTAACCAAGCTAATAACTGAGTACAAGCTGGACCTGATTGTACTTGAGTCCAGTCAATAACCTTAATACCATTTAATGGTGCTATCATAATAATTTCCTCCTTTTTATTCTTTAAGTTAAAAAGTATTTAATTATTTAGATAAAAAAAAGTTTAATGACTTTCTTTTACTTATAAGTTAATCTTACATCAAAAATTCAAGTATTTAGCATATAAAAGGGAAAGTTTAGAGTTATTTAAACTTTATCATAAAATAAAAATATTATTTACTAAAAATATATATTTATGAACTAAAAAACCGCACCTATTTATGGTACGGTTCACCGTTAATGCACCAACACTAAACATTATAATATTTTATTGCATTAACTATATACTTAAATACTTATCATACATTTCCTCACAAGGTTTCAATATAACTTTAATATCATTTAAATTTCTCGAATTATAAAATTCATCAAAAATATCTAAACTAACAAAACCAATTACTACTTCTTCACTACTATCTATTGGCATAAGAAATGCATTATCTTTGATTTCAATATTGTTTTTAATTGCCAATTTTTTATATGCTAATTCGTATAAATATTGCTTAGTTATATCTCCTACACCGGGTTGATTTTTAATACCATTTTCATCTAATTTTATCTTATAATACTTAGCATCATATATTGATAATCCATCTTTATTAACTGTAACCAAATCTGGAATTAAGCTCTTATTTGCATAATGTTCTTTTTTAGATTCTAAGTGCGTCCATCTAGGCTTAGGAATAATATCTTTTAATAGTGAAGACTTTTTTATACCTTCATATGAATCTAAATTTAATTCTTCAAGTGTTTTATTTAAACAATTATCCATAACTACAGAACACACATCTTCCCAAACTAAATTAAAACTATTTGTTCCAACAAAAGAAATTCTATCACTACTATCAGAGTTATCATTTCTATTTATATAATCTTTAAGCATACTTAATACTTTCTGATTTCTAGTTATAAATTGCTGACTTAATTCTTGATCTATGCAATATGTAATATAATCAATATCTCCAAACTCATCTATCATTTCAGATGATAACTTAATTGGTATAATATCTAAAATATTTAATAAATCTTCAACCGCTTCACAACTAAGTGTAAGAATACATCTATGAAGCCTCCTGAATAAATTATCTTCATTTATTTCATCATTTATAGTAAATAAATTTAAATATATAGGTGTTTTATTAGAAAAATATATATTACTTTCATTAATAGTTTTATCCCATAAAATCTCTCCTACTCCATTTTCTTCGATAATAGTTCTATTATTACTATACAAACCATTTTCATAATAATCATAAATTAAATCTAATGTTAGCGAAAGTAAATTAAACCTTGTAGAATCAGAGTTTTCATTAAAGCTTTGATTTTGTTCTTTTGAATTATATTTTCTTATTACTTCAACAATTTGCTTTAATTTTTTATAATTATTATTTTTATCATCTTCTATATTTTTGATATATTTAGGATATAAAATAAAGCAACAATTCCCTACTGTAAGGATTCCAACAAACCTAAATACATACATAGTTCCATCAAATCGCATATTTACTTCTTCTAAAAACTCAACATCTAACAATTCCTCTAACTCAACATTTTCAGTATTTTTAGATAGTTTTTTTACTATATTCATTAAAGTTAAAGACTTTAATATATCTTTTGTTTTCTGATCATCTAATCCTAAATATGTTCTCAGTTCAAAAAAAGAATAAGGTTTTAATTCCTGTAGAATCTGTATTCTCATTTTTTCACCTACTCACAATCAATATTATTAGGATCTTCATCTGATAAACTATTACTCTCATCATAATTTTTGTTATCATTTGATATACTATTAAGTTCTAACGGGTTACTGAATATGCTACTACCATTATCATCGAAATTTTTACATAAGGTTGAATATGTTTTAGCTTTTTCTGCAACAAACAAATTATTCCTATAAGCTTTTCCAGCATCTTCATAAAGATACATTAACACCTTATTCTTAACTACATCTGTAATTTTATCAATATCTCCACATTCAAGAATTGACTTAGATATAAAATACGGTCCTATCAATTTATCTTCAGGTATTCGATAACTTGATAACCTATCGTTTACTTCTGTTCTAAAATCATTCCATTTCACAATGTTATTATTTGATATTTTCATCATATACTTATCAAAATCACTTGTATTTTTGGTAGCTTCATTTACTCCTATATATTTAAATTCCCATCTTCTCTTAAAGGCTGTATCCATAGGCATAACTCCTTGATCAGCACTATTCATTGTTGCCCAAATATAAAGATTATTTGGCAATATTAATTTACTATAATCCTCTCCAAGCTTTGAATGAATATAATTTTTTTTCTCTTCAGAAATATTTTTTACTTGTTCTTTCAAATACACTCTAACATCTTCAGAAGTGGATATAGAATATTCACTTTCTCCATTTGCGTTTCTATCTAGCAACTGAAAGAAATCTCCAAAAACAGCTGACACATTTGCTCTATTTATTTCCTCAATTATCAATAAATAATTTATATGAGAATTCAATAAAGCTTTTACGAGAATTCTCATAAGAACTCCTGGAATATATTTGTATGTTATACGCTCCCTCAAGTTTCCAAACTCATCATAACAAGTTCCATCTTCACCTTTAATTCCTACTGGAAATGGTTTGAAAGTTCCTATAAAATTTCCATACATATAATTTGGATGAAAAGTAACTCTCTCATAATTATTTCCAAAATTATCTATAGCCTCTTTATTTAATAAATAGCTTTTCCCAGTACCTGGAGCCCCAAAGAATATACGTTGGTATGGTAATTTTATTGTATTATTACAAACTGAATTATTTATATTCTCTTCTTGATAAGCTACTATATCTTTATCAATATAATCAAAATAATTTTTTTTTGCATCATCAAGATTTATATCATCAAGTATTTCATAATCCCAAAATTTTTCATACATTAGTATATCCAATAACTCAGCTTTAAATTCTGAACTTTCTTGAGTAGCTTCTTTTAATGTTATTCTACTATCATCATATTTAATAAAACCAGACCAATCTAAAACGGACAATAATTCTCCAATCTGCCTATCTTGATGTTTCCATACTCTATCACTAGTATTAACATTAATCTTACTTTTATCATTTACTTCTCTTGATTTTAAAATATCTAAATATACTTTATACCTATCTACTTTCTCACTTTTTGCAACTTTATCATTGTAAAAAATAAATTCTAAAACCTCATCTTTTGTTAAATACGCATCATCCGAATCTATCTGCTTAGCCACAAACAACAATTTCACAATTTCTCTTAATGGAGCTATTTTAATTCCATCATTTTTACAATCTATTAAACTATTTTTTGTACGTGGATTTGGATATTGAAATTTTTTTATAAAATTAAGTAAAACACTTCTTACATTGCCAGCAGCTGCTAATTCCGCACATTTTCCCTTATTAATTAAATTCAAATAAAATCCTATTGTATTTGCATTATTATTAAGTGATTTATTCTCTTTTGCAGATGGTACTTCATCATTTAAAAATAGTTTAGCAAAATACATTGCTTTATTTTCTAGCATTGATACCCTCATATCATTCGTATATAAATAATGATACATAGTTATTTCTCCTCCTCATAAATAAACATATCCAATAAATCTTTTAATGCATTCCCTAAAGCCATTCCCAATTTAGGTGGCACAGCATTTCCAATCATTTGAAATACACTTCCTTGACTCCCTATAAATTCAAAATCATCATCGAATGATTGTAACCTTGCAGCTTCTCTTGGAGTTATACTTCTAGCCTGTTTAGAATCATAATGTATAAATCTATTACCATCTTTATAAAGGTGCGCTATAATTGTTGTACTTGGCTCATTTTTTTTCAAAACATGATATCTATGGATTGGTGATTTTGAACCAACCATTTCTTCATAAATCTTCGTAATAGCCTTTGAATTAGTATACTTATTTTCTCCAACCTCTATATCTTTTGCTAACATAGAATAAATTTTCATATCTCTAATATTATGATATCTTGGTTTATGCCAATTTACAGCATTTTCTCTATATTTATATGCAACTCTTTTTTTATGATATAATTCATCCCAAACTGGTTCTATCCTATTAAGATCTCCAATTGCTTCTCCAACAGTAATTATTCTATTACTTTTATATTTAGGTAAAATAACGGAATAAAACATATCAATTATTTCCTCTGCATCTTTTTCTAAACAAATATCATTACGTATTCCAAGAATAATAACCCTCTTTCTATTCTGTGGTACCCCATAATCTACTGAATTAATCACCCCATTTTTTCTTAGGTTTTTATCAATAACATATCCAATTTTATTAAATGAATGTGTTATTTCTTCAATAATATTAACCCCATTTGGTTTTGCACTTAAAATTCCTGGAACATTTTCAAAAATAAAAGCTTTAGGTTTATACCTATTTACAACACTTAAATAATGCTCAAATAAATAATTTCTATAATCATCATGCATTCCATTCTCATCGCGTACCCTTCCTGCAATTGAATATGCTTGACACGGAGGTCCTCCTATTATTACATCAACACCACCATATTGTTGTACATAATAATCCAAGCCACGAGAACTTCCATATTTTTCATCATTATCCCAACCTTTAAAAAGCTCATTCTCCCTTTGAATATCAAAGTATAAAACTTTATCATCAGCATTTTTTTCATTCCACTTATGCTTTAATCTATTTCTAAGCGTTTCTACCTGTGGATATAGCCACTCTACAGAAGCTACACTCTCATATCTTCCAGTTTGTAAGAAACCATCTTCCAATCCTCCACATCCAGCAAATAAATCAATAAATTTATATTTATTTTCCATGCTTATTAACCTCGTAATCTAAGTATTTTTTTAATTCCTTTGCTATTGCAAACCCTAGCTTAGGAGGAACAGCATTCCCTACTTGCTTATACTGTTGAGACTTATTACCATAAAAAATAAAATCATCTGGAAATGACTGTAATCTTGCACTTTCTCTAACTGTAGGTATCCTATTATATTTATAATGAAAATGAGATCTATGTCCTGTATTTATTGTAAGTGATGGTTTCTTACTATGATATCTTGTTAATGCTTCATTATACTTATATAATACTCTGTATTTTTCAGGAAGTGCTTTATAGTTTTTCCCCTCCGGTACCATTGATATCATCTTAATTGTCTTATCTGAATGTATGGTTCCAATATGATTATATATTTTCTTAGAATTATTACGCATTTCCCTTTGAAATTCACTCAATGGCTCTATTAAATAATCTTGAACTTCATCCCCATATATCCCTTCTAAAGCTGGCAAATCTCCTATTGCATCTTCACAAGTAACGTAATCCTTAGCTTCTAATATTGGCTTTGGAAATTCAAATTCATATTTTGAATCCAATATTCCTACAAAAAAAGCACGTTTTCTTATTTGAGGAACTCCGTAATCTGGAGCATATAAAACTTTCACTGTCATTTTATAACCAAGATTTCCAAAATCATTAAATATTCTATCTTTTCCCTGTCCATTATATAGGGTTAACATTCCTGGAACATTTTCTAATACCACAGCCTTAGGCTTCATTAGCTCAGCAGTTTTTACCATTGCTTTATATAAGATATTTCTTTCATCATTTTCCTCTCTTTTACCAGCCAATGAGAATCCTTGACATGGTGGTCCTCCAACCAATATATCTAGATTTTTGTGTCTTTTATAAAACTCTTTTGCTATAACTGATATGTTATCATGATTAAATAAATCTAATCTCATTGCCATTGTATTACCATGATTCTTAGAAAATGTTTCTAAAGCTTTTTCATCAAAATCAATTCCTAACACAACGTCATATCCCGCATCATAAAAACCTCTTGATAATCCTCCTGCCCCTGAAAATAGATCAATTACTGTATATTTTTTCATTTATTATAACTACCTTTCTATCTTTATTAATCATCAATACATTCTATTATTTCTGAAATATTACACTTTAATTCATTACAAATACGTAGTAATACATCAGTTGTAACATTCTTATTACTTTTCAATTTATAAAAAGTACTTTTACTTATATTTGCTTTTATCATTAATTGCTGATTATTTATTTCTTTATCTATCATTAACTTCCATAATGGTTTATAGCTAAATTTCATAATAATCTTCATCTCCTTTGCATAAAGAACATCTCAATAAAATGCTTCATGCTACATATTATCATAAATCTTAACTTTTCGCGAGAAAAATGCCTCTTTTCGCAAACTATATATAACTTATGTAAAATATCCATATATTAATTAAACTCTACCATATTTTCATATAAAAAAATATATTTAATATAAAAGACTAAAGCTATTTAGGTTAACCTAAATAGCTTTAGTTTTTGTTGTAAATATTTCATTGAAACAACATTTTTTTAACTCTTTTTTTGGCTTATATTTTCATATCCTAATATTCTTCTGCTAACATCATTGTTGAATATTCATAATCATCTATCACTAAAATTTCTATATTTTCATTACTTTCTATATTAAATAAAGGTAAAACACATTTTTCTTTATATTCTGGAATTTCTTGACTATGTTCAATTATAATTCCCTTATTAAATTTTTCTATTTTAAAAACTTGCAAATAATCTATTTCTTTTGTTTCTTTTTTTAAATGATCAATCATATTCCAAATTATAAGTTGTAATCTTAAATCCAAATTTTCACTAATCCCTTTTGTTATATATCTATTTTCTTTGTTAAACATACTAAATACCTCCTTTTTCCTTAAAACTATAGTATTCTTCATTTAAGCCTACTATTAAATGATCAATTAATTCTATACCCAATATTTTTCCTGACTCTTTTAATCTTTCAGTTACATTAATGTCTTCTTTACTAGGATTAACATCTCCTGAAGGGTGATTATGATATACAATTATTGATGCTGAATTACTTAATATAGCTATTTTAAATACCTCCCTTGGATGAACTATTGATGAATTTAAACATCCTATACTAATAGTAGTAATATTAGTTGGTTGATTCTTACTGTCTAGACAAAGCAAAATCATTTTTTCTCTATCGAAATCTATTAAAAATTCCTTTCCTAACTCAAAAGCATCATTTGGATTTAATATTTTCCTTTTTTCATATAAAATAGATTTCTCTTTAACAAGCTTTACTGAAACCAAATTAATTCTTTTCTTCATTTTTCATCACTCCTTAAAATTTAAAAGGGAGCTAATTATTAGATAGTAAATATTTAGTTCCCTTTATTTAATATAAAACAAAAACTATTACCCACATTTATAGGTAATAGCATATTTAAATTAAACTTCTATAAAATTTTCTATTACATCTTCATTATTTACTAATAACGTTAATTTTTCATATGTCTTATCATAAAACTTATCCTATTTTGCATACTTAACTGCATCTTCATAAGTCATTCTAAGTTCTTCTTCCAAATCACATTCTTCATCTTTTTAATATCCATTTTTATCATTCCATTGAAGAAACTTTATTATTTTAATACGTTTATTTTCTTTATCCATAAATTTAAACCCTCATTATAAAATTATTGTTATACCATAACTATACTATATATTTTGAATTATAATAATTGCTATTTATATGTGGAGTCTTTATGAATCATTAATATAATACATTTTTCAAAAAACTTTATTTACTTAATCTCATTAACCAACGTTCTCATCCATCTTTCAGAATAACCTAGTTCCCTTGATAACTCTGTTAAATTTTTACCATTATATTTATATTTTATATCCCTTAAAACATATTCTTTAGAATACAATCTCATGAAAAATGTTATTTGTTGCCTTTATAATTCTTACATAGTTTTATAGTAGCTTCTTCTCCTAATAAATCAGCAATATTCTTATATATCCCTTTAAAATCTTCATTTTCCATTTTTATATTATAATACGCCTCTAAATCAAGTATTCTCTTAAAATAATATGCAATTTTTTAAACTTTTTCATTTTACATCCTCCTTTATAAATATAATTAAATTATTATGTCTTGTAATTTGAATTATGTCTTGTAAAATTTATTGATTGCTTTATTCATTTCTGTTTAAAATTCTATATAAAAATAAAAGGGTGAACCCAATGGCTCACCCTTATTTAACTTAATAAATCGCTTATTTACTTCATCATTAAATTTTATACTTATTGAGTTAATTTCTCTATTTTCATTCATTGTTATTTTATCAATCAATAAATGTAATAACATTTTTTTATTATCCTTATTAAACTCATTAAATATGTCTGATATTTTGCTTATTACTAATTTTACATCTTCTAAACTCACTTTTGTAACTGTATTATATTTTATTTTTTCTTCAAGTTCTTTTTTTCTTTTAAAATCTAATTCAATTACTCTTTCAAATTCTTCTATTCTTGTTTTCAGTATTTGTTTATCTACTATTCCATCTTCATATAATTCAAATATTTTATTTTTCTTTATATTTAAATTATTTAATTTATTTTCAAGTATTTTTATTTCATTCTTTACTGGCTCTATTCCTTCTAAATTTTTCTTATTAAATTTATCTATTGCTTCATTTAATAGATTTTCATTCTTTAAAATGTTATTTATTTTAGCAATAATAAATTCTTCTGCTTTATCTGCACGTATTCCATTACTTTTACAAACAGCACTTCCTTTATTCCTCCAGTTTCCACAATGATAATATCGTATCACTTTTTCTTCTCCATTTTTTAGTTTTCTTTTAACTCTTCCAGCAACCATCGAAGCTCCACATACAGGACATTTTAATAATCCTGTTAAAAGATAATTTCCTTCAAATACTCTTGCTGGTCTTTTACTTTTACTTTTAAAAATACATTGAACCTCTTCCCATTTCTCCTTAGAAATTATTGCTTCATGTATTCCTTCTACTATTATAGGATTTTTATTTATTCCTCTTCTTCTTTTCTCACTCCAATTTTCTCTATAATTATATCTTATGTTACCACAGTATATTGGATTTAATAATATCTCTTTTACTCCAACTATATTAAAATAATTATTTTTCTTAGTTTTATATCCCTCCTTATTTAACATATTGGTTATAGCTTTAAGTCCTAATCCATTTAGATATGAATTATATATTTTCTTTACTACAAAAGCCTCTTCTTTATTTATAACAAGTACTCTTTTCTCTTCATTATTGTTCAAACTCACACTATCATACCCTAAAACTCTGCCACCATTCCACTTCCCCCTTTTTGCTCGTTCTTTATGCCCCATTTTTACATTATCTACAATTGTTTCACGCTCAAATTCTCCAATAGAAGCTAATAAATTTAATAATAATTTCCCTGTTGCTGTATTAGTTTCAAATGGTTCTGTACAACTTTTAAAACCTACATTATACTTATCAAATATGTGTACCATATTTAATAAATCTAAATGATTCCTTGCCAATCTATTTGTTTTCCATACCCATACTTCATCAATTCCACCTTTCTTTATATCTTCTAATAATTTTTGTAAAGCTAATCTGTTTTTTAAAGACTTACCACTTATTCCTCTATCAACATAACTATCAATTACTTCTCTTCCTTCACTTATACACTTATTTTTTACCATACTAAGTTGTGCGTCTATACTATATCCTTCTTCCGCCTGTTCAATGGTACTTACCCTTGCATATATAACCGCCTTCTTCAACTTAATCTTCCTCCTTTTTTATAATATCTTCTATAACCTCACTAATCATTTCAATAATAATTTCAAAATTACTTATCTCCATAAAATCCTCTTCTTTCACTAAAATAATATATAATTAAATTTTTCTTTAATCCTATGTGGAAAATTCCAAAATTCCAACATCTAATAAAAAACTTTTAAATTTAAAAATCCATATTTATTTTCTCCATCTCTATTTATTCTCTTATATAAATATTTTTTTTTGATTTTATCTATAAGTTCTTTTAACTCTATATCCTTTGGCATTACTCCTTTTTTTTCAGAGTAATAATTTATAAAATATTCTTCAACCTCATATTTAAAGCTATATTCATTTTCATCATATTTACAACATTCATTAATAAATGAATCTACTAAATTTATTGAGGATATATATTCTTTCATCATCCTTTTTGTAATATTAGGCTCTATAAATTTATTACCTTTGTCTATATATTGTTGTAATCCATCAATAGACCATGAAAAAATTAAATCTCTTTCTTTCAAAAGTTTTTTGAAGAGGTTTTTATCTTGCTTTTCTTCAGGTATACTATTTAAACAAGGAATAATTATTAATCTATTAAAAAAAGCACTATAATCTAAGCTTTTATTATTGCTAATAGTTGGAATATTATTACATGCGAATACTAACTTTGCTTTATTATAAAAACTAAATGGATTATTATATAATGCCTTACCAGTAACTTTATCATTATCACTAACCAAAGCTTTAAATATGCCAGTATCAGTTATTTTATAGTCTGGTAATTCGTTGCATACATTTAATTTTTTACCATATAAACTTGCTATATTTTCTCTCTTATTTAGATTTTGTAATTCTATATTTGAGACATTGCTTTCTCCACATATATTAATTAATAAATTTAACAGTACACTTTTCCCTGTATTAGACTTTCCATAAAATATAAATGCTTTTTTTGCATTATTAAAGTTAGATAGACAATATCCTAAAACTTGTCGTATTAATATTATTAATTCTTCATCTCCATTAGTTAATGTTTCAATAAATACTTTAAATCTAGAATTTTTAAAATCATATTTTTTTAAATAATTAGCATTAATAACATTTAAAAACAAATACTTTTTACTATGTTCCTTAATATCAATATCTTCGTTTTTATTTATTTTTAAAACACAATTCTTACAATTAATAAATTTTTTATTTATTTTTTTATCTTCTTCATAAATCTGAATACTTGGGTGTATTTTAAGCAGTCTTAATATACCTATAATATCATTTCCATTAAAAAAGTTTATTTTATTCTTTAGAATTTTGGAATAAATGTAAGTACCAGCTCTATGATCACTTAGCTGTCTAAAACAACCATTTTCTTCATCATACTTCATCAAATAATTGTTAAAAATTATATTTCTATTTGATATTATGTCTTCTACAATATCATTATGAACTAGATTTTTATTTTTAATATTAATATAACTCTTATTAAAATAATCTATTTCTTTATTGTAATCATTTTTTTCTTTATAATTTAGTCCATATTTAAAAAGTTCTTTATTTCTTTCCTCATAATGTAACCCTTTTTTATCTTCAAAATAATCTAAAAATGTTTTTTCTTTAACTTTATTCAATTTATTCTTTCTCTCTTTTTTTTCTGCATAATTTTTATCAATATTCGATTGTAAAGTTTCATCTTTATTCTTAAAGATTTTTTTATATCCCCTTTCATTTTTATTTTTAAATATATTTTTTTCCACTTTAATCACTCCTTAAAATTTATCTTACACTTTTATTTTAAGGGTAATCATAATACACAAGTTTACAAAAAAATTTACAGTATTTTTTATTAAAAAGTAAATTTTTAATCCAATTTTATATAAAAATAAAGAGTAATAACTAAATTATTACTCACAAAAAGAATCCTTTTTACATACTATTTTCTAAAATTTTGAATAAGAATATTAATATTTGTCTTCTAATTCAAGTATTTCTTCTCCTATTTCCATAGCTTTCAAATATGAAAATCCAGTTTTTTCTTTTATTTTTAATATCTCTTTTTCAGTAATATGATTCCTTAAAGCTATTTCATTTGTATATTTATCTAATATAGAATTATTCTTATTTTTTTTAAACCTTTCATATTCCTTTATTATTTCTTTTTTAATTTTTCTATTTAGATTACATTTACTTTTGTAATTCATTTTTAATATCTTATTTTTCAATAAATTTTCTAATTCTTTATCTATATCCTTAGTTTTACTTTCCATGAACTTACTATATTCCATTACTATGTCAATTGATCTTTTCATTCCATAATCTAAATCTTTCTCAAAAGAATCTTCATCTTCTCTTTCAATTTTATTAATTTCTTTAATCTTTTTACACCTTAAATTTTCAGATTTTATACACTTAATAATTCTACGAATTTCTTTTTTATTTTTAGATTTCTCTTTAAATATATGTAATGCAATTTTCTTTACTTCAATTAACCTATCATCTACTAATTTTGTATATTCAGAAAAGTTTAAATCTATATATTCATTTTCATTTATATTATTTTTCATTATATTTTTAACTAAATTATTATTACTACTCTCCTCAATTAATAAAAATAAAACTATTAAACAAAATGTTTTATAAGAAAATCTAGTTTTATTTGACAGTATTGGACTTATTGCATCACAAAAAAAACTTTTTTCACTTTCTAAACTATTTTTTTCTAAATACTCTAAAAATCTTTCATCATATATTTTTTTTATTATTTTTCTAGATTTTCTACTTATAACAGTTTGTTGTACATTTAATGTTTTACACTTTGGAAAATATAATTCATTATATATTTTCGTTAAATCAGCAAATTTTATATCATCACTTCTCATATACAATTTCACTCTTTTCATATATTTGGTCTGCTAAACTTATTATACAAAAAAAGTCCACTTAAAATAATATATTTTAGTAGACTTAATAATTTTTATATTCTTTATTTATAATTAGGTATAATATTTACCGTTACTTATGGTACGGTTCATTGTTCATTATTCTAAAAGCTCTATATACTTGTTCTAAAAGCATAACTCTAAATAGCTGATGTGGGAAAGTCATCTTAGAGAAACATAACTTATAATCTGCTCTTCTTCTCACTTCATCAGAAAGACCAAGGCTTCCACCAACTATAAATACTATATTTGAATTACCAGTAACTCCACACTTTTCTATAAAACTCGAAAACTGCTCTGATGTAATTTCTTTACCTTGTAAATCCATAGCTACAACGTAGGAATTATCCTTTATTTTTGAAAGTATTAATCTACCTTCTTTCTCCTTTATTTGAATTTCCTCTTTCTCTGATGCATTATCAGGAGTTTTTTCATCCGGAAGTTCTATTATATCAAGTTTGCAGTATCTTCCTAACCTCTTTGAATATTCATCAATAGCTTGTTTTAAATATTTTTCTTTTAATTTACCTACAGTAACTAATGTTATGTTCATTTTTTCCTCCTAAACTAAACATTTTTGAAATTATGTAATAATGTTTTAACCAAAATCATATATTTATAATAGTTAAATGCACTAGTTATTTTAATTTTATTTTGAAAGTATCTCCTTGCGTTCAAAAAATTAAGTATAGTTATACTTTATTAACTAGTGCATATGTTTTTTAATATCCTAAGTTTTCATTTAAAAATATTATGTGCATTCTCTCTTTTCTATTTTGTCTTTTTATTAAAGTATACTCATTGCATATTCTATCTTTACTTTTACAATCCATGCAATATCCAACCTTTGAACATGGTGTTTCTTTATTTAATCTTTTTGCATTTATTGGTGCAGCACATTCTCTATTTCTTTTTATTGCTTCTTCAACATTCTTTACTATTTTATTTACTCCACAAATAACTATAACCTTTTCTGGTCCATAAAGCATTGCTGCAACTCTATTTCCATTTCCATCTACATTATAAAGTTCCCCATTTTCAGTAACAGCATTACTACTTGTAAAATATGCATCAGCAAAAAATGATTCCTTAAACATATTTACAACTTCTTCTCTTGTAATATCTTCTTTATACCTATCTAAAAACTTATATCTTCCGCTCCTTAAATGTTCCATTACACCAGTTTCCAAAAGAGTCATAGAACCTCCACATGAAACTAAGGAATTTTCACTTACTATATCTTCTATAATTCTTATAAGTTCTTCTCTATCTTTTGCATAGTATCCGTTCATATTATTTTTATTTATAGCTTGTACAGTTCTGGTTATCTTTTGTTCATTTGCCCATATAACATTTTTATCCATAATACAAAACCTCCTAAATATTTATATAAAAATAAAAAAAAATATAAATTTAATATAACTTGTTCTAAATATTAAGAAAAGCTCATAAAATCTTATGAGCTTTTAAATGTCTAAATTATTTTCCACAACATTTCTTATATTTTTTTCCGCTTCCACATGGACATGGATCGTTTCTGCCTATCTTTTCTTCATTTCTTACTGTCTTTGAATCATTATATGCTTTTTTAATTTCTTTTCTCTTTTCTTCTGAAAAAATTCCATCCCATTGTGGTAAATTAAATAAATAATCAGCTTTTGCATCTAACATATTAAAATATAATTTCTCAAAATCTATATCTAATACTAATTCAGTGTTTCCATCTATAGTTTCTAAATCATATGGAACTTTTAAACTATCATTTATTCCATCAACAAATCCCATTACGAATTCTTCAGTTGTATTTTGTTCTTTAGCTAAATTATTTATTGTTGTTTTTTTAACTTCTTTGTGGTTTGATAATAAATCTTTATAAATATTTGTTTCTATCTTACCATACTCTTCCCAAAAAGCTTTTTCACCTTTTGTTTTTACATATTCAACAACCATGTCAGTCCAATTTTTGTATAAACTCATCTCATTCTCCCTCTTTCCTTCTTATTATAAGTTAATTAATGAGCTAGGTTCATGTCTACTAGCCATTGAAATTTTAACATCCAAACCTTCTTCAATACCTTTTTCGGCTAAAGAAGTTAAAACTGTCTGATAAGCTAAGTCTGGATGATTATTTGTACCACTTAAGTGACCTAATATTATTTTTTTATCATTACCATGCTTTATAATTTCAGCAATGGCTTCTCCACAATCATCATTTGATAAATGTCCTATTTCACTTAATATCCTTCTCTTAAGACTGTAAGGATAAGGACCAAATTTAAGCATACTAACATCATGATTGCATTCTAAAAGTATAATATTAGAATCTTTTATATTATCTCTTATTTCTTCAGTAAATGTACCAAAATCAGTTGCAATACTTATTAAATTATCTTTTGACTTTATTGTATATCCAACTGGAGAAATAGCATCATGAGGTATTACAAATGATTTAATCTCTAAATCATTTATAATTACCGTACTTCTTCTGTCCATTATTTTTATATTGTGTTCTTTTATTTTGCCAATCGATCCTTTCATGGCTTCCCATGTTTTATCATTTGCATATATAGGTATATCATATTTCCTTGATAAAACTCCCACACCTTTAATATGATCTGAATGTTCATGTGTCACAAAAATACCATTTATATCTTTTGGATTTTGATCTATCTTTGCTAGTGCTTCATCAATCTTCTTGCCTGGCATTCCAGCATCAACTAATATTCTAGTATTATCGTTACCTACAAAAATACTATTTCCACTACTCCCACTATAAAGCGAACAAAATTTCATTATATATCTTCGCCCCCAATTATTCTGCTACATCAACTCTTACTATTTCAGCACCTAAACTTCTGAACTTATCTTCAATATGAGGGTATCCTCTATCTATATGCTCTATACTTGTTATTTCAGTTGAACCATCTGCTATAAGACCAGCTATAACCATTGCGGCTCCGGCCCTTAAGTCAGTTGCCTTAACAACCGCCCCAGTAAGTTTTTCAACTCCATCTATTATAGCAACTCTTCCTTCAACCTTTATATTAGCACCCATTTTCTTAAGTTCATCAATATGTTTATGTCTGCTTTCCCATATTGATTCAGTTATTAAACTTCTTCCTGGCACTATACTTAATAAAGTTGACATTGGTTGTTGTATATCTGTTGGGAAACCTGGATATGGAGCTGTCTTAACATTTACTCCTTTTAACTTTCCAGAACATGTAACTCTTACAGAATCATCACCTTCTTCAACTTTAGCACCCATTTCATTAAGTTTAGCTGTTATTGATTCTAAGTGTTTTGGTATAACATTTTTTATAGTTACATCTCCTTTAGTAGCAGCTGCAGCTATCATAAATGTACCAGCTTCTATCTGATCTGGTATTACGCTATATGCACAACCTTTGAACTTTTCTACACCTTGAATTCTTATAATATCAGTACCAGCACCCTTAATATTTGCTCCCATTGAGTTTAAGAAGTTAGCAACATCAACTACATGTGGTTCCTTAGCAACATTTTCTAAAGTAGTAACTCCTTCTGCTCCTGTAGCAGCTATCATAACATTTATAGTTGCTCCAACAGAAACAACATCAAAGAAAATATTTGTTCCTACTAATCTATCAGCTTTAACCTTTACAGCACCATGTTCTATAGTAACATCTGCACCTAGAGCTTCAAAGCCTTTAATATGTTGATCTATAGGTCTAACACCTATAGGACATCCCCCTGGAAGTTCAACTCTTGCTTCTTTAAATCTTGCTAAAAGTGCTCCAATAAAATAATATGATGCTCTCATTCTTCTTACATCTTCAGTACAAGCATCATAATTATTAACCTCTGTGCTATCTATTTCTAATGTATTATTATCAATTTTTCTAACTTTACAACCTAAGCTTACAAGTATTCTTTCTAAACAATGTACGTCCTCAATATCTGGTATGTTATCTATAACACACTTTGATTCACTAGCAATTACTGCTGCTGGTAATATTGCGACTGCTGCATTTTTAGCTCCATTTATATCAACTGACCCTACTAAAGGTCTTCCTCCATTTATAACTAACTTTTCCATCCAATTCACCCTTATTTTTAGATTCTATATACTTAAAATTCCCAAAATTATATTATTTATCAAAAAAATATTTATTAGACATTATAATCCTATTATCAATTTTTATAGTTCGTTTATCATTATAACACAAAGTTGCATTATTGAAATATTTTTTTGACAAAAAATAAGATAGATAAAAGCTTTGTGGGCTTTTATCTATCTCCAAATGGTTATTTTTGTTATTTAACTTCAAAAGAGTTACAATCTGTACATTCAGTTGTAGTTGCTTTATGAGAATGTTTTCCTACCATAATTGTGTCTAATGTACAATAATTATCTTCTTTGCAATGATATTTACATTCATTAACTACACATTTAATACTTGAATTGTGATTCATAAAAAATCCCTCCTAAACTTAAGTTACATAAGTAGTATGTGATAAAACCTTTTATTTATTCCTTTTAGTTTTTTTCTTTAAAGTATTATGTTATAATTTATAGAAAAGTTTGGTTATTAAATCAAAGAGTATATTAGGCGAGGTAAAATATGAGATACTATATTGTTGCATTATTTGATGATTCTTCATATGAATTTATAAACCCTATTCAAAAAACCTTATCAAAAAAGTTTAGAGCAAACAGAAATTCACCTGCTCCATATATAGCACTAGAAATATTAGATAATCCTAATATTGAAAAATTAACACCAGTAATAGAAAAGGTTTTAAAACCTTACAAGAAATTTAAAATAGAACTTTCTGATGAATTTGCTATAAATGAAAATTTAAAGACTATAAATATAAATTTAAATGGAGTTGGATATATCAAAAAAATCGAAAGATGTCTAAAAGATACATTAAAACTTCATGGATTTAATGTTAGAGAAGAAAATATAGATAAATTATCTGTTTCCTTAGCTAACTTAAATTATCTTCCAAAAGATAATAAGAAAAATTCTTTTGATTTAAAATCTACCATAAATAAAAATTTAGAAAATCAAACACTAAAAATAGATAAATTTGAATTATGGAAAGTTCCACATAATAAAAAAGAATTAAAAATAAAAGATTTTGATTTAAAAACATTTTAAATTATTTTTTAATTAAGACTTCATTTAAAATAAATGAAGTTTATTTTTTTAATTTTATTTCTAAATTTTATGAAATTTTATAAATTTTCAAAAAAGTTTTATTTGTATTCGTTTACTGACCTTTTCATCTACTGAAAGTTTTTGTAAAATAAATAAAGATAATTGCTTTAAGAGCAGGGAGGATTCGTTGATGTTTGTTTCCAATTTATTTAAAATTCAAAAAAAACTTGATAATAAAATAACTATTAATCCAGATTTAGATGATTATAAAATTAAATCTCGTAAAAATTTAGAGTTACATATTAAGATTAGTGACCTTGCAAATGAAACTGATTGCTTTAACTATTCTAAAAATATAAACTCTCATCTTGATAAGAAAAAGATTTTTAATAAGTATTTAATTTGTTTACAACAAGTATTATCAATAGGAATTACTAATGAATATGACAACGTAACTGAAATTTCTATGCAACCTACAGAATATTGTTTAAGTGATCAATTTCTTAATCTCTATATAGATATAAATGATTTAATCATATCACGTTCAGAAGATCATTTTGAAACTTTATTCGAAGATTTACTAAGTCTTGGAAATTCTCTTGGATTTTCAGAAGATGAAATAACAGAAGGATTTAAACAATTTAATTAATCATTTGGCTATAAGATTTTCTTATAGCTTTTTTTTATTATAATTTTTACTTAATTGGTAAAACTAACTTTGAGGTGATTCAATTGTTAGGAATAATTTATGCAATAGTATCTGGAATTTCAATGAGCCTTCAAGGAGTTTTTAATACAAAGCTTGGAGAGAAGATAGGTACTTGGGAAACTAATGTATTAGTTCAATTAATAGGTTTAATACTTACAGTCATTATAACTGCATTTGCTGGTAAAGGTAATTTTAAAGAACTTAATAACGCAAACAAACTATACCTTTTAGGTGGAGTCCTTGGAGTAGTAATAATATTTACTGTTATGATGAGTATAGGTTCTCTTGGAACTACTTATGCTATAGGAGTAATATTAATATCTCAAATTATTGCTGCTGCAATAATTGATTACTTTGGACTATTTGGTACTGAAAAACTTAATTTTACCTTAAAAGATTTTTTAGGTATTGCAATTATGATTATAGGTATTATAGTATTTAAGTGGAAAAGATAACTAACACTTAAGGAGATAATACTTATGAATTTATTTAAAAACATTCATTTTTTATCTAAGTTAACTTACACAAATATGAGAGAATATTTTAATGATAGAGATAAATCTGCAAATGATCCAATCCATGAAGATTCAATACACTGGTACGGTCATGCTACAACAATACTAAATTTAGGTGGAAAATTAATTTTAACAGATCCTGTTATTTCAAATAGATTAGGATATTTTAAAAGAGTTATAGAAAAACCATTTGATATTACTGAATTAAAATTTGATTATATTCTTTTATCACATGGTCATATGGATCATATGCATTTTCCATCATTAAGGCAACTTAAAAAGTTAAACAAAGATGCAACTGTTATAGTTCCTAAAGGCTATAAAAGGATTTTATCAAAGCTAGGATATAAAAATGTTCACTTATTAAGATCTGGTAATACATTTGAAGATGATTTTATTAAAGTGAAATCTATTCAAGCTAATCATGATGGTCGTAGATTTTATATTGGTATAGACGATGAGAGTAACTCCTATATTATTGAAGGTAACAATAAGAAAATTTTCTTTGCAGGAGATACAGCTTACACCGAAGCATTTAAAGATATAGAATGTGATGTTGCACTTATGCCAGTAGGTTGTTATAAACCCGCTAGATTTGAATATATGCATTGTAATCCTGAGCAAAGTTATAAAATGTTTAAAATGATGAAAAGTAAAATAATGATTCCTATTCATTATAAAACATTTAAAATATCATTAGAAGACTTTGATGAAACTCATGATACATTAGTTAACTTTAAAGATAACACCGTCAAAATTATAAATGTCGGAGAAACATATAAGCTATAGTCTTACTATAGCTTATTTTTTATAATTTTTATATTAAATAAAATATTATTAACAATTATTGTATCAAATTTATACTATGATATTGTAATAATATTTTAGGAGAACTCTATGTTTAGTTTTAAAAATAAACTTGATTATAATCTAAACATCGCATTAAAAAATAATTCTTATAAAAAATATAGAGTCCTTGTAAAGTGTAAAAACTTATTTTCATCTATAGTAAAGAAAATATCTCACTTTAAAGGTGCTTTAATTTATTCACTAGATTATTGTAATATAGTTGTTGCTAATTTAAATAAATATGAAATAAAAAAATTAATTGAATATCCAGAAGTAGAAAGTATATTTCTTGATGACTACTTATTTTTATGTGGAATAAGTGTCACTTCAGCAAATAACTGTAATTTATACGACACTAATAAATCAAAATATTCAGGAAAGAATATAAACATAGGCTTAGTAGATAGTGGTGTTTTTCCTCACCCTGATCTTCTAAGCCCTAATAATAAAATAGAATATTTTTTTGATCTTATAAATGAATTTAAATATCCTTATGATGATAACGGACATGGAACTGCAATAGCAGGATTAATGTGTTCTAGTGGTTTAAATTCTAATAATCTATATAAAGGTATATCACCATCAAGTAATATAATTTGTTATAAAGCCTTTGACAAATTAGGTAAAGGATATGCTTCTGACGTACTTTATAGTATTGAATGCTTAATAAAATTATCAGAAGAAAAAAATATAAGAATTCTTTGTTTACCTTTTGAACTTTTAAATTTAAATTATTATATAATTGATGCCTTTAAATGTGTATTTAATGTTGCAATAAAACATAATTTAATACCAATCGTTCCAAGTGGAAGTGTAAATTATGAAAAAGATATGATTAAAGGAATAGCAACATTAAATAATTGTATAACTGTAGGTGGGGTAAATAGCTCAAAACCAGTCACACCTTATTTATATTCATCAAAAGGTCCGTACAATAAAATTATTAAACCTAATTGTGTTGCATCCTGTACTAATATAGCATCATTAAATAGTAATACTTCATATGTTTCCGAAAGAAATGGTATTAAGGTATATCCAAGTAAGCTAAATTCTAACTATAAAACATTTAGTGGAACATCTTTAGCAGTTGCATTTGTTTGCTCTGTATGTGCATTAATATTAGAGAGTAATCCATCTTATACATTTAATGATGTTTTATCTATAATAAAGTTAGCTTGCGATAAAAAGGATTTACCTAAAGATATTGTTGGTAATGGAATTTTATCTTTCAATAATATATTAAAATAATTAATCTATATAATCTTCAGGATTTACAGGGTTTCCATTTGCTCTTAATTCAAAATGTAAGTGTGGCCCTGTACTTCTTCCAGTACTTCCAACCTTTCCAACAACATCACCTTTCTCAATTTTTTCTCCTTCCTTCACATCTATCTTACTCATATGTGCATATCTTGTCTCAAGTCCATTTTCATGTTCTAGAATAACAATGTTTCCATAACCATTCCTCTCAAAGAATGCATTTTTAACAACACCATCAAATGCAGCTACTACAGGTTCTCCAGTATTTCCTGCTATATCAATTCCATTATGATTTTTACCCCATCTCTTACCAAAGCTAGATGTTATGACATCTCCTCTAGTAGGTCTCATTAAAAATGGAGTATTACCATTCAAAGGATTTTTTGTCCCTTTGCATATAACTTTACTTTTACTTTCTACTATTGTATTTTCAGAAATAACTTTACTATTCTTCTTTTCATTATTTATATATATTGTTTCTATGTATTGTTCCTTTCTCCCTCTTTCCCCCTTGCTTTTTACATAACTTTCTCCTAAAAACAAATCATCAGTTCTTTCAATTTTAACTGATGGCTCTACATCTACTATTAATTTATCCTTTACCGTTAATTCAACTTTTAATAATTCTTTTTCATTTCTTTCTATAATAGAATTTGCTAAATCTTCACTTCTATCTAATTTTGATAAATTAACCTTTTC
Source organism: Clostridium sp. TJA085 (assembly GCF_058310235.1). Classification (NCBI taxonomy): domain Bacteria; kingdom Bacillati; phylum Bacillota; class Clostridia; order Eubacteriales; family Clostridiaceae; genus Clostridium; species Clostridium sp. TJA085. The sequence continues at coordinate 43,568 of NZ_JBZEEZ010000007.1, read as the reverse complement.
ATCTTTTAAATTTATATTACCTTTTATATTTATGTTATTAATTTTTTTATTATCTATTTTATTTTTAGTAATATATATATTACTAACCTCTCTTAAAACATCTTCTAATTGATTTTCATCAATAACATATCCTAACTTTACACCATCTATACTTAATAACTTTAATGTTACTTCATTATTCAGTGAATTTATAATACTACTCATAAATTCATCATAGTTCGTAAGCTGAACATCTTCATAAATTCTTTTAAAAGATAATCTTTTCTTATCTATTTTTTCTTCTTTTGATAATTTATCATTTATACTCACTAATATTTTATTGTAATCTTCTTTAATTCTTTCTTTATTATTTCCATAACCAATTACAGCATTTCCTAAATATACTTCAAAGCCTTTTGCTCTATAATCTAAAAAGTTGTTTATTAATAATGCTCCTGATATTAATATAAATAGTAATAGTATAAATTTCTTAATATTTCTCGAGCTCATAAAAATCTCCTTTTCTATAGTTTTTTAACACATCAATTAATTTTTCCAATTGATATTATTTTTATTCATATCAAAGATTTTCCTTAAGTTGTTATATAATGTTCCCTTTGTTATAATTAGTTTACGTAAATGAAATAATATAATTTAACTATTAAATTTAATTTGAAAGGTAGAGAATCTAAATGAGCACTTTTATGCTTAAAAATAAACCTTTAGATTTTACCCCTGTTAGCAATGTCTTTCTAGAAAAATACATGCCAAAAGCTCGTGGTGAATTTGTTAAGGTTTATTTGTTAATGTTAAAATATAACGTAAGTGGTGAGCTTGGAGTTAATTCTTCAATTTTAGCTTCAACATTAAACTTGCTAGAGTCTGACATAATGAATGCATTAAACTACTGGAATGATGAGGGTGTTTTAAAACTTGTTCCAATAGATAAAATGAATAATTTTAATATAGAATTTATTGACCTTAAAGAAGAAGATGTAGAGTTTAATAAAGACAGTATAAATATATTAGAGGCCCTAAACAGTTCTGAAACACACGATATGCTTAAAGATATAGAAAAAATATTATCAAGACCTCTTTCAAGCAAAGAAATGGAAATATATCTTGGTTGGCAAAAGGACTTTTCATTCCCATCTGAATTAATACTATTATTAATAGAATATTGTTCCTCAAAAGGAAAAACTAATTTCAGATATATAGAAAAGGTTGCTGAAGCTTGGAATGATATGGGCATAAAGACTATAGAAGATGCTCAATCTCAAATTAAACAAACAGAAGATAAGTGGACTAAAATAAGAAGAATTTTATCATATCTTGGAATGAAATCATCCGAAGTTATGAAACCACAAGAAGAAATGCTTGAAAAATGGATATTTACTTATAAATTTCAAATGCCTTTAATAGAAAAAGCTTGTGATATATGCTTTGAAAGACTAAATAGAGCAGACTTTAAATACATAGATGGCATATTAGGTAATTGGCATAAAAATGATATAAAAACTATAGAAGATGTTGCATTAAAAGATAAAAATCATAATAAGTCAAATAAAAACTTTAATAACAATTTTAATTCTAATAATCAAAACAAGCCAAAAGCTATCAGATTTAATGATTTTAAACAAAGAGAGTATGATTATGACTCCTTAGAGAAAAAACTGTTAGGATGGGATAAAGATGATTAAGGGATATCAATCTGAATTAATGGAAGTATATCAAAAAATTCGAAATGAAGAAACTCATAACTTAAAAAAACGTAGAGCTGAAATTAAAGCACTACATCCTGAAATAATTGACTTAGATAATGAAATCCATAAACTTTCTTTAAAATTATCTATGACAATTTTAAAGAGTAACGCTACTGAAGATCAAATTCAAGAAATTAAAGATAATATTATTGATATAAGAGCTAAAAAATGTGAAAAGCTTGTTCAATATGGATATGATCCTGAATACTTAAATATGCATTATAGATGTAATAAATGTCAAGATACAGGTTATGTAGGAATAGAAAAATGTGATTGTTATAGAGAAAAACTAACTAAACTATATTACAAAGATTCAGAACTTGAAGAAATACTTAAAGATAACAACTTTAGTAACTTTAATATTGAACTCTTTTCATCATCAAAAGATAGTTATGAAAAATTTTCTCCTAGAACTAATATGAGAAATAATCTAGAATTCATAATGAAAGACTTTATTCCAAACTTCAGTAATAGTTCTGATAACTTATTGTTTTATGGAACTCCAGGTAGCGGAAAAACCTTTCTTTCATATTGTATAGCTAAAGAACTTTTAGATCGAGGATTCTTAGTTATTTATAAAACTTCTGATGAATTAATAAAAGCATTAAAAGAAGTAAGATTTAATAATAATACTTATATGGAAAAACTTCTTATAGACTGTGATCTTCTTATTATAGATGATTTAGGTTCAGAACAACTTAATGATTTTGTTGCTACAGAATTATTTAATTTAATAAATAAAAAACTGCTTAAAAAGAAAAAGATGATTATATCAACTAACTTCACATTAGCTGAACTTTCAAGACATTATAGCGAAAGAATATCATCAAGACTTTTAGGAAACTTTAAATTACAAAAGTTTTATTCTGAAGATATAAGAATAAAATTAAATTTATCAAAGAGATAAAAAATGGAGTATTTATAAATACTCCACTTTTTATACGATCAATCTCCAAATTTGTGTTGTACAAAAACATATAAATATACCAGCAACAGTTGGTATTAAAAAACTTATAATAGTCCACTTAATACTATTTGTTTCCTTTTTTATAGTTAAAAGCGTTGTTCCACATGGATAATGCATTAAACATAATATCATAACATTAATAGCCGTAAGTATTGTCCAGCCATTTGCTATTAACAAGTCTTTAAGCTCATATAAACTTTCTAGTTCAAGCATTGTTGTCGCTCTTAAATAACTCATTATTATAATTGGCATAACTATTTCATTAGCTGGTAAGCCTAGTATAAATGCCATTAAAATATATCCATCTACACCTATACTATTAGCAAAAGGTGCTAAAAAATCAGCACATACTGTTAAAAGCGAACTATCTCCAACATTAATATTAGAAAATACCCATATAACAACACCAGCTGGTGCTGCAACAACTACCGCTCTTCCTAGTACATATAATGTTCTATCCAATATTGATCTAACTATTATTTTACCTGCTTGAGGTTTTCTGTATGGAGGAAGTTCTAATATAAAGTTTGATGGAACTCCCTTAAGTATAGTCTTAGATAAAATTTTAGATACTAGAAAAGTCATAAGAACTCCAAAAATAATAACAACAGTAACAGTAATTGCTGATACTAAATTTCCACTAATTCCTACTGATATTCCTCCCATGAATATAGTAGCTATAGATATAAGCATTGGAAATCTGCCATTACAAGGCATAAATACATTAGTTAAAATTGCTATTAATCTTTCTCTAGGAGAATTTATTATTTTACATCCTATTACACCAGCTGCATTACATCCAAGACCCATGCACATAGTTAAAGCTTGTTTTCCGCATGAACAGCATTTTTTAAAGCACTTATCTAAATTAAAAGCAATTCTTGGTAAGTATCCTAAGTCTTCTAAAAGAGTAAACATAGGAAAAAATATAGCCATAGGTGGAAGCATTACCGAAACTACCCATGCTAATGTTACATATACACCATCTATTAAAATTCCAGAAATCCAATTTGGTACAGATGTATTTAAAAATAAATCTCTTAAATACTCTTCACCATATCCGAATAAATTTGCAAGCATAGAAGATGGATAATTTGCTAATGTTATTGTTATCCACAAAACAACAAGCAATGTAATTATCATTATAGGTATTCCAGTTATTTTAGAAACTAATACTTTATCAATTTTTCTTTGAAAATTATTATATTTATTCGTTACTTTTACAACTTTATTACAAAGATTTTCAGCCTTACCTATAAGAGTTTTTATTATTTTATCCCCTATAATCTTATCTCTATTTTCTTCTAGTATCTCATTAACTTTTAATGAAATTATATCCAAATTCTTTTCATTAAAGTTATATATATTGTATATAGAATTTTTTATACTGCTATCTCCCTCTAATAATCTTAAAGCTATCCATCTACCTTCTTTTTCTGTAATTTCATTATTAGCTTCCATTAGAACATTTTTTAAAACTTTAATATTTTTTTCTATATAATTATCATATTTTATTAAGCATTTTTCATTTTCTTCTCTTGACACTTCAATAAGTATAGCTTCCTTTAATTCTTCTATACCTACTCCTTTTGTTGCAGCTGTTTCTATGACTGATGTTTCTATTTCTTTTGATAATAATTTAGTATTTATATTTATACCCTTTTTCTTAGCCTCATCTATTAAATTAACACATAAAATTACTCTTTTACTTATTTCTGAGATCTGAAAAAATAAATTTAAGTTTCTCTCTAAAGAAGTTGCATCAGCTATTACAACAACTAAATCAGGTTTATTAAAACATATATAATCCCTTGCAATTTCCTCTTCTTCTGAATTAGATAATAGTGAATAAGTTCCTGGTAAATCAACTACCTTAATAATTTTATTTTTAAATTCATAATATCCTTCCGCATTACTTACTGTTTTTCCTGGCCAATTACCAGTATGCTGATTTAATCCAGTTAATGCATTAAAAACCGTACTTTTTCCCACATTTGGATTTCCAGCTAATGCAATTACAAAATTCTCTTTAGTATTATTTTTATAATTATTTAAAGATAATATATTTATTCCAGTTGAGTTTTTATTTAGTCCCAATTTAATCCTCTCCTAAAATTGATTAACTACACTAATCTTTTCACTATCCTCTTCTCTTATTGCAATTACAGTCCCTCTTATTAAATATGCTCTTGGATCTTTAAATGGACTCTCGTATAAAACTTCTATTAAAGTCCCTTCTACTATTCCCATATCAAAAAACCTTCTTCTAAGATCTCCATCTACTTCTATATCAATTACCTTCACAATAGACCCTAACTCAACTTCATTTAATTTCATTATTAACCTCCTTTTCGTGTTAATTTTTATAATTTCTTATTAATAGATTATGAAAATAATTATATGTCGTGATTGATAATATAAAGAATAAAAAAATAAAAAAAAGAAGTAAGATAAAATCTTACTTCTAACTTTGGCGACTCAGAAGGGGTTCGAACCCTCGACCTCTGGCGTGACAGGCCAGCACTCTAACCAGCTGAGCTACTGAGCCGCATTAAAATTATGTGGTGGGCACAACAGGGATCGAACCTGTGACCCCCTGCTTGTAAGGCAGGTGCTCTCCCGGCTGAGCTATGCGCCCATTTTTGTATAAAAAAAAAGAAATGGTGACTCCTAGGGGAATCGAACCCCTGTTACCACCGTGAAAGGGTGGTGTCTTAACCGCTTGACCAAGGAGCCATATTAAATTTTAAAAAATAATTTTTCAAATAATAATTTTAAAGTGGCGACTCAGAAGGGGTTCGAACCCTCGACCTCTGGCGTGACAGGCCAGCACTCTAACCAGCTGAGCTACTGAGCCGCATTAAAATTATGTGGTGGGCACAACAGGGATCGAACCTGTGACCCCCTGCTTGTAAGGCAGGTGCTCTCCCAGCTGAGCTATGCGCCCACATAAAAATGGTGACTCCTAGGGGAATCGAACCCCTGTTACCACCGTGAAAGGGTGGTGTCTTAACCGCTTGACCAAGGAGCCATATTAAATTGGAGCTGATGATCGGACTTGAACCGATAACCTGCTGATTACAAGTCAGCTGCTCTGCCAATTGAGCCACATCAGCATATTATAAAAAATTATTAATTTTAAAAATGGCGACTCAGAAGGGGTTCGAACCCTCGACCTCTGGCGTGACAGGCCAGCACTCTAACCAGCTGAGCTACTGAGCCGCATTAAAAATTATGTGGTGGGCACAACAGGGATCGAACCTGTGACCCCCTGCTTGTAAGGCAGGTGCTCTCCCAGCTGAGCTATGCGCCCACATAAAAATGGTGACTCCTAGGGGAATCGAACCCCTGTTACCACCGTGAAAGGGTGGTGTCTTAACCGCTTGACCAAGGAGCCATATTAAATTGGAGCTGATGATCGGACTTGAACCGATAACCTGCTGATTACAAGTCAGCTGCTCTGCCAATTGAGCCACATCAGCATATTATAAAAATTATTAATTTTAAAAATGGCGACTCAGAAGGGGTTCGAACCCTCGACCTCTGGCGTGACAGGCCAGCACTCTAACCAGCTGAGCTACTGAGCCGCATTAAAAATTATGTGGTGGGCACAACAGGGATCGAACCTGTGACCCCCTGCTTGTAAGGCAGGTGCTCTCCCAGCTGAGCTATGCGCCCACATAAAAATGGTGACTCCTAGGGGAATCGAACCCCTGTTACCACCGTGAAAGGGTGGTGTCTTAACCGCTTGACCAAGGAGCCATGTTAAAACTTTTTATAATCTGCGCTTATTCGTTACTTGGCGCTAATCACATAGACTATATTACATAAAATCAATTTAAGTGTCAACACTTTTTTAAATAATTTTTTATTTTTTTTATTTTTTATATTTAATAATTCATTATTCTAGCAATTTAAATTCTTTTTTATTATTTGGTTTATTCTTTAAAACACCCGGATTTTCAAGGTTTTCCATAGCTAAAGTATATTTTGATATTAATTTTTCTCTTTCATCAACTTCTTTCTTTATTTTACTAATTTCTCTATTACATAATTCTTTAAATTCAGCTTTTTCTATAGTCCTAATCTTTAAACTATAATCTTTTCTACTAAATTTTTTCCCAATTGCTTCAACTTTTATAGGAAATTTATTATTAACTAGCATGAGTAAGTTTTTTTCCCAAACATTACGTTTATTTATTGAATAAGTATCTAATAATATTATTAGTTCATCTAATTTTTCCTTACACTCAATTTCTATTCCATCTAATAAAGCTTTATATAAAAATACTGAAATTCCCCTTTGAAGTCTTATTTTTAAAAGTTCCTTATTAGAAAATAAAAATTCATCTATTTTATTTTCAGTTAATATTTCTACATCTTTATTATAAAATTCTTTAATTCCTTCAGTATTTGGATATAATACTAAAACTTTATCATAATTTATTCTTCTTACACTAAATTGCTTATTATAATCCTCTGAATACTTATCTTTTACAATAACTTTCATAATACACACCTCTATTTTTAATATTCCATTCTTTAATCAAAATTATTACTATGGTAGAATTATTTAAAAGATTTATTAAGGAGCGTTTTAAAATGATATATCACGATTTAATAATTGTTGGCGGTGGTGCTTCAGGACTTATGTCTGCAATACTAGCTAAAGATCTTGGTTTAGATGTTGCTATAGTTGAAGGAAATGATAGAGTTGGTAAGAAAATTTTAACTACTGGAAATGGTAGATGTAATATTTCAAATTCTTCTATATGTTATCCATTTAAAAATTATCATAGTTCAAATGATAATTTCTTTATTGATGCATTAAATAGTTTTTCTATAGAAGATACTAAAAATTTCTTTTTATCTATAGGACTTCCAATCGTTCAAATTGAAAATAGCAAACTTTATCCACAATCCTTACAAGCATCTTCAGTTGTAGATATTTTTAGGTTAGCTCTTGAAGATAGAAACATACCTGTATACACAAATTGTAAAGTTAAAACTATCCACAAGAAAAAAACTTTTAAATTATCCACAAGTAATGATGAATTTCCTAATTTTAATTGTTCAAAACTTTTACTTTGCTGTGGTGGAAAATCTGCTGTTAAAACTGGTTCAGATGGATCAGGGCATAAACTATCTGAAATCCTAGGACACTCAATAACTCCTACAATGCCTGGCATAGTACAATTAAAACTTGATTATCCTCGACTTAAAGGATTGTCAGGAATAAAATTTGAAGGTAAAGTATCTTTAATATCTAACAATAAAATTATTAGAGAAGAATTCGGAGAAATATTATTCACAGATTACGGAATTTCTGGTCCACCAATACTTCAAATTTCATCCACAGTTTCTCGTGAATTAAAAAAACATAACGATGTGTGGATAAACTTAGATATGATGCCTGAAAAATCTTTAGATGATGTTAGTAATTTTATATATGGACACCTTGCTATGTTCTCTCATAGAAGTATATCTGATTCTTTAATTGGAGTAGTTAATAAAAAACTTATACCTATTTTACTTAAAGATATAGGAATTATCGATATTCATATTCCTTGTTGTGATATGGATTGGAGTTATCAAAATACTTTAATTGAAAGACTTAAAAATTGGTCATTTAAATGTATAGGAACTAAAGAATTCCAAAATGCACAGGTAACAGTAGGTGGTGTAAATACTAAAGAAGTTAATCCAAAAACCTTAGAATCTAAGTTAGTTGAAAATCTATACTTTGCAGGTGAAATCTTAGATGTAGATGGTGATTGTGGTGGTTTTAATCTTCAATGGGCATGGAGTTCAGCATTTTTAGTAGTTAATTCAATTGCAAAAAAATAGACTGCAAAAGCAGTCTATTTTTAAAATTTTATATTGATTTTCTCCAATGAGCTTCTAATAACGTAAGTTCTTGACCATCTTTATCCATAATTTTATGAAGTGTTATTAATTCATTATTTTCTTTTATAACTTCTGCTGATACATGAATTCTATTTCCATAAGTTGTTTCTTTTTCAAATACTACTTTTAATTTATCTATTTCATAATCCTTAACCACATCTATTGGAACTGATTCTATAGCCCATTCAATGTATTTTACATTATTAACATGAGTATTAGAATCTATATCACTATACCTTATTTGAAATTCTTTATAATGATCTTCTTTATCTATTCTTCTTATTTTTCCCATATCTATGGCTTTTTCCATATCTCCTAATTCACCATAAAATTTATATTGCTCTTTAAGTATTCTAGCGGGTCTTCTCTTTTCTATATTTATTAAGAAAAATAGTGCTGTCGCCTCTGCTAAAAGTTCTCCATCTTCATTTTTTATTAAATATTTTCTAAATGCATAAAACTTCTTAAATCCTAATGGAACTGTTGTTACATTTATTTTCTGTCTATATTTTGGATATTTATAAATATTTATATCATATTTATAAAATACCCAAGTACATCCATGTGATAATTGAAAATCTATTGAATCTCCTACTGCTTCTGCATGAATATTACCAATATCACAGAAAAAATCTACCATAGATGCAAGTTTACATCTTAATTTATAATCTGAATCTCTATACATTACTTCATATTGTTTTGTATATTCTTTAATACATTTATTAGTCATTATTCTCACACCTCAAAGTATTATTTATTATAATCCTACATTAAATTAATTAAACTTTCTATCTTCCATGTACTTATTAATTTAGTTTTTACAAATTATTAATTATATTAAGTTTGCAAATATAATATTAACTAATAACATGTTAAAACTATTTTTTACAAACTTCTAACAAAAACATATATGTAAAGTAAAAAGCAGATAGCCTAGGCTATCTGCTAAATTTATTAATATTCTACTTTATTATTTAAAGCTTCTAATAAAGCTTCTAAGTTTAATCCATGAACTTCAGCTGCTTCTTCTAAAGTTTCAGCTTGTGCTGATGGACATCCAACACAACCCATTCCAAACGCCATTAAAACTTCTGCTCTTGTTGGGTCCTTTTTTATTATTTCACCGATTGTCATATCTTTAGTTATCATAAATTCACCTCTTTAATAATTTTAGTACATAAATATCATCTATAAAAAATTATATTTTATACATTTATTAAAGTCAAGTTCTTCAGTCGGAATTAAATTTCTTTAACTCTCATTGTTTGGTCTCTCTTTGGACCAACTGAAACTATAGATACTCTTGTATCTGTAAATTCCTCTATTCTTTCAATATACTTCTTAGCATTCTCTGGAAGTTCTTCGTAGCTTCTTGCATCTGCAACACTATCATCCCATCCATCGAACTCTTCATATACTGGCTCACAATTTGCAAGATCTTCTAAGCTAGCTGGGAAGTAATCAATAACTTCTCCATTAAACTTATATCCTGTACAAACCTTTATTTTATCAAGTCCTGCTAATGTATCTATTTTTGTTACTGCAAGTGAAGTTAATCCACTTACTCTAACTGATGTTTTAAGTATAACTAAATCTAACCATCCACATCTTCTTGATCTACCAGTAGTAACTCCATATTCATGTCCTTTTTCTCTTATCCAATCACCAATTTCATCATTTAATTCTGTTGGAAATGGTCCTTTACCAACTCTTGTTGTATAAGCCTTAGCTATACCAACTGAATTAGTTATCATATTTGGTCCTATTCCTGAACCACTAGCTACACCACCAGCAGTTGTATTTGATGATGTTACATATGGATATGTTCCATAGTCAATATCAAGAAGCATACCTTGAGCACCTTCAAATAATACATCTTTGTTAGCCTTGATTGAATCATAAACTTGAACTGATGTATCTTTTACAAATGGTCTTAACTTTTTAGCAAGCTCTTTATATTCATTGAATATTTCTTCAAAGCTTAAAGGTTCTCCACCTAAAACTTTTGTTATGTATGCATTTTTAGCTTCTACATTTTCTCTTAATTTTTCTTCAAATACATTCTCATGCATAAGATCACAAACTCTTATTCCTGATCTTTCATATTTATCTGTATAACATGGTCCGATACCTTTTCCTGTTGTTCCGATATCATTTTTTCCTCTAGCTTTTTCTTTTAATCTATCTAATACTTTGTGATATGGCATTATAAGTTGTGCTCTATCACTTATCATTAATTTTTCTGGTGTTACCTTAACTCCAACACCTTCTAAATATTCTATTTCTTCAAATAATGCCTTTGGATCAACAACTACACCATTTCCAATAACATTAACCTTATCATCATATAGTATTCCTGAAGGTATTAAGTGAAGCTTATATTCTTTATCTCCAACAACTACAGTATGACCTGCATTATTTCCTCCTTGGAATCTAACGACAACATCTGCCTCTTCTGCAAGGTAATCTGTCATTTTACCTTTTCCTTCATCTCCCCATTGGGCTCCTACTACTATAAATGCTGACATATTATTTGCCTCCTTTGGATTATAAGTCTTCTTAGACCTATTATTCACTAACTTTATTATTTACATTAATTAAATAAATTAATATAAATTATTGAGATTTTTATAATCTCCATGAATATAGTAACAAACTGGAAGTTGTAAATCAACATATTATCGAATATTTTTCTATAAATTTAATAAATAATTCGTATAGAATTAAAAATAACAGAAAAAAACCTTAGACCTGTGGAATCTAAGGTTTTTTTCTCTTAACTTAATAATTAAGAGGAGTTTTTCGCGTTAATGTTTTTTTATGTGTGTTCTGTGTGTCCAGTATATAACCAATTCAAAATTCTTACGCTTTCTAATTGATATTGATTATCACTAACTATAGTATATATTCTATTTTTTACTTTGTCAACATATAAAAATAAATTTATTACATATTTTTTGATTTATCTGCGCATTTATCCATAGCTCCTATTATAGAATTTCTAAAACCAAGCTTTTCAAGTTCACATACTGCTTCTATAGTTGTACCTTTTGGTGAACATACCATATCCTTTAATTCTCCAGGGTGTTTACCTGTTTCTAATACCATCTTTGCTGAACCTAGTACACTTTGAGCTGCCATTTTGTATGCCTTACTTCTTGGAATACCAAGTTTTACAGCTTCATCAGCCATAGCCTCTATAAACATAAATACATATGCTGGTGATGATCCACAAAGTGCTATAAATCCATGAAAATCCTCTTCTGAAAGTATTTCATATTTACCAAATGAATTAAACATATTACAAACATATTCTAATTCTTCATCATTAATATTTGAATTAGGGCATATAGCAGACATTCCTTCTCCTACTAAAGCAGGTGTGTTTGGCATAGTTTTTATTATTTTATAATCTTCTCCTATCATTTCATGTAAATCTTCTAAATCTATTCCAGCTGCAATACTTATTATTATTTTGTCTTTAGTTATATGTTCTTTTATTTTACTAATAACATCTTTATACATATAAGGTTTTACTGCAAGAATTAATACATCAGCAAATTCAACAACTTCTTCATTATGTACTGTTGCATTAACTCTATATTGCTTCTCTAATCTTTCTTTTGATTCTTCACTTCTAGTTGAAACTATAATATCTTCATTATTAGAAAATCCTTTGCTTATTAATCCTCCAAGCATTGAGCTTCCCATGTTACCACAACCTATAAATCCTATTTTTTTACTCATAATCAATCCTCCAATTTTAATTTATTATAAAGAAAACTCACCTGATACGGTGAGCTTTTCATAGTAGTTGTAAATAATTATTCTGTATGTATAGTATCTAAATTTCCAAATTTACTAAATTGACCAAGCCAAGCTAATTTAACAGTTCCAACAGGACCATTTCTTTGCTTTGCTATTATACATTCCCCTACATTTTTATCTTCAGTTTCCTTATTATAATATTCATCCCTATATAAAAACATAACAAGGTCAGCATCTTGTTCTATTGAACCAGATTCTCTAAGGTCAGATAGCATCGGTCTATGATCTGCTCTTTGTTCTGGTGCACGAGATAACTGAGATAATGCTATAACTGGACATTCCATTTCCTTTGCTAATGCTTTTATAGATCTAGATATTTCTGATACTTCTTGTTGTCTACTCTCTGATGAAGATCCTGACATAAGTTGAAGATAATCTATAAGAATTAAATCTATACCATACTCTATCTTTAATCTTCTACACTTTGATCTCATTTCCATTACCGAAACCCCTGCGGTATCATCTATATATATCTTTGCTTTAGACAATGGTCCTGTAGCTCTTGCTATGTTCTCCCAATCTTTATCATCTAAAGCACCTGTTCTAAGCTTTAACATATCAACATTTGCTTCTGAACATAAAAGCTTATATGCCAATTGTTCTTTAGACATTTCTAAAGAAAATATAACTACACTTTTACCTTCTCTAAGTGCTGCATATTCTGCAATATTTAGTGCAAATGTTGTTTTACCCATTGATGGTCTTGCAGCTATAAGAACCATATCACCTTTTTGGAATCCTGAAGTTTTCGCATCCAAATCTACAAATCCAGATCCTACTCCTGTTATTTCACCCTTATTATTAAATAATCTCTCTATTTCAATAAATCCTCTTTCAAGAACTTGATTTAAAGGTTCAAAATCACTTGTAGTTCTTTTTTCTGCTATATCAAATATTCTTTTTTCTGCTGCATCTAATACATCTTCAACTTCTCCTTGTTTATTATAACTTTCTTCAATAATAGAAGTTGAAGCTTTTATAAGCTTTCTAAGCGTTGATTTTTCTTGAACTATCTTTATATAAGAAGAAAGGTTAGCTGTAGTTGGTACAGATGATGTTATTTCTGTTACATATGTAACACCGCCAGCTCTTTCTAACATATCGTTAGCTTTTAACTCCTCAAGTACAGTAACTAAATCTACAGCCATATCCTTTTTAAACATATCAAGTATGCTTTTAAATAAAACTTTATGACTGTCTCTATAAAAATCATTTTCTTCTAGTCCTTCAGCAGCCTGAGCTATTGCACTTCTATCAATAATCATAGAACCAATTACTGATTGTTCCGCTTCTATACTTTGTGGCAATGTTTTATTAACTGTTGTTTCCATGCTTATACCTCCTTCCAAATTTTAATTTTATCATATAATCTATATAATAAAAATAATAAAATAAAGTAAAGAAGATTAAAATCTTCTTTACTTTATTATTCAAAAACTAAATTCATTACATCTTCAATAGTTTTTGCAGTTTTAACTTCTATATCAGTTAATCCTTGTGGAACATCATTTTTATTATCTTCTGGCACAATAGCTAATTTTATTCCTTTTCTTCTTGCACCATATATTTTTTCAAATATTCCTCCAACAGGCTTAACCTTTCCTCTTAATGATATTTCCCCGGTAATAGCAACATCTTGTCTTAAAGGTTTATTTAATAAAGCACTTATTATACAAACTGTTATTGCTGCACCTGCTGATGGACCATCTATTTTTCCTCCACCAACTACATTGACATGAATATCATAATCTTTTATGTCTTTATCAGTAAGTTTTCTTATTACTGAAGCTGCATTATATACTGAATCTTTAGCCATACTTCCTGCAGTCTCATTAAATCTTACAGTTCCTGCACCCTTTTTCTTTGCTTCAAAAACTGATGCTTCTATTTCTAGTGTTGAACCTATAAATCCACTTACTCCTAAACCATATATATGACCAACTTCATATTCAGTATGATTTTCTACTATTTCAAACGGAGTATACCTTCCTATTGATACTACTTCCTCTACATCTTTTAAAGTTATTTTTAACTTTTTAGGCTTATTCTTTCTCTTGTATAATGCAAATCCATAAGCATCAGTAAGTATATTTACAGCTTTTCTTCCCTCTATAGTAAATCTGCTTATATACTCTGGAACCTCTTTTTCTAATGAAACCCCAAGCTTTTTAGCAGCATTTCTTACTATATCTTGAATATCTTTAACTCCAAGTGGCTCAAAATAAACCTCTGTACATCTTGATCTAAGAGCAGGATTTATTTCTCCAGGTTCTCTTGTTGTTGCACCAATTAAAACGAAATCCGCTGGAGCTCCCTTTTCAAATAAGTATTTTATATATTTAGGAGTTTTTTCATCATCTGGATCATAATATGATGATGAAAATTCAACTCTCTTATCTTCTAATACTTTTAAAAGTTTATTTTGAAGAATATTATCAAGTTCTCCTATTTCATCTATAAATAATACTCCTCCATGAGCCTCTGTTACTAAACCTGGCTTTGGTTCAGGTACTCCAATATCCGCTAAATCCCTCTTACTTCCTTGATATATAGGATCGTGTACTGAGCCTAGTAAAGGATTTGTTATTTCTCTTGGATCCCATCTTAAAGTTGTTCCATCTACTTCAACAAATTTAGATTTATCATCAAAAGGTGTAAATTCTAAATCTTTAGCAGCATTAAGTGCTATTCTAGCTGCTGTAGTCTTACCAACTCCTGGTGGTCCATAAAGAATTATATGTTGTGGATACGGAGATGATAATTTTGATATTAATGATTTTATAGCTCTCTCTTGACCTACTATTTCATCTAACTTTTCAGGTCTTAAAAAGCTCATTATATTTTTACTTGTTACTCTATCATCTAATTCTTTAAGTTCTTCATATTTTTTCTTTGTTTTTTGGTTTTCACTGCCCTTTTCTTTTTTAATAATGGAAAGTCTCATTTCATCTATATACTTTTCTTGCTTTTCCATTATAGCCTTCTCTACTTTTGATTCTATTTGATTTTGAACATATCTTTTAGCTATCTCTTCTGAAATCCACACAACAGCATCTTCAATAACTTCATCTACTTTATCTTCTGGTGGTACTACTTCAATTCCAGCACCATCTGAAGCTATCATATTTAATGCATATGCTCTCTCAGCTATATTCTTTGATCCAACATAATCTTTAAGTTTAAATCTTACTGTTCTAGCTCTTATAGCACCTTCATCTAATACATTTTTTAATATGTCAAATAGAACATTTATTTGAGAGTCTTGTGATAAATCACCATTTATTATATCTTGCAGGAAACCAATTTCCTCGCGTAATTTCAAAATACTATTCCTCCTTAAGCTTGTGGAACAATAATAACCTTCATTTTTGTTGATACTTCTGGATATAATTTAACTTCTATATCATATCCTCCAGCTACCTTTATTGTTTCCATAACAATCTTTTTCTTATCAATCTCAACTTTATAATTTTCTTTTATCTTTGTAGCTACATCTTTGCTTGTTATAGCTCCAAATAACTTACCATTATCTCCTGTTTTAGCAGTTATTTTTATTTCTTTTCCTTTTAATTCTCCTGCTAATTTTTGAGCTGCTTCAAGTTCTGCAAGCTTTTGCTTTCTTTCATTTTCTTTCTTATTATTTAAGATGTGTAAATTATTATTTGTAGCTTCTTCTGCAAGCTTCTTTGGAAATAAGAAATTTCTTGCATATCCATCTGATGTATTTACAACATCACCTTTTTTTCCTAAACTTTTAACATCCTTTAATAAAATTACTTTCATGTTATTCACCCACCCTTAAGTATTTTGTAATTGCCTCATTTAATTCAATTAAGGCATCATCTATTGTTTTATTTGGCATCTTAGTACCAGCCATATTCATATGACCTCCACCACCTAAAGCTTCTAAAACTATTTGAACATTTATATCACCAATAGATCTAGCACTAATATAAGTGTGGCCATCAATATTTGCTAAAACAAAACTAGCTAAAACGCCTGATATATTTAACAAATCATCTGCTGATTTTGCAATCATTACTGTATCCTTAACATTTGCAGGACATACTGATATAGCAATATTATCTTCTATCTTTGCTGATTTAATTATATCAGCTATTTGTATAAAATCTTCTAAATTATCAGTAAACATCTTTTTAACTTCTGTAGTTTCAGCCCCCATTTTTCTAAGAAATGATGCTGCATCAAAGGTTCTTACTCCTGTTTTAAAAGCAAATCCCTTTGTATCCATATAAATACCTGCTAAAAGACCTTCGGCTTCTAATTTATTTAAAGTTACATTTTCAATCATATATTGTATAATTTCTGTTACCATTTCACATGTTGATGATGCATAAACTTCTATATAATTTAGTAAAGTATCTCCTATTATATCTGCACTTCTTCTATGATGATCTATTATAACTTTTCTTTTTGAATTTTCTATAAGATCTAAATTATCAACATAGTTTCTATTGTGTACATCTACAATTATCAGTAATGATTCATCAGTTACTTCTTTCTTAGCTTCTTCTGATGTTTCAAATAGATTAGCATACTTTCCATCTACTTGCAATTGTTTCAAATAATATTCTACTGCATCTTTATTGCTGTCATCTAATATTATATTACATGATTTACCAAGTTGTCTTACAGCACTTGCCATACCTACAGCAGCACCTAAACAATCCATATCAAAATTTTTATGTCCTAATATAAATATCTTATTACTTTCATATATAAGTTCTTTTAATGCATGAGAAACAACTCTAGCTCTAACTTTAGTCCTCTTTTCTATCTCCTTGCTATTTCCTCCAAATATTTTTACACTATCTGGACTCTTTACAACAACTTGATCTCCGCCTCTTCCTAAAGCTAACTCCTTTCCTATAGAAGCATACTTATAGTTTTCTAATGGTGATATACCACCTCTTCCAACTCCCACACTTAATGTTACTTCTATTTTATTTCCTTTATTTATATTAGATATTTTATCTAATATATTAAAATTATTACTTATTTCCTCATCAATATATTTATCCTGAATTGATAGTATATATTTATTAGTCTGATATTTCTTTATCATAGCTTCAAGTTTATGAGCATAGCTACTTAATTCTCTATCAATTTCTGCAATAACTAAAGGCTTATCTGACTCAATTGTTGAATCTAAAACTTCAGTAAAATTGTCTACTTCTATTAATACTACGCTTTCTCTTGTTGCATCTAATCCTATAAGCTCACTTATATCATTAAAATAAATTAAATATAATTGTTTATCTTTTCTAAATATCTTCTTACTATAAACATCATAAAGTTTACTATTTAATTTTAGTTTTTGATGCAATCCTTTATCAGAATCTAATATATCACTTAACTTTAATCCTCTTGCTATACCAAGTATATTTTCTCCTAGAAAACTTCTTCGATCATCTAACTCATTAAATACATTATTATGCCATTCTATAATACCCTTATCGTCTATTAAAGCTATTGGTAATATTGTATTTTCTACAGTATCCTTAACAGCTTCATTTATTTCTTTAGTAAATTGATTTATATCCTCTTCCTTCTTCCAATAATTATTTAACTGATAAAAATTATCTATAAAATATATTATTGCTATCAATAATCCAATTTGACTATATCCTAATAAAAAGAATATTACAGAAGATAAAATTAATCCTACGGGCTTTATGAGTTTTTTCAATAATTTATCTATATTCATAAAACTCCTCCTATTTAATTATTAGTCTCTTCTGTTTGAAATATACTCCTTAAGTTTACTCAAGCTCTTTCCTTCTTTTTCAACTTCATCTTCTGATCTTATCCCAAAATCAAGCTTCTTTTTCATCTCATGATCTATCTCAGGTAGAGAATATCCTAGTTTTTCTCCTAATACATATAAGATTATTATAGCTCCTGCTATACATTCAACAATAGCTTCTTCAGCTACATTACTACCTCTAGTTAATAATGTATAAAAATCACCTATAACCCTTATTAATTGAGCCTTTAGATTATCTATGATTTTTACATTTCTCATAATATTTAAATCTCTCTTTCTCACAAATACCCCTCCCACAAATACCCTGTATGTATATTTTAATTTTTTTCTATTACTAATGCAAGAAGCTGATAATTTTTTGCAAAAAATAAGAGTACTACAGAAATACAAATTCTGTAGTACTCTTTAATTACTACTATTCAGTTGTGAATGGTAATAATGCTATGTTTCTTGATCTCTTGATTGCAGTAGTTAATTGTCTTTGGTGCTTAGCACATGTTCCTGAAATTCTTCTTGGAAGTATCTTTCCTCTTTCAGTTACATACTTTCTTAACTTAGCTACATCTTTGTAATCTATTGATTCAGCTTTTTCTACACAAAAAGCACAAACTTTTCTCTTAGATCTTCTCATTCTACCAGATCTTCTGTTGTTTTCTCTCATCACTTAAACCTCCTTACCTTGAAAATCTCTAAAATGGCATATCTCCGTCATCAACAGGAGTCATGTCATCATCGAAACCACCAAACGGATCGTTTGCTGGCTTTGAATAATCAGAATTATTTCCGCCAAAATCATTATTAAATGATCCAGCGCTGTTGCCACTCTTACCACCAACAAATTCAAAGCTTTCTACAACTACATCAGTAGTGTATCTCTTTGAACCGTCTTGTGCATCGTAACTACCAGTTCTGATGTTTCCAGTAATTGCGATTTGGCTACCTTTTGTAAGATATTGTGCTATTGTCTCAGCTTGCTTTCCAAATGCTACGCAATTGATAAAGTCAGCCTCATCTCTCTTGAATTGTCTTGTAACTGCAACTGAAAATCTAGTAACTGCATTACCACTTCCTGCTGCAAATCTTAATTCAGGATCTTTTGTAAGTCTACCTAAAAGTATAACTTTGTTCATTACAATATCACCTCTCTTACGCTTCCTTACTTACTACGATGTGTCTTATAAGACCATCAGTAATTCTGAATACTCTTTCTAATTCTCTTGGTAATTCTGGGTTTGCTGTAAATTCTACTAATGTGTAGTATCCTTCGCTAACTTTTGAGATTTCGTAAGCAAGCTTTCTCTTACCCCAAACATCAACGTTTTCTACAGTTCCTCCACCATTTTCGATTACACCTTTAAACTTTTCGATGTTAGCTTTAACTACCTCTTCGTCAAGTGATGGGTGTTGTATGAATATAGTTTCGTACTTTCTCATCATTTTCACCTCCTCCCCTCGGACTAACGGCTGTGCTTTGCACAGCAGGGATTACAATTTATAATTCTATCATTATAATTTTACTTTTTCAAGAACTTTTGTTAATTTTCTGCCTTATGAACTATTTTTTTTGCACCTTTTTGGAATTTACTTCTTGGTATCATGATAATTCTTCCACAACCGACACATTTTATCTTTATATCTGCACCAATTCTTGTTATTTCAAAATTTTTTTCTCCACAAGGATGCTGTTTTTTCATTTCAACTATATCGCCTAAATTAAAATTTTCTACCAATTATATTCCTCCATTCTATAAATTTAAAAATTTATTATTACTCATTTTTAACTATTATTTCTGTTTTATTATAAGGAATCTCTATTTTTGCCTTATCTAACGCTTCTTTTATTTCTTTTCTAAGCTCTCTTTCCATAGCCCATTGCTTCATTGGTTTACTAAAACCAACGACTCTTATATTAACTCCTGATGCTCCAAGTGCAGTTACTCCCCATATATCAATAGGATTTGGAACATCATCTTTATACTTTTCTTGAAACTTATCACAAGTTTCTCTTATTACACTTAGCGCATTATCAATATCTTGCTCATAAGCTATTGATACATCGACAATAAACCTAATATTATTTCTTGAATGATTTGTAACTTCTTTTATTGTTCCATTAGGTATTAAATGCAAGTCACCATTAAAATCCTTTAATATAGTTGTTCTTATTCCTATACTATCTATTATTCCCTCAAAATTTCCTATAGTAACATAATCCCCTACTCCATATTGATCCTCAAACAATATAAAAAATCCATTTATTATATCTTGTACTAAGCTTTGTGCACCAAAACCTAATGCAAAACCACCAATACTAGCTACAGTTAATGATACGCCCTTAAATATATCTGATAATATTATCGCAAGTCCTATAAAATACACTGCATATTTTAATATACTATGCATTACAGCACCAACAGTAATTGCTTTTTGAGGATTAATTGATAATCTAGAATTTTGATTATTAACTTGTCTATCAACAAATTTTTTTATTGCTCTATTTCCTATCTTTATACATATAAACATTAAAAATACTACAATAATAATTTTAATACCTTTTGATACTACATAATCTAATGTTTCAATAGCAACCTTATAAAATTTTTCTGTCCAAACAGATGAATCAAAAAGAAAATTTTTCATCTCTCCACTCTCCCTAAAGTTTTAATTACATTTCTTTATATCCATCTTCATCTTTACAATATACATTTTTATATTCAAAATTTTCACTTTTTACCTGTTCAATATTTATTCCATCTTCAAATCTAACACAAATTCCACAACTTTGAGTTATTAAAGTAGGTGTTGGCATTATCCTAAAATTATAACCCTTTTCCTTTAAATATTTTTCTCCAGCCATTGCATCATGTGTATTCTTAAATACTACTATATAATATTTCATAATTCTCTCCTTCTAAAATGTATTCTAACTATATTATATATATTTTAAAAATTTTATAAAGAAATATAATACTCTTTTTATTCAAATTTAATGAATTGTATTAATATTTGTTTTATAATAAAATACATAACTTTATGTATAGAAGGAGATTGTTATGATGCCTATTATAAAAGCGCCTTTTATAGGTTTTTTATCGGGACTTTTTGCATCTATACCTATTGGCCCTGCTGGGCTAGAGGCCGTAAACAGATCATTAAGCAAAGGCTTTTGGAGTGGATTTAAAGTATCTATGGGTGCATTAGTTGCTGATTATACATATTTACTAGTAATAAATTTAGGATTATTTAGTATGGTAAATAACAACAAATTTTCTAAAGGTTTATTTTGGATTATTTCTGGAATAGTATTAATTATATTTGCTAAATTTTCAAAAAAAAATAAAACTTCTGCTAATAAAGTTTCAACTAAATTTGTAAATTCAAATAAATCAAAAGGGTTCATGTCTGGATTTATAATTACACTTATTAATCCATTAACTTTTTCTTTTTGGATAGCTTTTAGTGGAACTGTTGCAGCAGTTTGGAAAAGTTATGGTTATTTATTTTTTTGTATATCTTTATTATTTATGATTATTGGAAGCATGTCCTGGTTAATTGTATTAAATATTCTAGCTTCAAAAGGACTTAAATTATTAAAAAAAGATATTAATAAAACAGCATCAAATTTATTGACTTATGTTTTGTATATTATCGGTATTATTTTTGTTATTTATGGAATATATGTAATATTATAGAAGAAGGTGTAAGAATATGAAAGTTTATTTAGACAATGCTAGCACAACCTTTCCTAAACCTAAGGTTGTGAGCGATTCAATTTATAATTACTTAGTAAATATAGGTGGAAATGCTAACAGGTCAAATCATTCAAATGCATTAGAAAGCAATAGAGAAATATTCTTAGCAAGAGAAAGAATAGCCAAATTTTTTAACTATGATAAATTTGAAAATGTAGTTTTTACAAATAACATAACTATGTCTTTAAACATCCTTATAAAAGGAATATTACGTAAAGGTGATCATGTAATAACTTCATCATTAGAACATAATTCTGTAATCAGACCTATAATTTCATGTAAAGAAAAACTTGATGTTGAAGTTGATTTTGTTAAGGCAAGCTTCGATGGTTTTATAAATCCTAAAGATATAGAAAATTTAATAAAAAAAAATACAAAGCTAGTAATAATTACACATGCTTCTAATGTAATTGGTACTATTCAACCAATTAAAGAAATCGGAGAAATATGCAAAAAAAATAATATATTCTTCATAATAGATACAGCTCAATCGGCAGGAACAGTACCTATTGATTTTTATGATATAGGAGCTAATGCATTAGCTTTTACTGGTCATAAAAGTTTATTTGGACCACAAGGGATAGGTGGATTTATCATAGATGATAAATTAAATGAAATATGTACACCATTGTTAGAAGGTGGTACTGGAAGCTTATCTCATGAAATACATCAACCTAATTTTATGCCTGATAAATTTGAATGTGGCACTTTAAATATTCCTGGGATAGTTGGTCTATCTAACGGAATAGAATTTATAAATAACGTTGGAATAGAAAATATAAAAAACAAAAATAAAAAATTATATAAAAAATTAATTAAATCAATAAGTTCAATGGAAAGGTATAAAGTTTATGGAGATATTAGTGGAGAAAATTCAACTACTTCAATATCTTTTAATTTAGATGGAGTTGAAACATCAGAACTATCATTTTACTTAGAATCAAATGGTATAAGTAATAGATCTGGACTTCATTGTGCACCTATGTGTCATAAAACTATAGGCACTTTTCCAGAAGGAACTGTAAGACTCAGCATTTCCTATTTCAATACAGATGAAGAAATAGATTACACAATATCTATTTTAGAAAAAGCTCATAAAGAATTATAAAATGTAAGAATAAAAAGCCTCATCTTTGGAAATAATTTCAAAAAAGGAGGCTTTTTATGTTAAATAAAATTTCAGTAGATAGCACAATAAATAATTCTTTTATTGATATTGGAGAATATCTTTACTATAAATTAAAATCAGAATTTGATAAAAATAGACCTATAGTTTTTTTATGTATAGGGTCTGATAGGTCAACTGGTGATTCACTTGGTCCTTTAGTTGGTCATAATTTAAAAAATGTAAGAGATAACTCAAAAAATATATATGTATATGGTTCATTAAATTATCCAATTCATTGTCAAAACTTACAGGATACATTAAATAAAATATATACTAATTTTAATGATCCATTTATAGTTGGAATTGATGCTGCATTAGGTGAATTTCAAAATGTAGGTAAAGTATTAATAAATAATTCTCCACTTTTACCTGGATTAGCGTTAGAAAAAGATTTAACTCCAGTTGGTGAATTAAGTATAATAGGTGTTGTTAATATAAATAGTAAGTCTCAATTTATGGTACTTCAAAATACACGTTTAAATACAGTTTTTAACTTAGCTGAAGCCATCTCAAAGGGAATATTATACTCTATAAATAAATTAATAGAGTATAATTCACCTTCTCTTTTTTCAAATAAAATATAAATAAAAATGTACTTTATGATTAAATCATAAAGTACATTTTTATTTTATTTACTATTCATAGCTTCCTTTAATACATGAGCTTCTTCTTCTGATAACTCATATCTTGATATACCTTTATCAACTGGCTTAGCATATGTTGTACTATCATGTCTTCCATACAAACCAGTTAATATTATACCATCATTATATCCATCTAATATAGCTATTGAGAAACTTAAGTCACTTCCAACATCTTCAAAAGCTTTATATCTCATTATACCAACTTTTTGTACGCATCCTTGCATTTCAACTTTTAAAGCTTCACATGATGATGCAGCAGCATTTGCAGCATTAGTTGCTTCTTCAACACTATCTAATTTATTATTTATAAGTTCTTCTAAATTTTTAGTAGTAGTTCCCCTCATTAATCTTCTAAATTTTCCTTCCAACTTACTCATTGATCTCCATAACACAATAACTAAGATAAGAAGTAATAAAATTATTATTCCCATTCCTATTAATATGTAAGGTAAATAGTTTTCTAATGATGCTATTAAATTTTCCACTTTTTCTTCCGTCCTTCCTTTAAAAGTGTTTCACGTGAAACATGTTTCACGTGAAACATTACATATTTAATAATTCTAAAATTCTATTCAAATCATCATCTGAATAATATTCTATTTCTATTTTTCCTTTTTTATTTTTTGAATTTATATTTACCTTCGTTCCGAAATAATCTTGAAGTCTATTTTGAATATCATTTATATAAGGATTTTGTTCTATTTCCTTTTTAATTTCATTTTTCTTTTTAAATAAATCTTTAATTAACTTTTCTACATCTCTTACTGAAAGATTCTCATCAATTATTCTTTGAGCAATTTCATATTGCAAATCCTTATTTTCTATAGATAATAGTGCTCTTCCATGACCTTCAGAAATAACACTTTCAATAAGATACTGTTGAACTCTTTCATCTAGGTTTATAAGCCTCATTGTATTTGATATTGCAACTCTAGATTTTCCAATTCTTTTACTTAATTCTTGCTGAGTTAATTTAAAATCTTCTATTAACTTTCTATATGCTAAAGCCTCTTCAATTGGATTTAAATCTTGCCTCTGAATATTTTCTATTAATGAAACTTCTAATATTTCTTTCTCGCTTAAATCCATTACTATTGCTGGAACCTCTTTAATGCCTAAAATTTTAGATGCTCTCCATCTTCTTTCTCCAGCTATTATAGTATATTTAGTTCCATCTTTCTTTAGTATTAATGGTTGAATTATTCCATGGTTTTTTATAGATTCAGCTAACTCTGCTATATTATCACTATCAAAAAATTTTCTTGGTTGATCTGCGTTGTTTACTATTTTATTTAATGGTATAAGTGTACTGGAATTCTTTTTTTCTTTCTCTTTTGATTTAGATTCAACCTCATCTGGAATCAAAGCTCCTAATCCTTTTCCTAAACCAAACTTCTTACTCATCTATTTATCACCCTTCACCATATTCTGTCTTTTTAAAAACTCTTTTGTTAATTCAGAATAAGCGTCTGCACCTTTACATTTTTCATCATAAAGCATTATTGGTAATCCAAAGCTTGGTGACTCTGCTAATCTAATATTTCTAGGTATTTTATTTTCATAGACTACATCACCAAAGAAATTCTTAACCTCATTAAATACTTCATTACTTAATTTTGTTCTGTAATCATACATAGTCATAATTACTCCCTCAATTTTTAAATTAGGGTTTAATGACTTATTTATAAGTTTTACTGTATTTATAAGTTGTCCAACTCCTTCTAATGCATAAAACTCACATTGAATTGGAATTAAAACTGAATCACAACATGTTAATGCATTTATTGTTAATACGCCTAGTGATGGTGGACAATCAATAAACACAAAATCAAATTCTTCTCTAACTTCATTTATTTTATTTAAAAGTATTCTTTCTCTATCATCTTTTCCTATAACTTCTACCTCTGCCCCTGCAAGTTCCATTGTTGATGGTGCTATATATAAGTTTGAAATAAGATCACTATGTATAATAACATCTTTCAAACTTGCATCAGATGTTATAACATCATACATTGATGTCTCAAGCCCTCTTTTGTCTATTCCTAAACCGCTAGTTGTATTACCTTGAGGATCTATATCAATTGTTAACACCTTATAACCGGACATAGCAAGATATGCTGCTAAATTAATATTCGTGGTTGTCTTTCCAACACCACCTTTTTGATTAAATATGCAAATTGTCTTCATTCGCAGTTAGCCCTAATCAATCTTAGAGCCTTGCACCCCCTCTCTCTTCATAATATATTATATATTTTTTTATATCATATTAAAAGATAAAACTAGTATCTTAATACATTCTTCAGCTTTTATTTATTTTGCTAATAAATGTAAATTTAAAAATAAATAAATCGCTAAAGTTTTTAAAACCTTAGCGATTTATTTTACAGTTATTTACTTCTTTTGCTTTGGAATTCTTACATTTATTTCTATATATTCTTCAGAATCATTAACATTATATTTAGCAGGTATACTAAATTTATCAAATACTTGTTTTATAGTATTTACATATAATTTTGCTGGAAATATAGCTTTAATTTTTTTCTTAGATTTTCCACTCAATTCTTTTCCTGCAATTTTTAAAAGCTCCTTATTTATAAGTTCTTCAGTTTGTCTTACATTTAAACTTCCCTTTATAACTTTTTTTAATATACTTAATTGAAGCTTCTCATCTTGAACAGAAAGTAATGCTCTTGCATGTCTTTCTGTTAAATTATTAATAACACATAATTCTCTAACCTTATTACTAAGCTTTAATATTCTTAACTTATTAGCTATAGTAGACTGCTTTTTACCCATACGTCTAGCTAATTGCTCCTGAGTAAATTTATGGTCATTAATTAAATTGTAATAAGCCTCTGCTTCTTCTATAAAATTTAAATCTTCTCTTTGTAAATTTTCAAGAAGTGCTATTTCTGCTGATTCCATATCATTAATATCTATTACATTACAAGGAACTTCTTTAAGCTCAGCAAGCTGTGCCGCTCTCCATCTTCTCTCTCCTGCCACTAACTCATAGAATTCACCCCTTTTTCTAACAGTTATTGGCTGAATTATTCCATGTGTCTTTATAGATTGTGATAATTCATTTAAAGCATTTTCATCAAAGTATTTTCTTGGTTGATATGTATTGGGAATTATATCCTTAATATCAATCTTTAATATCTCATTATTCATATTGGCTCTACCCATCCCTTATAAAATTACAGTAATATTCAAATATATATTAAATTCGCTATATTACATTTATTTCCTCTTTTTATGATTTTATTTTGTATTAAGCTTTTTTATAATATATATTTATTATAATAATCTATTTTATTGGTTTTTTAGCTACAGTTCCCGCTTTTCTAGGGTATGTTTTTGGACATTGTTTTATCTTTTCAACAACTACTATATTATGATTTAAATCTGTTCCTTCAATAATAGTTTCATCAACTCTTAAAAGTTTTCCACCTAATGTATCTAATGCTTTTTCACTATTAGCTAATTCTTCTTCTATAGCAGGACCTTTTAAAGCTACAAAATATCCGGATACTTTTACATAAGGTAAGCAAAATTCTGATAATACAGCCATATTAGCAACAGCTCTTGATGTAGCAACATCAAATTTTTCTCTTAATTCTTTTTTTCTCGCTCCATCTTCCGCTCTTGAATGAATAGTTATTACATTTTTTAACCCTAACTCTTTAATAACTAAATTTAAGAAATTTATTCTTTTGTTTAATGAATCTAATAAAGTAACTTCTATATCTTCTCTCAATATAGCTATTGGCATTCCAGGAAAACCTGCTCCTGTTCCAACATCTATTATAGTCTTAGCATTTTTAAGTTCATCACTCTTAAATGCTTTGATACAATCTATAAAATGTTTTTTTATAAATTCTTCATCTTCTGTTATTGCAGTAAGGTTTATTTTTTGATTCCACTCTTGTACTAATCTCATATATTTAATAAATCTATCATACATTTGTTCATCAAATTGTATATTAACCTCATCAGCTGCCGTTTTCATAATATTATAAAAATCCATATTTTCCTCCTTTATGAATCTAGATATCTTGCTTTTCTTTCTTACCATAATGATATTCTAAATATATTAGCAACACAGATATATCTGCTGGTGATACTCCTGATATTCTTGATGCTTGACCTATACTCATAGGTTTTATATCATTTAATTTTTGTATAGCCTCTGTTCTTAATCCCTTTACATCCATATAATCTATGTCTTTAGGTAATAATTTCTTTTCAAATTTCTTAAATTGTTCTACCTGTTCTAATTGATTTGTTATATAACCTTCATATTTTGCCATAATATTTATTTGTTCACCAACATTATCTGGATATTCTAGTCTTTCAGGGTCTAACTCTACTGCCATAAAATAATCAAGCTCTGGTCTCTTTATAAGTTCATAAAAACTTATAGGTTTTTTAAGCTCTGTACTTCCTAATTTAACTAATATATTATTATTTTCTACCTTATTAGTTATTTGAAGATTTCTTAATCTTTTAAGCTCTGACTCTATATTATTTTTTCTTTCTAAAAATTTATTATATCTTTCTTCTGTTACAAGACCTACATTATGTCCAATTTCAGTTAATCTAAAATCTGCATTATCTTGTCTTAAAAGTAATCTATATTCAGCTCTTGATGTCATCATTCTGTAAGGTTCATTAGTACCTTTTGTAACTAAATCATCTACTAATACACCTATATATGCATCTGAACGAGTTAATATCATTGGATTTTCGCCCTTTATCTTTAATGCAGCATTAATACCAGCAACTATACCTTGTGCAGCTGCTTCTTCATATCCTGAACTACCATTTAATTGTCCAGCTCCATAAAGACCTTCTATATTTTTAAATTCAAGTGTTGGCTTTAATTGCATTGGATTTATTGAGTCATATTCAATAGCATATGCTGATCTCATTACCTCTGCATTTTCTAAACCTTCTATTGTTCTTAACATTTTAATTTGTACATCCTCTGGAAGTGATGATGAAAATCCTCCGATATATAATTCATCTGTATCATCACCTTCTGGCTCTACAAAAATTTGATGTCTTCCCTTATCTGGAAATCTCATTACCTTATCCTCTACTGATGGGCAATATCTTGGTCCTATTCCTTTTATTGATCCATTATATATAGGAGATCTTCCTATATTATTATTTATAACCTTATGTGTATCTTCATTTGTATAAGTTAAATAACATGAAACTTGCTCTCTATCTATGTTTTCACTCATAAATGAAAACGGAACTATTTTTTCATCACCTTTTTGTTCTATCATCTTTGAAAAATCTACTGATCTTCTATTTACTCTTGGTGGAGTACCAGTTTTGAATCTTCTAAGTTCTATTCCTAAATCTAATAATGTTTGAGATAAATCATTTGCTGGTAATAATCCATTTGGTCCACTGTTATAACTTACTTCACCAATTATTATTTTAGCCTTTAAATATGTTCCTGTAGCTAATATAACTGCCTTACATCCAAATATTGCTCCATTTTTAGAAACAGCCCCTTTAATTTTTCCATTTTCAACAATTAAATCAACTATTTCTACTTGTCTTACATAAAGATTTTCCTGACTTTCTAAGACTCTTTTCATTCTTTGTTGATATTTCATTTTATCTGCTTGTGCTCTTAATGAATGAACAGCAGGACCTTTTGATGTATTAAGCATTCTTGATTGTATATAGGTGTTATCAATATTAACTCCCATTTCTCCACCTAATGCATCAACTTCTCTAACTAAATGTCCCTTAGCAGTTCCTCCTATATTAGGATTACAAGGCATCATTCCAATTGCTTCTAAGTTAATTGTGCATATTAATGTCTTTAATCCCATTCTTGCAGATGCAAGAGCTGCTTCACAACCTGCGTGACCAGCCCCTACAACTACAACATCATAATCTTCAGCATTGTATCTCATATTTTTCCTCCTATTTACCTACACAGAATTCACTAAATATCTTATTAACTAAATCTTCCTCAAGCTCTGATCCTGTAATTTCTCCTAATGCTCTCAATCCTGATGTTACATATATTGAAATAAGATCTAAAAACTCATTAATTTTTAATCTATTCTGTGCATTTTCACAATTTTCTAAAGCTCTATATAACGCTTGTTTATGTCTACTATTAGTTATTATTAAACTCTCATTATCAACTTCTCCATTAAAGAATAAATCCTTTATCTTATTTTTTAAATCCTCTAATCCAAAGCCTGTCATAGCTGATATTTCAATGAAATTATCTAAATGTTTTAATTCATCTAAATCTATCTTACGCTCTAAATCAACCTTATTTAATAAAACTATTACCTTCTTATTTTTTATTGACTCTATAATCTCTCTATCTTCTTCTTCTAATGGTCTTGAAGTATCAAGCATTAATATTACTAAATCTGCTTCTTCTAGCTTCTCTTTTGATCTTTCAACGCCGATTCTTTCAACAACGTCTTCAGTTTCCCTAATTCCTGCTGTATCAGTTATTTTTACAGGTATACCACCAAGATTTATATATTCTTCAATTACATCTCTTGTAGTCCCTGGAATATCAGTAACTATAGCTCTCTTTTCTTGAAGTAATGCATTCATAAGTGATGATTTACCAACATTAGGCTTACCTATTATTGTTACTTTAAGACCTTCTCTTATAATCTTACCTTCATTAGCTCCATTTATTAATTTCTTCATCTCTAATATAGCAATTTCTAAGCTCTCTGAAACTCTTATTGGAACAGTTTCATCTGGTTCTTCATCATCTTCTGTAAAATCTACATCATACTCAATAAGTGCAAGAACATCTAAAAGATATTTTCTAAGCCTATTTATTTCCTTAGAAAGTAATCCTTCACTTTGCATAACAGCTGACTTCATAGCTAAATCTGTTTTAGCAGTTATTATATCCATAACAGCTTCAGCCTGACTTAAATCTATTCTTCCATTTAAAAATGCTCTCTTTGTAAATTCACCCGGTTCTGCAATTCTAGCTCCACTCTTTATTACTTCCTCAAGTACCCTGTTAGTTGAGACAACACCACCATGACAATTTATCTCAACAACATCTTCAGCTGTGAAGCTTCTAGGACCTTTCATATAGCTTATTATAACTTCATCTATAACTTCACCACTTGAAATATCAATAATATTACCATACTTCATAGTGTAAGTTTTCATAGTATTTATATCAAATTTATTTTTACCTTGAAATATTTTTCCAACAATGTCTAATGACTTACTTCCTGAAACTCTTATTATAGCAATTCCACCCTCACCTTGTGCAGTTGCTATTCCACATATAGTATCAAATTCTTTCATTATATAATCCTCCTTAAAAGAGCGTTCTTTTGTTTAATATAACCGAATTAAGACTAATATCAATTTTACAGAAATCTAATTAATAAGTCAAAGCTATATATTGTATCTTTTGGATTATTAATATATAAAAAAAGACATATAAATTTGCAAATTTATATATCTTTTTTTATATAATATAGCCTTATATGTTTTATAATAATCCATATTTAATTATTTATATAATACTTTTAATAAAAATAGTGCCAATAAAATTGGCACTATTTTTCATTATTTAATGCTATTACAACTCTTCTAAAAGGTTCTTCACCTTCACTATGTGTAGAAATTCTATCATCACCTTGTAATGCAGCATGTATTATTCTTCTTTCATAAGGATTCATTGGTTCTAATTTTAAAATCCTTTTACTTTTCTTAACTTTGTTAGCTGATTTTAAAGCAACTCTTTTTAAGGTTTCTTCCCTTTTAGCTCTGTAATTTTCAGTATCAAGTATAACCTTTTTATAAGGAAAATCATGACCTTTGTTAATCACTAAAGATATTAAATACTGAAGAGAATCTAACGTTTCCCCCCTATATCCAATTATTATTCCCATCTTAGGACCAGTAAGATCAACTTTTACAGTATCATTTTCTTCACTTATTCTTATCTCAGCTAAAACTCCCATTGAATCTAACACACTTCTAACAAAGTTTCTAGCTTCTTCTATATAATCCCTTTTTAATGTTACTTTAACCTTAGCAGGCTTTACCCCTATAAGGTTTAAAAAACCTTTAGAACCTTCCTCTATTACTTCTATAGTAACTTTGTCTTCAGTAACATTTAATTGTTTTAAAGCAGAATTTATTGCTTCTTCAACATTTCTTCCATCAACTTCAACAAATTTCATATACCCTATTCACCAACTCTCATACGATACTAAATAATATTAAAGAATATTACTTCTTTTTCTTTTTCTTATCATATTCTTTAGGCATAGCAAACTTAGTTTTATTTTCTACTCTTAATGCCTCTTCAGCTTCTTGTTTCTTCTTTGTTTCCATAACTGGTTTAACATTTAAGAAATAAGTTTGAACTAATTGATATATTCCACCTATAACCCAGTATATAACAAGAATTGCAGGGAAATTAAGTGACATAAATCCCATCATTAACGCCATACCAATATTCATTGGCATCATGTTCATACCTGATGACTCTGCAGCTGGGTTTGCTTTTGTCATTAAATATGATGGTATAAATGTACTAAGTGCCGCAAGTATTGGTAATATATAATAAGGATCTTTTCCTGCAAGGTCTGGTAACCAAAGGAAAGATACTCCATTTATCCCTTGTACTCCATACATAAATGTGTAATAAAGAGCCATTAATATAGGAAGTGGAATCAACATAGGTAAACATCCACCAGTCATACTAATATTATTTTCTTTATATACCTTCATCATTTCCATATTAGCCTTTTGAGGGTCATTTTTATACTTTTCTTGGATTTTCTTAATTACAGGTTGAAACTCCTGCATCTTTCTTGTTGATTTAACTGATTTTATACTAAATGGTAAAACAAGTGTTTTTATTATTACCGTTAATAATATAACCGCTAAAACATAAGCCCATCCTGGATCCGTTATACCAACATTTATAATTAATTGATGCAACTTATCAAAGATGATAGTAAAAAACTTAATTATCGGTTGAAACAAAGTCATCATAAATTTTTTCCTCCCATACTCTATTTAACAGGGTCATATCCACCTTTACTTAAAGGATTACACCTTAAAATTCTCCAAATAGCCATAAAACTACCTTTCAAAGTCCCATACTTTTGGATTGCATCTATAGCATATTGTGAACATGTAGGAGTATACCTACAACATGAATTTTTTAAAGGTGATACATTTCTCCTATAAAACCTAATCAGAATTAGAATTATCTTCTTCATTATATAGGCCTGCTTTCTTAAATAAATTTTTCATAGCTCTTTCAACTTCATGAAAGCTTTTATCTTTCATATTTGTTCTTGCAATAAATATAAAATCAAACCCCTTTTTTATAGAAGCTTCATTTAATCTATAAGATTCAACTATTAATCTTTTGCTCCTACTTCTAACTACGCTATTTCCAACTTTTTTACTAACAGACACTCCGATTTTATTATAAAGACTTCCATCTATATTTCTGTTTCTTCTATTATTATAAGTATATAATACCAAAAGATTATTAGCTATAGATTTACCTCTTCTATATACTATTCTAAATTCATTATTCTTTTTTAATCTGTATATCATGGGTATTTAATACTCCTTTTTTTCCTACATTGTAGAAAAAAGGCCACTAAAATGCGGCCCTTATGCTGTTAATTTTTTTCTACCTTTTTGTCTTCTTTTTCTTAGAATGTTTCTACCTGATGCAGTTTTCATTCTCTTTCTGAAGCCATGTTCTTTTTTTCTTTGTCTTTTTTTAGGTTGGTATGTCATGAACATTACACTACACTCCCTTCAATAAAAAATTTATATAGCAAAATAACTATACTTATCATATTTTAGATTTACCTTATCATTATATATATATCCATTTATTATGTCAAGAATATAGCTAATTGTTGATAATTAAGGATAGTATATTTTAAAAATTGTGGATAACTTATTGAATCCCCCTATTTACTTATGGTATCATAATTAATATATTGTGAATAACTTGTTATTAAATGGAACTTATCCACAACTGTGGATATATCTGTTGATAACTTGTTCTTTTTTTCTCAAAATTTTTAAATTAATCTACTTTTTTTATTATTTTATGCGATTTTGAGTTAAATTAAACTGTTAAATATTTAATAACTTACATATGTTAATAACTTTAATTTTTATATTTAAATCAACATAATTATCAACATGTGAATATCTTTATATACATATATTTTTATAAATCTTATTTTGTTAATAAATTGTTGATATGTTGTTATTATTGTATTGTATTTATAAAAAAATAAAATAAAAATTTTTATGGAGGATCGGAAATGGATGCAGAGCTGAAAGAATTGTGGGAAAAAACATTGAATATCATAAAAAGCGAATTAAGCGAAGTTAGCTTTAATACATGGATTAAAAGCTGCGAACCTATTTCTATGTCTTCTGATACTATTAAAATTAGTGTTCCTAATGCATTCACTCAAGAAATACTTGAAAAAAGATATAAGGATTTAGTAGCCAATTCAATAAAAGCAATTTGTTCTAAACTTTATACAATTCAATTTTTAATAGCTTCTGAAGTTCAGGGTAATGAAGAAGAAAATAAAAAACAAAAAAGAAGCTTAAATAATGATAAAAAAATAATAGTAAATGATGAGATGAATACAAACCTTAACCCTAAATATACTTTTGATTCTTTCGTAATAGGTAATAGTAATAGATTTGCTCATGCAGCTTCACTTGCAGTTGCTGAATCTCCAGCCAAAGCATATAATCCATTATTTATATATGGAGGCGTTGGACTTGGAAAAACTCACTTAATGCATGCTATTGGTCATTATGTTTTACAAAATAATAAAAATGCAAAAGTTGTTTATGTTTCATCAGAAAAGTTTACTAACGAATTAATAAATGCTATTAAGGACGATAAAAATGAAGACTTTAGAAATAAATATAGAAATGTAGATGTACTTTTAATTGATGATATTCAATTTATAGCTGGAAAAGAACGAACTCAAGAAGAATTTTTCCATACATTTAATGCATTACATGATGCAAACAAACAAATAATCTTATCATCAGATAGACCACCAAAAGAAATTCCTACATTAGAGGATAGATTACGTTCTAGATTTGAATGGGGACTTATCGCTGATATTCAAGTTCCTGATTTTGAAACTAGAATGGCAATATTAAAGAAAAAAGCTGATGTAGAAAAATTAAATGTAGCAAATGAAGTAATGGTATATATAGCTACAAAAATAAAATCAAATATTAGAGAATTAGAAGGTGCTTTAATTAGAATTGTAGCATACTCATCTTTAACAAATAGAGAAATAACAGTAGATTTAGCATCTGAAGCTCTTAAAGATATTATTTCTAAAAAACAAAGTAAACACATTACTATAGAAATAATTCAAGATGTAGTAGCTAACTATTTCAATTTAAGAGTTGAAGATTTAAAGTCTCAAAGAAGAACTCGTAATGTCTCTTACCCAAGACAAATTGCAATGTATTTAAGTAGAAAACTAACAGATATGTCTTTGCCTAAAATAGGTGAAGAATTTGGTGGTAGAGATCATACTACCGTTATTCATGCTTATGAAAAAATATCTGATAACTTAAATAGAGATGAAAGTTTACAACATACAATTGATGATATTACAAAAAAACTAACACAAGGTTAATTTTTATATTCTTATCAACAATTGTTTATAATAACTTTATAATAACATGTGGATAACTATTTAAATAAAATAAATTGTTGATAACTGTGGATAAGATGTATAAAAAGTTACTGACTTATCCACAATATTTTTTTATATAATGTTGTTGATTTTACTGGCTTTAGAATACTTATCAACATATCCACATGCCCTACTACTATTATTACTATATAAATTATATTTATCTAACTAAAATAAACTAAACTTACCTGTGTATAAATAAGGAGGATATTTAATGATCTTTATATGTGAAAAACAAAAGTTACAAGAAGGAATATCAATAGTACAAAAAGCTATTACAGGAAAATCAACTATGTCTGTATTAGAAGGTATATACATAAATGCTACTAAAGAAGGATTAACATTAATTGGTTCAGATATGGATGTTAGTATAGAAACTAAAGTTGAAGCAGATGTAATAAGTGAAGGTAGTATTGTAATAGATGCAAAAATATTTGGTGAAATAATACGTAAATTACCAAATTCAGATATAAAAATAGAAACTATGGAAAATGATACTGTTCAAATAACATGTGAAAAATCAGTATTCAATGTAGTTTATATGAATTCAGATGAATTTCCAGAACTACCAAAGCTAAATGAAAATATGCAAATTGAAGTTCCACAAAATATATTAAAAAATATGATTAAATGTACATCATTTGCAACTGCTCAAGATGAAACTAGACCAATACTTCAAGGAATATTGTTCGAAGTTAAAGAGAGAACATTAAATCTAGTTGCTTTAGATGGATATAGATTAGCTATAAGAAGTGAATATTTAGATAGTGATTTTGATATAGAAATTGTAATTCCTGGCAAAACTTTAAATGAAGTATCAAAAATATTAGAAGATGTTAATGATTTAGTACAAATAACATTTACAAATAATCATATTTTATTTAATTTAAACAAAACAAGAATAATTTCAAGACTTTTAGAAGGAAAATTTGTTAATTATAAGTCATTACTTCCTGAAGAACATAAGTTGTTAGTTACTGTTAAAAAACAAGATCTTCAAAATGGAATAGAAAGAGCATCTTTAATGGCTAAAGATGGAAATAATAATCTTATTAAATTAGATGTTCAAGATGATGCATTAGTTATAACTTCAAATTCTCAATTGGGAAAAGTAAGAGAAGAAGTTTTCATAAATCTGCAAGGAGAAAAAATTCAAATTGCATTTAACTCAAGATATTTAATTGATGTTTTAAAGAATTTTGAAGATGAAGAAGTTGTAATGGAAATGACTTCAAGTGTAAGTCCTTGTATTATAAAAGCAAAAGATGCTGATAATTATAAATATCTAGTATTACCTGTTAGATTAATAAGATAAAAAAGGAGGAAAACCAATGCATAAATATTCAAATTATATACATTGGTTATGAATAAAAATGCAAGAAATTAAAATAAATACAGAATTCATAAAATTAGATGCTTTTTTAAAATGGGCTGGTATTGCATCATTAGGATCAGAAGCTAAAGTATATATAATGGATGAAATGGTTAAGGTAAATGGTGAAGTTTGTACCCAAAGAGGAAAAAAAATAAGAATTAACGATATAGTTGAGTTTGATGGGGAAAGTTATAAGGTAATATAGCTTTATTTAGAGGACTATATTAGTTACATTCTCATAAACATAAGCTTTTATTATTTTAATATGATATAATTAATATGGGTGTTTATAAATGTATGTAAAAAAGCTTAAATTAATAAATTATAGAAATTATGAAAATTTAGAAATAGATTTAGGAAGACACGTTAATGTTTTTATGGGCGATAATGCACAAGGTAAGACGAACATATTAGAAGCTATATATTATTGTGGTTTTGCTAAATCACATAGGACTTCACGTGATAAGGACCTTATAAATTGGAATAGTGAAGTTGCATTTCTAAGTGTAAGTGTTGGCAAAAATCGATTAGATAAAAAAATAGATATTAACATCCTAAAAGACGGCAAAAAAATCATAAAGGTAAATTCTGTAAAAATAAATAAAATAGGAGAATTATTTGGTAATTTTAATGTTGTTATGTTTTCTCCGGAAGACCTAAAAATTATAAAAGATTCTCCAGGAATAAGAAGAAAATTTATAGATATGGAATTATGTCAATTAGACTCTAAGTATTATTATAATTTAGTTCAATACAATAAAGTAATGAACGAAAGAAATATAATTCTAAAAAATAGAAATCTTGATTTAGAGATGTTAGATATATATGATCTTCAGTTATCAAATTTTGGAGCTTATATAATTGAGCAGAGATTATCTTATTTAAAGTCTTTAAACGAATATTCCAAAGAGATACATAAGGATATTACATCAGGAAAAGAAGATGTTGAATTTAAATATAATTCTACAATAAAAAATTTAGATAATATTCAAAATGATTTTTATGAAACATTAAAAAAGAATAGAAAAAGAGATATGGATAAGGGGATAACTGGCAATGGGCCTCATAGAGATGATTTTTCTGTTTATATAAACAATGTTGATACAAAAAGCTTTGGATCCCAAGGTCAACAGAGAACGGCAGTTCTTACTATGAAGTTTGCATCCTTGAGGATTATAAAAGAGAAAACTGGTGAATATCCAGTACTTTTATTAGATGATGTGTTATCAGAGTTAGATTTCAATAGAAAAAGGTATGTTCTAAGTTCTATTAAAGATATACAAACAATAATAACATGTACTGGAATAGAAGATTTGAATAATTACTTAAATGGTGATTCAAAGCTATTTAAAGTTAAAGAGGGAATAGTCTCAAAATAGAAGGAGGAATTCTGAATGTTTTTACACTTAGGTGAGAATGTTGTAGTGCCTATAAAAGATGTTATTGGAATTTTTGATTTACAAA
The DNA here is from genome assembly GCF_058310235.1 of Clostridium sp. TJA085. Lineage (NCBI taxonomy): Bacteria > Bacillati > Bacillota > Clostridia > Eubacteriales > Clostridiaceae > Clostridium > Clostridium sp. TJA085. The sequence continues at coordinate 5,168 of NZ_JBZEEZ010000007.1, read as the reverse complement.
CAACAATGTATAGTTCTGATACAATTCAATTTTTAAGAATGGCAGAAGAAGATGGATTTGTGGAAAGAATAACAAAAGATAAGCCAAAATCATTTGTTATAGCAGAGGTTGATAAGAAAAGTAAAATATACTTATCCCCTATTTCTTCATCAACACTAACTAAAAGAACAGATTTAGATTATAATCCATAGATCAAAGATGCCTTCGCCTATAGGATTCAAAATAAAATTTTAGGAGGAATCTATGTTGGAACAAAAAAAACAAAGTTATGATGAAAATCAAATACAGGTTCTTGAAGGATTAGAAGCAGTAAGAAAAAGACCTGGTATGTACATAGGTAGCACTAGTTCAAGAGGACTTCATCATTTAGTTTATGAAATAGTAGATAATAGTATAGATGAAGCTTTAGCAGGATATTGTAAAAATATAAAAGTTATTATAAATGAAGATAATTCAATAACAGTTGAAGATGATGGTAGAGGTATGCCAGTTGGTATGCATCCAAAGATGGGTAAACCAACTGTTGAAGTTATAATGACAGTACTTCATGCTGGTGGTAAATTTGGTGGAGGTGGATACAAAGTATCTGGTGGACTTCACGGAGTTGGGGCATCAGTAGTTAATGCACTTTCAGAAGAATGTTCAGTAACAGTAAGAAGAGAAGGTAAGATGTGGAAACAATCTTATGAAAGAGGTGCTGTTGTTAGTGATCTTGATATAGTTGGAACAAGTGAAGACACTGGAACAACAGTATATTTTAAACCTGACTCTGAAATATTTGACGATTTAACATATGATTTTGAAATTCTTGCACAAAGATTAAGAGAACTTGCATTTTTAAATAAAGGAATAAATATAACGTTAATAGATAAAAGATATGATAAAGAACAAAATTATCATTATGAAGGCGGTATAAAATCATTCGTTGAATATTTAAATAGAAATAAGCAAGTTCTTCATGAAGAACCTATATATGTTGAAGGTCTAAAAGATGATGTTATGGTCGAAGTTTCTCTTCAATATAACGATGGATATAACGAGAATATATTCACATTTGCTAATAATATAGACACAATAGAAGGTGGTACTCACTTAGTTGGGTTTAAAACTGCTTTAACTAGAGTGTTTAATGATTACGCTAAAAGATTCGGTCATTTAAAAGAAAATGATAAAAACCTTTCAGGTGATGATATAAGAGAAGGTTTAACAGCAGTAATATCAGTAAAAATTGGAGAACCACAATTTGAAGGACAAACAAAAACTAAGCTAGGAAATAGCGAGGTTAGAGGAATTGTAGATTCAATAGTTGGTGAAGGGGTTGGAACATTCTTAGAAGAAAATCCTAATATATCTAAAATTATAATAGATAAAGCTTTAATGGCTGCAAGGGCAAGAGATGCAGCGAGAAAGGCTAGAGAACTTACAAGAAAATCAGTTCTTGAAAGATCAGCACTTCCAGGTAAGCTTGCTGATTGCTCATCAAAAGATCCAATGGAATGTGAAATATATATAGTCGAAGGTGATTCAGCCGGTGGTTCAGCAAAACAAGGAAGGGATAGAAAATTCCAAGCTATTTTACCATTAAGAGGTAAAATAATGAATGTTGAGAAGCAAAGGTTAGATAAAATTCTAAATTCAGATACTATAAGATCAATGGTAACTGCATTTGGAGCTGGAATAGGAAAAGATTTCGATATATCAAAAATAAGATATAATAGAATAATAATAATGACAGATGCCGATGTTGACGGAGCTCACATAAGAACATTATTATTAACATTCTTCTATAGATATATGAGGGAATTAATAGATGGAGGTCATGTATATATTGCACAACCACCATTATATAAAGTATCAAAATCTAAGAAGGATTATTATGCCTATTCAGATAAAGAACTTGATAATATCTTAGAAGAAATTGGTGGAAAAGATAATTCAACAAATATTCAAAGATATAAAGGTCTTGGAGAAATGAATGCAAGCCAACTTTGGGAAACAACAATGGATCCAGAACAAAGAATATTATTAAAGGCAACTGTAGAAGATGCTATGGCTGCTGATGAAATATTTACAATACTTATGGGCGAAAAAGTTGAACCAAGAAGAGAATTCATTCAAGAAAATGCTAAACAAGTAAGTAATTTAGATATTTAGTACTAAATACGAGGTGAAGTACATGAGTTTTAATGAGGGAAGAGTTATACCCGTAGATATAAAAAACGAAATGAAAAAGTGTTATATAGACTATGCTATGAGTGTTATAGTTGGTCGTGCACTTCCAGATGTTAGAGACGGGTTAAAACCAGTTCATAGAAGAATATTATTTTCAATGCATGAATTAGGATTAGCCCCAGAAAAGGGTTATAGAAAATGTGCAAGAATAGTAGGGGAAGTTTTGGGTAAGTATCATCCACATGGTGATTCATCAGTTTATGATGCTTTAGTTAGAATGGCTCAAGATTTCTCAATGAGATATATGCTAGTTGATGGTCATGGTAACTTTGGTTCTGTAGACGGAGATAGTGCAGCTGCGATGAGATATACAGAAGCAAAGATGAATAAAATAGCATCTCAGATGATTAGAGATATAAGTAAAGATACAGTAGATTTTATTCCAAATTTTGATGGGGAAGAGAAAGAGCCATCAGTATTACCTTCAAGATTTCCAAATCTTTTAATTAATGGATCATCAGGTATAGCTGTTGGTATGGCAACTAATATACCTCCTCATAATTTAGGAGAAGTTATAGATGGTACTATAATGCTTATAGATAACCCAGAATTATCTGTACTTGATTTAATGACTGTTATAAAAGGTCCAGATTTTCCAACTGGTGCTACTATAATGGGTAAATCAGGAATAAGATCAGCTTATGAAACAGGTAAGGGTAAAGTAATAGTTAGAGCTAAGGCTGAAATTGAAGAAGAGAACAATAGAAATAAAATAATTGTTACAGAGATACCGTATCAAGTAAATAAAGCTAAGCTTATAGAGAATATAGCAGAATTAGTAAAAGACAAGAGAATAAATGGAATATCAGATTTAAGAGATGAATCAGATAGAGAAGGTATGAGAATTGTTATAGAATTAAAGAGGGATGCAAATCCTAATGTAGTTTTAAATCTTCTTTATAAGCATACAAAAATGCAAGATACATTTGGGGTAACAATGCTTGCATTAGTTGATAATCAACCACAAATACTAAATTTAAAGCAAATACTTAAACATTATATAGAATTCCAAAAAGAAGTTATAACTAGAAGAACTTTATTTGAATTAAATAAAGCAGAAGCTAGAGCACATATTTTAGAAGGATTGAGAATAGCTTTAGATCACATTGATGAAGTTATAAGTATAATAAGAAATTCTAAGACATCAGAAATAGCTAAAAATACACTTATGGAAAGATTTAATCTTTCAGAGAAGCAAAGTCAAGCTATATTGGAAATGAGATTAAGAAGACTTACTGGTCTTGAAAGAGACAAAATTGAAGATGAGTATAATGCACTTATGAAAGAAATAGAATACTTAAAATCAATTTTAGAAAGTGAAGAAAAACTTCTTTCAGTAATAAAAAATGAGTTATTAGAAATAAAGAATAAATATAGTGATGAAAGAAGAACAGAAATAGAAGCAAATGTTAATGAAATAGATGTAGAAGATTTAATTCAAGAGAGAGAAATAGTAATAACATTAACTCACTCAGGATATATTAAGAGAATTACTTCTGACGTCTATTCAGCACAAAAAAGAGGTGGAAAGGGAATCCAGGCAATGTCTACTAAAGAAGATGATTTTGTAGAACATGTAATGGTTACTTCAACACATGCTGACATATTATTCTTTACAAATAGAGGAAGAGTATATAAGTTAAGGGGATATCAAATACCAGAGGCTGGTAGAGCTGCAAAAGGAACAAATTTAATAAATCTTATTCAAATAGAGTCAGATGAAAGAATAGAAACTGTACTTACTGTAAATGATGTTTATGAAGATGGATATCTGTTTATGGGAACTAAAAATGGTATAGTTAAGAAAACAAGTCTTTCAGAATTTAAGAATTTAAGAAAGAGTGGACTTATAGCTATTAACTTAAGAGAAGGAGATGAACTTCTTAAAGTTAAAATGACTAGAGGAGATGCTAACATAATAATGGTTACTCAAAATGGTTTAGCAATTAAGTTTAATGAAAAAGATGTTAGACCAATGGGAAGAACAGCTTCAGGGGTTAAAGCTATAACATTAAATGATGATGATGTAGCGGTATGCATGGATATAGCAGTAGATGAGGAAGATTTATTAGTAGTTAGTGAAAATGGGTTTGGTAAGAGAACACCTATAACTGAATATAAGGTTCAAAATAGAGGTGGAAAAGGCCTTATGACATATAAAATAACAGATAAAACAGGAAAAGTAGTTGGAGCCACAGTATGTAGAGGTGAAGATGAATTAATGTTAATAAACACTAGTGGTGTTGCTATAAGAATTAATATAGAAGATGTATCTGTTACGGGAAGAAGTACTATGGGCGTTAAGCTTATGAGAACATTAGAAGAAGAACAAGTAGTTGCAATAACAAAAATTAGTAATGATGGTTCAGAAGATTTAGATGAAGAAGTGCAATCAGAATTAGAAATAGATGTTATTGAATCCGAAGTTAATAGTGATTCATTGGATGAATTATTAAAAATAGATAATAAGGATAAATAATAATACTAATAAATAATAGTTATAGAAGGCTAAATGAATTTTTAAATTTCATTTAGCCTTTTTTTATATAAATTAAAAGGAATTATTACTTTAAAACTTAATATTTAAGGTGTTATACATGTAATCTCATCCTAGTGTATCATTAATAGAAATAAAGAGAAATATATAGAAAAATAAAGAAAAATAAAAATAATTTCATGAAAAATAATATTATTAATTATATGTATGTTAGTATGTATGATATTATAAATCTCGTCGCTGATGACATATCGAAACAACCCAAAAAACTTCGAAAAAAGATTTTTAAAAAGTTGTTGACATAACATGAAATTAGTGATATGATTTAATAGTCGCTTGAGGGCGGCGGAATAAAATGGTCTTTGAAAATTGAACAGAATATAGAAATACATTTAGAACCAGCAATTCTTTTTACAAGTAAGTTTTAAGAGCGAGATTA
>NZ_JBZEEZ010000006.1:0-77850 GCF_058310235.1 Clostridium sp. TJA085 | reverse complement strand
ATGCGGTATTAATCTTCCTTTCGGAAGGCTATCCCCCTCTACAAGGCAGGTTACCCACGTGTTACTCACCCGTCCGCCGCTAATCCGTTCCCCGAAGGAAACTTCATCGCTCGACTTGCATGTGTTAGGCACGCCGCCAGCGTTCGTCCTGAGCCAGGATCAAACTCTCAATAAAAAGTTTAATCTCGCTCTTAAAACTTACTTGTAAAAAGAATTGCTGGTTCTAAATGTATTTCTATATTCTGTTCAATTTTCAAAGACCATTTTCTCCGTCGCACTCAAGCGACAAGGATTATTATATCTTAAATTATTTCATTAATTGATTAAATTATACATATTTTTTTATATTATTTTTATATTGCTACTATTTTCTATATATTTCTCTGTATATCTTATATTGATACACTTGGTATAGTTTCTGCATAACTATCTTATTTATTCGTTATTTTTATGTCCTTTATTATTAAATTACTTTTTTCTAAAACATCTTTATAAAATTCTAAAACATCATAATTATTAAAAAATATAACAAATTTATAATCATAATTACTCCAAATAGTTAAATCATTTCCTAAAATATAAAATGTACTAAATAATATAGACTTAACAGATAACTTCATTATTAATTTTAGGTATTCTAAATTTTCTACAATAAAATATACTGAATTAATATTCTTCTTCCTTAACTTATATAGCAATTCCTTTTCTTCAATTTCAAGTGTTTCTGTCATATTTTCAAATTCTTTATCATTTAATTTATTACCATAATAATCTACTACTATTGTTTGACCACTGTTATAAATATCTGATATAAAATTTATAAAACAATTTTCTATTTCCTTATTATTTTTATTTTCTTCATTGTGTGTAATAATTGCATTATTGTATTTATTAAACCCTTCTATTATATTATTAGGTATTATTTTTATTAGCTCATTAACTTTTTCTTTACTTAATGTATTCATAAAATCTCTCCTTTTATTAAGTATAAATAATATTACTTTAACTAAATTAATTTTTAAATAATATTTTTATATAAATACTAAGTTAACATATATTAATTATAGTAAAACATTATAAAAATTTATATTATAAATCTTTATTTATTATTGTTGACACTTTTTTCTATGTAATATATAATTTTATTGTAAACGTGTTACTGAGATAGATCAGGCATAAGTTTAGAACTAAACTTATGCCTTTTTTTTATACTCAATAATATTTTCAATAAAATTAAGCATTTTAATAATTGATATAATATTTTTAAATAGAAAGGATTTGAAATTATGTTTGGGTTTTTTAAGAAAAAAAAGCAAAACGAGTCTTTAAATTTTGTTGCACCAGTTAATGGAAAAGTAATTGAATTATCAGAAGTTCCGGACCCAGTATTTGCTCAAAAAATGGCAGGAGATGGAGTTGCAATAGATACGACTGGGGATATAATTGTAGCTCCTTGTGACGGAGAACTTTCATTAATATTCAAAACTAAACACGCATTTGCTATGACATTAGATAATGGAATAGAGATATTAGTTCACATAGGAATTGAAACTGTATCTCTTAAAGGAGAAGGATTTAAACAATTAATTGAACAAGGAACTAAAGTTAAAGCAGGAACTCCAATAATTAAAATAGATAGAAACTTTATTAAGAGTAAAGGATTATCATTAATTACTCCTGTTCTTATAACAAATCCTGATAGCGTAAAATCAATAGATAAAAAAATAAATATTGATGCAATAGCTGGAGAAACAATTATTATGGAATATAGTTTATAAAAAATAACTCATTGCTTAAAGCAATGAGTTATTTTTTATTGTAATTTTATCCTTCTTGTAATTAAACATATTATACTACCTAATATAACCATAATAATACCTGTAACAATATACTTCTCTATATCTAAGCTTGTTTTAGGTAAATCAGTTACATCAGCCTTTTTTATATTATTTTCATATAAAGCCAAGCTTACCGTATTATCATGTTCTCCAGATTTTAATTTTATAGTTCTACTTTTATAACTTTTAATATTTTCATTTTCTTTATTTACTATATTATAATTATCTGGTACTTCAAAAACTGTGTAATAATTTCCAGGCTCTAAATTTTTAAAATTATATATTCCATTATCATCAGTTTTTGTAAGAAATAATAATTTGCCATCTGAATCACATAAAAATACATTTATATTAGGAATTCCATTTTCATTATCATCTTTTTTACCATTTTTATTTTTGTCATTCCAAACAATGCTTCCTATGCTTCCTGTTCTCACTAAACCTGCATTTATAGTTACTCTTCTTCTATCTGAATTTAATTCTATATTTTCACTAAACCCACTTGTATTAACGTTACTATATTTACTATTTAAATTAGACTTCTGTTTAGTAAAATTATTATAGTTATCAGGTAAAGTTACATTTATTTTGTATTTACCATCTTGTAAATTATTAAATTTAACTTTTCCTTCTTCATCAGTGGTTTTAATAGATACTTCATTTCCAAAAATATCTTTAGCAATATTTCCATCACTATCTACAAGCTTAACCTTAACTTTAGGTATTCCAAATTCATCATCATCCTTTATACCATTAAAGTTTTTATCTTCCCATACATAAGCATTTATCTCACCTTTAAATAACATTCCAACATTTAAATTGTCATAATATTTTCCTTTTTCAATATTAATTAAATTACTTGTTCCACTTTTATCAACACTATTTCCGTCTGTTAGCTCTCTATTCTTTGGTGAAAAGTCACTATATTTATCTGGCTTAATTGCTTTTATAAAATATGTCCCTGGCATTAAATCTGAAAATTCGTATATTCCTTCCGAATTTGTTTTTGTGCTTTTTATAAAATTACCATCTTTAGAGAATAAATTAATTTTTACATCACTTATTCCTTTTTCCTTCAAATCCTTTATTCCATTTGAATTTTTATCTTCCCATACTCTACTCTTTATTTTAGCTTTGTGTAAAGCTACATCTAAATCATTTTTAACTTCTCCTGATAATAAAGTAAAGCTACTTGTTTCCCAATTATTATTTATTTTATTTTCTCTCTTATTTATTGTTGGTAAATAAGCCTTTGTTTCATCAATAAATCTTAAATTATATTTCCCAGGCATTATTTCTTTAAAACTATAATGTCCATTTATATCAGTTCTATTTGTACTTATAAGCTTTCCATCTTTATATAATTGTACAATTATATTTTTTATACCACCTTCACCATCATCAAACTTTCCATTCCAATTTATATCATTCCATACATAACTATTTATTGTAATAGGATTTGTTAATCCAGCATCAATACTATAATTTTTCATACCTTTTGTTACATTTATAATATTTGTAATACCTTCTTTGTTAAAATCATTATCAAGATTTAAATCATTACCAGTTTTATAGTCAGTAATCATTTTATACTTACTATCTTTACTTATTTTTATACGATAACTTCCTTCATCTAAATCTTTAAAAACATATCTTCCAAAAATATCTGTTTTTGTTTTTGCAACTTCTTGTCCATTCCTATTTAAAATAAATATTTCTACTCCTGGTACTAGTTGTTCGCTATCATCTTGTATTCCGTTACCATTTGTATCATGCCACACTTTTCCCCCAAGAGATGCTTTTTCATACTCTACATTCTCATCTAATTTTGGTGAATAATTTTTTATATTATTATCTAAAATATTTTTATATTCTTTTATATATAAATCTCTATTTTCTGATAAGGCTCTTTCATAATCCTTTTCAAAGCTTTCTGTCTTGCAAGCATTATCTTCTAAATATGGAAAACTATAATATAAATCTTTACTTGTATCTTGTTTATTTATTTCTAATTCAGTTTTATTATCATCAGCGTATACATAACTTACTCCAGTAAGTTGAATAAACTGAAATACCATAGAAATTGCTAGCGTAAGCCCTAGCCACCTAATCTTTTTATTATTATTCCTTATCATAATTATAAATCACCTTATTTTTCTTGAGTATTATTAGTTTATTAAATCAAGCTTTACAATAAATCTTTCCGGAGCATGTCCAAGATAATTAAAAGGATAGCATGTAACTAATGTAAGGCTTGGGTTATTTTTTTGCGCTAAAATTGATTCGTCATCAGGAGTTGTGATATAAGTTCTCTTAACTTTAAATTTATATGTAGTATTTAAACTTTCTATATCAACTTCATCACCAACCTTTATATTTTCTAAAAAACCAAAAGTAGTTTCTCTATGACCAAGTATAATTGCAGTGCCATTTTCACCTGGATATATTCCATTATCATAAAGAGTAGCTCCACCTCTTAAATTTTCTTCTGTCGCTCCCATTAATATAGGTATTTGCTCTCCAGTCTTTTTTACTATAACTTTTCCTATTATATCTTTTCCATCAACCGTTACAGATGGATATTTATTTTTACTAACATTATTGTTCTTTTTATCATCTTTAACATTTTTATTACTATTAACTTTAGTATCTTGTTTTTGTTTATCCCACTCGTTTATATTTTTTGATATATCATGTTTATCTAAATAAATTTCAAAAAATGGATATGATATAGTACCCAATCCAGCTATTATTAAAATTATTCCTATAATTTTAGTTATTCTAAATCTTCTTTTCTTTTTAACTGAAACTCCTTTATCCTCTCTACTCATATTACACCCCGATTAATTTTAATAATTTTATTATTTATATAAATTAAGTTTGTCCTTTTATTTTGTAATAAGTCTTATGATCTTGCCACATACCATTTATAAAAAGATACTTTTCATTAATTCCAAGTTCTTTAAATCCATTTGCTAAAAGAACCCTTTTTGATTTCTCATTATTCAATAATACAGATGCCTCAACTCTATGAAGATCTAAATCCTTAAACGCATAATTAACAGTTAGATTAACAGCTTCTTTCATATATCCCATACCTTGATATTTTTCATCTATTGAATATCCTAAGACAGCACTTTTAAATACTCCGTATACTATATTTGATAATCTTAGCTTTCCTATCAAATTATTATCTTTTATAATAGCTAAATCAACAGCTGTCCCATTTAAAAATTGTTTATAACTTTCATTTAATGACTCTCTTTGAGTTTCTATTGTATAAAAATCTAAATCTCTTGTTGGTTCAAATTTTTCAAGATGCTTTTCATTTCTAATATAATAATCTAGTAATTCATCTGCATCATTAGGAGTAAAATTTCTTAAAATAATATTTTTTCCTTTTAATTTAACCATAGGAGCGCAATTTTTATATACATAATCTTCTCTATTAATTCCTAATATAAGTTCATCTTTATAAATTCCATTAGAAAAGGTATTATTAGATAATATTCCTTCCAATATAAATCCTAAATCTAAAAAGGGTGAAAGATTCATATCTTCAATTACTTTTATATTAACTTTAAAAATATTCTTATCTTTAAATATCGCCCTTAAAAGCATCTCTAAAGTTTCTCTTAATAAATTATAGTCATATTCTCTATAAAATTTTAAATCAAGGTTACATCTCTTATTAGATTGATCTAATTCTGATATTTCAAACCTACCTATATTTATATTATTTTTATCTTTAATAATATACTCTTTATGGCTTCCTTTATTTAAAATTATACTTACATTATTGCTTAATGACATACTTAATTCTCCTAAAATAATAGTCTTATAACAATATTATATATTATACTTATATGTTTACAAGAGATTACTTACCTTATTTCTAACAATATCTATATACAAAAAAAATCCACCTTTGTATTATTTTAAAGGTGGATTTTTAAAAAGTTATCCCCAATTTTATCAACATGTTGTTGATAACTTTTATTTTAAACACTATATATTGTGGTAAACATGCTGTTGTATATGTGAACATTTTGATTTTTTATATCGATAATAGTCATTTTTTATCCAACTTTTGTAAAATAATTAATAAAGTTATCCACAATTTATTTTTTTAATTATTAATTCCTAATAAATCTTTTATAACTTCTCCTCCAATTATCATCCCAGCAACTGGTGGAACAAAAGATATACTTCCAGGTATCTGTCTCTTTTCTGCACATTTTTTTGTTCCTCCTGTGCATACACATCCAGTTTTACATGTAACTACATCTTCAGTTCTTGGTTTTGTTGGAAGTTCTTCTGAATATACAACTTTAAGTTTTTTAACACCTCTATTTTTAAGCTCTCTTCTCATAACTTTAGCTAAAGGACATACTTTTGTTTTAAATATATCTGATACTTTAAACTGAGTTGGATCAAACTTATTTCCAGTTCCCATAGAACTTATAATTTTTATATCATTTTCATAACAATATTTTGCTAAAGCAATTTTTGCACTTACAGTATCAATTGCATCAACTACATAATCTATATCATCTGTAATAAAATCTTCTATATTATCTGGTGTAACAAATGTCTGATAAGTTGTGACATTACATTTATGATTTATACTTAATATTCTTTCTTTCATAACATCTACTTTAACTTTACTTATTGTGTTATATGTTGCATGTATTTGTCTATTTAAATTTGTAAGACATACCGTATCATCATCAACTAAAACTAAGTTGCCAACTCCAGCTCTAGTTAAAGCTTCAACAGTGAAACTACCAACTCCACCTACTCCAAATACTATTACTTTTGAATTTTTTAATTTATCTAAACCTTCTTTTCCTATAAGTAACTCTGTTCTTGATAAAGCGTGTTGTGCCATCTTTTTATCTCCTTTTGTATAAAATATTTATTTATATTTTATTTTATATTATATCCTTATACAAGTATTTAATTATATAACTTGTATGTTTACTATAAAGATTATTAAGTCTATAATATAATCTATACTATTAAAAACGGAGGATTAATTTATGGTAATAGGTATTATAAGCGCAATGAGCGAAGAATTAGAAATTCTTTTAAAAGATATGAAAGTTACAGAAGCAAAAACTAAAGCAAAAATGAAATTTTACAAAGGAATACTTTGGGGCAAAGATGTTGTTGCTGTAGTTTCAGGAATTGGTAAAGTTAACGCTGCTGTATGTACTCAAATACTTATATCAGAATATAATGTTGATAGAGTTATAAATGTTGGTGTTGCCGGTGGTATAGGTATGGATATATATCCTGGAGATGTTGTAATTGCTGAAAATTTAGTTCAATATGATATGGATACAACAGTATTCGGAGATAGACATGGTCAAATTCCAAGATTAGATACATTTGATTTTATATGTGATAATGAATTAGTTAATGTTTGTAAAAAAGCATGTGATGAAATAGAAGGTTTTAATACTTTTTCAGGAAGAATAGTTTCAGGTGATCAATTTGTTGCAAGTGTTGAAAAAATAAAATGGCTTGAAAAAGAATTTGAAGCTAAAGCTGTTGAAATGGAAGGTGCAAGTATTGCCCATGTTTGTTACTTAAATAATATTCCATTTGTAGTTATTAGATCAATTTCTGATAATGCAAATAATGGTGCACATATGGATTATGAAAAATTCACACCAATTGGAGTTAAAAACTCAACTACTATACTTAAAGGTATGATAGAAAAATTATAATAAAAAAGCTATTATATAGAATTTCTATATAATAGCTTTTTAAATTTAAATACTAATATTTATTAGTGAGTGAATCCGTATGCACCCTTCTTAGTTTCTCTATCTTGAAGTACACGAGCTTTATTAAGAGCTTCAATTCCTTCTTTAATATCTTGCATTAATTGTTCTGCCATATTATGTCCAAGGTCAGCACGACATACAATACGTTGAATTATTACATCTTGTAAATTTTCTGGTAATGGATAAGCTGGCACTTGCCATCCCTTCATTAATAATCTATCAGCTAAATCATATAATGTCCATTCCACATTAGCATCTTCTTTTAATTTAAAGCATACTATTGGTAGATTTGATCCATCATTATATATTTCAAATAAGCCAAGGTTTTCTATTTCTTTTGCTAGGTACATAGCTACATCTTTTGTTCTTTGATGTATTTTTCTATATCCTTCAAATCCATATCTTAAGAAATTATAATATTGACCTATAATTTGACTTGCACTTCTTGAGAAGTTAATAGCCATTGTTGGTAATTTACCACCTAAATAACTTACTTCAAATACTAATTCTTTTGGTAAGAATTGTTCATCTTTCCAAAGTACCCAACCTATTCCAGGATAAACAAGTCCATATTTGTGACCTGATGTACTAATTGAAACAACATTTTTTAATCTAAAATCCCATTCTAAATTTGGTTCAATAAATGGTGCAAATAATCCACCTGAAGCCCCATCAACATGAATTGGAACTGATACTTTTGCAGTTTTATTGTATTCTTCAATTTTCTTATCTAATGCTTTAATATCATCATATTTACCAGTATAAGTTATACCTAATATACCAACTACACCTATTGTATATTCATCAACATAATCTAATACCTTATCTATATTTAAACTCATATGTTCTTCATCTAATGGAACTAATCTCATTTCTATATCCCAATATACACAGAATTTTTCCCAACATACTTGGTATCCTGATGATACTACTAGATTTGGTTTTTTAGCATTTATATCTATTCCAGCTTCCTTAGCTCTATTTCTCCATCTAAACTTCATTGCCATACCACCTAGCATACAAGCTTCTGATGATCCAACTGTTGAAGTACCCATATATTTCATATCTTCTGGAGCATGCCATAAATCAGCAAGTATATTTACACATCTATTTTCAAGTTCAGTTGTTTGAGGATATTCTGATTTATCTATTGCATTTTTTTCTAATGTTTCTGCCATAATTTCAGTTGCTTCTGGTTCCATGTAAGTTTGACAGAATGTAGCTAAGTTCATTCTTGCATTACCTTCATCCATTAATTCATCTTTAACCAATCTGTATGCTATTCTTGGTTCTATTGGATTTTTGTGAAGTGTATATCTTGGTAATTCAACATCTTCCTCCTCAGTACCAAATATAGGTGTTCTGTAAGTGTCCTTTAATTTTTTATCATCTCTACTAAATAACATTTTAAGTTCCTCCCTAAATATATTTTTATCTTATGTTCATCATTGGGTAGTTTAGTAGTAAATGCCATCTGCCGTGGTGAACCTTAATATATAAATTTTCTATATTTTGCTATTAATTACTTTTCATTAACATAATCTTGAACATGTTGCATTGTATCAGCTTGTTGCATAACATCTTCTGGATTAGGATTAATATGATGTTCTCCTCTTGCCATTGGATGTACAAATCCATTAACTTCATGATGTTTAATTCTAGTAACTTTTGGTTTAACATCATTATGCTCTGATTTATCATGTAATGCATATATAGCAAATGGAATTATAACTGCAATTACAAAGCTTATTACTAATATTGTTTCATATTCAGTAACACTCTTTCCTGTTAAACTGCTTGGTGGTACAAATGAAATTACTAATGAAAGGATTGACATTATTAATCCTGCTGCTCCAACTATAGTTTTAACTACATGTCCACCTGGAATTTGATAAGCTCTCTTTAAATTATTTTTCTTGTATATTAATACAAAGTAACCAATAAAGAATAATATATATCCAACTAAGTAAATTACAACTGTTAATGAAATTGCTGTTAAGAATGAAACGTTGTTACCACCGCCTCCAAATGTTAAAACAGCTGCCCATATTGTAACTACTATTCCTTGAACCATTATTAATGGAACTGGAACATTATGTTTATTAACTTTTCTTAATTTTTTTGGAAGAATACCTTTTTGAGCTGCTACATACATACCTCTTGAAGGACCAACAACCCATGCACTAACTTCTCCCATAACTCCTACTGCAATCATTAATGCTATTATTTTTACAAGCCATCCAAGACTATCACTAAAATGTCCTATTAGAGCTTGGAATGTTTGAACAACACCTGCACTTAAATTTAATTCTGATTGAGGTATTACAGCAGCAACACCTAATCCACCTACAGTATTTAAGATAATAGCTATTATGACTAATATAATCATTGCTAAAGGATAATCTCTTTTTGGATTAATCATTTCATTAACATGAGATGCTGATGCTTCAACTCCCATATATGCTAATATAAATGATACAAATACAACTAATGTGTTAACTTTTGTAAAATCTGGTACAAATGTACTTCCGCTTATTTTTACATCAATTGGGTTTCCGCCAGCAACATAAGCTATTACTAAACAAAATAAAATTATTGCTGGTATAACTATTCCTACTATAAATCCTGTCTTTGCTATTTTTGCTGTATTTTTTGTTCCACCTAATTGTGAAAATGTTAAAATCCAAAATATTACTAAAACACCTATAAATTTTATAATTGGATTAGTATTAAGTGCTGGAAAATCAAATACATATGATAGCGCCCCTAATATAAAATAAATCATTGTTACAAATCCAACAGTTATTTGAAACCATTGAAAGAATATTGCTGCAAATCCAAATCTTTCACCTAATGTATTTCCTACCCATGCAAATATTCCACCTTCTTGCCAACCATCAACTGTAGCCATTTCTGCTGCGCATAAAGCTACTGGTAAGAACCATAAAAATCCGCCTAGTAATAAGAAAAATACTAGATGAAAACCTGAAGTTGCGAATGTTGGATATTCATATACTGTCATTACCATGGATGCTGTTATTGCGAAGAATCCAAATAAAGTTAAACTTTTTTTACTTTCCACTGATCCATTATCCATAATTTTACGCTCCTTCAATATTTATTTTTCAATGAACTAATATTCTTAAATTTGTCGACAAGCTTAAAAATTAATTCAGCTTTTACACAAAGTATAGCAACTATAGTATTTAATTCAAAATTTAAATTTCATTATAATACGCCACAAAATCCTAAAAATTATTATTATAAGTAATTTAATTAAATTATTATTTGATAACTTAATATTAATAAGTATTTCATAGTATATATACTAATATCATTTTGATAAGTCTAGAAAACCTTGAGAATTAGCCATTTCCCTCATTTTCACCATCATATTGTATATTTATTAATTTTAAAAACCCAATAAATAAGCCATTTTAATCGTTTTCAAAGAGGTCTGTAAAAACTTTTTTTATTCAATTAATTACTAATTATTAAAATTTGTTACTTTTATCAATTTATATACACATATTCTATAACTTTCTTACTAATTTGTTTACTTGTTTATATTTTGTTAAGTTAAATTGAATATTTTTTTATATAATTTATTAATTTACTGTAATTTAAACAAAAATAAAGCAGTATTTTTTTATTTTTACAAAATACTGCTTTAAGTTTTAACTTATTTATTTATATATTTCTAAATACTTATTTTCTAAATAATTTATAAAATATTTAGGATTTAATTCTTCTCCACTAACTTTTAATATTATTTCACTAGGTGAATATAAACTAGCATACTTATGAATATTCTCATTTAACCAATTATGAATTCCATATAAGTTTCCCATTCTTATATCATCATACATAGATTTATAATCTTTTTTCATAACTTCTAATATTTGAGCTCCATACAAATTCCCTAATGCATAACTTGGAAAATATCCAAATGAACCATCTGACCAATGAACATCTTGTAATATTCCTTCACTATCATTTGATGGTTCTACTCCTAAGTACTCTTTGTATTTTTTATTCCATTCTTCTTTTACATCATCTATATCTAGATTTCCATTTATAAGCGCTTTCTCAATTTCATATCTTATTATTATATGCAGACTATATGTTAATTCATCTGCTTCTGTTCTTATAAGAGAAGGCTTTACATAATTTATAGCTTCATAAAATTCATCTAAACTTATATCTTTAAATTGTTCAAACTCATATTTTACAAACGGTAAAAAGTACTCCCAAAATTCCTTACTTCTTCCTATAATATTTTCATAAAATCTTGATTGTGATTCATGAATACTCATTGAAAGAGCTGTATCTAATCCTGTTTTTTGAAATTCATCTGGAATATCTTGATCATATATTCCATGACCACCTTCATGTATACAACTAAATAATGCTGATGTAAAATCAGGTATATTATAATTTGTTGTTATTCTTACATCCTTGTTCCCAAAGCTAGTTGTAAAAGGATGCATACTTTCATCTAATCTTCCAGCTTCAAAATCATATCCCATCTTATTTAATATAAACTTTGATATCTTTTCTTGAGAATTTTTATTAAATTCCCCTAATAAAAAACTTTTATCTATTATCTTTCCACTAGAATTTATTTTTTCAAGTATATTTAATATTCCTTCTTTAAGTTCTCCAAAAACTTTATCAAGTTTATTAACAGTTAAACCTTCTTCATATTTATTTAATAACGTATCATACTTATTATCTTTGTATCCTAAATACTCTATAAATTCTTTTTGAAAATCTATTATTTTCTTTAAATGTGGTTTAAATATTTCAAAATCCTTCTTTTCTTTAGCTTCTTCCCATGCATTTTGAGAAAGTGCTTGAGCCACTACAAATTTTCTATATCTATCTTCTGGAATCTTCTTTGTTTCATTATACTCTTTTCTTGCATTTTTAATTATAGCCTTATCAATTTCATTTAAGCCTTCCACATTTTTATCAAAATAGTTTAATAACTTTTCCATATTATCTGATGTTGTCATTTTAAACACTTCACCTGATAAATGTTCAATTATCTCTGATCTTTGCTCTATGGCCTTCTTAGGCATTTTAGTTTGCATATCCCAATAAATAATCTCTAAAGCCCCTATTGTTTTTTGTATATTTTTAATATACTCTTTTAATTCTTTTAATTTTTCTTCTCTCATTGCCCCAAAATCTCCTTATTTTAATATTCTTCATTAAAGTACAGTACAGATTCAGTTTCCCTACAATACTTTGTTATTATACATTCACTTAACTTTCTTGGACATTTAAAACACACACATTGTAAATCATTTCCTTTGCAATTACCATTCTTTTTTTCCGGACATTCTAAACAATTAACTCCAACTCCTGCTGCCATTAAATATTCCCCCTATATTTTAAATTTAAATTTATATTATATTTAAATAAATTATATTATAAATAATTTATACTATTAATTATAACTTTATTTTTAAATTAAAACATATAAATTTAACATAAATAAAAATAACGTAGAAATTAAATTTCTACGTTATTTTTATTTATGTTATAAATTTTTATATGTATTGTTCTCCTAATGAGTTAGCTGTAAGTATAGCATTAAATACTTCTTCAACTTTAACTCCACCTAGAGTATTATGTATAGTTTCACCTTCAGCACAAGCTGCAACTGCAACTTTCATTATGTCATCTTTATTAACTTCTTTTAATCCAATTTGCTTAAGAGTTATTGGAAGATTTACATCTAAACAGAAGTTTATAACCTCTTCTATTTCTTCCATAGGTCTATCTTCTAATATTAATTGTACTAATGTACCAAATGCAACTATTTCTCCGTGCATATACTTTTCACATTCTTCAAGAACTGTAAATCCATTATATATTGAGTGTGCTGCAGCAAGACCACCATTTTCTGCTCCAACTCCACTTAAATAAGTTGATGCTTCTAAAACTTTTTCAACAGCAGGAGTAGATACTGAATTTTCAACAGCTAATTTAGCTTTTAATCCATAATCTAATAATATTTCATAGCAAAGTTTTGCAAGTGCATAACCTGCTTGAGATACTGCACCTGAAACAAGATTAGGTGACTTAGCATTTAAACAAGTTCTTGCTTCAAAGAAAGTTGCAAGTGCATCTCCCATTCCAGCAACGAAAAATCTAACTGGAGCCTTAGAGATAATTGTACTATCAACTAATACAAGATCTGGATTCTTTGGATAGAATAAATATTCACTAAATTCACCATCTTCTTTGTACACAACTGAAAGTGCAGTACAAGGAGAATCTGTTGCTGCTATTGTTGGTATTATAACAACTGGTATTTCTTCAAAATGTCCAACTGCTTTAACAGTATCAAAAGTCTTTCCTCCTCCGATACCTATTATTGCATCACAATTATTGCTTTTTATAGCGTCTTGTAGTCTTTCAATTTCTTTCTTAGTACTTTGACCATTAAAAAGTTCAAAGAAAATATTTTTTTCACTGTTTTCAAAACACTTTTCAATAGTTTCTTTCATCATATTCATAACAAATGAATCAGCTACAATAAGAAAAGATTTTCCTAATGTTTCTACATGATTTTTTAATTCTAAAATTGCATTTTCACCTTGAACGTATCTTGAAGGTGCTCTCATAATTTTAAGCATTTAATCATCTCCATTTTTTTAATTTAATTCAATATTGTTAATAAATTAGCATGTTTATTATATATTTTTTAATTAAATATGTAAATACTAAAAAAAAATGTAAACGTAATATAGAACAAGGTTTTTTTAACCTTGTTCTTTTTATAGTTACATAAGCATATCTCTTCTACTAAATACAATGTGAGATACAATATAAGAAATAACAATTGTTATTATCATTATTATTATTCCTAACTTAGGTGTAAAATATATATTACTATGATAATTAAATGCTATATCTCCACTTATAATACTTGGAGTATTGCCATAATTTAAGAAAATATATTGTGCAATTTCAGAAAATTTTTCACTTACCATAGGCAATACAGTTGCTGCAACTGATATAATTACTGAAACTGCCATTGTTATCATACTACTCTTAAATATAGCTGATATCATAAATATAAATGCACAACAAGTTATTATAAATAAAACTTGCAATAAGAAACTCTTAAGAACAAAATCTCCCATAGTTGATTGATATCCTGAACCTATAACTTTCTCTAACTGCTTAAATCCATCTCTTAAGAATACTTCTTGATTTATTTGGTATTTAATTCCAAGTTGAACCGGCATTTTTAAATCAGCAAATCCTGTAATTGCACCAACAATTCCAAACGTTGCAAGTTCTACACCACATATCATAGAAACAACAGTTATTATTACCGCTATAAATTTTGATAATATAACTTTTGCTCTTGATATAGGTTGAACCAATAAAAATTTAACTGTTGCTGGAGTAAATTCTCCTGAAACTATATCACTCATAAATACAGCTATACCAGAAACTAATATAACCATTCCTAATATCATCATTCCTTGAATAGCTAAATTGCCAGGATAAAACTCCCATTGTTCTATTGGTTTAATATTGTTATCTAAAAAATATTGCTTTTTTTCTATTTCTCTTTTTAAATCTTCTATATGTGCCTTATTTTCTTCATGTAGTTCCATACTATTTATGCTATTTTTTAGTTCTTTTATATCAGACCTTAATGAATCTCTCCAATCAATTGTTTTCTCACCACTTAATAATTGTTCCTGAATTTTTCTATCATCTTCTAATCTTTTAATTTCACCTTTAAGATATAAAATATGTTCTTCTTGTGATTTTATAACATCTTTACTTTCATTTTTAGATTTAAGTTCATTTAAACTATTTGTTGAATTTTTAAGTTCCTCCTTTTGCCATTTTAAATTATTATCTATCATTTCTATTTGACCTTGAGGAGATCTCCAGTGTTCCATATCATTTGCACTTATCTTATGAACAGTAACTAATCCAATCATTGCTAAGCAAAATAATCCAAATACAACCCAAGTTTTTCCTCTTTTAAGTATTTTAATTAACTCATTCTTAATTAAGGTAAATAACATTATCTTATACCTCCTTCAACAAGTTCCATATATCTTTGCTCTAAACCTTCCCTATTTTTATAAACTTCTTCTATTGATATTTTTTCATTAACTAATGTTTTAATAAGCTCAGGAGTTGTTCCTGAGTGTATAACAACATTTATTCTAGAATCTAATATAGTTGAAGTTATTACAAAAGGTTGTCTTGAAAGTATTTCACAAACTTTATTTTGATCATTATTAATAATTAATGTTATACTCTCTTTTTCTGTTCCAGTTACTGCATCCTCCATATTTTCAACAGCTTTTATGACCCCATCATTTATAAATGCAACAGTATCACATAATTGTTGAACCTCACTTAATATATGAGAGGATATAAATACAGCCATACCTCTTTCTCTTGCTGCTTTTTTTACTATTTCTCTAAAATCTATAATTCCTGATGGGTCTAATCCATTTGTAGGTTCATCTAATATTAATAACCTTGGATTTCCTATAAGCGCTGCTGCAAGCCCAAGTCTTTGTTTCATTCCTAAAGAATATTTTTTAACTTTATCATTAATCCTATGTTCTAACCCAACAAGTTTTATAAGCTCATTAACTTCTTCTTTTTTTACATTTCTTATTCTTGCAATTTGCATTAAGTTTTCTCTTCCTGAAAGATATTTATAAAGTTCAGGATTTTCAACAACTGCTCCAACATCTTTTAAAGCTTTTTCTTTATTTTTAAATAAATCTTCTCCACATATTTTAACTTCTCCAGAAGTAGGTTTTATAAGTCCTACTAACATTCTTATAGTTGTTGTTTTACCAGCTCCATTTGGACCTAAAAAACCATATATTTCTCCCTCTTTTACCTCAAAATTTAAATTTTTTATTATTTCACGTCTTCCGATTACCTTTTTAAGATTTTTAACCTCTAAAACATTCATTTAGTAACCTCCCTAACTTTTCTATAATAAAATTATAAATGTAACTTCTTAATATAAAACATTATTATTTCTTATTAAATTCTTAACAAATTCTTAATTGCTATATATAAAAACAACTCATGCTTAAATTAATTAATTTTTAAATATATAAAAATTAATTATTTATAAATCATTCGTTTACTTTATTTTAAATAACCATGTAAATATTCATTTTAAGTTAATTGAATAGATAATTTTACAGTGATATGCTTTAGCTATACGCCAAATAATAGACGAAAATAAATTAAAAATGAGGTGAATTTATGAATATAAATAAAGTAAACTTAAACTACTTAATAGAAAAAAATAAAATATATATTGAAGATGGACATGTCGCTACATATATACCAGCTCTTGCAGAAGTTAATCCTAATCAACTAGGTATTTCAATCTATAATCTAGAAAATAATAGAGAATATTCAGCAGGTGAATGTGAAGTAAGATTTGCAATAGAAAGTATTTCTAAGGTTCCAGCCTTAATACTTGCTATATTGGATAATGGAATTGAAAATGTATTTAATGAAGTTGGTACAGAACCAACTGGGTTTGCATTCAATTCTATTATGAATATGCAAATAAATCATAGAAATAAACCAACTAATCCATTTATAAACGCTGGCGCAATTAAAGTAAATTCTCTTATTAAAGGTAAAAATTCAGAAGAAAGATCAAGGAGAATATTAGATTTCTTTAAAAAAATAATGGATGATGATGAAATTGAATTAAATACTGAAATTTATTTATCTGAAAAAGCTACTGGGGATGTTAATAGATCTCTTGCTTATTATATGAAAGGAAATAATATGATTAAAGGTGATATACCTGATATATTAGATTCTTACTTTAGACAATGTTCTATGCTTGTAACTGCAAAAGGCTTAGCTAGAATGGGTGCAGTACTTGCAAATGAAGGTGTTATGCCTTGGAATAATGAAAGATTATTTTCAATAGAAACAGCTACTGTTGTTAAATCATTAATGACTACTTGTGGGTTATACGATGAATCTGGAACATTTTCTGTTCATGTTGGTGTTCCTTCAAAAAGTGGTGTTGGTGGTGGTATTATATCATCAGTTCCTAGTAAATGTGGTATAGGTTTATTCAGTCCTGCTCTTGATAAATACGGAAATAGTATTGCTAGCATAAAATTGCTTAAAGATATAACAGATAAATTAGAATTAGATATATTTAGATAGTTTATATTTCATTATATAAAAATAAGTCATTTATCAAATTATTATTGATAAATGACTTATTTTTATAAAAACATCTGAAATAATATTATAGCTATAACTCCTGGTATTCCAAATATTCCAGCAATAAGTGCAGTTATAATATTAATCCCAATATGTATACCAAAGTTTACTCCTATTAAATTAATAATATACAACAATATTACTCCACATATCCCATTTAATAGTAACTTAATTGGCCATTTTAATAATTTTAAAAGAACATATAATATTATAATTCCTATTATTCCATAGATAATTAATTCAATATCCATAATCTCACCTTCTTTATTTTAAATCTTATTTTATATATACATAAGTTTTTTTCTATTTATAACTATTCTATTATTAATTTCTATTATTCATAATAATGGACAAATTTTATAATATTAATACATAAATAAGAAACTAATTTTAAATTTTAAGTAACACATTCTTAAAATAATCATACATTGTTATCATAAGAAGCTTTTCACTCATTCTCAAACAAAACTTCTAACTCCCATCTATATTAAGGGCTCTAATGAGCCCTTCTTTTTTTATATTTGAGTTCTTCCTTGTAATGCTTTTGAAAGTGTAACTTCATCTGCGTATTCTAAATCTCCACCAACAGGTATCCCGGCAGCAATTCTTGTTACCTTTACATCTAACGGTTTAAGTATTTTAGCTATATACATAGCTGTTGCTTCACCTTCTATATTAGGATTTGTTGCTATAATAACTTCTTTAATTTCTTCTCTCATTCTTGAAACTAATTCCCTTATCCTAATATCTTGAGGACCTCTTCCTTGCATAGGTGATAAATTTCCATGAAGTACATGATAAAGACCATTATATTCTTTAACCTTCTCCATTGTCATAATATCTTTAGGCTGTTCTACTACACATATAGTACTCTTATCTCTACTTGGATTACTGCATATTGCACAAGGATCTGAATCTGTAAAATTCCCACAAACTGAACAATATTTAATAGTTCCTCTAGCCTTAACTAAAGCATCAGCAAATTCCCTAACCTCATCTTCAGGTAAATTTAATACATGAAGAGTTAATCTTTGCGCTGTTTTTTTACCTATACTAGGTAATTTAGCAAATTCTTCTATTAATTTTTCTATTGCAACTGGATAAAATTCCATAAATATCTCCCCTTAAAATTATATAATTTTACTTTTACTTTTATTACTATACGTAAAACTATCTTATAGTTTAATACAGTTTTTAACTTTTAACAACTTTTCTATTTAATTATAAAAAGCCAGCTGAAAGCTGGCTTTAAATATATTTTTTAAATTAGAATAATCCTGGTATGTTTAATCCACCAGTTACTTTACCCATTTGACTTGCAGTTTCTTGTTCTGCTTTTCTTAATGCTTCATTTACTGCACTTAGTACTAAATCTTCTAACATTTCTATGTCATCTTCATCTACTACTTCTGGCTTTATGTTAATAGATAATATATCTTTTTTACCATTTGCAGTTACAGTTACAGCTCCGCCTCCAACTGATGCTACAAATTCTTTTTCTTCAAGCTCTTTTTGCATTTGCTCCATTTTCTTTTGCATTTGCTGTGCTTGTTTCATTAAGTTATTCATTCCTCCCATACCACCTGGGAATCCACCTCTTGCCATATATATATCCTCCTTATTAATAGATTCTAAATCTAATTATATAGCATTTTCTTTTACTTTACTATACATATAAGCTCAGTATTTAATAGTATAACTACTATATATAAATATGTTTTTTCATTTTATAATGTACCAATTAATATTAGCCTTTATTCATCAATAATATCTAAAAACTCAGTTCCTATAATATCTGTTAAAACCTTCTCCGGATCAGAATTTTCTTTGTTTTCATCAATAACAATAAAATGAACTCTCACTTTGTTTTTTAAAACCTCAGAGAAAACCTCATTTACAACTTTATTATTTTCAGGCTTTTCTAATCTATCTTTATTGAATGAATATTGCTCATTATATTGAATAGTTATTACACCATTTTTGCAATCAATAGGCCTTCCTGTTGTTATTGATGCATAAATTATCATTGCTCTCCTGTTTTTAAATTCTTCTAATATATCCTTCCAAGCAGATTTAACTAATTGAATAGTTACATCATTTGAAAGATTTTCATCCTCTACTAATATATTATTAGAATCTTTCTTATTTATATTGTTTCCACCTTTTGATGTACTATTATCTATTACTTGCTTACTTCTAATATTATTTGAATTAACAGCATTCACTGATTCGATTTGAATTTTTCCTGACTTTAATGCTGCTTCTAATTTATTTATTCTGCTAAGAATTACTTCATTAGATGTATCATATTCTATTTTACATATCTTAATTATTGCAAGTTCTAAATATAATCTTGCTTGCTTTGACATTTTTGCATTTGTCTCTGCTTCTTGAAGAATTCTTATGCTTCTCATTATTTCCTCAACTCTTATTCTATCACCTTGCTCTTTTACTAAAGCAATATTTTCAAGTGACATGTCAAGAACTTCTTCTGGGTTATTTGTAACCTTAATCATTAAAAGATTTCTATAATGTGCTATTAAATCTTTTATAAATAAAAATACATCCTTCCCTGCAAATACTATTTTGTCAATTATAGTTATAGCTTTTTCTATATTTCTTTCTATAGTTGCAGAAGTTAAATCAAATAAATACTCATTTGTAACTAACCCAAGCATTGATACTAACTCTTCATAATCTACATTTCCATCTCCCATAGCAATGGCTTGATCTAATATACTTAAGGAATCTCTCATAGCACCATCTGACACTCTTGCAATAAGATTTAAACTTTTATCATCTGCAAAAACGCCTTTATTCTCTACTATAGTTCTAAGTCTTCCTGTTATTTCTGAATTATTTATTCTTTTAAAATCAAACCTTTGACATCTTGAAAGAATTGTTATTGGAAGCTTTTGAGGATCTGTTGTTGCAAGGATAAATATTACATTTGATGGGGGTTCCTCTAAAGTTTTAAGGAATGCATTAACGGCTCCAGTTGACAACATATGAACCTCATCCATTATATAAACCTTATACTTTGCTTCTTGTGGTGGATATTTAGAATCATCTATAATATCTCTAATTTTATCTACACCATTATTTGAAGCCGCATCTAATTCTGTAACATCAATTGCTAACCCTTCATTTATCTTTTTACACATATCACATTCATTACAAGGCTCACCGCCTTTAAGATTTAAACAGTTTAATGCCTTTGCAAATACCTTTGCAGTAGAAGTCTTACCAGTACCTCTTGTTCCACAGAAAAGATATGCATGAGCTATTCTATCATTTAATATTTGATTTTTTAATGTTGTTGTTATATGTTCCTGACCTACTACATCTTCAAATGTTTTTGGTCTCCACTCTCTATATAACGCTGTATATGCCAAGGGCTTTCCACCTCTTTTTCTAAAGTTAAACTTAAATTAATTATACAATAAATATATTAATAAAACTACGTATAAACATTAATAGTAATTATACCCTTTTACTATACTTTTAAATAATAATTTTAATTTATAATATATTTTATTTATTAAATAAGCTAATACTTTTTTAAATTTTAGTTTACATATAATAAATTTAAATATTTTAGTGCTAACATATTTATAAAAAGTCTTGAGGTGAGTTAATGAATAAAAAATTACTTCCAATTCAAAAAAACAATTTAATATATTTCTTATTAGGAATAATACTTGTAGTATGTTCAGCTGGATTTATTTATTATTCCGTCTCAACTAATTACTTAATAAATTTTAATGCTAAAAATTTAAAAGATTTTGCAAAATCACTTTCAACATTAGCTGAAATAGGTTTTTTCTTAGCAATTACTTTATTTGCTCTTAGATGTATAATCAAAAATCTAAATCAAAAAAGAGAAAATATATTAAATAAGTGGCTAAATAAAATTAATATAGTAATTCCAACAGAAGTTCAAAATAAATTTTTAGAAAATACTATATTAGGAAAAATTAAAAAATATTTATTTAGTATATCAAAAATTTTTCAAAGATTTCATATAATAATAGCATTAATATCAATTTCTTTAATATTAATTCATGCTTATATATTTTTACATTTAGGATTTAAGTGGAGAGTTGGATATATTATTGGTATTTTGGCCCTTATTGACCTATTATTAATACTTATAACAGGTATTTTTAGAATTTTTAATAAAAGTATCCATGCTCATAAAGGACTTGGTATTATATTTATAATATTAATGTGTTTACATATAACGTTAGTTTAATAAAAAGCTAACGTTTTTATTTTTGCAGTTTTCATTTTTTAATTAAAATAATATGTTAAAATAATATGATACTAAAATGAGAGGAGTTTTTTTCAATGAGTTTATACGATAAGCAATATCTTGATATTGTAGAAAAAATTTTAAATGACGGATATTACGATCAAAATAGAACTGGAGTAGCTACATACAAACTTCCACATCAAATAATGCAATTTGATTTAGAAAAAGAGTTTCCTATTCTTACAACTAAATTTGTTGCTTTTAAAACTGCTGTTAAAGAACTTTTATGGATATATAAAGACCAATCAAATAGCGTTAAGAAACTTCAAGAACAAAACGTTAAGATTTGGAATGAATGGATGATGGATGATGGAACTATAGGAACATCATATGGTTGGGTTGTTAAAAAATTTAATCAAATTGATAACTTAATAGATGCTTTAAAAAATAATCCACAAGATAGAAGAATGATGATTAATTTATGGCAAATACCATATTTAGATACTGGTGCTCTTCACCCATGTTGCTTCCTTACAATGTGGGATGTAACTGATGGAAGATTAAACTGCATGCTTGTACAACGTTCAGGAGATATCCCTCTAGGTGTTCCATTTAACACTAGCCAATATGCAGTTCTTGTTCATCTTATAGCACAAGTAACTGGACTAAAACCTGGATTATTTACTCATGTTATAAATAATGCACATATTTATGAAAACCAAGTTGAAGGAATGAAAATTCAATTATCAAGAAAAGATGAAGCATTTGATGCACCAAAATTATGGATAAATCCTGAAATAAAAGACTTCTATGATTTTACACCAGATGATATAAAACTTGAAAATTATCAGCATCATCCTGCAATCAAAATGGAGGTATCTGTTTAATGTTATCTATAATAGTTGCAATAGCAGCATCTAATAATGCAATAGGTAAAGATAACTCTCTTTTATGGCACATTTCTGAAGATTTAAAAAGATTTAAAGAGATAACATCTGGTCATAAAATACTTATGGGAAGAAAAACTTTTGAATCTCTTCCAGGAATTTTGCCAAATAGAGAACATATAATTTTAACTAGAGATAAAAATTTTAATGTTGATTCTGATAAGGTAACTATTATCAATAATATTGAAGATGCTATTAAATATTATAAAGATTCTAATGAAGAAATCTTTATAATTGGTGGTGGAGAAATATATAAAGAATTTCTTCCATTTGCAAATAAACTTTATTTAACAAAAGTTTATAATGATTTCGATGCAGATACATTTTTTCCACAAATAAATCTTGATGAATGGAAAGTTATCCACACTTCAGAAACAAAAATTGATGAAAAAAGTGGATTAAATTTTGAATTTATTGATTTATTAAGAAAATAATTTATCAAATATATTAAAGCAGTCATTTTAATGACTGCTTTTTTTAAATTATATTTTATACTAAACTTATTTATCATTTAAAATTGTAACTCCACTTATTTATAAACAAGAAAAAGAGGGGTACTTGCTCTTGGATGCAAGGCTCCCTCTCTTTCTTATCCTATTGTTTTTGTCCTATATTGTTAATCCTATTGAAGAGTAACCTAAATTAATTATTTACTGAATATATGTATTCTTATTTTGAATATATGTATTCTCATGCTCAAAATAACATTAAAAAACCGTGCACCTCGCTTCGACAGTAGCTTATATGCGTTACCTATGCAGTTAGCTCAGGCCAGATTGATCCACGGCACACGGAAGGAACCACTTATTGCTGCTTCCTTCCGGACCTGACAAGGTTCATGGGCTCCCGTTGCGTGGGACCCAGCCATCAACACCACTTACATAGGGCAGACCACACAAGCTAAAGCCTCCCCGAGGAATTCGATCCTGCTATAGCGGATTGCAGGTTACAGGGCACCGCTAACTCCCCATCTAGCACGGTCTGGCGGAGAGAGTGGGATTTGAACCCACGGTAGAGTTTCCCCTACACACGCGTTCCAGGCGTGCTCCTTCGACCACTCGGACATCTCTCCAGATTAAAAAACTTAAGCTTAAATAGTTTAACCTATCTAAATCTTAATATATAAATTATATTATAAACGTATTAAATTTTAATACTGTTTCATTCTATCATAAATGTTATTTTAGTTCAATAGAAACATTTTCTTTATTAAAAAGTATTAATACATAAAATAATTAACTATAGATTTCTTATTATTTTTTATCTTCTGTTTCATTTAATTCTTTATCTCTATTTTCCTTTTCCTCTTTAAACATTTGCTTTTTCATTTGACCATTTATAAGTAAAATAGGCATTAAAAACACAAATAAAGCAATTCTTATTACTCCTGTTTTTGCAACAAATATTATACAAATAAGTACTACCAATTCTATTACAGTTAGTACATTAGATATTTTTCTCATTTCCATAGTATATCCCCTAACTAAAAATATTTATTTTAAATTATATCAAAAAATTATTAATTTTACATAAATAAAAACTAATGTATATAATTATATACATTAGTTTTTATAAATTTTATCCAAAAATCATTCTCTCTTTATTTTTCTTTATAATAATTATAATAAATATTATACCTAAAATAATTCCTGCAAATGAAATTAATTGAGCTATTCTAAACCCCAAAAACATTAAGCTATCTGTTCTTAACCCCTCTATAAAAAATCTTCCTAATGAATATAAAATCATATAAGAACTTATTACAATGCCTTCATATCCTTTTTTTACTTTATAAAGTATAATAACCAATACTATACAAACTAATAAATCCCATATTGATTCATATAAAAAGGTTGGGTGATAATACTCACCATCTATAAACATACCACGTTGAATAAATAATGGAAATTTTGATATAAATTCCTTAGAAACAACTCCTCCATGAGCTTCACTATTCATAAAGTTACCCCATCGTCCAATCCCTTGAGCTAATATTATTGATGGTGCAACTAAATCTGCATAAGCTAAAAAATTTATCTTTTTAATCTTAGTATAAATAAAAGCAGCTAAAAAAGCTCCTATAAGTCCACCATGAATAGCAAGACCACCTTGTCTTATATTAAATATATCAATAAAATTATGTTTATAATTGCTCCATTCAAATATCACATAGTAAACTCTAGCACCTATTATTGCACAAGGAAATGCAATTAAAAATATATCTATTAAGTTTTCAAACTTTAAACCTTTTCTTTTAGAATTAAAATAAGCTAATATAAATGCTAATATTATACCAAATCCTATTAATACACCATACCACATGATATCAAAGCCAAATATTTTAAAAGCTACAGGATCATTCATAAAATTTCTCCTTTCTATTTTAAGTTTTTCTCTTTTCTTCTCTTCCTAAAAAATTCTTTTAATAAGTTGCTACACTCTTCATTATATACCCATTCAATATCAATAAAAGTATCTAAATATTTATTATTTACAATATCTACAACCGTTCCACACGCCCCCATATCCTTATTAAATGTACCTATGTATAATTTAGAAATTCTACTTTGAATTATAGCACTAGCACACATAGGGCAAGGCTCTAAAGTAACATACATAGAAGCTCCATTAAGTCTCCAATCCCCAATAGTTTTGCAAGCATTTTCTATTGCAATAATTTCAGCATGAGATATAACACTTTTTTTAGTTTCCTTAAGATTATATCCACTTCCAATAATTTCATCATCTTTTACTATAATAGCTCCAACAGGTACTTCCATTAAGTTTAATGCTTTTTTCCCTTCATCAATAGCTAATTTCATATAATCCAAATAATCACCACTTTAAATATAATTAAAGGACAGATTATCTGTCCTCTAACTTTAAGTATATATTCTTACCTTTAAAATTCTATTTTTTTCAACTTCTTCAACTACAAATCTTATCTTTCCAATCATTACTTCTTGGCCCTTACTAGGAATTGTACCAAGTTCTCCAATAATTAAACCACCTACAGAATCAAATTCTTCTGACTCCATATTAACTCCAATAAGATCACTAACATCATCTAGCCTAGCGCTTCCATCAACAACATATTCATCTTCTTTAATGACTTCAATCATTTCTCTTTCTTTATCATATTCATCTTCAATATCACCAACTATTTCTTCTACTAAATCTTCAATTGTAACAATTCCTACTGTACCACCATACTCATCAAGAACAACAGCCATATGATTTCTAGATTTTTTCATTTCATTAAAAAGTTCAATTATTTTTTTAAATTCAAACGTATATAAAGGTTCACGCATATATTTTTTAGCATCAAATTCTTCACCTTCATATCCAGCTATAATAAGATCTTTAACATTTATTATTCCAACTACATCATCTATTGTATCATCATAAACAGGAATTCTTGAAAATTGATCTTCTTTTATTACTTTCATAAGTTCTTCATAACTTGAATTAACTTCTACAGCAGTAACATCAACTCTTTGAACCATTACATCTTTAACCTGTAAATCACCAAAATCAAAAACATTAAATATCATCTCTTTTTCAACATCTTCAAGTACACCTTCTTCTTCGCTTACACCAACCATTGTCTTAAGCTCTTCTTCTGTAATAAATGGTTCAGTAGCTTTTGGGTCTCCCCCTAAAAGTTTAATAAATACTGCTGACACAACAGTAAATATGGATACAAAGGGTTTAAAAATAAAAACACAAAATTTTATTGGTTTACTAACTTTTAATGATACATTTTCTGATTTTTGTTTTGCAATAGACTTAGGTGTAATTTCGCCAAATATAAGTATAAGAACCGTCATTACTCCTGTAACAATAGCAACAGCTGATTCACTTCCACCTGAAATCTTAACAGCCAACGAAGTAGCTATAGCAGATGAACCTATATTAACTATATTATTTCCTATTAAAATAGCTCCTAAAAGCTTATTTGGATCTTCTATTAATTTTTCTACGAGCTTAGCTCCTTTTACCCCTTCTTCAACCATGTGTCTAATTCTAATTTTACTTAAAGACATTAATGCTGTTTCTGACATTGAAAAGAATCCAGAAAGAATAATTAGCACTATTAATAAAATTATTTGTCCCGTATAACTAGAGTCCAAAAATTATCACTCTCCCATAATTCAAATTAAATATATTATTTTTCATTATATCATAGAGAAAAAGATTTACATATATACAAATTCAAACCTTTGGTTTGAATTTGTTAAAATTTTAACCATTTTCATTGCTATTGTTATATTTTTAACAATTACTTGTATTTTTATGTCGTAAAAAGTCTTATTAAGCCAGTTATATCAACACTTTGAACTTTGTCGATTTTTGTTAGTTATTTTTTTAACAAATACTTTTTTGCTTCTATTTCTAACTTTTTTTCTAAAATTTTTACTACATAAGGTAAATTGTCTCTCCCTTTATTTTTTATCAAGTCTACATTTTCTATTCCTATTTTCCTAATTTTATATGCCCAATCAATTATGTTTTCTTTATTCTGCTTATTTTCATCATAATTTATAATTACAAAACCATTATTCAAATCTAAATAAACTTCTGTAATTCCATTTAATTTTGACATAGCCTTCTTAAAAAGCTTCTCATACTTGTTATATTTACTATCAATATTTCTTAAACACCTCATTTCCATAATAATTTTTCCTTTCTCACATTTATGGATATTTATCTTTATTAATTTATCAATTATCTTTGATTGAATGCTCATATCTACTTCTCCATTCTCTTAAAGATTTAAAATTATATAATTATTTATATTTCTTCTATCTTATGTATATTCAAAGTAATATACTTAATTTATAGAATTTATTTGGAGGTGTTAATCTTGAATATTTTAAATACTTTTATAAATAATTTATGTGGAACTTTTGACAACAAGAATCAAGTAAGTCTAGAACTAAAGGAAAATAAATTAATTCATCCTAAAGCTATGCATATAAATGGTATTTGCAACGATAAAATTTTTAATATTCCTACTAATTTTCATGGATTTTTTGTATTGGAAGAAAGCTATTACGAAATAGGCAACTTTAAAAACTCTCTTCCACACTTATTCTTATTCACCTTAAATGCTGATGGAAATATTGTTTTAACTTCATATGATATTCCTAATAATATTAAAAAAGAAGACTTTAGAAATGATAATTTAAATTTAAAAATGAATTTTAATGACTTAAAAATATCTGAAAAATTCACCCCAATGACTTATATTTATAAAAATGGTGAATTTAAAGGGGAAAGCATAAGCTATTTTAATTCAGAAACAACATTTATTTTAAAAGAAACCGTAAAAGATAATATTTTAGAAGTTAGTGAAGTATTTAAAAAAGATGGAAAAATAACCTTTGGATTTGAAAGCCCTATAATTTATGAGAAAATTTCTAAATAATATTTATTTTATAAAAATAGGATATACTCAATATTTTGAGTATATCCTTTATTATTGATTTTTATATTTATTTAACTAATAATTGCTCTTTTCCATGAATAAAACTAGTAATCAAATCATTATAAGGAGTATTTATATTTAATTCTTTAGCCTTTCTTGATACATACCCATTAATATAATCAATTTCTGTAAGACGATGATGTTGAATTAAATCTTGATGCATTGATGGATAATGCTCCCCAGCCTTATTTGGATCATAAATATTCTCAATTCCTTTAGCAATTTCTTCAACCTCAAGCTTTACTCCATAATATTTAGCAACTTCAGAGAATTCTTTAATTATTTTACGTATAATACTTGCAGATTCTTTAATTTCACCAAATTCTTTTATATTGCAATCTAAAATTGTACAGCAACTATTTAACGTTCCATTAACACATGCCTTACGCCATATAGAAAATAAAACATTCTCGCTATAATGTGCATTTAAACCAGCTTTATTTAAAACCCTGCAAATTTTCTTTGCTTCATTATCCATGCTAGGATAGATATTTTGTACCTCTAAACTACCATCACCTGTTAATGTAACATGTCCTGGACCTACTAATCCAGCTGTCCATAAAGTTACTCCCATAAAAATATTTTTCTTATCAACATGCTTTGCAACTGTATCTTCATGTCCTAATCCATTTAATAAACACAATACCTTTGTATCTTTACCTAAAATTCCTTTTATAGATTCTAACATGCTTTCAAGTCCCATTGATTTAGTAAAAAGTATAACTAAATCTGGTGTTTCTTTTGCATCTTTAGGTAATACAGCTTTAATATTAACTTGTTTACTTATTTTATTTTCCTCAATTGTTAATCCTTTTTTATTGATAGTATCTACATGTTCTTTCCATAAATCTATTAATAAAACTTCATTACCTGCTTCATGTAGCATATACCCAAAACGTGAGCCCATTGCACCGGCTCCAGCAATTGCAATTTTCATTTGATAATTCACTCTCCTATTCTCATTAGTCAATTTTATAAATTATATATTTAAATATGTTATCCTCATATAAGTGTATAACTTTTCTACAGAGTAAATCAATAAAATACATATAAAAATGTATTATTAAAAACTCCATTATAACCTCTAAAATTATACATACAGTTGCTTCATTAATAGCATTTATTATATAAACGCCTATAACTGTTTATATTTCTCTTTCTGCAAAAACTTTTTTAAATAACTTTTAAGCTTCCATTTAATTTTCTAAGCCTTATTTCTTTTGCTCATTTTTACATTATTTCTTAAACTTATTAGTTCCATATATAAATTATATAAATTTTTTAAGTAAAAAATTTATCTTCAAAAAAATAAAAGACCTTACAAAAAATTAAGGCCTTTTATTTTAAATAATTTAGAGATATATCTTTATAATATAGTTGTATTAAAACTATAAATAACTATTAATATGTTACTTATAATTTATTATTAGCTTTTCTACTTCTTTTATTATGATAATTATATATTTGCATAATTATTTATTTAAAATATATTGCTGATTAATTTAAAGAAAATATTTTAGAATCTAAAGAATTAAATCAAAAAGAAGATTTTATATTATATAAAGTATAAATTAATTTAATTAAACTTAAACATTTAGTAAAGAAAGCTAATTAATTTTAAAATACAGCCTAAAAACAAAGAAATATATGTTACAGTTATAATTCTTAAATTAATAATATCAAACAATAAGTATATAAGTATATGCCCAACTACAGAAATTATACAAACACTAGATAAAATACCAACTACATACAACCCTAATGACTTATTATTTAATACCTTACTCATAAAAAATCTCTCCTTTATACAAAATTTATTTATATTAAGTCGCTTAAAGTTAAGTATCAATTAAAAAGCTTAAATGTAAGTTATATTAAGATTTCAATAAATTAGTGATAATCTAGTAATTATATAAAGTTATCTTTATATAATTATACAACAATATTTTACATTTTTGTTATATAAATATAACATTTTTATATAAATCATTAAAATTGTATATATTTTTAACACTAAAATATTATTAATAATTAAATTGAGCTAGATAATTATCTAGCTCAATTTCCTTTTATATTCTCTTGGATTAAAACCTGTATATTTTTTAAAATTTATAGAAAAGTTTCTATAATCTATATAGCCAACTTCTCTTGATACCTCTTTAATTTTCTTACCTTTTTTCAAAAATTCTATAGCCTTTTCCATTCTTACTTTAGTTAGATATTCATTGAAACCTACTCCAACAGTACTTTTAAATCTTCTACTAAAATAAGATTCATTCAAATATAATTCCTTTGCTACATCTTTTAACTTTAAATTTTCCATATAATTATTTTCTATAATCTCTATACATCTATCAATACTTCTATCTTCTCTAATCCAACAAGACTCTTTTTTTATTTCAGTATACTTTTCTGACTCCAATATTACTATACTTTTCAAATAATCTATAGTTAACCCTATTTCTTTAATTTCAATATTATTTTCTTTATTTTTTAAAACATCAATACTTCCCCTTAATTTAAATAAAATATCCAATGTTATACTTGTACATATTTCCTTATTAATTCTATTATCCTTCAAAAATTTAAATAAATCTTCTATGCTATTTCTTATAAGTAAATTACTCTCTCCATTTAATGCTATATAAAACTTATCTAAATTATTTCTTATATCTTTTTCTGACATATTAATTCTCTCTTGATTTTTACTAACTATATTTCCATAACCTAAATAAAAAGTTTCTTCAATTAATTTTTTTCCTTCAGCATAACACTTAATTATATTATTTAATTTATGTGCTTTAGTTACAGCTATAGATAATTCTTTTTTACATATATCTTTAAATAAATGTTCCACATCTTTAACTTCTCCATCTATAACTAAAACAATTCTGTAATTATGAGGTTTTAATATGTAATATTTATTGTTAATTTTTAATTCCTTATAAATATTATCAATTAAGTTTTGTATTTTTTTATCATCTCTTTTATTAATATCTATAAAAGCCATAACTACACAATCACTTGTAAAATAATTATATATATCGGCTAAATTAGTTTCACCCCTTACAATATCTAATAATTTTCTATCTGGCTTAACAACATTATTAAATATCTCAAGTTTATTAATAGCTTTATTTACGGCGCAAATTAACTCTTCTTCATCTAATGGCTTAAGTATAAAATCTATAACATTTAGCTTTATTGCTTTTACTGCATACTTAAAGTCGTCATACCCAGTTATAACTATACCTTGTAATCTTGGAAGTTTACCTTTTAATATATTTAATAATTCAAGACCATCTATACAAGGCATATTTATATCAGTAATAACAATATCAGGCTTTTCTTTAATTGCAATTTCTATAGCTTCATTAGAATCAGTTGTTGATCCACAAATAACGCAACCAATTTCATCCCATGGAATAACTACTTCCATACCTTTTAATGAATATATTTCGTCATCAACTAAAAGAACTTTTTTCATTTACTGCCTCCCTTAAAGGTATTCTTATAATAAATACAGTTAAATTTTCTTCAGATTTATGACTTATACCATACTTTTCTCCATACTGTATCTTAATTCTAGTATCAACATTATCAATTCCAACGCCTTCTCCAGTATGTTTACTATTTCCTATACCTACCCCATTATCCTTGATTTCAAATACTATATCAGAACCTTCTATTTTTCCACTAATAATAATCTTCCACTTACCAGCTTTATTAGAAAGTCCATGAATTATAGCATTTTCCACTATTGGTTGTAGGGTTAATCTTACTATTTCACAATTTTTTATTTCATCCTCTATTAAATATTCAATATTTAGTTTATCTTCATATCTAATTTTTTGTATATATAAATAATTATCTATAGCTTTAAGTTCTTCTCCTATAAGAACCTCATCTTCACTATTTCTACATAAATATCTAAAGAGTTTTGATAAAGCATTTATCATCTTTGTAACTTTATCCTTTTCACCTAACTTTACCATCCAATTAATAGTTCCTAGCGCATTATATAAAAAATGTGGATTTATCTGAGCTTTTAAAGCATTAAATTTAGCTTGATTTATTAATATTCTTTTATTGTAATCTTCTTCTATAAGCCTATTTATTTCTTGTATCATTGAATTAAACTTATCACAAAGTTCACCTAGCTCATCATCACCACTATACTTAACCTTTATATTACGATTACCATCCTCAATTTGTTTAATAACCTCACTCATTTCATGTACTGGATTTGAGATTCTTTTACTAATATTATAAATAACTATTGTTCCTAAAATAATTACAATTAATATCAAAATCAAAAATACCTTTATATTACTTAGTAACTCATAATACAAATCCTTTTTAGGAATGGTAGAAATAACATTAAATTTCTTTATATCTTTACTTGAATAATAAATTTTATCATTTTTATTAATTACATCATTTAAACTTTTCCCTACATTCTCTATATGATTCCTGTCTACTATTATTTTATTATTTATATCAGTAACGTATATATTACTGTCCTTAAAAAATGTTACATCATCAATATATTGATTAAAATATTTTTCTAAAATCTCAATAATTACATATCCTATAACCTTCTTATTTTTATCTACTATAGCCTTACCTAATACCAAAACTATATCCTGATGTAATTCACTATCAAATCTTCTATAAATCTTTTGATGAACTCTATTTTCATCTTCTTCTAAGCTTTTGTAAAAATCCCCATAAACATCTTTATATATTGGTTTATAATAATTAGTTGATGAATACCTACTTACCTTATTCTTGTCTATAATATGTATTGGCATTTTCATCGGCATTGTTGAAATTAAAGTTGAGGTTATATTATATAACTTTTGTGTATTTTTAAATTTTTTCTCATTATTATTTTTATCATCACTTTTAACTATATCTATAATTTCATTATTAGAAGATATAAAGTCAACCATATTACTAAAGCCAACCATTGAATTTGTTATATTTTCAGAACTATTTTTAATACTTGCTAAAGTAAATTTTTTTACTTCTTTTCTTGTTGAATTATAAGTATAAATTAAATTATAAAATCCAAATATTAAAAATGGACATATTGATACTATTATAAATGCAATTGTAATTCTATTTTTAAATGTACGATAACGTTTACTCATAATTTGATTATACATATAAAATAATATATTTTATGTTTTTATTAATCCAATTTACATATTGTTAATATTTAACTTATTTTATAATTCCATTTTAAACATAAAAAATGTTGCAAAATTAATTTTGCAACATTCTTTTAATCTTCTACTAACTCAACACTAAAAATGCTATCGCTTCTAGATAATTCGCTAATTAAATTGCTTATATCAATACTCCTAGGAATTTCAATAGTATATAAGCAGCTATCAACGTTATTATACCCTTTAATATTATCCTTAATGTAAAATTCTATATTCTTTATTTTTATAGCTTTTCTCATTAAGTAACTCTCAATATATTCTAACGCATCTTTTTTGTCAACATATGATACTTGAACCTTTATGCAATCTGGTTGAGTTATAAATTTATTTTGAAACTTCTTAAGTACCCCAAGAACTAATACTATACATATTCCTGAAAGTATACCTATAGAGTAATAACCCATTCCTATAGCCAATCCAACACAAGCAACTACCCAAATAGAAGCAGCAGTTGTAAGACCTTTTATAGAACCTTTATCATGCAATATAGTACCTGCCCCTAAAAATCCAACTCCTGTTATTACTTGTGCTCCAAGCCTTGCGTAATCAACCTTTATAACATTACTTAATTCAGGATGTAATATTATATTATTCATTGCCGTTTCAGCCATATGAGATTGTATTAAAGAAACTACTGTAGCACCTACACATACTAATATATGAGTTCTAAATCCAGCAGGTCTATTTTTAAATTCTCTCTCATATCCTATAGATCCCCCTATTAAAACAGCTAAAAATAATCTAATTACAATATCCCTTATCTCCATTATCGGCCTCCCCTATTTTATATATAATATAAAATAATATTTTAACTAAAGGGATATATCTAAATCTAAACAATATGAAGAACTTGTGGATTAAAATTAAGCTTGACCATATCTCCTTCTGAGAAATGTTCTT
Organism: Clostridium sp. TJA085; assembly: GCF_058310235.1. Taxonomy (NCBI): domain Bacteria; kingdom Bacillati; phylum Bacillota; class Clostridia; order Eubacteriales; family Clostridiaceae; genus Clostridium; species Clostridium sp. TJA085. The sequence continues at coordinate 43,115 of NZ_JBZEEZ010000006.1, read as the reverse complement.
TTGCTTTAGGATTAGTTACTTCTATACAAATATTATCACCATTTACTTCAACTATATAATCCTGATATGATCCCATAAATGTTGATGATATAACCTTCCCTTCAAGTATTCCTTCCTTTCCAATTTCTATTGCTTCTGGTCTTAAAACTACACTAACTTCATCAGAAACCTTTTTATTTCCACTATAATTAAGTTTAAATTTGTTTTCGCCAATTTTAACTAAAGCTTTTCCGTCTTCTATCTTTTCAACTTTAGTTTTTAAAAAGTTTACATTACCTATAAATTCCGCAACAAATTTATTACTTGGTTTTCCATATACTTCTTCAGGAGTACCAACTTGTTCTATAATTCCATCTTTCATAATTATAATCCTATCTGAAAGACTCATAGCTTCTGATTGATCATGAGTTACATATATAGCAGTTATTCCTGTTTTCTTTTGAATTTTTCTTATTTCAGTTCTCATATAAACTCTAAGCTTTGCATCTAAATTTGATAAAGGTTCATCAAAAAGTAATACTCCCGGTTCCATAACTAATGCTCTTGCAAGGGCAACTCTTTGTTGTTGACCTCCTGAAAGTTGATTTGGACTTCTATTTTCCATACCTTTAAGACCAACAAGATCTATTATATTATTTACTTTTTCTTTAATTTCTTCCTTACTCATTTTTTTAAGCTTTAATCCATATGCAATATTATCAAATATATTTAAATGAGGAAATAACGCATAACTTTGGAAAACCATAGCTGTATCTCTCTTATCTGGTGTTAAATCATTTATTTTATCACCGCCAAGATAAATTTCTCCTTCTGTAGGTATTTCAAATCCAGCAACCATTCTTAATGTAGTTGTTTTACCACAACCTGATGGACCTAAAAGAGTTACAAATTCACCAGCTTTTATATCTACTGATATATTATCAACAGCCTTAAACTCTGAATTTTTATTATGACTTAAATATATCTTAGTTAAATTTTTTATATTTACACCTTTGCTTCTTTCCATAATTACTACAACTCCTTACTTTGTTATATAACACTATCACTTGATTTACTTACACCCATCTTACTTAACCCAAAATACATCAATGCTATAGCTATATAAACTATAACTATTAATACAGTTGAATATGCTGATGCAACACCAAATCTTCCTGTATCAACTTGTGAAAGTATTGATGCAGTTAATAATTGATACTTAGGTGTAACTAAAAATACTACTGCACTTACTGCTGTCATACTTCTTACAAATGTATATACTAATCCACTAAAGAAAGCTGATTTAATAAGAGGAAGTGTAACAGATGTAAATACTTTTTTAGAATTAGCTCCTAAATCTTGTGCCGCTTCTTCTATTGCTGGATCTATTTGTCCAAGTGAAGTTATTCCAGCTCTTATTCCTACTGGTAAACTTCTAACTACAAAAGCAATTACTATAATTAAACATGTACCTGTTAAAAGTAATGGTTTTGCATTAAACGCATTTATATATCCAAGTCCTAAAACAGTACCTGGAACTGCCATAGCTAGTAATGATACAAACTCAATGTATCCTCTACCAATAAATCTCTTTCTTGCAACTAAGAATGCTATAACCATTCCTATAATTCCTGTTATAGGTGTTGCCCAAAGTGATAATATTACTGTATCTTTTACTGATTCAAATCCTAAATCAAATACATATTTAAAATGCTCTAAAGTTAATGAATAATCTACACCCATTACCTTAAAGAATCCGCCTAACGGTATTAAAATATAAAATGCTAATACAAATATAGTAACTAATAAGCAGAATATATCTATTGGCCATACTATATTAGAATCTTCAATTAATATTCTTTCTTTTGATGCCTTACCTGTTACTGTTACATATGATTTTCTTTCAATCCAAAACTTTTCTAATACAAATAAAAGAACTGAAAGAACTAAAAGTATAACTGCAACTGCAGCTCCTCCACTCATATCATAATTTCCTATTGCCTGCATATATATTTTAGTTGCTAATGTTGAATAACTACCTCCAATAACCATAGGATTTGAGAAATCCGCTACTACTTCAATAAAAGTTAATAAAAATGCATTTGCAATCCCAGGTAGCATAAGAGGTAATGTTACTGTTTTAAAAGTTGTCCACCTTGATGCTCCCATACTTCTTGAAGCCTCTTCCAAAGCTGGATCAATTTTTTTAAGTAATCCAATTAATAAAAGATAGGCTATTGGAAAAAATGTCATAGTTTGAACCATTACAATGCCTTTAAATCCATAAATATTAGCATCATTCATTCCAAGTAATTGTCTAGTTATAATACCAAATTGTCCAAATAACATAATAGCTGATAATGCTAATACAAAAGGTGGAGAAATTATTGGTAATATAGATACTAATTTAAATAATTTCTTAAAATGTGATTTTATGTACGCATCTGCATAAGCAAATATAAATCCAATTATAGTTGATAATACTCCAACAGTTACTCCAAGTTTTATAGTATTCCAAAATGTTGCTCTAAAATCTAAGTCTTTTAAAACTTGATTATATGATGCAAAGCTAAACTCTTTACCTGCATCTATAAAACTTACCTTTAGTACTGAATACAAAGGATATAATATGAATATTGATAATGAAATTATAAGAAATATTATTGTAGTTAAAAGTATCGGATCTCTCCATATCTTTTTCATATCTCTTAATTCATGCTTTAGTTTTAACTTTCTAGTGTACATTGACATGATTATTTTCTCCCTTCAGCTTATAAAAACAACTAAACTTAGCAGGACAATATACTATTTATTAAATAGTATATTGTCCTTACCTTAAAATTTTAAATTTATTTTTTTATTGCTTTATTCCACTCTTCTACTAATTTACCTCTATTGCTTCCTGCCCATTCTAAATTATAATTTATAAGTTTAGTATCTTTAATTTCTGCTGCTTGACTTGGACTATTTGCAGCTGGATTTGTTAAAAATTGATATGAACCAACAGTTTGTCCTATTTCTTCACCTTTTTTAGATAAAACAAAGTCTACAAACTTTTTAGCTCCCTCTTGATTTGGAGCACCTTTTAATATACCAACAGCACCAACTTCATATCCAGTTCCTTCACTAGGTGCAGTTAAAACTAAATCCTTCATTCCTTCTTCTCTATATTTAATTGCATCATGTAAGAATGAAATACCAACCATAACTTCACCTTGTCCTGCCATTCTAGCTGGAGCAGTTCCTGACTTTTCATATGACTTAATGTTCTTATTTAATTTAGCCATATACTCCATTCCCTTTTTTTCTCCCATAAGTTGAACAATAGTAGCAAGCATTGTATATGCAGTTCCTGATGAACCTGGATTTGCCATAGAAATTTGACCTTTAAACTCAGGTTTTAATAAATCTGCCCAACTTTTTGGAGCCTCTATTCCTTTTTCTTTTAATAATTTAGAGTTTGAAGCAAATCCTAAATAACCAACATAAATTCCAGTCCATAATCCTTTTGGATCTTTATATTTATCTGGTATTTCTTTTGCTTCTGGTGAATTATAAGCTTCTAATAATCCCTCATCTCCAGCTTGAACGAATGCATCTGCTGGGCCTCCAAACCAAACTGAAGCCTTAGGATTATCTTTTTCTGCTCTTATTCTGCCAAGTATTTCACCTGATGACATTCTTACCGCTTGTGCATCTATTCCTGTTTCCTTTTTAAATTCTTCAACCGCTTTTACCATATGATCTTCCATAAGACCACAATAAATTGTTAAAGTTTCTCCTGATGCCTTTTCTTCTTTTTTATCTGCTCCACACCCAGCAAATAAACCTAAACTTATAACTGCTGAAAGAGTTACAGCAATTAAACTTTTCTTTTTCATTATTATTTACCTCCTAATATTTCCTTTAACTTTATGTTAACGTATTCAAAAGTAAATTTTTAAAAAGAGGTAAGTTTTAATTACTTAAAAAGTAAAATTTTATTACATAATAAAAACTGCATTAAACTATTTCTAATGTACTAATATAAACTTTTGTCACCTTTTAAGCACAATAAAAAGGCTTAACCATTACGGTTAAGCCTTTTCTTATATATAAGTGGCACTCCCAACAGGTATGAAACTATGTATTTTAATATATTTCTATACATTTTAATATTATATTCAAACCGTTGAAATTACTCTATTTATAAATATTTTATATTTTAATAAATTTATTTATATTTTCTTTTATATTTGAAAATCGTCCCCTTAGTGTCACCTTTTTAACTCTCGCCCTTTGGATTCGATTAATATAAATTTAAGTTAGTTTAATACAATTCTTATAAGTTGGTATTTAAGCCATTTATTAAACTTAAAATTCAATTTGATTCTATGCAATTTAATATAAAAACAAAATCTATTGCACACTTATTGCATATTTTTATAAATAAAAAGAGATATAACCTAAATATAGAATATATCTCTTTCCTTATATAAAATCACTTATATTTTCTTTTTAATTTACAAAGTATTCCCTCTGTGTACCTTTATTATAAAAATTAAACTTATTATACATTTTTATTGCTATTTATTGATTTAATAACCTATATATCAACTATGAATAATAGTTTAATATTTCATCATCTGAAATTATATTATTCGAAGATTCATATTTTCTACATCCTTTTCTAGCGTTCTTCCAAGGCTTTTCTTGGTGTGTCATATTCTCTAATTGATTCGCACTATAATCAATATATTCATTTATAATACTAGTAACTCTATTATAAATGGTATCATTTACTGCGATATTGCCTCTATATTTAGGAATACTATTCCATCCATAATTTTTATAAATTTGGTATATTTCTGGCGATACTGGTCCATGAACCCAAGCTTCAAATTCAACATCAGCTAATCTTTCATTATATTCAACCAAATATTTACAGTATACATAATAACATAATTTCTGTAATTTTTTGTGAGAGAAATCTCCATAACTTAGTATAAGCTCTGAAAATTGTTTTGAATTAATCACGACTCTCAACTCCTATAATCAATAATTTTCTACTACTTTATTAATACATAATATCACTTTAAAAAATCCCAAGTCAACACCTTGACTATTTTTTTTATGACATCTTTCAGTTTCTATTTTTATATCGATATCATTTGCTTTACAAATTTCATTAACCAGATATAATCCAATTCCATTTCCCTTTTGTTTATATTCTTTAGCTAATTTTCCTCTATACCCTCTTTTAAATAAACTATCTAATTCACTATCCTCTACTAAAATCCCTTCAGACTTTACTATTATAATTTGCTCGTCAGATTTATCAATTATTTCAACTTCAATCGTTGAATTATTCATTGAATACTTTAATGCATTTTCAATAATTAAAAATGGCATATATTCTACACTATCATATAAATACACTTCTGAACAATTTTCTCTTGAACTAACTTCAATTTTTTTGTTATTTTGTTTTGCTTCATCTTCAAAGCATCTTCTTATTTTATCAAAATTTCGATAAAAATTGAATTCTATTTTACTGCCATTTTTATAAGGAAAATTGCTATATAAATAATCATAAGATTTTAGTCTAGTAGATATCAATTGGCTCATTGCCCAAATTCCCTTACCTTTATTAACAACTTTTTCACGTTCTTTTTTTTTACATAAACCTTTGTTCATAATAAATTCACTCTTATTTTTTATATTACCGTTATATTCCTTAACATCATGAATTATATTACTCATACTTTCTTTCAAATAATAATTTTCTTTTTTTAATTCTAAGTGCTCTTGATAATATTTAATATATTCTAACATTTCATCATAAGTGATTATTCTATTTTTATCCTTCAAATCAATTTTAGGATTAGTTTTTTTAGCGTCAAATTCACCCTTAACTCTAAACCCAGTAAATATATCTTTTTCTCCTTTATATACATTAATATATGTATTAAAACCATATGGACATACATTCAATCCCTCTTTATTAAATATGCTTCTATAAAAATTTTCACATTTTGAATTTTTTTTCTTACAGAATTCTGGTAATTTTATTACACATCCATCTTGTATCTCATCCATTCCACTTTTATATATTGGCAAAAAACTTTTCTCCACTTTTATAATCCCCTATCCAAATATTTTTATTAAAGAAATTATTGATTTCATTAAATCCATTGATATTTTTAAATCTTCTATAGCATTAATAAAATAGTCATTAAATCCACCAAACGTATCTTGTGAAAAACTCCTTATAAATTCATCTTTAACAGAATTTATAGTATCATCATTTATTCCATTATCTTTTAACTTTTTAGCAATAGCATCCCATTGATAATTTACGTTACAATATTTTTTTATATATCCATCTAATTTACTGCACCAAGTATCAGCACTTGTATCTTTTGAAATAAAACCATCTATTTCATTAAGCCTTTCACTTATTCTCTGATTAGATTCTCCTGAGTAACTAACCACTACTTTTTCTGGATAATCTTTTTTTAATGCTAAAGCGAACCCAAACCCCTCATCACTACTTCCATATGAAGCCGCAATTCCTTTAATATCAAGTAATATTATATCAAATGGCTCTGTTTCAATTTGATAAGATATATTTTCTTTATAAAATATTCTATAACCTCGCTCCCTAAGTATATCTATCAAATCACTTGGTTTCTGATCATCAACAATAAGTATCTTAATTCTTTCTCTTAATTTTGCTATACTTTTATTCGTTGAAATCTTTATCACATTATCTAATTTTCTCTTACTAAATATCCCCAACATAACTCCTCCATTTATGTAAAAATATTCTATAATTAATATTTTTATTAATTATCATTATATTAAAATTATACCATATTCTTCTTGAACCTCTTTTTAACAATTTATATATAGATAGTTAATCCCATATTCTTTATTCACTTCACATTATTTCTCTCTGCTCCATTATAATAATCTCCTTGATTAATTTAGCATTAATTACTTTATACCCGTATATAAAAAAGGATAAGACTTTCAATCTTATCCTATGTATTAAGCTTATTTAATTCATTTTCAAATTATTTTAATTGATAAAATTTATGCTTATTTCTGGAATCCATTATCTTTTCTTCCCTTTATCTATAGCAAATACTATAGAAACTATAACTATAAATACTATAGCATCTAAAGAAATATCAAAAATCAAATTACATATTAATGCAATAAAACTTAAAATACTATTATTAATACTAAATAAATATTTCATAATAAAAAAATTCACTATAGATAACATTACCAATACAACTAATATTAAAATTCTATTTTTTAAGACTTTATTACTTTTCATATTACTTACCTCTCTCCTCTTTAGTAATTTTTATCTTTATATATAATTATTTCCTACTTATTTTTAATAAATTAAAACTATTTTTTATATCTCCATATATTTATATTTGTATTTAAATATAGCTCTATTAAAAATAAACATAGTATAAGCCTTAAAGTATTATGTATAAAAAATACTAAATCTAAGTTATACACCTAACTCTATATTTCTTAATACTCTTTCAATAACTGCTCTACTTCTTCCATAGTATAATATCTTTTCTTATCATCTCTAAATACTATATTTATTGATAAGTATGTAACTATTATTTTACTTTTAAATTTTCTTAAAAATTTCCTTTTATAAAAGGGGTTTCCAAAATGGACACCCCTTAAACTTAGTATTTAGAATTTTATTAAATGAAAACTACAACTGCGACCTTTTGGTATCTGCCTAAACTTTTTCATACCCCACCCTTTTATATTCTTTTATTTTTCTATTGATAACTCCTCTAACTATTTAATAACATAATACTTCTTATTACTATTTATAAATTTATATAAAATAAAAGAGAGATCTAACACTCTCTCAAAAACTTAATTTTATTTATAATTAAAGATATTATCATAATTACAAAAACATATCCTGTTATTATATACATTTTATATTCTAATATTTTGTATTTATGCAAAAACTGAAATACTCCTAAAAAAGGGATATTTGCTATTATTAATGTATTTAATATACCTTCTGAATATATACTAGTATATTTAGTATATCCTATATTAATATAATACTTGTAATAATTATCTATATCTAAGGATAATAAGATCATTAATATAAATATCAAGCTAAAAAATATAATTATTCCATTCATATTTAATTTAAACAATCTTACTAAAAATATAATTAATATAGTTTCTATGATTATAAAAGCTATATAATTAATATGTATATAATTATCATGTACTTTATCCATTATAAATACAGAAATAATCATTAATAAATATATACATACTATCTTTTTTAAGTTATTCAAATAAAATTCCCCCAATTTATTCTAAATTATACTATGTCTATATTCTAAGTTATTATTTTTATAATAATCAACTATTATCTGCTCTACACCTTCAATAGTGCAATACCTCTTATTTTTATCTCTAAATACTATTCCTAGATTCAGATAATAATTCGGAATACTCTACATACAACAGAATGAAAGATCAAGTTCCTAAAATTATTAATTCAATAAAATAAACTTTCTAATATTATTTTTATTCAAACCTAAAATATAACTTCTAATCCTTCTATGGCTAATAAAATAGGGGTAAGAACTTTAATCTTACCCTTTAAGTAAATTGTTTATATCAATACCACTTTCTTTTATAGTAATTATTATTTTATTTATAGCTCTAGTCTTTATTCCTTTTCTGCAATAATCTTCTGAATAACCAACTACATTAGCTATCTGTTTCCATGTTAATTTTTCTTTACTTAAATATCTTAACTCTATAATTTTTCTTTCTGTTCCATTTAAATTATTTAAACACATATATAACATATTTGTAAGTCTAATATATTTATTTAAATCTTTATTTAACTCTATTAATTCATCATCTTTAGAGTATTCATCATTTTTAACTATCTCTATTTCTTTATTTATAAAATCAATCTTATATGATAACCCTTTATATTCTGTAATAACTCTTTCAAACCTTCTAATTACTTCACTATTGCTCATTTACTCACTCCAATAAAACTTAAATATTATAGGTATTATTCATATCAATACCTAAATCAATATTCCTTAATACTCTTTTAATAACTGCTCTACTTCTTCCATAGTATAATATCTCTTATTCTTATCTCTAAATACTATTCCTAGATTTATATAATACTTAAATACTGTATATATACTTACCTTAACATACACAGGACTTTTTATCTTTCTTTTATTACTCGCCCAACATTGAGTTAATCCTAAATCTTTTACATATACTAAATACTTATCATATTCTTTATTATGTATAGCCTTGAAATAAGCCTCTTCCCTCTTATATACATCTTCTAAACTTAATCCCATATCTTCTATTCTCTTCATCATTAATTCTCTATGCTCCATTACCTCTCCTCCTCAATTTATAGGGCGTTAAATACTTTACACCCATAATAAATAAAAGGATAAGAACATTAATCCTATCCTTTTACTTATTATTTAAATTCCATTCCCATCCATTATTATTAAATACTTTATTATTTTTATATTCTATATTTAAATTAGGTTTATAATACATATTCTCTTTCATGAGCTTATTAATATCAGTATAAATAAAAAATATTATATTGTTCTCAAATATTATTGATTCAACCTTTTTATTATCTATCTTTATACTTTTTATATTATTATCATATTTTATAGATCCAATCATAATACCAATATTATATTTAGGGGCACTTGTATATACAATAGTATTATTTTTTACAAATCCATTAGAAGTAGATGTTTCAACTCTCCACCCTTTAAATATATGTTTATGAATTATAGAAAATATAACATCATCTTTTGTACTTTGCCATATAACTATCTTATTATCTTTATTAAAATCTTTAATAGAAATAATAGATTTTTGTTTAATATTATTTAAATATTGAAATTTTTCTAAAGATTGTTCTACCTTTTCATTTTCAGAAATATTTTTATTTTTAATAAAATATATTCCTAGTATCCCAATTATTATAAATATAAACAGTACACTAATTAACAGAAATTTTTTTTCTAATTTCACAATAACCCTCCATTTATAAAATGCTTTTTTTTAATTTTAATATAATTTTCCTTAATAATTACATTTATTTTTGTAAATTTTTAGTTAATTAGTATTATTTTTTATGTTTTTAGGAAAATTTTGTTGTAAAATATTTGTAATAATTTAAATTTAAGGGGGATTTAATATGAATAAACTAACAAAATCCATATTTGTACTCTTTACAGCAATCGGATTAACATTATCCGGTAATGCTATATCTGCTAATGCATCACCTAAAAATTCCGGTGATGATATCTATAACAACTATAATAATTTTGATTTACAAAATTATTCAGTAGAGTCCACAAATTCTAATAATATTTCTATAACAAAAATTGATAACAAAAATAATTTAAAATCAAGCCTATTTATAAAATTACCTGAAGATACTAAAAAAGAAAAATTAAATTCAATAATAAAACAGAATCCGGCAGTAAAACAAGCTATTTCTAAACAGCTAAAAAAAGGAAATAAAATAATAGGCTTATCAGTTACTGAAAGGTACTTAGAAGAATCTATAGATAAAAAAACAGGTGAAACAAAATATAGATTTTTAACAAATTCAGAAGTTAAAGCCTACACAACGCCTAAAAAATATACTTGTTTTGCTTCAGTTAATTCTGGTGTTGAACAACGTAAAGGTAAGTTAACATTAACATCTTTACTAGTTTCCCCAAAATTAACCGGACAAGCAAACGTTTATAATCTAGTTGGAAATGCTAATTGGGATGTATCTGGATTTAATAGTGACCAATATAAATCTCCTGCTGTCGGAGAAGACCTTATGTGCTTAGCATGGCCAACTAAATATCGTTGGTCAGATGGAAATTTTAAAGGATTTTATAACAATGGATCATCAATAAATGCTAGCATTAAAGAAATTAGTAATTCAAATGGAGTAGTTTGGCAATTCCAAGATAAATATCCAACTAACAGTACCTATATAGGTGCGAGAAATATATCTTCTTTTGCAAAACTAAAAAAAGTTGGAAGTACTTCTGGCCCACAACTTTTCACAGTTCAATACGTCCATACATATTCTAAGCTTGTTCCAAGTTATTCATTAGGAATGTCATCAAGTGGCTCTAGCGTTGGATTAAATATTACAAATGAAGAAAAATCTTGGCATGTAACTTCTCCTATAACAATTGAATAACTATATTAAATAAAAAGACTATCTATAAGATAGTCTTTTTATTTAACTTTATTTCAAAATCTATATTTCTTATAATTCTCTCAAATGTTATATCTTCTCTGTACCTTCTATTGTATTCAATTCTAAACCATGTACTATTTCTTATCTTTCTTATAGCTTTTGATTTAATGCTTCTTATATCATTAGAAGAGGCTTTAAATATATCTGCTATATCTTCTATTGATACTTGGTCTGTATCCCACCCATAATATAGCTTTAATACTTCTCTTTCATGTAATGTATTATAAGTATTCATTACACCCTCTAACTCTTCTCTTAATTCCTTTATATATAAATTATCTTCTACTTTTTCTATGCAATTATCTTTACTTTCTATAAGATTCATTAATTCTCTCTGCTCTTCACCGACTGTTTTATTAAGGCTTGTTTCCTCGTTGGTATCTCTATTAGTTATAAACCTATGTATCTTTGAATATATCCAATGAAAAGCATAAGTAATAAATAATGCTTTTTTCTCATTATTAATATCATACTTATTACAAGCTATAATAAAACCTATTGTACCCTCTTGTATTAAATCATCTTTATCTATTGAGCTTATTCCCTCTGTATAGAACTTATTAGCAATCTTATATATAAACTTCTGGTTGTTCTCTATTAACTGCTCTAAGGCTTGTTTATTGCCTTGCTGATATAATACAACAAGTTCCTCATTAGTCATTTAATTCACCCCACTTTTAGTGTAAATTATCATTTATATAATATTAGATATTAGAATTTTTTAATATAAACGTTACTTTAAATCCTAACATTTCCTAACATATATCTTAGGTTTTCTTAGGTATCGCTCCTTTTTAATTACAATATTTCATACTAGCATTTCCTAGCATTAACGTTCCTTTTCAGACAAGGTTTTACTAGGGTTCTATGTTACTCTATATAAGGCTTTAATCCTTGTAATTTCAATGTAGTACTACGTTACCTTTCAATGTAGTACTACATAAACTTTGTATGCAACGTTCGTTATTTTTTTGCAACGCTCACTATTATTTACTCATTTTCAAATTAACTAAATTAAGCCACCTATTATTACGTTCTTCTTGCCAATACATAAGCTCTTTAATTAATTTATAATATGTGGTCCATCTCATATATTTAGGTTTTAATATATTACTAGTCATTGAATCACCAGTATAATAATTAATGTTATGCTCTAGTTTTAATTTATCTAGTATCTTATCTATCTTTAAATCACAATAATCCATTCCACCTCTATAAGTATTTGTACTTTTATACTTCAATGATCCACATTCTCTACACTTCCAAATACCATTAACATAATAAATATGTTTTCTAGGACTTAAGCAATAAGGACATATAAATAAATTCTTTTCTCCAAACTTATTTTTATACTTTTCTATTCTTATAAATGTATCATTTATACTAATTTCACTATCTTTTATAGTTAAAATACTACCTTTTAGCTCACTCGATTTGAATATAAACCTATTTCCTTTAAGGCTTAAAACCTCGTCTATATCTAGCTTTAAGTACTCATCTATATATTTCATTAATTAATCACCTTCTTATATATACGCGAGAACTACTAAATAGTAAGGCTTTTTAATTAACTTATAATTAAACATCATTTGAAGAGGCACTATATTCACTCTTCTTCCCTCTTAATTTACTTTTACGCTCCCAATAATTAGCGTTATATTCCTTTACTCTATCCTTATTCTTCTTACGCCATGCTCTCATATATGCATTCCTTTCTTCTCTCGCCTTTTCATTCACTCTCAATACTCCTTTCTATTTTTAATCAATAAAAAAGCCACGAGAACAACACCAGTATTTATATACTAATTAATTGTTTCCCGTGGCTATATAACACGCCTTCCACCTTTTAGGTAGGGTACTTAAAATATTCTTTTTCTTAATCTTATTATATCATAAAATATATTTATAATTAATTATTATCTTCTAAATAATCATTAATAAGTTGTATATGATGCATTAAAGCCAATTTTTTTACAACACCTAATCCTGGATATTGTTGTTTTTCAAAATATTCTTCAAAACAACTTAATCCATATGTTTGTAACCCAACTTCTTCTTTCCAATCCATTAATTTTTTTAAAGCTTCATAAAATTTCTTTGCTGGATCCTTTATACTATCATTACTATCTGAAACAAAATGTTTAACATACAACTCATTATCTTCATCTAAAAATACTATATGTATAGCGACAGCATACGGAGCAAATCCACTATCTTTATACTCTTTACCAATTATAGAATAATCTGAAAAGCCATTAAAATTATCCATATCATAATCTATGTGATCTGCAGAAAAGAATTCTGCATCTTCACCATAATCAGTATTCCTATCTTTCTTTTTGAAATAATCTTCTAATATAACCTTATTATCATACACTTTCCTTCTGAAAGATTTTTTATCTGGTATCAAAGTATAACAAGGATTATTTTGTTTATCAAACTCATCCCTGTATAAATCTATATATTTTTTTTCATTTAATATTACTACAATATTTTCATTTTCAGTATTATTAATTCTTAATTTATCTATATCATTTTTAAAGTTATCTGTTGCTATAATTCCTTTAAGTATATTATCATTATTTATTGCATCATAATACAAATTACTTTTATTACTATTATTTAGTTCATCTTCAAAGTTACCTACTTGTGGATTTTGTATAATTATTAATTTTCTATTTTGGCTATTGAACAATTCAATAACTGAAATTAAAGTGCTTGATAATTTAATAGGTTCTATTATAGGCATTATTTTATCCCCTATTAAATCATTATTAGCCAGTTCTTTTAATGCTAATAATTCATTTTTTCTACCTCTCAAATATGGCAAATACATTGTAAACCCTCCTAATACTTATTATTCAAAAATTTATTAAGTTTTAGATAATCTTGTTTTTTAAAATTAGAAAAGTAAACTAAAAACCTTAGTTCATATGGTATAAACTTATTAAAATTCTCTTTATTTACTTTTACTCTTTTCTTTAGTTCTAAAAACATATATCTATAAACTAATTTCTTTTCTATATTTTTAAATAATTTAAAACATTCATCATAATACTTAAATTGAGTTGTATTAGGCAATTCACCATAATGTTCTAATAATATATTTTCAAATTCGTTTTTTCTCAAAATATTAAACATAGTCTTATAATCTAATTTAGAATAATAGTCTTTTGCCTCTCTCTTTTTACTAAGTGTATTTCTATTAGTTAGTATATATATTCCAACATTATCATTATTTAAAACACTGTTTAATTTTTCGTAATTCTCTTCACAAGTTACAACATATACATTCACAAAAGCTTTAAAATAATCTTCTATCTGACCTTCTAATCTCTCAAAACTATCTAATCCTGTCTTTATCTCATAAACTACAGCTTTTCCATTTATCAATATAAAATCAGCTTTAGATTTATTTATAGGAATTTCAGTAATTGCAGTAGTTGTATTTAAACTATGTTTTCCTAATAAAAATTTATTAAGCAATGTATTCTTATAAAAATATTCATTTCTATAATACTTATTTAAATATTTGTATATATCCTCTATTATTTCTCTATTTTCCTTACCTACATATTTACTTCCAAAACCTTCAACAAATTCCTTGTAAAAAGCACTTTCTTTATTATCCAACCATGCTTTCATACCATTTTGAGTAAATATTTTATTTAAAATACTATTGTCATTTACCATAACTACATCCCTTTTAAATTTACTTTTACTCAAATTATAATACCACTAATCGCGTACTATTAGAATGCTATTATATACATATTTCTACATTCGGATAAATTTACCTTTTTTTCCGATAAAAATAAATTATAATTTAACTTATAATTTATATAAAAAGAGGGTTTCTATATAAAACTCTCTTCATAATATTTGATAATATATATTGTTAGTATAATTCAAAAATAAAATAGCTGATACTAAATTAAATTAATTGCCAATAAACAAAATTGCAGTATATAAATTTCAAACTTAAAACTTTCTATACTCAATACATTATTTAAAATACTTTTTTATATTTATATAGTTGCTCTTTATAACTAATTAAATCAATTATATCAACTTTGTAATCTCTTGTAGGTTTGTTATTAATCCAATCAACTAAATGCTCTATACTTAATGAAATAGAATTACCATTAAAGTTAATATCTATAAAATCAGCACATGAATACTCGATAGTACAATTACCACTAAGCATTATTTTTATTAGTGATCCTATTAAATCTTTATTATCTATTTGAATACTGCTTTTATCATATAAATTTAGTTATTCAAAACTTTCATAGTCATGTATGTAAGCTTTACTATCATCTAAATTATCATAAGATTTTATCTCTTCCCACTCATCATATAAACTATACCCCATATATGGTAGTACTAAATCATTAATTTCATATATTCTCGTTATACAACTACCACCAATTACCCATATCTCGCTGCTTGGTACTTTGTTATAACAAGAAATATATATATCATGAATAACTCTTATATTGCTATTTAGTTCTATTAACTGATTATTTAATTCCTCAATTCTGTAATGTTCCTCTAATATCTTCTCTATTTTTTTATTAATTAAATCAGCTTTATCATGTATCTTTTTTAACTCCTCTTCTTCTATCTCAAATATATCTTTTTTATTTCCTCCAAAAACATTTATTAAAGAGTTCATCTTTAAACTATCTTTAATATTTTTTGAATATTCTCTTTGTACATCAAACATTATTAAAGTTTTACAATCAATATCACATTCATCTATTATGTCAGCTTGTACTATTTCAACCTCTTCATTTGTAGTGTTATTATTTTCTATCAATACATTCTTTTTAGATGTAGTGTTCTTATCTTTTGACACTACACTTTTTAATACATTTATTTTATTTACTATTAACTCTATATCATTACTATTTAAATTTTTATCTATACAGTATTCTTTTATTTCACTTATATTTATATTATTTAATATTTTATCTTTTTGTAGTGTCATTATATACTTATCACTACTCTTCACCTTACGAGTTTCTTTATCTCTATATCTCTCACATAAATAAAACTTATATGTTTCACCGTATTTATCTTTACCTTTCTTCACAGAACAAAACATACTATTTCACTCCTTTTGTAGTGTTAATAAACTTCTACCACTACATTTTATTTAAATAATAAGGCTCAACTTAATGTTGAACCCCTTATTAAGTTACGCCCTTTATGGTAGTAACCTACTCTATATCAATATATATTCTTCTATATTTACCATTGTCATAAGCCTTACTAATCCTTTTTATCTTTGTTCCAGTTAATAAAGCTTTAATGATCTTTTGTCTTTCTTCAATAGTTTGATAGCTTATCATTATCTTGCTCATTTACTATACCTCTAATTTGTATCTATTTATTTCTATTAAGTCATTTATATAATCCATTGCACTTGCTTTTCCAAATTCATTTAATAATCTAAATTTCCTAATAAGCGTTAATTCAGCATTCTCTATTTTATTAAACTCTTTTATTAAATTATCTTTAAATAACTGTTGTTCTTTTTTTGATTGTTTTTTTCTATAAAATTCAAGTTTCTTATGAATTTTTATTAATTTTCCGAATCTATTTACCATTGCTTTCTTTGGATTAAGTAATATATATTCTATCTTTTCTACTACGCTATCCATTCCAATACTATCTATCCACTTCTTATTAAAAGTTAAGTCAAATCCATTAATTGTATTACTAGGATGAAATGTAATATAAAACTTTTTATTATCTCCTTGAAAGTCTAAAGCTGATATATAAAATATATTTCCATTAATTTTTCTAATCATTTTAAAATTCTCCAATCACATAAATATTAAAGTAACATCTTAGTTTCATATTCACTTAAAAAGTTAAGGTTATCTATACCAGCCTTTACACCTTCTTTAAAATAGTGTCTTTGCTCTATACATGCTATTTCTGTATTTGTATCATCTAACTCACTTATAAGTTGAAATACCTCATCTGATACAATTTCTTTAAGTTTCTCCATTATCCTAACCTTTTTTTCTGTATGTACTCCATATTCTAAATATGAATTTTCTATATCTTCAACCTCTGTATTTTGAATATGTTTATATTCATTTTCTATTATATTTTTAAATAATTTAACTTGATCTTTAACTTTCACTTTAAAATTCTCCAATCTTTCTTATGTTTTCCTCTTGATTTCATTGGAGCTATAGTGATACTCTTAAGATGCGAAACTTAGAGGGTATCACTATAACCCTAAAGACTGATGTATGTGTTTACATTGGTCTTTTTTAATATAGCCTTTGATTATACTGTTCTCCTACAATATCTAACAACCTACCTTTAGCCATTTCTATAATTCTTGAAGCTATTGCTCTATCAATCTTTAATAAATTTTCACTTAGATATTCACTTGATATGATTATAGGTAGCTTATTTATATATCTATAATTTATTATTTTAAATAATAATCTTATTTCAGCCTCACTATAACCACCTTTAAATAAATCATCTAAAAATAATATATTACACTTTTGGTATTTGTTTAATTTTTCATTGTACTTAATCTTATCTGATACTCTTAAATCAATTAATAAATCAATACAATCCCTATAAGGAAAATATACGGGTTTAAATCCTTTCTTAAGTAATTCTAATGATATAGCAATACAAATATGTGTCTTACCAGTTCCAGGTTCTCCTAGGAATGCAATCGAACTATTATCATCAAACTGTATATTTTCATAATTTGAAATATATTCTTCTGCTATTTCTTTCATCTTCTTAGATAAGGCATTTTTATTATTATCGAACTTATTTAATGTTAAATCATTTCTATTTGGATTAAATCCATTTTCTATCCACTCTGTTCTTAACCTATCTTTATTTTTACAAGCACACTCTTTAATTATTGGTTGAGCGTGTAATTGTTCTATTATTATTTGTCCTGTATCTCTACAAATAGGACACTTATACTCTGTCTTTTCTGCTTTAGATTTACATCTATCAATTATTTCATTAATTTTATTAAAATTAACTCGTTCCATATTAATCCCACCCTCTTAATTTAGTTGGTGTTTCTAATGGATTAACTTTTATATTTTTAGGATTTAATTTTGAAATATTATCTTTATTTTTCTCCCATTCTTCATAGTTAATCTTATTAGAACCTTCTTCCATAAATGTATTTATGCCATTCTTTCTATTCAAAAAGTCGCTTAAACTCCACTTATAATTAAAGTAAAACTGACTATTTAATATTTCACTATAAGTATTTATAGCTTGTACTATATCATCTAGCTTATAATCCTTTAATGCCTTCTCTATTGACTTTTTAATTACTGGACTTAAAGCCTTATGCTTAATGATCCCTTTAGAATTCCAACAATCAAATATAGTTTTTATATCTTTGTTACACTCTTCTTTTATTTCTTTTTTCTTATATTTTAAATTCTTCTCTAGCTCTTTTAATAAATCTAAACTACTAAGACCTTCATTCTTAAGTTTCTCTAATTCATCTTTTATAAGTTCTTTAGAATATTTACTTTTTATTTTCTTAAGTAAATCATTTTCTAATTCCTTATTAATTTCATTAACATAAGCTTCACTATCTAAAGGACTATATATATTATTAGACTTATCTTTAGATATATCTTTAGAAGGTGTAACGCTTAATGTTTCATTCATTGTTACGCTTAACGTTTCAGAATTATTATTAATCCTTTTATTTTCAATACTTTGCATTGTTTCGCTTAATGTTTCGCTTAATGGTACGTTTAACGTTACGCTTTTTTTGATATTTTCTGCATATGTTAATTTGTATTTACTTGGAGTTTTAGGAGGCTTACCCTTACTAATAAGCTCTATATATCCACATCCCTCTAATTTCTTTAATACATTGCTTACTATCCTTGTAGATAATAAAGTATCTTCACTTAAAGTTCTTACACTACAAAAACACTCAAATTTTTCTCTTCCTTCATATTCATCTAAAGTAAAGTTTGTATTCTCACATAATGAATAATATATAAGAACTTCATCTTTATTCAATTTAGAAGGAATATTGTAATAATTTTTACTCACCTCCTTACTCATTTTCAACACCTCCACTTGTCTTATGCAAATATACCTCTAAAAGCTTGTACACCTTCCCACGTAGGTTCTTTATGTAATTCGATACATAAGTCTATATATTTCTTAAATAGATTAAAATTCATTTTAAACACCTCTCTAATTATTAGTGGTTAGCATTAACTCAATATTACTTAGATTACCTTTTATAGCTCCTAAAATAAATTCATAATGTTTAATCTTACCCTCTAATTCTTTGATATAAATTTCTCTTTTAAGCTCTTCTTCACTTGTAGTAATTCCTAAATATTCATCTACTGATTTACTTTCAATAGACCACTCTTTCCCTACCTTCTTAGCTTTAATTTCTCCTCTTCTGCATAGCTCCCTAGCATATGGAACAGTAGCTCCTATTCTATTTGCTACTTCTTCAATCTTTAATACTTTACTCAATTCTCTCCCTCCAATTATTTAATATCTTTGGCAACTTATTGCGATACTTTAAGACTAGAATCCTAATAGAACTTAGTTCATCTTATTTGATTAATAGATGTGATTTTTGATGTCACTTAAATTGACTTCTAAATAAATTAATTTTAGATATGAATAATATACTTATATAAATTATTCCTCTTCTGAAATAATTTCAGATACATCAATATTCAAAGCTTTTGCTATTAACCCTATTGTTTTAGGTGTAGCTTTTACTTTTCCATTAATAACTCTTGAAATTGTTGCTCGTCCAAGTCCTGTTCTATTAACCAAATCGTTAGTTGATAAGCACGCTCTTGCTTGTACTAATTTTAATTTGTTTAAATTTATATTCATTTTTTCACCTCATTTGTTTCATTCGTTATCTTCAAGACTTATTTTATGACTCATTCGTTATCTTGTCAATATATTTTTTATTTTTTTGTTTCATTTGTATTCTTTAGTGATATAATATTATACGAGGTGAGGAAATGAATATTGGTAATAATATTAAAGATTTAAGATTAAAACAAAATCTTACACAAAATGATTTAGCCACAAAAGCTAAAATTTCTAGAGTTGCTTTAGGTCAATATGAAAGGGGTACACGATACCCTAATATAGAAATAATTAATAAAATAGCTGCTGCTCTAAACGTTCCAATTGATTTCTTATTATATGATGAAGATGATAAAAAACGACTATTAACTATTCAAAATACACTAAAAAGTTTAGCTAGTAATGAAAGTTTCGTAGTACATGAAAATACTGAATTTAACGATTGTATTGAAGTTTTAAAAATTCTTTCAAATAAAATCGAAGATAAAAAATTAAATCAATTTTTTCAAGGATATTTAGCTAGCATTCCTTCATCTAAAACACTTTATGAGGAAGATATTAAAAATATTGAAGAAATTTATAATAAAAAAATAAATCCAATTATAAAAAGACTTACTGATACCTTAGAATTAGAGGTATATAAATTAATCAATAAATCAAAAGAAGAGAAATAACTCTACTAAAATATAATATTATATATAGTAATTTTTATATTAAACCATTTAGATTATCCAATTTGAAATTGGGTAAAATATTGATTTTCTAGTTTCAACGGGGAAATTTCCACTTAGTTATTTCCTTACATTAGGTGGACGAAAATTTTCGCTGAGCTGATGAAGTAACATTTCGTTACTCCATCTTTCACCTGCTTGTGGTCTAAGTGCTTTAGAAGAACTTAGATATTCTCAACAAATAGCAGAAATGTTTTTTTATTAAGTGGTAGCGTTTCACGACACCTTTTATTCCCTACTTATGTAGTAAATATATTGTAGTGTTATTTATAACTTATCACTACATAATTACTTAGTTATTTAAATTTAAAATAAAGTAACTACAAATTAAGAATCGAGGTGATATTATGGCAAGTTTTAAACAAATAGCAAAAGGTAATTGGCAAGTTGTTATTTCCTTAGGCAATGATCCAGTTACTAAAAAAAGAATAAGAGTTAAAAAACAAGGTTTTAAAACTAAAAAAGAAGCAGAAAAGTTTGTTAATGATTATAATACAAAAGTTAATAATGGATTTTTACTTCCTAAATCAAAGAATATATTACTTAAAGATTTCATTTTAGACTGGTTTAATAACCATAAAGTATTATCTATAGGTGTTAATACTAGAAACCATTATATAAGCCGAATTAACACTTATATAGTACCTTTACTAGGTAATTATAAACTTACTGAAATTGATACATTAACAGTACAGAATTTTTATAATCATTTATTAACTAAAGAGCACCCATTAAAACCCTCTTCCGCTAAAAAGGTAATAGAAACTCTTAATAATTGTTTAAAGTATGCTAAAAAATTAAAATTAATATCATTCTTGCCTACTGACATTGAAAAAGTATATATTGAAAAACCTAAAATAGAATATTGGTCTAAGGATCAATTAGATTTCTTCCTGGATAAAATGCAAGCAACTTATTTATACTTTCCAGTCTTATTATGTGCTTTAACTGGTGTTAGAGTAGCTGAATTATGTGGATTGAAATGGTGTGATGTAGATTTTGAAAAAGGATATTTAAATATTAATAGACAAGTAATAAGAGATGAATCTACTAAAGAGCTTTTATGTACGGATAATTTAAAGACTAATGGCAGTAATAGAACTATATCCATACCAAACATATTACTTAATGAATTAAGCCTTAGAAGAGGTAATCCTAATGATTTTATAATACTAAATAGACAAGATGAAATATGTAATCCTAGGAATCTATCAATGGACTTTAAAAAGAAAGTATCTAAATACCCTAATTTACCTCAAATAACTATACACGGATTAAGACATACTCATGCTACTTTATTAATATTAAATGGTGAAAATATAAAAATAGTATCTGATAGGTTAGGTCATAAAGATGTAACTACAACATTAAATACATATACTCATATCATGGAAGAAATGAAGGATAATACAGCTGAATTATTAGATAATTTATTCAATAAAAAAGGTGACTAAATACTCGAAAAAACTTTTAGTCCCCTTTTTGTCACCTTTTAAGCAAAATAAAAAGGCTTAACCCTCATAGTTAAGCCATTCTTTATGTATAAGTGGCACTCCCAACAGGAATCGAACCTGTATCTATCCCTTAGGAGGGGATTGTTCTATCCATTAAACTATGGGAGCTTACTATTTAAATTTTATTATAGTAACATAAATATGTCAATTAAAAAAGTAATTTTTTTACAAAATAAATAAAGATAGCATATGCTATCTTTATTATTGTTCAACATTCTTCTTTCTTCTTAATAATGTCACAACAGTTGCTAGTATAGGTACTGATAAAGCAATTGCCCCTGCTGATACTAACCATTCCATTGGTGGTATTCTTGTAAGTGTAAATATTTCTCTTCCTATTGGAGTAATAAATCCAAGAAGTATTATTCCCATCATTAACGTTACAAGAAGAATCTTAAATGGTGTTATAGGTAATGCTACTTTAAATAATATTACAAGACTTACTCCTGCAAGCATAAGCACTGAAAGTGTTCTTGCAAGCTCAAGTGATGCACCTCCATATTTATAGGATATTACAAAAGTAGAGGATACAAATATTGCTATAAGCACACCATTTGGAATACTAGCAGTTAATATTCTCCCTAAGAAACCTTTTTTCACTCTTTCTTTATTTGGAAGCATTGCTAAAAATAATGCTGGTATTCCTATTGCACAACTTCCAATAAGTGAAAGTTGTATAGGTTGTATTGGAAATGGTAAAAGTAATATTGAGAACACAACAGCCAAAATTATTGAATAAGTTGTCTTTGTTAAGAACAACTGAGCAACTCTTTCTAAATTATTTATTTGTTGTCTTCCCTCAGCTACAACCTTTGGAAGTGCACTAAAATTTGACTTCATAAGAACTAATTGCGATACAGCTTTTGCTGCATCTGAACCATTTGCCATTGCAATTCCACAATCCGCTTCTTTAAGTGCTAATACATCATTAACACCATCACCCGTCATAGCTACAGTATGCTCATTTTCTTGAAGAGCAATTACTAAAGCTTTCTTTTGATGAGGTGTAACTCTTCCAAACACACTATATTTTTCAACTTCATTTTTAAGATCTTCCATATTATCCGGTAAATCTCTTGCATCTATATAATTCTCTGCACCTTCTACACCAGCTCTTTTAGCTACTGCAGAAACTGTAACTGGGTTATCTCCTGATATAACCTTTACTTTTACTCCTTCTTCCTTAAAAAATCTTAAAGTTTCTGGAGCATCTTCTCTTATTATATCTTCAATAAGAACTATAGCTACCTCATTTATATCTGATAATTTTTCATTCTTCAATGTTTTAATATTTGATTCCGCTAAAATTAAGACTCTTCTACCTTTTTTAGCTTCATCTTCAACTTGCTTTTTAACATTTGAATATTTATCTCCCATTACAATTTCAGGAGCTCCAAATACCCAAGTTCCTATATCTTTTGTAACTATCCCACCCCATTTTCTCTTTGATGAGAAAGGTACTTTTTCTACTATTTCAACATTTGAATCTTCTTTATATTTATCCAATATAGCTTGTTGAGTTGGATTTTTACTAGGAAGGTTATGTGAAATAGAAGCTAAAATATCATCTATATATTTATTATCATAATTTGATACATTTTTTACATCTATAAGCTTTAAAGCTCCTTCTGTAATTGTTCCTGTTTTATCTACACATAATACGTCAACTCTTGCAAGAACTTCTGTTGCTGAAAGCTCTTGAACTAGTGTGTCATACTGAGAAAGCTTTATTATAGCAACTATAAACGTTGCACTTGTTAAAAGTACTAAACCTTCTGGAACCATTCCTATAATACCTGATACAGTACCTATAACAGCATCTTGCCAACTTGACTTTATAAATATAAGTTGAGTTGTTGCAAGTAATATACCAATAGGTATTATTAATATTAAAAGTACCTTAAGTATTTTATTTAATGAATTTTGAAGTTCTGAATTTGTTATTTTAAACTTTCTAGCTTCATCTGCAAGCTTTGATGAATATGTATTTGATCCAACTTTAGTTACCTTCATATAACCATCACCTGCAACTACAAAGCTTCCTGATAAAAGTTTACTATTATATCTTTTATGTATTGGATCTGATTCACCAGTAAGCATTGATTCATCAACTTCTAGTTCGTTACCTTTATATACTATACCATCTGCAAGTATTTGATCCCCAGTTTTTATGTATATAATATCATCCTTTACTATATCTTCTATACCTATTTTTTTAATTTTTCCATTTCTAATTGCCATACAATTTGCTTCACTTATAACCGATAATTTTTCAATTATATTTTTTGCTTTAACCTCTTGTATAACACCAATTAAACTATTTACAATTATTACTCCTGCAAATATAGCATTTTTAGGTGAACCTGCAATTATTACAGCTACTGCAAGAACTAGATTTAAAGCATTAAACATAGTAAAAAAGTTCGATCTTAAAATTTGCAAAAATGTTTTTGATGGAGCTTTTGGCAGTTTATTTACATCACCATTTAAAACTCTTTTTTGTACTTCTTCATCTGTTAATCCTTGTATATCTTCATACTCCACTTTATCTTCAACTCTCTTACATTCCATTATATAACTCCTTTATTAAGTTGTATTTTATATACAATTAGTTTAATTTACTAATCTTAATTTAATCTTAAATTTTTAAGAATATATAATAAACTTATCCTTAAATACTAATATAAAGTTTTTTTATTATTACTATAATTCTTTTAAAATTTCATTTAATTTATCATACTTATAAAAACTAATATTTAAAATTCCATTATCTTTACATTTATTATAAAACTTCTTTGCATAAACCTCACCATCTAATTCACCTGTTACTATCCATTTTTGAATACTATTATCTAAATTCATTATTTTACTTACTACTTTATTTTTATCAAAACTCATATAAATTGGATTTTTTATTATATAAACATTAAATCCACGTTCTGAAAGTTTACTCATTCTAGGTATGTAAGAATTTATATCCTTATTATTTTTAGGATATATTATGTATCCTATAAGCCCATTTCTATTTTTAGGAGTTAAAACCACTCCATTATTAAAGTTACTAACAGATACAAATCTTTTATCCACAAAATTTTCTAAATATAATCTATCTGATTGTGAATAACTTATTTTTGAACATATGAAAATTCCTAAAAATAAAAAAATAATACTATTTATTATAAGAAAGCTCTTTAATTTTTTCATATATATCTCTCCTATCTTATTTATATTATTACCAATAAATTTATAAACTCTCTATTTTATTATCTATATTTTTAAATATATACATAAAAAAATCTTTAGTCCTTTAAAAGTTTTAAGAATTATAATATACTTCTCTTATGGGATTTATTTCTTATAAATGAAAAATTCAAGAGAGGATGGATATTATGCTAAGAACAATACTTTTCTATCCTGGAATAATACTTAGCTTAATTATTGCACCTTTAGCTTTAATTAAAATAAAATATTTAGAGCATAAAGGTAAAGATAAAGAAAGAACTGAAGCTATATTTAAAATAACTTCTTTTTGGGCAAAATATGTTATGTGGCTTAGTGGAGCTAAGGTTAAAGTCTTTGGAGAAGAGAATATTCCTAAAGATGAAGCTGTTTTATTTGTTGGAAATCATCAAAGCAATTTTGATATTCCACTTATAATGAGTAGTATTAAAGTTCCTAAAGGATTTATTGCAAAAAAAGAACTAGAAAAATGGCCAGGCATAAGTATGTGGATGAAATATATAAGATGTGTATTTATGGACAGAAGTAATATAAGAAAATCTGCAGAAGCAATAGTTCAAGGTATCCAAACTTTAAAATCTGGATATTCAATGGTAATCTTTCCTGAAGGTACTAGAAGTAAAGGGAAACCTGTTGCTGAATTTAAGGCTGGAAGCTTTAAATTAGCACTAAAATCAAAAGTTAAAATAATTCCATTTACAATTAATGGTTCATATAAACTTTTAGAAGCAAATGGAGGAAAAATAAAAGCTTGCCCGGTAGAAATATATATTCATAAACCTATTGATACAACTAAATTATCAAAAGAAGAAATAAGTGAATTACATACTACAGTTAGAAATATCGTAGTATCTGACCTACCAAAAGCACAACAATAAAAAGATGGACTTATTAATCCATCTTTTTTATTAATATTTTATTATATTGTTCACAATTTTTTTGTTAAATTTTTCATATTTATCATATATACTATAACTTATTCGTATGTTCATAAAAAAATTAAGATGGAGGTGTAATTTTTTATGAAAAAAATTCTTATAGGTTTACTTATTTTAGGTAATGTATTTGTAGTATCAGGTTGCAATAAAGGTTCAAATCAACTAAATCAGAATAATTCAACTACTCAAGTAGAAGAAGAATCTCCTAAAAGCGATAATCAAACTGTTGTAGATGAAAGTAAGCCTGATGATAAAACTACAAATAAAGAAGAATCAAATAAACATGAATCTATAAATAAAGATTCAATTAATGATAAATCTGAAACAGATTTAAATAACTCAAATGATACTTCTACTACAACTAACGAAAAAAATACAGAAAATAATGAGTCAAAAAATAATAAATTAAACAATAATACTTCTAATAAAGAAACTAATGATAAATTAACTTCTAAAAAAGAATCTGTTAAACAAGATCATAAAAATACTCCAAGCGACAATAAAGTTGTTGAAAATAGAGTAAAAGAAAAAACTAAGAATAATGAATCTACTCAAGATACTATGTCCCCTTATTACGGAACATGGTCAATAGATAAGGTAATTGGTCACACTTTATATTCAACAAACAATACAAGTCCGTTAAATAAAACATTAGTTATTTCTAAAAATAAATATGTTAATAATGCATTTAATGTTAAAATTGATAAACCAAAATATTTAATAACAAAATTATCCGAAAAGGACTTTTGCAGAGGTTATAAAATGGACTCTCTTAAAGGAACTGGGCTTAATGAAGGTCCTATTACAGCATTAGATATTACAAGTTCAACTGATCCAAATAGTGACTTTGATGAACTTTATATTCAAAATGGATATCTAATATATTTACAAGACGGAGTTTTCTTTAAATGTAGTAAACGCTAGAAAATAGTATCGACAATGTCGATACTATTTTTTTATTAATATCTATATTTACTTTTCTCATATTTCTTATATTTAATAATTAAAGTATCACTTATCAAATTGAATATAAATCTTTATAAACACATTATATATTATCCAATTTAAATAAAATTTGTTATATAATATAAAATATAGATTTAATTTTAATATATGTATTTAATTTTCATAAAGATTAAAGAAAGTCAATATCAATATTTAAAAATAACAAGTTTTTAAAATGTAAATTTATTACATTTAAATATTTTTTTCACTTTCTTAATTTCTTCATTTTTATTAGTTTTTCATTGTATTTTTACAAATTTAATATTATTTTTATCCATCTGTTTAATAAACATATGTCCCTCTATTTTAAAATCTTTCTCCCTGTGTTTTATTTATTTCTTCATCTATGTTATTTACTTAACTTTTCTTATTAATTGCTGTACAATATAGAAGTTGTTTTAATATTTTAATAAAAGGTGGTATATTTTATGACTATGCAAAAGCTTTTAAGTAAAACTAGACAAGCTATTAATGATTTTGAACTTATTCAAAATGGAGATAAAATTGCTGTTGGTCTTTCTGGAGGGAAAGATAGTTTAACCTTATTGCATATATTGAAAAACTATCAAAGATTTTCTCCTGAAAAGTTTGATTTAATAGCTATAACATTAAATCCTGGAAATGTTGATAATGCTCCGCTTCATGAGCTTTGCAAATCTTTAGGTATTGAATTTCATGAGATAAAAACTAATATAGCTGAAATTGTATTTGATATAAGAAAAGAGAAAAACCCTTGCTCTTTATGTGCTAATTTAAGACGTGGCGCTTTAAATGATAATGCTAGACGCCTAGGCTGCAATAAAATAGCTCTTGGACATCATAAAGATGATGCACTCGAAACTTTTATGCTTTCTATATTTTACGAAGGAAGAATTAATTGTTTTTCCCCAAAAAGCACTATGGAGAAATATGATGTAACTCTTATAAGACCTATGGTTTATATAGAAGAATCTATGATAAAAAAGGCTGTTCGTGAATATAATTATCCTGTTATAACTAATCCTTGTCCAGCTGATGGTAAAACTAAAAGAGAAGATTTAAAAAATCTTATAAGAAATATGAACAAAGATATCCCTGGACTTAAAAAAAGTTTATTTAGTGCATTAAATAACTCTGAACAATTGTTTATATGGGATAAAAATGAAATTAGGAGGATGTAATATTGTATAAATCAATTAATAATAAAGGAAAAGCTATTATATTTATGTTGTTAGCTTCCTTCTTTTTTACTACTATGAATATGTTTGGTAAACTAGCTTCTGGCATAACCCCTTACCAAAAAACATTCATAACTAATGCTGTTGCAACTATAGTTGTGTGTATAATTATTAGCAAAAGGAAAGCATCATTTTTAGGAAATAAAGAAAATAGAAAATATCTTTTTTTAAGAGGAATTATGGGTACTATATCAATATGCGCATTTTATTTTTCACTAGATTATTTATTATTATCTGATGCTACTATGTTAAATAAATTAAGTCCATTTTTTGCTATAATTTTTTCTTTTCTTTATCTTAAAGAAAAAATTACTGCTAAACAATTATTTTTACTTATTTTAGCTTTTAGTGGTAGCTTATTTGTAATAAAACCACATTTTAGTTCTTCAATAATCCCTTCATTAATGGGTATAATTGCTGCAGCAACTGCTGGACTTGCTTACACTATGATTAGAGTTATTGGAGATAAAGAAGATTTCTTTACTGTTATTCTTTCATTTACAGGTATTGCAACAATAGTATGTTTTCCATTTATGTTTATTAATAATTCAGGTTTTACTAAAAATAATATTTTATATATGATACTTGCAGGAATTTGTTTTATATTAGGACAAGTTTTTCTAACCTTAGCTTATAGAAATGCTCCTGCATCTGAAATATCTATGTTTGATTATGCAGGCCTTATAATAGCTGCTGCTTATGGATTTATATTATTTAGTGAAATACCAGATATTTTATCAATAATAGGTTACTTAATAATAATAATTGCATCATTTTTTAATATATTAGCTAAAAAAACTTCATAAAAAAACTCTCATACAACGCTATTTGTATGAGAGTTTTTTATAAATAATATAGATTTTATATAATTATATTTCTCTAAAAGTGAATTTGTACTAACAATAATGCTGATGCAAATACAGCTATAATAATCATCAATGGCATTATAAACTTAAGCCATTTATTATACGTAACATCTACCATAGCTAATGTTGCAAGTATAAGCCCAGTTGGTGTAATAAATGCTATAAGTCCTTGACCAAATTGATATGAACTTACTATTGCATCTCTTGGAAGTCCTACAGTATCTGCAAGTGGTGCCATAATAGGTATAGCAAGAACTGCAAGTCCTGATGATGATGGGATAAAGAATCCTAATATAATAAATATTATAAGCATTAATATTATAAATATAGATCCATTCATACCCTTAACTCCATTTGAGAAGAAGTTAAGTAAAGTATCTGAAATTTGACCATTTTCAAGAACCAAATTTATAGATCTAGCAACTCCAATTATAAGTGCAACTCCAACAAGATCTCCTGCTCCAGATATAAAATTATCTACAAATTCTTTTTCACTTAATGTTGATATAAATCCAAGTATTATAGAAACAACTAAAAATAAAGCTGTCATTTCTATAAATCCCCAATGTTTAGCTGAAACTCCATATATCATAACCACAAAAGATAATGCAAATATTATAAGCATTAATTTTAATCTAAAAGTAAATTCAGGGACATTTTCATCATCTTCTTTTAAATATTTAGCTTCTATTTCTGCTTTTTGATCATATATAATTGACTTAGTAGGATCTTTTTTTACATTATTTGCATATCTAACAATATAAACTATAGTTATTATTGTTGCTATTATAAGTCCTGTAAATCTAAAATTTAATCCCTCTGTAAAATTAATACCTGCTGCATTTGAAGCTATTACAGATGAAAAAGGATTTACTGTTGAGAACATTGTACCAATTGATGACCCCATATATATACTAGCAATACAAACAAGTGCATCGTAACCTGCTGCTAAAAATACTGGTATTAATATTGGGTAAAGAGCTATAGTCTCTTCTGCCATTCCAAAGGTAGTACCACCAGCTGATATTAATATAGTAAATAATATTATAAGTAAGTATTCTTTTCCTTTAGTGGCCTTTGAAAGACTTGCTATACCTGCATTAAAAGCACCTGTAGCATTTAATATACCAATAATTCCTCCTATAACTAGCACAAATAGTATAATATCAACAGTATCATAAGTACCTTGTATTGGTGCCTCAACTATTTCTTTAATTCCCTGTGGTTTTTGTTGAACCCTTTCATATGTGCCTGGAATAGCAATAGGCTTATTAATACTTTCATCTTTAAATTTATCTATACTTATTTTTATTCCTAGTTTACTTAATGTTTCTTGAGTTGCCGGTTCTGAATGTGCATCTCCATTTGGCATAGTAACGCTGAAATTATTATCATCCTTATTATATGTTAGTTTTGCATAAGATCCAGCTGGAACTATATAAGTTAAGATAGCTGAAATTATTAAAACTATAAATAAAACTGTAAAGGCTGTAGGGAAGCTTAACTTTTTCTTTTGCTTTGTCATAACATCTCCTCCTTTGTATAATAATAAATAATATATTTTTTAACAATTATATCAAAAATTTGTTTATAACTAATGAACAAACAAATAACATTCAGAATGTTTATGCACAAATATTTGAATAATTATTAAAGATTTAGGAGGTATTTTTATGAAAGAAATTGTATTAGCTGGTGGTTGTTTTTGGGGTGTTGAGGAGTTTTTATCTAGAATAAATGGTGTAATAAAAACAGAGGTTGGTTATGCAAATGGAAATACATTAAATCCAACATATGAAGATGTATGTTATAAAAATACTTACTTTGCTGAAGTTTGTAAGGTTACATATGATGAAAATACTTTATCACTACAAAATCTTCTTAAAAAATTTTTTACTATAATAAATCCAACTTCATTAAATAGACAAGGAAATGATGTTGGTAGTCAATATAGGACTGGTATATATTATTTAGATGAAAAAGATATTCCAATAATTCAATCAATAAAAAAAGAAGAACAAACTAAATATTCTAAAACCATAGTTACTGAAGTTAAACCATTAAGAAATTATTATAAAGCTGAAGATTACCATCAAAATTATTTAAAGAAAAACCCAAATGGATATTGCCATATAAAATTAGATTAAAAAAAGGCATATACAATTTATTGTATATGCCCTTTTAATATAAACATTTTATAGTCTAGATAATTTTTCACCCATAATTACACCCATAGCTGAAGCCATCATAAGACCTCTAGTCCAACCACTAGAATCTCCTAGACAATGAAGCCCCTTAATATTTGTCTCAAAGTTTTCATCAATTATTACCTTATTACTATAAAATTTTATCTCCGGTCCATAAAGTAATGTTTCCTCACTTGCAAAGCCTGGAACTACAACATTTAATGACTCTATAAAATTAATTATATTAGTCATTGTTCTATATGGTATAGCTGATGTTAAGTCACCTGCAACCGCATCTGGTAGTGTATACTTTACATTTGATCTATCTAATTCATTTGGCCAAGTTCTCTTTCCTGCTAATATATCTCCATATCTTTGAACTAATATACTTCCATTGCCTAGCATATTTACAAGTTCAGCAACCTTTTTCCCATATTCAATTGGTTGATTAAATGGTTCTTCAAAATTATGTGAACTAAGTATTGCAAGATTTGTATTATTTGATTTTTTATCTTTATAGGAATGTCCATTAACTATAGCTAAATTATTATCGTAATTTTCTTGTGATACAAAACCTCCTGGATTTTGACAGAATGTTCTAACCTTGTCCTTAAATGGTGCTGGATATCCTATAAGCTTTGATTCATAAAGAACCTCATTTACCTCTTCCATTACTTCATTTCTAAGTTCAACACGAACCCCAATATCTACTGTGCCAGCCTTATGGTTTATTTTATGCTCTATACACATATCTTTAAGCCAATCAGCACCCTTTCTTCCTGTTGCAACAACAACCCTATCTGCAAATATATTTTCATCTTTTTTCTTAGTTAAAGAATCAGTTACATTAACCCCTTTAATTTTTCCTGACTCTATAATTAGATTTTTAACTTGTGTATCAAATCTAATTTCAATTTCATTTTTAATTAAATATTCTTGTAATCTTAAATATATCTTTTGTGCTTTTTCCGTTCCTAAATGTCTTATAGGACAATCAACAAGCTTTAAATTTCCCTCTATTGCCTTTTTTCTTATTTTTTTAATTCCCTCTGGATTATTTACACCTTCTACTTTATTATCTGCCCCAAATTCTAAATATATTTTATCAGTATAATCTATATATTTCTGAACTAAATTGCCCCCTATAAGCTCAGGTAAATCTCCTCCAACCTCATAATTTAGTGATAGTTTTCCATCTGAAAATGCTCCTGCTCCAGAAAAACCTGTTGTTATATGACAATAAGGCTTACATGAAACACACTTATTAGTTTTTTCTTTAGGACAACTTCTTTTATCTATACTTCTACCTGCTTCTATCAATAATATTTTTTTATTATGTTCCCTTTTATTTAGTTCTAAAGCAGTAAATATCCCTGCAGGACCTGCTCCAACTATAACCACATCATACTTCATAAAACTACTTCCCTCCATAATTAAAGAAATATATTGTTTTCCTATAGCCAATAGCTCTTTACGGTAGCTTGGTAGAAACATCTCACCATATTAGAGATTTATATAGGACTTAATATTCGGATTTTTAATATATTTAATCCTTACATCTGAATTGTAATCTATATCAATATTAAAATCAAGTATTTTTACGAATTTTATTTTTTTATATAAAAATATTATTCGTATATTTAAAATATTATTTCTTTTCGCATTAATTAATTTATATAAATAAAAAAGAGTTGCTTTTAAAGCAACTCTATATTTCTATTTAAATTGTAATTTTTCAATTAATGGCATAATATATTGTTTCGAATCTGAAGGAACTTTTCTTATTTCTAATTCAATTCCTCTGTCATTTAAATTTTTAAATGCCTCAACATCAACATTATCTACTGAAACTGCATTTTTTATTTGTTTCTTTCCTTTTTTAAACGACATTCCACCGATATTTACACTCTTAATATCAACACCTTGTTCTATCATTTTTACTACATCTGTTGGATTTGTAAAAAGTAATAAAACTTTATCCTTAATGTGTTTAGAATTATTATAAACTTTTATTGCTTTATCTATGCCCAAAACATATGATCTTACTCCAGGAGGTGCAACTTGTGTTAATAATGTCTTTCTAATTTCATTGTTTGCAACTTCATCATTACAAACTATTATACTTTGACATCCAGTTTCCTTACTCCAAACCGTAGCTACTTGACCGTGTATTAATCTATCATCTATTCTTGCTAAAACTATTTTCATTATAAATCATCCTCCAGCCACTTTTGTATTATTTATATAATCAACCTTAAATTTCATATTCACAGTTTTTATGTTAAGTAATCTTTTTAAACTTTTAAAAAATCGTATTTTGAAAAATTTTCATCCTTTCCTAAAATAACACGAATCATACCTATCCCTCTTTTCTTTAGTTATAATTTACATATCTTATATTTAAAAGGCAATTTTCATGCCAAGGTTGTGTATTAAATAATTAATTTTAACTATAAATTATTAATTACTTTATAGGAGATAAGTTTTAAAAATTTTTATTAATACAATTTATTTTATTTTTGATACTCTTTTAATTGTATATTAATATACTTTTTAATAATTCGTATAAATTTTAATACTATAGTAAAAGTATTTCTGCTAAATAATATATTTCATCATCACTTAACTGTAAATTTAAAGTTTCCTTAAACATATATGTTGCTTGTTTTATTCCATTAACTATACTTTCATCAAGATTTTCTTTATCATATGAATATTTAAGTTGATCATTAGTTAATACTCTTTCTAAAGCACAGGCTGTATGAAGTACTATTCTAACCTTCATAGAATTTGTAAAATCTCTATGTGTTATTTCTTCTAATATATTTGTAAATTCTAGCAATAAATTATTTATTTTATCAGGGTTTAAATATGTCATTGTTTCTTTTAAGCTATCATAACAAAGATTACTTAATACAATATCTTCTTGTATTTCATCATCTAATAATAAGCTTTCACCCTTGAATATTCTTTCTATAATTTTTTCACCCTTACCTGATATAAGACTTTCAAGAGATATAAACGGTATATTAAGCTTTGGATCTATACTTCCTACTATTGATAAAACCTTATTATTTTTTCTTATTTCTTTTATCTTTTCTTTACAGTTTTTAATTCCTATTGGTATAACCTCAACATTTTCATCTGATATATTCTTTACTATATCAACAACTAATTCTTTAAGTTTAATTGCAGCTCCTTTTCCACTAGAGCATACTGTTATTATTACGCCCTTATTTCTACTTGTACTATCATTTTCTTTTTTATTAATGCTGTATCCCTTAAATTCTTTTAAGTATTGATATAATCCTTCTAAATCAACATCATTTAATGATGATTTTCTAGCAGCTTCTAATACAGTAGGTGTTGATACCATATCAAGTGTTCTTATTTTTATACCAGTTTCCTCATATATTATATTACCAAAACTATTTAATGAACCCATATCAACAAGAAGCATTACTCCTCTTCCTCTATCTATTTGTTTTACCTTCTGAGTAACAAATTCTAAGGTTTCCTTAGGGCTTATCTCAAGAGGCATATCAACTGCCACTATATTATCACTATCAAATAATTTAACAGCTACATTAACCATACTACTTGCAGTACTACTTCCATGTGTTGCAACAACTACTCCAACCTTTTTATTTGTATCATTATCTTCTATTGATGTTAATAATATTGTTATGTATATAGCCTCACCTTTTGGAATTTGTGTATTAAAATATTTTTCAGCTTTTTTACATATTTCTTCTGCAACTTTATATTCTTTAGGATATTCTTTTATTATATCTTGCATTTCTTCATAATCTGGTTCTATATGTTGATTTAATCTATTGAAAAAAGCACTCATATGTAAGCTTATTGCATATAAAAATCTATCATTGTAATTTCTTCCAAGCCTTTCTTCAGCTAAGGCTTTAATTTCTTGAGAGAAATTTATTATTTTTTCATCAACAATTTTTAATAAACCTTCTCTTGAATATTTATCATTTTTGATCCTATCATAAAAACATTTTATATGTACTGTTATATCTGTAGTTATAAATTTATTTATAGCCTCTTCATCCATACCTTCTTCTCTTAAAATTGAGGCTTTATCTTCTATTATCTTATAAAGATTAAATGGCGGATCATAATTACTTTCGCCTTCTAATAATATTGCATTTTTATCTGGATTTATAACTAATTCAGATGAAACTAAATTTATTATCTCTTCTTTTTCTTTCATTCCTGAACTTATTCCAAGAAGTCCACTTTGAATATTATTTGGCATCATTTTTAAATTTATATCAATATAGTTTTCCCCATTAATACTGTTTAAAAATCCCTTAGCACATAGTAATTGTATATTTGATTTTAATTGTCCTATGTTACCAAAAGTAGTACTTCCTATAAGAGCCTTAATAGCTTCTACTGATATTTTTATTGGTTTATTCACCCTTACAGCTTCATTATGGAAAAGATGTTTTATAATATCTATTTTATCTGCAACTGATCTTTCTTCAAAACTAGGAATTCTAATTGTTATAGGTATTCTTCTAACAAAAGTGCTAAGTAAAGCTGAGTTTGGATCTTCAGTAGTAGCACCAATAATTAATACATTTGCTTTTCTTTTTCTTTCTGTTTCACCTAATTTATTAAATGTTCCTGTATCCATAAAATAAAATATCATTTCCTGACCTTCTGGTGGTAATCTATGTATTTCATCTAAAAATAATATACCTCCATTAGCTTTTTCAACAATACCCTCTTTATCAGAATCTGCTCCAGTAAATGCACCTTTAACATGTCCAAATATATATGATAAAAGAAGTTGTGGATTATTATAATAATCTGCACAGTTAAATACTATAAAAGGAGAATTTTCATCTAACTTTCCAATATATTTTGCATAACTATACATTATGTTTGCAAATAAACTTTTTCCTACTCCCGTTGGTCCTACTATTAAAGTATGTAATCCATTTGGTGGATACATAATTGCAGCTTTAGCTTGTTCTACTTGTGTTTTTAAACTAGTATCACTTCCTATTAAATAATCAAAAGGAGACTTTTCTTTTGTTTCTTCTATTGGTTTTATTAATGATTCTATGTCTTCTATTTCTGTCACTTCATTCGAAAGTATTACATTAAATAATTCTTCAAATATTTTTCTGTCAAAATATCTTACAGGTCTACATTTAATTTTAATTGCTCTCTTATCTCTACAAAGATCATTAAGTTCTTTACTTACGTTATTTCTAAGTATTCCAAGTTCATTACCAATTTCCTGAGCACTTACCCCCATACACTTATCTAAGTTCTCTCTTGAATAACTTGAACAAACCTTATTTAAGTAATTATAAACCTTTTCTATTCTCTTCAAATTTATAGTCCACCTTTCTTATAAATTCATATACTGTGATTGTAAACCTTACAATACTTCTATTTCAATTTAATTGACTACTATACTAATATTTTAACGATTTGTTAACAACTTGTCTTTATATTATATAAAAAATATATAAAAAACTATATTAAAACTTAATTTATATAAATAAATTTTAAGCTTTAATATAGTTTTAAGTAATTTATTTTTTAAAATTTATAACTTCAACATTATCTATTATTGCTATCTTTCCATTCTTTATCATAGAAGAAGCTATTTCTAA
Organism: Clostridium sp. TJA085; assembly: GCF_058310235.1. NCBI lineage: Bacteria > Bacillati > Bacillota > Clostridia > Eubacteriales > Clostridiaceae > Clostridium > Clostridium sp. TJA085. The sequence continues at coordinate 5,573 of NZ_JBZEEZ010000006.1, read as the reverse complement.
TATTTTTTCTACCTTATCCTCTCTTGCAACAATCTCTATAACTATTGGTAGTTTTCTTGAAAGAACTTCTAAAAAGTCTGAATGAATTTTTTTATCTTCACCAAAACCTTCAATTCCTCTTATTATTGTTGCACCTGATACCCCACTCTCTTTAAGCTTATCAATAATTGCTGTATAAAGTGGCTCTCCTTTATATTTATCGTCTCCTTGAATGAAAATTTTTATTAATTTACCAGTACTCATTTCTTTCATCCTAGCACACTCCTTTTAATCCAAACTTATACTAATAACTTAGCAATAGACATTCCTATAACAACTCCAATAAAACTAAATACAATATTTAACCCTAAATTTAATACGCCTAACATATATTCTCCTGAATTTAACATACTAACTGTTTCATATGAAAATGTTGAGAAAGTTGTAAGACCACCCATCATGCCTGTGGTTAAAAATAATTTAATATTAGGGGATATTATGGCTGTATCTAAGCTAAGTCGCATCACAAGTCCTATTATAATTGCACCTAAAATATTTGCTATTAAAGTACCATACGGGAAATTTGGACCAAATATTTTTGCAGCATTTATTGATATTAAATATCTAAGAGCTGCGCCTATAAATCCTCCACAACCAACTATAAATATAAGTTGAATCTTTTGCATTTTATTCACCTCATTCTACTATATTTATTATAACCAACAAAAAAGCTAATGCCCCTACAGATATATATAAGAATCCCTAATCTGTAGGAGTCATTAGCTAATTAAAGCGGTTAAAGGTTAACTCCATAACCTATAATTACATCTAAATATAATTATATTATATTGTCTATCAACTATTATTTCAATTTAAGTTTCTGTTAATACTACTCTTCTCCGTAAAACATCTTCATATCATCTTCTACATTTGTTATTCCACCTATTCCAAAGTTTTCAACTAAAACTTTAGCTACATTTGGTGAAAGGAATGCAGGTAATGTTGGTCCTAAATGGATGTTTTTAACTCCTAAATGTAATAATGATAATAATACTATTACAGCTTTTTGCTCATACCATGCTATATTGTAGCTTATTGGTAATTCATTCACATCATCTAATCCAAATACTTCTGCAAGTTTAAGTGCTATTACAACTAATGAATATGAATCATTACATTGTCCAGCATCTAATACTCTTGGAATTCCATTTATATCTCCAAGTGGTAACTTATTATATTTATATTTTGCACAACCAGCAGTTAATATTACAGCATCTTTTGGTAACTTTTGTGCAAATTCTGTATAGTAATTTCTTGATTTTGCTCTACCATCACATCCTGCCATTACAAAGAATCTCTTTATAGCACCTGATTTAACTGCATCAACTACTTGGTCAGCTAATGCTAAAACTTGATTATGAGCAAATCCCCCAACTATTTCTCCCTTTTCTATTTCTGTTGGAGCTTCACATTTTTTAGCTAATTCTATAATTGTTGAGAAATCTTTATATCCATTCTCATCAGCTTCTATATGTTTGCAACCTTCATATCCAACTGCACCTGTTGTAAATATTCTATCTCTATATGAATCTTGAGCTGGTGTAATACAGTTAGTAGTCATAAGAATTGGTCCATTAAATGATGCAAACTCTTTGTTTTGTAACCACCAAGCATTTCCATAGTTTCCTGCAAAATTTTCATACTTTTTAAATTCTGGATAGTATTGCCCAGCAAGCATTTCACCGTGAGTATATACATCTACTCCTGTTCCTTGTGTTTGCTCAAGTAACATTTCTAAATCTTTTAAATCATGTCCTGAAATTAATATACCAGGATTTTTTCTAACTCCAATATCAACTTTAGTTACTTCAGGATGTCCATAAGTTCCTGTATTCGCTGCATCTAAAAGTGCCATCCCATCAACACCAAATTTACCTGTTTCTAAAGCTAAAGCTGTTAATTCATCAACTGTTAAACTATCATTTAAAGTTTGAACTAAAGCTCTTGCCATAAATTCGTGAATTTCTTCTTTATCATAACCTAAGTTCATAGCATGTTTCATATATGCTGACATACCTTTTAAACCATAAATTATAAGTTCTCTTAAGCTCCTTATATCTTCATTTTCAGTTGATAATACTCCAACTTTTGATGCTTTTTCCATCATTTCTTCTTCAGTTTCTTCTTTCCAAGTTGCACAACCATAGAAATCATCTCCTACTGGATTTCCGCCTGCCGCTTGTACTTTTTCTTTTAATTCATCTCTTAAAGATAAGGTTTCTTTAACTCTTTTTTCAATAGCTTTAAAATCAAAGTTAGCATTAGTTATTGTTATAAATAAGTTTTCAACTATGTATTTATTTATTTCATTACTTACAATTCCAACTTTTCTTCCTTCATGAGCTACTGTAGCTAGTCCTTTTGTTACATAAACTAAAAGATCTTGAATCTTTGCTACATCTTCAGTTTTTCCACAAACCCCTCTTATTGTACATCCCTTACAGCCTGCTGTTTCTTGGCATTGAAAACAAAACATTGACATATTATTTCCTCCTATTTATCTTAATTGTTTTATATTTAATATTGATTTTAAAAAATTATTTTATAGATGATATTTATTTTTTCTTTTTAGAATATACAAATTATACAATTAATTTTTTCTATCTCTCTGACAATATTGAGTATACTACTCAGATTTTTTTTATTCTGTAACATTAGTTACAAGAAAAAAATATTTTTAATGAATATCATTATTATTAACTTTAAATAATTCTTCTGGTGTAAAACCATAATAACTAATATTATAAATTCTTCTTTTCTTTTCATTTAAAATCTTCTTATACTTTTTAAGAATCTCCATGTTAATATTCCAAAATTACTTAAATCATTTATATAAAAATTAAAACATTTACTTTTAAACAATGCTTTATATAATTTCTTATAAAAATATTCTCATAAAAATAAAAAGCAACATAATAATATAAAATTTATTTTTTAAATTTATATTATTATATTGCCTATAAAATTTTAATTATTTTGATAGTTTACTGAATATCTTTCAATCTATTAATATCTTTTATTATTATTTTTTTATTCCCCTCAATTTCAATTATATTCTTATATTCAAACTTTGATAATTTTCTACTTATAGTTTCCCTAGTAACACCACAATAATTTGCCATATCTTCTCTTCTTAAAGGTAACTCAATAATAATCTTATTATCAATTTTTTCTCCATATTTATTTATTAACTGAACAAGCATATTTGCTATTCTTGAATCAATGTCTTTTGTTGCAAGTAATTTAACCAAATTTTCTGTTTCTGATAACTTTTTTGTTAAAGATCTTAAAATTTTAATAGCTATGCTTACATCTTTCCTTATAATATTTTCTAAGTTTTCTTTTGACAAAATAAATATTTTAGAGTTTTTAATAACTGTTGCTGTAAAATCACTTATTATATTATTAAAAAGATTTGTTTCACCAAAAAAATCTCCTTGATTTAGTACATATATTATTTGTTCTTTACCATCTGTTGTCATTTTTGAAATTTTTATTTGTCCACTTATAATAAAAAATAAACTTTCACAAACTTTACCCTCTATACAAAGAACATCACCTTTTATATATTCTTTTTTATTTAATAATTTAATTATTTTTTTTATTTCATAATCTGATAAATCAGAAAATATAGATATATTTTTAGCACAAATAAAACTTATTTCTTTATTATATTTACATAGATTTTTCATAGCGTCCTTCTTTCTTAAATTAATAAAGTATAATATTTATTTGATTTTGTATAATTAATTTTTATTTTATATACTCACCAATTTAATTTATTAAATTGGTGAGTGATTGTCAAAAAATATTTATTCATTATTTAGTCAATATATTTGCTATTTCCTTCATATCATTATTGTTTACTTCTTCAAATCTATACATTTGTTTGCACTGTGGATACTTTTCTTTATCAACCTCACTTAAAAACATCTCTTTAGGTCTGACAAACATTCCAAAATCACCATATAAAGCCTTATATACAACTAATTCTTCCATTGTTTCCGAATGCTTAGCAACATCAACAACTAAATATAACTTTCCTTTAAAATGTTTAACTAATTTTCCTTTTAAATTACTTATATCTCTATTCATAAACTACAACTCCAATCTTAACCTTAATATTAATACTTTTATAATTATGCTACTAATTTATAAACTAAATCATTATTTCTATATAAAAATAATGATAATAAAAAAATACATATTTTTACCTATCAAAAACTAAAGATTTAAAAAATGCAAAAAACTCTCTAGCATATAATGTAGGAATCAGATACCATTTAGTATTACTACTATAAAAAGTAACATTATCATAATTATTTCTTTTTGCTAATATAAAACTCCTTAAAACATGAAAATCTGTAGTTACTATCTTTACTTTATAATTATCAATACTATTTCCTGTTATATTTTCAATTTTTGTTTTAGAAAACTTAAAATTTTCAAAAGTATTTGTAGCTTTGTCTTCCATTATTATGTCATTTTTAATTTTCTTATCAATTAAATAATTTTTCATAGCCTCTGCCTCGGTTATAGATTCTCCTGGTCCCTGTCCACCAGAAACTATTATTTTTCCATCAAAATTAGATTTATTAACATAATCTATTGTTGCATCTAATCTATCCCTTAAGGTTGTTGTTATGCTATCTCCTCTTAATCCAGCTCCAAGAACAATTATATAATCACTACCATCAATATTTTTCTTAGGATACATTATTATTGCTCCTTCAACTAAAATAATTATAGATATTCCTATAAATAAAATTATTTTTATACCCTTAAATAATTTCTTCATAATCAAATATTCTTTTATTTTATATGAAAAAATATAATAAATAACTAATATTAATCCTAATATTAAATAAAATTCACTAAATGTAGTATAACCAAACATTATATTTATAAATCCATAATACGTCAAACATATTATTCCTAAAATAAGTATTAAAATATTTAAAACCTCCCCCCATAATTTAATAATATCATATAAAATAATACATTTGCTAAAATGTTAGGTTCTTTAATGTTTATAAAGTATAAAGATATTAAAAATTAAATCATTATAGATTTAAGAAGAAAAACAAAATTTATAACTACTAACATATCACAGTATAATATTCCTATAATAAATGAAGAAAAATATAAATTAATTTAAAAATTTTATCCATATCAATTTTTATAATAATAAAAAGTTTAATTTCGAAAATAAATGAGATTATAAATGAATTAATAAAATTATATATGCAAAATCACTCTGTAATAATTGCATATTCTAGAGATAAATTAAGAAGTCCAATAATTTATATATACTTAATTTATATATACTAAAGTAATCGGAAGAAAGAACTGTAAGATATTACTTAATAGCATAAATCTATTATATATAAAAATAATTTTATATAAGAAAAAAGAGATAGTTAAAACTATCTCTTTCTTTTTCTCACCTGGCAACGTCCTACTCTCCCACACGGTCACCCATGCAGTACCATTGGCGCTATAGAGCTTAACTTTCCTGTTCGGAATGGAAAGGA
>NZ_JBZEEZ010000005.1:0-170797 GCF_058310235.1 Clostridium sp. TJA085 | reverse complement strand
CTTCCCATTCCGAACAGGAAAGTTAAGCTCTATAGCGCCAATGGTACTGCATGGGTGACCGTGTGGGAGAGTAGGACGTTGCCAGGTAATGGATCTTTAGCTCAGTTGGTTAGAGCAACCGGCTCATAACCGGTAGGTCCGGGGTTCGAGTCCCTGAAGGTCCACCATTTTGGGGGTATAGCTCAGCTGGGAGAGCACCTGCCTTGCACGCAGGGGGTCAGGAGTTCGAATCTCCTTACCTCCACCAAATAGGTGGAAAGCCATGAACATTAGTTCATGGCTTTTTTGTTATATAAATAGAATTGATAAGCTATTTTGTAAGTGTTATGATAATATAAGAAATAAAACTTTTGAGGAAGTAATTTAATATGTATAGAGTTAAACAATTTTATTGGCATATCATATCTAGATGGAAAAAAATAGACTATAAATTAATAAATATGTATTTAAATAAAAATGAAAAGGAATTATTTAATAAACTAAATAATTCTGAAAAACAACATTGTATACGTGTTTGTTATGATGCTATAGATAAAATAGAGTCTGAAAATATAAATATTAATAAAGAAAAACTAGCAAGAGTAGCTTTATTGCATGATGTAGGAAAGATAAAAAAATCGTTAAATGTTATTGATAAGTCTATATTAGTACTATTGGATAAAGCAACAAAGGGAAAAATAAAAAAGTACAATAATATAGAGAAAATAGATATTTATTATAATCATCCATTAAAAGGTGTGAAAATTTTACAAGAAATAAATAATTATGATAGTGAATTTTTAGATGTTATAATGAAGCATCATGAAGATTCTAAGAAAAAAGTTAATAACATTTATCTTGAAATAATAAAAGAATGCGATAATAAAAATTAAAATAAAATTGAGAGGAATATTAAGTTATGAATTCTAAAGATAGAAGAAATAATATTTTATCGAGATTGTTAGAGAACAATACTCCTATAAAAGGAGCAGATTTGGCAAGCATATATAATGTAACTAGACAAATAATAGTAAAAGATATAGCTATACTTAGAGCGCGAGGAAATAATATTATAGCTACACCAGAAGGTTATACAATATATGGTAGTGAGACAAATAAGGTTAAGTTTATTGTTGCTGTTGAGCATGATGAATTAAATTTGAAGAATGAACTAGAAATTATAATAAAGTATGGTGGAACTATAGAGGATGTTATTGTTGAGCATCCTCTATATGGTGAAATTAAAGCTAATCTTATGATAAGAAATTTAAATGATATGAATAAGTTTATAGATAAATATAATAATAACAATGCTAAACCTCTATCTATTCTTACTAATGGAGTTCATTTACATACAATTTCCGTTGACGATAAAGATAGTGAAGTATTGATAAAAGAAGATTTAAGAAAAAATAATTTTATTGTTTGTTAAATGATTTTGATTTAGGAGGCATATTGAGAATATATGGATTATGATGTATTAATATTAGGTGGTGGAATTGTTGGATGTGCTGTTGCATATGAACTTTCCAAATATAATTTAAATATAGCGCTTATAGAAAAAGGATATGATATAGCAGATGATATAGCTGTGGTTAATACTGCTATAGTATATGATGGATCTGAAACATCAAACATAGTTATGGCTGAACTTGAAAACATAGGTAGTAAGCTTATAAAAGCTGATTGCGAAAAGTTTAATATACCATATAAAAAGATTGGTTCTCTTAAAATTGCTAGAAATGATGAGCAAAATATAAGAATTGAAAACATGTATATAAATGCTAAGAAAAGAGGTATATCTGATATATATTTATTAGATACTAATGAAGTTAAAGATATAGAACCTAATATATACGGTGATATTAAGCGAGCATTATATTCAGAAAATACATCTATAATAGCTCCCTATGAGCTTGCTATTGCATATGCAGAAGTAGCTGTTGATAATGGAGCTAATTTTAGATTAGAAGAAGAAGTTATAAGTATAAAAAAAATAACCAAGGGATTTGATGTAATAACAAATAAAAATAAGTTTAAATGTAAGATGGTAGTAAATACTATACCAGATGAGATATACATAGATAATATTAAAACTAAAAGTTTAATTGTAGAAGAAAATAAAAAAAAGAAAATGAATTATTTTTTAACTGATGATAAAGTTGAAAAAAATCTTAGTAAAATAATAGTTGATGTAATAGATGAACAAACATTTGTCATGAATTCACCAATGATTAATGGTGGAACTATGTTTGGTGTTAAAAATACAGATATTCTTGATGTTAATAAAGGGTTGGAATTTATAAAGTCTATAGTTCCGAGTGTAGATAAAGAAAATATAAGTGAAATGATACGAGAAGTTTATATGAGAGATGAAATGGATATTGATGATAGTGAAATGCATGATGGATATATAAGAGTAACAGGAAAGCATTATGGAAAAATAACTATAGCACCAGCGATAGCACAAAGTATAAAAGATGCAATAGTAAATAATATGAATGCATCAGTTAATAAAAATTTTATAGATAAGAGAAGAGAGTTTTATAGATTTAGAGATTTAAATAGAGATGAGATAAATGAAATTATAAAACTTGATAAGAGATATGGAAATATTATATGTGCTTGTAATAGAGTTAGTGAAGGGGAAATTGTAGATTGTATTAGGAGACCTTTAGGTGCTAGAACTATTGAAGGAGTTAAAAAAAGGACAGGGGCAGGATATGGAAATTGTCATGGTTCATATTGTATTAGAAAAATAATAAATATTCTTGCAAGAGAGATGGATAAAAGTCCAGTTGATATAGTTAGAAATTCAAAAGATTCCAAGATAGTATCAGGTAGAATAAAAGAGTTTGATGAAGTTTAAGTAGAGGTGAATATTTTTTATGAAAGAGGATATATTTACAAGTATAGTAAGAGTAAGAGGAAATATAAAACATAAGGTTGTACCAGTTAAAAGTAGTGACATAGTTAATGTAAAACTTTGGAGAGAATTTTCTAAAGTTATAGGTAGAATTTATGTTAGTACTCCAATAAATACGGGAGATATAATATGTAAAAATATATTGAATACTGGTATAGATATAGTTTGCACTAAAAGAATTGATAATTAATAAATTTAATGGGCAAATTATTGACAAGAAGCCTTAAAATATAATATATTAAGATTAATTAATAATATTAAACCTGTGAAGAGGCCAAGTAGTTTTAATAAAGCTTTAAGAGAGTCGGTGTTTGGTGTGAACTGATAGCTTTTATTAATATGAATCCACCTTGGAGGGACTGTGATTTAAGCAGTACGGTGAAGAGTCGTTATATCTGTAAAGAGGGTAAAGAATTAAGGTCTTTATCAATTAGGGTGGCAACGCGGAGTCTATTCGTCCCTTTTCAGGGATATAGGCTCTTTTTTTATTATTATAAGAAATTTATTAAAATTAATATATTGGGAGGAATAATAATGTTAGATTTAAAGAGAATAAGAAATAATCCAGAAGAAATCAAAAAAGCTTTAACTAATAGAGGAGAAGATTTTGATTTATCAGTTATTGATGAAGTTATTAAACTAGATGAAAAAAGAAGAACAATACTTAGTGAAGTTGAAGTTTTAAAGAGTAAAAGGAACCAAGTTTCAGCTGAAATTCCTAAGTTAAAGAAAGCTGGCGAGGATGTTGCGCCAATAATGGCTGAAATGAAAGAGCTTGGAAATGAAATTAAAGAACATGATACAAATCTTTCAGAAGTAAATGAAAAATTAGAATATTTAATGCTTAGAATACCAAATATACCAAATCCTCAAGTTCCAGATGGAGATTCAGATGAAGATAATGTAGAAATAAAAAGATGGGGAGAGCCAAGAAAATTTGATGGTGAGCCAAAGGCACATTGGGATTTAGGAGCAGATCTTAATATATTAGATGCTGAAAGAGGAGGAAAGGTTGCAGGATCAAGATTTACATTTTATAAGGGATTAGGAGCAAGACTTGAAAGAGCTGTACTTAACTATTTTATGGATAAACACTCAGATGAGCATGGATATACTGAAGTATTGCCACCATATATGGTTAATAGAAATAGTATGACAGGAACAGGTCAGTTACCTAAATTTGAGGAAGATGCATTTAAGGTAGAAAATAATGGATTTTTCTTAATACCTACAGCAGAAGTTCCAGTAACTAATATGTATAGAGATGAAGTCCTAAATGGGGAAGAATTACCAATAAAGCATGTTGCTTATTCAGCTTGTTTTAGAGCAGAAGCGGGATCAGCTGGTAGAGATACTAGAGGTTTAATTAGACAACATCAATTTAATAAAGTAGAGTTAGTTAAGTTTACAAGACCTGAAAATTCATATGATGAGTTAGAAAAATTAGTTAGAGATGCTGAAGAAGTATTAGAAGAATTAGGATTACCATATAGAAAAGTTAGAATATGTAAAGGTGATTTAGGATTTACTGCAGCATTAAAATTTGATTTAGAAGTTTGGATGCCAAGTTATAATAGATATGTTGAAATTTCAAGTTGTTCAAACTTTGAAGAATTCCAAGCAAGAAGAGCAAATATTAAGTTTAGAGATGGAAAAGGTAAACCTCAATTTGTTCACACATTAAATGGATCAGGATTAGCAGTTGGAAGAACAGTTGCTGCTATACTTGAGAATTATCAAAACGAAGATGGTACTGTAACAGTTCCTGATGCGTTAAAGAGATATATGGGTGTAGATATAATTAAATAATAAAGTTTATTTTAAATTAAAAAGCTGAAATCTAAAAAGATTTCAGCTTTTCTAAATATTTTACAACTCCATCATTATTATTGGAATTTATAATATTAGTAGAAATAGATTTTAGTTGAGTATTTGCATTATTAACAGCGTAACATTCATCTGAAATTTTGAACATAGGTAAATCATTTAAATTATCTCCGAAAGAAATTAATCTATCAAAATTATATTGAGCCATTATTTCTTTAATTGCATTTGCTTTTGATGATTTATCGCTATAAATCTCTAGATTATAAAAGTCTTTATTATAAACATCCTCATATGCAACTGAATATATTCCAGATATATTTTGAATTTTATCATATATATTCATAACTAAGTCTTTTTTTTCTAATAATAAAAAATAAAGAACATTTGAGTTATTTGGTAATTTTGATTTTATAAATGTTTTATAAGGGCTACCAATTCTATCATTCATAAAATTTTTTTGAACATCATTATTTAAATTATTATAGTAAGCATTTATATGATTATTAGATATAGTGTAAGCAAATACAGAAGCATAATTATCTTCCAAAATTTTATTTATTTGACTAACAGAAGCTTCGTTAATAGGATTGTAAGTAATATATGTTTCTTTTTTTAAGTCATATATTGCAGCTCCATTCATAACAATTACTGGTAGGTGTAAATTTAATTTAGAAAGAAGAGGAACAACAGTAGCTGGTGTTCTAGCTGTAGCTGCTGAAAAATTTAATCCTTTGCTTATTAGTTTATTTAGTGATGATATTGTATAAGGTGAAAGTTTGGCATTATTATCTAATAAAGTTCCATCCAAGTCTGAAATGTATAAGTTCATTATGTCCTCCTTAAAATAAAAAATAAATTTCCAATAATTATAATATAAAAAAATATATAATGCTACCTAAATGATATTATTATATAATATAAAGAAATTTATAAAAAATTTTATGAAAATAGTTGACATAAAAAATATATGTTGATATAATTCTATTTGTCGTATGGAGAGATGGTCGAGTTGGTTTAAGGCACCGGTCTTGAAAACCGGCGTACCTTCACGGGTACCCAGGGTTCGAATCCCTGTCTCTCCGCCATACAAACCTGTTCATATGAACAGGTTTTTTGTTATTTTTTAAATTTATTTTCATATTTTTACTATATTTGAATATTACATAATATAGGTTATTAATATAATATATTTAGAGTTGATGTTAATAATATAAAAATATATAAATTAAGTAAAATAAAAATAAAAAAGGTGTTGACATAAAAATATATCATTGCTATAATAATAAATGTCTTTACGGAGAGATGGTCGAGTTGGTTTAAGGCACCGGTCTTGAAAACCGGCGTACCTTCACGGGTACCCAGGGTTCGAATCCCTGTCTCTCCGCCATTATATATTTTAATATAGAGGGCACATGGAGAATTACTCAAGTGGCTGAAGAGGCGCCCCTGCTAAGGGCGTAGGTCGGGCAACCGGCGCCCGGGTTCAAATCCCGGATTCTCCGCCAAAAACATCTAACATTAGTTAGATGTTTTTTTTTATATAATTTATTTATTTCTATAAATTTTTAACTTATAGGTTATATATATTAAAAAAATAATATTTATATATTTTTTATGTACTATAATAAAGAGTTTTTAATGCTTTCTTTTAAAAATTCTTTATTATAGTACATTTTTATTTCTTTAAATATAAAACTTTAAGTTTAAATTATTAAAATTAAAAATTGCTATATAGACTTAGTATTAATATTATAAAAGCAAGTATTTACATTAAATATAAATATTATAATAATTAAATCAAATCGTTTATTAAATTTTTTAGAAATATAGTAAATAGGATATAATTAATATAAGAAATAAACTTAATATAAAATGAATATTTAGGAGTAATTATATATGGGAATAAGATTTATTTATGGGAGAGCTGGTAGTGGAAAGAGTAGATTTTGCTTAACACAAATTAAAAAGAAATTAGAAGATAAAAAAAACAATAAATTAATATTAATAGTTCCAGAGCAATATACATTTCAAACTGAGAAAAAGCTTTTAGATATAATTGGAGAAAAAGCTCTTTTAAAAACACAGGTTTTAAGTTTTAAGAGAATGGCAGAGACTGTTTTTGAAGAATGTGGTGGAAGAGTTCATAAAATAATGGATGATGAAGGGAAGAATATGCTTATTTATAAGTTGCTTCAAGAAAAAGGAGATGAACTAAAATATTTTAATAAAATATCAAGACAACAAGGTTTTATTGATATAATTTCTAAAACATTTACCGAGTTTAAAAAATATAATATTTCCAAGGAAATGTTATTAGAGGGTGAAAAAAATACTGATGATGAAGAATTAAAGGAAAAGTTAAATGACTTAATAAATCTTTATAGTGATTACAATGAAAGAATAGAATCAAATGTAATTGACAGTGATGATGAACTTACTATATTAGCAAAAAAATTAAAATGCTGTCATATATATGATGATTCAGAAATTTGGATTGATGAATTTACAACTTTTACTCCACAACAACTTGAAGTTATTAAGGAATTAGCATTTAAAGCTATTAAAATAAATATAACCCTTTGTATAGATGAAAGCGGAAGTAATAAGAATTCAGATGTAACTGATATATTTAATTCCCTAAAAAATACTGAAAAAAGAATTCTTAATATTATGGAGGAAAATAACATTTCTTATTTAAATCCGATAGATTTAAATAAAGAATATCCATATAGGTTTAAAGATAGTGAAGAACTTAAACACATAGAAAGACATTTCTTTACTTATCCATTTAGAATATATAGCGGTAAAAATAAGGATGTAAGATTATATAAAGCAAATAACACTTATGATGAAGTTGATATTATAGCAAAAGATATAGTAAGACTTGTTAGAGATAAAGGATATAGATATAAAGATATAGCTGTTGTTTGTAGAAATATAGATTCTTATGAAAAGATAACATCTGTTGTTTTTAATCAATATAATATACCATATTTTTTAGATAAAAAAATTGAAGTTCTTAGCAACCCATTAGTGATACTTATACTTTCAGCTTTTGAAATATTAATTCAAAATTGGTCTTATGAAAGTGTATTTAAATATTTGAAAAGTGGCCTTATAAATATAGAAAGAGAATATATAGATATTTTAGAAAATTATATTTTAGCTCATGGGATAAAAGGTTTTAGATGGACTACAGAAGAAGTTAATGATGGATATTTTGAAAGTGAAGATATATATGAAAATAAAGATGAACTGCTTATAAAGGAAATAATGGAGGAAGTTCGTGAGCCTATAATTAAATTTCATAATAAAATAAAGGGAAAGAATAATAAAACAGTTAGAGAAATTTGCATTGCTATATATGAATTGTTAATTGAGCTTGATGTATTTAATAAAATTGATGATTGGATTGAAGTTTTTAGTCAAGAAGGATTAGAAGGAAAGATAAGAGAGTATGAGCAAATACCTTCTATGGTAATAGAAATATTAGATCAAGCTGTTGATGTAATTGGAGAAGAAGAAATATCTCCTAAAGATTTTTATAAGGTTTTAAATGCAGGATTTCAAAGTAAAGAAATTGGAGTTATACCAGTTGCTTTAGATCAGGTGAATATTGGTGATATAGCTAGAGTTAAAGGAAGAGATGTAAAAGCACTATATATAATTGGTGTTAACGATGGAGTACTTCCATCAACTAATAAAGAAGAAGGAATATTATCAGATAGAGATAGAGAGATATTAAAAGAAATTGGAATAGAACTTGCAGCAACAACTAAGGCTAGGGCTTTTGAGGAACAATTTATGGTTTATACAGCACTTACTATTGCTAGTAACTATATGATGATTACTTATCCAATGGCAGATTTTGAAGGGAAATCATTAAGACCTTCAATAATTATACCAAGGTTAAAGAGAATACTTTTGAATTTAAAAGAAGAGAGTGATATCTTTAATTATAATGAGAAATATGATGAGTTTAATAAAGTAACGACACCTATTTCTACTTTTAATGAACTTATATTAGCACTTAGAATGCAAGCCGATAAAGAAGAAATAGATGAGTATTGGAAAGAAGTATTTAGTTGGTATATGAACAATGAAAGTTTTAAGAAAAAAACAGAGATAATATTTAAGGGAATTGATTATTCAAATATGGGTGAAACAATTCAAAGAGATAAAATAAGAAGGCTTTATGAAAATGATAATGGTAATTTAAGATTTAATGTATCAAGGCTTGAAAAATATGCAGAATGTCCTTTTTCTTATTTTATTCAATATGGGCTTAAGGCTAAGGATAGAAAAATATATGAGTTTTCAGCACCAGATATTGGGTCATTTATGCATGAAATATTAGATAAATTTACTAACAAAGTTAAAAATGAAAATCTTTCATGGTCTGAGTTAAGTAAAGATAAGTGTAGAAATATAGTAAATGAGCTTATTGATATAAAGCTTAAAGAAGATAAAAATTCTATTTTAAATAGTACAAAAAGATATAAATATTTTACTGATAGATTTAAGAGAATAGTTGCAAAGTCAGTTTCTATCATTTCAGAACAAATGAAAAGAGGAAAATTTGAAGTTTTTAAAAATGAATTTGAATTTGGTTCTTCAGAAGGTGGTGAGCCTATAAAGCTTGATTTACCTACTGGTGAGAGAGTTTATTTAACTGGAAGAATTGATAGAATTGATACTTTAGATATGGATGGAAATACATATCTTAGAGTAATAGATTATAAATCAGGATCTAAAAAGTTTGATTTAACAGAACTTTATTATGGACTTCAAATTCAACTGTTAGTTTATTTAGATGCACTTATTAAAAATGCTGATTATATTTTAAATAAAGGTGTAATGCCTGGAGCGATTCTTTATTTTAAAATTGATGATCCAATAATAAAAGGAAATAAAAATCTTGAAGAAGAAGAAATTCAAAAACAAGTTTTAGATAAGCTTAAAATGAATGGATTACTTTTAAAAGATGCTAAACTTATAAGGGCAATGGATAGTACTATGGACACTTATTCATTAATAATACCAGCTGGATTTAAAAAAGATGGAGAGTTTTCAGCAAGAAGTTCTGTTGCAACAGAAGAACAGTTTAATATATTGAGAGAATATGTTAATAACAAGATGGTTGAGCTTTGTACAGATATGTTAAGTGGAAAAATAAAAATAGAACCTACTAAAATTAATAAAAGGGGTTATTGTGAGTTTTGTGATTATTCATCTATATGTCAATTTGATACGAGTATAAAAGATAATAAATATAGAATTGTATTAAAGAAGAAAGATGATGAAATATGGAAAAAGATAGAGGAAAAGGTTAAGGGAAAGGAGGTTATAGAATAATGGGAGAAACTAAATGGACTGATGAACAACTTCAAGCTATTAATACTAGGGGATGTAACCTTTTAGTTGCAGCAGCAGCAGGGTCAGGTAAAACAGCTGTCTTAGTAGAAAGGATAATAAAGATTGTTACAGATAAAAATAATCCAGTAGATATAGATAGACTTTTAGTAGTTACATTTACAAATGCAGCAGCTGCTGAGATGAGAGAAAGAATAGCAGCTGCAATAACAAAAGAGCTTGAGAGAAACCCAAGTTCCACTAATCTTCAAAAACAATTAACATTATTAAGTAGAGCAAATATAACTACAATGCATTCATTTTGTTTAGATATTATAAAAAATAATTTTCATACAATAGATTTAGATCCTTCATTTAGAATTGGAGATGAGACTGAAGGAACTTTATTGAAAAGTGAAATAATAGATGATATGTTTGAAGACTTATATGATAAAGAAGATAAAGAATTTTTAAATTTAGTTGAGGCTTATGGCGGTAGTAAGGATGATAGAAAGCTTAAAGATATTATTTTAGATTTGTATAGATTCTCTATGAGTGGACCTTGGCCTGAAAAGTGGCTTAAGGATAAGGCTGAAGATTTTAATATAAATACTATTTCTGATTTGGATAATACAGAATGGGTTCAAGTATTAAAAGGTGATATAAATATGGAAATTGATAGTTTTATTAACATGTATCATAATGCAATAGACATAATATCAAGCACAGAAGGAATAGAATCATATTTAGATGTATTTAATGATGAATTGTCTTTACTTATAAATTTAAAAGATTCTTTAAGTAATGGACTTACTGAAATATATAATTCAGTTTCTAAAATATCATTTGGAAGACTTAAATCTATAAGAAAAAATAATGTTAGCAATCCAGAAGCACAAGATTTTGTTAAGGGAATAAGAGATCAAGTTAAGAAAAAAATAAATGGATTAAAAGAAGATATTTTTTCAATGAGTCCAGAAGAAATGTTATATGGAATAAAATCATCATATCCTTTTATAAAGAAGTTGTCAGATATAACATTAGAGTTTACTAAAAGATTTAGTGATAAAAAAAGGGATAAGAATATGTTAGATTTTAATGATTTAGAACATTTAGCTCTTAAAATTCTTATTAATTATGAAAATGATAATATAGAGCCTTCAAAAGTAGCATTAAAATTTAGAGAATTTTTTGATGAAGTATTAGTTGATGAATATCAAGATTCAAACAATGTTCAAGAATCTATAATAAATTTAGTATCAAGAAAAAATACAGATAATCCAAACGTATTTATGGTTGGTGATGTAAAACAAAGCATATATAGATTCAGACAGGCAAAACCAGAATTATTTTTAGAAAAATATAATACTTATTCAAAACAAAAAGGTTCAGTAAATAGAGTAATACAATTATATAAGAACTTTAGAAGTAGAAGAGAAATTATAAATGGAGTTAATTTTATATTTAAACAAGTTATGTCAAATGCTGTTGGCGAACTTGAATATACTGATGATGAAGCTTTAAATCTAGGCGCTGATTTTAAAGAAGTAAAAGAGTTAGATTCATATACAGGTGGTCCTATAGAACTTCATATATTAGATAAAAATGAAAAATTAGAAGATATAGATTTAGTGGATGAAGAGGATATAGATTCAATAAATCTTGAAGCAAGAATTGTTTCTAAAAGAATAAATGAACTTATGTCTGATTCTAATAAAGATAAATTTAAAGTATTAGATAAAGAAACTGGCGAATATAGACAACTTAAATATAAAGATATAGTTATATTATTAAGGGCAACTAAAAATTGGGCAGAAATATTTTTAGATGAACTTGGGCTTGAAGGTATACCAGTTTATGCTGATACTGGATCTGGATATTTTGAATCAATTGAAATAAGAACTATAATGTCACTTTTAAAGGTCATAGATAATCCACTTCAGGACATTCCTATGATAGCTGTTTTAAAATCTCCTTTTATGGGATTTACTGCAGAAGAACTTGGAGATATTAGAATGGTTAATAAAGAAAAATATTTTTATGAAAATATAATTCAAATTATCAATGAAGAAAATAATATTTCTTTAGAACTTAAAGAAAAGTGTGATAGGGTAGTAGATTTAATAAATAAGTGGAGAGATAAATCTTTATATATGCCAATTGATGAATTCATTTGGTATTTATATATGGATACATCCTATTATGGATATGTGGGAGCAATGCCAAATGGAGTATTAAGACAAGCAAATTTAAAGATATTATTTCAACGAGCTAAGCAATATGAACAAACTAGCTTTAAAGGTCTTTTTAATTTTATAAATTTTATAAATAAACTTAGAAAATCTTCAGGAGACATGGGAAGTGCTAAAATCCTTGGAGAAAATGAAGATGTTGTTAGAATTATGAGTATTCATAAAAGTAAGGGATTAGAGTTTCCAGTTGTATTTTTAGCTGGAATCGGAAAACAATTTAATTTAATGGATTTAAATAATAGTATATTGCATCATGATGATTTGGGTTTTGGTCCTGAATATGTAGATTTAGAAAAACGAATAAGTTATAGTACGTTACCTAAAGATGCTATAAAGAAAAAAATAAGACTTGAAACCTTATCTGAGGAAATGAGAATATTATATGTTGCATTTACTAGAGCTAAAGAAAAACTTATTATAACTGGAACGGTAAATAATATAGATAAGACTGTGGAAAAGTGGGTAAATTCAGCTAGTATAGAAAAAGAAAATATAGCAGCTTCAGAAGTTTTAAAAGGAAAGTCTTATTTAGATTGGGTTGGAATGGCACTTTGTCAACATAAAGATGGTGAAGTATTAAGAGAAAAGTTTTCAGAATTTAATGATATAGTAAAAGACGATTTATCCACATGGAATATAAAAATATGGAGTAAATATGATTTTACTGTGGATAAAAAAATAGAGGTTGTGGATGAATTTCCTGTGGATAAAAATTTATTTATAGATTTTAAGGCAGAAACTGTGGATAAAGAAATAGAAAGAAGACTTAGCTATAAGTATAAGTTTAATGAATTGACAACCTTAAAAAGTAATTTTTCTGTTTCAGATTTAAAAAAGAACAATTATGAAGATATAGAACAAAATAATAGTGAAAACTTATTTTCTGAAAAGCTTGTAATAAAGCCAAGGTTTCTTCAAGAAGAAAGAGGACTATCAGGTGCTGAAAGAGGAACTGCTATGCATTTTGTTATGCAAAAAATAGATTATGATAGGGTTGATTCAATAAAACAAATAAAAAATCAATTAGAAGAAATGTTTGATGATGAATTATTAACAGAAGCGGAATTTAAATCAATAAATCCATTTAAAATATTGAATTTCTTTAAAAGTGATATAGGTGTTAGACTTTTAAATGTTTATAGAAAAGGTGGAGTTATTCATAGGGAATTACCTTTTTATATAAATGTAAAGGTAACTGAAGTTAAGGATAGTATACCAAAAGAATTAGAAAATGAAGAAGTTAGACTTCAAGGAATAATAGATCTTTTCTTTGAGGAAAACGATGAAATAATTTTAATTGATTATAAGACGGATTATATAGAAAAAAATGCTGAGGAAGAGATGAATAGAAAATATAAGGTACAATTAGATTATTATACTGATGCATTAGAGAGAATAACTGGTAAGAAAGTTGTAAGTAGGTATTTATATTTATTTTACTTAGAAAGAGAAATAGAAATATAAAAAAATAAAAAGGTTAAATATATTTAACCTTTTTATTTTTTTATATAAATTTTAGCTTTTTCTAATAGAAATTCTTTTTTATTTAATGATGGGTTCTTTAACACTAATTGGAGCAAATAATTAAGAAGTTCACCAATTATTTTTCCAGGTTTTAAATTTAATTCATCAATTAAAGTTTTACCATCTATATTTAAATCTTTAGTTGATAAAGGTTCCTTTGAATTTATAATAAGATTTGCTTTTTCTATCATAATATTTAGATTTTTTAGAGGTTCTTCATATAATTTAAGAGATTTTATATCAGCTTCTTGTAATTTAAATAATAGATTTATATTTTTAATAGAAACTCTATTTATAAGCCTTTTAACAGCAACATCAGTTGGATTTTCTAAAATATTCATATGTTCTCTAATTAATATACAAACAGAATCAATTGTTTTATTATCAAACTTAAAACGTCTAAGTATTTTTTTAGTTATATATTCACTTTTTATATTATGACCAAAAAATCTTCCATTACCAGTTTCATCTACAAAGAAACATTCGGGCTTTCCTATGTCATGAAAAAGTGCCGCTAAACGAATTACTATATTTTTAGGAGATTTTTCTATTACTGAAATAGTATGATTAAAAACATCTTCGAAGTGATATTTATTTTTTTGTTCAAAATTTATACAAGGTAACAATTCAGGTAATATTATATTTAATATACAAGAGTCTTTTAAGTAATTAAGGCCTTTTCTTGGATTATCAGAAAGTAATAATTTACATAATTCATCTCGTATTCTTTCTATACTAACATTTTTAATTAGGTCTTTATTTGATTTAATTGATTCGAAAGTTTTCTTTTCTATTTTAAAATTAAGCTGAGCAGAAAATCTTATTCCTCTAAGCATACGAAGAGCATCTTCTTTAAATCTAGTATCACTATTTCCAACAGTTTTTATTATTTTATTATTTAAATCATTTATGCCGTTAAAATAATCTTTAAGTCCTTCTATATTATTATATGCAAATGCATTTATAGTAAAATCTCTTCTTGAAAGGTCTTCTTTTATATTAGTTACAAAAGAAACTTTTTCAGGTCTTCTGTTATCTTTATAAGTACCTTCAGTTCTATATGTTGTAACTTCAAAAGATTCATTATTTATAATTACAGTAACAGTACCATGTTTAATTCCAGTTGGTATAGTTTTAGAAAATAATATTTCTGTAGTTGTTGGAATTGCTGATGTTGCTATGTCAAAATCTTTAGGTTCTTTTTTTAGCAACATGTCTCTTATACATCCTCCAACCAAAAAGGCTTCATAATTATTTTTATAAAATGTATCTATTATATATTGTGCATTTTTAGGAATTTTAAATTTCATTATTTACCTCCTATATTAAAATACCTTACATATATTATAAATTAATATGTAAGGTATTAATATAAAAGCTTAGATAAATAAAGCTTTATTTTATTATAACTTTAGTTCCAGCGTTAATTGTTTCATAAAGCCACTTTGAATCTTCTAATGATAATCTTATACATCCATGAGAAGCAGCTGTACCTAGAGTTGTATCAAGTATTGTTTTTTTATCTTTTGCATAAGGGACTGAATGGAAAAGATAGTCTCCTTGAAATTGAACCCAATACTTTCCGCCCTGCTGATATCTTTCAGAGAAAAACCATTCGTCTTTTTCTCTTACATCAAATACACCAGTTGGAGTTTCACTACCTTTTTTGCCTGTTGAACAACTCATAGATTTTATTAAAGACCAATTGTTTAAGTTTCCTTTATAAACATTAGTAACTTGGGCATTAGTATCAACGTAAACTAAATAATCAGTTAAACTTTCTATATTTAATGAATTTATATTTGATGTATTTATTACATTTACAATTTGACTAGAACTAACAGTAGTAGATTGTTTTTGGTTAGTTAAATATTGATTTTTAGCCGTTTTAAGTTCATCTATCTTTTTTAATAATTCTTCGTCATCTTTAAATAAGTCTAGTTTATTTTGTATTAGATTTATAGCAGCAGTAAAATATTCCTTTTTCTTATATTCTTCTACTTGATTTAGTAAGGTTTTTTTTAGTTCAGCCTTACTTTTTTTTATATATTCTTTAGAGACAGAATATGATGAATCACTTTCGTTTATAGAATTAAATATATTTAATGCATTTTCAAAATTTCCATTATTAAATTCTCGTATTCCTTTAGATAAATCACTATTATTATTTATGTTATTTGAAAGTACAGATTGAGTTTTATCAGAAGATAAAATATTATAATGGTCTATTTCATTTAAGATAATATTTGCATCACCTGAAGTTATTTTATTTGAAGTTAAATTACTTTCTACAGTAGATAGTTTGTCTTCAAAATATTCTTTTAAATCATTTTTTAATAAAATAGATTTAAATATATTAAAATTTGATTTTGTTAAAATGTAGTTATTTGCATCATTATAATTAGATGAGTCAAATTTATTTTTAAAGTTAGATAATAAATTTTTATAACTAAATCCTTGATACGTTAGAAGTGTACTAATTATTAAAATAACTGCTATAGTAAAGGGTAAGAGTTTCTTTAAGTTTGATTTAAGTTTACTTAAATTAGAATTTTTATTATTGTTTTCTGGTATATTAATATCTTTAATGTTATCAAAATTATCCATATTAGACAAAAGCAATCTCCTCCTAAAATTTTCTTATTAGGAATTATTACCATTATATAGGATATTAAACATGCATTGTTTAATATTATAAATTAGTATGTTACTATATTTAAATAGAGGTTTATTAAATAAGAGTAAAAAGGAGTATTTATAGTGAAGAGCAATTTTTTTGTTAAGTTAAAGAATAACGTATATAATATAAAAACTTTTTCAGATTATATAAAAGAAGGATTAGGAAGAGCAATATTATATGCAATAATATTAAGTTTGATACTTGGAGGTATTCAAGGAATATATACAGGAGTTAAAACTAAAAATGCAATAAAGAGTAGTATAGAGGAATTAAATAATCCAAATTATGAGTTTTCTATAAAAGATGGAATACTTCATACTAAAAAGAATCCTATTAAAGTTGAAGATGGAAATACAGTAATATATTTAGATAGTAATAAAAAATTAAATGAAGCTGATAGTTTTAAAGATGAGTATATTCAATCAGATATGTATGTATTATTATTAAAAGATGGAATAGAAGTTGGATCAGGAAGCTTAAGTCAAACTATTTCATATAAAGATTCTGCTTTTAATGAATTAAATAATGAAATACTTAAAGAACAGTTACAAATTGTAGGTAAATTTATATTACCAGTAATAGTTATTGTTATGATAGTACAATATTTTATAAACTATATGCTTAACTGTTTAATTGTATCTGCATTTTCTATGATAATAGGAATGTTTATGGGGCTAAGAATGAGAGGAAGTGCAATGTATTCATTAGCTATATATGCTGGAACTCTTCCAAATTTATTATTATTACCATTTAGTTTAATAAGACCTGATATATATTTTGATGTTGCATTTTCTGTAGGAACAATTATATTTTCAGTTTTTGTATTAAGGAATATAAAGTATGAACTTTTAAACAATAAAAGATAGCATTATAAAAGTAATTTCTAAGGATTAGAAATTACTTTTTTTGTTATAATTAAGTTATTAGATTAAATGAAGTGGGGATGATTACTTATGAAAATAATTCATACTAGTGATTGGCATATTGGAAAGATTGTAAATGAATTTTCTATGATAGAAGATCAAAAATATATATTACAAAATTTAATTAAACTTATTGATGAAGAAAAACCGGAAGTTCTTATAATAGCTGGAGATATATATGATAGATCAATACCTCCAGTTGAAGCAGTTGAACTTTTAAATAATATATTAAATGAAATTGTAATTAACAAAGGAGTTAAAGTAGTTGCTATTTCAGGAAATCATGATAGTGGAGAAAGGGTAAGCTTTGGATCTGAAATATTAGAAAGGCAAGGGTTATATATAGCTGGAAAGGATAATGAATTATTTAAGAAAGTAACCATAGAAGAAAACAATGAAAAAGTTAATTTTTATTTAATTCCATATAAGGATCCAGCAGTTATAAGAAAACTTACAGAAAATAAAAATATAAAAAGCTATAATGATGCTATGATTGAGATTTTAAATAAAATAAAATTAGGTATAAATTTTAATGAAATAAATTTTATAGTAGCTCATGGATATGTAACTATGTATAGAGATAAGGCAAAAAATTTAAGTGATGAAGAAATGTATAAAGTAGCGAATCTTGAAGTTTCGGAATCTGAAAGACCTTTGTCTATTGGAGGGGCAGAGCTTATAGATTGTAATATATTTAATGAATTTGATTATGTAGCGCTTGGACATCTTCATGGAAGACAGAAAATTTCAAGAGATGAAGTTAGATATTCAGGTTCGCTTCTTAAGTATTCTTTTTCCGAAGTCAATCAAAAAAAAGGGGTTACTTTAGTAAATATAAATAAAAATAAAGAAATTACTATAGATTTAAAAGAGCTTAAATCAATTAGAGATTTAAGAATAATAAAAGGAGATATAGAAGAACTTATAGAGCTTGGAAGAAGTGATGAAAGAAAAGAAGATTATATACAAGCTATTCTTACAGATGAAGGTGAAATTATAAATCCAATAGAAAAATTAAGATCTATATACCCAAATATTATGTTAATAACTAGAGAAAAGAAAAGAAGCTATGATGCAAATAGTACATCTGCAAAGAAGGGATATAAAAATAAGTCTGAAAAAGAGCTTTTTAAAGAGTTTTATGAATCCTTAGGGAATGGAGAATTTACATTAGAAAAAGAAAAATTAATAGATGAAACTATAAATAGAGTTTTAAAAAAGGAGGTGTAGAGTATGAGACCTATAAATTTAGTAATATCAGCATTTGGACCTTATGCTAAGGAACAAAATTTAGATTTTGAAAAGTTAAACGGAAGGAATATCTTTGTTATAACAGGAGCTACTGGTGCAGGAAAGACAACTATATTTGATGCAATAAGTTATGCTTTATACGGGGAAGCAAGTGGAGAAAGTAGAGAAAATGACTCTTTAAGAAGTCATTTTGCAGATGCAAATACAGAAACTTTTGTTGAATTAGAATTTGAACTAAAAGGAGACATATACAAAATTAGAAGAAGTCCTAAACAACCTAAAAAGAAAATTAGGGGAAATGGATTTACAGAGAAAGATTCAGAAGCAATATTCGATTTACCAAATGGTAAAACAATAACTGGAATAAATAATGTAGATAAAAAAATAACAGAAATTCTTGGTATAAATAAAGCGCAATTTAAGCAGATAGTTATGTTACCACAAGGTGAGTTTAAGAAGTTACTTCTTGCAAATTCTGTTGAACGTGAAGATATATTTAGAAAAATATTTAATACTTATAATTTTGAAAATATACAAGCTGATTTGAAAGAAAAAGCTATAAAAATAAGCAAAGAAAGAAATTTTTGCAAACAAAAAATGGAGGTTCATTTAGGAAATATTATAGGAGAAAATAATATAGAAGTTGGGGAATATATTGACTTTCCAAGGGTTATAGAGGAACTTACAGAACTTATAAAGAGTGAGCAAAATATATATAAGGATAAAGAAAAAAAGATTGAAGAACTAAATTTAGAAATAAATAAAAAAAGAGTTGAAAAATCCTTATTAGAACAGAATAATAATTTGATAATGGAGAAGCAAAATACTAAAAATAAGTTAAATGAATTAATTTTAATGGAAGATGAGTTTAAAAATAAAAAAGTTATAAGTGAAAAAGCTAAAAAAGCTAAAGAGGTAAGGTATATAGAAAAAAGTTATTTAGAAAAAAATGAAGAACTATTAAAAAAAGAAGAAGCTAAGGAAAAATCATTATCAAAAATAAAGTTGTTAGAAGATAAATTAATATTACTTGAAGAAGCTGTAAAAAAACAAGAGCTTAAAGAAGATTTTAGAAATAATCTTACAGAAGAAATTGGAAGATTAAGAAGCTTAGAGCCTAAAATTAGATTATATGAAGAAAATAAAATAAAAACTATAACTTTTAACAAAGATATAGAGTTAATAAAAGATAAAATAAAATTAAAAGAAGAAAGTATAAAAAATTATAAAGAACAAAAAGAGGTTAATGAGAAAAATATAAAAGAAATAAATCAAATAGAAATAAAAGCGGTTAATTTAAAAAATAAAATTGATAATAAAGAAAAAATTATAAAGGAATTAAGGGAGATATTTAAGGTTATAGAAGCGTATGAAAGTGAAGTAGAAAAACATAATCAATTAAAGAATAAGTATTTAAAGGTTGAGGGTATATATAATAATATTAAGTTGCAGTATGAATATATGATTGATATATATAGAAAAGAACAAGCTGGTATACTTGCAGATAGTTTAAAAAATGGAGAACCTTGTCCTGTGTGTGGTTCGAAAGAGCATCCAATGAAAGCAATAAAAAATAGTGAAAATGTACCTACTGATGAAGAATTAAAGAAAAAGAAATTAGAATACGAGAAGATTGAAAAAGAAAATAGTTCTGTTCTTTTAGAGTTAACATCTATTAATGCTAGAGTTAAAAGTCTTTTAGATAACGTAAATAATTCATTAAATAAGATTTCAGGAAAAGATAATTGTATAAATAATGAATATAATAAAAAAGAATCTAAAAATGAAGTTACTAAATTTGGAAAAGAATTAAAAGCAGAGATTTTATTATATAAGGAAGAACTTAAAGTATATAATGAAAAAATAAAATTTAAAGAAACTATAGAAAAAAAATTAATAGATATAAGTAAATATTTATCTGATTCGGAATCAGAATTAAACTCATTAAAAGAAAAAGATAAAAATATTTATGCAAGCATTCAAAGTTTAAATGCTACTTTAAATGAATTAAGGAATGATATACCAGAAAATATAGAATCTATTGAAAAGCTTAATGAACTTATAAAATGTAAATTACTTAAATTAGAGGAGAGCAAAAAATCATTGTTATTAGCTATAAAAAATAGAGATGAAAATATAATGCTACTTGAAGGTGAAAAAGCAAAGTTAAATGAAATAAAAAGCAATATAAAAATATTAAAAAAGGATACAATAGAAATAAAAAATAATTTTGAAAAATCTTTAAAAGAAAATAATTTTAATAGTTGCGAAGAATATATTATAGCAAAAAGTAATATTCCAATATATATTGAATTGGATAAAGAAATTGAAAAGTTTGATAAAGAATTAATTATAGTAAAAAGTGAATATAAAAAATTAGATAAGCAATGTGAAAAAATAGTATTTATAGATTTGAAAAATATAAATGAAAAGCTTGATGAATTAGAAGATATAAGAAAAATAAATGAAAAAGAAATTAAGGATTTATATACTATTATAGAAAATAATAAAAATGTATTATATAAAGTAAAAGATTTAAATAAAGAATTAGGCAAAAAGGAAGAAGAATATAAAATAATTGGTGAACTTTCAGATCTTGCTAATGGAAAAAGAAGTCCATATATATCTTTTGAAAGATATGTATTAGCATCATATTTTCAAGATATAATAGATGCAGCTAATTTAAGACTTGAAAAAATGACTGGAGATAGATTTTCACTTAAAAGAAAAACTACATTAAGTAAAGGAGCAGGTCAAAAGGGGCTAGAACTAGAAATATATGATAATTATACAGCAACCTCAAGAGATGTTAGCTCTTTATCAGGTGGTGAAAGTTTTAAAGCTTCATTATCTTTAGCGCTTGGTTTATCGGATGTTGTACAATCAAGTGCTGGAGGAGTATCATTAGAAACGATGTTTGTAGATGAAGGTTTTGGGACATTAGACCCTCAATCATTAGATAGTGCAATAGACAGTCTTTTAGAGTTACAAAAAGGTGGAAGATTAGTTGGAATAATATCTCATGTTCAAGAACTTAAGGATAGGGTAGATGCAAAAATAGAAGTAATATCAACTAAAAGAGGTAGCATGGCAGAATTTAATATTTTATAAAAAGTTAAAGGCGAGATAATACTCGCCTTTTTTATTTAAAATTTATTATTTAGCATATTCTTTACTAGGACCATTTGCCTTATGATCATATGCGATTTCGAAGAACCCTTGAGGATGTTTACAAGCAGGACAAACTTTAGGTGCCTCTAAGCCTTCATAAATAAATCCGCAATTTCTACATTTCCAATATTCTTTTTCATTACGTTTATATAAAAGATTATCTTTTAAATTAGCATATAAGTCTAAGTAGCGTTGTTCATGATGTTTTTCTACTTCTAAAATATGTGAAAATGCAGCTGCGACCTCTGGATAACCTTCTTCTTCTGCAATTTTTTTAAATTCAGGATATGCAGTACCCCATTCTTCTTTTTCTCCTTCAGCAGCATATTGTAAATTATCAAGAGTATTTCCAAATCCAACAGGATAATCAGTATCAACGTGAATTTGATATTTACCAAGTCCTTCAACTAATAAATCAAAAAAAACTTTAGCGTGTGCTCTTTCATTATCAGCAGTTTCAAGAAAAATAGACTCTATATGTTTATGTCCTTCTTTAGATGCAACACTAGCATAAAATGTATATCTATTTCTTGCTTGAGATTCACCTGCAAAGGCTTTTGCTAAATTATCAGCAGTTTTACTTCCTTTTAAACTTTTCATGAAAAAATCCCCTTTCGAATAGTATTCGTTTATAGTATTTACCATTTAAAAGAGGATTATGATTAATTAATATTTCTGTTTTTACCTTTAAAGAAAAGGGCTAGTGTATTAGGGCCTGAATGACTACCTATAGCCAAACCAATATAATTTATAATTACTTCGATATTATATTTTTCTGTAATCATACTTTTAAGTTTTTCTGCATCTTCAATGCAATCACCATGAGATATAAATATAACTTTATTTGAGTTTATATCTATTTTTTCTTCAAGTTTGTTAAATAAAGATTTTATTGATTTTTTTCTTCCCTTAACTTTTCCAAAGTTACATAAAGTTCCATTATCAGGAACGTATAAAAGAGGTTTAACTTGTAATAGAGTTCCTATAGTTGCTGCAGTTGATGAGATTCTACCTCCTCTTTTAAGATGATTTAAATCATCAACAGTAAAAATATGATTTACCTTAAGCTTCATATTTTCAATATAGTTTACCACTTCTTCTTTAGACTTTCCTTCTTCTTTTAATTTACAGGCTTCATATACAATAAGTCCAACTCCTAATGAAGCTGATTTACTATCAATTATAGAAATATCAGCATTTGGATATTTTTCAATAATTTCAGATTTTGCAATTAAAGAACTATTATAAGTTCCACTTAATGCAGAAGAAAATGATATGTATATTATTGAATAGTTTTCTTTTATATATTTTTCAAATATTTCATAAAATCTATAACTGTTAACTTGAGATGTAGTTGGCATCTCTCCATTTCTTAAGCCATTATAAAAATTAGTATACTCAAGAGATTTACCACCATCTTCAATATATTCTTTATTCTTAAAACTACAAATAAGACCTATGTTTATAATAGAATATTTATCTATTATATATTGTGGTAAGTCACAACTGGAATCTGTTAAAATTATATAATTATTAATAATAAAACCTCCTTAATTAAAATAAAATTATAACTATAGTTATATTATAGACATTATACAATAAAAAATAGCAATTAAAAAATATTACATACCTTAAAATAGAATAATATACAAAAAATGGTTGATAATAGTGTTGGTAAATGTTAAAATTTATATTGGTATTAATATTATATGCAATAGGGCTTAGGATAAAATGAAGTAGGGGTAAAAATGGGAGAAGAGAAATATAATTTTAAAAATTTATCAAAAGAAGATATGATATTGATTATAGATGAACTAGAACACAAAAGAGAGATGCAAGAAAAATTTATACTTAATATATCTCATGACTTAAGATCTCCACTAAATGTAATTATGAGTGCTAATCAAATGTTAGAAAATATTAGCGGTTTGATAGATAAAGAAAAAGAATATTTAAAAATGTTAAAGAGAAACAGTTATAAAATGTTAAAACTTATAGAAAATTTAATTGATATAACTAGACTAGAAAAAAACTACTTTAATATAAATAAAAAAAATATAGAAATAGTTAGTTTTATTGAAAGTACAATAGAGTCTATTGATAGGTTCGCAAAACAAAAAGATTTAACATTAGTTTTTGATACAAACAAGGAAGAATGCATTGTAGCGGTTGATCCTCAGGCGCTAGATAGAATTTGTATAAATCTAATATCAAATGCAATAAAATTTTCAGATTGTGGATCTGATATATTTATATACTTAGTTATTGATAATAATTATATAAATATAAAAGTATCTGATAATGGAATTGGAATAATGGATGAAGAAAAATCTAAAATATTTAATAGATTCGTTCAAGCAAGTAGTAATAAAGAACAAAAAGGTAGTGGTATAGGACTGGATTTAGTTAAATCGTTAGTTGAGTTACATGATGGTAATATTATTGTGGAAAGTAAAATTGGTGAAGGGTCTACTTTTACTGTTACTATACCAAATATTAAAATTGATAATGAAGAAGTTAAAGTAAGTAAAAATGCAGATAAAGTTCAATTGCTTGAAATTGAGTTTTCTGATATATACCTAAAATAAGCTATTATAATTAGAAAGATTAATTTAAATTTTAATCTTTCTAATTAATTTGCTTATTTTAAATTTGCACTACATAAATTTTTGTGTTAATATATTTTTGATAATAAAAAATATGGGGCGTTAGTTAAATGGATATAACATACCGCTACGGACGGTACATTATGGGTTCGATTCCTATACGCCCTACCATAGGTTATTAGAACTTCAAAAGTTTTAACTTTTGAAGTTTTTTTTGTTGCTAAATTTAGTAAACTGTACATACATAAAAGAATATATTATAATTAAAATTATTGGTTTAATTTAGTTTAGAAGATATTCCTAGATGTTTATAAGGCTTGGGAGGTATATTTTGATAAAAGGTTATAAAATTAGTGTTATAATACCTGTGTATAATGTAGAAGATTACATTAGTGAAACACTAGATTCATTAATGAATCAAACTATTAAGGATTTTGAAATAATAATAATTAATGATGGGTCTACAGATAAAAGTTTAGAGATTATTGAAGGTTATATGAATAAACATAAAAATATAGTTTTAATTAATCAAGAGAATGGTGGACCTAGCAAAGCTAGAAATAGAGGAATTGAAGAGGCAAATGGTGAATTTATAGTTTTTATGGATTCAGATGATTTGATGCCAGAAGATTCATTAGAAGTTAGATATAATTTAGCAAAAAAAAATGAAGCTGATATTGTTGTTTGTGGTACATATAAATATGATGGAAAAGAAAAGTGGCCAATGAAAAAGCACTTTTTAAAAGAAGGTATTAAAGATATAAAAAAAGATTATGATTTACTTTGGACTCTTGGTCCTTGTAATAAAATTTTTAAGTCAAGTCTTATCAAAGAAATACGATTTCCTGAAGATATAAGGTATTCCGAGGATCAGGTTTTTGTTATGACTGTATATATTAAAGCTTTAAGAATTTATGCAACAAAGTATGTTTGCTATTATTACAGAATGAGGAACAATCCTAAAGAATCATTAACTCAACAAATCCAAACAAATTCAGCTAATGTAATAAATCAAGTCCTTAAGTCTTGGCGTTTAACAGAACAAGAGATTAATTTTAATATAAAAGATAAAACAGTAGCTACTAATCTTAAAAACAAATATTTTTATAGATTAACTAATATTGATATATGGCCACCTTTTAGATTAGCTATGTTAAGTAGTGAAAGAAATATATCGATGACTGCATTAAAAAATTTAAATGAATTATTAAGTAATGTAGATATAGAACAAATTAATAGTATAGGGAAAATAAAAAGATTTGTTTTTAAGAATATTATAAGAAATAATAAAATTTTAGATGAAACTAATAAAATTAAGGTTATTAAATTTATTATAAAGGTTCATAATTTTATTATAAAGATTAAGAAAATAATAAACTATTAAATTTATTTAGGTGCATTGGGTTAGGAGTGATATCTTGGTAAATAAATATAAGATAAGTATAGTAATGCCTGTATATAATGTTGAAGAATATCTTAGAGAAACGCTAGATTCTGTTGTTAGTCAAACTATAAAAGATGTGGAAATATTATTGATAGATGATGGTTCTACAGATAATAGTAAATCAATAATTGAAGAATATTCATCAAAATATGAAAATATAAAGGGTGTTTTTCAAGATAATGGTGGTCCAAGTAAGGCAAGAAATAGAGGGATTGAACTAGCGAGTGGTGAATTTATTGCATTTATGGATTCGGACGATTTAATACCAAAGGATTCACTAGAGGTTAGATATAATTTGGCTAAAGATAATGATGCAGATATAGTTATATGTGGTACATATAAATATGATGGAGTTAAATATTGGCCTATGGTTAAGCATTTTTTAGGGGAAGGATTTAAGGATATAAGAAAAGATTATGAGTTACTGTGGACATTAGGTCCTTGTAATAAACTTTTCAAAACATCTCTTATAAAAGATTTAAGATTTCCTGAAAATATAAAATATGCAGAAGATCAATGTTTTGTAATGAGTGCATATTTAAGAGCAAAAAAAATATATTCATCAAAATATATTGCTTACTATTATAGAATGAGAAATAACCCTACAGAGTCATTAACTCAACAAATACATACAGCTTCAGCTAATGTTATAAAGCAAGTATGTGCTTCATGGAATAGAACTAAGGGTGAAATAGATAAATATATTGATAATAAGTTTATAGCTTATGGGTTAAAGAAAGAGTACTTTTCAAGACTTGTAAGCATTGATATATGGCCACCTTTTAAAAGAGCGATTATAAGCAAAGACGAAATATTACAAATTGAAGCTATCAATAATATGATTGATATTTTAAATTCATTAGATAATAAAATATTTAATAATTTAAGTATAATTAAGTGGGTAGTAATAAAAGGAGTAATAGAAAAGTTCTTATTTTTATCATCAAATTCACAAAGAAAGTATATTGAGTTGTTATCAGTTGCATATAAAAAATTAAATAGTAATAGTAAATATATATTAGCAAGAGATAATAAATATTTAATGAAATATGTTGAAAAAGCAGTAAACAAAAATAGTAAATTTTACATAATAAAATTCTTGATAAGAAGAAGAATGGACAATTTACCAAAGAATTTTGATAAGTTAGCTAAAAAATATGTAAGAGTAATTTTTAGAGTAAGTAAATTATTACCTGTTAATAATAATAAAGTAATATTAGCTAGCAATAAATCAAGTACATTATCTGGGAATTTGAAGTTTATAGAAAATAAACTTAAAGAAAAAAAACAATATAAAATAAAGTTATATTTATATAAAAAAAGTAGGACATTAGGCGAATTAATAAAAATGTATTATAATTTTGCAACAGCAAAGTATATAATTTTAGATGATTACTATATGCAACTATATGGACTTACATTTAAAAAGAATGTAGAAGTAGTTCAAGTATGGCATGCATGTGGTGCATTTAAGAAATTTGGATTTAGTTCAATAGGAAAGGCTGATGGGAATACGGAAGAATTTGAGAGAAGAGCCCATTCTCACTATACAAAGGTAATAACTAGTTCGAAAAATATAAATAAATATTATGCTGAAGCATTTAATATTGATGAGAGTAAGGTAATAGCTCTTGGTGTTCCAAGAACTGATATATTACTTGATAAGGATTATAAAGATTATATAAGACATAAGCTTGAAAATGATAACCCAAGTATTAAAGGTAAAAAAATAATAACTTATGCACCAACTTTTAGGGGTGGACCAAAAGAAAGACAAAATTTTAAGTTAGAATTAGATCCGGTTAAGATATTAGAGAATATAGGGGAAGATTACATAATAATACTTAAGCTTCATCCAAGTGTTAAAAATGGTATTGAAGATGTAATAAGTATTCCTAGTAATTTAAAAAATAAGATAATTAATTTAAATAGTGAAACTGATATAAATGATTTAATAATGGTTAGTGATATACTAATATCAGATTATTCATCAGTAATATTTGAAGGTGCTTTTTTAAATAAAAAAATGATTTTATTTGCATATGATAAAGATGAATATTTAAAGGAAAGAGATTTTTACTATGAATATGATAGTTTTGTGCCTGGACCAATTGCTTACACAAATGATGATATAATAAAATTGATAAATGAAAATAAGTTTGATTTAGAAAAAGTTAATAAGTTTAAGGAAGAATTTTTTGATTATACTGATGGTAAATCAAGTGAGAGGTTTGTTGAATATATATTCAATGAAAACTAATATTAAATAGGTGATAGAATATGTTAAAAAATATAATAATTGAAAATGTGAAAAATATTAAACAAACTATACTTATATCTAAAGCTGATTTAGTTAAATTTTATAAAGGTGCTGCTCTTGGTTATGCTTGGGCAGTTATAAGGCCTCTTGTAACTATTTTAGTTTATTTATTTGCGTTTCAAATGGGAATAAGAAAAAGTGGATATGTTGACGGTTTTCCATTTTTGTTATGGCTTATAGCTGGACTTGGACCTTGGTTCTTTATTAGTGATGCTATAGTTGGAGGCGCAATGTCTATAAGACAATATAGACATTTTGTTACTAAAATGAAGTTTCCTGTATCTACAATACCAACATTTGTATTATTATCAAAACTATATGTTCAAATAATGTTATTAGCTTGTATAGTAGTAATATTTATATTTTATGGATATTATCCTGATATATATTACTTACAATTCCTATATTATATACCAACAATGTATATATTCTTTTTAACATTATCATGGACATTATCATCATTATCAGTAATAAGTAGGGACTTTGAAAATTTAGTTAAGGCTGCAATTCAAGCGGTTTTATGGTTAACTCCAATACTTTGGAATATAAGAGGAATGTCTCCTACCATGCAATTCTTAATGAGATTAAATCCTGTAAATTATTTTATAGAAGGATTTAGAAATATATTATTATACAAGCAATGGTTCTTTATGGGGAAATATTCAATATATATTTGGATTGTAATTTTAATAACTGCACTTATTGGTAGCCATGTTTATAAGAAATTATATAAAGACTTTACTGATGTGTTATAAGGAGAAAAGTTATGGAATATGCAGTTGAATTTAAAAATGTAGTTAAAGAATATAAATTATATAAAAATGATAAGGACCGTTTTAAAGATTTATTTTGGGGTAAAAGATATACTCCGTTTAGAGCAATAGATAACCTTAGTATAGGATTACCAAAGGGAGAAGTTATAGGTATATTTGGTAAGAATGGTTCTGGTAAATCAACTATATTAAAGATGGTAACTGGTGTTGTATACCCAACTAGTGGTGAAATAATAGTTAATGGGACTGTTTCAGCTCTATTAGAGCTTACAGCAGGATTCGATGGAGAACTTACAGGAAGAGAGAATATTTTTTTAAAAGGATACTCAATGGGTCTTATAAGAAGTGAAATATCAAAGAAATTAGACGAGATAATAGATTTTTCAGAGCTTGGAGATTATATTGATCAACCGGTTAGAATGTATTCTAGTGGTATGAAAGCACGTTTAGGGTTTGCTATTGCAGTAAATATTGATCCAGAAATATTAGTTGTAGACGAAGCTTTAGCTGTTGGTGATGAAATATTTAGACAAAAATGTATGAGAAGAATGGATAAGTTTAGAGATGAGGGAAAAACTATATTATTTGTATCTCACTCATTACCACAAATGAGAGCTTTTTGTACTAAGGGTATGTGGCTTAATAAAGGAAAGCTTTTAGCATATGGAGATATTGATGAAGTAGCTAATCTTTATAAGCATTATCTAAATGGTGTATCCGTTGAAGAAATTTTAGATCATATGGAAAAGTATAAAGATTTTGTTGAAATTAAACAAAGTTTAATAGATATAGATATGGCAGATGACAAGGTAGAATTTAAAGGCTATGTAGAAGTTAAGCCAGAAAATAAGAAATTTAAAATAAAAAGTATAACATTAAAACAAGATAATGAAGAATATGATTTTTCAGAAATTTCTTCTAAATATAATGAAAAAGACAATAGAGTTGAATATAATTGTTCAATTAAATTTAAAGAAATACCAAAGGGATATTTTACAACAGACTTACATTTAGATATTGATGGAGAAAAGTTTATAAGACAAATCTGGTGTATGAATAAATTTGGTCAATTTGTAGCTAAGGAAGATAATATATCTTTAATAATAAAGAATAACAGATTGAAAATAAAAAAAGATTAATATTAATAAGGATAACGTATTTTAGTGCGTTATCCTTATTATTTTAAATGATAAGGAATTATGATACAATTATAATAATTAAAAAGAAAAATATAAAGGAATTAATAATAGATTTAAATTTTATGGGAGTGATAAAATGATATATGCAGAGATATTAGCTGGTGGTAAGGGTACTCGTATGGGTAATACTGAAATGCCAAAACAATTTTTAAAGATAGGTAATAAGCCAATAATAATTCATACAATTGAAGCTTTCTTGTTAAATGAAAGATTTGACAAAATAATTATTACGACACCAAAACAATGGATACAACATACTAATGATTTATTAAATAAATTTGTTCCAGCGCAATTAAAAGAAAAAATTGCTGTATGTGCAGGTGGAACAGATAGAAATGAATCAATAATGAGTGGAATAAGATATATAAAAGAAAACTTTGGTATAAATGATGAAGACGTAATCGTTACTCACGATGCTGTTAGACCATTTTTAACTCATAGAATAATAAATGATAATATTGATTCTGCTTTAGAATTTGGTGCTTGTGACACAGTTGTTCCAGCATTTGATACTATTGTTGAATCAGTAGATGGTGACATAATAAGTGACATTCCAAGACGTGATTTTATGTATCAAGGGCAAACACCTCAAAGTTTTAGAATTAAGGAATTAGTTGAGTTATATGATTCTTTATCAGATGATGAAAAGAAAATCTTAACTGATGCTGCAAAGATATTTGTTGTAAAAGGTAAAAATGTTAAGTTAGTACAAGGAGAAGTTTTTAATATGAAAATAACAACTCCTTATGATTTAAAATTAGCTAATGCTTTAGTGAGGGATGATATAAATGATAAATAAGGTATATAGATTAATTGCTCCTAAGCAAATTACAGTTGAATTTGAAGAAAGAAGCTTAGATGGCGAAGGAATTATTGTAAGACCAACTAGATTATCAATATGTGCAGCAGATCAAAGATATTATACAGGAACTAGAGGGAAGGAAGCTATGAGAAAAAAACTTCCTATGGCTCTTATTCATGAAGGTGTTGGAGAAGTTATATATGATCCAAAGGGAGAATTTAAAGCAGGTGATACTGTTGTTATGATTCCCAATACCCCAACTCAAGTTGATAATGTAATAGCTGAAAATTACTTAAGAACAAGTAAGTTTAGAGCTAGTGGATATGATGGATTTATGCAACAATATGTATTTATGGGAAGAGATCGTATAATAAAATATGATAAGATAAACCATGATGTTGCTTCATTCTTAGAGCTTATAAGTGTATCAGCTCATTCCATAGATAGATTTGATAAAAAAGCTCATAAGAGAAGAAATAAAATTGGTATTTGGGGAGATGGAAATGTAGGATTTATAACTGCATTAATACTTAAAAAGAAGTTCCCAGAATCAGAAATAATAGTTTTTGGAAAAAATGAAGAAAAGCTAAACTTCTTCTCATTTGTAGATGAAACTTATCAAATAGATAATATACCAGATGACCTAAGAGTAGATCACGCATTTGAAGCTGTAGGTGGAAAAGGTAGTGAATATGCGATAGATCAAATAATTGATTACATAAATCCAGAGGGAGTAATTGCAATACTTGGAGTTTCAGAAAATCCAGTACCAATAAATACTAGAATGGTTTTAGAAAAGGGATTAACTATAGTTGGAAGTAGTAGAAGTGGAAGAGTTGATTTTCAAGAAGCTGTTAACTTTTTAGAGGCTCATGAAGATGCTCAAAATCAATTACAAAAGCTTATATCAGCAGTTATTGATGTAAGAGGAATTGAAGATATTGTAAAAGGATTTGAACATGACTTAACAACACCGTTTAAGACTGTTTTAAACTGGAGAGTTTAATATAAAAAGACCCTTTAAAAGGGTCTTTAAATATATATTAAAGTGAGGATTTTATAAATGAAAACATTAGAAAGAATTATACTAAAATATCTTTTAAGAGTAGTATATTATATTTCTTATATAGTTCCTGTAAAAAAAAGAGTAATATTTGCAACGTATAGAAATGATACTATGAATGGTAATTTCAAATATATATATGATGAAATAAAAAGTAGAGATACAGATTATAAATGTGTATTTCTTTATGAAAAATTTAATAAAGGAATAAAAGGAATAATAACATATTTTTTTCATATGATGAAAGCAACATATTATATGGCAACTTCAGAATATTTTTTGATAGATGATTTTTATTTTCCAGTATATACAGTTAAAAAACTTAGGAAAAATACTGAAGTTATTCAAGTTTGGCATGCATGTGGTGCATTTAAGAAGTTTGGATTTAGTATATTAGATAAAAACTTTGGTGCAGATAATAATTATGTGAAATATATTCCTATTCATAGTAATTATTCACATGTATTAGTTAGTTCAAAGGAAGTAGCTAAATATTATGCAGAGGCATTTAATATGAGTGAAAATAACATAGATCCATTAGGAATACCAAGAACTGATATATTCTTTAATAAAGAGATGAAAAAGGATGCTAAAGAAAGGGTTTATAGCAAGTATCCTAACATTAAGGGAAAAAATATAGTTTTGTATGCACCAACATTTAGGGGAAATAGTCAATCTGATGCCAAGATGGATATAAATTTTGATGTTGAAAGAGTAGTAAATGATTTGCCTGAAGGATATGTATTAGCATTAAAAATGCATCCATTTGTAAAAGATTCAATTAATATAGATAATGACAGAATAATTGATTTATCAGATTATGGAGCAATAAACGATATACTTATAATGACAGATTTACTTATAACTGATTATTCATCAATAGTTTTTGAATATTCATTATTAGAAAGACCTATGATATTTTTTGCAGATGATTTAGACTCATATGAACATGAAAGAGATTTTTATTATCCATATGAAAGTTTTGTGCCGGGTCCTATAGTTAAAAATACTGATGAATTAATAGAAGTATTAAATAATGATACTTGTGATTACGAAAAAATTAGAGCTTTTAAAAATAAGTTTTTTGATTATGTTGATGGGTTATCATCAAAAAGGTTCGTTGATAAGATAATTTTGAAAAAGGAAAATTAGGTGATTAAAGTGAAAAAAGTATTGTTTATATCATCAACTGGTGGACATTTATCGGAACTTATGCAATTAAAAAAAATATTTAATAGATATGATTATCACATAATTACAGAAAAGAATGATACTACATTAAAGTTAAAAAATGAATATGGAGATAGAATAGATTATTTAGTTTATGGAGCTAGAAACTATATGTTAAGTTATATGTTTAAGTTTCCATACAATATATTAAAATCATTATTTTTGTATTTTAAAATAAAACCAGATGTAGTAGTTACAACAGGTGCACATACAGCAGTTCCTATGTGCTACATTGCAAAGCTATTTAAAAAGAAAATAATATTTATTGAAACATTTGCTAGGGTAGAATCAAAAAGTATGTCAGGAAATATGATAAATAAAATTGCTGATGTATTTTTAGTTCAGCATGAAGAAATGACTAAAGTTTATGATAATTCTATATATAGAGGAGATTTGTATTAATATGATATTTGTTATTTTAGGAACTCATGAATTAGAGTTTAAAAGATTACTTCAATATTTAGAAGATATGGATATAAAAGAAGAAGTAATAATACAATCAGGAAATACTAATTTTACATCTAACAAATACAAGGTAATTCCTTTTCTAGATCAAAATGATTTTAATAAATATATTAAGGAAAGTACATTAGTAATAACTCATGGCGGGGTTGGATCTATACTTACTGCATTAAGGCATAAAAAGAAGGTTATAACAATGCCAAGACTTTCTAAATATAATGAGCATAATGATGACCATCAATTAGAAATATGCAATAAGCTTTCAAAAGAAGGTTATACAATGAATTGTACAGATTATGATTCTTTAAAAGAATTTATAGAAAACTATAAGAAAATTGAATTAAGACCATATATCTTTGATAATAGTAGACTTATAAATTTTTTAACAGAAACAATAGATAATATTTAATATAAAAGATACACGTAACAATTTTAAAGTTACGTGTATTTTTCATTTCGTATAAAATTTTTTATATAAGTAAAACTAATATATAAATGAATTATTTATTTGTATTAAATAATTTGATAATTATAAGTTGAGGAACTATTAATTATATAAGGAGAAACACTATGGCAAAAAACACTTTAATCACTATATTTGGTGAACATAATGAAAGTAGTTTAATATTGTTTAAAAAATATAAATTTAATAATATAAAAATAATAATAGATTCTAACTATGAAAATGAAAAGATAGATAAATTAATAAACATTTATAAACAATATAATAAAGATATGCATATAGAAATAATAAATAAAAAGGATATCAACTTAATAGATAATACAGGTAAGGAAGTTTTAAATTTAACTATAGATAATACTCTCGATGCTCTAAAATATTTAATTAAATGTATTGAATACAATATAGAATCTGTATATGTTGATATATCAAATAAAAGAGAGTATTGGTTTAAGAATGGAGTAGAGTTAATAGAGGAAGAATTAGCAGATTTAGATGTAGATGATATAATTGAGGCTAATGGAAATAATATAATATCTTATGAGTGTAAAATAAATAAAGATAATAATATAATAGATTTTACAAAAATAATACATAAAAATATTGACTTGTGGCATAAGTATAAGCAAAAATTATATGATACATCTTTATTTGAACATGATTATAATAATCCTCAATTAGTAAAAGTTAATTTATATAAATTAGATAGTAACGAAAAAAAGCTTTTATTAAATATAATTGATAAATTTAAAAAATTAAATTTAATAAAAGTAAGAGAAAATAATGATAATAGTATAGATGTAATTTTTTTAAATGATAAATTAAAAGCATTTATATTTAAAAGTGGAACTTGGCTTGAAATACTAACAGAAAGTGTAGTAAAAGAAATAAGTACAATTGATGATGTAAAAAGTGGCGTAGTTTTTTTGTGGAATGAGCCAAAAGGAAATATAAAAAATGAATTAGATGTCGTTGCGGTAAAAGACTCTATAATGGTTGTAATATCATGTAAGGATAGTTCAAAATACGATGAAAATACACTAAATGAATTAAAAGTATATAGCGATAAATTAGGTGGAGAAAACACCAAGAAAATACTTGTTGCAACAAAAAGACCAATAAAAACATCTATATTTGATAGAGCTAAAGAAATGGATATAAATATTGTAATACTAGACAAAGATTTAAATAAATTTAAAAAAGATTTAGAATTTATAATAAATAAAAAATAAAGTAACTAGATATTATCTAGTTACTTTATTTTTTTACCGATTGACTCACCCATATAAACTTTAGTTTCATAACCTAATTGTGTTTGTTTTAGTATATCACTATCAATTTTAACTGTATCTTTTTTTAGAAATAAAATTACTGTTGAACCACCAAATTTAAAGTAGCCTTTTTCATCACCTTTATTTACTTTTTTGTTTTCTTTATAAGATTGAATTATGCTACCAACACATGTTGCACCTACTTCTACATAAAGTATATTATCAAAATGATCAGATTTAAAAATTGACCATTCACGTTTATTTTGGCAGAAAAGTTTAGGTATTTTATCAACTGCTATAGGATTTACAGAATAGTAATTCCCTTTTATCTTATGATTTTTAAGTGGTATGCCTGAATCAACAAAATGATATCTATGATAATCAGTAGGACATAATCTAAAAATTAAACAAATTCCATTATCATAATTTTTTGCTATTTCAGAATCTCCTATTAGTTCTTTAAGACTATAAGTTATTCCTTTTACTTGAACTAATTTATTCATGTTTATATTATCATAAGCAAGTAATCTTCCATCAACAGGAGACATTAACAAATTATCATTTGATGGGATAGGTCTTGCAGTAGGGATAACTTCCCTAGCAAAAAAGTCATTAAAGTTTTTAAATTCTTTAGGTGCTTTAGAATACATGCTCATATTTATATTAAAATTATCTATAAATTGAGGTATTTTCTTTTTACTTAATTTTGAATCGCAAAAAAAACCATATAATTTTGAACAAATTTTCTTTTTGACAATAAGTTCTGTAATACGTCTTCCAGAAGGGGATTGATAGCACCATTCTAAATATTTTATTCCGGCAACTTTTTCTTCTTCGTATGATTTTGTAGTTCTATTGTATACAAGTATCATATTTTACTCCTCTGTGAAATTTTATAAAAATTTTCTTAACAAATATAATAAAAGTATAGAGTAAAGTAATACTTAATGCAAGTTGAAGTAGTTTGAAAATTATAACATATTAACAAGCAATTGATATTATGTATAGAATAGGTTAAAATCAAATAGTGATTAAATTTTAAAGATTATTTTTAATAATTTTAAATATATATAATTCGATTAGTTAAAATTATAACTTTTTAGTTTTGAGAGGGTTTAAATTTAAGTTAATGGAGGTACGTTTTTAAGGATGAAAAGATTAATTATTAATGACAAGGAAATCCAAGTTGCAGAAGGTACTACTATAATAGATGCTGCAAGACAAAATGGCATAAATGATATAGCGACACTTTGTTACTTAAAAGAATGTTCAAATATAGGTAAGTGTGGAGTATGTGCTGTTGAAATAGAAGGAAAACCAAATCTTGCTTTAGCTTGTATTACAAAAGTTGAAGATGGAATGGTTGTAAGAACAAATACTGAAAAAGTTCAAGAAAGAGTTAAGTCAAGAGTTTCTACTTTATTAAATAAACACGAATTTAAGTGTGGACAATGTTCAAGAAGAGAAACTTGTGAACTTTTAAAATTAGTTATAAAGAGCAAAGGAAGAGCTACAACACCTTTTTTACCAAAAGATAAGAGTGAATATATTGATGAAAGAAGTAAATCAATAACTATAGATAGAACAAAATGTGTACTTTGTGGAAGATGTCAAGCTGCTTGTAAATCAAAATCAGGTACAGAAGCTATAAAAATAACAAACATAGATGGAACAAGAATGGTAGCTCCAACAGATAATAAGTGTTTTGATGAAACAAATTGTTTATTATGCGGACAA
This sequence comes from Clostridium sp. TJA085, assembly GCF_058310235.1. Lineage (NCBI taxonomy): Bacteria > Bacillati > Bacillota > Clostridia > Eubacteriales > Clostridiaceae > Clostridium > Clostridium sp. TJA085. Next base: position 133,545 of record NZ_JBZEEZ010000005.1, on the reverse strand, counting down.
TGTGTTGCTGCATGTCCGGTAGCTGCATTAGAAGAAAAGTCACATATTGAAAGAGTTGAAGAAGCTTTAGCTGATCCAGAAAAACACGTAATAGTTGCTATGGCTCCAGCTGTAAGAACAGCAATGGGTGAATTATTCAATATGGGTTACGGAGTAGATGTAACAGGCAAATTATACACTGCATTAAGAGAATTAGGATTTGATAAAGTATTTGATATAAACTTTGGTGCAGATATGACTATAATGGAAGAAGCTACAGAACTTATTCAAAGAATACAAGCTGGTGGGCCATTCCCAATGCTTACATCATGTTGTCCTGCTTGGGTTAGACAAGTAGAAAATAGTTATCCAGAGTTTATAGATAATTTATCATCAGCTAAGTCACCACAACAAATATTTGGTGCTGCAACAAAAACATATTATCCAGAAATAGCAGATATTGATCCTAAAAATGTATTTACAGTTACTGTAATGCCGTGTACAGCTAAAAAGTATGAAGCTGATAGACCAGAGATGGAAAATAACGGATTAAGAAATATTGATGCTGTTATAACTACAAGAGAATTAGCTAGAATGATAAAGGCAAGAAAGATAAACTTTGCTAAGTTAGAAGATGGAGTTCAAGATCCTGCAATGGGAGAATACACTGGTGCAGGAGCTATATTTGGAGCAACTGGTGGAGTTATGGAAGCTGCAATAAGAACAGCTAAAGACTTCGTTGAAAAGAAAAGTTTAGAAGAAATAGAATACCATGCAGTAAGAGGTTTAGATGGAATAAAAGAAGCTACAGTAAATATAGGTGGAAAAGATTATAATGTAGCAGTAGTTAATGGTTCAGCAAACCTTTATGAATTCATGGAAAGTGGAAGAATGAATAATAAAGACTATCACTTTATAGAAGTTATGGCATGTCCAGGAGGATGTGTAGATGGTGGTGGTCAACCACACGTAAGTGCTGAAAATAGAGAAAAGATAAATGTAAAAGCCGTAAGAGCTTCAGTTTTATATAATCAAGATAAAAACTTCAAGAAGAGAAAGTCACATGAAAATGAAGCTTTATTAAAGATGTATGAAACGTATATGGGAGAACCTGGACATGGAAGAGCTCATGAGTTATTACACTTAAAATATAAGAGAAAAGATAAATCTTCAGAAGAAATTGTATAATACTATATAATAAAAATGTATCTCATGCTATATTAAGTATGAGATACATTTTTTTATTTAGGGAGGAATTTATGAAGTTATTAGCAAGTGATTTTGATGGAACATTATTGGTTGATAAGGAAATACACAAGAGAGATCTTGAAGGAATAAAAACTTTACGTAAAAAGGGTCATAAATTTATTGTATCTACAGGTAGAACACTTTTAGGTATGGAAGAAGTATTTGATAAATATGATTTAGAATTTGATTATTTAGTTTTATGTAATGGAGCTTTAATACTAGATAAGGATAAAAATATAATAAAAAATAGTATGATTAATTTTGATAATGTTAAAAAGATTATAGAAGAATTTTCAGATGAAGAACAAACAGTAATTTATTTTGACAATGGAAATGGAATGAACTTAATAGATAATAAAAATACTGATTTAGAAAATATTGAAATGTTTGAAGAATTTAAAGTTGAAGTAGCTAAAAAGGAAGATATATTAAATTTAAAAAGTGGAGCATTAATTTTGAGTGTATTTGCAGCAGATGGATCTATAGAAAGAGCTGAAAAAATAAAGTCTAGATTAGTAGATATGTTTGGTGATGAGCTTGGTATATTTAGAAATCAATTTTTTATTGATATAGTTTCTAAAGGATCATCTAAGGGAAATGGATTAAAAGAAGTTTTAAAATTAGAAAATAAAAACTTTGATGATATATATACTGTAGGAGATTCGTTTAATGATGTATCTATGTTTGAAATAACAAATAATAGTTATACATTTAATAGAGCAGAAGATGGTGTTAAGGCGTATGCAAAAAATCATATAGATTATGTTCATGAAATAGTAGATTACATAATAAAATAATAATAATAAAGTTAGTGCATAAATTAATGCACTAACTTTTTAATGTTGTTAAATTTAATTAATTCATAGTATCTAAGTATTCGTCATAAGACATTACTCTATCAACTATAGAACCATCTTCTTTAATATCTATTATTCTATTTGCAATAGTTTGTATAAACTCATGGTCATGAGATGCAAATAATAATACACTCTTATAATCTTTAAGACCATTATTTACAGCTGTTATTGATTCAAGGTCTAAGTGGTTTGTAGGTTGATCTAGCATTAATACATTAGCATTTGAAAGCATCATTCTAGATAACATACATCTAACCTTTTCTCCTCCAGATAAAACAGAAGCTTCTTTAAGAGCTTCTTCACCTGAGAATAACATTCTTCCAAGGAATCCTCTTATGTAGCTTTCGGATTTCTCTTCAGAGAACTGTCTAAGCCAATCTACTAATGAAAGATGGCAATCGTTGAAGAATTCTGAGTTATCTTTAGGGAAGTATGCTGTTGAAATAGTTATTCCCCATTTGTATGAACCACTATCTGGCTCCATTTCACCATTTATTATTTTAAATAATGTTGTAATAGCTATTTCGTTGCTTCCAACTAAAGCAATTTTATCATCTTTATTAACTCTAAAGCTTACGTTATCTAAAACTTTAACTCCATCTATAGTTTTTGATAAGTTTTCAACTATTAATATATCATTACCCACTTCTCTTTCAGGTTTAAATCCAACAAATGGATATCTTCTAGTTGATGGTTGAATATCATCTAAAGTAATTTTATCTAATAATTTTTTTCTTGAAGTTGCTTGTTTTGATTTTGATGCATTAGCACTAAATCTAGCAATAAAGTCTTGAAGTTCTTTAATTTTATCTTCTTTTTTCTTATTTTGTTCTTTAGCCATTTGAAGAGCTAATTGACTTGATTGATACCAGAAATCATAGTTACCAGTAAATATTTTAATTTTACCAAAGTCAACATCAGCTATATTAGTACAAACTTTATTTAAGAAGTGTCTATCATGGGATACAACAATGACAGTTCCTTCAAAGTTTATTAAGAATTCTTCAAGCCAATTGATTGATTTAATATCTAAGTGGTTTGTAGGCTCGTCAAGTATAAGTATTCCAGGATTACCGAATAAAGCTTGCGCTAAAAGAACCTTAACTTTTTCTCCACCAGTTAATTCAGAAACTTTTTTATAGTGCATATCAGTTCCTATTCCAAGTCCTTGAAGTAATGATGACGCTTCAGCTTCAGCTTCCCATCCATTAAGTTCAGCAAATTCCCCTTCAAGTTCTGATGCTTTGATTCCATCTTCATCAGTAAAATCAGGTTTAGCATATAGAGCATCTTTTTCCTTCATTATTTGGTAAAGTCTTTCATTACCCATTATAACTGTTTCTAAAACTTCAAATTCATCATATTGATAGTGATCTTGTTTTAAAACAGACATTCTTGTATTAGGAGCAATTGATACATCTCCCGTATTTGGTTCAACTTCTCCAGCAAGGATTTTTAAAAATGTACTTTTACCGGCACCATTAGCTCCAATTACACCATAACAATTTCCAGCAGTGAACTTTAAATTAACGTCTTCAAAAAGTTTACGTCCACCATATCTTAAACTAACATTTGATACAGTTATCAATCTTATTCTACCTCATTTCATAAATATATTTATTTGCCTATTATAACATATAAATTCAAATAAATACTATAATAAAATATTACTTATGTAAAATGCTTTAAAGCAAGTAAAAATAAAGCGTTAAAGCAAATGGAAGAAATGGATAAATATTATTGACAATGTTTTTATAGAAATGATAAAATTATCTTATAATTAAAGTTGTAGGTTGGAGAATGGTCATGAGATTCATTAACTTTATAAAAGGTTAATATAGCGTATGACTTGTTCGGATTTTATATATTTAGCCACATAGTTTTATACTATGTGGTTCTTTGTTTATTTAAAAATTTATAGAGTATTATCACATGAAAAGTATTTATTAATAACTAAAAATACAGTGTTATAATATAAAATATAAATTTAGATTAAAGAAGGAGAGTAAATAAAATGCAAAAAATGCAAAAAACTAACGCGATGAGAATTTTAGATAAAAATAAAATAGAGTATAATGCATTAACGTATGATGCATCAGATGGACATATAGATGGAGCTGCTGTCGCAGAGAAAACAGGTCAAGACCCTAAAACAGTTTATAAAACATTAGTTACTGTTGGAAATTCAAAAGAATTGTATGTTTTTGTTATTCCTGTATTAGAAGAGTTAGATTTAAAAAAATGTGCAAAGGCATGTGGAGAAAAGAAAGTTGAAATGATACATGTAAAAGATATAAATAAGCTTACAGGATACATAAGAGGAGGTTGTTCTCCTATAGGAATGAAAAAACAATATAAGACTTTTTTTCAACAAGAAGCATTAGAACTTGAAAAAATTGTTTTTAGTGGAGGAAAAATTGGGCTTCAAATAGAAATGAATCCTAATGATATAGAAAAAGCTATAAAAGTTGAATTTAAAGATTTAATAAAATAAGGACTACAAGTTTGTAGTCCTTTTAAATTACATATAAAAATACTGCAAGAAAATGACATAAAGTTCCTAGCATAATAAATATATGGAATATTTCATGAGTTCCAAATTGACCTATTTGAAATTTATTATCTTTAAAAGCATAGATTATACCACCTATTGTATACATAATTCCACCTAGAACTAATAAAAATAAAGCTTTTGGAATTAATACTTGTGATAATGGATAAATCGCAAAGATAGCAAACCAACCTATTGCTATATACATAACGCTTGATACCCATTTAGGACAAGTGACCCAAAACATTTTAAATATAATTCCAAGTATTGCTGAAATTAAAACAGCTCCAAAAAGAATAAATCCGACTTTATTATTAAGTGCGATTAAGCAAAATGGAGCATAAGACCCAGTAATAAGAACAAAAATCATTGAGTGATCTAATTTTTTTAATGTATATATAACCTTTTCAGTTGAAATTACAGAGTGATATGTTGCAGAGGCAGAATAAAGTAAAATCATACTAACACCAAATAAAATTACAGAAACTATGGTCATTAGGCTGCTATTTGTAATAATAGCTTTTATTATTAATGCTATTAGTCCAATTAATGAAAGACCAGCACCAATAATATGTGTTAAACCATTTAATGGTTCTCTTAAATATTTATACATAAATACCTCCTTTAATAAAGTAGTTTTTAAAACTACATGTTATAATATTATTATATGTTTTTATTTTGTGTTTGGTCAAAGTTATTATTTACTTAAATTTTAAAATTAACACTTAATTTCCTTTAATAATATTGAATTATCTTATAAATACTATTATTATAAAAATATGGACATTTTAATATATAGTTTTTGAAACTACATTAGGAGAAACAAGATGGAATTTAAAGAATTAAATAAATTAATAGATGAATTACACTTAGAGAATAATATAAAATTAAATGATATACCTGAAATAGATTTATATATGGATCAAGTAATACAACTTTTTGAAGGAAAGTATAACGAAACAAAAAGAAATGAAGATGATAAAGTACTTACGAAAACAATGATAAATAACTATGCTAAAGGTAAACTTCTTATGCCTATAAAAAATAAAAAATATTCAAAAGAGCACTTAATACTTATGAGCTTTATATATAACTTAAAAGGCGCATTATCATTAACTGATATAAAAACATCTATAACTAATATAGTAGAAAACTTTAATGATGAAGAAAGATTAAATTTAAGAAATATATATGAAAATTATTTAAATCAGTACAATAGCGATATAGATAGTTTTAGAGAAGATGTTATAAAGAAAGAAACAATGGTTAAAAAAAATGTAAAAGGAAATAACGATTTTGAAGAAAAGTTTTTATTATTATGTTCTATGGTAAATATGAGTAATATGTATAGAAGATTAAGTGAAAAACTTATTGATGAGTTTTTTGTTAAAGAGGAGAATGATAAGTAATGAAAGGTGCAAGTGATTTAAAAAATCTTATAAATAGTATAGATGGTAGAGGATATAAAGCATATAAAACTTTAGAAGGAAATTATGATTTTGATGATTATATTTTATTTATAGATCATGTTCAGGGAGACCCTTTTGCTTCACCATCAAGAATTAGAGTGAGTATGAATAAAAATATTAATAAAATACCATATGAGTTATTTAATGAATATCATAAAAAAATAGCTGTTCAGGATTTTGTTGCTAGAGTTTTTAATCAATGCATAAATAAATTTGGAGAAAGGGTTATGGGTTCTGGTAAGAGTGGAATTATAAGTATTAGCAAATGTCCACAAGAAATTTTAGATAGAACAGCAGTTATTATAGATAAAGAAAAAATAGAAGTAAGATTTGAAATTGGTTTTCCTGCTAGAGGAAGAACTGTACTTGGTAAGGAACTTTATAAGATAATTTATGATTTTTTACCAAATATAGTTGAAAATAGTTTAAAGTATGAAAGATTAAATAAAGAAAAACTTACAAAAAGAGTTGAGCTTGTATGTGATCAACAATTTATAAGAAAAGAATTAAAAAGATTAAATTTAGTAGCTTTTGTTGGTAATGGGTCTATACTTCCAAGGGAAAGTGGAATATCAACTAAACCTTTAAAGTCAGCAAAAAGCTTTATATCACCTAAGGAATTAGAAGTAGAAATTAATTTGCCTAACAAAGGGTTAATAAAGGGGATGGGAATAAAAAAAGGTATATCTTTAATAGTTGGTGGTGGTTATCATGGTAAATCGACACTTTTAAATGCTTTAGAGCTTGGAGTATACAATCATATTGAGGGTGATGGAAGAGAATATGTAATAACTGACAATAGCGCTATGAAAGTTAGAGCAGAAGACGGAAGGTCTATAGTAAAAGATGATATATCATTATTTATAAATAATCTTCCAAATGGAAAAAATACTACAAAATTTATTAGTGAGAATGCTAGTGGTAGTACATCACAAGCTGCTAATATCGTTGAAGCAATAGAAAGTGATAGTAAGTTATTACTTATAGATGAGGATACATCAGCTACTAATTTTATGATTAGGGATGATATAATGCAAAAATTAGTTTCTAATGAAGAAGAACCTATAACACCATTTATAGAATTAGTTAAAGGGATATATGAGCAAAAGCAAATATCAACAATAATAGTTGTGGGTAGTTCAGGAGATTATTTTGATATAGCAGATTCAGTAATTCAAATGGATTGTTATGAACCAAAGGATGTAACTTTAAGAGCCAATGAACTTGCAAAAGGATTAATACTTAAAAGGATTGAAAATAATGATTTAAGTATTAAAATAGATTTTGATAGAAAAATTTTAAAGGGAATAATACAAAATGGACCTAAAGGAGTTAAAATTAAAACCTTAGGAACTGATGGAATTAGCATAAATAAAGAAGATATAAATTTAAGGGCAGTTGAACAAATAGTTGATAAAGAGCAAGTAACCTCAATAGGATATATAATGAAATGGGCAGAGGATAATGCTATTGATAATAATTCAACTTTAAAAGAGGTTACAGATAAGATATTAAATAGAATAAAAGAAAAAGGATTAATATCAATTAATAATTCAAAAGGTGGAGCTTGCAATTTGGCTATGCCAAGAAGACAGGAAATAATGGCAGCTTTTAATAGATATAGAAAGCTTAAAATTAAATAATAAAGTATTTAGTTATATTTAACATAAATTTTGTAAATAATATTTATGATATGTAAGAAAAGGAGAGATTATAATGAGTGATGTTATATGTACATGTCTTGGAATAACAGATGACACTATAATTGAAGCAATAAAAAATGGTGCACATACTGTTGAAGAAGTTGGTGAAGCAACAGGAGCTGGCACTATATGTGGTAGTTGCCAAGATGAAATTCAAAGATTAATAGATGAAAATAAGTAGTTTAATAAAGTATCTAGCATTAATGCTAGATACTTTATTTTTATAAATAAAACATTTAGTAAAATTTATTATATTTCACACTTTTAAATTTAGTTTCTAATTTTATTATCATATAATATCAATATAGAACTAAAAGGTATAAGGAGGAAAGAATTATGAAAAGTTTAATTATCATATGCTTTATAGTAATTTTTTTAATAATTATTGGATTAATTTTTATAGGCAATAAATTTTATAATTTAGCTATAAATCCTAAAGTATCAAAAGATATTATTTTTAATTCTAAAGATGAAAAAAATGAAGAAAAATTAACAAAAGATAAAACAAGTGGTGAAAATGCAAAAGAAGATTTAAAGTGGTTTTTAAATGACTCAAATTATGAAGATATTTATATTAATTCATATGATGGGTTAAAGCTTCATGGATATAAGATTAAAAATAAAAATGATACAAATAAGTGGGTTATAACAGTTCATGGATATACGAGTGAAGGAAAACTTATGTCTAATTTTGCAAAACATTTTTATGAAATGGGATACAATTTATTAGTTCCAGATTTAAGAGGTCATGGAATGAGTCAAGGTGATTATATAGGAATGGGTTGGGATGATAGATTAGATATAATTAGTTGGATTAATTTTTTAAATGAAAATGAAAGAGATAATATAACAATATTACATGGAATATCAATGGGTGGAGCAACAGTTATGATGACATCTGGAGAAGAACTTCCAAGCAACTTAAAATTGATAATAGAAGATTGTGGTTATACTTCAGTTTGGGATCAATTTGCATATGAATTAAAAGTTTTATTTAAGTTACCACCAATTCCTTTTATGAACGTGGCAAGTTTAGTATGTAAAATTAGAGCAGGGTACTTTCTAGGAGCTGCATCATCAGTTAAACAATTGGCAAAAGCAAAGGTTCCTATTTTATTTATTCATGGAGATAAGGATGATTTTGTTCCTTTTTATATGTTAGATAAAGTTTATAGTGCTACTAATTGTAAAAAAGAAAAGTTAGTAATAAAAGGAGCTGGACATGCTAAAGCAGCTACAGTTAATCCTAAAAAATACTGGGAAACAGTAAGGGAGTTTATTGATAAAAATATTTAATAAGTTAAATAAAATATAAAGAATGGGGAGTAATGAACTTGAAATTAAAAAATAAAGAGTTAATAGCTAAAATAACTTTAGTAGTAGCAATTATAGGAGAAGTTTTATGTGGAGGAATTATATTTTTTGATATTTATTCAGGAAAAAGTACATTTTCAGATCAAATCAAAAATATAATAGCTTTAATTGCAGTTATGATATATGGAATATATATTTATAGGAAATCAGTAAATAAAAGAAAAAAATAATTTTTTCTAAATTTAAGATGGAGGTATTAAATGAAAAAGTTAAGTCATGGTTGTACCTTAGATTGTTTTGATTGTTGTAAGTTTAATATTTATGTAAATGATAGTAAAGAAATTAAAATAGAAGGTGATAAAAATCATCCATATACTAAAGGTATTATATGTAAAAAGGGATTAGCTCATCTAGATAGATTAAATCATAAAGATAGAATATACAAACCTATGATTAAAAGAGAGAATAAATGGATTGAAATATCTTTTGATGATGCATTGGATATTATTACTGAAAAGCTAAAATATTATAAAGAAGAATTTTCTTCTAATTCAATATTGTATTATGAGCAATATGGTAATGGGTCTATTTTAAAAAGTATTGGTGATATATTTTTTAACTTTTATGGGGGAGTAAGTAAACAAAAAGGTGGACCATGTTGGAGTGCTGGAATTGCTGCACAAAAATTAGATTTTGGCGACTCAAGAAGTCATTCCTTAGAAGATATGCTAAACAGTAAAAATATATTTGTGTGGGGAAAAAATCCTGCAAATACAACAATTCATACTATGCAAATGATAAAAAAGGCAAAGGATAAAGGTGCTAAAATAATAGTTATTGATCCAATATATACAAATACAGCAAAGTTATCTGATGTTTATATACAAATTAAACCTGGTGGAGATGGTGCATTAGCATTAGCTATGGGAAAATTAATAATAGAAGAAAGACTTCATGATGATAATTATATAAAATCATATGTTTTAGGATTTGATAAGTATAAGAAATATTTAGAATCATTAGATTTCAATATATTATTAAATAAATGTGGAGTTAATTTAGATGATTTACATAAGCTTGTAAAATTATATACAGAAAGGTATTCAACTATACTTTTAGGATATGGAATACAAAAATATAAAAATGGTGGAAATACAATAAGAGCGATAGATACATTAGGAGCTATAACAGGGCAAATAGGAGTAAGTGGCGGTGGAGTTAATTATGCTAATAAAGTTTATCCATCAGTTTTAAATACAGATCCTTTTAATAGTGAAAACTTTTGTATCAATAGAAAATTTTATACTAGTGATATAGTTAGCTTTATAAATGAATCTATTAATGCTAATACATATTATAAAGATAATATTTATATTAAAAAACCTAAGATTAAAGATGACTTGACTAAAAGCAATGTTCCTATAAAGATGGCTGTAATAGTAAAGAGTAATTTATTAAATCAATTACCAAATTTAAACGGATTAAATAGTGCTATTGATAAAATAGATTTTAAAGTTTGCTTTGATATGTTTATGACTGATACTGCAAAAAGGTGTGATTTATTTATTCCAACAACAAGTACTTTAGAAAGCGAAGATTTACTTTATAGTTCAATGACTAATCCATATATAATATATAATGAAAAAGTTGTAGAGCCATTAGACAAAAGAATGGATGAATATGAATTTTTTAAGGAGTTAGCTAAAAAATTAAATATAAAAAATTATCCTTTTGTATCTAAAAGAGAATATATCGAAAAAATAATACAACCTCTTAATAAATATATAGATGATATATCTATAGAAAAAATAAAAAATAATTATATAACAATACATGATTCAGTTGCATGGAGAGATAAAAGGTTTTTAACTAAGTCGGGAAAATTTGAAATTAATTTATATAAAGAGGATTTTATTGAAGATAATAATAATAAATTTAGGTTGTTAACTAATCACAGCAGAGATACTTTATTTAGTCAACATATGATGGATAAAGAAGGAATATCAAAAGCATATATAAATGAATCTATGGCTAGTAATTTAAAAATAAAAAGTTATGAAGAAGTAACATTAAAATCTAAAAATGGAAGTATAAATGTAGAAATTATAATAGATAATTCTATTGCTGATTATGTTGTAATGATGTATGTAGGTTGGTGGACAAAACATGGAAATCCTAATTACATAACTGTTTCAGATATATCTGATATTGGTGGACAAATAACCTATAATGAGACTTTTGTTAGTATAGAAAAATAAATTTACTTAAAAATATATTTAAATTAGAACATTTATGTTTATGTATAAATATAATAAATTTAAAAATAATTTATTATAAGAGGTTTAAAATGAAAAATAGTAAGTGGATGTTAGTTAAGTTTAGAGGTGAATTAGGAAAAGTTTCTTTTTCAGATGAGGAAGTAAAAGATATAGCTAAAAAATTAAAAATAGATTTTTCAAAAGAAAAATTTGATTTTAAACAATTTAAAATGGGATTAGAAGTTGAACTTGAACATGGAACTAAATTTCCAAATACTAATGTTACAAATAATGATCCAATTCTTACAGGACAAATCGCTTTAGCTCATTTATTAGAGTTTCCTGATTATTATACAAGATTGAAAAAGTTAGAAGATGAGGCAAAAGATTATTGGAGTAAGAAAAAATAAAGAAAACCTTTGAGTAATATTTAAATTTTACTCAAAGGTTTTTTATTTTACAGTTATTACAAAGCTAATCATATTACAGAAATGAATATTTTTTTATAACTAATAGATACTAATATTGTAGAAAATTAAAGGAGATGATTATATGGCTAATTTAAATGAAGTAGAGTTACAAAACTTAAGACATTTAATTGGTGGTCATAGTACTGTTGAAAAGAAACTAGAAGCTTATGCACAACAATGCACAGATCCTCAATTAAAAGAAATGCTTAAAAAAGATTCTCAAGATGCAAAGGCAAGCAAAGAAAAACTAATGTTATTCTTAGGTTAGGGAGGTATATAAAATGCAAGAAAAAGAAATGATAAGCGATTATTTAGCTTCAATTAATGCTAGTTTATCAAAATATGGTGATATAATATCACAAACAGAAAATGAACAATTAAGACAGACAATTCAAGTAATGAGAAATCAAGATGAAGCTCGTCAATATGCATTATTCCAAAAAGCAAAAGAAAAGGGATATTATATTCCAGCTCAACAAGCAACTCCAGAAGAAATTAATACTGTAAAATCTCAATTATCTCAAGGATAATAAAAAATAAAGGAATAGAAATTTCTATTCCTTTATTAATTAAAATATAATTAAGATAATGATTATAAGATTACAAGTTATATTTTAAGTTATTTAATATTTAAATTTATTATTTATTAGAATAAGTTGTTAATGAGTTAGATAGAATACTATATTTAAATAGCTATACCAAATATTTTGGTATAGCTATAAATTTAAAATAAAACATATTTTTTTGATATGTCATTGAATCCACATTCTTTTAATGATTCAAATAAAAATATTTTAATTTCTAAACTTGAAATTATTCTATCAGGATTCTTTTTTATAAAGTTAGTAAGCTTAGAGTCAAAAGTTTTTCTTATATAGTTTATATCAGATTCATTTAATATTTTGCCACAATCGCTAAAAGCACTTTTAATGCTTGTAATTAGTTTATTAATATCAAAATTTTCTAAACGACCATCTTTTTTTATTATTACCATAGCTAAACCTCCCTAAATACTAATATTAGTATTTTATCAATTAAAAGAAAATATTCGCCATAAGAACTATAACAGGTAATGTTACTATAGTTCTTTCAAAGAATAATATTATTAGATCTTTTATTCCAACAGGGATTTTTGATCCAAGTAAAAGACCTCCTACTTCTGACATGTATATAAGTTGAGTTACAGATATACAAGCTACTATAAATCTAGTCATTTCATTAGTTATTGTAGTTGCAAGAACTGAAGGTATAAACATATCTGCAAATCCAACAATTAAAGTTTGAGATGCGGCAGCAGCTTCAGGTACTCCAAGTAACTTTAAGAATGGAATAAATGGTATACCCATAACTTGGAATATAGAAGTATATTCTGCAATCATAAGTGCTATTCCACCCATAGCCATAACTATTGCAAGTACACCAATCCACATATCTAAAACATTTTTTATTCCTGATATAAAGAAATCTTTTGCATTAGTATTACTTTCAGCTTTTTCAACAGCTTTTTCAAGTCCCCAAGAAAATGGAGTATATCCACTAGGAATAACTTCTAGATTTTTTGAATCTTGTCCTCCAAAATAAGAATCTTCTTTTTTTGAAAGAGGAGGTATTCTTGGAATTATTATTGCTGCAACTATTCCTGAAAGTGTAACTGTTAAATAGAAAGGTAAAAACATATGAGCAAGACCAACTTGTGATATTATAACTAAACAAAATGTTATTGATACAGCTGAAAAAGTAGTGCCTATAACAGCAGCTTCTCTTTTAGTATAAAAGCCTTGTTCATATTGCTTTGAAGTTAAAAGTATTCCTATACTTCCATCACCAAGCCATGAAGCTATACAGTCTATTGATGATCTACCAGGAAGATTAAAAATAGGTCTCATAATCTTAGTAAGAAGAGAACCTACAAATTCTAAAAGACCAAAGTCTAAAAGCAAAGGTAGTAAAAATCCAGCAAATAAAAATACTGCAATTAATATTGGTAATAAATCATTTAAAACAAGTCCTCCTGTATTTTCAGACCATATAAATTCAGGTCCTATTTGAAAATAAGAACATATAATAAAAATCATTCCTAATATTCTAGCTATAAACCATAATGGTGATACATTAAATAAATTATTTAGATATTCATTTTTTACTAAAAATTTTGGTTTAAATATTTTTATGATTATACTTCCAATAACAGATATCGATATTAAAATTAAAGCCATTAGTTTTAATAAATCAGTAAAATTTCCTTCTATAAAATTAGCAAGAAAAGCTATAGGAATTGTTACTTGGCCATTAATTTTACAAGGTATCATAAATAAAGATATTCCTATTATAGATGGAATTAAAAATTTTAATAATGAATTTAACTTATATTTATTCATACAATTACTCATAAATTACACTCCTTTTATAATTTTATGCATTAAAAATTAATATTTATACACTATGTATATTAATAATACATCAAAAATATGAAAAAAGATAGTAGTTTTGTTAAAAATATTTATAAATATACATAAGAATATTATAAATGCATCCTTAAATATACAGGTTTAATATTAAAAAAATAATACATACTATTAGTATAAGAATGAAAGGAGTGCATTATAAATGAAAAGAAATGCTATTCAAAATGTAAGATGTTCTTTAGATGAATTAAAACAAGCAGAATCAATGTTAAATCATGCTGCAATTACTGTTGAAAAATCAGAAAACAAAAAAATGATAGAAGATTCATTATGTTCAGTACATGATACTATTAAAAAAATAGAAAATACAATTTCTAATTATCAAGAATAATTAGAAATAGGATTTTTTAATAAAAAATAAATAAGAATAAAGAAAGAACTATCATATTTATGATAGCTCTTTTTTTTTTATTTTATTCAGAATCTTCCCATTCCATTGATCTCTTAACGGCTTTTTTCCAACCTGAATAAAGTTTGTCAACATCTTTAGAGTCCATTTTTGGTTCAAATGTTTCTCCAATACATTTCATTTGTTTAATTTCATCTTTATTTTGCCAGAATCCAACAGCAAGACCAGCTAAGTAAGCAGCACCTAAAGCTGTTGTTTCTATGATTATTGGTTTTTCAACTTTTTTACCTATTAAGTCTGATTGGAATTGCATTAAGAATTTATTTCTACTTGCACCACCATCAACACTTAAAATATTTATTTCGCAACCCATATCTGAAACCATAGCATCTAAAACATCTTTAGTTTGATAAGCTATTGATTCTAAAGCTGCTCTTATTAAGTGATTTCTATTAGAACCTCTAGTTAATCCTAATATAGCACCTCTTGCATACATATCCCAGTAAGGAGCACCAAGACCAACAAATGCTGGAACAACATAAACTCCACCATTATTTTTTACTTTATTTGCAAAATATTCTGAATCGGATGCATCTGTTATAAGTTTTAATTCATCTCTAAGCCATTGAATTACAGCTCCGCCAACAAATATAGAACCTTCTAATGCATACTGTACATTGTCTTTAGTGCTAGCAGCAATAGTTGTAATTAAGCCTTTTTTACTTTTAACTAGCTCATTTCCTGTATTCATCAATAAGAAACAACCTGTTCCATAAGTATTTTTAGCATCACCTTTTTCAAAGGCAGTTTGTCCAAATAATGCAGCTTGTTGGTCACCGGCCATACCTGCTACAGGAACTCTAATTCCACCTTCTCCACCAAGATTTGTGTATCCATAAATTTCAGATGAGCTTTTAACCTCTGGTAACATATTTTTAGGAATATTTAATTCCTTTAATAATTTATCATCCCATTTTAAATCTTTTATATTGAAAAGCATAGTTCTTGAAGCATTAGTATAATCAGTTACATGAGATTTACCATTTGTAAGCTTCCAAACAAGCCAAGTATCTACAGTACCGAAAAGTAAATCACCTTTTTCAGCTTTTTCTCTAGCACCTTCAACATTATCAAGTATCCATTTAATTTTTGTACCTGAGAAATAAGCATCAAGAACTAAGCCAGTAGTATCTTTAATATATTCTTCTAATCCTTTTTGTCTAAGTTCATCACATATAGAAGCTGTTCTTCTACATTGCCAAACAATTGCATTATATATTGGTGTACCAGTGTTTTTATCCCAAACGATTGTAGTTTCTCTCTGATTTGTTATTCCGATAGCTGCAATTTCATTTGGAGAAATATTACTTTTTGCTATAGCTTCTTGTAAAACACCGAATTGAGAAGACCAAATTTCCATTGGATTGTGTTCAACCCAACCTTCTTTTGGATAAATTTGAGTAAATTCCTTTTGACTAACTGCAATTATATTTTGGTATTTATCAAAAATAATTGCTCTTGAACTTGTAGTTCCTTGATCTAAAGCGATTACATATTTCTTCATTTCACTCACCTCATATAAATTCTCATAAATTAACTATCTAAATAAGATTACGAATGCAAATGCACCTAGAAGTCCTCCAACAATTGGAGCAATTACAGGAATCCAAGCATATTTCCAATCTGAATCCCTTTTTCCTGGGACAGGTAAAATAGCATGTGCTATTCTTGGACCTAAATCTCTTGCTGGATTTATTGCGTATCCAGTAGTACCACCAGAACTTAAACCAATTACCCAAATTAGTAAACCTACAGCAAGTGTATTAAGACCATTAGCCATTGGAACTGCATTAATTCCTAAAATAGCAAATACTAATAAGAAAGTTCCAAAGAATTCACTTATAAAGTTGAATTTACCATTTCTTATTGCAGGGCCTGTACAGAATACACCAAGTTTTCCGTCTTTATCATCAGTAACTTCAAAGTGATTATAATATTGTATAAATACCAAAGTAGCTCCTAAGAATGCTCCAATCATTTGAGCAGTTATATACATAGGAACTTGGCTCCAAGGAAAATCACCTATGGCAGCTAAGGATAAAGTTAAAGCTGGATTAAAGTGTGCTCCACTTGTTGCACCAAAGATAAAGGCAGGAACAGCAACAGCAAATGCCCAACCAGTTGTGATTACCATCCAACCACTGTTTGTGCCTTTTGTTTTCTTTAAAACAACATTTGCAACAACTCCATCTCCAAGATAAATTAAGAACATTGTGCCTATCATTTCTGCTAGAAAGTTAACCATAAAAATACCCCCATTAGATTAGTTTTATAATACAAACATTAACTATAATTGTTAATGAAATATATTCGTTAATTAAACCTATATCTAAAAAACAAAAAAGTTAAGCATAGGAAAATAAGCTATCCTAATTTATGCTTAACTCTAAATCTCTACCACATAAACACCTAATATATTCAATTTGAATGTAAACACTTTAATGAAAACATTTACAAGAATAGTATATCATATTTAAACATAATTGTAAAAATCTTTTTTTATTAAATATATATTAAATTAAAAATATATTATGCTAAAATTAAGAACATAATAGAAAATAAAAAAATAAGGTTATATAATAAAAGAAGTTAAAAAATAATACAAGGGGTTGTAAAGAAAATGAACATTAGAAAAGAAATAAAAGATTCCAAGAGAATAGTTGTAAAAGTAGGAACATCAACATTGACTTATGAAAATGGAAATATTAATTTAACAAGAATTGAAAAACTTGCAAGAGTTATTTCAGACTTAATGAATTCAGGAAAAGAAGTTGTTCTTGTAACATCAGGAGCTATAGGTGTTGGAAGTAGTAAATTAAAGCTTAAAGAAAAGCCCCAAAGTATTAGAGAAAAACAAGCAGTAGCAGCAATTGGACAATGTGAATTAATGCATATATATAGTAAATTTTTTGGAGAATACAGTCATACTGTAGGCCAAGTGTTACTTACAAGAGATGTAGTTGAGGATGATCATATAAGAAATAATGTATGTAATACATTTAATACATTATTAGAAATGGGAATAGTGCCTATAGTAAATGAAAATGATACAGTAGCAATAGATGAGATAGAAAATATAGTTAAATTTGGAGATAATGATAACCTTTCTGCAATAGTTGCAGGGCTTGTTAATGCAGATCTTTTAATAATACTTTCAGATATAGATGGATTTTATGATAAAGATCCAAGAAGTAATGAAGATGCAAAGCTTTTAAGTGAAGTATCTAAAATAACAGAAGAATTAGAGGCGGCAGCAGGTGGAGCAGGAACAAGCTTTGGAACAGGTGGAATGATTACAAAACTTTCAGCGGCCAAAACTGCAAATAATGAAGGAGTAAATATGGTTCTTGCTAATGGTAAGGAGCCTTCAATATTATTTAATATTGTAAATGGTGAAGAAATTGGTACTTTATTTTTAAAGAATGGAAAGGAGAATTAGATGAGTGAATTAATATTAAAGGGACAAAAAGCTAAAGAAGCAGCATATATATTAGCTAATCTTACAACTACAGATAAAGATAAATCTTTAGAAAAAATGGCAAATAATCTATTAGAAAAAAGCAATGAAATAATAGAAGCAAATAAAAAAGATTTAGAAAAGGCAATTCAAAATGGTACTAATAAGGCTATGCTTGATAGATTATCATTAGATAAATCAAGAATAGAATCAATGGCTGATGGGCTTAAGCAAATTGTTAATTTGCAAGATCCAGTAGGAGAAGTTATTTCTATGTGGAATAGACCAAATGGACTTCAAATAGGTCAAAAAAGAGTTCCTATGGGAGTTATAGGAATAATATATGAAGCAAGACCAAATGTTACGTGTGATGCAGCTGGACTTTGTTTAAAAGCTGGAAATGCAGTTATATTAAGAGGTGGAAAAGAGGCAATAAATTCAAATATAGCAATAACAAAAGTTTTAAGAGAAGGACTTAAAGAAGCAGGTCTTCCAGAGGATTCAGTTCAACTTATTGAAGATACAAGTAGGGAAGTTGCAACGGAAATGATGAAGCTAAATGACTATATAGATGTCTTAATTCCAAGAGGTGGAGCAGGTCTTATAAATGCTGTTGTTAAAAATGCAACTGTTCCCGTTATAGAAACTGGAACAGGAAATTGTCATATTTATATTGATAAAGATTGTGATTTTGAAATGGCAAAAAATATAGTTGTTAATGCAAAAACATCAAGACCTGCTGTATGTAATGCTGCAGAAAGCTTGGTTATACATCAAGATGTGGCAGAAGAAATACTTCCTATTTTAGTGAAGTCTTTAAGAGAAAAAGATGTTATTTTAAGAGGGGACGAAGCTTCAAGAAAAATAATTAGTGATATTGAAGCGGCAACAGAAGAAGATTTTTATAAAGAATATTTAGATTATATTATGAGTGTTAAAATAGTAAAAGATATAGACGAGGCTATAAATCATATAAATAAACATAATACTGGACACTCAGAAGCAATAGTTACAAATAGTTATGAGAGTTCACAAAAATTTCTTCAAAGAATAGATGCAGCAGCTGTATATGTTAATGCATCAACTAGATTTACTGATGGGTCAGAATTTGGTTTTGGAGCTGAAATTGGAATAAGTACGCAAAAACTACATGCTAGAGGCCCTATGGGACTTAAAGAGTTAACAACAATAAAATATATTATATATGGTAACGGACAAATAAGATAAAAGTGGTGAGGGTATTAAATGAAACTTTGTATTCAAAAATTTGATGAATTTACAAATGATGATTTATATAAAATACTTCAAGAAAGGTTTGAAGTTTTTGCCTGTGAACAAAAAATAACATGTGAAAATGAATTTGATGGAAAAGACCAGGATTGTATACATTTATATGCAAAAGACGGAGATAAAATAGCTGCATATCTTAGAATACTTCCTAAAGGTGTTGGATATAAGGAGGCAGTAGGAATAGGCAGAGTTTTAGTAAAAAAAGAATATAGAGGATATGGTTTAGCAAAAGTTGTTTTAAGAGAAGCTATAAAATATATTAAACATAATTTTAATAATGAAAAAATAAAATTATCTTCTCAGGAGTATATAAGAAGTTTATATGAATCACTTGGATTTGTTGCAATATCAGATATATATGATGAGGCAGGAATACCACATATAAAAATGATGTATAAAGGATAAATTAAAAGCCTTCAGTGTATAAACTGAAGGCTTAATTAAGATAGTATTGAAATAGTAAGTGTGGTCAACTCTAAAATTTTAGTAGCTGCCCTTACTATAATTTTCTGAATATTCAAACAAATTATACTATAAATTTAAGATAAAATCAAATTTATACTATATTATAGTATTTATATTAAAATATGTTACAATTAAATTGAAAAAATATAAAAAATAGGAAGTGGGATGATATGGCAATAAAAAAATATAAAAAAGTAGTATATACTTTTACAGCTATTTTTATTTTTTTAGGTATAGCAATATATTTTTCTAGTCTTGATTTAAAATCAGACTTAAAGCCTGAAGCAAAAGGCTTTCAATGGGAAGTTACAAAAAATAATAAAAGTATGTACTTAATAGGGACTATGCATCCTATAAATAAAGAATATAATTATTTCAATAAAAATGTAAAAGATATAATAAGAAAAACTGATGTATTAGCAGTTGAAATAAATCCCTCTAAAGAGGAAATAGATAATATTAATGCAAAAAATGTATATATAAATGGACATAGTATAGAAGATGAACTTAATAAAAATCAAATAAAAAATTTAAAAAGTATATGTAATGAAATAGGTATAGATTATAAAGATATAAAAAAATTAAAGCCTCATATAATTATGAATAAATTAGAATCTGTTTTATATTATAAAGCAAATCTTGTAATGGAAACTTTTGATGATATGTTAAAAGATACTATAGTTAGTAAAGGAAAAAGAGTAGTTCAATTAGAAAATATGGAATTTCAAATGGATCTTTTAAGTAAAATTAATGGACTTGAATCATTAAAGTTAAATTTAAATAATTATAAGAAGGGAAAATTTTTAGAAAGTGGAGAAGAAACTATAAAATATTCAAAAGAACTTATGGATGGATATGCTAAAGGTAATAAAGCTATTATGGAAAAGGCAATAGAATTACAAAAGAAAAATCCATTAAGTTATAGGATAATGATAACTAATAGAAATAAAGTTATGACTAAAAAGATAGATGAGCTTTTTTTAGATAATGAAACATATACTGTAGCTGTTGGTGCATTACATTTCTTTGGTGATGAAAGTATAATAAAGATGTTAGAGAATAAAGGTTATAAAGTTAATCCTATAAAATAAAAAAGTGGCTTAAAGCCACTTTTTATTTGCATAAATTTAAATTTTTATATTAAAGAAATTCTTCAGCTTGAGTATAAATATAGCTTGAAGCTTAATGAGCTGAGTTTGATTAAAAAATCCAGTAATTCTAAATAATCTATATATAGATTATTTTATAAGGATATTAATAAAAATATTTTTCCTAAAATAAATTTTTAAGTCAGCTATTTCGTTGATATTGTATAAAAAGAATGTATAATTTATAAATAAAGAAAATATAAAAACTAATTATGGAAAGGATATTATATGGTAAAGGATAATTACACTTTAATAACTGGTGGGACTAAGGGGATTGGATTTGAACTTGCAAAATTATTTGCAAGGGATAGTAACAATTTAATCATTGTTGCAAGAAATGTTAATGAACTTATTGAAGTTAAAGAGTTTTTAGAAAATAAATATAAAATATTTGTGGAAATATTAGATTTAGATATAAGTGTGGATAACTCCGTTGAAAAAATTATAAATTTTGTGGAAGAAAAAAATTTAATTGTGGATAACTTAGTTAATAATGCTGGAGTCGGAAGTTTTGGTTATTTTGACGAAATAGATGAGAAAAAAGATTTAAACCTTATAAATATAAATATTATAGCATTAACTAAACTTATAAAATATTTTTTACCTAAATTAAAAAAAATGAATGATGGTGGAATATTAAATGTTGCATCAACTGCAGCATTTATTGGGGGACCAAAAATGAGCACATATTATTCTTCAAAAGCATATGTACTGACTTTATCTGAAGCTTTATATGAAGAAGCAAAAGAGTTTGGAGTAACAGTAAGTTGTCTTTGTCCTGGACCTGTAAAAACATCTTTTCAAAAAAATGCTGGAATTATTAAGTCTGAAAAAGCAAGAAAATATTTAATGGATGCAGAAATAGTAGCAAAGTGTGGGTATAATGGCTATAAAAAAAAGAAAGACATTATAATTCCAGGTTTTAAAAATAAAGTTATGATTATAGCTACAAAGTTTTTTCCAAGGAGTATAATAAGAAAAATAATATTTAATACAAATAAGTAGGAGTGTAAAATATGGGGATTTTTGAAGGGTATCTTTTAGTTTCAGATATGGATGGAACTTTATTAAATGATAAAAGAAAAATATCAGATGATGATAAAAATGCTATAAAGTATTTTAAAGAAAATGGAGGTTTATTTACTATAGCAACTGGTAGAATGCTAGAATCAGCTGGTAGGTTTGCAAGAGAGCTTGATTTAAGTTTGCCCATAATACTTTATAATGGAAGTAAAGTTTATGATTATACAAGTGAAAAGGTAATTAAGGAGTATTTTTTAGAAGAAGAAAGAAAAGTAGTTATAAATAAATTACTTCAGGAAAATAAAGAAATAGGAATTGAAGTTTATTCTGAAGAAAAAATATATATATTTAAAGAATGTAAATATACAAAAAGATTTACTGGAAAAGGATATAAAGTAATATATGATATAGATGATAGTATTTGGAATGCAAAGTGGACTAAAGTATTAGTTGTTGGTGAAGAAGGTATATTGGATGAACTTGAAGCAAACTTTACAAAATATGATAGTGAAATACCTATAAGAAGTGGAGAAAGGTTTCTTGAAATTGTACCAAAATATACTTCAAAAGGACAGGCTTTAAATGATTTAATAAATGAATATAAACTCAATGATTTAAAGGTTATAACTGTTGGAGATAATATGAATGATAAAGAGTTTTTAGAAAATGCAGACTATGGTTTTATAGTTAAAAACGGAAATAAAAAATTATTAGATAAGGTTAAGTATAAAGCTCCAAGCAACAATGATAATCCTATTAAATTTATAGTAGAATGGATTGAAAATAATATAAAGTAATTAATTATCATAATGATAATTAAATTTTTAAATTTCTTGACATGGAAATTTATATAAACTAAAATAGTAAAAAAAGAATAAATTTAGAAAAGTTAAAGTACACTTTAAATTGGTCCCGTGAGGCCAGAAAGGAGTATAGAACTATGCTATTATTTAATGGAAATATTATAGCTTTGTTTAATAAGTTAAATTTAAATAAGAATGAATATACCAGGGCAATAGGGAGAGCAATTTCAATTTAAAGTAATTTGGTCTCTTTATTGTCCTTTTTGTTATGCAAAAATTTAAATTTATCTTTAAAGTGTATTTTTAGCAAGTAACTTAAATTTTTGAGGAGGGCTAAGCATGAAAGCAAAGCTTATATTAGAAAATGGAGTAATTTTTGAAGGAAAAGCCTTCGGATATCTTAAAGAAAATGTTGGAGAAGTAGTATTTACTACAGGAATGACTGGCTATCAAGAGGTTTTAACAGATCCATCATATCATGGACAAATAGTAACTATGACTTATCCTTTAATAGGAAACTACGGAATAAATTTAGAGGATATGGAATCAAACAAGCCACAAGTGAGTGGATTTATAGTTAGAGAAAAATGTGACATACCTAATAATTTTAGATGCGAATTAACATTAGATGATTATTTAAGACAAAATAAAATTATTGGTCTTGAAGGTATAGATACAAGAGCATTAACTAAAATTCTAAGAAGCAATGGAACAATGAGAGGAATTATTGTATTAGATGATTCTAAATTAGAAGACGTTAAGGGTAAAATTGAGGGTTTTTCAAATAAAGAGGCAGTACATATTGTAAGTACTAAAGAAAAATATGAAATTGAGGGTACAGGAAAGCACGTAGCTGTAATCGACTATGGTATAAAAACTAATATTCTTAGATGTTTTAAAAAGAGAGGATGTAAGTTAACGGTATTCCCATCAAATGTATCATCAGATGAAGTACTTAGTGTAAATCCTGACTTAGTATTTTTATCAAATGGACCTGGAGATCCGGAAGATTTAAAGGGAGAAATAGAAACTATAAAAAATATTATAGGAAAGAAGCCGGTAGTAGGAATATGTCTTGGTCATCAACTTTTAGCATTAAGTTTAGGCGGGAAGACAGCTAAATTAAAGTTTGGACATAGAGGTGGAAATCATCCAGTAAAAGACTTAGAAACAGGAAAAGTACATATAACATCACAAAATCATGGTTATTACGTAAATAACATTCCAAAGGATGTAGAAGTAACTCATGTAAATATAAATGATGAAACAGTAGAAGGAATGAAGCATAAAGTTATGCCAATATATTCAGTTCAATTCCATCCTGAGGCATCAGCTGGCCCTAAGGATTCAGAATATATATTTGATAGATTTTTAAATTATGCACTATAAGATACTTTAGGAGGATTGAAGTTATGCCATTAAATAAAGATATTAAAAAAGTTTTAGTTATAGGATCAGGACCGATTATTATAGGACAAGCAGCTGAGTTTGACTATTCAGGAACTCAAGCTTGCCAAGCGTTAAAGGAAGAAGGAATAGAAGTAGTTTTAATAAATTCAAATCCTGCAACAATAATGACAGATAAAGAAGTTGCAGATAAAGTTTATTTAGAGCCACTTACATTAGAGTTTGTTGAAAAAGTAATAGACAAAGAAAGACCAGATAGTTTACTTGCAGGAATGGGGGGGCAAACTGGGTTAAATCTTGCAGTAGAGCTTTATGATGCTGGAATTTTAGATAAATATAACGTAAGAGTAATAGGTACATCTATCGAATCAATAAAAGAAGGAGAAGATAGAGAGTTATTTAGAGATATGATGAACAGAATAAATGAGCCAGTTATACAAAGTGAAATTGTAACTGACTTAGATGCTGGAATTTCATTTGCAAATAAAATAGGATATCCAGTTATAGTAAGACCTGCATATACACTTGGAGGCACAGGTGGGGGAATTGCTGAAAATGAAGCGGAACTTATAGAAATATTACAATCAGGTCTTCAATTAAGTACTATAGGACAGGTTCTTTTAGAAAAGTCAGTTAAAGGATGGAAAGAAGTTGAGTATGAAGTAATGAGAGATTCATACGGAAACTGTATAACTGTATGTAATATGGAAAATATAGATCCAGTAGGAATACATACAGGAGATAGTATAGTTGTAGCACCATCACAAACATTATCAGATAAGGAATATCAAATGCTTAGAACTGCATCAATTAATATAATAAACACAGTAGGAATTGAAGGTGGTTGTAATGTACAATTTGCTTTAAATCCAGAAAGTTTTGAATATGCAGTAATAGAAATAAATCCTAGAGTTTCAAGATCATCAGCTCTTGCTTCAAAAGCAACAGGATATCCAATAGCAAAGCTTGCTACAAAAATAGCACTTGGATATGGATTGGATGAAATAAAAAATGCAGTAACTCAGAAGACGTACGCATGCTTTGAGCCTTCATTAGATTATGTAGTTTGCAAAATACCAAAATGGCCATTTGATAAATTTTTTGGAGCTGATAGAGCTCTTGGAACAAAGATGATGGCAACTGGTGAAATAATGGCAATAGGGGCAAATTTTGAGCAAGCTTTCTTAAAAGGAATAAGAAGTTTAGAAATCGGAAGATATTCATTAGATTACAAGAAGTTTAGAGATTTAAGTATGCAAGAACTTAAAGAAAGAGTAATGGTTCCAGATGATGAAAGAATCTTTGCATTAGCAGAAATGCTTAGAAGAGATTATAGAATTGATATGGTATGCCATATAACAGGAATGGATAAGTTCTTTGTAGAAAAAATAAAATGGATAGTAGATGAAGAACAAAGATTAAAGTTAAGTAAAATTGAAGATTTAAACAAAGATTGGTTATTAACATTAAAGAAAAAAGGATTCTCAGATAAAGCAATTGCAGACTTCTTAAATGTTAGTCCAGAAGAAGTATATAAATTAAGAAATATATGGAACATTAAACCGGCATATAAAATGGTTGATACTTGTGCTGGAGAGTTTGAAGCACTATCACCATATTATTATTCAACTTATGAACAATATGACGAGGTTAAAGTAACAAAGGATAAAAAGAAGGTTATAGTAATAGGATCAGGACCAATTAGAATAGGACAAGGTGTTGAATTTGACTATGCTTCAGTTCATTGTGTTAAGTCATTAAAGAACATGGGAATAGAAACAATAATAGTGAATAATAATCCAGAAACAGTAAGTACAGATTTTGATATATCAGATAAATTATACTTTGAACCATTAACAGAAGAAGATGTATTAAATATAGTTGAAAAAGAAAATCCAGATGGAGTAATTCTTCAATTTGGAGGACAAACAGCTATTAAACTTGCAAATTTCTTAAAAGAAAAAAATATACCAGCACTTGGTACAACAGCAGATCAAATTGATATGGCAGAAGATAGAGAAAAATTTGATGAGCTATTAGAAGAACTTGGTGTAGCTAGACCAAAAGGAAAGGGTGTATGGTCAGTTCAAGAAGGTTTAAATGAAGCGAAAATTCTTGGATTCCCAGTACTTGTTAGACCTTCATATGTACTTGGTGGTCAAGGTATGGAAATAACTCATGATGAGGAAGAATTAACATACTACTTAACAAATGCTTTTAAAAAAGATACAAAAAATCCAATTCTTATAGATAAATATTTAATGGGTAGAGAAATAGAAGTTGATGCTATATCAGATGGTTGTGATATATTAATACCAGGAATAATGGAACACTTAGAGAGAGCAGGAGTTCATTCAGGTGACAGTGTCACAATGTATCCAAGTCAAAATATAAGTAAAGAAATAAAAGATAAAGTATTAGAATATACAAAGAAACTTGCAACTTCAATAGGAATAAAAGGTATGATAAACATTCAATTTATAGAGTTTGAAGGAAATCTTTATGTAATAGAAGTTAATCCAAGAGCTTCAAGAACTGTTCCTTATATAAGTAAGGTTTCTGGAGTACCAATAGTAGACCTTGCAACAAAGGCAATGCTTGGATATAAAATTAAAGATTTAGGATATGGAGTAGATGTATATAAAGAGCCAAATCTTGTATCAGTTAAGGTTCCAGTATTCTCAACTCAAAAACTTCCAAATGTTGAAGTATCTTTAGGACCTGAAATGAAATCAACAGGGGAAGTCTTAGGAATTGGAAGAAATATAAAAGAAGCTTTATATAAAGGATTTGTTGCTGCTGGTATGTTAAGCAATATTGATAACGGAAAAATACTTGCAACAATTAAGAAACATGATAAGAAAGAATTTTTACCAATGGCAATAGAACTTTCAAAACTTGGATATAAATTCGTAGCAACAAAAGGAACATGTAAATTATTAAAAGATAATGGAATTGAAGCTGAAGAAGTAAGAAAAATCAATGAAGAAAATCCAAATATATTAGATGTAGTAAAGAATAAAGAAGTTGATTTAGTAATAAACACACCAACAAAGGGAAATGATTCAAAAAGGGATGGATTCTTAATAAGAAGGGCTGCTGTAGAGAGAAATATTGGAGTTATAACAGCTTTAGATACATTAAGGGCTATGATAAATGTAAGAAAAGAAAAATTAAATAAGAGGAATGATTTAGAGGTTTTTAATATAGCTGAAATATAAAAATATTAATAAAATTTAAGGTGCTATGCAAATTGTATTTGTATAGCATTTTTTTTATATGACATATAGATATTTTAATCGACAAAGTTTTTGCTATAAAAATAAAAAAATAATTAGGAATATATAATTAAATAAAACATATATTGTTAACATAAGAAAAAAATATGTTGACATGCGAACTTCTGTTCGATAAAATATAATCAAACGTGTGTTCGTATAAAAGGAGTGTTATTTATGAAATCAGATTCAAGCGTTTTTGTAAAATTAAATTACAAAAATATTGGTGAAGTTAGAAGTCTTATTATAGATAGACAAGGTAATTTTGGAGAATCAAAAAAATATTTAATGTGTGCTGGAAAATGCGACAAAAATGGATGGACAATAGTATTTAAAGCAAAAGATTTCAAAGAAGCCGAGGAGATAGTAAATAGTAGCACTTTTAAGAACACGAGACATAAAGCTATTATGTATAACTAAAATAAGCGTTAATTTATATAAATAATGAAGAATAGATATTAAATATCTATTCTTCATTTTAATATTATATATTTATAATTGATAATTAAATATCTAATAGATTTTTTTCATATGAAGAATAAAGATCTCTTAAAGTACTCATTTTACTTTCAATTTCTAAATATAGTTCTGATGCTAATTCAAAATTAGAATTTTTAAATGCTTCTTTGATTTGAGTAAATAAGCATTTCTCGTTATAAGTATCTTTCATTAAGTGGTGTCTTAATTTATTTATTTCAGTCCATCTTGTAATATCTAAATCAAGAGCTTTTTCAGCTGCATGAAGAGCCTTAGTTTCTCTTATTTCTTTCATATAGTTAATTATAACTCTATGTTCTATTTCAGTTGACCATCTATTCAAAGCTGCAATTTTAAAGCTATCAATAATTTGATCAGTAAGTGCTGGATTTCTTTTTAATGCATTTATTTTTTCTTTATTACTATCAAGTTGCATTACATTTTCAACTACAGTTGCAGGTGCTTTTCCAAAATAGCTTATTCTTTCTTCTTCAGTAAAATCTTCAAACACATCTTCTTCAGTTCTATAGGCTCTAGATTTCTCTAGGTAAGTTGCATCTTCACCAGGCTTCTTTGAAAGTTCAGCTAATAACTCATCTTTTGATTTTTTTGATTCTGATGCATATAAAATACCATCTAGCATAGCCATATATGAAATAGCGATAGTAAGATATGTATTTGAATGTGGATTTGGAGATCTAAGCTCGAACCTAGTAGCCATAGGCTTATCTAAATCTCTTATTAATCCAACAAGTATAGTTCTATTTCTTGATGGATTATCAGGTGCTGCGCCTAAAGAAGTAACAGTACAAATAGGTGCTTCAAATCCAGGTTTTAATCTTTTTAATGAATTATTAGTTGAAGATATAAATGGATTCATAACTTCATAATTTTTAAGAATACCCATTATAGCTCCATATCCTATTTCGCTTAAGAAGTGTTCTTTTCCCATATGGAATAAGTTAATTCTTTTTCCATCTTTTAATTTGGCACTAACTCCTAAGTGAGTATGCATACCTGATCCAGCTACACCGTCAATAGGCTTTGCCATAAATGTTACATCAAGACCATTTCTTCTAAATGTTTCTTGTATTAAAACTCTAATAAAAAGTTCGTTATCAGCAGCTTGTAATGCAGATGAGAATTTCCAATCAACTTCAAGCTGTTCCATTATATGATTAAAGTTACCTGAGCTATCAAGTTTTGCTCTAACTCCTCCAACTTCCTTATGACCCATTTCTGGTTCAAATCCGTATTTATCCATTAAATCTAAAGTTTGTTCTAAAGCAGTTCTTACACTACCTTTAGTTCTTGTCCAATATTGTTCTTGTAAAACTTGAGATGTTGATAATTCTTCTATTAAAGCAACATCATTAGGTGTTTTAACCCAAAATTCTAATTCTGTAGCAGAAGTTAAATTTATATCTTCTAAGTCATCAATACTTATATTATAAGTATCTAAAAGATTTGGATTTTTATTAAATTCTTCTAATAAATTCTTTTGGAAGGTTTCAACAGAGGATTTAAGTATAAATCTTGAGTCAACAGGTTTATTATCATGATATAAGAAACAAGGAATTCTAAGTGTTCCGACAGGTTTGTTAGTTGAAGGGTCTATATTATCATAATTATAGTCAATGAACCAATTACAATCTAGATCAGCAATCATATCGACTTTAGCGTTATTTAGAGTAGCTATGTTAGGTAGTACTACTGAAGAACCGTCAGTTTGAACTGCAACGCCATTTAGGAAGGAATCAATATCGTCTAAAAAAAGAGATACTGGTATTTTTTCGTCAGTATCATTTCCTGATAAATCAATTCCAACTAAGGATACAAATTTGATTTGTGGATTTTCTGTTAATATTTCTTTTATACTATTTTTATTATGTGTTTCTTTTGGTAGTGTGTAAATTAAATTGTCAATCATAATATATATTCTAGATATTATGCTATATTTAAAATTATATCTAGAAATAAGTCACATCCTTTCTACAGTTAAGTCGAATGAAATTATGAACATTTCGTTAAATGTTCGGAATTAAAATCTTAGAAAAATTTTACTACAAGATATATTTATAGTCAATAAATGAAAATAAAAATATTTATGTACATATAGATTTATTTTTATTAAAGTTATAGAATATGAAGTATATTAGTTTATAAAGAGTGGAGTGATTAGGCTTTGGATAAAAAACAATTGCCAATAGGATTTTTTGATTCAGGAGTTGGAGGTTTAAGTGTATTAAAAGAAGCTATAAAACTTATGCCAAATGAAAATTACATATATTTTGGAGATTCTAAAAATGCTCCATATGGAACAAAGGATATGAAAGAGGTTAGAGATTTAACTTTTAATGCGGTTGAATTTCTATTAAGTAAAGGAATAAAGGCTTTAGCTGTGGCTTGTAATACAGCAACTAGCGCAGCTGTTGCTGAACTTAGGAGAGTATATAAAGATTTACCTATAGTAGGAATAGAACCAGCTGTAAAACCTGCAGTTGAATTACATAAAGATGGAGATATAATAATTATGGCAACTCCATTTACATTAACACATAGAAAATTCCAAAGACTTTTAGAAGGCTATAAAAATGAGGCGAATATAACTCCTATGCCTTGTGGGGGATTAATGGAATTTGTAGAACGTGGAGATTTAGATAGTTTAGAACTTAAAAATTATCTTAGAGATAAATTTAAAGACTATAAAGATAAAGATATAGCTGCAATAGTTCTTGGCTGTACACATTATCCATTTATAAAAGAGCGTTTAATAGAAATAGTCGGGAAAGATGTCCCTATAATAGATGGAGGGGAAGGTACAGTTAGAGAACTTAGAAGAAGGATGGGTCTAAAGGATTTAATAAATGATTCAACTGAAAGGGGAAGTATAACTTTCTATAATTCATTAGAAGATAATGAAATAATAAAATTGAGTGAAAGATTATTGAAATCTTAAAAAATAATAGTACTAAATTTAGTACTATTATTTTTTATTAATATGAAACATATTTAATTTTTAATCATATAATTAATTAAGAGAGAAAAATTTTTTGAAAAAGTTTGTTAAATAGTTGACAAATAAAAATGAACTTGGTATATTATAATTGTAAAATGAATTGTCAGAAAATTTGAAAAACAAATAAAATTTAAAGTGTTTATATATAAGAATTAATTTATGAGGTGATTTATATGATTATAAATGTTAGAGAGTTTTTAGGAGAAAATTTTGCTGTTGAAGATGCTATAGTACTAAGGGAACAAATAAAAAATAATTTAAATGAAGAAGTAGTTTTAGACTTTGAAGGACTAGATAGAGTACCAAGTACATTCTTAACTTGTCTTTTTAGTGAATTAATAAATAGAAATGGAAGAGAAACAATTTTTAACGCTATTAATGTTAAGAACTTAACAAACTATAATGATTTTTCAAGAGTAGTAATGGGAACAACATTTTTAAATTAATAAATGGAGTAAAATAATATGAATTTTTATAATCATAAGAAGTTATAGTCTTTTTAAATAAAGATAGTAACTTCTTATTTTTTATAAAAAATTATAATGAAAAAACTAATAAAGTTATCATTTAAAATTAATTCATTATTAACATGTTTGAATTATAATAATAAATAAAAATTTATTATATTATTAGGAGTGATAAAATGAGTATTATAAGTGAAATAATAAGCTTTATACTTCATTTAGATAAATATTTAAACATATTTATTATGAACTATGGTATATGGGTTTATGCTATATTGTTCTTTATAATTTTAATTGAAACAGGGTTAGTTGTTACTCCATTTTTACCAGGTGACTCTTTAATATTTGCATCAGCAGCCTTTGCGGCAAGTGGAGTATTAAATTTAGGAGTTTTATTAATTTTGTTATCATTTGCTGCAATAATAGGTGATACTTTAAACTATAATATAGGTAAATACTTAGGTAGCAAATTACTTTTAAAAGGAGATTCTAAGTTTATAAAGAAAGAGCATATAGAAAAAACTAATTCTTATTATGATAAGTATGGTGGAAAAACTTTAGTACTTGCAAGATTTATTCCGATTGTTCGTACTTTTGCACCATTTGTTGCTGGAATTGGTTCTATGAAATATAAAAAGTTTATATCTTATAATGCAATTGGTGGAATAGTATGGGTATTTATAGTATCTATGCTTGGGTACTTTTTTGGTAATATATCATTTATAAAAAGCAATTTTTCGATGATATTTATATTTATAGTAATAATTTCAATTGTACCAATTATAATTACCGCTATAAAAGGAAAAGTAGCAAGCAATAATTAGGGTTAAACAATAATTTGTTTAATAAGATTAAATGATATATAATTTCCTTATAATATTTATTATCTATTATTTTTATATGAATTTATATGAAGTATTTGGATAATAATAGATAATAGTTTAATTTTGAAAGGAGAATTTATTATGAAAAATCCAATAGTTACAATTGAAATGGAAAATGGGAAAGTTATAAAAGCAGAATTATATCCAGAGGTAGCAGAAAATACAGTTGATAATTTTATACATTTAATAAATATGGGATTCTATGATGGGTTAATATTTCACAGAGTAATTCCAGGATTCATGATTCAAGGAGGATGTCCAGAAGGAACAGGAATGGGTGGCCCAGGATATTCAATTAAAGGAGAGTTTACAAGAAACGGATTCAAAAATGAATTAAAACACCATAGAGGAGTTTTATCAATGGCAAGAGCTATGCACCCAGATTCAGCTGGTAGTCAATTCTTTATAATGGTTGCTGATGCTCCACACTTAGATGGACAATATGCTTCATTTGGTAAAGTAATTGAAGGAATTGAAGTTGCTGATGAAATAGTTAAAGCTCCAAGAGATCGTATGGATAGACCAAGAGAAGATCAAAAGATAAAGAAGGTTACAGTAGATTTAGGGGATTATAAAGCTAAAGAACCACAAATATTAGAAGATTAAGAGGTGAGCTAAATGGTAAAAAGTAAAGCTTTATTAGTACATGGCTTATCAGAAGAAGAAATAAATTCATTAAAACCATTAGCTAAAATAATAGAAATAAAGCCAGAAATGGTAGAATTAAAAATACATGAAATAGCTTCAGGAAAAGTAGTTGAAGAAATTATTGAAGAAACAGAATTACCTGATGAGAAAGCTATATTATTTAGTGGGTTTTCAGATAAGGAAGTTCAAGTTTTGGTGAAGAAAGTAAGAAGTTCTGTTCAAGGCGGGGTACTTGCAGTAGTAACTCCAATGTCACGTAACTGGTCATTTAAATATTTATTAAGCCATCTTATAGAGGAAAGAGAATGGTATAAGAGTCAGAACAAAAGAGGAGTGTAATAAGTTTTGAGTAGAGTTGGGAATAAGATAAAAGAAGCTAGACTTAAAGTTAATATGCCTCAAAAAGTATTAGCTAAAAAGCTTGGTGTTTCAGAGAAATTTATAAATGAAATAGAACTTGGTCGTAGAATTGCTCAAGAGAGTTTAATAAATAAAGCGGCTAAAGTTTTAAATGTAGATTTAAATGATGTAAATATGGTAGTTACAGATGAAGATTTAATGAATGAAAAGAAACTTGCTAAAGATATAAAACCAAGTTTTAAAAAAGATAATAAGTCTGATGCAGTATGGGAAAATGCATTTTCATCTGTTCTAAAAAATGTTCCGATATATGATTATTCTTTAAATAATGCAAAAGGATATAAGGAATTACCAATACACTCTAATAAAATTGAAGGATATCCTCAAGATAAAGTTATCTATATTGAAATTCAAGATGACGATATGAGTGGATTTAGAATGGCAAAAGGTGATTTGGTATTTGGACATTTAGTTACAGAGTTTAGTCAAAATGGTTTTTATTTAGTTCATTATAAAGGCTCAACAAAAATTAGGGAAATAAAAAAATTAGATAATGCAAAAGCTTTATTAATGAGTAATAGAAGTGGACTAATGACTGAAACTGTTGAATTTAAAAACATGAAGTTAATAGCGAAATTAGATAGAATAGAAATAAAACTTTAAAAGTGCATCTATTATAGATGCACTTTTTTTATATCAAAAAACATAGTAAGTCCATATTATACTAATTATATAAATAATTTTGAGGTGAAATATATATTGGAAAATAATATAAATTATTCACTAGGAAAATATAGATCATTAACTAAAGATATAATTAATAGAATTAATAATTTCAAAGGTAAAGTTGTTGAAGGACAAAATTTAATTGAAGTTATAATAATTAGTGGGGATAATGTGGATAATATTTCACAAATTGTGGATAACTTAGGAGGGAAATATGAAAATTTGGGATATGGTTATGGAATAGTAACTGTACCTGTGGATAAGTTATATCAATTAGAACAATATAAAACAATACAATATATTGAATTACCAAAAGAGTTATATATATCAGATTCTAGTAGTAATAGAACTGCATGTGTTCAAAGAGTTAGAGGCAGTTATGATGTTGATGGTACTGGAGTAGTTATAGGATTTATAGATACAGGAATAGATTACATGCATCCAGCATTTAGAAATGAAGATGGAACTACAAGAATTGAATATATATATGATTTAAGTTTAGATGGTAAAGTATATAATAAAAATCAAATAAATGAAGCTATAAATAGTGTGTATCCAACTAATATAGTTCCATCAATAGATGTAATAGAGCATGGTACACATGTTGCTGGAATAGCTTGCGCAGGTGGGAATATTCCACAAAATAATTATGGAGTTGCTCCAAAAAGTTCAATAATAATGGTAAAGGCAAATAGAGGTAGATTTGCTTTAAGTACTCAAATACTCAGGGGAATTAAATTTTTAGTTGATAAGAGTAAAGAATTGAATATGCCATTAGTTGTTAATATAAGTTTAAGTACAAATGATGGAGCTCATAATGGAAATTCATTATTAGAAAAATATATAAGTACAGTTTGTGACTTAGAAAGAATAACTGTTGTTGTTGCGGCTGGAAATGAAGGAGATGCAGCACACCATGTTGGTGGAGAACTTAGAGATGAGCAAGAGATTTCTATAAATGTTGAAGAAGATGAACCTTATGTTGAGCTAGCTATTTATAAGGATATATTGCCTAAACTATCTATTCAAATTACAAATCCAACTGGTAAAAGTAGTGGAGAAATATTAATTAATAATGGTCTTAATGAAATTTATTTAGATGGAGATAGAATAGTAATATATGCATCTGGCCCCAAGCCATTTGATTTAGTTGGGGAGATAACTATAGCTTTTATAGCAGGTGGATTTTATTTGATAAATGGTGAATGGAAGATAAAAATAAAGGTTGTAAATGAGTATAGGGGATATTATGATATATGGCTTCCTATTAGAGAAGGATTAAATACTAACACAAAGTTTTTAAAGCCAACTCTTTTTAATACATTAGGAATACCAGCAACAGTTCAGAATGTTATATCAGTAGGAAGTTATAATTATTTAACTAATACAATATCTCCTTTTAGTGGAAGAGGTAAAATTCGAAATACATCATTTATAAAACCGGATATAATAGCGCCAGGTGAAGGAATTATAGCACCAGTACCATTTAATACATTTGATTCAAAAAGTGGAACTTCTATGGCTACACCACATGTTTCTGGTATAGCTGCATTACTTATGCAATGGGGAATAGTTAATGGAAATGATACATTTTTATTTGGGGAAAGACTTAAAAATTATTTAGTAAGGGGAGCTAAAAGAGATAGACCTAGCATAACTTATCCTAGTTCTTTATGGGGTTATGGAACTATTTGTGCATTTAATTCATTTGAAATATTAAGAAATGATTTAAATATTCCAGCACAGAATAGACAAATTAAGAGAATAAGAAAAATTGTTGAGTATGTTGGAGATTTAGAAGCAGCATTATCAAAATATCCAGATGTAAATTTAATTATTTTAGATGAAAATTTTGCGGTAATAGATGTTTTAGAAAGTGATTTAAAGAGGATAGTAGATACAACTAGTGAAATTGTTTATGTAGAAGCATCTCCAGTATATACTTTAAATGATGTTTCTCCAGTTGAAGCATCTGGAGCTACGTTATTTCATGATAATCCATACCTTTCTTTAAATGGAAGAGGTGTTATGGTTGGAATAATAGATAGTGGTATAGATTATATGAATAAAGAATTTATGAGAGAAGATAACACAACAAGAATATCTTATTTATGGGATCAATCTATAGAAGATGGAAAAGCACCTAGTAGTTTTAATTATGGAGTTGAGTTTTCGGAAAATCAGATAAATGATGCAATAAATGCAGGTCTTTCAGGTGGAGATCCATATTCTATAGTTAATAGTAGGGATGAAATAGGGCATGGGACTATGGTTGCTGGAATAATTGGAGCAAGAGGTAGAGAGAGTGAAGAAATAATTGGTGCAGCCCCAGATTGTAATTTTACAATTGTAAAGTTAAGAGAGGCTTCTGAAACCTATCTTAGAAATTTTGGAGTAACTAATAGTGGTGTTGGAAGATATGAAAATGTTGATTTAATACTTGGAATAAGATTTATATTAAATAAGGCACGACAACTAAATGTACCTGTTGTAATATATATACCAGCTGGGACTAATGTAGGTTCTCATGATGGAACATCTATACTTGAAAGATTTATAGGAGATGCTTCAAAAAGGAGAGGACTTGCGGTGGTTGCTTGCACTGGAAATGAAGGAGATTCTGATACTCATACATCAGGTAAATTAGAATCAACTGGAGATATAAAAACAATTGAACTTAGTGTTGATAGAAGACAACAAGAGCTATATATGGAAATATGGTGTAATAAACCTGATAAAATATCTTTATCAATAGTTTCACCTTCTGGAGAATTTATTGATAAAATACCAGCAAGACTTGGACAAATTGAAGAAGTTAGATTTGTTTTTGAAGGAACCAAAATGTCTATACAATATTTTATTCCAGAAGAAATAACTGGAGATGAATTAATAAGAATAAAAATGGAAAATTTAAGAGAGGGTATATGGCAATTTAGGTTAATAGGAGATTATTTAGTTAATGGTGGATATAATGCATGGATACCACAAAGAGAATTATTAGCTCCAGAAACTAAATTTTTAAATCCAAGTCAATATACTACACTTATGTTACCTTCAACAGCAGAAATGGCTATAGTTTCAGGTTATTATAATCAAAATAATAATGCATCAGTTGGAAAGTCAGGAAGAGGAAATACTAGAGATGGAAGAGTTAAACCAGATATTGCATGTGGAGGAATAAATGCTACTGTACTTGTACCTGGTGGAGGGACTAAGGTTGCATCTGGGTCTTCAATTGGAGGAGCTGTTTTAGCAGGCTGTTGCGCATTACTTCTTCAATGGGGAATAATTGATGGAAATGATCCAGCTATGTATTCTGTGAAAATGAAAACTTATATAATAAGAGGATCTGAAAAGAGAGAAGGAGATACTTATCCTAATAGACAGTGGGGATATGGAATGATTAGCATGAAAGGATTATTTGATAATATAAGAAGTAGAGGATATAGTGAGTTTTATGTTGGTGATATGTTTGTAAGAAAGCCTAATAAATAATTTCACAAATATAAACATTAAAGCATAATCTATTTATAAAGTAATATTAAGGAGTAATTAATGGCTGAAAAGGGTCGATTAAGATTACAATGTTTTAATGGCGATAGCTTTATTCCGTTAGATGGTTGTAAGGCAACTATAACAACTAATGATGGTAATGAAAAAATTGTTGAATTAGTAACAGATTCTTCTGGAAAAACTCAAACTATAGAGCTTGAAACACCACCTTTAGAAAATTCTCAATCTCCATCAGGTGGAATACCATATAGTTTATGTGATATAAAGGTTGAGAGAAATGGATTTGAAACATTTATAGTAAGAGGATGTCAAATATATCCTGTAGAAACTGCATTTCAAGTTTGTAACTTAAATCAAATTAATACAAGTAGAGCAAGTAGACAAGAAGTAATAGTTGTACAACCTAATAGACTTGTTGGAGATTTTCCAAGGAAGATACCTGAGGATGTAGAGAAGGAATTACCACCACCATCAAGTGGAGTAGTTCTTCCAAAGCCAGTTGTACCAGAATTTATAATTGTTCATGAAGGAACACCAAATTCATATGGTGTAAATCGTAGAGTATTATATAGAGATTATATAAAAAATGTTGCATCAAGTGAGATATATTCAACTTGGTCAAGTAATACTATAAGAGCTAATGTTTTTTGTATAATATCATTTACTTTAAACAGAATTTACACAGAGTGGTACAGGTCAAAAGGTAAGAACTTCGATATAACAAATTCAACTGCTTATGATCATGCTTTTAGTTATGGAAGAAATATATATGATAATATTAGCAATATAGTAGATGAGATATTCTCAACATATGTAAGAAGAATAGGAAGAAAACAACCGCTTTTAACTCAGTATTGTGATGGAAAAAATGTTAGTTGTCCTGGATGGTTAACTCAATGGGGAAGTAAAGAATTAGGTGATCAAGGAAGAACACCTTATGATATCTTAAAATTTTATTATGGAAACAATATAGAACTTACAACAGCAGAAATAGTAAAAGGAAGTCCTAAATCTTATCCAGGTTATGATTTAACTGTAGGTTCAAGAGGAGAGCCTGTTAGAGTAACACAAGAATATTTAAATAGGATAGCTACAAACTATCCTTTAATTCCAAAGGTAGCTCAAGATGGAATTTATGGCAGTAGGACACAAAATCAAGTTAAGGTTTTTCAAAGTGTATTTGGATTACCACAAACAGGTATTGTTGATTACAGAACTTGGTATAAAATATCTGAAATATATGTAGGAGTAACAAGAATAGCGGAATTAAAATAATAATTAAAAAAATAAGCACTAGTATAGATTCTAGTGCTTATTTTTTAGCTATTTAAATAAGTTCTATTTTTTAAATAAAACTTAACACATTGAAATACAAATATAAGACTTAAAAATCCGAACAATGGATAAAGTGTAGAAATTAAATTTCCAAATCCTAAAAGAGATATTGGGAATGCTATAAAAATTACTAAGATAACAGACTTTTTAAAATTCATTTTAAATATTTCTTCTAATGTTTTGCTTATTGAATAAACATCAGATACTTCAGTCGAGAACATTTCCAATAATATAACCATAAGTAATAATGCTTGCAATATATAGCTAAAGCGTTGGGATACAAATAATAATGGAATTTCATATTGATAAATATAAGGTTGATTTATAGTTAGAAGTAAATTTATCATGAGACAAAGAATTGTTAAGCCTAAAGCACCAGAAACAACTCCTAATGTCATAGTTTTGGTATTTTTGATTCTAGTACTTAAAGGAACAAGAACACCACTACAGCATAAAATATTATATCCTGCATATAAAATTGTTGATAATACTAATCCTTTATCTTTTGGAGCCTCAAAAGATAATATATTATCAAAAGTTATAAGATCTCTACATAGGATAAAATAAAGTATCGTTATTGTAGTTATTGTAAATATAAGAGTTGGAACAATAAAAGAATTTACTTCAATTAGTCCATTAGTTCCTCTAAATAGGAAAAAAATAGCTATACCCATCATAATTAATGTTCCAACTATTTTTGGAAGACCAAAAAACTGATTAATAAGAGCACCACTTCCAGCAAGAATTATAGATGCGCTCGATATTAAGTAAATAGTTGTTATTCCACCAGTAATTTTTCCAAAAAAGTTTGGACTTATCTTATGTATTACATCTCCATAAGATTTTAGTTTGTATTTCATACCAATTTTTGAAATTATAGTTCCCATGGCAATATAAAATATTCCACAAATTATTATTGATATAAAACTCATTACACCAAATGAAGTGAAAAATTGAGTTATTTCTTTTCCAGAAGCAAGTCCAGCACCAACAACTGTACCAATAAAAACAACTGCAACTTGAAATATTTTAATTAACTCTTTTTTCAAAGTGTTACCTCCTTAAATAAAATTATTCTTAATAACAAATATACAAGCTAAACTTAAGATTTATTCTATTTATAAGTGAATAAGGTATATTTTCTAAGGAAAACTAATTATAAATATATGAATATAAGGAGGTAACTTCATTTTGAATAAAAAAAGAGTTTTAGCTATTTTTATGATTTTAATCTTATGTATAGTAGGATGTAATAAAAATATTAGTCAAAAGGATTCAGAAAACCAATTTAATGTTCAATTGTCTAAAAAGGTTGCAACAAGATATTTAGAATGTCTTAAAAGAAATGATATTGAAGGTGCTAATTCTATGTCAACTTCAAGTCTTGCATCACAAAATAAAGTTAAAGATTTATCTGATATGCCTATACTTTCTTTTTTAGTAGGTAATTTAGTGGAAACTGGAGGTAGTGCATATATTGAATATATTTGTGCAAGAAATAGTAAAAATACATTAAATGCAAGTTTAGATACAGTTACATTACAAGTTGCAAAGGAAGATGGAGAATATAAAGTATCAGATGTTAAGAGTGAGAATATAAAAGAGGTATATGTTGATAAGGATAATTTAAGATCAGTTATAAATGGAGCTGGAAGTGATGAATTAATTTTTAGATTAAATGATTTACCAACAAATATTTATCCTAAAGATATTACACCACCTATAAAAAAAGAAAAAATACCAAGGAATAAATTTTCTTCTTTAGGTATTAGTTATATTGGTGGAAAAATAGGATTTGCTACAACTGATGAAAAGGATAGTTTAATAGGCATTGCTACAGTTGAACAGGAAAAGCCATCAATGGCTAGTATTGGCGAGAGTATAGCTCAGGATTCAGGTACAAATTCTCAGGGCGTTGATGATAAAACATTAAAAGAGATATTTGAGAAACCAACAGCTCAAAAAATAATATGTTATGATATTTTAAGAGATAGTAAAATAGAAGATATTATTTTTACTGAAGGTGATGGAGATTTATTAGTTCAATATACTAAAAAGGGCCAAAAAGGAACTGGATTAAAAATTTATAAAAATCCTGATGGAAGATTGTTATCAATAGAATTTGAAAAGTTATTTCCAATGGATAAGTATAGTATAATTTATGAAATGGCAACAAAAACAGAACTTATAATAAATGTTATACCTGTTGGAGATAAAAATAATATATCTCAAGAAATATTAGGAAAGTATACTATAGATCTTGTTAAAGAAGAGATGAATAAAATATAGAATATTAAATAAAACCATTGAGAAATAAATTTTCACATATGATATTATATTTATAAAGGATATAAACAATTTGGAGGAAATCATTGTGAAAGAATGGAATGGTAAGAGGTATCATAGCTTAAATTATTTTTTAAGAAATAAATTTAATGAAAAAGTATTTAAAATATCATTAGATGGAGGTTTTTCTTGTCCCAATAGAGATGGAACTATAAGTAAAGGTGGATGTCTTTTTTGTAGTGAAAGTGGTTCAGGCGATTATGCTGGAAATAGAGTGTTATCAATAGGAAAACAATTTTGTGATATAAAAGAAATGATGAATAAAAAGTGGAAAGAAGGAAAATATATAGCTTATTTTCAGGCTTTTACTAACACGTATGCTCCAGTTGATGAATTAAGAGAAAAGTATAAGGAAGCAATAAAGCAAGAAGGAGTTGTTGCTCTTGCTATTGCCACTAGACCTGATTGCTTAGGCGAAGATGTTTTAGATCTTTTAGAAGAAATAAATAAGGATGTATATGTTTGGGTAGAACTTGGTCTTCAAACAGTTTCAGATGAAACTGCAAGAAAAATAAATAGAGGATATAAGTTAGATATATATGAAGATGCAATTTATAGATTAAAGAAAAGAAATATTGATTTTGTAACTCATTGTATATTTGGACTTCCAGGAGAAACTAAAGATGATATGTTAAATACGGTTAAATACATAAGTAAAACTGGATCTAAGGGAATAAAATTTCACTTGTTACATTTAATGAAAAATACTCCTATGGTGAAGTTATATGAAAGAGGAGAATTAGAATTTTTATCACAAGATGATTATATAGATTTAATATGTAAAGGAATATCTATGATTCCAGAAGAAATGGTTGTACATAGACTTACAGGAGATGCCCCAAGGGATCTTTTAATAGGACCAATGTGGAGTCTTAAGAAGTGGGAAGTTTTAAATGCCATAGATAAAGCATTAGTTGATAATGAAATATATCAAGGTAAAGATTTTGAAAAGTAATAAAAAATAGCAAGAAAGCCCAAAGGGCTTTTTTGCATTGTTAAAATAAAAGTGAGGATGGAAATAAATATGAATATAGATGTTATTATTTCAGCAGATAATATAGACGAAAGTAAGGTTAAAGATAAGGTGGTAATTGTTATTGATATGTTAAGAGCAACTACTGTAATAACTACAGCATTTATGAATGGATGTAGAGAAGTTATACCATGCCTTACAGTTGATGATGCGTTAAAGGAAGGAAAAAAATTTAATAGAGATGAGTTTGTTTTAGGTGGAGAAAGACGAGCTATGAAAATAGAAGGATTTGATTTGTCTAATTCTCCATTAGAATATACAGAAGATGTTGTTAAAGATAAAACAGTTATAATAACAACGA
This sequence comes from Clostridium sp. TJA085, assembly GCF_058310235.1. Taxonomy (NCBI): domain Bacteria; kingdom Bacillati; phylum Bacillota; class Clostridia; order Eubacteriales; family Clostridiaceae; genus Clostridium; species Clostridium sp. TJA085. The sequence goes on along the minus strand of NZ_JBZEEZ010000005.1, from coordinate 90,845 downwards.
CAAATGGAACTAGAGCATTAACTGAATGTAAGAGTGCAAAAAGAATTTTTGTAGCTTCTGTAATAAATGGAGGTGCAGTTGCTAGAAAACTTATGGAAATTGGGGAAGATGTTACAATAATTAATGCAGGAACAAATGGGGAATTTTCAATGGATGATTTTATATGTGGTGGTTATATAATAAATGAAATGATGAGTATAAATGAAAATTTATATTTAACTGATGTAGCAAAAACAGCTAATTATATTTATGAAAATAATAAAAGTTTTCAAAATTTTATAAAGGATGCAAGACATTATGGTGTAATGAAACAATTAGGATTAATTGAAGATGTAGAATATGCTATGAAAAAAAATATTACTGATATTGTACCAGAATATATAGATGGTCATATTATACAGTAAATTAAGTATTAATTTACAAAGTAATTAAATAAGGGGAAAGGCATGGGTAGGGATAGTTTTCCTAAATTTTTTAAAAAGAAAAATATAAATATAATTGAAGACTCTTCAGAAGAAAATTGTTACAAAATAGAAGTTGAATTATCAGATAGTGGTTCAAATATTCTTATAATATCAAGTTATCCTAAAAAGGCAAACTCAAGAATCTGTATAAGATTTTTAAGAAGAATAATAAGCTTTATTAATGATAAGCATTTTGATTATTTTGAAAAGGGAATAAAAAGTATTTCTATAGTTAATTTATTTTCTTCATATGAAAATAATTTAAATAAAGAAGGATACTTAGATAGTATAAATAAAAATGACGAAGTAATAAGGACATGTATTTCTGATAGCGATGTAATAATTGCAGCTTGGGGAGAGCCTTTAAAAATTGATAAAAAGGTTTACAGAGAAAGGATAACAGATATTTTAGAATTAATAAGAGATGACTTTCTAAATAGCAATATAAAAAAGTTATTCTTAAAGGTAGGAAAGTCAACTAAGCTTGGATATCCAAAACATTGTTTTGCTTGGGATTCTGATGATGAATTAAATAACTTTTTTAATTAAAAAAAGCCATTAGGGAAATTTCTCTAATGGCTTTTATATTTATTTTAGTAGTTTTCAACAAATAATTCAAAGAATTCTTGTGGATGTAAGCAAGCTGGACATTTTAATGGAGCTTCAGCACCTTCAAATATGAAGCCACAATTTCCGCATTTCCATAATGTATCTTTAGATTCTCTCTTAAATACAATACCTTGATCTATATTTGCAGCTAATTTTCTATATCTCATTTCATGAGCGATTTCAGCTTTAGCAATCATTCTAAATGCAATGGCAATTTCAGGGAACCCTTCTTCATCAGCTATTTTAGCAAATGTAGGATAAAGGTTTGAATTTTCATCATGTTCCCCTTCTGCTGCATATATTAAGTTTGTCTTAGTATCAGTAGGTAATTCTACTGGATAAGCTGCATTTATTTCAATTCCTTCACCTTGGAAGTCATCTTTTAAAAATTTATAGAATCTTTTAGCATGTTCTTTTTCATTTTCAGCAGTTTCCATAAATATATTTGAAATTTGACGATATCCTTCTTTTAATGCAGCACTAGCAAAATAAGTATATCTTGTTCTTGCTTGACATTCTCCTGCAAAAGATTTCATTAAATTTTCAGCTGTTTTAGTACCTTTTAAACTTTTCATCATAAACTCCTCCTAAGATTAAATCAAATATTTATGTCGGATAATTATTATTCGTTAATCATTAATTTTATTATATATCTATCTATATTTATATTCAATATTTGGGAGGTTAACAATTAAAGTTTAAATTTAACAAATTAAATATTTAAAAGAAAATATATTAACAATTTGTACAGCCTTTTAATTCATTAATATAAATTTAAATAACTTGGAATACGAAAAATTTTAGGTAATATGATTCATCTGAATTCCAAAGTATTGGGTGATCTGATGATTGAGTTCTAAATTCTATTTGTCTTAATGTTCTGTGAGCATCATGGGCTGCATCTGCTATGGTAGTTTTAAGAAGTTCTTCAGACATATAATGAGAACATGAACAAGTTACAAAATAACCGCCTTCTTTAACCATTTTAAGACCTCTAAGATTTATCTCCTTATATCCTCTTTTTGCTCCATTTATAGTATTTCTTGATTTAGTAAATGCAGGTGGATCAAGTATTACAACATCAAATTTTTTACCTTCTTTTGACCATGAAGGTAATACATCAAAAGCATTATGACATTCAAATTTTACTGTATCTTGAAGATTATTAAGCTCTGCATTTTTAGTTGCACAATCAACAGCGTGTTGTGAAACATCTATACCAAGAACTGATTTAGCACCGGCTATTCCAGCATTAAGGGCAAATGATCCAGTATGAGTAAAGCAGTCTAAAACATCCTTGCCCTTGCAAATTCTATGTATTGCTGCTCTATTTTCTTTTTGATCTAAAAAGAAACCTGTTTTTTGTCCGTTTTCTAAATCAACAATATATTTAACTCCATTTTCAATAATTTGAACATTTGTATCAAAAGGTTCTGTTAAAAATCCTTTTGTTTGTTCAAGTCCTTCAATCTCTCTAGTTTTAAGGTCACTTCTTTCATAAACTCCTTTAGCACCATATTCTTCAATTAATATTTTAACGATAACGTCTCTATATTTATCCATACCTAAAGTAGAAATTTGAATAACGTAATAATCTTCAAATTTATCTATAGTAAGACCAGGAAGAAAATCTGCTTCACCAAATATAAATCTACATGAAGAAGTATCAATTACAGTTTTTCTATAATCCCAAGCGGCTTTAAATCTTTTTTTGAAAAAATCTTCGTTTATTTCTTCATTTAAATCTCTTGTCATTATTCTTATTGCAATTTTACTTGCATCATTTATGTAGCCTTTTCCTATGAAATAATGTTTATGATTATAAACTTCAACAATATCTCCATTTTTATATTCTCCATCATATTCTTTTATTTCATCTGTATATATCCAAGGTCTACCTTGCTCAGCTTTTGCCTTTTTGCTTAATTTATGTAAATAGAATTTACTAGCCATTTATATTAGCTCCCTTCAAAATAATTCTTTAAAGATTATAACATAACTTTTTTATAGATAATGTAATAAAATCACTTGTTTTTTTCTCATAATGATAATATAGTATAAAAAAGATTTAAAAAAGATTAACTTTTTTGGGAGGACGTCATGAATTTATTTTTAAAAGAAGAAGCAAATAGATGTTTGTTATGTAAAAAACCTAGATGTAAAGAATTTTGTCCTATAAGTACGCCTATTCCTGAAATTATAGAACTTTATAGGGAAGAAAGATTTAATGAAGCTGGAAAGATTTTATTTGAAAACAATCCATTATCAGCTATATGTGCCATAGTTTGCCCTCATGAAGATCAGTGTGCAGGAAATTGTATAAGAGGAATAAAAAGTGAACCAATTCCTTTCTATGAAATAGAAGAAGAAATATCAAAAAATTATTTAAATAATATAAAATTAGATAAAATTAATGGGACTAAAGATAGAATTGCTATAATTGGTGGAGGACCAGCGGGAATAACAATAGCTTTTACTTTAGCTGAAAGGGGTTTTAAAGTTACTATATTTGAAGCTCATGAAAAAATAGGTGGAGTATTAAGATATGGTATACCAGAATATAGACTACCAAATTCATTAGTTGATAAATATGAAGAAAAATTAGTAGAACTTGGTGTGAAAATAAGACCTAATATAATGATAGGACCAGTTATAACTTTAGATAGATTATTTGAAGACGGATATAAAGCTGTATTTATTGGAACTGGTGTATGGAATGCTAAAAAGTTAAATATAAAAGGTGAAACTTTAGGCAATGTTCATTATGCAATTGATTATTTAAAAGCACCAGATGTTTATAACTTAGGAGATACAGTTTGTGTTATAGGAGCTGGAAATGTGGCTATGGATGCTGCAAGAACAGCAAAGAGAAATGGTGCAAAAAATGTGTACATAGTTTATAGAAAGCATTTTGATCAAATGACAGCAACTAAAAAGGAAATAGAAGAAGCTAAAGAAGATGGAGTAGAGTTTAAATTATTTAGAGCTCCAGTTGAAATATTAGAAGATGGAATTAAATTTGTTAAAACTGAAAATGTAGAAGTAGATGGAAAAATTCAAACAAGAACTTTAGATGGACAAGAAGAATTCATATCATGTGATTCAACAATAGTTGCTATAAGTCAAGAACCAAGATCAGTCATAGTTTCAAGTACAACTAAGTTAGAAACTAATAAATGGGGACTTGTAATAACAGATGAAGAAGGACATACAACAAGAAAGGGTGTCTTTGCTTCAGGGGATGTTGTTACAGGTGCTAAAACAGTAGTTCAAGCAGTTTCACATGCTAAAATAGTTGCAAATGCTATAGAAAAATATTGTGAAGAAAATAAATAGTAATTATATAACAAAATAAGCCATAACAAAAAGTTATGGCTTATTTTTATTATTTCATTGGGTTTTTGTTAGTTGAAGTCCATTGGTTATTTCCCTCTGTTTTAGGTTTTCTTTTAGATGAGGGAACACCATTAACTTCTACTGGAGTTGATATCCATTGATTGTTTACGGCACTTTTAGGTTGTTTAGGCATAAGTAATTCCTCCTTTCCTAACACTAATAGTTTTAGCAATAGGAAAGATTTAATTCGAGGAATTTATTTGTATTCGCCTTCATTATATTTGTCTATTAATTCTTGTATTTTAAATACACACCTAGCACCACCACAACATCCTGTTCCGGCACCAGTTGCTTCTTTAACTTCAGATATAGACTTAGCTCCATTTCTTATTGCATCTTTAATTGTTGCTCTATTTATAGCCTTACATACACAAACTTTAGTTAATTTATCCATTATTTCAGGTTTAACATTATTATTTTCCATAGCATACTCCTTTCCATAGTTTATTTATAAGTTAAAATTAAGTTAGTAATTTATTTTTATTTGATTGAATCTATACAATTAAATTTAAACATTAATACAATTAAAAATCAATAGTAAATAATAAGAATTATTTATTAGTTTTCGGTTTATAATAAAATAAGAATTACTTAAACTTAAGCAATTCTTATTTTATTTAAATATTTTCAGCTTTATATATAGTTTTATATTTTTTATCAATTAATTGAACTATTTGTTCAATTTCATCATTATGCTTTAAATTATCACAACATAAGTATTCTTTTTTAAATTTAACACAAGTTCCACAAGATGAACTTAAATCTCTTGGAACAGGCATTATTATCATTTCTAAAAATTCTTTTTCATAAATTTTTTTAAACCTTATTGCTCCAAAATGTGAAAAGAATGTAGCTATATATGTATTTGTATTACATTTAGTTTTTTCTAAGTTCAATTTTATACTCTCCATTATTTTCTTCGTAAAATACTTTATAATTTTTAGAATTAGCAAAACGAGTTATATTTTCAAGAGCAGGTTGACAATCAACAAGTATAGTATAATTATCTTCATTTGATTGTAGAGCTTTTTTTAATATAAGAACTGGTTCTGGACATGAGCGTCCTCTTGCATCAATCATAATTATCCTCCTAAGCTTTTTGTTTTTTTGTATTATAAATTGCAATTATAAGCATTATTATAAATCCAATTATTACAGCTAACTTACCATTTAATGTAGGTCCTTTTGCTGAAGATGCTAAAGCAAAATTATGAGCAAAAGCTGCACCTACTATTAAACCGATTACAGTTATGGCTGAATCTGTATTACCTTCACCTGTTAATATAAGTTGTCTAAGTGGACATCCACCTAAAAGAACAGAACCGAAACCTGTTAAAACCATCCCTAGCATATTCCAAAGGCCATCGGTATGTGCAACTGGTTGACCTGTAAAACCTGGATTAAAACCACCAACAATTAAGCTCATAACAAAAGCAGATATCAATATAGAAATAAATCCATATAGCATATTCCATTGACCAAATAGGACTAAATCTCTAATACCACCAACCATACAAAGTCTAGTTCTTTGTGCTAGAATTCCTACAATAACTCCTGCTGTAAGAGAAATTAAAATAGCGGCATGTTTTGCTCCAGGACCTTTACCAGCAGGTGTAAATAAAATAAATGTTGGAGCGGCTATAAGAAGTATTAAAAGAACAATTTGAACAATTGGAACTATTGAACCTTCAAGAGGTGTTAATTTATAAGTTCTTTTTAAAGAATATCCTTTGTTTAAGAAATAAATTCCTAAAAGAATTCCAAGAATAAGACCTATAAGACCAAAGATTGCATTTAAGTCACCACCTGCAATACGAAGAATCATTCTAAAAGGACAACCTAAAAACATTAAACAACCAATCATAATAAAAAATCCTAATATAAATCTAGTAATTGGTGAAGAGCCACCTCTTGGTAAAAACTCTTTTTTAGTAAGTGAAATAATAAAAGCACCTAAAACTAATCCTATAATTTCTGGTCTTATATATTGAACGGCTTCTGCTCTATGCAAGCCAAGGGCCCCAGCGGTATCTCTTAAAAAACATGCAATACAAAATCCCATATTTGCTGGATTTCCCATTAATACTAGTGATACAGCAATTAATCCTATAATAATTCCTGCTAAAATAATACGTAATTTTTCATTTTTTAAATTCATAGTTATATCCCCCTTATAATAGAAATTTTAACATGGTTTTACAAAAATGAATAATTCATTAATTCAATAATTATATTACTTTTATTGATTTTATCTATAAATATTTCGACAAAATTAAAATTTTAAATTATAATATTTATAATAATTTACATTAAAGGATATATTATGGAAAAGGGAGAATTTTATGAGAATTAATGAGAAAAATATAATTTATTTTGATAATGCTAGCACATCATTTCCAAAGCCTAATTCTGTATCTAAAGCGATGTTTGATTTTATTAATGAATATGGCATTAATATTAATCGTGGTGGATATAATAAGGCTTATGAAATAGCAGACTTGATTTTTGATACTAGAGAAAATATAGCAAAAATGTTTAATTTTAATGATTGTAAAAATGTAATTTTTACATCAAATATTACTACAAGTTTAAATTTTATTTTAAAGGGATATTTAAAAAAAGGAGATCATGTATTAGTTTCTTCAATGGAACATAATGCAGTTATGAGACCTTTAATACAACTATTATCACAAGGAGTTATGTTTGATAGAATTCCTTGTAATGATAAAGGGGAAATTCTTTTAGATAAAGTAAAACCTCTTATAAAAAATAATACTAAAGCGATTATAATTACACACGCATCAAATGTATGTGGTACATTACTTCCTATAAAAGAAATAGGAGAAATATGCAAAGAAAATAATCTTAAGTTTTTTGTTGACTCTGCCCAAACAGCAGGAGTTTTTGATATAGATATGAAAAAAATGAATATAGATATTTTAGCTTTTACAGGACATAAAGGATTGCTAGGACCACAAGGAATTGGTGGATTTATTACAACTGATTTTATGGCTGATAAGCTGACTCCATTAATAAGTGGTGGGACAGGTAGCGCTTCTCATAGTGAAGATATACCAAACTTTCTTCCTGATAAATTTGAATCAGGAACATTAAATATTCCAGGTATTTTAGGACTTAATGCTGGAATTAATTATTTAAATAAAATAGGTATAGATAAAATTAGAGATAAAGAACTTAAACTTACAGATAAGTTTATTAAAGAGATTAAGAGTATTGATAAAGTTAGAATTATAGGAAAAAGTTGCATAAATGGACGAGCTGCTGTTGTTTCTATTCAACCAATTGAAAAAGACCCAGCTCTTATATCACATATTTTAGATGAAGATTATGGAATAATGACTCGAGTAGGACTTCATTGTGCTCCAAATGCACATAAAACCTTAGGTACATATCCAACTGGAACTATTCGTTTTTCTTTTAGTCATTTTAATACAGAGGAAGAAGTTTATTATGCAATCGATGCTTTAAGGAGGATTGTATATGGAGCTTAAACAACTTGAGGCTTTTGTTACTGTTATTGATTATAATGGTTTTTCAGAGGCTGCAAAACAATTATGTCTTACACAACCAACGATAAGCACTCATATAAAGTCTCTTGAACATGAATTAAATGCGAAACTTATTAGTAGAACAACAAAAAAGATAACTGTAACTAAAGAAGGTGAAAAGCTTTATGATTATGCTGTTAGTATGATGAAGCTTAGACAAAAAATTTTAGATGAATTTACTTCTTCCAAAAAGAATATTATTAATATAGGTGCATCTACTATACCGTCATCTTATATATTACCTGAGATATTATGTGAATATAGAAAATTAGAACCTAATACTTCTTTTAATGTATGGCATTCTCATAGTGAAGGAGTTTTAAAGGAACTTTCAAATGGAAATCTTGATATAGGTTTTGTCGGAACAAATACAAATGATAAAGAATTTATATATGATCCTTTTTTTAGTGATGAACTTGTTGTTGCAGTTCCTAATAATCAACATTATGAAAAATTTCTTTATAAAAATTTTGATATAAAAAATTTACTTAAAGAGCCAGTTATTATGAGAGAAAATGGTTCAGGAACTAGAAGGGAAGCTTATAAATTTATAGAGAGTATTGGGATTTCACCAGATTCTTTAAAAATTATAGCTAGTATGAATGATCAAGAAGCTATAAAAAATTCAATAGCAAATGGAATGGGTATTTCAATTGTATCTAGTAAAGTAATATACGATATGGTTAAAACTAAAAAAATAATATCATTACCTATTGGAGAAAAAGAAACTTATAGATATTTGTACATAACGTATAAAAAGAATAAAATATTGCCAAAACACATTAAGAAGTTTATAAAATTTATAAAGAAATATTATAATGATAAATATTAAATTAATATATAAAGAATAAATCATTAATAATATATTTCAAATATATAGAAATTTACATAATTGACTTTTTAATATGCATAATATATAATGTCTTTAATAAAGACAGTGATTAGGAAAAGTAGTTAATTTTTTTACTTAAAGAGAGTAGTTGGTTGGTGTAAAGCTATAGTAAAAATTAATGAAAATCACCTAGGAGTTGGTGGCCGAACAGTAAATATTACTTATTAAGTTAACACGTAATTCTGCGTTAAAGAATAGAGTATGTTAGTACTTGAATAGTTGATTTCAATTAAAATAGTAAGAGAGAAAACTTATTATTATATTATTGATACTTTATCAATATAATTGATTTTGTAATACCATGGGTGGTATAGCGAGTAATTTACTTCGTCCTATAGTAAGGATGAGGTTTTTTTTATTTATATATAGAAATATTTTAACAAAAAAAGCAATTAGAGAAAGGAGTTTTGACATGTACAAAAAAGTAGAACTTACAAATGGTTTTGTAGGTATGGAAAAAGAAGTAGCTGACCTTTGGAAAGCTAGAAATGTAATTAAAAGAAATTTTGACATGAATCAAGATGGTGAATATTTTACTTTTTATGATGGACCTCCAACAGCAAATGGAAGACCTCATGTAGGACATATTTTAACTAGAGTTATGAAGGATATAATCCCAAGATATAAAGTTATGAAGGGATTTAAAGTTATAAGAAAGGCTGGTTGGGATACTCACGGATTACCAGTTGAGCTTGAAATAGAAAAGAAACTTGGAATTTCAGGTAAAGAGCAAATAGAAGAATACGGAGTAGAAAAATTCGTTAAAGAATGTAAAGAAAGTGTTTTCACATATGTTAACATGTGGGAAAAAATGACTGATAAAATTGGTTACTGGGTTGACATGGAACACCCATATGTAACATATCATAATCCATACATTGAATCAGTATGGTGGGCATTAAAACAAATGTGGGATAAAGATCTTTTATATAAAGGTCATAAAGTTATGCCATATTGTCCAAGATGTGGAACAGGTCTTTCATCACACGAAGTATCACAAGGATATAAAGATGTTAAGGATTTAACTGCAGTTGCTAAATTTAAAGTAGCTGGAGAAGAAAATAAATATATACTAGCTTGGACAACAACTCCTTGGACATTACCTTCAAACGTAGCATTATGTTTAAATAAATCATATGATTATATTGAAGCTAAGGTTGGAGATGAAACGTATATTTTAGCTAAAGAGTTAGCACCAAAAGTACTTGGTGAAGAATTTGAAGTAATTAAAGAATTTAAGGGTGCAGATATTTTAGGAATGAAATATGAGCAATTATTACCATTCCACAAGCCGGAAGGTAAAGCATTTGAAGTAATTCATGGAGATTTTGTAACTCTTACAGATGGTACAGGAATAGTTCACATAGCACCAGCTTATGGTGAAGATGATAACTTAGTTGCTAAAAAGAATAATATGGCATTTATAAATTTAGTTGATGCAGAAGGTAAGTTCGTTGCTGAAGTAACTCCTTGGGCTGGAAAATTTGTTAAAAAGTGCGATCAAGCAATTTGTGATTACTTAAAAGAAGAAAATAAATTATTTAAAGCTGAAAAGCACACACACTCATATCCACATTGTTGGAGATGTGATACTCCACTTCTTTACTATCCAAAGGATAGTTGGTTTGTTGCTATGACAACTTTAAGAGATAAGTTATTAGCTAATAACGATAAAATAAATTGGTTACCAGATAATATTAGAACAGGAAGATTTGGTAAGTTCTTAGAAAATGTTATAGACTGGGGTATTTCAAGAGATAGATATTGGGGAACTCCACTTCCAATTTGGGAATGTGAATGCGGACATAGAGAATGTATTGGGAGCATTGCTGAATTAAAGGAAAAAGGAATAGATGTTCCAGAAGATATAGAATTACACAAACCATTTATAGATAGAGTTGAGTTAACTTGTAGCCATTGCGGTAAAAAAATGAAGAGAACTCACGAAGTTATTGACTGTTGGTTTGATTCAGGATCAATGCCATTTGCTCAACTTCATTATCCATTTGAGAATAAGGAATTATTTGATCAAAATTTCCCAGCTCAATTTATATCAGAAGCTGTTGACCAAACAAGAGGATGGTTCTATACATTACTTGCAATTTCAACTGCAATATTTGATAGAAATCCATTTGAAAACTGTATAGTTTTAGGTCATGTCCTTGATAAAAAAGGATTAAAGATGAGTAAATCAAAAGGTAATGTTGTAGATCCATTCGATGTACTTGATGCACAAGGTGCAGATGCTACAAGATGGCATTTCTATACTGCAAGTGCACCATGGCTTCCAACTAGATTCTCAATAGATGATGTTGCAGAAGCTTCAAGAAAGTTCTTAAGCACATTATGGAACGTATATTCATTCTATGTACTATATGCTGACTTAGATAAATTTAATCCAACTAAATATGCTGATTTTGAGTCAGATAATGTAATGGATAAATGGATACTTTCAAAATTAAATACATTGATTAAAACTGTTGAGACTGGATTAGACGAATACAATATAACAGGTTCAGCTCTTGCGATTGAAGAGTTTACAGATGAATTATCAAACTGGTATGTAAGAAGAAATAGAGCAAGATTCTGGTCAGCAGAATTAACTGATGATAAGATTGGAGCTTATGTAACATTAAATAAAGTACTTGTTACTTTAGCTAAAGTTGCAGCACCATTTGTTCCATTTATAACAGAAGAAATTTATCAAAACTTAGTTGTTAATATGGATGAAAATGCTCCAGAAAGCATACATTTATGTTCTTGGCCAAAGGCTGATGAATCAGCTATAAATAAAGAACTAGAAAAGGAAATGGATTTAGCTTATACAATAGTTAAGCTTGGAAGAAGTGCAAGAAATGGAGCTAACGTTAAGAATAGACAGCCACTTTCAAAAATACTTGTTTCAACAAAATCACTTCCAGAATATTATGGTGATATTATAGCTAATGAACTTAACATAAAAGAAATTGAGTTTGGAGCAGACCTTTCAAAATATGTTAATTTTGAAATAAAACCTAATTTACCGGTTTTAGGAAGAAAATTTGGTAAATTAATACCTGGAATAAGAAAAGAAATAGCTTCAAGAAATCAAATGGAACTTGCTCAAAAAATCCAAAATGGTGGAGTTGAAGTTATAAATGTAGATGGAACAGAGATACCTTTAGATGCAGAAAGTGTTCTTGTAACTATGCAAGGTTTAGAAGGATTTGCTTTTGCTGGAGAAGGAGATACTGGTGTTGTTCTTGATACTCATATAACTGAAGAGTTAAGAGAAGAAGGTCATGTAAGAGAAATGATTTCAAAAATCCAAAACATGAGAAAAGAAAAAGGATTTGAAGTTGCGGATAATATAAATCTTTATGTTGCAAATAATGATATGTTAATTGATGTAATTAAAAAGTTTGAAGATACTATTAAAAAGGAAACTTTAACAAAAGATATAGTATTTAATGGAGAATTTGATTATACAGAAGTAACTATAAATGGTGAAAAACTAGATATGACTGTAGAAGTTGTAAAATAAAATATTAAAAAAGCTAGAAAGTTAATGCTTTCTAGTTTTTTTTATTTATTAATATATATTTACATAATTTTTAGAGAAACTATAATTAAAGAAGGGGTTTTCTTGAAATAAAGCGAATATATTAGTATAATAAATTATCAAATATGATTAGGAGTGATAAATTATGGCTACTTCTATTAAGGATGTTGCAAGAGAAGCTGGGGTTTCAATTGCTACAGTTTCAAGAGTTTTAAATGACATAGATGTTGTGAATGAAGACACAAAAAAGAAGGTTTTAGATGCTATAAAGAAATTAGGATATAGACCTAATATAGTTGCAAGAAGTTTAAAAACGCAAAGAACAAAAACAATAGGAATATTAATACCTGATATATCAAGTCAATTCTATCCAGAGATAGTAAGAGGAGCTGAAGATGTATCTAATATATATGATTACAATATAATACTTGGAAATTCTGACTTTGATGTAGAGAAGGAAAAAGAATATTTAAGAGTATTAAAAGAAAAGATGGTTGATGGAGTAATCTATATGAGTAGTTCATTACAAGATGAAATTTTAGATTTAATAAATGAGTTAGATTTAAAAACAATTCTTGTTGAAACTAAAGATAAAGAAGGAAAATTACCTAGTGTAACTATTGATAATATAGAAGCTGCATATGATGCAACAAAATATTTAATAAATAAAGATTTAAAAAATATTGCTTTTGTAGGTCTTGATAAAGATGAAATGAATGCATGGAGCGATAGATACATAGGTTATGAAAAAGCTATAACTGAGTCAGGGGAAAAGTTAAATGAAGAATTAATTCATTTATCAGGGCTTAAAGTTAAGTGTGGATATGAAGCGGCTGAAAAGTTTATAAAATCTGATTATAAGGTAGAAGGTATAATATGTGCTACAGATGAGTTAGCAATGGGAGTTATAAACGGATTAAGAGATAATGGAATAAGAGTTCCTGAAGATGTTAGTGTTATGGGATTTAATAATAATTTTGTTGGAGAAATATTCTATCCAAAACTTACAACTATGAATCAACCAAGTTATGATATGGGTTCAGTTGCAATGAGAATGTTAATAAAACTTCTTAACAAACAAGAGTTAGAACAAGCACACTATGTTTTACCACATAACATAATCGAAAGAAATAGTGTAAAATAATATATGATGATTTAAATGAGCTATCAAAAAGATAGCTTATTTTTTATAAAAAATTTATGCTTTTATTTAGTTCTGATAAAAATTTAAGTTTATGATATAGTATATTTATGAAAAATGAAGGGAGGATATAGTTTTAGTGAAAAAAAGATATATAATAGCTATTATTTTAGTTATTGTAATAGGAGTTTTTTCTTTTTTTATTTATAAAAAATATGAGGAAAAACATAAATATGATTCTATAAAGTATGGTAGAGCTGAATATGTAACTAGTATGAATGAAATCAATAAGTCACTTCCAACTATAATACTTTTTAAAAGTGTTATGTCAGAGCATAGTTTTGATGCAGAAAAAAATCTTAAGTTGTTACATGATAAATATGGAAATCAATTTAATATAGTTCATGCAAGTGCAGATAGTTTGGATAATGATGAAGCAGTAAATCTTGCAAAAAAATATAATGTTACAGGAGTTCCAACTTTTGTAGCATTAGATAAGAACTGCAATTTAATAGAAAAAAAAGAAAATGTTTATTCAGAAAAAGCTATAAAAATTATACTTAAAGATATGGGAGTAAATATATAATATTAGGAGGGGAATATATGAATAAGCAAAAAAGACTTGGGGAAGAAAAGATATCGAAATTATTAAGAATATTTTCAGTGCCTGCAATAGTAGGTATGATAGTAAATACTTTATATAACATTATTGATAGAATGTATATAGGTAATATAAAGGGTGTGGGTCAACTTGCCATAACAGGTGTAGGGATTACTATGCCTATAATGACTATAATATTAGCTTTTGGTATGTTAGTTGGAATTGGAACTGCAGCAAGAGTTTCTCTAAAGCTTGGAGAGCATAATAAAGAATCTGCAGAAAAACATTTAGGAAATGCATTTACATTAATAGTTATAATAAGTATTTTAATTACTATAATAGGATTAATATTTTTAAATCCGATATTAAGAGTGTTTGGTACTAGTAATGCTACTGAAATATATGCAAGAGAGTATATGCAAATAATATTTGTTGGAACTATAGTAAGCATGCTAAGTTTTGGATTAAATCACTCTATAAGAAGTGATGGAAATCCTAAAATAGCAATGTTTTCAATGCTTATTGGAGCTTTAACAAACATAATATTAGATCCTATTTTCATATTTGCTTTAGGAATGGGAGTTAAGGGAGCTGCTATAGCAACTGTAATTTCTCAAACAGTTACAACTATATGGATATTATATTATTTTACAAAGGGTTCTAGCATAATAAAGTTAAAATTATGTAATTTAAGACTTGATAAGGCTATAATTATTAGTATTTTTTCAATAGGAATGAGTCCTTTTAGTATGCAAGTAGCTGCAAGTATAGTCCAAGTTCTAGCAAATAATTCATTAAAAGAATATGGTGGAGACCTTGCAATTGGAGCTATGACAATCGTTTCAAGCATTTCTATGATATTCTTAATGCCTATATTTGGATTAAATCAAGGTTCACAACCTATAATAGGGTACAATTATGGAGCTAAAAAATATCATAGAGTAAAGGAAACTGTAAAATATGGGTCAATAATTGCAACTATAATAGTTGTTTGTGGATGGCTTGTAGTACAATTAACCCCAGAAGTTTTAATTAAAATATTTAACAGTGACCCAAATCTTGTTAATATAGCTAAAAATGGTATAAGAATTTACTTATTTATGTTACCAGTTATAGGATTTCAAATAATAAGTTCAAACTATTTTCAATCAATTGGTAAGGCTAAAATATCAATGTTTTTAAGTCTTCTTAGACAGGTTATATTACTTATACCTTGTCTTTTAATTCTTCCAAAAATATTTGGATTAAATGGAATATGGCTTTCAGGAGCTATAAGTGATGGATTTTCATCACTTATAACAGGAATTCTTTTTTATAATTCTGTTAAAAAATTAAAAGAAGTAAATGAGGTTAATAAAATAGCATAAGAAATTAATTAAAAAGTGACTTTAAAGTCACTTTTTTTATTTTGATGTAACAATAGTTACAAACATAATTTTAAGGTTAATATATAATAAAAGCATAGTATATTTTAATATGGAGGATTAAATATGAGCAATATGGTAAATGGTATACCTAATATGGTAAGTGGAACTCATTATGGTAATCTTCAGAAGGTTAGAAATGGTAAGAGAACTTTTGGAATAACACCACATATTCCAGGAGGTTTTATAACTATAGAAAATTTAGAGAAGATAACTAATGTAGCAAAAAAATATAATGGTGTAATTAAAATAACATCAGGTCAAAGAATTTTAATAACAAACCTTAATGGAGAAGACTTACCTAAAATATGGAAAGAACTTGGAATGGAACCAGCTGTTAGAAAGCAAAATTCGGTTAAAAATGTTGAAATGTGTCCAGCTGGTTATTGTAAAAGATCAAAGTTTAATACTATAAGTACTGGAATGAAGTTACTTAATAAATATCAGAATATGGATATGCCTTGTAGAACAAAAATTGGAGTTGCAGGATGTAAAAATGCATGCGGTAGTGTATATTCAAAAGATATTGGAATAATTGCAGATAAAACAGGATTTTTAGTTACAGCTGGTGGATCAGCAGGCTATAATCCAAGATTGGCTGATATAATAATTCAAGATGTTTCTGAAGATGAGGCTTTAAAAATAGTAGATAATATTTTTAAAGTTTATAAGTCACTAGGAGAAGCAGGAGAAAAACTTGGAGATTTTATTGAGAGAATAGGAATAGATAATTTTAAGGAAAAGGTTTTATAATATAAAAAATAAGAAGGCTGTAGAAATAATCAATGAATGATTACTTTTACGGTCTTCTTGCTTTTAAAATTAATGATGTTTATTTTGGTATGCGTGTTTAATTTTTGAAAAGCCGTTTAAAGATAAAACTTTACATACTGATTTAATTAATTCTTTTCTTTCTGCAGCTCTACAATCGTCAGTTGTAACATCTAAAACATTTTTAACGTCTGTAACTAAGGAATCTAAATCTCCAGTCGTTATTGAAAAATTAGCATCCATAGCAGCGCTTAATATACTATGCCTTATTTTTTCATCATCAAATGGAACAACCTTATCGTTTTTATTTACTATTTCCATTTAAATTACCACCTTTCATATAAATTTTAAACAAATAAAAGAAGCTTAAATAAATAAGCTTCCATTGTTATCTTAACCTAATAAAATTAATTATTAAAGGATACCTTCTGTTTTAAGAATATCTTCTAATTGTTGAAGTTTATTATTTAAAGATAAGAATTTTTCTTTTATATCATCTCTTGATATTTCATCTTTATCGATACCTTCTTCTAAGGCTTCTACAGTTTTTAATGCTTCATCAATATCTTGTTGAACTAATTTAAGATTTTCTTCTCTCATATAAGATTCTCCTTTGGTATATCTTTTTAAAATTATGTTTATACTTTAATCCTATCACTACTAAAACTGTTGTGCAAGGCATATATTTAACTGTTAACAATAGTTATTTTATGGAGGAATGAATGATTAATTATATTTGGTTTGCAATGATATTTTTTGGAATAATTTTTGCTTTATTTACTGGAAATGGAGATAAAATAACTGAAGCAATAGTTTTAGGAAGTGAAAGTACAGTTTCTTTTTTAATTGAACTTGTAGGAATAATGTGCTTTTGGTGTGGAGTAATGAAAATAGCTGAAAAGAGTGGCCTTACAGCACAAATTGCAAGAATTTTAAGACCTTTATTAAAGAAACTTTTTAAAGAAGCAGCAACAGATGAAAAGGCACTTGGTGCAATTGTTATGAACTTAACTGCTAATATGATGGGACTTTCAAATGCAGCAACTCCTTTTGGAATAAAAGCTATGGAAGAAATGGATAGATTAAATAAAAAAAGCAGTGTTGCATCAAATGATATGGCTTTGTTTTTAGTTATGAATGCAGCTTGCATACAATTAGTTCCTACAACTGTAATATCTATAAGAGCAGCAGCGAATTCTGTAAATCCAGGAATAATAATATTACCTGCAATTATATCAACAACCATAGCTGCAATAGTTGGGGTTGTATGTTGCAAAATACTACAAAGATATTTTTAGGTAGGGGGTTTTAATATGTTTTCATATATTACAAAAAGTATTATCCCTATAATAGTTGTTATAATACTTTTTTATGGAATGATTAAAGGGAGAAAAGTGTATGAGTGGTTTATAGAAGGAGCTAAAGAAGGTTTATTTGTATGTATGAGAATTTTTCCGTATCTTTTGGCTATGATTGTAGCTGTACAAATATTTAAAGGTGCAAATCTTTTGGAGTTAGTAAATAATATAATTTCACCACTTTCTAGAGCTATAGGATTACCAGAAGAAGTAGTTCCTTTGGTTCTTATAAAACCAATATCAGGTAGTGGAGCAGTAGGTATGTTTACTGAAATTATTAAAACATATGGAGCAGATACATTTATAGGGCTTGTAGCATCTGTAATTATGGGAACAACGGAAACTATATTTTATACTATAACTGTATATTATGGAGCTGCAAAAATTAAAAAAATAAGGCATACATTGTGGGCAGCTGTAATTGCAGATATAACAGCTATAATTGCTGCTATTACTGTTGTTAATTGGATAATACTATAATGTAGTATGTTTTAAATTTTTAATATTATCTTTAAGAAAACTTTTATTGTTAATAAATTTTAAAATATAATTTTATTAACATATATTTAGACTTAATATACAATAATTATAAATAATAATTACTTTGAATAAAAAATTGTATAATTTAATTGAAGAATAAAAAGGAATCTTAAATTAATATATTCAAGATTCCTTATTTTATAAAATTATTTATTTTCTTTAAATTTATTAACTATTAATGCAATTGCATTATCACCTGATACATTACAAGCTGTTCCAAAACTATCTTGAGCAATATAAAGAGCAATCATTAATGCAAGTTGTGCATCATTAAAGCCTAAGTTAGTTTGTAATACACCAAGAGCTGCCATGACAGCACCACCAGGAACACCAGGGGCTGCAATCATAGTAACACCTAACATTGCTATAAATCCAAAAAATTGTGGAAAATTAAAAGGCATTCCATTAAGTAACATTACTGCAATTGAACAACAAGTTAAAGTAATAGTACTACCAGATAAATGGATTGTAGCACAAAGAGGTATAACAAATTCTCTAACACCTTTAGAAACTCCATTTTTTTCTGCAACTTCAAGGTTTACTGGTATTGTAGCAGCTGAAGATTGTGTTCCAAGAGCTGTTAAGTAACCAGATAATTGATTTTTCATTAAAGTAAAAATATTTTTTTTGTTTAAAGCTCCAGCAATTGTAAATTGAGATGATATAACAAAAAAGTGTAGAGCTAATATTATTAAAAATACTTTCCAAAATACTGAGAATATAGATTGAACTTGACCTGTATAAGTCATATTTGCAAATATTCCTAATATATGAAAAGGAATTAAAGGAATAATTATAGCATTGATAACTTTTTGAATAATTTCTTGAAATTCTAATGATGCATTATATAAAGTACGACCTTTTACATAAGCTATACCAAGTCCAAGTAAAAAAGCAATAAGCAATGCAGTTGTAACTGACATAACAGGTGGCATATCAACTACAAATAATGGTTTAAGTAAACTATGTTCAGGATTATTTGCAGTAAAACTTAAGGATTCCTTAACGAATTTTGGAAATAAATTTGAAGCAACAAAAAATGCTAATAAACCTGAAAGTAATGTTGATAAATAAGCTAATAAAGTTGTAAGTCCTAGCATTTTTCCTGCTGATTTACCCAAGTCTGCAATACCTGATACAATAAATCCTATTATTATAAGTGGTATTATAAAACCAAGAAAGTTTCCAAAGATAGAATTAAAAGTTGCCAATAATCTTATGAAATTTTCTGGCATAAATTTACCGAATATGAGACCAAATATAATTGCTAATATTAATTTTGGAATAAGTCCTAAATTTCTCAAATGTATCCCTCCTGTGGACAAGTGTATTTTGTATGTATTATAATAGTATAAAGTTGAATTTGTCTATTTATTTATTAGTTGGGGCAATAAAATAGAGTAAATGATTAATATTAGGAGAAAAACAACACTTACATATTATAATGGATAATATGCTCTAAATTCCAAATAATAATCATAAATTTAATTATGATTAAAATACACAAATTAAAATTTGTCTTTAGATTGGGGGGGTTATATGTCAGATGAAAAATTTTATATTGTAAATGAGCAAGTATTACCAAATATATTTTATAAGGTTATAGAGGTTAAAGAATTACTTCATACAGGAAAAGTAAAAGATATATCAGAGGGAGTTAAAAAGGTTGGAATAAGTAGAAGCACTTATTATAAATATAAGGATTTTGTATATCCAATGGCGGAAGGTGTAAATAGTAAAAAAATTACGATTGTGCTTTTACTAGCTCATAAATCGGGAGTGCTTTCAAGAGTTCTAGACTTTATTGCAACAAATGAGTTAAATATATTAACAATTAATCAAGATATACCAATAAATATGACTGCAAATGTTACTATAACATTAGATGTCTCTAAAATAAGAGGAGATGTTAAAAACTTTTTATACAAAATCAGTGAGCTTGATGATGTAATAAAAGTTAGAATACTAGCCGTAGAATAAAAAGTATGGAGGGATAATTATGGAGAAAAAAGTTTTTGAATTTAACAGAAAGAGGGTACTTGAAAAGTTAGAGGAAAATTCTTTATTAATTCTTTTTGCTGGAAATGCACCAAAGAAAACTGCTGATGAAAAATATAGTTTTACACCAAACAGAAATTTTTATTATTTAACAGGAATTGATGAAGAAGATCATATTATTGTTATGGGTAAATTAAATGGCAATGTAATTGAAAAGATGTTTATAAAAGAAATAGACCTTGAAAAAGAAAAGTGGCTTGGTAAAACAATAAGAAAAGAAGAAGTTTTTAATTTAAATAGTATAGAAGATATAGGATACTTAGGAGAGTTTAGAGGCTTTTTAAATAAAATAATAAATGAAAGTGTTGATATAAATATATATTTAGATTTAGAAAGAGATGAGTTTAACAGCTTACCAACAGTAAGTAGTACATTTGCTAAAAAGCTTAGAAATAAGTATCCACAAGTGAATATAAAAAATGTATTTCCAATATTTGCACCAATAAGACTTGTAAAGAGTCCATCTGAAATAAAAGAAATGCAGAAGGCTATTGATATAACAATTAAAGGTGTTGAATCAATAATGAAAAATATAAAACCTGGAATGCTTGAATATGAATTAGAAGCATATTTTGAATTTGAATGCAGAAAAAGAGGAGTTCGTGATTATGCATTTAATACAATTGCAGCAGCTGGAAAGAATGCAACTATATTACATTATGTAGATAATAATTCAGAAGCTAAAGATGGAGATTTAATTCTTTTTGACTTAGGAGCACAGGTTAATTATTATAATGGAGACATTTCAAGAACATTTCCTGTAAACGGTAAGTTTACAAAAAGACAAAAGGAAGTTTATGAAGCTGTACTTAGAGTAAATGAGAAAGTTATATCAGAGTTAAAACCAGGTATTAATTTCTTAGATATAAATAAAAAATCTAAAGAGTGGATTGCAGAAGAATGTATTAATCTTGGATTAATAGAAAATAAGGAAGAAGTATCAAAATATTATTGGCATAGTATAGGACATAGCTTAGGTTTAGATACTCATGATATAGAAAATCCAGGAAGAAATACAGTTTTAGAACCAGGTATGGTATATACAGTAGAACCAGGCATATATATAGGAGAAGAAGGTATTGGTGTAAGAATAGAAGATGATGTACTAATAACTGATGATGGATGTGAGGTATTAACTAAGGATATGATAAAATCAGTTAGTGAAATAGAAGAATTTATGAAAAATTGTTAATAAAATAAACAAAAAATTAAAAGATATATTGATATATATATATTTATATTATATAATTATATTAATTTAAAAGTGAATAATTTGCGAAGAGGTAGAGGCGCGGTCTTTAAGAGTAATGTTATTGAGATAAGCACTATGATATAACATGAAAGGAAATACCGCCGAAGGATATAACTAATGCTTTAATGTTATAATCCTGGGCTTATGCATAATATGCATAAGACTGTCACAAATTATATTTGTGGTGAGCTATCATTCAATGGATTCTTACGTTATATATTTAGAACCTTGAGTGTTATCTCAAGGTTCTTTTTGACTTTAAAGTAAAATGATGGGCCTCTAAAAAATATTCACAAATTTTATTTTAATAGGGGGATTCAATCATGAAAAAAAGAAATTATTTAGTATTTTTATTTACCTTTATACTAATGATTAGTATGACAACAGTAGCATTTGCATCAGAAATTGATCCAGGAACTGTAAATGCAGAAAGGTTTGGTATATGGACTATAATACCACCTTTAGTTGCAATTGTACTTGCATTTATTACAAAAAATGTTGTAGTATCTTTGTTTATTGGTGCATTAGCTGGATGTTTTATGATTCAAGTCGTAGATCAAAATGCATTTAATGCATTGATACAAGCCTTTTTAGATTTTATACAAAGAGTTCTAAATTCTTTAGCGGATCCTTGGAATGCTGGAATAATACTTCAAGTTTTAGCTATTGGAGGAGTAATAAATCTTGTTGCTAAAATGGGAGGTGCTAGAGCTATAGCAGAAGCACTTGCAAAAAGAGCAAAAACTCCAAGGAGTGCTCAACTTGTTACTTGGTTTCTAGGTCTTTTAGTATTTTTTGATGATTATGCAAATTCATTAATAGTAGGTCCTATAATGAAGCCTGTTGCAGATAAACTTAAAGTTTCAAGAGAAAGGTTAGCTTTTATAATTGATGCAACAGCAGCACCAATTGCAGGACTTGCAATAATATCAACTTGGATAGGGTTAGAAGTAGGACTTATAAATGATTCATTTACTCAAATTGGAGTTAAAGTTGATTCCTTTGGTGTTTTTCTTCAAACTATTCCATATAGATTTTATAATATTTTAATACTTGCATTTGTAGTTATTACATCTGTTATGCTTAGGGATTTTGGACCTATGAGAAAGGCTGAAGTTAGGGCTAGAAAAGGTATTAAGGATAAAAAATCGGAGCTTGAAAGTATAAGTACAGAAGATGAGATGAAAGTAAAAGAAGGAGTTAAGCTTAGTATTTGGAATGCAATAATCCCAATAGGAGCACTTATAATATCAGCTCTTATAAGTTTTTATTATAGTGGATATACAAGTATAATAGGTGGAACTGATGTAGCACTTAGAGAAGTTGTAACTAATGCACCGTTTTCTTTTACAGCAATAAGAGAAGCATTTAGTGCAGCTGATGCATCAACAGCACTTTTCCAATCAGCAGTATTTGCATCAATAATAGCAATTGCTATGGGAGTTTGTAAAAAGATATTTACTGTGTCAGAAGCTGTTGAAGTTTGGGTAGATGGAATGAAAGGTCTTATAATAACTGGAGTAATTTTATTACTTGCATGGTCATTAAGTTCAGTAATAAAAGATTTGGGAACTGCTAAATATTTAGTTACATTATTATCTGGATCAATACCATCATTTTTACTTCCAAGTATTATATTTATATTAGGAGCTGTAATATCATTTGCTACCGGAACTGCATATGGAACAATGGGAATACTTATGCCTCTTGCAATTCCTCTAGCTCATTCAATATCACCAGATATGAGCTATATAGTATTAAGTACAAGTGCTGTACTTACAGGAGCAATATTTGGAGACCACTGTTCACCAATATCAGATACAACAATACTTTCATCAATGGGAGCTGGATGTGATCATATAGAACACGTAAAAACACAAATGTGGTATGCACTGTTTGTTGCAGGAGCCACAATAATATTAGGTTATATACCAGCTGGATTAAATGTTCCTGTTTATATAATATTACCTGTTGCAATAATAGTACTTGTAATTGCTGTTAAGTTTATAGGAAAACCAGTGGATGAAGTTGTGGAAAATTAATATATTAATTTTTAAAAGTGTGGATAATTTCCACACTTTTTTTATTAGAATAATTAATAACTTACCTAATATATAAATTAAAATGTGTCAGTATAATATTTATATTAATAAGTTATAATAAGAAAAATTTTATAAGAGGGATATTATGAATAGAAGAATAGGAAATAGAAATATTATTAATAACATAGGAGATTTTTCTAATATATTTAGTCAAACATTTTCTAAGTTTTTTAGTAGTATAAATATTGGTTCAATTGAAGAATTTTTTAATGAAGGTGATTTTATAAATGTAAATATGAAAGAAGATGAATCTAAATATATAATAGAAGGAGTATTTCCAGGGATAGATAAAAAAGATATAAAAGTAGATTATAAAGATGATTATATATATATAAATATAAATCGAAGGCAAGTATTTTCTAATGGTTATAATATGTCTATGGTTGTATCAGAATTTGGTGATGGATTTTCTAGAGAATTTTTTGTTCCAGATTCAGATATATCATCACTTAAGGTATCATTTAAAAATTATAGATTAAAATTAGAAATACCTAAACTAAATTATAGATTACCAGTTGATCAGAGTGAGATTATTGATGTTGTAGATTATAAAGAAGAATAAAGCTATAGTTTTTACTATAGCTTTATTCTTTCTCCTCAGGCGGATTAAAATATTTATTTATTAGTATTGCTACGATTATACCTATTGCGGTATCTATGCTTCTTCCAATGGCATAAGCATAAGATTGAGGTCCACTATAATTAATCATTATACCTATAAGTACTATACATGCAATTGTAACTGATCCTGGTTTATTAAAAAGGTTACAAGTGTAAATTACAGCAACTATACCAAGTCCAGTTATAAATGCGCTATAATCATATAAGAAGGTAAATTTAATCATAATAAATATAATTAACATACCAAATATACCACCAATTATAGTGCCGATAAGTCTATTTTTACCCATGGTAAAGGAACTTGAGACTGTATCCTTCATACAAATAACAGCAGCAATACATGCATAAAATGCGTTTTCTCGTCCTAGAAATTGAAATATAATCATACAAACAGTAACCGCAAGAGCTGTTTTTATATTACGTAAACCAACCCTATGCACGTTTAACTTCATAATTAAAACCCCCAAAATAGATTTTTAAATATTATAACACATAGAAGTAAATAATTTTATTAATAAAGATTACAATTTAAAAACAATTGACATATAAAAATATATAGAATATTATATATTTAAAATATTAAAATTAAAGATAAATGCTATGAAAAGAAGAGTAGTAAAAGTATGTATCTAAAGAGAGCTAGCAATTTGCTGAAAGCTAGTGTTATAGACTTTTATGAATATGGCCTTGGAGCACATCCTTTGAGCTTAGAGAGTTAGAAGGATACGGGAACAACCGTTATATTGTAAGGTAAATTTTATTACCTATTGAGTTTTTTGTCGTGAGGCAAAGGAGAAATAGAGTGGTACGCGTATATAACGCCTCTATGCATTATGCATAGAGGTTTTTTTATAGTAAAAGATATATTTATATAAATAAAGGAGGATTTTAAGATGTGTAAGAAACCATATTATATTACTACACCTATATATTATCCATCAACGAAGTTACATATAGGTAACACTTATACAACAGTTGCAGCTGATGCAATAGCAAGATTTAAGAGATTAACAGGATATGATGTAATGTTCTTAACAGGAACAGATGAACATGGTCAAAAAATTCAAAGAATAGCTGAAGAAAAAGGTATAAAACCTATAGAGCATGTAGATGAAATAGTTGCTGGAATAAAAGACCTTTGGAGCATGATGAATATAAGTTATGATAAGTTTATAAGAACAACTGATGATTATCATGTGGAAGCAGTTCAAAAAATATTTAAAAGATTATATGATCAAGGAGATATATATAAGAGTTCATATGAAGGGTTATATTGTACTCCATGTGAATCATTCTGGACAGAAAGTCAATTAGTAGATGGAAAGTGCCCAGACTGTGGAAGACCAGTTGAAACTTCAAAAGAAGAAGCTTATTTCTTCAAAATGAGCAAATATGCTGATAGATTAATTAAATATATAGAAGAACATCCACATTTCATACAACCAGAATCTAGAAAAAATGAAATGTTAAATAACTTCTTAAAACCAGGATTACAAGATCTTTGTGTTTCAAGAACTAGCTTTGATTGGGGAGTTCCAGTAACATTTGATGAAAAGCATGTTGTTTATGTATGGATTGATGCATTATCAAACTATATAACTGCATTAGGATATGGAAGCAATAATACAGAATTATTTGATAAATACTGGCCAGCAGATGTTCACTTAATAGGCAAGGATATATTAAGATTCCATACAATTTATTGGCCAATAATGTTAATGGCTTTAGATTTACCATTACCAAAACAAATATTTGGTCATGGATGGTTACTTGTTGATGGTGGAAAGATGAGTAAATCAAAAGGTAATGTAGTTGATCCAGTTACATTAGTAGAAAACTTTGGTGTAGATGCTGTTAGATATTACTTATTAAGAGAAATACCATTTGGAGCAGACGGATTATTTAACAACGAAATATTTATAAAGAAAATAAATTCAGATCTTTGTAATGACCTTGGAAATTTACTTTCAAGAACAGTTGCAATGATAGAAAAATATTTTGATGGAGTTATTCCAGCACCAGTAGGTAAGGAAGATGTAGATGATGAGCTAATTAACTTAGCATTAGAAACTCCAAAGAAGGTTTCAGAATCAATAGATGCATTAAAGCTTCCTGAAGCTTTAGAAAATGTATTTGAATTAGTTAGAAGGGCTAATAAGTATATTGATGAAACAACTCCATGGATATTAGCAAAGGATGAAGATAAAAAGGAGAGACTTGGAACAGTTCTTTATAATTTAGCAGAAGCTTTAAGATTTACTTCAGTTTTATTATCATCATTCTTACCAACAACTTCAGAAAAAATAAATGAACAATTAGCTGTTACAGCAACTGATTGGAATTCATTAGAAGGATTTGATGGAACTGCTCCTGGAACAAATGTTAAAAAAGGAGATAGTTTATTCCCAAGAATAGATGTTGATAAAAAGCTTGCTGAACTTGAAGAGTTAAGAAAAGCTCAAATAGAGGCTAATTCTAAAAAAGAAGAAGTTAAAGAAGACGTTAAAGAAATCCAACCAATTAAAGAAGAAATAACAATAGAAGATTTTGAAAAAATAGATTTAAGAGTAGTTAAAGTTTTAGAGTGTGAGCCAATAAAGAAAGCTAACAAATTACTTAAATTAAAAGTTGATTTAGGTGGAGAAGTTAGACAGGTAGTTTCAGGAATAGCAAAACACTTTAAACCAGAAGATTTAATAGGAAAAAATGTTGTACTTGTTGCAAACTTAAAACCTGTTAAGTTAAGAGGTGAATTATCACAAGGTATGATAATTGCTGCATCAAATGACGATGATAGTATATTAAACTTAGTTAATCCAGGAGATAACTTACCAACTGGAAGTATAGTAAGATAAATAAAAAACACTAGATAGGAAGTCAGCTTGTATAAGGTTGGCTTCTTTTTGTATAAAATAGGAAGGGATTTGAGAAAATGAATATAGTAATAGGTAATGCGTGGCCATATGCTAATGGAAAGTTGCATTTAGGACGGATAGCAGTTTTTCTTCCAGGGGATATATTAGCAAGGTATCATAGAATGATGGGAGATAATGTAGTATTTATATCGGGCAGTGATGCACATGGTAGACCAGTAAAGTTAAAGGCTTTAGAACTTGGAATAACACCAGAAGATACACTTAAAAAATATAATGATGAATTTATAGAATGTTTTAATAAATTAAATTTTTCATTTGATCTATTTACCAATACGGATACTAAATATCATAAGGAAAATGTAAAAAAATTTATACAAAAATTATATGAAAGTGGTTATATATATGAAGAAGTTTATGAAAATAATGATAAGAATTTAATATTTTCACTTTCAAAATTAGAAAATGATGTAAAAAGAATATTTATAAAACAAAATGACTGGAGAAAAAATGCTGAAATAATAACAAAAAGATATTTAGATGAAGGATTAAGAGATAGATCTATAACAAAAGAAATTGATTGGGGGATAGATGTACCTTTTAAAGGTTTTTCAAATAAAAAGATATTCGTTTGGATTGAAGCTCTTATGGGATATTTAACTGCAACAAGCAAATGTATAGAAAATAAATTAGATAATAAGTTATCTGATTACTGGGATAGTGAGGATGGTAAAGTTTATTTAGTTCATGGAAAGGATAATATACCATTTCACACAATAATTTTTCCGGGAATATTAGTAGCATTAGGTTTTAAAAATCCAAATATAACTATAGTTTCTAGTGAACATTTAAAGCTTGAAGGTAAAGATTTTTCTACAAATAAAAATTGGGCCATTTGGGTAGATGAAATATTAGAAAAATACAATGTAGATTCATTAAGATATTATTTAATAAATAATGGGCCTGAAGAAAATATAACAGATTTTAAATGGAGAGATTTTATAAATTTAAATAATAGAGATTTAGTTTTTGAATTAGATAGTCTCTATAAAAAAACAATAAAAACAAGTGATTTTTCTTATTTAGATAATATAGAAAGAGATAAAATGTTGGATTTATATTTTAGTGTTGGAGAGAAAATAGAACAATGTAAATTTAAGTCTGCAATTAGGCAAATTTTTGCATATATAAAGGAAGAAAATAAAAAAAATAATCCAAAGGTTGAAAGTATTATAAATTTAGCGAATGTATTAGAGCCATTTTTACCAGAAACATCAAAAAAGATAAAAGATAATTTTGAAGTAAGTGGTGGAGAGTGGAATTTAATAAACGTAAGGAAAACATCTATTATAAAATCATATAAACCATTATTTGAATTAATAGATAGGAAAAATATTATAGATGAAATAAAAAAATTAAAAGAAAATAAAATATAAAAAAATCCTAGAATATCTAAAATAGGGGGACTAGATATTCTAGGAACCAATCAATTAAGATGGTTATAAGGGGTAAATAATAATGCTTTAACTACTTTACAATTAAATAATAACTTAGTAATATGTCAGTTTTGTGTCAAAATATATAATAAAATATTAAATGATAATTATTCTAAATAAATAATAATAAAAATATTAATAAAATTAGATTGTTATTTTGTCGAAATTCAATATTTTAATTGTTTTTCTATCATAGTCAATTATTTCTTCATTTTTCATTCTGATTAATTCTCTAGATAATGAAGGTCTTTGAACTCCGAAGGAGTTTGCTAGAGCTTGCTTTGTCATATTTAAGTTTATTATATTACTATTTTGTTTTTTTGATTCAATCAATAAAAATTCACAAATCATAGCTCTTAATGATTTTGATGACACTTGTTTTAATTTTTGACTTAATAATAGTGCCTTATTAGATAATAGTGCTAAAAATGCTAATAATAATTTTTGGTTTTCTTGAAGTAAAGAAGTTATTTTCTTTTTATTTATATGAAGAATTAAACTATTATTTTTACTAACTACATCCATAGGATAAGTATTCTTGTTTCCAAATAATAAATTTTCACCAAACATATTAGAAGCTTCAAGGGTTGAAACAATTAAAACATTTCCATTTTCATCATTTTGTTGAATTTCAACTACACCAGATATTACTATGCTTAAATTATTGCAAATATCATTATTAAAAAATATAACTTCTTCTTTAGAGTACTTCTTTATTGATACTAAAGGGTCTGATATAATCGCTTCTATTTCTTTAAATTCAAAATCTTTGAACAACAATGATGATTTTATTATATTTATTAATTGGGTGTTTTTCATGTGTTTCAAATCCTTTCACTAATGTATATATTTTTTCAAAGTGCTTATATTGTATAATAATATATGTAATAAAATTTTAAAAGAGGGAGATTTGCTATTAATGGATAATAAATACAAAATATTTGATACACATGCACATTATGATTCTGAGGATTATGATGTAGATAGAGAAGAAATTTTAAATGAATTAAAAAATAATGGGGTTATTGGAATTTTAAACTGTGCTTCTTCATATGAAAGTATAGAAGTAACTTATAAGCTTACACAAACATATGATTTTATATATGGCGCATTAGGAATTCATCCTGAAAATGCTAATGAATTAACAGATAAAGTATTAAAAGAATTAAGAGATTTAATAAAATCAAATGAAAAAATAGTTGCTGTTGGTGAAATTGGATTAGATTATTATTGGGAAGAAAATCCTCCAAAAGAAGTTCAACAAGATGTATTTAGAAAACAAATGAAACTTGCAGAAGAATTAAATTTACCTGTAATAATACATGATAGAGATGCACATAAAGACACATTAGATATAATGAAAGAATTTCCAAAAGTTAAGGGTGTAGTTCACTGTTTTTCAGGAAGTGTAGAGTTTGCAAAAGAATGCATAAAGCTAGGATATTACATAGGTTTTACTGGTGTTGTTACATTTAAAAATGCAAAAAAAATAGTAGAGGTTGCAAAAGAAATTCCAGTTAACAGAATGCTTGTAGAAACTGATGCTCCATTTATGGCTCCAGTACCAAATAGAGGAAAGAGAAACAGATCTGATTATATAAAAGAAGTTATAGAGAAAATAGCAGAAATAAGAAGCATGAATCCAGAAGAGTTAAATATTGAGCTTAATAACAATTTTTACAACTTGATTAATAAGGAAAAATAATGTAAACTTAAATGGAATTAATTTACAATTAATTCTCGGAGATACTTAAACAATATACCATGGACGCAGGGAACTCATTTAGTGCTAAATTATAATAAAAAAAATATATGCATAGCACTGCATTTTCAAGGTTTAGCGCTAGTAAGCAAGAGAGTGTAGATTTGACAAGGTACTAAAAACTAAGTATAATGCAAAAGACACTCTTGCCAAAGGAGGGAAATCAATGGTAGAAAAATTTAAAACTTTTATGAAGAAAAGTTTTTCTAACGGTCCGAAGGCAAAAATAGTGATATTAACTGCAGCTATTGCTGTAGTCATAGTAGCCACTACAGTTGCTACAATGAGAAAGACAGTTAAATTAAGTATTGACGGAAAAGAAGAAACATTTATCACATATAAAGGGACTGTTAAAGATGCGTTGCAAGATAAAGGAATAGGTTTATCAGATTATGATAAGGTGCAACCATCCTTAGAATCCAAAATTAAAGAAGGTCAGGAGATTGCAGTTGATAAAGCTGTGCCGATCAATATTAAGTTTGCAGATAAAGATGTTAAAATTTATTCAGCAGAAGACAATATTGAAGATGTTTTATTAACTAGTAATGATCAACTTAAAAAACAAGGAGTAGAATATGTAGATGGTATAGATGAAGTTAAACCAGAACTAAATACTCCAATTACAGAAAATATGGATGTTAGTATTGTTAAGGTAGAAAGCAAGAAGGTTACAGAACAAAAGGCAATACCTTATGATACAGTAACTAAGAGTGATGAAAGCCTTGAGAAAGGTAAGAAACGAATTGAAGCTGAAGGTAAAAACGGAAAGCAAGAGGTTACTTACGAAATAGTATATAAAGATGGAAAAGAAGCTTCAAAGAAAGAGGTAAGTAGTAAAGTTGTTGCAACTCCTGTTAATGCAGTGGTTGTACAAGGTACAAAGAATCCAGTTAATTATATACCAAATAGAGGTGATTCAGTACAATATAAGAAACACTTAGTTATGGAAGCAACAGCATATTCTGGTCATAGTACTACTGCAACTGGTGTTGCTCCTGTGTACAACCCTGGTGGAGTTAGTACAATAGCAGTAGACCCAAGAGTTATTCCTTTAGGAAGCTTAGTATATGTAGAAGGTTATGGATATGCTAGAGCGTCAGATACTGGTGGAGCTATAAAAGGAAATATAATAGATGTTTATTTAAATAGTTCATCAGCATGTAATCAATGGGGAAGAAAATATGGAGTAGATGTTTATATAGTATCTTATCCGGGTGAATAGTTTGATTTTAAAGAGATAACAGATTAGTTATCTCTTATTTTTTTGTATATAATAGTTATGTATTATTATTTGACATGATGTATATATATATGTAAATTATTTATATATGAGTGCTAAGAATAAATGATTAGCGAAAGGAAGTAAAGCTTGTGGATAAGAAAATTATAAAAGAAGTTATAGTAGTTGAAGGTAGAGATGATATAGATGCAGTAAAGAAAGCTGTAGATGCTGAACTTATTGCTGTTGGTGGATTCGGAATAAATAAAAGGGTTATAGATAGAATAAAAGAAGCTCAAAAAAGAAAGGGAGTTATAGTTTTAACTGATCCAGATTTTGCTGGAGAGAAGATACGTAACATAATTGCAAAGAGAGTAAAAGGAATAAAGCATGCATATATAGCTCAAGAGGATGGATTAAAAGATGGAGATATAGGTGTAGAAAATGCATGTCCAGATGTTATAATAAGAGCCTTAGAAGGTGCAAAGGTTACGCTAGAAGAAAAGCATAATGAATATGGTATGGAGGATATGTTTTATTTTAAACTTGCAGCTGATGAAAAGGCTAAGGATAGAAGAATGGCTTTAGGTAAAGAACTTGGAATAGGATATGGAAATGCTAAACAAATGCTATCTAGACTAAACAATTACGGAATAGACAAAGAAGAATTTGCAAAGGCTATGCAAAAAGTAGAAAAAGAAATAGGAGAAATTTAATATGGAAATAAAAGATTATAAAACTCAAGAACTTGTAAAAAAGTACAATTTTAAATTTTCGAAGAGCTTAGGACAAAACTTTCTTATAGATGACTCAGTTCTTACTGATATAGTTCAAGGCGCTGATGTTAATGATGAAGATTTAGTAATAGAAATAGGACCAGGGGTTGGAACTTTAACTGCTCAGCTTTTAAATAAAGCTAAAAAAGTTGTTTCAATAGAATTAGATAATGATTTAATTCCTATATTACAAGAAGAACTTGGAAGTCATCCAAATTTTTCATTAGTACATAAGGATGCTTTAAAGGTAGATTTCAATGAAATAATTGGAGATGAAAAAAGTGTAAAATTAGTTGCAAATCTTCCTTATTATGTAACTACTCCGATAATAGTAAATCTTTTAAAAGAAAAATATAATTTTAAAAGTTTAACTATAATGATACAAAAAGAAGTTGCAGAGAGAATAAATGCAGAACCAAACTGTAAAGAATATGGTTCATTATCATTATTAGTACAATATTACTGTAATACAAAAATAATAAGAAAAGTATCACCAAGTTCATTTATACCAAGACCTAAGGTTGATTCAATAGTAATAAGGTTAGATAGATTAGATAGTCCAAGAGTTGAAGTTAAAGATGAAAAACTTATGTTTGACATTATAAGAAATTCTTTTAATATGAGAAGAAAAACTTTATGGAACGGAGTAAAAAATATAGGTATAGATAAAGAAAAGCTACAAAAGGCATTTGATGATGCTGGAATAGATCCAAAGAGAAGAGGAGAAACTTTATCTTTAGAAGAATTTGCAAAGCTTAGTGATGAAATTTACAAATATAAGTAAATTTCGATTATCATAATAGGTACCTTACTGCATATACTATATTGAATAAATGTATGCGGAGGTAATGGGGAAATTGGCACATAGTAAATTATATAGAAATTTTATAATTCTACAAGAAGATGAAAGAAGTAAGAGTTCTTCAGATAAGGCACTGTCAGGATATGCAAAAATAGAATCAAAAGGGGATAAGTGCAAAATAACATTTTACACACAAAACTTAAAAAAAGAAGATGATTATACTATAGTACTTATTTGTTATAAAAAAGATTTAAAGCAAATAGTGGATATTGGTAAACTAAAGGTTAGTGATTCTGGAAAAGGTGAGGCGTGTATAGAATATAATTCTGATAATATAGCAGGATTAAATATGCATTATGATAAAATATCAGGAGCTGGTATATGTAAAAAGAAATCAGATGGATTAGATTTTACTATGTATGGATTTATGAGCGGAGAAAAGTTAGATGACAACTGGAAGAAATGCAAAGTAGTAAAATGTGATTATGATGGACTTAAACCTAAATCAAGAGAGTATATAAAAAGAGAGGTTATTGAACCAGAAGTTGAAGAAAAGCATACTGATATAAAAGAGAACTTAGATATAAATCAAAATAAAGAAGAAGTTGTTAAAGAAGAAGTAGAAAATATTAAAGCTGAACATAAAAACAATGAGGAAGAATTAACAAATAAGTTTGAAGATTATGAAAGAAGTATAGAGATAGAAAATGTAGATCCTTATGATTTTAAATTAAGAGGTGGCATTGGAGATTTCTTTGAAAACTTAGTTAAAGGTTTTGAGGAAATTAAAGATGGATTCAAAGAATTAACTTATACTAAATGGTATAAGATACCTGTACATGATATAGAGGATATGTGTGATTCAAAAGATTATAATAAATATTCTATTTTATATTATCCTATGATTAATTATTATCCATATATCAGAAAATACGGTTATTTTATGATGGGATATAAATGTGATAAAAAAGGAAACTTAAAGTACTTAGTTTATGCTGTGCCAGGTAAAAAAGATAAGGATGAGCAACCTTATGGAGGAAAATCAGGATTTATTACATGGTGTAAGAGAAAAAGTAATGATGAATATGGTTTTTGGTTAATGTTCTATGATTATAAAAATTCAACAATTGTAGTTCCAGCTAAGTAATAAATTTGTAATATACAATAATTTGCAAGTAATATTTGAAAGTATTATAATTTAGATATAATTAGGAGAAGCTTAAGCTTCTCCTAATTAGTTATATAGGGTGTTTAGGAGGGAATATGAGACAAGTACTTTTTGAAATTTTAAATTTTAAGGTTTATAGTTATGGGTTTATGATTGCTATAGGTGTAATATTAGCATCAACATTTTTTATAAGAAAAGCAAAAAGGTATGGATATGATGAAGATAAGTTATTAAATTTAATAATTGTAACAGTTATATCAGGTATATTAGGAGGAAAGTTATTATTTATAATTACTGAATTTAAGGACATAATAAATAATCCGTCAATTCTATTTAATTTTGGTAATGGATTTGTAATATATGGAGCTATAATATGTGGTGCACTAGGACTATATTTATATTGTAGAAAAAATAGATTTGATTCTATACAATTATTAGATTTTGTTGTTCCTTTTGTTGCTTTAGCACAGGGGTTTGGAAGAATAGGATGTTTTTTGGCTGGATGTTGCTATGGAAGAGAAACAACACTTCCAATTGGAGTAGTGTTTCCAAGTGGGTCTTTAGCACCTAGTGGAATACCTTTAATACCAACTCAATTATTTAGTTCCGTATTTGATTTTTTATTAGCAGGTTTTTTGATATGGTATAGCAGAAAAGAAAGAATCAAAGGTAGGATACTTGCTGTATATATTATAATTTATAGTATTGGAAGATTTTTTATAGAATTTTTTAGAAATGATCCAAGAGGAAATATATTAATGTTTTCAACATCGCAATTTATAGCTATATTTACTCTTGTATTAGGAGTTATAATTTACAATTTAGATAAATTTAAAAGGAGAGAAAATAAGTGAATAGACGGGTAATATCAAAATTAGCAATGCTTTGCATTATGGTTGTTATTGGAACAACTATGGTTGGATGTACACCTGTAAATAATGTTTTAGTAAAGCTTGGATTTAGAAACAATGATTTTGATTATATGAAGACTAATAAGGTTGATGAAATAGTCATAGAGAATAGTCGTGATACTGGTTTTAGATTTGAAGTTACGGATCCGAAGGCAATAGAGGAAATATACAAAACATTATCAGCAGGAAACCCAGAGCCGGAAAAAAGTTCATTAGATCCTGATTACATATTTGAGATTCATACAGGAGACAAAGTTAAAAAGTATTATTATGTAGTAGGTGTTAATGAAAGTAGGAGAGGAAACTTTTATGATTCAAATAATGCCTATAAGGTACCAAGAGATTTGGATCAGACAATAATTAATAATTTATCATTTATAAGAAGACCTAGAGATTTTAATTCAATATATTATGGTACAATAATGAAAGTAATGGAAATGAATAAAGGTGCATTAGGTGATGGTAGTCACAAAGTTGGAATTAATATACTAAGTGATTTAGATTGTGTTAAATATTTATTTTCAACAGATTTACAAAAATTCCAAAAGGATTTACAAAAAGTAATACCGGGGGCTGAAATAATAAATAATAACAACCAAAATGACTTTAATGTAGTTGTAACTGTTCAAAACATGGGATATAGCACAGATGTGTTTAGAACATTAATAACTGTAGATAATAAGATTGATAAGACTTACCAAAAATATTATGTTGTAGGACATTATGAATTTAAAAAATGGGAAATTACAGTCGGAAGCGATGGTAAAAAGCCTGATAATTGGA
The DNA here is from genome assembly GCF_058310235.1 of Clostridium sp. TJA085. NCBI lineage: Bacteria > Bacillati > Bacillota > Clostridia > Eubacteriales > Clostridiaceae > Clostridium > Clostridium sp. TJA085. Next base: position 54,716 of record NZ_JBZEEZ010000005.1, on the reverse strand, counting down.
GTCAAACAAATAAATAAGGGAGGATTTACATATGAATAATGCTCAAAAAGCTACAATGAATCCATTTGGTAAAAAGCCAAAGTATGGAAAAATAAAAAATGTAATAGGTATAATAAGTGGAAAAGGTGGAGTAGGAAAATCTACTGTAACAGGAATAACTGCAACTATGCTTAGAAAAAAAGGTTATAAAGTTGGAGTTTTAGATGCAGATATAACAGGACCATCAATGCCAAGATTTTTTGGTATAAATAATGAAAGAGCGCAAATAATATCATTAGATGAACAAAATATAAAGTTCATTCCAGCTACAACTAAGAGTGGAATAAAGGTTATGTCAATGAATCTTTTAACAGAAGTTGAAGATGATCCTGTTATATGGAGAGGTCCTGTAATAACTGGAGTTTTAAATCAAATGTATTTTGATACAGAGTGGGGAGAGTTAGATTATCTTCTAATTGATATGCCACCTGGAACAGGAGATATAGCGCTTACAGTTATGAAGGAGTTCAATGTTAAGGAACTAATAATAGTTTCTACACCACAGGATATGGTATCAATGATTGTTAAAAAGGTTGTAAAAATGGCTGAGAAAGTAGGCACACCTATTAAGGGTGTAGTTGAAAATATGGCTTATATAACTTGTGATAGCTGTGACAAAAAGCTAAGAGTATTTAGTAAAAAGTCAGCAGAAGAGCATGCAGAATACCTTGGTTTACCACTTTTAGGGGAACTTCCAATAAATCTAGAACTTACAGAAGCTCTAGAAGAAGGAAGAGCTGAGGAGTATGTATTAGATAATGCTCTATATTCATTAATATTTGAAGGCTTATATTAATACATACTCTCTATGTATGAGAGGAGTAATTTAATATGAAAGCTAATGTTGATAAGGATACTTGTATTGGATGTGGATTATGTCCATCAATATGTCCAGAAGTATTTGATATGGATGATGACGGAAAGGCTGTTGCAATTTCACCTGACGTTCCACAAGAAAATGAAGATGGAGCTAAAGAAGCAGCGGAAAATTGTCCAGTAAATGCAATTAGTGTAGAGTAATAAAAATAGCAAGCTTATATAAGCTTGCTATTTTTATTAAAAGAAGTCATTCATAAGAGGATTTATTATATAATTAGAAAAGTTATGATTACTTGGTGAAGATGAGTTATCAAAAGATACAGATATATAATCTCCAATAGATGCACCAGCTATTTCGCATAAAGGGCGTGAAATCAAGGTGCCATTTTCTAATTCTATAAATGCCTCTAAATTATTTATATCTAATACTTTACCTCGCATAACACTACCTCCTTCTTATTATTAGTGTTAGCGTATTTATTAATATATATACAAAAAGGATACTAAGTTAATAGTATCCTTAATAAATATCATTATATATAATTTTGAACACATCTAATGCTTCTTCAATTTTAGATTTAAGCAAAGATTTTTTTCTTAAGTATTCTTTCTTTCCTTCATTTGTTAAAGAATATATTTTTCTGAATTTCTTTTTAGGATCATCCCATTTCCAAACTACAAGACCGTCTTTTTCTAATGCTTTTAGAATTGGATATATTCCACCTGTACTAGGAATCCATTTTCCTCGTGTACGCTCTCCAATTGAATGTGAGATATAACTACCTGTGGCTGGTGTAGAATTCAATATATGAAGAACATAAATGGATAATAAACCTTTTGTAAAAACTTGACCCACAGCATCTTTTTCTTTTTTTACTTTTTTAAGTTCCATCATATTTCTTTTATATTCTTCATAGAGTCTTTTTTCCTCAGCCTTTATATCCATTGAGTCAGAAAAATTTAAATTACTCATAATTATACCTCTTGGACTACAACTCCTAGTAAACCAGGACCAGTATGAACTCCAAGAGAAGGTCCTATTGTAGCTGGCGCGATAGATTCTATATTATCAAGTTTTGAGATAGCATCATATAAAGCATTAAATTCTTCATCAGATGAACCACCACATAGAACCCAAACTTTGCTTTTACCCTTTTCAAGGTGTTCTTTTGCTATTTTTACTAATTTGTTCATAGATTGCTTTCTACCACGAACTTTAGCAAATGTATAATAAACACCTTCATCATTAACTGATATTATAGGTTTTAAATTTAAGATTTCTCCGATAGTACCTGCTACTTTTCCTATTCTTCCACCTTTTTTTAAGTATTCTAATGTGTTTATAGTAAAGTATCCATGAGTTTTCTTACGAAGTTTTGGAAGTTCCTCAATTATTTCTTCAAAAGTTTTACCTTCTTTAACTAATTGAGCGGCATTTAATACTAATGCACCTTCAGCCATACTAAGAATTTTAGTATCAAAAACATAAGATGTTAATTTAGGGTGATCTTCAAGTGCTAATCTTATAGCATTACCTGTACCTGAAAGCCCACTTGAGATTGTAACTGCAATTACATGAGTGTAACCTTCTTCTTCTAATTTATTAAGAATATTTTCTATTCTAGAAGCACTTGGTAAAGAAGTTGTAGGAATTTCTTTTTCTAATGATTCATAAACCTCTTTTGGACTTATATCTATTTTATCTTCAAATTCTCCATTAGAATATATTATTCTAAATGGTGCAAACTCTATGTTATTTTCTTTTAATTGTTCTGTAGTTAAATCTGATCCACTATCAGTTAAAATGGCAATTTTTTGCATATAAATACCTCCTATTAAAATGATTAAAGCAAGTAAACTTTATCACTACTGATAATATAAACTATATCATTACTGATATAGTTTAGCAATATAAAAGAAATTATTATTAAAATAATTTCTTTTATAAAAAAATTAGTAAGAAATAGAAGAATCTGAATCTACTATATTCCATATTGTATTACCAGGAGATAAGCTAATTTCATTACCTTCTATATCAAAAAGCATAGTATCACTTGTCTCTGAATCTTTAGACCATAATATATTTATAACTTTACCATTAGAAAATAAATAACCTTCACCATCATTAATTAAATCTATATCTAAATGAGAATTATCTGTTTGAAGAGTGATGTCGGCTTTTTGAACTATTATGTTATTGAATGTTAAGGGTTTATTAGTTATAGCATCAATTGCAATTTTACCATCCATATATTTAGTATAAGAACCATTTTCGAAAACATATTTAGTTTCATAAACGTTATTTGGTTTTACAGTTATATTTGAGCTTGTTTTTAAATTATCTTTATTAAAATAGCTAGAATCAAATTTTAAATAAGATTTTGCAGTTAAGTTATATTTCTTATCTTTTATGGCAGTTAATATTTTTTCACTTGATGTATAAAGATTATGTGGTGCTTTTCTAGAATTATCCCTATAATAATATTTTCCATTTTTCATTTCATTTAAACTCATTAAAGAATCATCATTTTCAACTTGTGATAAAGCTTCCTTTGAACCACCACAATGAGCAATAGGTAATGAATATTCTTTTGATAGTGTTAAAAAATAAGGGCGTATACTTCTTATAGGTCCTATTTTTTCTGAAGTTTTACTATGATATAAGGCAATAAATCTAGGAATTCCACCTTCTGCTGAGGTTTCATAGACAATATCTGCAAAGGAGAGTCCACTTTGAGGCCTTGAAGCTTTAGAATTTTCAACAACTGCCATATAAGGAACTTTATTTTGAGGATCTTCTGATGATTCTACACCTGTAAAGGGATAATAAAATTTTTTAGTTTGTTCTATATTATTTGAAGATGTAGTTTTTGATTCATCTAAAATTTCACTTTGATTATTTGATGAATTTTTTTGTTCTTCAACTTTACAAGACATTACAGAAGTAAATGTAAAAATTGTAAATAATGAAATTAATAAAAATTTTCTCATATTTATCTCCTTTTTTTATTTAATGATACTTAATATATATAATGTTTTATAGAAAATGATTACTTTAATTTAAAAAAATATTTTTCTTAATAAAAATAAAAAAATAAAATAAAAAAGAGAGATAATTAGACTTAATATAAGCAAAGAATAAGCAAGGATAAAATATCAAATAAATTTAAAATAAAAGCTGATTGCACTAGAATATCTTTTGAAGTATAATAAGACAGTACTAAAATTGGTACTATATATTGTGTTATGGGGGTCGTTTAGATGCTATATGTTGTAAAAAGGGACGGTAGAGAGGTTGAGTTCAATTCAGAGAAGATAGTTAATGCTATAAAGAAAGCAGCTGAAGATATAGGTGTAAACCTAAAAGCGAGCAAAACGTTAGATATCGTTCAAAAAGTTATTGAGTATATAGAGGTGTCTGGGGAAAATAGAATATCTGTAGAGCAAGTTCAAAATCTTGTTGAAAAAGCTTTAAAGGATTCAAACTTAGATAATGTTGTTATTGCATATCAAAATTATAGAAGAGAGAGAACTAAGGTTAGAGAAATAAAATCAGACCTTATGAGAGCTATAAGTAAAATAGGTGTTGAAACAGATAGAGATAATGCTAATGTTGGTAATAATTTTAGTTCTAAATTATTAAGAATAGCATCAGAATCAAATAAATGGCATAACTTAGCAAATATGCCAAAGTATTTATCAAAAGCACATGAAATTGGAGATCTTTATTATCATGACTTAGATAGTTATAACTTAACTACTAACTGTCTACACATTCCAACTAAAGAGATATTAGAGAATGGATTTAATACAGGATATGGAACTATAAATGCACCAAGAAGAATAGAAACGGCAGCAGAATTATCATGTATATTATTACAATCAACTCAAAATGATATGTTTGGTGGTCAATCACATCCTGACTTTGATAATGATATGTCTATATTTGTTAAACCAACTAGAGAAGAAATAATATCTGAGTTTAAAGAACTTGGATTACCTCAGGAAAAAATAGAGGAACTAGCAGAAAAAAAATTAAAAAATAGAATACATCAAGCAATGCAAGGGGTAGTTTATAATTTAAACACAATGCATTCAAGAGCTGGTTCACAAGTACCATTTAGTTCAATAAATATAGGAATACCAGAATCAAGAGATGCAGCTTTAATTTGTGAAATATTCTTATTAGAGTATGAAAAAGGTTTAGGAAAAGGTGAGCAACCAATATTCCCTAACATAATTTTTAGAGTTAAAGAAGGCGTAAATAGGGAACCAAATGATCCTTATTTCTATTTATATGAGTTAGCTTGTAGAGTTGCGGCTAAAAGAATGAATCCTACATTTATGAATATAGATGCAGATTTTAATAAAAAATATTATGATATGGGTATTACTCCAGCTACTATGGGATGTAGAACTTATCTTATGAGTAATGTAAATGGAGAGCCTGGTGTTAAGGGAAGAGGTAATATAGCTCCTACAACTATAAATTTACCTAGAATAGGAATACAAGCTCAAGGTAATATAGATAGATTCTTTAAAATATTTGATGAAAGATTAAATTTAGCTAAAGAATCATTACTTCATAGATATGAAGTATTAAAGCATTTAAAAGTTAAAGATTTACCTTTTGTAGCAGGTCAAAATTTAATGAAAGGTTCAGAAGGTTTATTACCAGATGATTCAATAGAACCAATATTAAAACAAGGAACTTGGGGAATTGGATTTATAGGTCTTGCAGAAACATTAACTGCATTAGTAGGAAAGCATCATGGTGAAGATGAAGATGCTAGACAACTTGGTATTAAAATTATTGAACATTTAAGATCATTCTGTGATAGAACAGCAGAAGAAACAAAACTTAACTGGAGTGCTTATGCAACACCAGCTGAAGGTTTATCAGGAAAATTCATTAAACAAGACCAAAAGGCGTTTGGAATTATTAAAGGTGTAACTGATAAAGAATATTATACAAATAGTTTCCATGTTCCAGTTAATTATGCAATATCTTTAAAGGATAAGATAGATATAGAAGCACCTTATCATAAACTATGTAATGGCGGACATATAAGTTATTTAGAAGTTGATGATTGTCCATCAGGTGAAACTATAATGTCTATATTAGATTATGCATATAAGAAAACTAATATAAGTTACCTAGGAATTAACTTCCATATAAGATATTGTAAAGATTGTGGAACATACTTACACAATCACGAGCAAAAATGTACTAATTGTGGAAGTGTAGATATACAAGGGATTTCTAGAGTAACAGGATACTTAAGTTTAGATGAAAGATTTGGACCTGGAAAGTATCATGAAAGACAGGATAGAGTTACTCATACAGGAACAGGGGTTAATCACTATCAAGATTGTTAATTAAAAATAGATTAAGGCTGCTACAATAGTAATTGTAGTAGCCTTTTTAGCAAATAATATTTAAGAAAGTATTATAAAGATATTAATAAAATTAATTAAGTAATAAATATTTTTGATTATATTGATAGTAATTATTGGAATGATATAATTAATAGATAAGAGGAGTGAACTTATGAGCAAAAATATAAGACTTGCAGGAATAGCTTATGAAAGCCTGGTAAATGGACCTGGAATACGAAGAGTTTTCTTTGCACAAGGATGTAGACATAATTGTGAAGGGTGTTTTAATCCTGATACTCATGATTTTAATGGTGGAGAAGAAAAAAACATGGATGAACTTATAGAAGATGTTTTAGAAAACCCTATGATTAAAGGAGTGACATTTAGTGGAGGCGATCCTTTAGAACAAGCTGATAAATTTGCATATATGGCAAAAAAGTTTAAAAATAATGGTTTAAATATTTGGTCATTTACTGGATATAAATTTGAACATATTTTAAATAAGATGAATGAAAAAAAAGAATTAAAAGATTTTATAAATAATATAGATGTTTTAGTAGATGGAAAATTTGATCAAAATAAAAAAGAGGATGGAATTAGATTTAGAGGATCAACTAATCAAAGAATAATAGATGTTCCTAAAAGTTTAGCTCAAGGTAAAATTATTTTATTAGAAGAATATATGAAATAATAAGAATATGGAGGGGTATTATATGAATATAACTGTAAGTAATGTTAAAGAGAACTTTGATGGAAGAATAATTCCTTTATTTGAAGGTAATTTAGACATTAAGGATAATAAGTTAAAAGAAATTTTATCTAATTTAAATAGTAAAGATAAGTTTAAAGGAAAATCTGGAGAAACTTACATATTAACAAACGAGAACAATGGAAATATTGAAGATACAATTTTAATAGGTCTTGGAAATGAAGAAGATATAAATTTAGAAACTATTAAAGAAAATATATCAAAAGCCTATAAAAAGATGAAAGAGCTTAAAAATGTATCTATAGCTTTTAATATGATTAATACAAATAAACTTGATGCTTTAGAAATTATAAAAGCTATTACATTATCATTAATGCTTTCAGATTATGAATTTATAAAATATAAAAAAGATAAAGAAAATAGAGAAGTGTCTGTATCAATTATTGGTGTTGAAGAAGCATTAATAAATGAAGCTAATGAATTTGTTAAAGAAGGAATTGATATAGCAGAGGGAGTTCAAATAGCTAGAGAATTAGTAAATGAACCAGCAAATGAAATGTATCCAGAAACACTAGCTGATGCAGCAACTATACTTGGAAATAAATTTGGTTTTGAAGTTGAAGTTTTTGATAAAGAAAAAATTGAAGAATTTGGAATGGAAGCTTTTATGTCTGTTGCAAAAGGTTCAGCTAGAGAACCAAAGCTTATTGTTATGAGGTATTTTGGAGATAAACACAATAAAAAAGATATTTTAGGACTTGTTGGTAAAGGATTAACTTTTGATACAGGTGGATATTCATTAAAACCAACTAATGGAATGGAAACAATGAAATCAGATATGGGTGGAGCAGCTGCTGTAATAGGTGCTATATCAGTTATTGCAAAAAGAAATCTTGCTATGAATGTTATAGGAGTAGTAGCAGCTTGTGAAAATATGATATCAGGATGTGCGTATAGACCTGGAGATATTATAGGTAGTATGTCAGGAAAAACTATAGAAGTTTTAAATACAGATGCAGAAGGTAGATTAACTTTAGCTGACGCAGTTACTTATATAAGTAAAAAAGAAAAGGTTAATGAAGTTATAGAAATGTCAACTCTTACAGGTGCAGCACTTGTTGCTTTAGGAGAAACTACAACAGCTGCTATAACTAATGATAATGATTTATTTAAAGAATATAAAACAGTAACTGAATATACTGGAGAAAAGGTGTGGGAATTACCAACATTTAATGAATATAAGGAGCTTATAAAATCAGACATTGCTGATTTAAAAAATATTGGTGGCAGAAATGCTGGAACAATAACAGCTGGATTATTTGTTGAAGAATTTGTAGAAGAAGGTGTACCATTCTTACATTTAGATATAGCAGGAACAGCGTGGACAGATTCACCAAAGCCTTATAAGGCTAAAGGTGGTACAGGAGTTCCTGTAAACTCATTATATGAATTTGCAAAAGGTAGAGAAAATAAATAAAATAATAAAAAAAGGCCAGTATCTTTTAAAGATACTGGCTTATATCTATTTATAGCCCCTAAATTTTTTATTGCTTAAATTATTTTATAATTAGAAATCTGATTGACCAGTTGTTCTTGGGAATGGAATAACATCTCTGATATTTGACATACCAGTAATGTACATTATTAATCTTTCAAATCCAAGACCGAATCCAGCATGCTTAGTTTCTCCGTACTTTCTAAGCTCTAGATACCACCAGTAATCTTCTTCAGCTAAGTTAAGTTCAGCCATTCTATTTTTTAATATATCAAGTCTTTCTTCTCTTTGGCTACCTCCAATTATTTCTCCTATTCCAGGAACTAGAAGGTCCATAGCTGCAACTGTCTTATTATCATCGTTCATTCTCATATAGAATGCTTTAATATCTTTTGGATAATCAGTTACAAATGTAGGTCTTTTGAAATGTTCTTCTGTTAAATATCTTTCATGTTCTGTTTGAAGGTCAATTCCCCATTCAACAGGATATTCGAATTTTTTACCACAGCTTTTAAGTATCTCTACTGCTTCAGTATAAGTAACTCTAGCAAAATCTGAGTTTGCAACGTGGTTTAATCTTTCAACCAATCCCTTATCAATGAATTTATTGAAGAATTCAATTTCTTCAGGACATTCTTTCATTACATATTTAATTACGTAAGTTAACATTTCTTCTGCAAGTTTCATATCATCTTCTAAGTCAGCAAATGATATCTCAGGTTCAACCATCCAGAATTCAGCAGCATGTCTTGCTGTATTTGAATTTTCAGCTCTAAATGTTGGTCCGAATGTATAAACATTTCTGAATGCTAAAGCAAATGTTTCAGCGTTTAATTGTCCTGAAACTGTAAGATTAGTTTCTTTTCCAAAGAAATCTTTGCTATAATCAACAGCACCTTCTTCAGTTTTTGGAGTTTCATTTAAGTCAAGAGTAGTAACTCTAAACATTTCTCCAGCACCTTCACAATCGCTTCCAGTAAGGATAGGAGTATTTGTATAAACAAAGTCTCTTTCTTGGAAGAACTTATGTATTGCATAAGCAGCAACAGATCTTACTCTAAATACAGCTGAAAAAGCATTACTTCTTGGTCTTAAGTGAGCGATTGTTCTTAAGTATTCAAATGTATGTCTTTTCTTTTGAAGCGGATAGTCTGAATCTGACATACCTTCAATTACTATTTCCTTAGCTTGAATTTCAAATGGTTGTTTAGCATTTGGAGTTTCAACTAAAGTTCCGATTATTTTTAATGATGAGCTTATTGGAAGTTTTGAAACTTCTTTAAAGTTCTCTAATTTGTTATCAAATACTATTTGAATATTTTTAAAGAAAGAACCATCGTTAATTTCAATAAATCCAAAAGCGTTTGAAGCTCTTAAAGTTCTTATCCAACCTGATATAGTTACATCTTTATTTAAATATTCTGATGTATTTCTATAAAGGGATTTAACTAAAATATTTTTATCCATTTAAATTTTACCTCCTATAACTTGAAAATTAATTTATAAAATAAAAAAACCTTCCATCCCAAAATAATGGGACGAAAGGATACTATCGCGGTACCACCCAAATTGCTATAAAATATAGCCAACTTAAATTACAGGCACATTTTATGCCCTTCTAGAAGCTAACGGTCTAGATGTCCGTCTAAGTCTACTAACAATTTAAAATCAATTTGCTTTCGGTTAGAAACTCTGAGATGTTCTTCAATCATAGGCTTCGTATAAGGCTTACACCATCCCTTACTCGCTAAGACTACATCCTAAGTCTACTCTTCTCTTCACAGTTTTTATAAAAAATATATTAAATTGATTTTACAATACTTTTCTAACAAATGCAACATACTTATCATATATTATCATATATTTATCAATAATTATATGAGGTTGTTTATGTTACTAGAAAAAATTATAAATAAAAAAAATAAAGATCTTAATGAATTAAAAGATATGTTATTTTACAGAAATGATGATGATAGGAAGCAAATTATAAGAAATATAAAGGTTATAACAGAGGATTTATTTTTATTATTAGAGGAAGAAAAAAATTTGAGAAATAATTTTGTTTTGAAAAGAAGAAGAGAATTTACTTTAGGTGAATTATTAAAATATAATGGAAAAAATAATAATTTAGCATATGTAGCTATAGATGGTACAGTATATGATGTAACTGGAGTTACAGGATTTAATGAAAATGGACATTTTGGAGTTAAAGCTGGAACAGATGTAACAGAAAGTTTTTATGAGTGTCATAAGGGAGATAAAAGTATATTAAGTAATCTTAGAATTATTGGAGTTTTAAAGCAATAAAAACATACCCCATAATTAATTGTATAATTAATTATGGGGATATATTATTCAGCTCCAGTTTCAAAAGATCTTATTAAAGATTCAGGAAACTTAAGCATAGTCATATCTTTTACTATTCTTTTAACTTCATAAGTAATTTCTTTAATTTCTGCCTTTATAGGTTTATTTTTTTCAACTTCTATTAGGCAATAAGTTGGATTTGGTCTTCCTATTTTTGGTTTTCCTATACTTCCATCATTTATAAAAAGTTTATTTCCAAATTTTTTTATTGAAGGTATGTGTGTATGAGCACATACTAGGGCATCTTCTTTTAGGTTTTCCATAATTGAAGCTGTATTATCATTACCTTCAAGTAAGTATTCATTTATTGCATTTGGACTTCCATGAAGGAATAATATTTTCTTATCTTCAAATTCCAAAGTTAAAGAGGTTGGAAGAGAGTTTAAATAAAATTTATTTGCTGCTCTAAGCTCGTCCACGGCCCATGGTAGTGAAAATGAATTAATAGAGTTTTCTCTTATATATGTATAACTTCCATCTACAACAGATGCATCGTAATTACCTTTTAAACAAAGAATATTTCTTCTTTTTATCATTGATATAACTTCATTTGGGTGAGGACCATATCCAACTAGGTCACCTAAGCAAATTATAGTATCAACCTTATTATCTTCTATATCTTCTAAAGCTCTCATTAGTGCATAAATATTGCCATGTATATCTGAAATAACTGCTATTTTCATAAAGCTAGCCTCCTAAAAATTTCTCAATAATATTATATCACTTAGAAAATAATATAAATATTAAATAATACTTAAAGAATTGTAATTATTTGAACTTTATTCATATTAGTATATTATAATAGTAATATAAAACAATACGGAGGGATAAGAATGAAAGAGAACAGAATAAATAATGTTATAAAAGAAATGCAAAAAAATAATTTAACACAAATGATAGTTTCATCACCATCATCACTTTTTTATTTAACAGGAAAGTGGTTCCATCCAGGAAATAGAATGGTAGCTTTACTTATTAAAACTAATGGAGAACATAAATTAGTAAATAATAAGTTATTCCCTGTAGAAGAAGATTTAGGAATTGATATAGTTTGGTATGATGATATAGAAAATCCAGTTGAAATATTAGCTAAGTATGTTGATAAAGAGGCGGTTTTAGGAATTGATAAAACTTGGCCAGCACATTTTTTATTAAGTCTTATGAAAATTAATGCGGCTAAAAATTATGAAAATTCATCACCAATAATTGATAATTTAAGAATGATAAAAGATGCAGAAGAAATAGAATTAATGAAAGAAGCTTCAAGAAGAAATGATGAAACAATGAAGGAGCTGTGGAAGCATTTAGAAGAAGGAAAAACTGAAGAAGAATGTACTGAAATATTAAAAGATTTATATGCTAAAAATGGAATGAATAAATTTTCATTTCCTCCAATTATAGCGGTATCACCAAACGGAGCAGATCCACATCATGAAACAGATAATTCAGCTATAAAAAGTGGTCATAGTATAGTTATTGATATGGGAGGAGTTTATAAAGATTATTGTTCAGATATGACAAGAACTGTATTCTTTAAAGAAGAGCCTTCAGAAGAACATAAAAAGATATACAACATAGTAAAAGAAGCTAATGAAAGAGCTATAGCTATAATAAAGCCAGGAGTTAAGTTTAAAGAAATAGATAATGCAGCAAGAAGTTATATTGAGGAAATGGGATATGGAGAATATTTTACACATAGAACAGGTCATTGTATTGGTATAGATTGCCATGATTTTGGTGATGTAAGTGCTGCAAATAATAATGAAGTAAAACCTGGAATGATATTTTCAGTAGAACCAGGAATTTATTTAAGTGGAGATATTGGTGTTAGAATAGAAGATTTAGTATTAGTTACTGAAGATGGTCATGAAAGATTGAATAAAGTAACTAAAGAATTAACTGTAATAAAATAATAAATATATTTTAAAAACAATTAATAATCAAGTTATTTTATAGTATTTACTACGATATATTTTAATTTTTATTATAGTGTAAATAAAAAGAGTACTTTTAAAAAAGTACTCTTTTTGTATTTATAAGTTTATTTTACTAAACTGAGAATAAAACTCCAGCTATTGTTCCTGTTAAACAAGTTGCAAGAGCTCCTCCTAGTAATGCTTTAAATCCAAGTTTTGCAATTAAACCTTTTCTATCTGGAGCTAAAGCACCTATACCACCAATTTGGATAGCAACTGAACTTATGTTAGCAAATCCACATAGTGCATAAGTTAATATAAGAACTGTTTTTGGTTGTAAAGTTCCAGCAGCTACATATTTAGACATTTCTGAGTATGCAACGAATTCGTTAATCATAACTTTTTGACCAAGTAAACTACCAGCAGTTCCTAAATCAACAGTAGGTATACCCATTACAAATGTTAATGGTGAGAATATTTTACCTAGTATCCATTGGAAGCTAAGTGTTGGGAATCCAAATAGTCCGCCAATTGCAGCTAATATGTAGTTAAGTAAAGCTATAAGTGCAACGAATGCAAGAAGCATAGCAGCAACGTTAAGGGCAAGACCTAAACCTTCACTAGCTCCATTTGCAGCAGCTTCAACAACATTTGATGCTGTTTGTTCTACTTTTACATCAGTAGTACCTTTTGTTTTTGGTTCTTCTGTTTCAGGTACAAGAATTTTAGCTAATATAAGTCCAGCAGGAGCAGCCATTATACTACCAGCAAGTAAGTCACCTGCATTAATTCCCATTGCCACATATCCAGCCATAACTCCACCTGCAACAGTAGCCATACCACCGACCATTATAGCCATAAGCTCTGATTTAGTCATATCTTTTATAAAAGGTTTTACTAAAAGTGGAGCTTCTGTTTGTCCTAAGAATATGTTTCCAACAGCACTTAATGTTTCAGCGCCTGATGTTCCAAGTAATTTACAAAGACCTTTAGCGATAATTTTAACTATGAATTGCATAATTCCTAAGTAATAAAGTATTCCCATTAAAGCTGAGAAGAAGATAATTGTTGGAAGAACTTGTAATGCGAAAATCATTCCAAAAGTATCTTGATTCATTAAGTTACCAAATAAGAACTTTGAACCTTCAAGAGTAAAGTCAAGTAATTTTGTTATTGCTTTACTACAAAAATCGAAGAAAGCTCTACCAGCTGGGATCTTTAATATAATTAGGGCAAATACAACTTGAAGTGCTAACCCTATACCAACTAAACGCCAATTGATTTTCTTTCTGTTGTCTGAGAACAGCGTAGCTATTCCTAAAATTACTATGATTCCGATTAATCCAATAAATCTACTCAATGTTCTTTCTCCTTTGTATATAATTTTTACTTATAGACTTAAGACTGTTCTTTATAGATTTTTAATTATTTCTTTAGTTAGAGTTATAAAACTATTTTTAGCTTTATTTGAAGTTTCTATAACTTCTTCATGATTAAGTGGTTGTTTTAGTATTCCAGCAGCCATATTTGTTAAACAAGATATGCCCAATACTTTTATTCCGGAATGATTGGCAACAATAACTTCTGGTATCGTTGACATGCCTACTGCATCACCACCTAAAATTCTAACCATTCTAATTTCAGCTGGAGTTTCGTAAGTTGGACCGCTAAACATAGTGTAAACGCCTTCTTTTATGTCAATATTTAAATCCTTAGCGATATTTTTTGCAAGATTTATAAGCTCTGGATTATAAGCTGTTGACATATCAGGAAATCTTGGTCCGAATTCATCTAAATTTTTACCAATTAAAGGATTGCTTCCGGAAAGATTAATGTGATCATTAATTATCATTAAATCCCCAGGTTTAAAATTTGTATTTACAGCACCTGCGGCATTGGTAACGATTAACTTGCCTACGCCTAAAAGCTTCATTACTCTAACAGGAAAAGTTACATCCGTCATTTTATAACCTTCATAATAATGAAATCTTCCTTGCATAGCAATTACAATTTTTCCTTCTAATTTTCCTATAACTAGACGACCTTTATGACCTTCTACAGTAGATACAGGGAAATTAGGTAATGTTTCATATGGATAAAATTCAGGTTCTTCAATTAAGTCAGCTAAAGATCCTAAACCTGATCCTAGAATAAGACCGATTTCAGGTTTATATTTACTTTTAGAAAGTATATATTCTGAAGTAGTCTTTAAAGTGTTTGATAAATCCATTTAATCACCTCTACTAGTTGTATTATTGTAAAATTTAAAAAGAGCATAGAAACAAGTCTACCATATAGATTATAGAATAAAATTAATTAAATTAAAATATAAAAAGCAAAAAATTTAATAAAAGAAAAAATAAAATTTTTGGCAAATCACCAAAAGTATACTTGAATAAATATAATAGTATATACTAATTTATGGTGGTGAAGATTATAAGTACTATATTAATAAATTTAGTAATCATTTTCACGATAACCTTAAAAATAATTATTGCACCACATTTATGTAAAGTGGAAAAGAGTGATGTTATAGTTATTTTAGGTTGTAATTTAAATAGTATTTTTATGAATCAAAGGTTAAAAAAATCTATTGAATTATACAATAAAGGAATCGCAAAATATTTTATTGTTACAGGAAAAGGAAAAGGAGATATAAGTGAAGCTTTAGGAATGAAAAACTTTTTGGTTAATTTAGGTATTGATGATAATAATATATTTATAGAAGAAAAGGCAAAAAACACATATCAAAATTTAAAATTTTCTAAGAATGTAATGAATAATAAAGGGTTTAAAAAAGCTGTAATTGTTTCGGATTATTATCATATTGCTAGAATAAAGATGATAGCTAAAAGAATTAAGTTAGATTGTTCATTTGCAGCATGGTCTGTTAAAAAGTTCAATAAATATGAAGTTAAGGCGATTTTAAGGGAAGTAATAGCTTATATAAAAGATTTTATTATTGTATATGAATAAAAAGGTGGTATAACCACCTTTTTAAAAAATTTATTTATTATTCAAAAATTTTTCTCCAACTATAACAACATCACCAGCACCTACTGTTAAAAGCATATCTCCAGGATTTATATTATTTTTTACATATTCAACAGCTTCATCATGAGAGTGTACATTAGTACATTTAACACCTGTTTTTCTTATTGCATCACCTAATTCGTCAGATGAAACAAGACCAGTATCTTTTTCTCTAGCAGCATATATATCCATTAATACTAATTCATCAGCATCATTAAATGCTGTAGTAAATTCATCAAATAATGTTTTTGTTCTAGTATAAGTATGTGGTTGGAATACACATATTGTTTTATTGTGAGGAATTTTTTTAGCAGTACTTAAAGTTGCTTTTATCTCAACTGGATGATGAGCATAATCATCTATAACTGTAACTCCATTTAATTCCCCTTTGTATTCAAATCTTTTATGAGCACCCTTGCACTCTTTTAATCCATCTATTATATCATCATAAGGTAGATTAAAAATAAGTCCTACACATGCACTTGATAATGCATTTAAGATGTTGTGTTTACCTGGCATATTTAATTGTAAATCAAATAAATCTTCTCCATCTTTACAAACAGTGAAAGATGCACAACCTCTATTATCATATTTTATATTTGTTGCAGTTACATTAGTATCCTTAAATCCATAGCTTATAGTATTGCAATTAGCTTCTTTTAAAATTTTAGCAACATTAGGGTCTTCACCGTAACCTATTAAGTAACCATCTGTAGGAATTAATGTTGAGAATTTTTTAAATGTTTCAGTTATATGATTTAAATCTCTATAATAATCTAAATGATCAGCATCTATATTTAATATTATTCCTATGTATGGGAAGAATTTTAAAAATGATTCTTTATATTCACATGCTTCTGTAACAAAATATTCACTATTTCCTATTCTGTAATTACCGCCTATTACATCAAGTTCACCACCTACAAGTATAGTTGGATCTAAATTTGCTTTAAGAGTTATATTTGTAATCATAGAAGTACATGTAGTTTTACCGTGTGTACCTGCGACTGCAACATTGTATTTATGACCTTTCATTATAAGACCTAAAAATTCTGCTCTATCCATAAGGTGTATATTATCTTCTTTGGCTTTAATTATTTCAGGATTATCTTGTGGAATTGCAGCCGTATAAACAACTAAGTCAACATCTTTTATATTATCCTTTTTATGTCCTATATAAATTTCAGCACCTTTTTCTTTTAAGCTATTAGTTATTTCTGATTCTTTAGAATCGGAACCTGAAACTTTAAATCCATTATTTAAAAGTACAGCAGCAAGACCACTCATACTTATACCGCCAATTCCTATAAAGTGAACCTTTTTATTGGTATCTTTTAAAAAATCAAATGACATGAAATCAACCCCTTTTTTATTTATTTTATGATTATATAAGTTTAATGTTTTAAAAATTAATTTTTTATTTTATAACCATTTATAATTATATACATTTTTAATTAAATGAACACAAAAATTAACTAAAAATTATATCAATTTAAAAAAGAATTTTCAATTTATTTTACATTAAGTGATTAAAATGTATTGCACTAGGAAAAAATATAGAATAAAATATGAATATTGAGAGTGAAAAATTATGATATAATTCGTATAAATTCGAATAATTATTAAGATGCAGGTGGTTTTCATGGAAAAGTTAAGTAGAAATAGTAGAGTTGTTGTAATTACAAAGATACTAATAGAAAATCCGAATAAAATTATCGGATTAAATAAATTTTCAGAGTTATTAAATGCAGCAAAATCAACTATAAGTGAAGATATAGTTATAGTTAGAGAAATATTAGCAAAGTTTGAAATGGGAAGAGTTGAAACCATAGCTGGTGCTGCAGGAGGTATAAGATATATACCTGAAACAAGTGTATCAAAAGGAAAGGAATTTGCTTTAAGCCTTTGCGATTTATTAAAAGATGATGGAAGAGTGGTTCCGGGAAATATAATATATATGACAGATTTAATGTATAATCCTGAAATAATAAGTAAAGCTGGAACAATACTTTCTTCTTGGTTTGAAAATATGGATATTGATTATGTAATTACAGTAGAGACAAAGGGAATTCCATTAGCGTATGAAGTTGCTAGAAATTTAGGAGTTCAACTTGTTATTGCAAGAAGGGACAACCAATTTACAGAAGGAACAACTATGACAATTAATTATGTGTCAGGTACTAGTGGGAAGCTCCAACAAATGTCATTATCTAAAAAATCAATGAAAAGTAATTCAAAATGTGTATTCATTGATGATTTTATGAAAGGTGGGGGAACTGCACTTGGAATAAAGGATCTTTTAAAAGAATTTGATAGTGAATTAGTTGGAATAGGAGTTTTAGTTGATAATAAAGAAGCTAAAAAGAAACTTATTGATGAATATATATCAATAGTTGAATTACATTCAGTAAATGAATCATCAATAGTTGATATACGTCCTTCTAAGATATTTGAAAAATAGATAAATAATTTACCACACCAATAATAAATTTAAAAATTTACCAAATAAAAGAGGATATTGCCAATGTATGGAGAATTTATAATATCATAAAGGCAACTGGAGGTGTGGTCAATGCAAATTACAGACGTTAGAATCAGAAAGATAGCTACAGATGGGAAGATGAAAGCAATAGTATCAGTTACTTTTGATGATCAATTTGTAGTTCATGACATTAAGGTTATTGAAGGGCAAAATGGGTTATTTATTGCTATGCCAAGCAGAAAAACACCAGATGGTGAGTTTAAGGATATAGCACATCCTATAAACAGCGAGGCAAGGGACGTAATACAAAGAGCTATTCTTGAAGCGTATGATAAAGCTTTATCAGAAGAAATAGCGGAATAATTTATTAAAAATAAAAGGGATTTTCCCTTTTATTTTTTTGTAACTTACTGAAATAAGAATATTATAAAGGATAATAAAACAATATACATATATTATAAGTTTTATTGTATTGTTATCTAAGTTGAAATAGTTAGTTTGTTGAAATATAATAAAATAGAATTAAAATGTACTAAAATATAATACTATAAAAAATCGGGTTAAATATAAGTAATTAATAGAGGTGGTAAAATGTATAAATGTGCATTAATACTTGCAGCTGGTCAAGGTACTAGAATAAAGTCAGATTTACCTAAGGTTTTACATAAGGTTTGTGGCAAAGAAATGGTAAATCACGTTATAGATAATATGAGAAAAGCAAATATCAATGATGTAAATGTAATTATAGGAAAAGGAGCAGAGTTAGTTAAAGAACAAACTAATGATAGAAAAGTTTCTTATTCATTACAAGAAGAGCAATTAGGAACAGGACATGCAGTTAAATGCGCAGCTGAATTCTTAAAAGGAAAAAAAGGAACTGTAGTAGTATTTGCTGGTGATGCACCGCTAACAAAAGAATCAACAATAGAAGAATTAATAAAAACACATGAATCAAATGGAAATTCAGCAACTTTATTAAGTGCTATAGTTGAAGACCCAACAGGCTATGGAAGAATAATAAGAGATGATGAAGGATATGTTTTAAAAATTGTTGAACATAAAGACTGCAATGAAGATGAATTATTAGTAAATGAAATGAATGCAGCAATGTATTGTTTTGACATAGAAGATTTAGTTAATTCATTAGATAAGCTTTCAAATAATAATACACAAGGTGAATATTATCTTACAGATGTAATAGGAATTCTTAAAGAAGAAGGAAAAAAGGTTGGGGCACTAGTTACTGATTATGAGGATACTATAGGAGTTAATTCAAGAGTTCAACTTGCAGAAGCAGAAGAAATATTAAGAAATAGAATTAATTTAAAACATCTTAATAATGGTGTAACGTTAATAGATCCAAAATCAACATACATAGGAATAGATGTTGAAATAGAAAAAGATACAATTATATATCCAGGAACTATATTAGAGGGAAATACTAAAATAGGTTCAAACTGTATGATAATGCAAAATTGTAGAATTAAAGATAGTATAATAAACGAAGGTGTTACTGTAGAATCTTCAGTAATATTAGATAGTGAAGTAGGAGAAAATACTACTGTTGGACCATTTGCATATATAAGACCAGAAAGTAAGATTGGTTCAAAAGCTAGAATAGGGGATTTTGTAGAAATTAAAAAATCTACAATTGGTGATGGAACTAAAGTATCACATTTAACTTATATTGGAGATGCTGAAGTTGGTTCAGGATGTAACTTTGGATGTGGTACTGTTGTAGTAAACTATGATGGAAAAGTTAAGAATAAAACAGTAATTGGAAATAATAGTTTTATTGGATGTAACACAAATTTAGTTTCACCAGTAACTGTTAAAGATAATACTTATATTGCAGCAGGTTCAACAATAACTAATGATGTTAATGAAGGTGAACTTGCAATAGCTAGAGCTAAGCAAAGAAATATATCAGGATGGGTAGAGAAAAAGGGATTAAAGAAGTAATCAATAAAAATTTATTTATATATAAAAGAGCTAAATTTGAGGAGGTCTTCATTAATTATGTTAAGTCATGGAAAGAATATTAAAATATTCACAGGAAACTCACACCCAGAATTAGCGCAAGAAATTGCAAAAATATTAGGGCTAGAAGTAGGTGCGGGCGATGTAGGTACTTTTAGTGATGGAGAGATATCAGTAAATATAGGTGAGACAGTAAGAGGTGCTGACGTATTTATAGTTCAATCAACTTGTTCACCTGTAAATAATAACTTAATGGAATTACTTATAATGATTGATGCATTTAAAAGAGCATCAGCAGGAAGAATAACAGCTGTTATTCCATACTATGGATATGCAAGACAAGATAGAAAAGCAAAATCAAGAGATCCAATAACTGCAAAATTGGTAGCGGATTTACTTACAACAGCAGGAGCTCATAGAGTTTTAACTATGGATTTACATGCTGCTCAAATTCAAGGGTACTTTAATATACCTGTTGATCATTTAGTAGGTTCACCAATACTTTCAAAGTATTTTGTAGATAAAGGATTAATAGATCAAGATGATGTTGTTGTTGTGTCTCCTGATCTTGGAAGTGTAACTAGAGCCAGAAAATTTGCAGATAGATTACATGCACCAATAGCAATAATAGATAAAAGAAGACCTAAGGCAAACGTATCCGAGATAATGAATATTATTGGAGATGTTGAAGGAAAAAGATGTATATTAATAGATGATATGATAGATACAGCAGGAACTATAACAAATGCAGCAAATGCGCTAAAAGATTTAGGCGCAAAAAATGTATATGCATGTTGTACTCATGGGGTTTTATCAGGACCGGCATTTGAAAGAATAAATAATTCAGCAATTGAAGAATTAGTAATGTTAAATACAATAAAACTTCCAGAGAATATTGATAAGAAAAAATTTAAATCAATATCAGTTGCTCCTATATTTGCAGAAGCTATAAAAAGAATATATAATAATGAACCAATAAGCAAATTATTTGAAGCATAATAGTTAATGTATTAATACATAATATACATAAAGAAAACCTCTAGATAAATCTGGAGGTTTTGTTTTATAACTATTTATATAATAATGAAATATTACAGTTAACAAATTGTAACTTTTATATGAAACTATATTAAAAACTGTGAAAAAATGATAAATTTATAATTGTTAGTTAATTTTTAAATTAATTAAGCAATAAATATTTAATAAGTTAAAATGTGGAGGTATTAAGACATGGAAGGTGTTTTAGGTAAAGTATTAATAGTTGATGATGATGAAAATATTTGTGAAGTAATAAATATGTATGTAAAAAGTGCTGGATACGATACAAGAGTTGCACATAATGGTAAAGAAGCAGAAGAAATATTTTTAGACTATAAACCGGATATAGTTCTTTTAGACGTTATGATACCAAACATAGACGGAATAGATGTTTTAAAATGGATAAGAAAAGAAGGTACAACTCCAGTAATCATGCTTACAGCAAAAGGAGATACATTTGATAAGGTTTTAGCTTTAGAACTTGGTGCTGACGATTACATAGTTAAACCATTTGAACCAAAAGAATTACTTGCAAGAGTAAAAGCTGTAATGAGAAGATATACAGCAGATAATACAAATAAAGAAGTAATTCAATATAATGATTTAACAATAGATGCAAATTCATATAGAGTAATTTATAAGAATAATGAAATTAAAATGCCACCTAAAGAATTTGAACTATTATATTATTTAGCATGTAATAAAAATAGAGTTTTCACAAGAGAACAATTATTATGTGAAGTTTGGGGATATGATTATCCAGGAGACTCAAGAACTGTTGATGTTCACGTTAAGAGATTAAGAGAAAAGTTACATTCAGGAGATACTTGGCAAATTGAAACAGTTTGGGGGGTTGGCTATAAATTTGAGGTGAAATAGATGAAAAAGCATAGCTTAGCATATAGGCTTATAATAACATTCACATTAATAGTAGTAATCGCGCTTGTAATAGTAGCAGGAGTTTTATCTTTATGGATTAGACAAACTTATTTTGATCAAAAGAAAGAGCAATTAAATAGAGAAAGTAACATAATAGAAAGTGCAGCCATAGCTTATTTATCTTTGGATAAAAGTTCAAACTTAACAACATTAAATAATGTAATGAACTTTGTAAGCAAAACTATAGATGCAGAAATATTAGTTACAGATAATCTAGGATATACATATGCTGTTTCTAATAGTGGATATGAAAATTATAAGTTTTCTAATGCAGGAATTCCTAAAGAAGATATGGATGTGTTGAAGCAAGGGAAGTCTATAGAATATGGAAATGTAAAAAGTGCATCTCAAAATAATTATGTATATTTAAAGCCTATTTTTAATAAAGATTATTTTAGCGGAGTAATAATAATGGTTATTCCGACTGATAGTATGTTATCTCCTATAATTAAAATAAATAAAATTATATGGATAACTGCTTTAATTGTAATAATTATTGGTGGTATATTTGTGTACTTTTACAGTAAAAAATCTTTAATAAAGCCTATAGATGAAATAACTGCAGCAGCAAGAAGAATATCTAAAGGTGGAGTTAATGAAAGACTTAATATTAATCAAAATAATGAAATAGGAGAACTTGCAGAATCATTTAATATAATGGCACAATCTCTTCAAACAGTTGATGATAATAGGAGAGCTTTTATATCAAATGTATCACATGAATTAAGATCACCTATAACCTCAATAAAAGGATTTATATCAGGAATATTAGATGGTGTAATTCCTAGAGATAAAGAAGGATATTATTTAAAAATTGTATATGAAGAAACTGATAGGTTATCAAGATTAATAAATGATTTGTTAGATATATCAGCTTTAGAATCAGGAAAAATAAAGCTTAATAAACAAGAAATTGATATAAGTAATATGTTAAGGTACACAATTACTAAATTTGAAAGTGCTATAAATAAAAAAGGATTAAATGTTGATGTTGTTTTAGAGCAGGAACATCAATATGTAATTGGAGATAATGACAAAATAACACAAGTAGTAACAAACTTAATAGATAATGCAATAAAATATTCTTATGAAAATGGTAATATAAGAATAAACACGAAATCAAAAGGTGATAGAGTGCTTGTGAGCATTTATAATGATGGTGAGTTATTAACTAAGGAGCAATTAATAAAGATTTGGGATAGATTCTATAAAGCAGATGTATCAAGAACTAACAAAGTAAGTACAGGGCTTGGATTATCTATAGTAAGGTTAATTCTTACAGAACATGGTGAAGATATTTGGGTCGAAAACTATAAAGATACTGGTGTTATGTTTACATTTACTTTAATCAAGAAATAATTTTGGTGATATTTATGAAGAATAAGAATGATAAGGGTAAAATAAATATAAAAAGTAAAAAAGTTGTTGTAACTAAGAAAAAAATTATTATAGCATTAGTAATAATATTAATTATAGTAATAACTACTTCACTATCAGTTGCATATGCTATGAATAGTATAAATAAAATTATTGATAAAAAGATTGAAAGTGTGTTAGAACAAAATAATTTAAGTGGAGTTATAAGCAAAGTTGCGCCATCTTTAGTAACTATAGGAGAAAATTATGATGATGCTACCTCATCAAAGGTATCTCAAAAAAATTCAACTGGAATAGTTGTTGATAGTGGTGGATTAATAATTACTTCTTATGAAAAGATTAAGGATTATAAAGAAATATTTATAGATATACCAGCAAAAGGAGTAAAACCGCTTAAGGGTACTTTAATTGGATATAATAAAGAGGCAGATATGGCATTAATAAAAATATCTGCAAATGGATTAACACCAATTTCATTAGCTAGTTCTAGCTCAATAAAAGAAGGTGAAAGTGTCTATGCAATAGGAAATTCTTTAAGCAATAATTATATAGGTCTAATTACTTCAGGGATCATAACATCTACAAACCATAAAATTAAAATGAATGATGAATATTGTTCTATAATACAAACAAATGCTGTTATGAATGAAGAAAACTTTGGGGGAGTACTTTGTAACTCTAAAGGAGAATTAGTAGGCTTAAATAGTAGATACTTAACTCAAGAATTTAACAAAGATGGATTATATTTTGCATCTAGTATAGACATGATAAAAAAATCTTTAAATAGTATAATAAAAAAAGAAGATCTTATAGGAATACGTGGTGTTGAGGTAAATGTTAGCAATGAGTATAAAAAAGGTTTTTACATAAAAGATGTAATAACTGATAGTAATGCTCAAAAAGGTGGGCTTAAGCCAACAGACATAATATTAACTGCTAATGATACTAAAATTTTATCTTATGATGATTTGATAAAAGTACTTAAAGATGATAAGTATAAGGGTAATATAAAATTTAAGATACTAAGAAACGGTGAGATAGAAAAGATAACTATAAATCTATAATTTAAAAGGAGTATAGCGAGTGATTATAGTATAATCATAAGCTTACTCCTTTTAATATTTTTTTAATATATTTTGAAATTTATAGTACGCTTTTTTTATTATCAAAATTTAGTATAATATTTAATAGGTATTTGAATAAATAAATTTTTATTGTAGAAGATTATAAAATATAAGTAGTTTAGAAAGAGGAGATAAAATGTTCATAATAGTAGGACTTGGAAATATAGGTGAAAAGTACGAAAATACTAGACATAATATTGGTTTTGATAGTGTAGATTATATAGCTAATAAGTATAATATAGATATAAACAGGAAAAAATTTAAAGGGGTTTATGGAGAAGGATTTATTGAAGGAGAAAAGGTAATTTTAATTAAGCCTTCAACATTTATGAATTTAAGTGGAGAATGTGTCAGGGAAATACTTGATTTTTATAAACTTACAAATGAGGATATTATAGTTTTATATGATGATATAAGTTTAGATGTAGGTAAGATAAGAATAAGAGAAAAGGGAAGTGCTGGGGGACATAACGGAATAAAAAATATAATATCACATTTAGGCACTGATAAATTTTCAAGAATTAAAATAGGAGTGGGACAACCTAAAGGAGATTTAATAAATCATGTTTTAGGAAATTTTTCAAAAGAAGAAAGAGAAGTTTTAGAAGAAAGTTTAGATGTTACTAAGCTTGCTGTAGATGAAATAATAAAAAGTGATATAAGCTCAGCTATGAATAAATATAATGGATTTAAAGCTAAAAAAAGTATTTAAGGATGGTGTATAAAATGAGATTAGAGGGGTTAATGGAGCCCTTAATTGAAAGTAAAAAATTTAATGAAATAAAAGAAAATATAAATAATAAAAAGTTTCCATTAGGGATATATGGACTATCAGAATCTGGTAGAACATATTTGATGAATGCTATATTTGAAAGTTCTAATGAGTCTTTAGTTATAGTTACAAACAGTGATATAGAAGCAAAAAATTTATATGAAGACTTAAGTTTTTATACAACAGAAGTTTATTATTTTCCTGTAAGAGAGGTTGTCTTTTATAACATAGATGCTATCTCAGGTGATTTAAGATGGGCTAGACTTAAGGTAATAAAAGAAATATTAAATAAAAAGAAGAAAATAATAGTTACATCCATAGAATCTTTTGCAGCAAGCTATACTCCAAGAGAATATTATGAAAATCATAAAATAGAATTATCAATAAATAATGAAGTGGATTTTAATGATATAAATAGATTGCTTGTTGAAGGCGGGTATGAAAGAGTTGAAATGGTTGAAGGAAAAGGTGAGTTTGCTTTAAGAGGTGGAATTCTTGATGTATACCCTCCAGATTCAATTTATCCTTATAGAATAGAGTTATTTGGAGATGAAATAGATTCTATTAGAAGATTTAATGTGGAATCTCAAAGAAGTATAGATAAGGTTGATAAAGTTAGTATTTTTCCTGCTAAAGAAATAATAATAGATGATAATGTTATAGATTATGCTAAAAATACTTTAATAAAAGAGTTGAATAAAGCTTTAGAAAATAATAAAAATAAAGATAGTAAGGAAAAATTAAAAGAAATAATAAATAGAAACTTAGAATCTTTAATTCAAACTTCAAGTTTTGAAACTATAGATTCATATCTTCCATTTTTTTATGAAAAATTAGAAAGTTTATTTGATTATTTTAAAGGATATAATTTCGTAATTGATGATACAACAAGGTCTCTTGGAAAGTTAGAAGGTACTTATAGTGAATTTAGAGAAAACTTTTCAATGTTTCTTCAAAAGGGAAATATACTTCCTAAACATTCTGAATTACTTTTAGATTATAGTGAAGTTTTAGGTAGGTTTGAGGAATGTAAATTAATAACTATGGATACCTTTAAAAAGGTTAGAGATATACTAAAGCCTCGTTCTATAATAAATATGTCTCAAATAACACTTCACAATTATCAAGGACAGTTAGATTTACTTATAGATGATATAAAAGATAAAAAGAGTAAAGGCTTTAAAAGCTTAATTCTTTCAGGAACAAGAACTAGAGGAGAAAGATTAGTAGAAACTTTAAGAGATAGAGAAATTGAAAGCGTTTATAAGGATAACGTTGATAAAATATCTTGTGGGGAAGTCGTAATTACTTTTGGAAATCTTCTTAAGGGATTTGAATTTCCTGATGAAAAGTTATGTGTAATATCAGATAAAGAAGTATTTGGGGAGGCGAAACGAAAAATCCCTAAAAAGAAAAAGGTTAAAAAGGGTATAGCTAAAATAAATTCATTTACTGAATTGAAAATAGGTGATTATGTAGTTCATGCAAATCACGGAGTTGGTGTTTATAAAGGAATTAAACAAATAGAAGTAGCGGGAAATAAGAGAGATTATTTGGATATAGTTTATCAAAAGGGCGATAAGCTATATGTTCCTGTTGACCAACTTGACCTTATACAAAAGTATATAGGAACTGAAGGAAAGACTCCTAAGGTAAATAAACTTGGTGGAACAGAGTGGCAAAAGGCTAAGAGTAAAGTTAAACAATCAATAAATGAAATAGCTAAAGATTTAGTGAAACTTTATGCAACTAGGGCTACTTTAAAAGGTTATAAATTTAGTAAAGACACAGAGTGGCAAAGACAATTTGAAGATGAGTTTCCTTATGAAGAAACACCAGATCAACTTACATCACTTTCAGAAATAAAAAGTGATATGGAATCTGTAAAATCAATGGATAGACTTCTTTGTGGAGATGTAGGATATGGAAAAACTGAAGTTGCTTTAAGGGCAGCATTTAAAGCTGTTATGGATGGAAAGCAAGTTGCATTTTTAGTACCAACAACTATACTTGCAGAACAACATTATAAGAATATGATTAAAAGATTTTCAGATTTTCCAATAAAAATTGATATGATAAGTAGATTTAGAACTGCAAAAGAACAAAAAGCTACGATACAAGCAGCAAAAGAAGGAAATGTTGATATATTAGTTGGAACTCATAAATTAGTAGCAAAAGATATTCAATTTAAAGACTTAGGTCTTTTAATAATAGATGAAGAGCAAAGGTTTGGAGTTAAACAAAAAGAAAAAATAAAAGAATTAAAGAAGAATGTTGATGTTCTTACATTAAGTGCAACACCAATACCAAGAACTCTTCATATGTCATTAACAGGTGCTCGTGATATTTCTGTAATAGAAACACCTCCTGAAGAAAGATATCCGGTTCAAACTTATGTTATAGAACAAAATGATCAACTTATAAGAGATGCTATACTTAGAGAAATGAACAGAGGAGGGCAAGTATTCTTTGTTTATAATCGTGTTGAAAGTATTGAAAGCATGGCAAATTATATAAAAGAATTAGTTCCAGAAAGTAAAGTAACGTTTGCCCATGGTAGAATGACAGAAAGACAACTAGAAAAAGAAATGATGGACTTTATGGATAAAAAGTATGATGTGTTAGTATGTACTACCATAATAGAAACTGGTATAGATATACCAAATGTAAATACTATAATAGTATTTGATGCAGATAAGATGGGGCTTTCACAATTATATCAATTAAGAGGTAGAGTTGGGAGATCTAATAAGATAGCTTATGCTTATCTTTTATATACTAAGGATAAAATATTAACAGAAGTAGCTGAAAAGAGGCTTAAGGCACTAAAGGATTTTACTGAACTTGGATCTGGATTTAAAATAGCTATGAGAGATTTAGAAATAAGAGGTGCTGGAAACATGATGGGTTCAGCTCAACATGGTCATATGGCTACTATAGGTTATGATTTATATTGTAGAATGCTTGAAGATACAATAAAAATTATAAAAGGTGAGATTACAAAAGAACCAGTTGAAACTACTGTTGATATTAAAGTTGATGCATATATTCCAGGAACGTTTATATCAGATGAAAATCAAAAGATTGAAGTTTATAAAAAAATTGCAGCTATTGAAAGTTATGAAGAATACATGGAAATTAAAGATGAATTAGAGGATAGATATTCAGATATTCCGGATTCGGTTTATAATTTAATGGATATAGCTTATATAAAGAGTAAAGCTAAGCAACTTAATATAGAAGAAATAAAAGAAACGCCAAAAGGAATATTCTTTAAATTTGAAGAAGGAGATAAAGAACATAAGGAAGTATTTAAAATATTAATAGATAAATATAAAGATAATGTAATACTTAAGTTTGGCAATATACCTGAATTTCAGTTCAAGCAAAATGGATTCAAGAAAGAGGAAATATTACCATTCTTTAAAAATATGTTAAATAACATATTAAAAGTAATAAATACTTAATTCTATATAATTGAACTTAATAAATAATATGTTATACTAAAAACAGTGAAATTTTAACAATTAGGTACTTTATAATAAATAGTAAAGCGAGGGAACGTTAGTGGGTAGAATTAAAAGAATTGTAGCTTTAGGTTTAGTTGCAATATCAAGCATGGTATTTGCTGGATGTAACATGATACAAAAAACTCCTGAAGCAATAAAAAATGAAACCTTAGCAAAGGTTGGAGATCAAAAAATAACAAGAGGTGAAGTTGAAAAGGTTGTTGAAGGAAATGGATATTATCAACAATTAAAACAACAATATGGTGATAATTTACAAAATAATGAGCAAGCAAAATCAATGTTATTACAATTACAAAAAAGTGCATTAGAAAGTCTTGTAGATCAAAAAGTTATGATTACTGAATCTGAAAAGAATAAATGGATGTCAGATGAAGAAATAAATAAAAAAGTAGACTCTGAACTAAAAGAAATGAAAAAAGCTTATAAAACAGAAGAAGAATTTAAACAGGCTTATGAAGCAAGTGGCTATAAGGATGAAAATGAATTAAAAGAAAATTTAAAAGAACGTATTATAGTATTAAATGTTGTTGAAAATCATATATATAAAGACGTAAAAGTTACAGATGCTGATGTGAAGAAATATTATGATGAAAATAAAGCAACAACATATACAATAAAACCTGGTGCTGATGTTTATCAAATAATAATAGCTGATGGAAAAGATGCTGAGAAGACTATAAAGAAGATAAGAGAAGATATAGTTTCAGGAAAAGCTAAATTTGCGGATATGGCAGCTAAATATAATATTGATGCAACAAAATCAACAGGTGGATCATTAGGTTATATAGATTATGATTCACAACAATATGATAAAACATTTATGGCTGCTATGAAGAAACTTAAAGATGGTGAAATATCACAACCTGTAAAAACACAGTTTGGATACCATTTAATAAAAGTAGAAAATATTAAAAGCAAGGCAGAAGTAATACCATTTGATAAAGTAAAAGATTCAATTAAACAACAATTAGATCAAAGTAAAAAGAATAAAGCTTATACAGACACTCTTAAGAAGTGGAAAGATGAACTTGGAGTTAAAGTTTACGAAGATAAAATAGAACAAAAAAACTAAATGTTGTAAAAAGGACACCTAATTTTAGGTGTCCTTTTTGTTTAAATAATGGATATAAGTGCATAAAATTTCTATATAGTCAAATACTAATAATGTTACTAAATTTAACAGTATTTTATTAAGGAGGTTAAATATAAAATGAAAGCTACAGGAATTGTAAGACGTATAGATGATTTAGGTAGAGTAGTTATACCAAAAGAAATTAGAAGAACTTTAAGAATAAGAGAAGGAGATCCACTTGAGATATTTACAGATAGAGAAGGAGGAGTAATTCTTAAAAAATATTCACCAATTGGAGAACTTACAGATTTCTCAAAAGAATATGCTGAAAGCTTACAACAATCAATAGGTCATATAGTTTTAATAAGCGATAAGGACGCATTTATTTCAGCAAGTGGTGTACCTAAAAAGGATTATATAGATAGAAAAATAAGCAATGAACTTGAAGCAATAATGGATGCTAGAAAACCAGTTTTATTAGGAGAAGGAGGACAAAAATTAATTCCTTTACATAGTGATGAAGATACTTCAGAAATGACATCACAAGTTGTTGCGCCAATTATAGCTGAAGGAGATGCAATTGGTGCTGTAATAATTCTATCAAAAAAATCAGGTGAAACTTTAGGTGAATTAGAACTAAAATTATCTGAAACAGCAGCAGCATTTTTAGGAAAACAAATGGAACAATAAAAAACATATTATAAATTTAGTTAAAATAATGAATAAATAGTAATAATGCCTCTGAACTTACAATAATTATTATTAGTAAATCAAAAGTTTGGAGGTATTTTATGAAGAAACAATCCTTAATAAAGGGAAGTATAATATTAGGTACAGCAGGAATATTTGCAAGGTTTTTAGGTGTTTTTTTTAGATGGCCTCTTATTATGTTAATAGGAGATGAAGGAATGGCCTTTTATCAAATGTCATATCCTTTATATATGTTTTTTGTAGCTATAGCATCTGGAGTTCCGGTGGCTATATCTAAGATAGTTTCTGAAAATAATGCTATAGGAGATATAGAAGGCAGTTTTAAGGTTGTAAAAGAATCAACCTATATGATGCTTATATTGGGAGCAGGTACAAGCTTTTTCTTGTTTTTCTTTGCAGATTTCATAATAAAATTTGTTGAATGGGATCCTAAAGCTTATTATTCAATAATAGGAATATCATTTGCACCACTTATAATTTCAATAATGACAATATTTAGAGGATTTTTTCAAGGGTTTCAAAATATGACTCCATCAGCAGTATCACAAATATTAGAACAAGTTGGGAGAGTTATATTCGGTGTTGGACTAGCTGTATTATTTTTACCAAAAGGAATAGAATTTGCGGCAGGGGGTGCAGCATTTGGTGCAGCAGCAGGAGGTTTACTTGCAGGAGGATATTTATATATAAAATATATAAAAGTAAAAAAGCAATTTGGTATTAAAAAAGTAAAAAGTGATATAGACATAATGAGTAAAATATTAAAGATTGCAATTCCGATATCATTGGGAGCAACTGTTGGTACAATAATGAGTTTGATAGATTCTATATTCATACCACAAAAACTTTTAGAAGCTGGAATTATAAGAAGTGAAGCAAATATTTTATATGCACAACTTACAGGGAAAGCGTCTGTTATTGTAAATATACCAATGACATTATCTATGGCATTATCTATTTCTTTAATTCCTATAATTGCAGAAGAATTTATACTAAGGAGAAGAAAAAATGTGGAAAATAAGACTAACCTTGCAATTAAAATATCAACAGTAATAGCCATACCATGTATGTTTGGAATGTTTTTTATGGCAGAACCTATAATGAAACTTATATTTCCAGGAAGATTTGAAGGTTTTGAAATACTTAAATATTTATCTTTAACAATTCCATTTATAATATTAACTCAGACTACTACAGCAATCCTTCAAGGTGTTGGAAAATATATATTGCCAGTAGTAAATCTTTTTATAGGATGTTTAATAAAATTAATTTTAACTATAAAATTAGTTCCAATATCAGAATTAAATATATATGGTGCTGTTATAGCAAGTATAGCTGCATATATAACTACAACAGCATTAAATGTAATATTATTAAAGATAACTTTAAAAACTAGAATAGATATAATAAATAATGTAATAAAGCCAACATTAGCATCATTTATAATGTCTATATTAGTTTTAGTTTCATATGATAAAATATTAATTTATACAATGAGCAATGGTCTATCTTGCTTAATATCAGTATTTTTAGGTATTATAATATATATGGCCTTAATAGTTGTAATGAAAGTTTTTGATGTTAATGAGGTAAGAAACAGAATTTACAAAAAATAATAAAAAAGGAGAAATACCTAATGATTAAAATAGTTGGTTTAGGACCAGGAGCAAGTGATGCACTTACAGTAGGTGCTTTAAGAGTTTTAGAAGAAAGTAAAAACATATATTTTAGAACAGAAATTCATCCAACAGTTGATTTTATAAAGTCAAAAAATATAAAATTTAACACTTATGATCATTTTTATGATAGTAGTAAAAGTTTTGATGAAGTTTATAAAAATATAGCAGAAGATTTAATAAAAGTTTATAAAGAATTTGGCGATGTTGTTTATGCAGTACCAGGACACCCTTTAGTTGCAGAAAAGTCAGTATCAAACATTATGGAACTTTGTGATAAAGAAAATATAGAATATGAAATTTTGCCTGCAGTTAGTTTTGTCGATGCTATGATGGATAGATTAAAAATAGATCCTATAGAAGGACTAAAGATTATTGATGCATTTGATATAAATAATCAAATATTAGATAAGAGAATAGGAACTATAATAACACAAGTTTATAATCCTTTTATAGCATCAGAAGTTAAACTTAAGTTATTAGAATGTTATGATGATGAAACTGAAATAATTTATGTAAGAGCAGCAGGAATAGAAGGTCTTGAAAGTATAAGAAAAATACCAATATATGAGTTAGATATGCAAGAGGATATAGATTACTTAACTTCACTTTATATACCTAAAGATTTAAATAATAAAAAAGATATAAATGATTTAATTGCTCTTATAGATACATTAAGAGGAGATGATGGTTGTCCTTGGGATAGAGAACAAACTCATGAAAGCTTAAAAGACGCCATAGTTGAAGAAAGTTATGAAGTAAAAGATGCAATTGAAAAAGAAGATGATGATGCCTTAATAGAGGAATTAGGAGATGTTTTATTACATGTAATATTCCATTCATCAATAGGTAAAGAAGATGGATACTTTGATTTCAATGATGTAGTTTTAGGAATATATAATAAAATGATAGAAAGACATCCACATATATTTGGTGAAGAGAATATAGATACATCAAGTGAAGTAGAAAAAAGTTGGGATGAAATAAAAAAAGAAGAAAAAGGCTTTGAGACAGTTACACAGGAATTAGAAGGGGTAGCTAAAGCATTACCAGCTTTAATAAGAGCTCATAAGATACAAAATAAAGCAAGAAAAGTTGGTTTTGATTGGGATACTGTAGAGGATGCCTCAAAGAAGGTTATAGAAGAGTTAAATGAAGTATTAGAAGTATATAATACTAAAGATAAGGATAGAATAACAGAAGAAGTAGGAGACTTACTATTTGCTTGCGTTAATGTTTCAAGATTTTTAGAGGTAAATGAAGAGGAAGCGTTAAATAAAACAATAGATAAGTTTATAAAAAGATTTAGTTATATAGAAAGTGCTGCGCTTAAAAATAATAAAACATTAAAAGAAATGACATTACAGGAAATGGATGAGCTTTGGAATGAAGCTAAAAAACAAGAATTATAAGTAATTTTAGAAGGAATTTTAAAGACTTTGTAGAATATATAATTCAATGAAATTCTATATTTCCAAGATAATGTATTTAATTTGCTTTTTTTTACAAAAATATATAAATATTTATTCATTGAGTGTAGACGAGAGTAAAAAGTAATAATATAATAAGATAATGTAAGTGTAGTACATAAAAGAATTAGTTACTACTATAAATATATAACTAGTTATTTAAGGAGGATGTAATTGTGAATAAAGCAGAATTAATTACTAGCATGGCTGAAAAGTCAAAGTTAACTAAAAAAGACGCAGAATTAGCTTTAAAAGCATTCATAGAAAGTGTTGAAGAAGCTTTAGAAAATGGAGAAAGAGTTCAATTAGTTGGATTCGGAACTTTCGAAACTAGAGAAAGAGCTGCTAGAGAAGGAAGAAACCCAAGAACTAAAGAAATAATCAAAATTCCAGCATCAACTGTTCCAGTATTCAAAGCTGGTAAAGAGTTTAAGGAAAAAGTTAATAAATAATTTTTTGAACCCGAGGAGACTCGGGTTCTTTTATAAATTAAAGCTTTATTGAATTATAATAATATTTTTAGGAATAATATTAAAGAAGGTGATTTTGTGAGATTAGATAAGTATTTAAAGGTTTCAAGATTAATAAAAAGAAGAACAATTGCAAAAGAAGCTTGCGAAGGTGAAAGAGTTTCTATAAATGGAAAAGTTGCAAAATCAGGAACCAAATTAAAGGAAGGCGACATAATAGAGATAACTTTTGCAAATAGAAGTTTAAAAGCTGAAGTCCTTAATTTGGCAGAGCATGTAAGAAAAGAAGATGCAAAAGATATGTATAGAATTTTAGATGGAGAAGAAATAGACTAATTTTATCTCTTTATAAGATATTAATTAAGAATATACATATGTATAAAAACATATATTTTTTAATAAGAATAATATCTTAAAGGAGAATAAAATGGAAAGAAAATCTGATTCTATAAATTTGTGTAAGAGTTTTATGACACTTGAAGATAGGAAGAAGCTTTCATTAACAGGTGTAGATGAAGTTTTAGGTTTTGATGAAGAAAAAATAATTTTAAATACTATACTTGGAAGGCTAAAAATAAATGGTCAAGGTCTAAAAATGAATAAACTAGATGTAAAAAATGGTGATGTAACTGTAGAGGGTTATATAAGTAGTATAATTTATCAAGGTAAAGCAAAAAAGAAACATAAAAAATTAAACATAAAAAAGCTTATAGGTAGGGAATAAAAATGCCTTTAGAGTTAGAAGTTCAGTTTGAGATTATAATATATGCTTTAGCTTCTGGAATTATATTAGGAGTTTTTTTTGATATATATAGATTAATAAGAGGAAATGATGGACATAAACTTATAATAGCAATACAAGATATATTATTTTGGTTATTATGTTCTATAATTATTTTTATTTTTTTGCTTTATACAAATTATGCTTTTTTAGGAACTTATGTATACTTGTGCATGGGTTTAGCTTTATTCATATACTTAAAACTTTTTAGTAAGATAGTTTTTAAGATTGAAAAAACTATTTTGTCTGGATTTAAAACTATTATAAGATGCAGTTACAAGACTTTTAGTTATCCTATTAGAATTATGTGGTCTAAGATTTTAAACAAAAACTAAATATAATTAAAAATAACTTGAATTAAAGGTTCAGAGTGTTTAAAATATATTTATAGAAGTTAAAAAATGAGGTACTATGGATGATAAAAAAGATAAAAGGGAAGAATTTAATAATATTATTGCTATGCCTTGTTTTTTTGTTTGGTTTTATTAGACAGGAAAGAGCTATTAAAAGAATAGAAAGTGAAATAGCAAATAAACAAACAGAATTAGAAACACTGAAAAAGAAAAACAAGCAACTTGAAGAAGAAGTTAAAAGCGCTAATTCTGATGAATATATTGAGACCTTAGCGAGGGAAAGGCTTAATATGGTTAAGCCTGGAGAAAAAATCGTAAATTATAAAAAAGAGGACTCAAAGACTAAAGATTAGGTTATTCAAAATAACATATATATATTTTATTTAATTAAGGAGGAGTCTTTTAAACATGACCTTAGAGGCAGGAAACATATTAGAGGGTACAGTGGTAAATATCACTAATTTCGGAGCTTTCGTAGAATTAGAAGGCGGAAAAACAGGTCTAGTTCACATATCAGAAGTAGCAGATTCTTTTGTAAAGGACATAAGACAACATTTAAAAGAACAAGATAAGGTGAAGGTTAAAGTTATCTCAATTGATGATAATGGTAAAATTAGCTTATCAATAAAACAAGCTGAACCAAAACAAAAAAAATCAGTTAGACCAGCTGAATTTGATTGGGCAGCAGAAAAGAAAAAGGTTTCTGGAAATTTTGAAGATAAAATGTCAAAATTTTTAAAAGACAGCGAAGAAAGAATGCAAGATGTTAAAAAGCATCAAGATTTCAGAAGTAAAAGTGGTAAAAAATCATTTTAAAAAGTAGATCATCATATAAATTTAATATATAAATCTATATAAGTAAAAAGCCGTAGATAAGAAAACTACAGGCTTTTTATTATATTAAAAATAAAATAAAATAAATTTCAAAAAAAATGTTGACAGTTATATAGCTATAATATATAATAACTATTGTCGTCAGGAAATGACAGAGAAAAACGCATGCCGAAGTGGCGGAACTGGCAGACGCACAGGACTTAAAATCCTGCGGTGGTTAAACACCGTACCGGTTCGATTCCGGTCTTCGGCACCAAGTTTTTCAAAATAAAATATAATATCGCGGGGTGGAGCAGTTGGTAGCTCGTCGGGCTCATAACCCGAAGGTCGTAGGTTCAAGTCCTGCCCCCGCAACCAAAAGTTTGGCGGAATAGCTCAGCTGGCTAGAGCATTCGGTTCATACCCGAAGTGTCGTAGGTTCAAGTCCTATTTCCGCTACCAATTAACTTGCCGAAGNCTTGCCGAAGTGGCGGAACTGGCAGACGCACAGGACTTAAAATCCTGCGGTGGTTAAACACCGTACCGGTTCGATTCCGGTCTTCGGCACCAAGGATCTAAGATTTTTCTTAGATCCTTTTTTTATTTTCAAAAGTATTTTGTGGTAAATTTTTATTTTATGTATAAAAATATATATTAAGAAATAACAAAAAAATATATATATTGACATTATATAAATATTGAGAAATTTAATATCAATCCTTTTAATTCTTTAGTTTGTTCATAATTATTAGAAATTTATTAAAATATCGAAAAATAAGATTAAATATAGAAAGTTGAATTTATTAAAGAAAATTGTCTTACGAAAGTTTGAATGTATAACATAAAATGACATATATCGAAAAGATAAGTTGCTATAATTTAATTACAATTTTTGGTAATTAACGGAGGGGGATATATGCAATACGGACTAAGTGGGGGAAGAATAAAAGGATTAAGTAAAAAAAATAGTAAAAAAATAGAATTAGGGGAAGATTCCTTTATTTTATGTATCATATTTATAACATCTTTATTATTGAGTAGAGTAACAATAATGTTTGGTGAAGGTGATATATCTGGAGTATCACCTTTTGGATTGGCTTTTTTAATAAGCATAATTATGACAAAAACACAAAATAAAATATTGTCATCAGCAACTGGTGCTATTATTGGGTATTTTACAGTTAATGCTACGTTAAGTGATGGATGGATATACTTAACAACAGTTTTAACTATTTTAGGATATACATTTTTAGTAAATAAATTTAAAAAGAATATTAGCGTGTTAAGTTTATTTTTATTAATATTTTTAAGTTATACAATATATAATTTAATGATAGTAAAATATGATTTTGGCGTTAGTGTAACTATCTCTATACTTAATACAGTTTTAATTGTTCCAGTATATTTTGTTGTGAAATATAGTTTAAGATGTATTGGAGAATATAACACAAATTATTTCTTTAATACAGAAGAAATAATAAGTATAGCAATAATAATATGCTTAATGGCTGCTGGAATAGGTGAAATTTCAATAGTAGGAGTTTCAATAAAAAATATAATATCATTAGCTATTGTAATTTCTATAGCTTATATTGGTGGGTCAGCTAATGGTGCAGCTATCGGTATAACTATGGGGGTAATACTTGGAATCACATCAGGAGATATGATTAGTGGTATAGGTATTTATGGCAGCGTTGGTTTAATTGTAGGTTTATTTAAGGATACTGGTAAAATATTTTCATTTTTATCATCAATGATAGTATTTTTAATTTTATCTTTATATTCTAAAGGGCTATATGTTCAAGGGATTTTTGAAATATTAATTGGAGGTTTTATATTCCTATTAATACCAAAGAAAATATTAAAAACTTTAGAACTTGAACTTTGTAAAGAAGTTAAAATTGATGCAATGCAAGAAGAACATTTAAATCAAATAAAAGATGAATTTACAAGAAAAGTTCAAGGATTTGAGAATACGTTAGGCGTTGTATCAAAATCATTAAGAAATATATCTGATAATGATAAGCTTTCATACAAAAATAGAAGTACGGCTTTAATTGAAAATTTAGCTGATAGAGTTTGTGAAAATTGTGAAAATTGTAATAGATGTTGGGATAGAGAGTTCACTCAAACATATAATGCTTTTCAATTATTATTAAAGGGAAGAGAAGAGGGAAGAGATTATTTTCCTATGGAATTAGAAAAGAAATGTATAAATAAGTATGATTTAATAAGGAATTCAGAAGATGTATTAAATATATTAAATGCAAATGAAATAACAAAAAGAAAATTATCAGAAGGTAGAATTCTTATATCAAATCATTTAAATAATATGTCAAACAATTTATATAATATGGTTGGAGATATAAAAAGAGATATAGATTGGTGTTTAGATGTTGAAAGAATTGTTAGGAGAGAGTTAAACAAAAACTCTATAAAATATAAAGAGGTTTTCTGTTTTAATGATAAGGGTGGAAAGGTTAACATAAAAATAAATATGGAAAAATGTTCAAGATGTGATTATTGCATAAAAAATGTTCTTCCAGTAGTAAATAAAGTAATGAAAAATCCTATGATGATAAGTGATGAAGGGTGTAGGATAAAACCAAATAACAAAGAATGTTCAATACTTTTAAAAGAAATGCCTAAGTATAAAATAAAATCTTATGCAGGAGTTAGAGTTAAAGAGGGAGAGCAGTATACTGGAGATACATGTACTTTTGGAAATTATCCAGGTGGAAAATATGTAACTATATTAAGTGATGGTATGGGATCAGGTCCAGAAGCAGGTAAAGAAAGTAAAATAACTGTTGATTTAGTTGAAAAGTTTATAGAAGAGGGTTTAGGGATAAATACAGCTTTAGAAACTGTAAACTCTATAATGAGTATGAAATTTGAGGAAGATGAAAAATTTGCTACATTAGATTTAAATACAATAGATTTGTATACAGGAAAAGCCCATTTTTATAAGGTTGGAGCTGCTGCAAGTTTTATAAAGAGAGGAAATAAAATAAATAAAATATCATCAAATATGCCACCTTTTGGTTTGGTTGATAAGATAGAAGTTGAAAGTGTTGAGGAAATGATTAATGGTGGGGATTTAATAATAACATTAAGTGATGGAGTTTTGGATGTAGATAAAGATGGTGTTGGAGATTCCAAATGGCTTGAGGATTATTTAATTAAAAATGATAGTGATCCAAAAGATCTTGCTATGGACATATTAGAATATTCAAGAGATATTAATGGTGGAAAAATAAAAGATGATATGACTATTATAGTTTCAAAGGTTTATTCAGTATATTAATGAATATAAATTAAATATTCAATTTTATTAGGTTAGTTAAAAATATTTGGTTTATGTAAATTAGCTAAAGCTTAAGATAAATAAGTTTTTATGAATCTAGTATATTACAATAAAAAGCTGGCTTATTGTCAGCTTTTTTATTTTAAGTTTCATTAATTTTATAGATTTATATAGTTTAGTACATATAATTTTAATATTACAAAAAACATAATATAATGTATCATATAAATAAGACAAAATTATGATTTAGCAAAGTTTACGTAGGAAGTGATAATATGGTTAAAGATTTTATTAGATATATTGATGAAAATAATCTTATAAATAAAGGAGATAAGGTGTTAATAGGTTTATCTGGGGGACCGGATTCTATATGCTTATTACATTTATTAAATAGTGTAAAGAATAAATATGAATTAAAACTTGGAGCTGCTCATATAAATCATATGTTAAGAGGTGAAGAAGCAATAAAGGATGAACAATATTCAAAAAGTTTTTGTGAATCGTTAGGTATTGATTTTTATAGTATTAGATTAGATGTTGATAAGATAGCAAAAGATAGGGGTGTATCAACAGAAACTGCTGGAAGAGACTGTAGATATAATTTTTTTAACTCAATAAAAGATAAATATGGGTATACTAAGATAGCTACAGCACATAATGCAAATGATCAAGCTGAAACTATTATTATGAGAATAATGAGAGGAACAGGTCTTGAAGGTTTAGGAGGAATTCCGGTATTTAGAGATAATTTATATATAAGGCCAATATTGTTTTTAGAGAGAGAGTATATAGAAAAATATTGTGAAGATAATAATTTAAATCCAAGAATAGATAGAACAAATTTAGAAAATATATATAGCAGAAACAAAATAAGGTTAGATATATTGCCTTATATGCAGAAAAATTTTAATAATGATGTTATAAAAGCTATTAATAGAATGAGTTTGCTGCTTCAAGATGATAATGAATTTATAGATAATGAAGCAGAAAAATCTTTTAATAAATATTGCGAAGTTAAAGATTATGAAATAATAATTTCTGAAGAATTATTTTTAGAAGAAAGGGCAATAATTACTAGGGTAATAAGAAAATCATTAACTAAACTTTCAAAGAGCGAATATGATTTTGAGTTAAAGCACATAAAAGAAGTTATAAATCTTGAAAGTATTGGAACACATAAAAGAATAGATTTACCTAACAATATCTTTGCTGAAAATATATATGGTAAAGTATATATAAGAAAAAAGGATAGATTAAATAAAATAGCTAATAAAATAGAAGACGAAATAATAAAAAAAGAAGACTTAAATAATTTTAAAATTAATTTTTTAGGGTGTCTAATTGAATTTGAAGTTAAAACTAAAGAAAAAAGTTTAAAATTTCAAAATAATGACTTAATTAAGTATTTTGATTATGATAAAATTAATAGGTATGTTACTATCAGAAAAAGGAAGAATGGAGATAGAATAATTCCTTTAGGTATGAATGGAAGTAAAAAAATTAAAGATATATTTATAGATATGAAAATACCTAAGGATTATAGAGACGAAATTCCGGTTATTCAGTTTGATGATGAAATTGCTTGGCTTGTAGGGCTTAAAACATCAAACACATTTAAGGTAACAAGTAATACAAAAAAAATTATTAAAATAGAGATTAAAAGAGAGGAATTATAAACATGAGAGAAGACGTTAAAGAAATATTATTTGATGAAAATCAATTAGCTGAAAAAGTTAAAGAGTTAGGTAGTAGAATTAGCAAGGATTACAAGGGTAAAGATTTACTTGTAGTTGGAGTTTTAAAAGGATCAGTTTTATTTGCTGCAGACCTTATAAAGAATATAACTATACCTTGTGAAATAGATTTTATGGCTGTTTCAAGTTATGGTAATTCAACAGAAACTTCAGGTGTTGTTAGAATATTAAAGGATTT
Source organism: Clostridium sp. TJA085 (assembly GCF_058310235.1). Classification (NCBI taxonomy): domain Bacteria; kingdom Bacillati; phylum Bacillota; class Clostridia; order Eubacteriales; family Clostridiaceae; genus Clostridium; species Clostridium sp. TJA085. Next base: position 13,133 of record NZ_JBZEEZ010000005.1, on the reverse strand, counting down.
AGACCATAGTATAGAAGGTAAGCATGTTCTTTTAGTTGAAGATATTGTAGATAGTGGAATAACATTAAGTTATCTTTTAAAATATTTAAAGGCTAGAAGAGCTGAAAGTATTGAAATAGTATCATTATTAAATAAACCAGAAAGAAGAACTGCTGATTTAGAAGTTAAATATATCGGCTTTGAAGTTCCAAATGAGTTTATAGTTGGATATGGAATAGACTATGCAGAGAAGTACAGAAATCTACCTTATATAGCTATATTAAAAGAGGAAGTATATAATAAATAGATTTGGATAAATTGTATAAAGAATACATCTATGTTAATATGTAAAAAATAATTAAAAAGAGAGGGGGACCTTGAATGAAGAAATATTCAAGTGCAGCTGTATGGATTGTTGCATTAGCTGTTCTGATTTTTGCATCAGTAGCTATGTGGGAAACAGGAAGTAAAGCGGATACTATTTCATATAGTTCGTTCCAGCAGAAATGGAACTCAAATCAAATAACTAAGATATATGTTCGTGAAGATAATATGACTATTGAAGGTGTTTTAAATGATAATAAGAAATTTATAACATATGCACCTAAAGAATTAGTAAATAAATTGATAACTGACAGTCCTAAAGGGAATGTTAAAGTTGATTTTGAAAAACCATCAAACACAAGTGCTTGGCTATCAATAATACCTACAGTTTTAACTATAGTATTATTCTTAGTGTTATTATTTGTTATGACTCAACAATCACAAGGTGGAGGTGGAGGAAGAGGTGTTATGAACTTTGGTAAAAACAGAGCTAAAGTTGCAACACCAGATTCTAAGAAAGTAACATTTAATGATGTTGCTGGAGCTGACGAAGAAAAACAAGAATTAGAAGAAATAGTTGATTTCTTAAAAGAGCCAACTAAATATACAGAAATGGGGGCTAGAATTCCAAAAGGAGTTCTTTTGGTTGGACCTCCTGGAACAGGTAAAACATTGCTTGCTAAAGCTATAGCTGGAGAAGCTGGAGTTCCATTTTTCTCAATTTCAGGTTCTGACTTTGTAGAAATGTTTGTAGGTGTAGGTGCATCAAGGGTAAGAGATCTTTTCGCAGATGCTAAAAAGAATGCTCCTTGTATAGTATTTATAGATGAAATAGATGCTGTTGGTAGACAAAGGGGAGCAGGTCTTGGTGGAGGACATGATGAAAGAGAGCAAACTCTTAATCAGCTACTTGTTGAGATGGATGGTTTTGGTATGAATGAAGGAATCATAATGATTGCAGCTACTAATAGACCAGATATATTAGATCCTGCTCTTTTAAGACCAGGTAGATTTGATAGACAAATAGTAGTTGGAGCGCCTGATGTAAAAGGAAGAGAAGAAATACTTAAGGTTCATACTAGAAAAAAACCTTTAGCAGAGGATGTTAAGCTTGATGTTTTAGCTAAGAGAACTCCTGGTTTTGCAGGAGCAGATTTAGAAAACCTTACTAATGAGGCAGCTTTACTTGCTGTTAGAAGAGGTGATAAGTCTATAACAATGCAGGATATGGAAGAGGCCATAACAAGAGTGATAGCTGGTCCTGAAAAGAAAAGTAGAGTTATTAGTGAAAAAGATAGAAAGCTTAGTGCTTATCATGAAGCTGGTCACGCAGTAGTTATGAAATCTCTTAAATTCTCTGATCCAGTTCATGAAATAAGTATAATACCAAGAGGTAGAGCTGGTGGGTACACTATGCATTTACCTGATGAAGATAGAGCATATACATCAAAATTAAGATTGAAAGATGATATGGTTGGACTTCTTGGAGGTAGAGTAGCTGAAAAACTTATATTAGGTGATATAAGTACAGGAGCTAAAAATGATATAGATAGAACAAGTGCTATAGCTAGAAGTATGGTTATGGAATATGGTATGAGCGAAAAGCTTGGAACAATATCATATGGTGCAGATCAAAATGAAGTATTCTTAGGTAGAGATTTAGGAAGAGGAAGAAACTTCTCAGAAGAAATTGGTGCTGAAATTGATAAGGAAGTTAAAAGTCTTGTTGATGAAGCTTATAGAAGAGCTGAGAAAATTCTTAAAGATAATATAGCTAAGTTACATGCTGTAGCAGGAGCGTTACTTGAAAAAGAGAAATTAGAAAGAGAAGAATTTGAAAGAATTTTTGAAGAAGCATAAATTTAAATAAGTATAAAGAGAGTCTATTAAAGGCTCTCTTTTATTTTCTAGGAAATAACAAAAATAATATGATAATCATTGCAATAACACGAATGATTTGATTTATTTTATAAAAATAATTCGAAAAAATCCTTGGTTATAATATTTTTGATGGTATACTTTAGAAAAGTAATGTATAATAAAATATATTTATTTAAAAATAACGAATATTATTTAATGGAAAAGAGGTTATGGTATTGAAAAGTGATATAAAAATAGCTCAAGAAGCTAAAATGGAACCAATAATAAAAATTGCTGAAAAATTAAATTTAAAAGATGATGATATAGAGTTATACGGAAAATATAAATGTAAAATATCATTAGATATTTTAAAAAATAATGAAAATAATAATAAAGGTAAGCTAGTACTTGTAACAGCAATAAATCCAACTCCTGCTGGAGAAGGAAAATCAACAGTAACTGTTGGACTTGGAGATGCTTTAAGTATAATGGGAAAAAGAAGTGTTATAGCGTTAAGAGAACCTTCACTTGGACCTGTATTCGGAATTAAAGGTGGAGCAGCTGGTGGTGGATATGCACAAGTTGTTCCTATGGAAGATATAAATCTACATTTTACAGGTGATATGCATGCAATAACATCAGCTAATAATTTATTAGCTGCAGCTATAGATAATCATATACATCAAGGAAATGATTTGAGAATAGACTCAAGAAGAATATTATTTAAAAGAGTTATGGATATGAATGATAGAGCTCTTAGAAATATAGTAGTTGGAATGGGTGGAAAGGTAAATGGATTTTTAAGAGAAGATGGATTTATGATAACAGTAGCATCAGAAATAATGGCAATACTTTGTTTAGCTACTGATTTAAATGATCTTAAAGAAAGAATGGGTAATATATTAATTGCTTATAATTTAGATGGTGAGCCAGTTTACGCAAAAGAATTAAATATTCAAGGTGCTATGGCATTACTTATGAAAGATGCTATAAAGCCTAATCTAGTACAAACGTTAGAAAACACTCCAGCAATAATTCATGGAGGACCTTTTGCTAATATTGCACATGGATGTAACTCAATACTAGCAACTAGACTTGCTTTAAATTTAGGTGAGATAGTTATTACGGAAGCTGGATTTGGAGCTGATCTTGGAGCTGAAAAGTTCTTAGATATAAAATGTAGATATGGGAATTTAAATCCAGAGTGTGTTGTAATAGTAGCTACAATAAGAGCTTTAAAGCATCATGGAGGTGTTGTTAAAGCTGAATTGAATACACCAAACGTTGAAGCTTTAAAACTTGGTATATCAAATTTAGAAAAGCAAATTGAAAATATAGAAAAATATAATGTTCCAGTTGTTGTTGCTATAAATAGATTTGTTACAGATAGTGATGAAGAAATTGAATTTATTAAAGATTTTTGTAAATCAAAAGGTGTGAGAGTTGCGCTTTCAGATGTTTGGGCAAAAGGTGGAGAAGGTGGAACTGAATTAGCTTCAGAAGTTCTAGATGTATTAAATAGCAATGAAGCTGATTTTAAAGTTTTATATGATGAAAAGGATAGTATAGAAAATAAAATTTTAAAAATAGCTGAGGAAATATACGGAGCTAATCATGTTAATTATACGCCAGCAGCTAAAAAACAAATAGCAGAACTTGAGAAATTTAATTTAGATAAATTACCTATATGTATGGCTAAAACACAGTATTCATTATCAGATAATCCTAATTTACTTGGAAAACCAGAAAATTTTGATATAACTGTAAAAGAGGTTAGAGTGTCAAATGGAGCTGGATTCATTGTAGCATTAACAGGAGATATAATGACTATGCCTGGGCTTCCTAAAGTTCCTGCTGCAAATAAAATGGATATATTAGATAATGGAGAAATTATTGGATTATTCTAATAATCTGTTAAACTCTTGACAAATACTGCCGAATTGTTAAAATTATATTGTTAAAATTAAGTTAGTTTATTGTAATAAAAGCAGCTTTGATTATAGCTGCTTTTAACTATATTAAGGTGGTGCTTTTATGATTTTGCTTGTCGATGTAGGGAATACTAACATAGTGTTAGGGGTAAACAAAGATGATAGCTATATAGCAAGTTGGAGAATATCAACAGATGCAAAGAAAACTTCTGATGAATATAGTATTCAAGTAATGCAGTTATTCTCACAAAGTGGTTTAAATCCAAAGGAAGTTAAAGGTATAATAATATCATCGGTTGTGCCTAATATAATGCATTCCTTAGAAAATATGATAAGAAAATGTTTTTGTAAAGAGCCTATTATTGTAGGTCCTGGAATAAAAACAGGAATAAATATAAAATATGATAATCCTAAAGAAGTTGGAGCAGATAGAATAGTAAATGCTGTTGCAGCTTTTGAATTATATAAAAAACCAAATATAGTAATTGATTTTGGTACAGCAACAACATTTTGTGCAATAACAGAAAAGGGTGATTATTTAGGGGGATGTATTGTTCCGGGGATAGGTATATCATCAGATGCATTATTTGAAAGAGCGGCAAAGCTACCAAGAATAGAGCTAGAAGTACCAAAAAATATTATATGTAAAAATACTACTGTAAGTATGCAGGCTGGTATTTTATATGGATATATTGGGCAAGTTGAATATATAGTAAATAAAATGAAAAAAGAAATGAGAAATAAATGTTCAGAAGAACCGATAGTTATAGCTACTGGAGGTTTAGCTAATTTAATAGCAAAAGAAACAGATGTTATAGATATAGTTGACGGAGAATTAACACTAGAAGGATTAAGATTAATATACAATAAAAATAAGGAGTAGTACTCGTATGAAAATAGGAAATCTAGAATTTAAGAATAATGTATTTCTAGCACCTATGGCAGGAGTAACTGATATTGCGTTTAGAGGACTTTGTAAAGAACAAGGATGCGGATTAGTATATACGGAAATGGTTAGTGCAAAAGCACTTTTTTATGGGAGTGAAAATACTAATAAGCTTTTAAGGATAGCAGATGAAGAGAGACCGGTTGCTGTTCAAATATTTGGTCATGAACCAGATATTATGGCAAAGATGGTTGAGGAGCATTTTAATAAGAGAGAAGATATTTGTATAATAGATATAAATATGGGGTGTCCAGCACCTAAGATAGTTAAAAATGGTGATGGTTCAGCTCTTATGAAAAATCCAGAGTTAGCTGCTGAAATAGTTAGAAAAGTAAAAAGTGTTTCTAACAAACCTGTAACTGTTAAATTTAGAAAAGGCTTTGATGAAGATAATATAAATGCAGTTGAATTTGCGCTTGCTTTAGAGAAGGCAGGAGCTGATGCTATTGCTATACATGGTAGAACTAGAAAGCAGATGTATGAAGGTAAAGCTGATTGGAATATAATTAAAGAAGTTAAAGAGCGTGTAAATATACCTGTTATAGGAAATGGTGATGTATTTACACCAGAAGATGCATTAGATATGAAAAGACTTACTAATTGCGATGGTATTATGATTGCAAGAGGAAGTATGGGTAATCCGTGGTTATTTAAACAAATTGAAAGGGTTTTAAATGGAGAGGAACCTATAGAAATAAGTCCTGAAGATAAAATCAATATGTGCATTAGACATTATGAGCTTGCTATAAAGTATGATGGTGAGCATAAAGCTATAAGAGAAATGAGAAAACATGCATCATGGTATATAAAAGGATTACCTAAATGTACTGAGATAAGAAATGTAATGAATACATTAAATGATAGCAAAGAAGTAATGAAACTTTTAGTTGATTATAAAAATGAATTAAAGCATTTAAAATTAAGATAAAATATTAACTTTTGAATAAAGTTTTTGCTTTATTCAAAAGTTGTATTATTTTTAAACATAAAAACAATTAATTAATACTATATATGAATAAAGTATATATGTATTTGGATATATAATATATAGTATGTAATTGTTTAAAGACACTAGATTTGTTGACATATTATATGCCCTGCTTTATAATATTTTAAATGAATTTCAATATTTGTAGGGCTCTAATAGTTTGAAAATATTATAGTAAAATATAGACCGATTTAGGTTATTAAAGGGGAGTTAAATATGAGTGAAAAGAAGAAATTTGTAATGACTTACGAAGGCGTAAAGAAACTTGAAAACGAACTAGAATACTTAAAAACAGTTAAAAGAAAAGAAATAACTGAAAAGATAAAAGTAGCATTAGGATACGGAGATTTAAGTGAAAACTCAGAATATGATGAAGCTAAAAATGAGCAAGCTTTTACAGAAGGAAGAATACTTCAATTAGAAAATATGCTTAAGAATGCTGAAGTTGTAGATGAATCAGAAATACCATCAGATGTTGTTTCAGTTGGTGCTAAGGTTAAAGTTAAAGATTATGAATTTGACGAAGAAGTTGAATATACAATAGTAGGTTCAGCAGAAGCAGATCCAATGGAATTTAAAATATCAAATGAGTCACCAGTTGGAGCTGGACTTATTGGTAAAAAAGTTGGAGATATCGTTGAAATAACAGTACCTGATGGAGTCAATAAATATGAAGTCTTAGAGATAAGTAGACAATAACGGAGGGATAATTAATGTCAACTGAGGAAATTAATGTACAAGAATTAGAAGCTCAGTTAAGTGAACAAGAGGCACTTAGAAGAGAAAAACTAGCTGAATTACAAGCAGCTGGAAAAGATCCATTTGATGTATATAAAGTGGAAAGAACTCATAGTTCAGAAGAAGTTAAATCAAACTTTGAAGAATTAGAAGGTCAAGTTGTAACTGTAGCAGGAAGAATAATGTCAAAGAGAGGACAAGGGAAAGTTGTATTCTCAGATATCCATGATAGAGACGGAAAAATCCAATTATTCATAAAGATTGATGCAGTTGGAGAGGAAAACTTAAAAGCATATAAGAGTTTTGACTTAGGTGACTGGGTTGCAGCAACAGGAGAAGTATTTAAAACTAAAACTGGTGAAGTTTCAGTTAAAGTTACAGATTTTGAATTAACTTGTAAATCATTAAAGCCACTTCCAGAAAAATTCCACGGATTAAAAGATCCTGATTTAAGATATAGACAAAGAGAAGTGGATATAATAACTAATCCAGAAGTAAAAGATACTTTCATAAAGAGATCAAAAATAATAAAAGCTATAAGAGAATTTTTAGATGAAAAAGGATTCTTAGAAGTTGATACACCAATACTTTCACCAATAGCTGGTGGTGCAGCTGCTAGACCATTTATAACTCACCACAATGCATTAGATATAGATATGTATTTAAGAATTGCTACAGAGTTATACTTAAAGAGATTAATAGTAGCAGGATTTGAAAAAGTTTATGAAATGGGTAAAAACTTTAGAAATGAAGGAGTTTCAGTAAGACATAATCCAGAGTTTACTGCTATAGAATTATATCAAGCATATGCTGATTATAATGATATGATGGAAATTATGGAAAATATGATTGCTTATGTATGTGAAAAAGTAAATGGAACAACTAAAGTAATGTACGAAGGAACAGAAATAGACTTTAAGCCACCATGGAGAAGAATTACTATGGTTGATGCTGTTAAAGAATATTCAGGAGTTGACTTTAATGAAATAAAATCAGATGAAGAAGCTCAAGCAATAGCTAAAGAAAAACATTTAGAATTCCCTAAACCACTTGATAAGGTAACTAAGGGAGAAGTTCTTAATATGTTATTCGAAGAATACGGTGAATCAAACTTAATTCAACCAACATTCTTAATTGATTATCCAGTAGAAATATCACCTCTTACTAAGAAAAAGAGAGGAAATGAAGAATTTACTGAAAGATTTGAAGGATTTGTATATGGAAGAGAAGTATGTAATGCATATTCAGAACTTAATGATCCAATAGTTCAAAGACAAAGATTTGAACAACAAGCTAAGGAAAGAGAATACGGAGATGATGAAGCATATATGTTAGATGAAGAATTCATGAGTGCTTTAGAAACAGGTATGCCTCCAACAGGTGGACTTGGAATTGGTATTGATAGAATGATAATGTTCTTAACTGATTCATCATCAATAAGAGACGTTATTCTATTCCCAACAATGAAACCAGCAAAATAATTGCATATATTAAGGATATCTCATTAGAGGTATCCTTTTTTGTATGTAATATTATTTAAAATAAAAAGCTCTTTTAAACATAATATAGTTTTATTAAAATAAATTAATTTAAATATAAAATAAAAAAGTTTTAAAAAATAGTTGCATTTTATATAAAAGATGATATAATATCAAATGTAGCAAATATTCCGCGATAGCTCAACGGTGGAGCACTCGGCTGTTAACCGATAGGTTGGAGGTTCGAATCCTCTTCGCGGAGCCACTTTTAAAATAATATTCCACGGTAGCTCAATGGTGGAGCACTCGGCTGTTAACCGATAGGCTGGAGGTTCGAGTCCTCTCCGTGGAGCCATTTTAAAAATATTCCGCAGTAGCTCAATGGTGGAGCACTCGGCTGTTAACCGATAGGTTGGAGGTTCGAATCCTCTCTGCGGAGCCATTTTTAATTTAGAATTTATGCAGTGATTTTAATCACTGCTTTTTTTATTAAATCAAGCTATATACCTTGACATATAAAAACCTTTTGGTAAAATAAATTTATGATTTAAAATTTAATAGATGCGTTGATAAAGAAGAGTAAATTTATATTTATTTAAAGAGAGATGATGGTAGGTGCAAATCATTAATAGATTAAATTGAAGGGAACTTTTGAGCATTTTAATTAGAAAGTTGGGCTTTAGCCAAGAAGGGTGGAACCGCGGAAAGTTTTTCGTCCCTTTATTGTGCTTAAGGCTTTTTTTATTATAAAAATTTTTGGAGGGATTAACAATGGCAGTAGAAAAAACTATGGAAAAAATAGTTGCACTATGTAAAAATAGAGGATTTATATTCCCAGGTTCAGATATATACGGTGGACTTGCAAACTCATGGGATTATGGTCCTTTAGGAGTAGAATTTAAAAATAACGTAAAAAAAGCATGGTGGAAGAAATTTGTTCAAGAAAGCCCATATAATGTAGGAGTTGATTGTGCTATCTTAATGAATAAAGAAGTTTGGGTAGCTTCAGGTCACTTAGGTGGATTCTCAGATCCATTAATGGATTGTAAAGAATGTAAATCAAGATTTAGAGCTGATAAATTAGTTGAGGATCATATGACTGAGAGTGGAGTAGAAGTTGCTTCAGCAGATGGTATGTCAAATGAACAATTAAAAGCATACATAGAAGAACATAATATAGTATGTCCTAAATGTGGAAAGATGAACTATACTGAAATAAGACAATTCAACTTAATGTTTAAGACTTTCCAAGGAGTAACTGAAGATGCTAAAAATGAAATATACTTAAGACCAGAAACAGCTCAAGGTATATTTGTAAACTTTAAGCAAGTTCAAAGAAGTTCAAGAAAGAAAGTACCATTTGGTATAGCTCAAATAGGTAAATCATTTAGAAATGAAATTACACCAGGTAACTTTACATTTAGAACAAGAGAATTTGAACAAATGGAATTAGAATTCTTCTGTAAGCCAGGAACAGACTTAGAGTGGTTTGGATACTGGAGAGATTATTGTTGGAATTTCCTATTAAATTTAGGAATGAATAAAGAGTGTTTAAGATTAAGAGATCATGAAGCTGAAGAATTATCATTCTATTCAAAAGCAACATCAGATATAGAATACCTATTCCCATTTGGTTGGGGTGAACTTTGGGGAATAGCTGATAGAACAGACTATGACTTAAAGAAACATGAAGAACATTCAGGTCAAGATATGAGCTACTTAGACCCTTCAAATAATGAAAGATATGTACCATATTGTATAGAACCATCATTAGGAGCTGATAGAGTTGCTTTAGCATTTTTAGTTGATGCTTATGATGAAGAAGATTTATCAACAGAAACAAAGCAAGATTCAAGAGTTGTAATGCACCTTCATCCAGCACTTGCACCATTTAAGGCGGCTATATTACCTTTATCAAAGAAATTATCAGATAAAGCTCTAGAAGTTTATGGTGAGTTAGCAAAGAAATTCAATATAGATTTTGATGAAACAGGAAGTATTGGTAAGAGATACAGAAGACAAGATGAAATTGGTACTCCATTCTGTATAACAGTAGACTTTGATACATTAGAAGATGGAGCAGTAACTGTTAGAGATAGAGATTCAATGGAACAAGAAAGAATAAAAATAGAAGATTTAGAAGCTTATATAGCAAAGAGTTTAGAATTTTAATTATATAATTTTAAATAAATAAAGGGAGCATTTTTAAAATGCTCCTTTTATTTTTATATATAAATGTTTAAAAATAATTATTATGAAAATAATATTATAAATTGTAGTTTAAATTTTAAAATTATAATATTATTAATATATAAATATACAATATTTTATTGGTTTTGGGAGGTATAAATATGGCTGAGATATTAAATAAGAGAGTGTTTAATTTTTATGGAGAGATACAAGCGCCGGAAGAGTTGAATAAGTTTATAAATAATAATGAAAAAACTTTATTTGCAATAAAGACATTTAGAGATGCCGCAATAATTACTGATAAAAAGATATTGATATGTGATAAGCAAGGATTAACAGGCAAGAAAGTAGAGTATTTTGTAATACCCTATAGCAAAATAGTTACTTATTCTATTGAGACATCAGGAAGATTCGATTTAGATTCTGAAATTAAATTAACTTTGTCTGGAGGGCTTGAAATAGAACTTCAATTTTTAAAGGACAAAAATATGAATGACTTATTATTTAAAGTTTTTAAAGTAATAGATGAATATGTAATAAAATAAAAGGTACTATCTTTAAGTACCTTTTTTATTTCTTTAAATAATAGATATTTAATAAAAAATAAAATAAAATTATTTAGATTTATTTAAATTAGTATATATGATATTTTACAGTAGTTAAAAATAATAATATATAGTGTTATAATTAAAAGCAAATGGGACAAAATTAAAGACGACTCATAATATAAGTTGAGGGCAAGGAAGACTTGGAGGCAAAGTATGAGAAAAGATTTTAAAGAATTTAAAGATTTTATAAGAGATAAGAAAGTAGCTGTAGTAGGTATAGGGGTTAGTAACATTCCTCTTATAAATTTTTTGGTTAAATTAGATGCAAAAGTAACAGCTTTTGATATAAAAACTGAAGATAAGCTTGGCATGATAGCTGAAGAATTTAAAAATAAAGGTGTAAAACTTTCACTTGGAGAAAATTATTTAGACAATTTAAGTGGATTTGATGTTGTATTCAAAACTCCTTCTATGAGAATTGATTGTGATGCTTTGGTTAGAGCTAAAGAAGAAGGGGCATACATAACATCAGAGATGGAAGAGTTCGTTAGATATTGTAAAGGAAAAATTTATGGAGTAACAGGTAGTGACGGAAAAACAACAACAACAACTATAATATCAAAATTATTAGAAAAGCAAGGATATAAAACTTGGGTTGGAGGAAATATAGGTACACCTCTTTTTTCTCAAATAGAAGATATAAAAAAAGATGATATGGTAGTTTTAGAGTTATCAAGTTTTCAACTTATGACTATGGATTTACCTATAGATGTAGCTATATGTACAAATTTAGCACCTAATCATTTAGATATGCATAAAGACATGCAAGAATATATAGATGCAAAGAAAAATATATTTTTATATGGAGAAAAGGATGGAGTATTAGTTGTAAATAGAGAAAATGAAATAACATATTCATTCGAAAAAGAAGCTAAAGGTGAAGTTAGAGAGTTTAGCTCAAAAAGAATATTAAAAAATGGAGCTTACTATAATGATGGCAAACTTTATTTAGAAGGACAAGAAGTAATAAGTAGAAATGAAATATTGTTAAAAGGAATGCATAATGTTGAGAATTACTTAGCTTCATTTATAGCTACTAAAGATGATGTAGAGATAAATACAATGAAAGAAGTTTGTAAAACATTTGGTGGAGTAGAACATAGATGTGAGTTAGTTAGAGAGATTGATGGCGTTAAGTATTATAATGATTCAATAGCATCAAGCCCTACAAGAACATTAGCAGGTTTAAAGGCTTTTGATGAAGAAGTAATATTAATAGCTGGAGGCTATGATAAACATATTCCATTTAAACCATTAGCTGAAGAAGGCTATAAATTTATAAAAACTCTAATTTTATTAGGAGATACTAAAGAAAAAATAAAAAATGCATTTAATAAACTAAAAGAAGAAAAAGGTATAGAAGTAAAAATTATAGAAGTTAATAATTTAGAAGAGGCTGTTGATAAAGCTAGAGAAATTTCAGAAAGTGGAGATATAGTTACATTGTCACCAGCTTGTGCGTCATTTGATATGTTTCCTAACTTTATGGTTAGAGGAGATAAATTCAAACAGATAGTTAATAAATTAAAATAATAAAAAGAGCTACATAAATTTGTAGCTCTTTTTTATTAATAATTAAATTGCATTAAATAAAGATTCAATTTAATTAATTATGTTATATAAATTACAACACAATTAATTAAAATTTATCAATAAAGAGCAAAAATAACGATAACTGTACCTAGCGTATCATGATTAGAAATTAAAAGTAATAATAAGAAAATGATAGAAAAATAGTATTAATTTAATTAAATGAATATTTTATAAAAAATAGATATAAAACAATCATGATATTATAATATCCGTCGTCAGGTGATGGCGACAAACCAAAACACTTTCAAGTTTGATTGAAAAAACTTTTTAAAAAAGTTGTTGACAATAAGAAACTTAAGTGTTAATATATAAAAGCGGTCAACGAAACCGCACAGATCTTTGAAAATTGAACAGAATATAGAAATACATTTAGAACCAGCAATTCTTTTTACAAGTAAGTTTTAAGAGTGAGATTAAACTTTTTATTGAGAGTTTGATCCTGGCTCAGGACGAACGCTGGCGGCGTGCCTAACACATGCAAGTCGAGCGATGAAGTTT
>NZ_JBZEEZ010000004.1:0-187984 GCF_058310235.1 Clostridium sp. TJA085 | reverse complement strand
TTAGCTAAACAATTAAACCTAGATGCAATCCATGACACAGTACACGAAATGTGTAAAGATGAAGCAAGACATGGTCAAGCATTCAAAGGAGTATTAGATAGATATTTCTCATAATTAATATATAACACTTTAAATTATTGTCGAAAAAGTCTTTAGTTTTACTAAAGGCTTTTTTCTTTATATTAAAATATTTTAATAATATAATTGTTTAATAATATATCATTTAATGTTTTAAATTTTATATGTTTATAATTAAAATAATTATGAATACTACAGGATAAAGCCGTCATTTTTAGAAAGTATAATTGGATTTTTAAAAATAGTTATTTTTAATAACAAAGTAATTTAATAGGAATATAATGTAATGATTACTTAAAGGCGGTGGTTTTTTGAAAGTCCAAAATATAAAGATATTTGATGATACTTTTGTTTCATCAAGTTATCCTAATAAAAATTTTTCAAATGAAAATGTATTAGTAGTATTGAAAAGAGAAAACTTTGAGTGTGATGAAAATTTAATTAATTCACTTATAAAGTTTAATATTAAAGAAAATATACCTTGTTCAGATATATGTAAAGTAGAGCTTAAACTTTTTGTGAGAAAGATTAGCTGTAATGGAATGTATATTGATATATTATATAATTTAGAAGATTATGATTTTGAATGTGTCGATTATGCTACAGCTCCTAAAGGCAATTTATTTAAGAAAAATTTATTCATATCAGGAAAGTCACAAGGAAATTATATAAGTATAGATATAACTGAACTTTTTGAAGAATTTTCTGAACTTGACTTAGAAAATATAAGTATAACGATAAAATCATCAGATAATTATAATGGTGAGATTATACTTGATTCATCTAGGGGTATTAATGGACCTATTTTAAGTATTTTATATAAGGAAAATTGTTGTTGTGATGGTATAGAAGGACCAAGAGGGCCAGAAGGTCCGAGAGGAGAAGAAGGGCCAAGAGGACCAAAAGGCGAAATGGGATCAGAGGGTCCAAGAGGACCAGAAGGTCCAAGGGGAGAAGAAGGACCAATAGGGCCCGTTGGTAAAGAAGGACCGGAAGGTGCGCAAGGTCCAAGAGGATATACTGGTGAAATTGGATTAATTGGACCAGAGGGGCCAAGAGGACCAGAAGGACCTAAAGGAGAAAAGGGAGACCAAGGAGAAGAAGGACCAGAAGGACCAGAAGGGCCAGTTGGTAAAGAGGGACCAGAAGGTCCAGAAGGTCCAAGAGGAGAAGAAGGTCCGATAGGTCCAGATGGTAGTGAGGGACCAAGAGGACCAGAAGGACCAAGAGGAGAACAAGGACCAGAAGGATTAAGAGGACCAGAAGGACCAATGGGAGAGCAAGGACCAGAAGGAGAAAAAGGAGAGGAAGGACCTGAGGGACCTCAGGGGATTCAAGGACCTATTGGAAAAATAGGACCAGAGGGGCCAAGAGGACCAGAAGGACCAGAAGGACCAATGGGTATAGAAGGGCCACAAGGACCTCAAGGAATAGAAGGACCAGAGGGGCCACAAGGAGAACAAGGAGAAGAGGGCCCAGAAGGACCACAAGGTATTCAAGGATTAAAAGGTGAAAGGGGACCAAGAGGACCAGTAGGACCAATGGGACCAAAAGGAGATAAAGGTGATAAAGGAGAGCAAGGAGCTAGAGGGCCAGAAGGAATACAAGGGCCTAAAGGAGAAAAAGGGGAACAAGGTCCAGAAGGGCCAGAAGGACCACAGGGAATTCAAGGACCAGTAGGAGCAAGAGGACTAAGAGGAGAAAAAGGAGAAAAAGGAGATCCAGGAGAACAGGGATTAAGAGGTCCAGAAGGACCAAGAGGACCGCAAGGTATTCAAGGTGAAAGAGGACCAAAAGGAGATCAAGGGGAGCAAGGTCCAGAAGGAGCAAAAGGATCAGAAGGACCAAGAGGTAAAATTGGACCAGAAGGACCAAAAGGAGATGTTGGCCCAGTTGGCCCAGTTGGCCCAGAAGGACCAAGAGGACCACAGGGAGAAAAAGGAGAAAAAGGAGACATAGGGCCAATAGGACCAATGGGATTAGCAGGACCAAGAGGAGAAGAAGGACCAATAGGCCCGGAAGGACCAGAAGGCCCAGAAGGTAAGGAAGGACCAAGGGGACCAGAGGGGCCAAAAGGAGCTAAGGGAGATAGAGGAGAAGAAGGACCAATGGGACCGATAGGACCAAGAGGACCACAAGGATTAAAAGGAGATAAAGGAGATAGAGGAGAAGAAGGACCAGTAGGTCCAATAGGAGTTATGGGACCTAGAGGAGAGCAGGGCCCAGAAGGTAAGGAAGGACCAAGGGGACCAATAGGGCCAGAAGGACCAAGGGGACCAGAAGGGCCAAAGGGAGATCAAGGAGAGCAAGGCCCAGTAGGACCACAGGGACCAGAAGGACCAAGGGGACCAGAGGGAGCAAAAGGAGCTCAAGGAGAAAGAGGTCCAGAAGGAGAAAAAGGCCCAATAGGATTAAGAGGACCACAGGGGCCAGAAGGTAAAGAAGGACCAAGAGGCCCAAAAGGAGATCCAGGAACTCCAGTAACTGATGAATATGCATATATTTCTAGTGATAAGTGTCAATTAGTTCAAGGGCACGATGAAATAAAGCTTTTTGAAAATATAATTATATCAGGAACATCAATACAACATGTTGAAGGAGCAAGCAATATATGCTTAGAGAATGGAAGTTATTTAGTGAACTTTTCAACATCTGTTTCAGGAGAAGTTTGCTCAATTGCTGAGGTAAGATTAATTTTGAATGGAAAGTCAGTTGGTATAGCAGCTAGTGAAATAATTAAAAAAGGTATGCTTATTAATATATCAAGTAGTGCAATAATTAATGTTTGCGATTGTGATAATAAAGCTTTTCTGAAATTAGTAAATGGAAGTAAACTTCCTTTAAATTATTTCTTAACACGTATAAATATAGTAAAAATAATATAATTATTAGATAAGGTATAAGATTTATTCTTATACCTTATTTTAATATAATTTAAATTAAACAGTATAATTATAATTAATTTTATATTAATAAAATGAAAAGTGTAATAATTGAATACAAATTTTAAAGATAATATAATATACTAAAAATAAAGAAAAATTAAATAGGAGGTGTAAATATATGAGTATATTTGTGGTAGTAGCAATTTCATTAATAACATTAAATATTATTTTAGCTTTTTCTTTAATTTTTATAGAAAGAAAAGATCCAACAACAACATGGGCTTGGCTTTTAATATTTATATTATTACCTGGTTTAGGATTTGTAATTTACATACTATTAGGACAAAATTTTAGTAGGCAAAAATTATTTAGAGAAAAGATAGTAAAGGATGTAAATAAGAAAAAGCAATTAAATGAAATATTAAATGATGAAAGCGGACATGATGGTGGAAAAAGATTTTTAGATTTAAGAAGAATGAACTACAATAACAATGGTGCAAGATATACTATTGGAAATGAAGTAGATATATTTATAGACGGTGAAGTAAAATTTGAAAAATTATTAGAAGATATAAAGAATGCCAAAAAATATATTCATATTCAATATTATATATTTAGAAAAGATGTATTAGGTGCAAAAATAATAAAAGCTCTAGAAGAAAGGTTAGCTCATGGTGTAGAAGTAAGGCTATTAGTAGATAGTATGGGATCTTACACTATAACTAAAAGAAAATTAAAAATATTTTTAGAGCTTGGAGGAAAATTTGCTATATTTTTTCCAGGAATTCTTCCACATATTAATACACGTATAAATTATAGAAATCACAGAAAAATCGTTGTAATTGATGGAGAGTATGGATATGTAGGTGGTTTTAATGTTGGAGATGAATATGTAAGCCGTGACAAAAAAATTGGATACTGGAGAGACACTCACGTAAGAATAAAAGGAAAAGCAGTTAATGATTTAAATGAAAGATTTTTATTAGATTGGTGTTATGCATCAGAAGAAAATATAGAAGATTTTAGTACATTTATGCCAAAGCATGAATATACAGGTGGAGATGTGGGAGTTCAAATAGTAACAAGCGGTCCAGACCATAATGAAGAATATATTAAAAATGCATATATAAAGATGATAAATAATGCAAAAGAAAGTGTATATATAACATCACCTTATTTTGTTCCAGATGAGCCAATGTTTGAATCTATAAGATTATCAGCATTATCTGGAGTAGATGTTAGAATTTTAATACCAGGGAAACCAGACCATATGTTTATGAAATGGGCAGCTGATTCTTATATAGGTGAGCTTTTAAAAGCAGGGGCAAGGGTTTATTATTATCAAAAGGGTTTTATTCATTCAAAAACTTTAGTTGTAGATACAGCTGTTTCTAGTATAGGAACTGCAAATATGGATATGAGAAGTTTTTATCTTAATTTTGAAGTTAATGCATTTATTTTTGATGAAAATAAAGCAAAAGAATGTGAAAATGACTTTATGATGGATTTAAAAGATTCTACGGAAATAAAACTTGAGAAATTTGTAAATAGGTCAAGAGGTAGAAGAATTATGGAATCTATAGTAAGATTGCTAGCTCCGATACTTTAAAATAGTTATTTTAAAATTTTTTTGATATTATTTTTATTATAAATTTAACAACATAATTAGTTAGTATTATATAAAATAAAAAATGAGCTTAAGGGCTCTTTTTTATTTTATAAGATGTAATAGTCCATAAAATATTATGTTTATGGTAAACTATTATAAGAATTAATAGTAATTTACTATGATTAATAAATAAAATTAAGCTATTTATTAAAAAATTCATGAAAATTAAAAGAGGTGCTTTATGAAAAAACTTTTAGTTAATTTAGGAGATAACTCTTATAACATAGAAATAGAAAAAGGATTAATAAAAAATGTAGGAAAAAAAATAAAAGAATTATTTAATTGTAATAAAGTGTTTATTTTAACTGATAAAAATGTAGATAAGTATTATGGTAATATAGTAGAAAAGTCATTAGAAGAATATGAGTTTGAAACATCAAAATATGTAATTATTCCAGGAGAAGAAAGTAAGTCATTCAACTCTCTTTTACCTATATATAATAAATTATTAGACTTTAGGTTAACTAGAAAAGATTTAATAATAACTTTAGGTGGAGGTGTTGTTGGAGATCTTGGTGGATTTATTGCATCAACATTTTTAAGGGGTGTACCTTTTGTACAAATTCCAACAAGTTTACTTTCACAAGTTGATAGTAGTGTTGGAGGAAAGGTTGGAGTTGATTTAGAAAGAGGAAAAAACTTAGTTGGAAGTTTTTATCAACCGAAACTTGTTTTAATTGATCCATATGTTTTAAATACATTAGAAGAAAAGTTTTTTAAGGATGGAATGGGAGAAGTTATAAAGTATGGATTCATAAAAGACTTTGAGCTTTATAAACTTTTAAATAGTTTAAATGGCAGAGAAGAAGTTATGGAGAATATAGAACATATAATTTATACTTGCTGTAATATTAAAAGAGAAATAGTAGAAAGAGATGAAAAAGATTTAGGAGAAAGAATGATTTTAAATTTTGGTCATACTTTAGGTCATGCAATAGAGAAAAAATATGGATTTAAAGAGTTTACTCATGGAGAGGCTGTTGGAATTGGTATGTATTTAATTACAAAGCTTTCAGAAAAAAAAGGTTTAGTTTTAAATAATTATTCTGAAAATGTTAAAGAAATATTAGTAAGACATGGTCTTCCATTTAATATAGATTTAGGTGATAAAGATGAAATAATAGAAACTATATCACTAGATAAAAAGAATATGGGAAGTGTTTTAAAGGTTGTAATTATGAAAGAGATAGGAAATGCAGAAGTTTATAATACAACAATAGATTTCTTTAAATAGAAGGGAGAACTATTTTATGGCTAGTATTAAAATTGGAAATAATAAGTTAAGCGGTGAACTTTTAATTCCTCCTTCAAAAAGTATGGCCCATAGAGCGGTAATTTGTGCATCTTTAAGTAGTGAGGAAAGCTTAATTAAAAATATAGATTTATCAGATGATATAATAGCAACAATAAATGGAATGAGGGCTCTTGGAGCTCAAATAGAAATTTTACAAAACTCATTAAGAATAAAAGGAATAAACTTAAATAATAAATCCTTTAAAGAAGATAGAATAATAGATTGTAATGAATCAGGTTCAACTTTAAGATTTTTAATTCCAATTGCTACATTAGTAAATGGAACTAATAGATTTATAGGCAGAGGAAATTTAGGAAAAAGACCATTGAATATTTATTATAATATATTTGAAAATAATAATATTAATTATACATATAAAGAAAATGAACTTGATTTTGTGTTTTCTGGAAAATTAAAATGTGGAGATTTTAATGTAAGAGGTGATGTAAGTTCACAATTTATAACAGGACTTATGTTTACACTACCTTTATTAAATGGAGATTCAAAAATTATTATAGAAGGAAATTTAGAATCAAAAGGATATATAGATTTAACATTAAAAGCACTTAATGATTTTGGAATTATTATAGAAAATAAAAATTATAAAGAGTTTTTTATAAAAGGAAATCAAAAATATAAAGGAAGAGAATATAAAGTTGAAGGGGATTATTCGCAAGGAGCATTCTTTTTATGTGCTGATGCAATAGGAAATAAGGTTTTATGTGATGGATTAAATATTAATTCTCTCCAAGGTGATAAAGAGGTTATAGATATATTAGAAAGAATGGGAGTTAAATTTGAAATAAAGTTAGATAAGATAATTGGTTATTCAAATGAAACTTTTGGTACAATTATTGATGCATCAGGTTGTCCTGATATTATACCTATATTATCAGTAGTAGCAGCCTTATCTAATGGGAAAACAGAAATAATAAATGCAAGAAGACTTAGAATAAAAGAGTGTGATAGACTTCATGCAATAAATTTAGAACTTTCAAAGCTTGGAGCTAAAATAGTTGAAAAAGAAGATTCATTAATTATATATGGAATAGAAAACTTTAATGGAAATGTTGAGGTTTGGAGTCATAAAGACCATAGAATTGCTATGATGCTTTCCATTGCTGCAACTAGATGTAAAGAAAGTATAATACTTAAGGATTTTGAATGTGTATCAAAGTCTTATCCAAGATTTTTTGAAGATTTTAAAAGGCTAGGAGGAAAAGTTGAATGAGCGGAGTTTTTGGAAATAATATAAAGTTATCTATATTTGGAGAATCTCATGGAAATGCTATTGGTATAACTATAGATGGACTTCCTTCTGGTTTTAATATAGATTTAGATAAAATTAATTTTGAAATGGAAAGAAGAGCTCCAGGAAAAAATAACTTATCAACAGCTAGAAAAGAAAGAGACAAGGTAGAAATATTAAGTGGAATATTTAATGAAAAAACTACAGGTACACCTCTTTGCGGAATAATAAAAAATAGTGATAAAAGATCTAAAGATTATAGTAAGCTTAAAAATTTAATGAGACCTGGTCATGCAGATTATACAGGCTTTGTTAAATATAATGGATTTAATGATTATAGAGGTGGAGGACATTTTTCAGGAAGAATAACAGCACCAATTGTTTTTGCTGGTGCAATATGTAAGCAAATATTAGAAGAAAAAGGAATAAAAATTGTATCTCACATAAAGAGTATTTATAATATAGAAGATGATAGTTTTGATTATACAAATATAAGTGATGAATTAATAAATAGTCTTCCAAAAGAAGAATTACCTTTAATAAATAAATCATTAGAAGAAAAGATAAGAGAAAAAATATTAAATGCAAAAAGAGCAGGAGATTCTGTTGGAGGAGTTATTGAATGTGCAATAGTAAATGTAAATCCGGGAATAGGTGATCCATTTTTTGATTCAGTAGAATCAGTTTTAGCACATCTTTTATTTTCAGTACCAGCTGTTAAAGGTGTTGAATTTGGAGAAGGTTTTAATATTACAAAGCTTATGGGTTCAAAAGCTAATGACGAATTTTACTATGAAGAAAATAAAGTAAAGACTAAAACTAATAATAATGGTGGAATATTAGGTGGAATAACAAATGGTATGCCAATAGTATTTAAAGTTGCAATAAAACCTACTGCTTCTATATTAAAGCCACAACATACTATAAATATAGAAGAAAAAATAGAAGAAGAATTAAATATAGAAGGAAGACATGACCCTTGTATAGTACAAAGAGCCTTACCTGTTATTGAAAGTATAGCAGCTATAGGGATTTTAGAACTTTTGAAAGGACGATAGTAATGATGGATTTAGAAGATTTCAGAAAAGAGATTGATAATATAGATAAAGAAATTACAAGATTATTTGAAGAAAGAATGGATGTTGTCCTTAAAGTTGCAGAATATAAAAAGAAAAATAACTTAGAAATATTTCATAAGGGAAGAGAAGAAGATGTAATTAATAAAAATATACATAGATTAAAAAATAAAGATTATAAAGAAGAATTGAAGAAATTCTTTATTGAAATTATGGAAATATCTAAATCACTCCAAAAAAGAAAGTTAAATAGAGAAAGTTATGGATTAATTGGGGAAAAACTTTCTCATTCATTTTCTCCTGAAATTCATAAATTTATATTTAATAAGATTAATATTGAAGGAGAGTATAATTTAATTGAAATACCAAAAGATGAAATAAAAAATATAAAAGAAACATTAAAGAAATTAGATATTAAAGGAGTTAATGTAACAATACCATATAAAGAAACAGTTATTAAAGATTTAGACTTTGTTTCAGAAGAAGCTAAAAAAATTGGTGCAGTTAATACAATATTTAATAAAAATAATAAACTTTTAGGTTATAATACTGATTATTATGGATTTAAATATATGTTAGAATATAAAGACATTAATGTTTTTAATAAAAAAGTTATGGTTCTAGGAACTGGTGGTGCTAGCAAGGCAGTAGTTACCTATTTATTAGATAATGGTGCTAAAGAAATAATTATAGTAAGCAGAAATAAAAAACAACTATATAAGGATATTAAAAATATAAAAGTTTTAACTTATGATGAAATAAATGATATAGAAGGATATGCACTTATAAATACAACTCCTGTTGGGATGTATCCAAATATTAATAATTTTCCTGTTTCTTTTGAGGTAATTGAAAAATTTGATGTATTAATTGATCTAATATATAATCCACTTAAAACAAAGTTTTTAGAAATTGGTATGGAAAAAGGCAAAGTAACTTGTGATGGACTTATGATGCTTGTATTACAAGCTATAAAAGCAGAAGAAATATGGCAAGAGAAAAGTATTGATAAACAAATTGCATTAGAGATATATAATAAACTTTTAAAACTTTTGAATTGAGGCGAAGTTATGGAAAAGAAAGATAAAATAATTCTTATTGGAATGCCAGGCTGTGGCAAAACTACAATAGGTAAAATTTTAGCGAAAGAGCTTTCGTATAACTTTTATGACATGGACGATTATATTGAAAAAATGGAAGGTAAATCTATTAAAGAATTATTTAGTCATTCAGAAGAAAGATTTAGAGAAGCCGAAACTAAAGCTTGCACGGAACTTATAAAGAAGAAAAGATGTGTTATAGCATCGGGTGGGGGCGTAATAAAAAAAGATATTAATATTGATATACTAAAGTCAGGAATTATTATATTTATAAATAGACCAAATGAAAAAATAATTGGAGATATTGATATATCGAAAAGACCGTTATTAAAAGATGGAAAAGAAAAACTTTATAAATTATATAATGAAAGATTTCACAAATATAAAAATT
Source organism: Clostridium sp. TJA085 (assembly GCF_058310235.1). Classification (NCBI taxonomy): domain Bacteria; kingdom Bacillati; phylum Bacillota; class Clostridia; order Eubacteriales; family Clostridiaceae; genus Clostridium; species Clostridium sp. TJA085. Next base: position 178,242 of record NZ_JBZEEZ010000004.1, on the reverse strand, counting down.
CTTGTGATATTGAAATTTTAAATGAAGGCTTTATAAGAGATGTTATTAATTCAATAAAACGTAGTTTAAAGGGAAAAATTAAATAAATGTTTATTATATATGTGATAAATAACAGAATTTAGGGGTTAATTATAGCTTATAATAAGTTTTGGAGGGAAGTACATATGATTATTGCAATGAATAAAAATGCAACAGATGATGATATAAAAAAAGTTAGAGAATGTGTAGAAAAATTAGGTCTTAGTACATATTTATCAATAGGAGATAATTATACTATAGTTGGAGCAATGGGGGAAACTGCAATATTAGATGAAAAGAAATTATTAAGATTTGATGGTGTAGATAAAGTAATTAAAATTGAAGAACCTTTTAAAAAAGCAAATAGAATATTTAAACCAGATGATACAATAGTAGATGTTTTAGGTAATAAAATAGGTGGAGGAAATCTTGGAATTATGGCTGGGCCTTGCTCTGTAGAAAGTGAAGAACAAATTATTGAAATTGCAAAAAGTGTTAAAAATTCAGGAGCAAATTTTTTAAGAGGTGGAGCATTTAAACCAAGAACTTCCCCATATAGTTTTCAAGGTTTAGAACTTGATGGACTTAAACTTTTAAAAAAGGCTAAAGAAGTAACTGGTTTACCAATAGTTACAGAACTTATGTCAACTGATTACTTAGATGAATTTGTTGAAAATGTAGATGTAATTCAAATTGGTGCTAGAAATATGCAAAACTTTGATCTTTTAAAGCAAGTTGGTAAAACAAGAACACCAGTACTTTTAAAGAGAGGATTATCAGCAACAATAGAGGAATGGCTTATGTCAGCAGAATATATAATGGCAGGTGGAAATGAAAATGTAATTCTTTGCGAAAGAGGAATTAGAACCTTTGAAACAGCAACAAGAAATACATTAGATTTAAGCGCTATACCAGTTATAAAAAGATTAAGTCATTTACCAGTAATAGTTGATCCAAGTCATGCAGCAGGATACTGGTATTTAGTAGAACCTCTTGCAAAGGCGGCTATAATGGCGGGAGCCGATGGGCTTATGATAGAAGTACATAATGATCCAAAAAATGCTTTAAGTGATGGACAACAATCAATAAAACCTGAAAACTTTGATAATCTTATGAAAAAAATTAAAAGAATTGCAGAGTTTGAAGGAAAAATAATTTAATTGATAAAGTAGAGAGAGTTTATTCTCTCTGTTTTTTTGCTTCAAAATATAATAGATTTTTATTAAATATTTTTTTGTTACTAGGTAAAACTAAATTTAAGTAAATTAAATTTATAAAATATATAGTATTTAAATGTAAAATAAATAAATTTAAATAGGAGGTTTTTATGATTAAAGCAAAGGGTGAAGAAAAGGAAAAGAAAAGAGAAGTAGTTAAGGAACATACAAATAGAAAAAGAAATTTAAAGAAAGAAGAAATTGATTGGGAACTTATAAGGTAGAGTAAAATAGAGAAACTTTAAGTTTCTCTATTTTATTTTATGTAATTATATATAAAAAATACAAAAATATGTATTAATATAGAGCGAAATTTGTTATTATGTTTTATAAGGAGGGGGAGTAAATGGGTATTGATTATAAGAAGATTGGGAAATTTACATTAATAATTATTTCTAATATTTTGTTTTTAATTTATAGTTATTTTTCAACTATGCTTTGGTTAACAACTTTTACATTTTCAATAGAGGGAATCTCTATTCCTATTAGTGAGTTTTTATATTTCTTTAAAATTGTAATAGTACTTGCTATTATAGCTATTATACCCTTAGTATTTTCAAAGTATTTATTAATAAACATAATAATAACTATAGTAATGGCTATGGGATGGCTTATGACTTCAATAAATTCACCAACAAAAGAAATAATGAATATGAATATTTACGGATTCTCACTTAATATGATTTTAATTGCCCTTATGTCTTATTCAATTATAATAAAAAAACTAAATAAAAAATCAGATAAATTAAGTATTATTTAGGGGGATAAGATGGATAAGCTTAAAAAATTAAAAATAATAAAATTTTTGTTATGGTCAGGTCTTATAATTATTCTTATATTAGACCAAAAATCTGTTATAGAAAATACATTAATAATATAATTATTATTTATGATATTAATAGCAAGTATAGATAAAAATATTAAAAAATACTTACTTAAAAAGAATAAATAAAATTTCTTTAATGTTATTTAATAATTATTATTTAATAATAATTTAAAATGGTATATAATATATTTAATGGATAAAGGTTATAACTTAAGGAGGAGAATTTATTATGATTAACAATATGAGAGAGGTTGAAATATTTAATAAAGTAAAAGAAAATGATGTAGTTACTTCGTTTTATATGAGACCGGTTGATAAAGGTGAGTTAAAGAAAAATATGCCAGGTCAATTTATATCAATAAGCCCTATTAAAGAGGGAAAAGATAAAGAAGAAATAAGACAATATAGTTTGTCAATGAAGCCTGGTTCAAATTTTTATAGAATAAGCATAAAAAGAGAAGAACATGGATTAGTATCAAGATATATGCATGACAAAGTCAATATTGGAGATACAATATTCATAACTGAACCACTTGGCGATTTCATCCTAAAAGAAGATAATAGACCAGTAGTTTTATTAAGTGGTGGTATTGGAGTTACACCAATGATGTCAATGTTATATAAATCTTTGGAGGATAAGAGAGATGTAACATTTGTACAAGCTGTTTTAAATTCAACTGCTCATACATTTAAGGGTGAAATTAAAGAATTAAAGAAAAATAATAAAAATATGAAAACAGGTGTATTTTATCAAACACCATTAGATTCTGATATATTAGGTGAAGATTATGATGAAGTTGGATTTATAACAAAGGAATGGATAGAAGAAAACTTGCCTAAAGATGGAGATTTTTATTTTTGTGGACCGCTAGGATTTATGAAGCACATATATGATACATTAAAAGGAATGGGAGTCAAAGATGATTCTATACATTATGAAATGTTTGGTCCTTCAAAGGATTTAGCAAATTTATAATTGTATGAATATAATATATTAAGTATAAGAAATTATGGCTGGACTTAGTGATAGACTTTGCCCAGCCATTTTTTATTTATTTTTATTATACTCATCAATTAATTCATATATAGTTTTTGAAGTAGTATCTTTCATTGAATATCCAAGTAGTTTAAGCATATTATCTAGAGATTCTTCTGATGATGTCTCTATTTCTATGTAAGGAAATGGACAAAAATCTTTATCATTTATGTCTATTTCAACTAATCCATCTAAAAGCTTATAACTTTCTCTATATTTTTTTATAGATTGATGAAGTTTAAGACCAAGGGCTTTAAATATTCCTTCTGCCATAATTTTATTATCAACTATAACTTCATTTTCTTCCATTTCTTTAAATTTTCCTTGAGATAACATTTTTTTTGTTGTCATAAATATAATTTCTTTATTATTTAGTTTGTCATTTATAGTTCTTATTCTTGCATAACCTTTATTTTTAAGTAATCTTCCATCTTCAAAATCATAAATATCATTAATTTGATCCTCAGACTTTACAAGTTTAGCATTTAAGTCTTTAAGTTTACTTCTCATATGGTCTACATTTATATTTACAATTCTAGTTTCTAATTCTTTTGCCATAAAAGATTCCTCCTAAATTTATTTATAATATTATATCAGATACATATTAAATTATATTAAATATAATAATTTATTTAAGTTATGTTAAAACTAGGTTAGAAAACACTGATATTTGTGAATAAATGATAAATAAATAGTAATGAGTATTAACTTTATTTTAAATAATAGATAGAATTGATTTGTATAAAACAAATTTTTATAAAAACAAAGATTTGGAGGAATTTATTTTGGAGATATTAGGAATATTCTCAGGACTTATAGGTGGATTAGGTTTATTTCTTTTTGGAATGAAATTAATGGGAGATGGTCTTGAAAACGCTGCAGGGGATAGACTAAAGGGAATAGTTGAAAAAGTCACTAGTAATAGGTTTATAGGTGTTCTAATAGGAGCATTAGTTACTGCCATAATTCAAAGTTCTAGTGCAACAACTGTTATGGTAGTTAGTTTTGTAAATGCAGGTATAATGAATTTAATTCAAGCAACTGGTGTAATAATGGGAGCTAATGTTGGGACAACAATAACAGCTCAAATGGTTTCACTTGATTTAGAAAGCATAGCACCATTAGTAATTGGTATAGGTGTCTTTATAACATTTATAGCAAAAAGTAAAAAGCATAGAGATGTTGCAAGTATACTTTTAGGATTTGGGTTATTATTCTTAGGAATGGGATTAATGTCAGATGCTATGAAACCAATTGCAGAATCAAATATGTTTAAAGAATTCGTATTTTTAGTTGGAAATAATAGAATATTAGGATTATTAACTGGTGTTGTTATGACTGCTATAGTTCAAAGTTCATCAGCAACAACTGGTATACTTATAGCACTTGCAACAACTGGAGCAATAGATCTTTATGTTGCTATACCAATAATTTTAGGATGTAACATAGGGACATGTGTAACAGCTCTACTTTCATCTGTTGGTGCTAATAGAACTGCTAAAAAGGCAGCTATAATACATCTTTTATTTAATAGTATAGGTACATTAATTTTCTTACCTTTTATAGGAATATTAATAGAAACAGTTCAGGCTATAAGTGGAACTGATATAACAAGACAAATAGCTAATGCTCATACAATATTCAATATTATAGTTACTCTTGTTTTATTACCATTTGCAAATGTATTAGTATTTATTGCAAATAAAATATTACCAGGTGACGGGGAGATAGAAAGAAATGGAGCATTATATTTAGATGAAAAGTTACTTGAAACTCCAGTTATTGCTGCAGTTCAAGCAGAAAAAGAAACTATAAGAATGGCTAATAAAGCTATGGAAAACTTTGAACTTGCCATGAAAGCTTTTTCTGAAGACAATGAATCATACATAGATCAAGTTATTAAAAATGAAGTATTAATAAATACATTAGAGAGAGAAATTGCTGATTATTTAGTTAAAATTTCTCAACAAGAATTATCAGATGATTTATCTAATGAAGTTACATCAGCATTTAATGTAATAAATGATATAGAAAGAATTGGAGATCATGCTAAAAATATAGCAGACTTAGCAAGAGAAAAAATATATGAAAAAGTTACTTACAATGATGAAGATAAACATGATTTAAAAGTTATGTTTAATACTACATTAGAATCAATGGAAATGGCAATAAGGACTTACGGCGAAAAAGACGTTAAAAAAGTTTGTAAAATAGATAAATTAGAAGATGCAATTGATGCTATGGAAAAAGAACTTAGAATTAGTCATATTAGAAGACTTAATAATGGTAAAACAACTGCATATGCAAGTGTAATATTCTTAGATGTTATAAGTAATTTAGAAAGAATAGGAGATCATGCAGCTAATATTGCAGAAAGTATTTAAAAAATAAGGACTATTTAGTCCTTATTTTTGTTTAAATGATTATTTAATTTATTACTATTTGAAAATGTTTTTATTTTATTAAAATTAAAGTCCATAATAATAAATTTATTATTTGATTTCATTATAATAGAATCAGAGGTTATATTATAAAGATTATAATTAACTTCTGTTTTAAAATTTTTACTTTCTCCAGTAGAAGTATTAATAATACTTAAATTATTATAACTTTGGTAAACGATATATTTATCGTTAAACAACATTTCATTTATAGTATCAGAGCAATTTAACTTATAATTATAATATTTATGTTCTGAATTATTATAAATACTAGCTATATAATTATTATCAGAATAACTTAAGTAACCAATAGTATCATTGAAGATGTAAAATTGAAGTATATTATCCATATTTTTAAGTATTTGCTTAATAACTCTTAAGTTTCCAGTTTTAATATTTAAAGATATAATTTGTGGTGGTGAATTTTTTTGCTCAACTATACCATATAGATGATTATCTTTGTAGTAAAAGTCTCTAAGTAATAAAGATGGGGTTTCAGGCATAAATCCATTAAAACTATCTATTATTTCATTAGTTCCTTTTTTTAGTACAACAACAGCACCATCATAAGAAACTTTTATTGTTCTATTTTCATCAATATCTAAAGTATTTGGAGCATAATTAATATCAAAGTCTAAATTATATTCTTTGTAATTTTTGTCATATTCTAATTTTTTAAATTTACCTTTTTTAGAAATAATATAATCACCAATTATAGTTGTATTATAAGGTTGTGATTTATTATTTAAAATTGTTGTATATAATTTTTGTGATTTTGTATTGAAAAAGTAATTTTCAATCACTATATTATCATTAGACCTATAAATAGCAGATGTTTTATTTACATATTTTAAAATAGGTTTTTCTATGGATAAATTATTATTAAAATCTAATGGTAAAGATACAAAAGTTTTAAGATTTTCATCAGTATTTTTTATTGTGTATATTGTATTTTTATAAAGTAATAAATTATCTTTATATAAAGGAGCTGTTGTATTTAATATTTTATTGTTATCTATAGAATATAAATAAATTTTGTTTTCAAAAAGAAATGCGGCTTTATTTAAATCAATAGTAACAGGTATTTCAGCACGAATATTAGATTTAAAAATATTAGTTGATTTATTAGTATTTAAGTCAAGTATATTTATAAAAGAACCTTCTTTGTTAATACCTGAATATATAAGTTTATTATCAGTTACTTCAAAATCTTTTATAGTAAAAAGATTATTAGAATTTTCTACTCCACTTAATAGTAATTGAGTTTTTTTGTTATTTATATTGATAGATATGATTTCTTCAGATATTAAGTCATGTATAAAAATAAAGTTATTATTACTTTTAGCAGTTGTAATATAAATAGATTTATTATTATCTTTATTTAAGTCTTTTAAATTAAAAATTTCCTTTTTGTTAGTATTATTTTTATTATAAGTTGTAAGAATTAAATAGTTTTTTTCATTTATATCATTAGTATTTCCATTTGATGTTGAAAGTGTAAAATAGTAATTTGAATTATTATTAGTAAAAAATATTGAATTAAATTTATTAGAATCATATTTTACAAACAACACAATTACAAAAGCAATAACAATAAATATATATGTTATTATAGTTGTTTTTTTCATATTGATTAGTTAGTCCCTCCTAAAAGTGTTAATAAAATTTAAAAAATTTATGCTTCACCATAAGTAGAGGAAAAGTAAAGAATTCCCGATTTTTTAACTTTAAAATTAAAAAAATCACTTTTATCATTAGGTTTAAAGTTTGTAATCTTATAAATTTTTGAATTTTCCTTTTCTAAAATTTCAGCATCTAAATTAGTTTGAAATTCATTAATTTCAAAATTATATTTAATAGCTTCAATAGGATAGCCAGTTAAAAATAATTTAGATCTAATAGATAATTCGGGAGTTGTATGAAATACTATAAGTAGTAATGCAAACACACCAATTAAACTTAATAATATTTTTTTTAATTTGATTCTTGACGGATTAAACTCTTTAGAAAACTTTCCCATAAAATACCCCTTATTTAATAAATATATTTATATTATAACAAAATTTACAAAAATTTCTATAAAAATATAGAATATTTATTTTTTTTGACTTTTATAAGAACTAATTTAAAAGAATAAATTTCAAAATTTTTATGTTAAAATATAAAATGTTATTGAAATTTTGTTTGGAGGATTTTTATTTTATGGAGTATATAAACGATATTAATATAAATGAAGCTGTTATACATATTTTAGAGAGTAATGGGGGAGAACCTATATTAAATGAATATTCATTGGATTTAAATGAAGATATATATAAATTTATATTTAAACATATAGAAAAGTGTTTTAAAGATGAGGAATTAAAGTATGCTAAATTTAATGAAGGAAGAAGCATTGTAAAAGAAGTAACACAAGATTTTTTAAATGGGATAGATAATGATTTAATAAGCCTTTCAAAAGAACTTGCAAGACAGATGTTTGCAATAATGAATGGAAATACTAATATACCTTCTTGTGATTTAATTATAGCATCTGTAGTAACAGATAAGGGACCTATGATTGCAATATTAAAAATGGATTATATAAAGAATTTTACACATAAAGTAGATTTTATAGATAATAAAATAGGAATTGGAATAGTACCTCAAGCAGCAGGACTTCCAGGAAGTTCTCAAAAGATTCAAAAGGCAGCTTTTATAAAGCCTATAAGGGAAGATGACAAATATAATCTTATGGTGCTTGATAAGCAAAAGAAAAGTAAAAACGAAGATGAATATGGCGCAAATTATTTTATAAATAATTTTTTAGGATGCTCTATAATAACTAATGAAAGAGATATGACAAAAACATTTTTAAAAGCTACAGAAACTTGGACAAGAGAAAAATTTCAAGAAGATGCAGATAGAGCAGAAAGAATTAGATCAACAGTAAAAAATAAACTTAAAGAGGAAGAAATTATAAATATTGATAATCTTTCGGATGAACTATTTAACAATGAAAGTACAATGAAAAATGAATTTTCAAGTTTTGTTAAATCGCAAGGAATTGAAAATGTAGAAGTAGATAAAACTTGGGTTGAGAAAAAGTTAAAAAGGGTAAGGCTTAAAATTGATAAAGAAATAGATCTTTATATAGATGAAGAAGTTTATAATGATCAAGATAAGTTTGAAATAGTAAGAAATGGTGATGGAAGTATAAATATGGTAATAAAAAGGGTTAAAAATTATATAGAAAAATAAGAAAGTTTATTATTATATTTAAATAATTAAAATAAAATTTAGAAAATATAATTTTTATTAAATAGGGATTAAAATTATCTTACTTGCAAATAATAATGTAGTAAATAAAACAAAGGAGTGGTTTTATAATGGCTACATTAAGATGTGGAGTTAATGAATGTGCTCATAATAAAGAAAACTTTTGTTGTAATCAATCAATAAAAGTTGGTGGAGTTCATGCAAATATTGCTGCACATACAGCATGTGAGAGCTTTGATGAAAAAGGCAATGAAATGACTAGCTCAATTGAACAATCACCAAATCCTAATATGGCAATTAGTTGTAATGTATCTAATTGCATACATAATGAAAATCAAAGATGTGTATCAAATTATGTTGATATATCTTCAGGTGTATCAACTTATGGAAATACTACACAATGTTCATCATTTACTCAAAAATAAAAAAAGTCTTCTACCAATTAAATTGGTAGAAGATTTTTTTATAATATATTTTCTATAGTTATATTTTGTAATTTCATTAATCTTTCAGCATTATATTTAATCAAATGAAGACTCACGAGAGAATTACTAAGATCTTTTGATTTTACAAGAACAGTAAGTTTAACTGATTCATCAATTATAGAATCTATATCTAGATGATTAAGGTATATTGTGTAGATAAAAGCATTTGATTTTAATAAATCGAGTAATTCTACACTATAATTATAAGCAGTTTCAAAATCATTGTTATCTATTGTTTCTTCTAATTTATTACTTCTAGAAATTATATCTGAACAAAGTGTTTGAATTTTTGAGTCAGAGAAAACAATGAAAGTAGTAACTGTTAAAAATAATATTAAAGATACTATTATATTTTTCATTTAATTTCCTCCTTTTGTGTATTTATCAAACAATTGATATTTAAAGTTTCCTTCTGTATCATAAAGCGCAATTAAAATTTTTTTAATATCGTGTAGTCCATATTTTTTTAATTCTTTTTTTATCCATTCATCATCCTTATTGACCTTAGTTAAAGGATTTTTATTAATCTTACCATCTGAGATTAATATTTTAGGAAGTTTAGGACTTGTTTGATTAGATTTACTATTTTCCTTATTACCTTTAGATTGATTTTGAGTTTGAGAAGTTTGGGAATTAGAAGTACCACTAACGGTATTAGGTAATATTGATATGTGACCATTTGTTTCTAATATTGCATATTGTATTTCTTCCAAATCAAAATAACCAAGTAAACGAATTTCCTCCATAAGTTCATCTATATTAATTTGTTGACTTTTAAGAGCAGAATACATTATTTTACTTTTATAAATAAGTATAGCAGGTTCACCCTCTATTAATCTTCTTGCAAATTGACATTTTAATTGTATTTGGGATAATAATCCCTTTAAAAGCAATAAAGTTATTATCGGCACTATACCTAATATAAGAGGAAGCCTAGCATCTTGCATAGGTATAGAAGCTAAATCTGAAATCATTATAGTTATTACAAACTCATAAGGCTGAAGTTCGCCAATTTGACGCTTTCCCATAAGTCTCATTGTTATTACAACTATTATATATAAAATAGTTGTTCTAAAAAAAATATTAAACATAAATAACACCTCATAAATAATATTTGTAAATTTAAGTGTTTTATTCAAAATATAAATATAATAAGTTTTATCAGGGAATAAAAAGTAATATAATTATATTAAAACTAGGTATAGCTACAGGAGGAGTATATATGACAAAATTATATATAACATTAGAAGATAAAAGTTCTGTATCAGTAGATGAGGGATTGAGGTTTAAAGATTTTATAGATAAATATTATAAAGATGAAGAAAAAGATATAGCATTATGTAAATTTAATGGTGAGTATTATGAACTAATGAAGGAAATACCTTCTAGTGGAAAATTAGAAAAAGTTTATTTTAATACTGTAGAAGGAATGAATGTGTACACAAGAACATTACAATTTATTTTTATAAAAGCAGCATTAGATTTATTTAAAGATTCAAAAATAACAATAGAGCATTCAATAAGCAAAGGCATTTTTGGAGAAATTCATAAAGAAAAAGCTTTATGTTACGATGACATTATAAAAATAAAAGAAAATATGAAGAATATTATAGAAAAGGATATACCTATAAATAAAATAAAAGTATCAAGAAAAAAAGCGATAGATATATTTAAAAATTATAAAATGGATGATAAAGTTAAACTTTTAGAAAGTGTAGATTTTGAAAATGTAAATTTATATGAATTAGAAGGAAGATATGACTATTTTTATGGAGAAATGGCATATTCAACTGGAGTAATAAAAGCTTGGGATTTAATGTTTTATGAGCCAGGCTTTATATTGAGAAGACCTACTGAGGATAATTTAAATAGTTTACCACCATATAAGGAACAAAAAAGACTATCTAATATATTTTATGAAACAGAAAAATGGTTATCAATATTAGATGTTGGGGAAGTTGGAAGCTTAAACGAAAAGATACTGTATAATGGTCTTAAAGATTTAATATTAGTTTCTGAAGCACTTCATGAAAAAAAGATAGCAGAAATAGCAGATAGAATATCAGATAAAAGCGGGGTTAAAATGGTATTAATTGCAGGACCATCATCTTCTGGTAAGACTACTTTCGCAAATAGACTTAGTATACAGCTAAGAGTAAATGGATTTATGCCAGTTCCTCTTAGTATAGATGATTATTTTGTAAATAGAGAAGATAGTCCAAGAGATGAAAATGGAGATTATGATTTTGAATCAATATATTCAGTAGATCTTAAAACTTTAAATGAGCACTTAGAAAGGTTGTTAAATGGTGAGGAAGTAGAAATACCAACATATAACTTTAAAAAAGGAAAGAGAGAGTGGTGTGGACATAAAGTTAAGTTACCTCAAAATGGAATACTTGTTTTGGAAGGTATACATGCTTTGAATCCTGTATTAACTCAATCAATAGGAAATGAATATAAGCATAAAGTATATATTTCTGCTTTAACTCAATTAAATTTAGATAATCATAATAGAATACCAACAACTGATGTAAGAAAAATAAGAAGAATAGTTAGAGACTTTTTATCAAGAGGATATGGTGGAGAAGAAACATTAATGATGTGGCCTTCAATAAAAAATGGAGAAAAGAAAAATATTTTTATATATCAAGAAGAAGCCGATGATATGTTTAATTCAACACTTGTTTATGAGCTTTCAGTTTTAAAACCATATGCTTTAAATGAACTAAAAAAAATAACAAAAGAAAGTAGTGTATATAATGAGGCCCAAAGGCTTATATCATTATTAAATTTCTTTAAAGAAGTAGCAATAGATAAAGTTCCAGAAAATTCAATACTACGTGAATTTATTGGAGGTAGTTGTTTTTATAAATATTAAAATGAAAGGGGCTTTAAGCCTCTTTTTATTTTAGAATTTTTATATAGTAATATAATTAAAAAAGGTAGTAGTGCTATAAATATTAAAAAATAATAAATTGAAGATAGAGAGAAACTTGTTAATTTAGTACAAATGTAGTTAAATTATTATAGAAAAAATAAATGAGGTGTAAGGAATGGAAACTAAAGAAGTTAAAGATTACATAAAAACAATATCAAAGTCATCAGCATATTTTATATTTAGAAATGGACCAGTAAAAAAACTTTATGAGGAAGGAAAGTTAACTGATGAGGAAATAAAAGAAATGCAAGAGTATCTTCAAAATCATTTAGCTTATCTTTATAATGTATTATTAGAAGAAAATAATATACAGAAATTTGATTTAATAACATCAACAATGAGTAAATTTTATGTAAATGATGATTCAGTAGTGGAATTAAAAGATGATGGATTTGATAATTTCTTTGAAAGTTTATTTAATCCTGGAAATAATAAAAATAGTGGATTAAAATTAAAAAAATAGTTAAATAAAAAGGAGATTATATATTTTTATATAATCTCCTTTAAATCTGTTATGCTTTTTCTACTTTTACTTTTTTATATTTTAATACTTCATAAAAATCGTCAAAAGATGCTTTTTTCATAGAAAAATTAAAAACTGTTTTTTCAAACTCTAATTTAATTAAGTAACTTTCTTTTGATTTTTCCTTATATTTAACTAAGTTTATTGCTTTATAAGGAACATTATAATACATATAATAAAGTGAACCATGTGTAAGTAATAATTTAGAATTTATAAATATATTTAATATTAAAAGTAATATTATTATAAATGATAATACCTTCTCAATCATTGAACTTTGATCAACACACATCATATAAATACAAGCTATTACAGCAAGTATAATTATATATATAATTGATGATAAATTATAATTTTTAAGGACTACAAAAGGTCCTTCTTTTTTTAGTGCATTTCTTTTAAAATAATTCTTTAAAATAGCAAATGAATAGATAATTATAAAAGCTAATTCTATAATTACAAATAAATCCATAAGAATTCACCCCTTAATTTTAAATTGCATTAACAGTAAGTTAAATATAACATCATTGTATGAACAATAAATTAACAGCTTTTAAAATAAAATTTAATGACTGTATTTAATAGTATTGATAAAAGTTATAATAATGGATTAAACTATAACTAAATAATAGTATTTCATTAAATAATAAAAAATATTTTAGTTTATAAAATTTATTCATAGGATAAGGTGATAAATATGAACAATGTAGGTGTTTTTGATATTTTAGGTCCAATAATGATTGGTCCTTCAAGTTCTCATACAGCAGGTGCTGCAAGACTTGGAAAAGTTGCAAGAGCGGTAGCAGGAGACGAAGTTATAAAGGTAATATTTTATCTTCATGGATCATTTGCCAAAACATATAAAGGACATGGAACTGATAGAGCGTTAGTTGCAGGAATACTTGGAATGGAGCCAAGTGATAAAAGACTTAGAGATTCTTTAAATATTGCAAGAGAAAAGGGATTAGATTTTTCTTTTGAAGAAGTTGATTTAGGAGATGTGCATCCAAATACAGTTAAATTTGATATGATAACTAAATCAGGAGAAAGAAGAGAAGTTATTGGTTCATCAATTGGTGGTGGTGGAATAAAAATAAGTGAAGTAAATGGAAATAAAGTTGAGTTTACTGGAGATTATCCAACACTTATAATAGCTCAAAAAGATGTCCCAGGAGTTGTATCTAAAGTAACTACACTTCTTTATGATAAAGGAATAAATATTGCATTTATGAGTGTGTTTAGAAAGCAAAAGGGACAAGGAGCAAATATGGTTTTTGAATTAGATCATGGAATTGATGATGAAACAATAAATAAAATAAAGAATATAGAACATATAAGCAGAGTAATAATGATAAATCCTGTTAAGGAAGGTGAAGAATAATGCAAGCAAGAAGTGGAGAAGAACTTTTACAAATATGTGAGGAACGAAATATTTCTTTAGCAGAATATGCTATTGAGATGGAGATGGAAAAGTCAGGCGATTCAAGAGAAACTGTTATAGAAAGAATGAGAAAAACTATAAAAGTTATGATTGATTCTGCTACAGAAGGAATGGAAAAGGAAGTTTATTCAGTAAGTGGACTTATTGGAGGAGATGGATATAAAATACATGAATATTTAAAATCAAATAAAACATTAACTGGTACAACAACAGTACTTGCAATGGCAATGGCATTATCATCATCAGAGGTTAATGCATCAATGGGAAGAATAGTTGCTTGTCCTACAGCTGGTTCATGTGGAATACTTCCGGCAGTTATATTAGCAGCTGGTGGTAAGTTAAATAAAACAGAAGATGAACTTATTATGGGGCTTTTTGCATCAGCAGCTATAGGAACTATTATAGCAATGAATGCAACAGTATCAGGAGCAGAAGGAGGTTGTCAAGCAGAATGTGGTTCAGCAGCTGCAATGGCATCAGCAGCTACTGTATATATGATGGGAGGAAGCACAAAGCAAAGTTTAGATGCTGCTGCAATAGTTCTTAAAAATATATTAGGACTTGTGTGTGACCCAGTTGCAGGTCTTGTTGAAATTCCTTGCGCTAAAAGAAATGCAGCAGGAGCTGTTAGTGCACTTTGTACAGCAGATTTAGTTATGGCTGGAGTAGAATCAAAAATTCCATTTGATGATACAGTTTCAGCTATGTATAAAGTAGGAAGACAATTACCACCATCATTAAGAGAAACTGCAATGGGGGGAGTTGCAATAACAAAGACAGGAATTGAGCTTAGAAAAAAAGTTTTTGGAGAAGAATAAATATATAGTAATAAGAATGGTTATTTAGAATACTATAATAACTGAAAGTACTATTTAAGGGATTTAAATTGGATTATACGAAATGAATGATTTTAATGAATTTATAAATGAATTTTCATCATTATTTGAAAATAATTTTAATAATAAAAATAATTCAAACTGTAATAATAGTGGAACTTCTAACAATAGTGCAAGTTCAGATCCAAATGAACAGTGTAGTGATGTTCCAGGAGGATTTCAAGATTTACATCCACAAATGTTTGTGCTTATTGGAGATATAATTGGTCAAGTAATGTCAGGAAATATGCCATTTAATATCCAAAACTCTATAGGAAACTGGTTTGAGTTAATAGGACAAGTTATTTTAACATATAGTGCACAACAACAATATTTTCAAAATGGACCAGGAAGATATTATAATAGAAAATATAAAAATGTAGGAAATCCTTTTTGTGAACAAAACCCAACTCCAGATAATGCAAATGATGGAACTACAAGTTCAATAAACACAACAGAATCTACTACAACTAATAAGAATATAAAATATGAAGAAGAAATAAAAAAACTAAAGTCTGATATAAATAATCTTGTTTGTGAAGTAGAATTATTAAAAAGAGAATTACAAGATGTAAGAAAAAGATAAATTTAAAGCTAGGGGAGCCATAAGTTTTGCTGAGATTGAAATTAAAAATTTCTAAACCCTTATTACCTGATATGGTTAGTACCAACGTAGGGAGTGCTTATTTATGAATATAAATATATTTAATAAATTGAGTATAACCTTAAGGTTATACTCAATTTTTATTTTGGAGGGATTTTATAATGAATAAAGAAAAAAACTTAACTTACAAATTAGTATTAAGTGGATTGCTTATTGGAATATCTGTACTTTTTGGAACATTTTCAATACCTATGTTTGGAGCAAAAATATCTCCAATTCAACATTTTGTAAATGTTATTTCAGGAATAACTTTAGGTCCTTGGTTTGCAATTTTAAATGCATTTTCTTCATCATTTATTAGGAATATATTAGGAACTGGAAGTTTGTTAGCTTTTCCAGGAAGTATGATTGGTGCATTATTTGCAGGTTTATTTTATAAATGGTTTAAAAATATGTTTTCTGCAGTTATAGGAGAATTTATAGGGACAGGAATCATAGGTGCTATGCTTGCATATCCAATAGCATCTTTATTGCTTGGAAAAGAAGCATCATTATTTTTATATGTAATACCATTTTCCTTAAGCTGTATAGTTGGAGCAATTTTTGCATATGTCTTCTTGAAAATATCATTAATAAATAAAATATTAGTTATGAAAAAAGATAATATTTAAATTATTAATATTAGTTTTTAAATGTTTTGATTAATATTAAATAAGATATAGATGTAAATAGAATTTATAAAGATTAATAAATTTTAATGCTACTTTATATAATTATACAAATGACTACTAAACAAAGGAGTGTTACAGTGAAAAAAATTATAATAAATATAGTTTTATTAATAATTTTATTTGGCATACCATATTTACCATACAAGAAAGCAGCAGATTATACATGTTTTGATGGAAATGGAGTTAATTTAATAGTTCAATACAATATAAATAAAGAGGAACCATTAGTTATAAAAGGTTCTTCTTATATAAAAGCATATGCAAGTGTAAATAATTTAAATGATATAAATTATTCAGAAGTTAATGCGATTGGAAATACTCCATATAAAGAATTATCTACATTTAATTTAGGTAAACCTAAGTATGTAGATTTTTTAGTTAAGGGCAGTTTTGTTGATGATATAAATAATATTGATACTTTAACATTAAATGTGTATGATTGGTATCCAATTGGAAAACATATAAGAATTATGGACACAGTATTGTGGCACAGTTATAACTTAAGTTTAATATTTAATTATTTGGTAGTTATAATTATAATTGTTATAATTTATAATATAAGAAAGGTCTTTTTTAAAAGTTTATAATTATTTATAAAAAGGTTGAAAGAAGAGGGATAAGATGAAAAACATAGGGGAAGAAAGAATTTTAATAATTGAAGATGATCAAGATATAAATGGATTAATATATAGAATTTTAACTAAAGAAGGATATAATGTTACTCAAGCTTTTTCAGGCAGTGAAGGAAGATTATGCATAGAACTTTATGATTATGATGCTGTGCTTATAGATTTAATGTTACCTGGAATAAGCGGAGAAGATATAATAAAAAAAATAAGAGAAGAAAAATTTATGCCTATTATAGTTATATCAGCTAAGACGTCACAAATAGATAAGGTAAATGCATTAAAAATAGGTGCGGATGATTTTATATCAAAACCATTTAATATAGAAGAATTACTTGCAAGACTTGAAGCTCAACTTAGAAGGTACAAAAAATTTCCACAAGAAAAGTTTGAAGAAGAAGTTGTTTTAAGATATAAGGAAATTGAATTAGATAAGGAAAAATTAGAAGTTAAAGTTAAGGGTGAGTTAATACCTTTAACAGCAAAGGAATTATCAATATTAAAATTATTATTAGAAAATCCTAATAAAGTGTTTACAAAGGCAAATCTTTTTGAATCAGTATGGAATGAAGAATTTTTAGGTGATGATAATACTATAAATGTACATATAAGTAATATACGTTCTAAAATAAATAAGATAGATAAAGAAAATGATTATATAAAAACAATATGGGGAATTGGATTTAAGTTACAATAATACATGCTAATAATATTTAATTAAGACTTTCTTAATGTTTAATTTAATATATCTTTTAAAATTTACATTAGACTCTATATATAAACATTAATAAGAAGGTGAAAAAATTTTGAGAGAAAATATAGTTATTACAAGAAATGTAACAAAGAAATATATAAATAAATTTGCAGTAAATAATATTAATATGACTATAAAAGAAGGAGATATTTATGGTTTAGTAGGTAGAAATGGTGCCGGAAAAACAACCATAATTAAGATGATTACATCATTAACAGATGAAACATCAGGTGAAATAGAGTTATTTGGAAAAGTAAATAAAAAAGAAAGAATAAAAGAACACTCGAGAATTGGGGCAATAATAGAAACTCCAATGTTTTTTCCAAAATTAAGTGCTAAAGATAATTTAGAATATTATAGAATTCAAAAGGGAATTGTAGAGAAGGATTCAGTTGATAAGACATTAAAAATTGTTGGCCTTGATAAAACAGGAAATAAAAAGTTTAGAGATTTTTCTCTTGGTATGAAGCAGAGATTAGGTTTAGCTCTTGCAATACTTGGCAATCCAGATTTTTTAATATTAGATGAACCAATAAATGGATTAGATCCAATGGGAATTAAAGAAATTAGAGATATTTTAATAGAACTTAATAGAGTAAAAAGAACTACTATTTTAATTTCAAGCCATATATTAAGTGAACTTTCTCAACTTGCAACATGTTATGGATTTATAGATAATGGAGTACTTATAGAAGAATTATCAGCGGAAGAATTAGAGGAAAAATGTAGACATCATATATCTATAAAAGTGGACGACTCTGAAAAGGCATCAGTTGTATTAGAAAAATTAGGCTGTAAATCTTATGATGTATTAAATGGAAATAATTTAAGAATTTATGATTTTATAAATGAACCTTATATAGTTAATTCTATGTTAGTAAAAGAAGGTATAAAGGTATATCAACTCCAAAGGATTGGAAGTAATTTAGAAGATTATTTTTTACAATTAGTTGGAGGTGATAAAAATGCTTAATCTAGTTAAAGCAGAGCTTTATAAGTATAGTAAAAGATCATTTATATATAAGTTACTTATTGCACTTATAGGATTGATTGCTTTAATGATGTTAGGAATTGATTTTTTTGATGGTCAAGGTATAACAAGAGAAATTATTATAGGAAGCTTTGGAATGACCTTTAATTTTATTCTTATGATTGTTATGGTATTTGCAGTTGTTTTTTTAGATGATTATAGAGAAGGTACATATAAAAATATTATAGTGTCAAATTTAACTAGAACTGAAATATATTTAGGAAAATTTATAGCTCAAATAATATTAGCTTTCATATGTATGATTATTTGTATAATAGCATTAATTATAGCATTAATGTTTTTGCCATCTGATGGAATGTCTATAAGTTTGCTAAGCAACATTATAAATAGATTTTTGTGTTCAATACCTTTATATATAGCTGGAATTTCCATTGCAAATTTATTAGCTATAACTATAAAAAGAGGAATAATTTATTTAATATATTATTTAGTTATTGGAAATATAGGTGGTATAGTTTGGATTATGGAGACTTTTGTATGGAAAAAGTTTAATATTCTTAATAATATTTTGCTAACTACATTATTATCTAATGTAGGCTCAATAAATACAAGTAATATAACTTTATTATTTTCTGTTTTAGGTGGAATTATATATACAGTGATATTTACTTCAATAGGAATATTTATATTTAATAGACAGGAAATAAAATAAATTATGAAAATAGATGTTGGTGATTAATTTGCAAGGAATAATAATAGTATTCTTATTATTTATAATTATTATTTTAATAATATTTTTAATTTTACTAATAAGAAATATAAAAGCGCTAAGGTTTGATGTTGAAAAATTAAATAATAGAAAAACAAATGAATTACTTAAGATTAAATATCCTAGTATAGAAATTGAAAAATTAATAATAGAAATAAATAAAAGTATAATTTTAAGAAAAGAGACAGAAGAAAAATATAGATGTATGGATTTAGAACTTAGGCAGGCTATAGCAAATATATCACATGATTTAAGAACGCCATTAACATCAATTATTGGATATGTTCAGTTACTTAAAGACGAAAGTATTGATAAGGATGTAAAAGAAGAATATTTAAATATAATAGAAAAAAGGTCTATAGTTCTTAAAAACTTAATATCAAGTTTTTATGATTTATCAAGACTTCAAGCTAATGAGTATGACTTAGATATAGAAAAAGTTAATTTAAACAATATATTGTGTGAAATAATAGCAGCCTTTTATGAAGAAATATCAAGTAAGGGAATAGAACCTAGTATAGATATAGATGAAAACTCATACAAAGTATATGGCGATAAAAAAGCTATAAATAGAATATTTACAAATTTAATTAATAATATATTAAAATATGCAAAAGACTGTGTAAGTATATCATTAAAAAAAGAAAATGATTATATAATAACTAAATTTTCTAATAGAACAGATGAAATAGAAGAAATAGATGTAGATAGAATTTTTGAGAGATTTTTTACTGTTGATAGAATGAGAACAGGACAAAATACTGGACTTGGGCTTGCTATAACTAAAATTTTAGTTGAAAAACAAGGACATGATATATGGGCTGAAAAAGATGAAGATTTAAGTATAATTTCTATAATTATAAAATGGAAGATTGTATAAATACAAAAAGTGGCGAAATATTTCGCCACTTTAAATTTATTTAAGTTTATTTTTTTTATCAAAATTTAATTTTAATTCTTCTTCAACAATACCAAGTGATATAAATATAGAGAATAATGTTCCAAATAAACCAATCATTGATACTAAATCATCTGTAAGATTTAATGTTGATTTAATTATACCAATAAAAATAATTGAAACAATACCAAGAATAATCCAGAGTTTACCTAATTGAGTATTTGCAAATCTCCAAGCTTCTTTAGATTTCATAGAGCGCTTTGTTCTAAAGCCATAATTTTCATTTATATCACTTGGGGGATTGATAGCAAATAATACCCCGAAGATTATCATTGCAACTGGTAATAAAAAATCAACGAAATGACTTAATGGACTCATAAAATCTCCTCCTTTTAGTACGAGAAATATTTTTTATTTATATATATATTATATCATGTAAATGTTATCATATGGTTAATTTAATTAACTAAATTTGTAAAAATAATATTATATTTAAGTGGAATTTGTTAAAGTAAGATGGTATAACTAATTATATGAAATATATGAGGAGGATAGACTAAAATGAATAATTTAGAGAAGGTTTATCATGCTTTATATAAGTTCTATGGATATAAAACATTTAGAGAAGGACAACTTGAAATAATAAATACTATATTAAATAAGAGAGATGTTTTTTGTCTTATGCCAACAGGTGGTGGTAAATCTATATGTTATCAGATTCCAGCAATATTATTTGAAGGAATTACTATTGTAATATCCCCTTTAATTTCACTTATGAAAGATCAAGTGGATAATTTAAAAGAAATAGGCATAAATGGAGTTTATATAAATAGCACATTAAACAATGATGAAATAAAAGAGATACTTAAAGATTGTTCATTAGGTCTTTATAAGATTATATATATATCTCCAGAAAGACTAGAGTCAAATTATTTTAAAAATATGATGAATGATTTAAATATATCTCAAGTTGCTATAGATGAAGCACATTGTGTTTCAGAATGGGGACATGATTTTAGACGGAGTTATAGATATATAAATAAATTTTGTGATAATTTAAAAAGTAAACCAGTTGTTTCTGCATTTACAGCTACAGCAACAGATGAAGTTAGAAAAGATTCAATAAGGCTTTTAGGATTAAAAAAACCTTACATATACTTAGGAGATATAAATAGAAGTAATTTAAATATACATATACTTAAGGAAGCTTATAAAGAAGAAGAACTTAAAAGTATAATAAAGAGTCATGAAGATGAATCAGGAATAGTATATTGTAATTCAAGAAAAGAAGTGGAAATTATATATGAAAATCTTAAAGATTTAGGATATAGTGTTTTAAAATATCATGCAGGAATGTCTGATGAATTAAAGCATGAGTCACAAGAAGATTTTCTGTATGAAAGAAAGTTAGTAATGATTGCAACTAATGCTTTTGGAATGGGAATTGATAAATCCAATGTAAGATATATAGTTCATGTAACATTGCCTAAAAATTTAGAAAGCTATTATCAAGAGATTGGAAGAGGGGGAAGAGATGGAGAAGAATGTGATTGCTATCTTTTTTATTCAAGAGAAGATATAAGGCGAGTTGAGTTTCTAATAAATAAAAGTAGTGTAATTGATAGACGTGAAGTAGCACTTAGAAAACTACAATCTATAGTTAATTATGCTGAATATGAGGGATGTTATAGAGAATTTATACTAAAGTATTTTGATAATAAATATATTACCAATTTTTGTAACAATTGCACAAATTGCATAAATAGTGATGAAATTCAGGATTTTACAAGAGAAAGTCAAATTATTTTATCAACTATATTTAGAACAAGAGAAAAATTTGGAATATCTGTTTTAGTTGATATATTAAGGGGAATAAAGGGACCAAAAATAATACAAAATAAATTAGATAGTATTACAACTTTTGGACTTATGAAAGAATATAGCAATAAATTTATAAGAGAAATAATAAAAGGTTTAATACAATTTGGATATGTAAATTTAAAGCCAGGAACATATTCTATGCTTATATTAAATAATAAATCAATTAAAGTATTAAAGTCAGAAGAAAAAGTTTTTATGAAAATAGAAAAAGATAGTGAAAAGATATTAAATAAAGAACTATATAATGCTTTAAAATCATGGAGAAGAATTAAAGCAGTAAAAGAGAATATTAGACCTTATATAATATTTTCAGATTCTACCCTTATAGAGCTTGCAAATAAAAAGCCAGAAGATAAAGATGAACTTATGAAAGTTAGAGGTATGGGTGAAAAAAAACTTTTAAAATATGGAGAAGAAATAATAAATTTAATAAAAAGTATGACATAGAGATTATATTTATGGTTATATTATTTTGAAAATACAATAAATATAAAGTAAAAAAATTTTAATAACTTTTAAAAAAGTAAACTGATAGAAATTAAAAATAGATATAGGATTTATAATAATTTATACGAATTATCCTATATCTATATAATATTCTATTAGTTTATTTTTATTTAAATATAATTTAAATAAATTTATACTTTAAAGTTTTAAAATTATAAATTTTTCTTTTTAGCGATACCTGTAAGCATAAGAGCAATTGCCCCATCTCCTGTAACATTACAAGCTGTTCCAAAACTATCTTGAAGTGCAAATATAGTCAAAATAAGAGCAGTTCCAGCCTCATCAAAAGCTAATATACTTATAATTAATCCTAATGATGCCATAACAGTTCCTCCTGGAACACCAGGTGCACCTATTGCAAAAATTCCAAGTAAAAATATAAATAATATCATTGTTGGAAGACTAGGAAGTTTTCCATATAATATTTGTGATACTGTCATTAAAAAGAAAACTTCAGTAAGAACAGAACCACATAAATGTATATTAGAGCAAAGTGGTATTGCGAAATCAACTATATCTTCTCTAAGTGATTTTGATTTTCTAGCACACTCTAAGGCCACTGGTAATGTAGCTGCACTGGACATAGTACCAACAGCTGTAAGATATGCAGGTCCATAATATTTAACAACTTCCCAAGGATTTTCTTTTGAAATAATTCCTCCTATTATGTATAAAACAGAAAGCCAAATAAAGTGTCCAAATAAAACTATTAAAATTACAACAAAGAAAATTGGTAATTGAGTTTTTATTCCACCTTCATATGTTAAAGCAGCAAAATTTGTTGCTATAAAAAATGGAAGTATTGGTATAATTACTTTATTTACAATGCTTAATATAATATTTTGAAATTGATCTAATAGTTTTTCAAATAAATCTGATTTTGTCCAACCAGTAGCTAATCCTAAAAGTAATGCTAAAGCTAAGGCGCTCATAACACTCATAATAGGTGGTATATCTAGCTTAAATAATAAATCTGGAAGTTTTTTTAGACCAGATGCATTTGAAGCTATTGAAAGCTTAGGAATTAAATTATATCCAGCAATCATAGATAAAAGTGCTGCAAACACTGATGAAAGGTAAGCAATAAGAACTGTATACATTACAAGTTTACCTGCATTTTCTCTAAGTTTTGCAATAGATGGAGTAATAAATCCTAAAATTATTAATGGAACTGAGAAAAATATAATTTGTCCTAGTATATATTTTATGGTAACTATTACACCAATTACTGAAGTAGAGGCGATATTACCAATTATAATACCTATGACAACTCCTAAAAGAAGCTTAAAAATTAAATTGTTAAATAATTTTTTCAAAAAAATTCCCCCTTTTTATAAATTTTTTATAAGCATAAAAAAACTTCTGCCTCCAAAATACAGAGGCAGAAGTAATAGCTTCCACGGTCCCACTCTGTTTATATGTAAAAACATATAACTCAAAATTATATAACGCTATAACGTGCGTTCACGCTTTAATCTACTTTAAATAAATTTCAATTAAAGAACTCATAGAGGCACTTTGTATTGGTAAATTACTTTAAAGTCTCTCTCAGCTAAAAAGACAATTCTCTGTATAAGTTAAATAGACCATATTTTTCTAATCAAAGTTTTTGATTTTATTTAATTTTATTAAAATATATTTAAATTATATATGAGAATTTTTAGAATGTAAATAGATGGGTATTGTTAAAAGTTATAAATTCTAATTATTTTTGGTATAGATTATATTACTTAATGAATATATTTTAACAAAGGGAGGGGACGCTATATGGATTTTAAAGAGTTTATTAAAAGTGATAGAGAAAGCCGAGAAAAAGAAAAATTTAATGGTACATTTCTTGATTATTTAGAAATAGTTAAGAAGAATCCAGAAATTGCAAAGTTATCTCATAAAAGGCTTTATGACATTATTTTAAAAGATGGAGTAGAAGTTTTAAAGGGAGAAGATAATTATAAAGTAAAAAGAATTTATGGAAATGAAGTAATAAGAAAATATGGATTTTTTAAAGATGACTTTTTTGGAATTGATAAAGTTTTAATGAAACTTGTTAATTACTTTCATTCAGCTGCAATGAGAGGTGAAGAATCAAGACAAGTTCTATATTTAGTAGGTCCTGTTGGAGCTGGTAAATCATCTTTAGTTGAATCATTAAAAAAAGCTCTTGAACATTGTGAGCCTATTTATAGTATAAAGGGATGTCCAATGCATGAGGAACCTCTGCATTTAATTCCTAATCATTTAAGACCAGAGTTTGAAGAATTACTTGGTGTGAAAATAGAAGGAGATTTATGTCCAGTATGTAAATATAGACTTACACATGAGTATGGAGGTAAATATGAAGATATGCTTATAGAGAGAAAAAATTTCTCTATAAGGTCAAGAAAAGGAATCGGTGTAGTTCCACCAGTTGATCCTAATAACCAAGATACTTCAATTTTAACAGGTTCAATTGATATTTCTAAAATGGACATGTATCCAGAAGATGATCCAAGAATTTTCTCATTAAATGGTGCTTTTAATGTTGGTAATAGAGGAATGGTTGAATTTATAGAAGTATTTAAAAATGATGTTGAATATCTTCACACAATAATTACTGCTACTCAGGAAAAATCAGTTCCTTCACCTGGTAAAGGTTCAATGATTTACTTTGATGGGGTAATTGTAGCTCATTCAAATGAAGCTGAATGGAACAAGTTTAAAGCAGACCATACAAATGAAGCTATATTAGATAGAATAGTAAAAATAGAAGTTCCGTATTGTTTAGAACTTGATGAGGAAGTTAAAATTTATAAAAAGATTTTAGGAAAGAGTAGTTTTAATGCTCATATAGCACCTCATACAATTGAAATAGCTGCTATGTTTGCGATTCTTTCAAGACTTACAGGTTCAAATAAAGTAGATCCTATAACTAAACTTAAAATATATAATGGTGAAGAAATAGTTGAAAAAGGATCAACTAAAAGAATTGATATAGGAGAACTTAGAGAAGAAGCAGGTTCTTATGAAGGAATGAAGGGAATTTCAACAAGATTTATAATTAAAGCAATAGATAATGCTCTTTCAAACTCAGAGCATAATTGTATAAATCCACTTAGTATAATGGAAAGCATAATTAAATCAGTTAAAGAAATGGATATTGGATCTGATGACAAGAAAAAATATTTAGGATTTATTCAAGACACAATTAGAAAAGAATACAATAAAATTTTAGAAAAAGAAATTACAAAGGCGTTTATACATTCATTTAGAGAACAAGCAGAAAGCCTTTTTAATAATTATATAGATAATGCAGAAGCATTTGTAAATAAGAGTAAAATAAAAGATTTATCAACTGGAGAAGAATTAAATCCAGATGAAGAATTTATGAGAAGTATAGAAGAACAAATAGGAGTATCTGAATCATCAGCTAAAGGATTTAGAGCTGATGTAACATCATATATGTTCTATTTAGTTAGAAATGGTGGAAAGATGGAATATACATCTTATGAGCCAATTAAAGAGGCTATAGAAAAGAAACTTATGGCATCAGTCAAGGATCTTTCAAGAATAATAACAAAATCAAGAGTAAGAGATAAAGAGCAAACTGAAAAATATAATGCTATGGTAGAAGAAATGCAAAAAAATGGTTACTGTCTACATTGCTGTGATGTAATCTTAAAATATGCTGCTAATAATTTATGGAAAGATTAGATAAAAATTATGGCTATATTTAGAGATAATACTATAAATCCAATAGACCATGATAGATCTATTGAAGATAGAAGAAGGCATAGGCAATTAGTAGAAAAATCCATTAAAGAGAATTTAGGTGATATTTTATCTGAAGAAAGCATTATTGGAGAAAGTAAAAATAAAAAATTTAAAATTCCTATAAGAGGAATTAAAGAATATCAGTTTGTTTATGGTAAAAATTCAAAAGGTGTTGCAACTGGTACTGGTGAAGAAAAGCGTGGAGATAAAATAGGTCAAGGAAGACCAGGTAAAGGTCAAGGCAATAAAGGTGCTGGTAATTCAGAAGGTGATGATATATATGAAACAGAAGTTACTTTAGATGAATTATTAGATTATATAGCAGAAGATTTAAATCTTCCTAATTTAGATAAGAAGAAATATTCAGAAATAATAAGTGAAAGTGCAGGTAGAAGAAGTGGTTATCAAAGATATGGTATAAGACCTAGACTTGCAAAAAAGAAAACTGTAATGTCTAAAATAGCTAGAAAGCAGGGGAAAAAAAGAGCTATTAAAGAATTAAGGAATAATAATGAACCAGTTGATATTGGAAGATTTCCATTTAGAGAAGATGATTTAAGGTATTACAGAGTTAAACAAAAGCCAAAGAGAGAAAGCAATGCTGTTATGGTGTTTATAATGGATGTATCTGGTTCAATGGATAGTACAAAAAAATATTTAGCAAGGTCATTTTTCTTTGTATTATCTAGATTTTTAAGGAGAAAATATAATAATTTAGCATTTGAGTTTATATCACATACTACAGTTGCTAAAAGAGTTAATGAATATGAGTTTTTCCATAAAGCAGAATCAGGTGGAACTTATATATCAAGTGGACTTAATTTAGCTTTAGATGTTATAAAAGAGAAATATCCTAAAGAGATGTGGAACATTTATCCTGTTTACGCAAGTGATGGAGATAACTGGACTGAAGATAATGAAAATGCTATGGAAGCTGTAAAAGAGCTTTGTAGTATTAGTAATATGTTTGGATATGCAGAACTTTTACCATCAACCTATTCAACAACTATGTATTATAGATTTAATAAAGAAATAAAAGAAGATAATTTTGTTACAGTTATAGTAAAAGAGAAAAAGGATTTATGGGAAGCACTTAGACAAATGCTAAGTAAGGAGATGGGGGAGGAGTAGATTTTCTTGGAATATAATTTAAAAGATTTAGAAATGTGGAATGAGAAAATAGAAAAAGAAGCTAAAGCTTTAGGATTAGACTACTATCCTCAAGAGTTTGAAGTAATAGGTTTTAATGAAATGATAGGATATGAAGCATATATTGGTATGCCTTCTAAATATCCACACTGGAGTTATGGAAAAGCTTACGAGAAAAATAAAACTTTATATTCATTAAATCTTACTGGTTTACCTTATGAAATGGTGATAAATTCAAATCCTTGTCTTGCTTATCTTATGAAAGATAATACTTTATTACTTCAAATATTAACTATGGCACATGTTTATGGACATAATGACTTTTTTAAAAATAATAGATTATTTAAAGAAGGAACAAATGCTGATAGAGCATTAGAAATGTTTAAATTAGATGCTGATATAATTAGAGGATATATAAATAATCCTAATATAGGATATGATAAAGTAGAAAAAATATTAGATGCAGCTCATGCTGTAAAATATAGCATAAAAAGATCTATAGGTGTAAAAGAATTAAGTGATAGTGAAATAAGAGATAGAAGAATAAAGGATTATAAAGATAAAATAGTAAATAGAGATTTTCTTGATAGTGATATTAAAATTGAAGAACCAGAAGTTGATAAGATTCCATTAGAGCCAAGAGATGATGTAGTTGGCTTTATAATAGAATATGGAAAACTTGAGGAGTGGGAAAAAAATATTTTAAGAATAGTGAAAAGAGAAACAGAATACTTCTTACCACAAATAGAAACTAAAACTATGAATGAAGGCTTTGCATGTTTTTGTCATTATAATATATTAAAAAATTTAGGATTATCAGAAGATTTATATCTTGAGTTTTTAAAAAGGCATAATGATGTAGTATCTCCAATACCTGGTGGATTAAATCCTTATTATATAGGTTTTAAAATATTTATGGATTTAGAAAAAAGATATGGAAGAGAAAAGGTATTTGAAGTTAGAGCTCTTGAAAGAGATGCTTCTTTTATAAGAAGATATCTTACAAAGGAATTATGTGAGGAGCTTAATCTTTTTCAATATGGAAGAAGGAGTTTTGATTTTGTTGTTGAAGAAGTTGCAGATGATATAGGATGGGAAAGTATAAGAGATAATTTAGCATTTTCTTCTGGAATAGGAAGTATACCTCATATTAGGGTTATAGACTTGAATAAGAGAGATTATACTTTAACTTTAGAACATGTTTTTGACGGCAGAGAACTAGAATTATCTTATGCTAAAGAAACATTAAGGTATTTAGGAAAGCTTTGGGGATATAGAGTAAGACTTAATACTAAAGATAGAAATGGAGAAGAGTTTATTCTTATATGTGAGAATGGCAAGGTAGCCATATCAGAAGGGAACAAATTTAAAAGATAAGAATAAAATAAATAGAAAATAATATTATTAGGAGTTTACCGTGAAGTTAAAGGGAAGTAAAACAGAAAAAAATCTTTATAAAACTTTTTCTGGAGAATCAAGAGCTAGAGGTAAATATAATTTATATGCAGAAAAAGCTAGAGAAGAAGGATTTAGATGGGTTGCAGAAATATTTGATGAAACTGCAGGAAATGAATATGCTCATTCAAGAGAGGTTTTTGAAAAATATTTAAGCAAAATTGGTTCAACAGAAGATAATTTAATAGATGCGGCTTATTTTGAAAATGAAGAGGATAAAAATATTTATAAAGAATTTGAAAAAATAGCAGAAGAAGAAGGTTTTGAAGAAATTGCTGAGTTTTATAGAGAGCTTAGAGAAGTTGAAGAAAAACATAAAGAAAGGTTTTTAGCTCTTTGTGAAAGAATAAGGACAGGTAAAATGTTTAAGTCTGATGAAATCACTTATTGGCAGTGTATGAATTGTGGCTATATACATGAAGGAACTGAAGCGCCTGCTGTTTGTCCATTATGTAAATATGAGAGAGCATATTTTAAGCCTTATTGTAAGGTAAATAAATAGGAGGAAGCTTTATGTATTGTAGATATCCTGATGGAAATGAATTCTTTTTTAAAGTAGATGTATTAAATGATGAATTAGAAGATTTTAATGATATTGAATTTGATTATAGAAATAAAGATGCAAATGGATGCTTAAAATATAAAGATAAAATAAGCTGTGAAACAGAAATGAAAAATAATAAAAAATTACAAGATGATTTTTTAAAATGGATAAACACTGATGTAGAATTTTCAGATGAAATTACTTTAAATAAGTAATATATGGGCTGTTTTTAGCAGCCCTATTTTTATTTTATATAAAATTAATTTGTATAATAATTTGTATTTAAATTAATGGAATAAAAATTTTAAAAAAAAATAATATAAAAATATAGAACTATTTTGAAGGAGTACTTTATGCCAAAAAAAGCAATGGATGTACAATATGAAGAACTTAGAAGATTATCTGATTTATTAAAGTCCTATGTTGATTCATATAGGTTATTAGTTGCTGGTGCGGCAGAACTTAATAATATATATGGAAGAAAAGATAAGGAAGTTAAAAGTGCAATTAATAGGGTTGATGCAGTTGGAGAGAAGATTGATGAAATAATGGATGTTATAAATAAGCATCAACACAATTATTTAAAATATAGTAAGATAAAAAATGATGTTGTATTTGATAGTTATACAAATGGAAAAGCAAAAAACGGAATAAAGAGCATAATACAGACAGAAATAGATACAGAGCTAAATTTATTTAATGATACAGCAAATACAATAAGAGATGAAGATGAATAAAAAATATCCCAGATACTTAAAAATATCTGAGATATTAAAATACTATAATTTCTTAAGTTTTAATGTGCTTACCATTAAATAAGATCCTAAAATCATAAGTATTACTGGAATAAATACGTTTATATTTTCTATTTTGATATAAAATGATATAATTGCGAATAATGACATAAAACAACCTACTATTGTAATAGGAACTCCAGTAAATACACCAGTAAATGTAGATGCGTTGTATCTAGCTAATCTAAATGCACCACAGATTGGGAATGCTAAAAGAATAGCATAACCTATTATTCCAAATGGTCCTAGATATTTAAAATTAAATAAAGTATAGATTAAAATAGAAGGAGCAACTCCAAATGATACAAGGTCTGCTAATGAGTCTAATTCTTTTCCAAGTTCACTTGACACATTTAAGTATCTAGCAACTCTTCCGTCATACCTATCTACTAATCCTGCAAGCAACACTAATATTGATGCTTGAACGTATTTGCCTTCAAATGTTGAAAGTAGAGAAAGAACTCCACATGATAAATTTATAAAAGTAAATACGTTAGGAATACAACTTTTTTTCATATAACCACTCCTAAAAATCATAAATAACTTACAGTTAGTAATTATAGCATACAAATTACTTAAATATAAGAAAAAATTAAATTTTAATAAAATCTTTAGATAGACTTTAGAAATAATTATTAATTGTATTTAAGTTAAATATAAGTAGACAATATTTTCTTAAAAATGTATAATATTAGTTAACTTTGACTAAAGGGGGAATAATAATGAAAAGGGTACGTTTCATTTATAATCCTTACTCTGGAGAGAACGCAATAATAAATGAATTAGATAATATAATAAAAATATATCAAGAATATGGTTACACAATAATTCCTTATAGAATAGAACGAGGAAGAGATATAAGTGAAGCTTTAGATTGTATTGATAATAATTATGCACATATACTAATAGCTGGAGGAGATGGAACTGTAGATTCAGTTTTAAATGCTATGATGAAAAAAGGTGTTAATATACCTATAGCTATACTTCCTGTTGGTACTGCAAATGACTTTGGTAAATTTATTGATATGCCTCAAGTTGTAAAAGATGCTTGTGTTAGAATTCTTACTTCAATACCTCAAAAAGTTGATATAGGTAAAATAAATAATAAATATTTTATAAATGTTGCAAGTACGGGACTTTTTACAGATGTATCACAGAAGACTGATGTACATCTTAAAAATGCTATTGGAAAGCTTGCTTACTATATAAAAGGAATTGAGGAGTTACCTAATTTTAGAAAATTAAATGTAACTTTAAAATCAAAAGAAGTTAATTATAATGGGGAAATGTATTTGTTATTAGTCTTTAATGGTAGAACAGCTGGAAATCTTAATTTAGCTACTAAAGCTGATATACAAGATGGAAAGTTAGATTTAATTTTATTTAAAGCAGTTCCTGTTATAGAATTATTACCTCTTTTTTTAAAAGTATTAAGAGGAGATCATTTAGAATCGGATAAAGTAATTCACTTTAAAACTGATGAAGTTATAGTAGAATGTGATGAAGATATAGTAACTGATATAGATGGAGAAAAGGGTCCTGACTTCCCTCTTGATATAAAATGTATAAAGGGTGGAATACAAGTTTTAGGATTAAAGGAATAAAATAAAATAATATTTAATAAGTATAAGTAACATAGTTTGTATTTAGGAGTGTTTAATATGATAAGTATTATATATTATGTACAGATTTTACTTATACTTTTTTTATTTTTAATAGCAATAAATAAATTTTATAAAAATTCACCTATAAAAATAAAAATATTTTTTATACCTTGTATGATTGGAATATTTATTAGAAATTTATCTATATTATTTATGAGTATAGTAAAAGACTCATCTTTAGCATATAATTTGAAGGGAATAGTATATTTAGATTATTTAATAGTTCCATTAGTTATAATTTGCATTTATTATGTTTATTTTAGAATAGATAATTTTTCATTTAATAAAATATATTTATTAAGTTTAATATGTATATGTTTATATGTAATATTTATTAAATTTAGTCAAGGAAAAATAATACTAAATAATATGTTTGGATATATGATAAAGTTAAATAATAATATATATATAAATTTATCATTTATTATAATTTTAGTATCATTACTTATTTTGGGAACCTTATTCTTAAATAAGAAAAATGTTTTAAAAGATAAATTAATTGAATTAATGATAATAATAGTCTTTATATTAATAGATATTATATTTATAATGATAGGAATAAATCCTATTCCATATTCTATATTTGGCGAATCTTTAATATTAATTAGCTTAAATAGTTGTGTAAAAACGTTTAAATAATAATAAATGTTATAAAAGTAGTTGCCTTTTAATCTTAATATAATATAATGTAAGTATAGAATAAGTTTATAATATAAAATTATTATTTAAAACTTTAGGCGGTTTTGTGGTATAACAAAGCCATTTTTTATTTTTATAAATTTTAATAAAAAGGATGGTGAATTAATAAATGGAGGTTGGACCCAATTTAAATGACAACCCAAAACTCAATAATGTCTTAAGGGAGACTTCTATTTAATTTACAAACTTTTTGTACTGTCATGATTTAATAGTTTAAAGGTTTCCCTTATAGGCAATAAGGAGGAGAGCTATAATGAAGCAAATGACAGTATTTTCTTATACAGATATATTAGGTAAAAAAATATATGATGAATTTAATGATACTATGGGAGTATTAAAGGATGTATATGTAACAACAGAAGAAGGATATCCAAAAATAATTGGTTATAAAGTAAAGAGAGATGGTTCTATATATCACTATGAATTTAGAGATATAAATTTTTATAAGGCTGATGGAAAAGTAATAATAGATACAAAGGGAAGTAAAGAAATCTTGCCAAGAACTTATAGTTACCTTTTATCAAGACATCTTTTAGATAAAAAGATTGTTGATATAAATGGAAAAAAGGTAGTTAGAGTTGATGATTTAAGAATAGCTAAAATTGCAGGAGAATATAGAGTAGTAGCTGTTGAAACTGGACCGCTTGTTAGATACAAGAGAATGGGGATAAGCTTTTTAGTTAAGCCAATATATAAATTACTTGGAAAAAGTTTTGAAGAAACAGTTTTAATGTGGGATGATGTTGAATCATTAGAAATGATAAATAATAATTTAAAGTTACAAGTACCATATAAGAAGCTTTCTAAACTACATCCAGCAGACCTTGCTGATATATTAGAAGAACTAGATACTAAATCAAGAAAACAAGTATTTGAATCACTTGATGATGATTTAGCTGCAAATACATTAGAAGAATTAGATCAGGAATATAAGGGGAAAATTATTAAGGAATTATCAGAAAGTAAAGCAGCTGAACTTTTAGAAAATATGCCAAGTGATGAAATAGCAGACCTTTTAGATGAACTAGATGAAGAAGAAAGAGAAAAAATATTAGTAAATCTTGAAAAAGAGGATGCTGAAGAAGTAAAAGAACTTTTAGAATATGAAGATGAAACTGTTGGTAGTATAATGGCTAAAGACTTTATATCTTTAAATTTAGATATAACTGTTAAAGAAACAGTTGATATATTAAAAGAGATGCAACCTGACGAAGAAGTTATGTATTATATTTATATAACTGATAATGAGGATAAATTACAAGGATCAGTTTCTTTAAGAGAATTAATATTAAGTGATGGAAGTAATAAATTAAGTGAAATAATGGAGACAAATATCAATTATTTAAAACATGAAGATTATATTGATGAAGCTGTAGAAATAGCGAATAAATATGACCTTTTATCTGTTCCGGTAATTGATGAGGATGAAAAACTTATTGGTATAGTTATAATTCATGATATAGTAGATGAGTATTTATATCCATTATGGAAAAAGAAGAATAGAAAACCAAAAGAAAAGTATTAGAATATATGTGTAGTAATATTGTTTAAATTTTTATTTAAACAATATTACTACACTTTTTAATTTAATTTAAAATTTTATAAAAGTTGTTGACAATAAAATAAAAGAGAATATAATAATATTATAAAACATATCAAAATACTCTGAATTAAAAACTGTGAAAAAGGAAAGTAGTATAAAGGAAGATTACAGAGAGAAAAGTGTTGCTGAGAGCTTTTTATCAAGAATTTATATGAAGTGCCCTTTGGAGTTGTAATCTGAAAGTTTAGTAAGATTTTCCGGATTCGCCCGTTATAGCGATAAAGTATTTTTATGTACTTGAATTTTTAAGGGGAATTATTTTAATTCAATTAGAGTGGAACCGCGGAAGTTACTTCGTCTCTATATTTAGAGAGGGAGTTTTTTTTATACATAAAATTAAAAGTTTTTGGGAGGTATTAATATGATTTACAAAAATAGTTTAGAAATGATAGGAAGTACACCAATATTAAAAATGAATAGTATAGACGAAAATAGTGCAGACATATACGTAAAACTTGAAAAATTTAATGTAGGTGGAAGTGTAAAAGATAGAGCTGCTCTTGGAATGATAGAAAAGGCAGAAAGAGATGGTTTATTAAAAAAAGGTGATGTTATTGTAGAGCCAACAAGTGGAAATACAGGAATAGCTCTTGCAATGATAGGAAGACTTAAAGGATATAAAGTAATTATAGTTATGCCAGATACTATGAGTGAAGAGAGAAGAGCTTTAATAAGAGCTTATGGAGCTGAACTTATATTAACAGATGGAAGCAAAGGTATGAAAGGAGCAATAGAAAAAGCAACAGAACTTTCAAATAAAGATGGATATTTTATGCCACAACAATTTGAGAATAGCGCTAATAAAGAGAAACATTATGAAACTACAGCTATTGAAATATTAAACGATATAAAGGATTTAGATGTTTTTATTGCAAGTGTTGGAACAGGAGGAACAGTTACAGGTATATCAAAAAAATTAAAAGAAGAAATAAAAGAATTAAAAACTGTAGCAGTTGAGCCAGAAAATTCTAAAGTATTAAGTGGAGGAAAACCAGGGCCGCATAAAATACAAGGGATAGGAGCTGGATTTATTCCTGCAATATATGAAAGTAAATATGTTGATGAAATAATTTCAATAACAGATGAAGAAGCATTTGAAGCTGCTAGAGAATTTGCAAAAGAAGAGGGAGTATTAGTTGGAATATCTTCTGGAAGTACTATAGCTGCAGCTAAAAAGATAGCAAAAAGATTAGGTAAAGGTAAAAAAGTTTTAGCGATAGCGCCAGACGGTGGAGAAAAATATTTATCAATGGGACTTTATTAGAAAATTTTAAAATCTAAAGGAGGAACTGCTGTTATGTTTAAAAATTTAAATTATGATTTGGAAAGAATATTAAAAGAAGACCCAGCAGCAAGAGGTAAAATAGAAGTATTATTATTGTATCCATCTGTTCATGCATTAATTGCATATAGAATATCAAATAAATTATATAAGCATAAATTATTTTTTTTAGCTAGATTAGTATCTCAAATAAGTAGGTTTTTTACTGGAATTGAAATTCATCCTGGTGCTACTATAGGAAAAGGTTTATTCATAGATCATGGAATGGGAGTAGTAATTGGAGAAACAGCAGAAGTTGGTGATAACGTTACTATATATCATGGAGTAACATTAGGTGGAACAGGTAAGCATAAAGGAAAGAGACATCCTACTATTGGGAATAATGTTATAATAGGGAGTGGTGCTAAAGTTTTAGGACCTATAAATATTGGAGATAATGTTAAAATAGGAGCTAACTCAGTTGTTTTAAAAGATATAGAAGATGATAAAACAGCAGTTGGAATACCAGCAAAGGTAGTTAAAAAAGTAAATTCTAAAATTATAACTATTAAAGATGTTGAAGGAAAATATAAAGATATATATAATGAAATGATAATTTAAATATAGGTTTTAGAAAGTGTGTTTGAAAATGGATATAAAAAATGAAATTTTAAAATTTTGCAGCAGTCTAAATTTAGATTTAGTTGGATTTATAAAGTGCAGAAAATTTGAAGAACTAAAAGGCTTCTTAAAAGAAAGACAGGATTTAAATCTTCAAAATGAATTTGAAGAAGAGGATATAGAAAAAAGAATAAATCCTAATATATATATGGAAGAGGGGAAGACTATTATATCAATAGCTTTCCCTTATGCTAATTTAGAAAACTTTGAAAATAATGGTTTTTCTATTTATACAAAAGGAGAAGATTATCATAAAGTTTTACATGAATACTTAGAAAAAATATGTGGATTTATTAATAGTTTAGGTGGAAATAGCATAGCGTTAGTAGATAGTAACTCTCTTCCTGAGAGATATATTGCAAGTTTAGCAGGTATAGGCTTTATTGGCAAAAATAATATGATAATAACAGAAAAATATGGTTCTTATGTTTTTTTAGGAGAAATAATAACTGATTTGGAAATATTTGAAGAGGATAAAATTACATTACAAGAATCTATGGAATATAAAAAATGTGGTGATTGTACTATTTGCTTTAAGGAATGTCCAACTAAAGCTATTAATAAATTTAGAAAAAATACTAATATTTGTGTTTCATATTTAACTCAAAAGAAGGACTTAAATGATAATGAATTGAATTTATTAAATGGAAGAATATTTGGTTGTGATAGCTGTCAATTAAAATGTCCATATAATGAACATATAGAGTTCTCAAATATAGAAAGTTTTAAAGTAAAAGAATTTATGAAAAATGATAATGAGGATCTTATAATAAATTTAAACAATAAAATATTTAAAGAATCTTATAAAACTACATCTTGTGGATGGAGAGGAAAAAATATTTTAATAAGAAATGCTATAATAAGAAAGTTTAAATTTAAAAAAGAAAGTATAGATAATATAAAAAGTGAATCTCCTTATATAAATAATTATATAGATAGACTTTTATAAGCATCTAGAATATAATATAGATTGATTAATATTATAGGAAGTGGGTGGGGATTTTATGTTATCACCATTTATGGCGAAGATTATAGGAATGTTACCAGAAAGCTTAGTGGTGTACGTTGGAAAGAAAATTACTGACGGGTACATAAAAAAACATGCAAATTTACATATCAGTGGATATGAGAAAATAAAAGATATAAAAGGCCCTATAGTCTTTATATGTAATCACTTGAGTAATTCTGATGGATTACTTTTAAATAAAATTTTAAAAGAAGATTTTGACCCATATTTTGTAGCTGGAGTTAAGTTATCAGGAGATCCTATAACTAATATAGGTATAAAAATGGTTAAAAATATTCCAATAAAACCAAACACAGCTGATAAGGAAGCTATGACAAAAATGGTTAAAGTATTAAGAGGTGGAGAAAATCTTTTAATATTCCCTGAAGGAACAAGAAGTAGAACAGGTGCTATGATTGAGGGGAAAAAAGGAATACTACTTCTTGCTAAGGTAAAAAATGTAACTGTTATTCCAATAGGTATGTCAGGAACAGAAAAACTTTTACCTATATGCAAAGATGGAGATATGGGTGGAGAGGTTTGGCAAGATGCTGATGTATATTTAAATTTTGGTGATCCAGTAACTTTACCTAAAAAAGAAAAAGAAGAAACAAAGCATGAATATGATGATAGATGTATGGAATTTTTAATGAAATCTATAGCTAAAGAATTGCCAGAAAGTTATAGAGGTGTATATAAATAATATTTTAAGACTCGCTCTAATATTTTTAGGGCGAGTTTATTTAAAAGAAAAAATGGGGTGTGAATTATGAAGAAGAGAACAAAAGAAATACTTGATATATTAAAAGAAACTTATCCAGATGCAAAATGTGAATTAAATTATAAAACACCTTTTCAATTATTAGTAGCAACTATTTTATCAGCTCAAACTACTGATAAAAAAGTTAATGAAGTAACAGAAAGTCTTTTTAGAGATTATGGAGATTTAGATTCATTTTTAACTTTAACTAATGAAGATCTTGAAAAAAGAATAAAACAAATTGGTTTATATAGAAATAAAGCAAAAAACTTAGTTCTTATGGCAAGACAACTTAAAGAAAATTTTAATGGTGAAGTTCCAAATACAATGGAAGGAATAACATCACTTGCTGGAGCTGGAAGAAAGACTGCAAATGTGGTTTTATCAAATGCATTTAATATTCCATCTATAGCTGTTGATACACATGTATTTAGAGTTTCTAATAGACTAGGATTAGCTAATTCAGAAAATGTTTTAGAAGTAGAAAAGCAACTTCAAAAAGAATTACCTAAGAAAGAATGGTCTTTAACGCATCATCTTTTAATCTTTCATGGAAGAAGATGCTGTTCATCACAAAGACCAAAATGTTTTGAATGTCCTCTTAATCATATTTGTAAATGGAAGGATAAAAAACAATATATGTAAAAAAAGCTAAGGCTATTTACCTTAGCTTTTTTATATTTTTATGCTTTTTTAGATAATTTATTGTTATATATAAACATAGCTATTGAAGCAATAATTACAATTGCATAACCAATAAAACTAAATTTAGTTGGCACTTGTCCGAATAAAATAAAACCTATAAAGGCAGTAAATATTATTTGTGTATATGAATATATTGAAATTTCTTTTGCTGGTGCATATTTGTATGCTGAAGTTAATGAGAATTGAGCAACAGATGCAGCTACTCCAGCCATTAATAAATAAAATAATTGAATTATACTAAAAGGCTTAAATGTTATGATTACAAAAGGTAATGTAAATAATATTGAAAATAATGAGAAAAAGAATACTATAGTAGGACCTTTTTCACGATTACCTAAAAATCTAACAAAAGTATAAGCTGCCCCAGCAAATATAGCTGAAGATAATCCAACTAAAGCAGGAATTATTTCTAAACTAAAGGAAGGTCTTATTATAAATAAACTTCCAAGAAATGCAGTTATTAAAATTATAAATTGATTTTTTGTAATTTTTTCTTTCAAGAAAAGGCTAGAAAATATTATTACAAAAAATGGTGAAAGTTGATTTAACATATTAGCATCAGCTAATATTAAATGTTCTATTGCATAATAGTTAGCTATAATTCCAAGAGTTCCAAGAAGAGCTCTACCAATTAGAAATTTTCTATTTTCTTTTTTACCAAATAAACTATCACCGCTTTTTCTTATAACATAAAAAGCAACTATACAACTTACAAGATTTCTAAAAAGACTTTTTTCTATTGATGGCAAATCGCCAGCAAGCTTTACAAATGTACTCATAACAGCAAATGAAAGAGCTGATATTATCATAAGTATAATAGCTTTATTTTTATTATTCATATGAAAATCCTCCTATAAAATTTTACTATGATAACAATATACTATTCTACAAATAAATGCAAATTTCATATTAAATTTATGCATTTTATAAAATATAGTGATATAATATTATAAGTTGAAAATTTATATGCTTTTGGAGGTACATTATGAAAGTTGGAGTTATAATGGGGGGTATCTCATCAGAAAGAGAGATATCATTAAACAGTGGAGAATCAATATTAGAAAATATAGATACTAGTAAATATGATGTTTGTAAAATTGTTATAGATAAAAAAGAAGATATAATAAATAAAGTTAGAGATGAAAAAATAGATTTTGCATTACTTGCACTTCATGGTCAATTTGGTGAAGATGGAACTGTTCAATCAGTTTTACAATGTTTAAATATACCTTACTCAGGTTGTGGCCCATTAAGTAGCGCAGCTTGTATGGATAAAGATATGACAAAAAGTCTTTTAAAAGCAGCGGGGGTTAGAACAGCACCTTGGATAAATGTAAGAAGTGTAGAAGAAATAGATTATGATAAAATAGAAGAACTTGGTTATCCAGTAGTAATAAAACCAACACACGGTGGATCAAGTGTTGCAACATTTATTATAAAAGATAAAAGTGAAGTTTTACATGCAGTAGAAGAAGGATTTAAATGGGATACAGAAGTTATGATTGAAAAGTTTATAAAAGGAGAAGAAATAACTTGTCCTATATTTAATGATAAAATGTATCCAGTACTTGCTATAAAACCAAAATCAGAGTTTTTTGATTTTGAATCAAAATATCAAGATGGTGGAGCTGATGAGTTTATAATAAATTTAGAAGAAGATTTACATGAAGAAGTTGAAAAAATGGCTCTTTTAACTTATAGAGCATTAAAATGTTCAGTATATGCAAGAGTTGATATGATAGTAACAGAAGATAAGGTTCCATATATATTAGAAGTTAATACTTTACCAGGTATGACTAAAAACAGCTTATTCCCAAAAAGTGCAGCTGGAATAAATATTTCATATAGTGGATTAATAGATGATATAATTGAAACTTCATTAAAAGAAAAAAGATAATAAACTTTATAATAAAAAAGGCTAAGCTTTAATAGTTTAGCCTTTTAATTTAACCTTAAAACTTTTAAGAATTTATTAAGGAAATGTTATTTAATTATTTAAGAAGTCAAATTTATAATCTTAAATATACTAGTAAAATAGTTTGGAGGAATTAATTTGAGAAGAGAGAGAATTTTAATTGTTGATGATGAAAAAGAGATAAGAGATTTAGTTGAGATATATTTAAAGGGTGAAGGATATGAAACAATTAAGGCACAGGATGGAGAAGAAGCATTATATTTACTTAAGGAAAATGAAATAGATTTAGTAATATTAGATGTTATGATGCCAAAATTAAATGGTATAGAAACTTGCCTTAAAATAAGAGAAGAAAGTGAAATACCAATTATAATGCTTTCAGCAAAATCAGAGGATATAGATAAAATATTAGGTCTTAACATGGGAGCGGATGATTACTTAAGTAAGCCCTTTAATACATTGGAATTAATAGCTAGAGTAAAATCTCAGCTTAGAAGATATAAAAAGTTTAATAATAAACCAAAAGAAGAATCTGAATTAATGATAGTTATAGATGATTTATGTATAAAGTTAGATACTCACGAAGTGTTTTTGGGAGAAAAGAGTATAAGATTTACTCCAACGGAATTTGATATATTAGTTTTACTTGCTAAAAATCGCGGAAAAGTATTTTCAATGAGAAATATTTATGAAAGCGTATGGGATCAAGAATATATGGAATCAGATAATACTGTTATGGTTCATATTAGAAAAATAAGAGAAAAGATAGAAGAAAATCCAAGAAGTCCTAGATTTTTAAAAACAGTTTGGGGGGTAGGATATAAAATTGATAAATAGAAAAAATAAAAAAGAGAAGGAGCCAAAAGAAAGAAAAAGGGATAAATTAAAAAGAAAATATGAAGACTTTAAAAAAACAAAAATAGGAATTATGCTTAAAGAATTAATTCAAAAATTTGATACTAAAATAAAACAAAGTATTAGATTTGAGCTTATGATTATATTTGCTTTATGTTTTATAATTGCAACAATATCCTATGGAATTTTAAATGATATGTTTAAAAATGTTCATACTAAAGCAGAAATTAGGTATGAATATAGTAATATGGAACATAATGCTCAAGATATAGTTAATAAAATAGAACATGAAAGTATAAATAGCGATGTAAAAATAAATAATAAAAATTTCTTTAATAGGTTAATGGATACTTATTCTAATGGGAATGATAAAATTTATATAACAGATATAGATGGAAAAGTTTTGTATAGAAATCAAAATGCATCTGAAGAAAAAATAGATATTTATACAGTACTTAAAAATGTTTCAAAAAATCCTAAAGATGAATATGATTCAAGAGAATATACTATTATATATCCAATTGATATAGGTAATGGGAAATATTACATAATATATACTGGAATTCCTAGTGCAAGAATAGAATATGTTGATTATTTTGTTTCAAATTCTTATTTAGCATTAACTTTATCTATAATAATATTTATAGTAACATTTCTAATTTTAACTAATAAGAAAACAAAATATTTAGATGAAATTGCAAAGGGAATTAAGAATATAGCTGATGGTGATTTATCTCATAGTATAAGTGAAAATGGTAATGATGAAATTGCAAATATAGCTATAAATGTTAATAATATGGCTAAGGAAATAAGTAGTAGAATAGAGGCACAAGAAGAAGCTGAGAAAACTAAAGCAGATTTAATAACAAATGTTTCTCATGATTTAAGAACTCCTTTAACATCTATAATGGGATATATAGGTTTATTAAAAGATAAAAGATATACAGATGAAAAATCAATGAATGAGTACTTAGATATTGCTTATAATAAGGCTGAAAAACTTAGAATTCTTATAGAAGATTTATTTGAGTATACAAAATATAATAATAAGGGAATAAAGCTTAATAAGGTTGATGTTAACTTATGTGAATTTGTAGCGCAAGTTTCAGAAGAATTAAAGCCTTATTTTGAGAGCTCAAGTATAGACCAAATAAAAACTTTAGCTGATGAAAAAATAATAGTAAATATAGATCCTGATAAAATGGTTAGAGTTTTAGAAAATCTTTTAACTAATGCTGTTAAATATTCTTATAAGCCCGGCGCTGTAATAATTGGGGTTTATGCAAAGGATGGATATGCAACAATAGCTGTAAAAAATAGAGGAGAAAATATTCCAAAAGAAAAGATGGATAAATTATTTGATAGATTTTATAGAATGGAAGAATCAAGAAATACAAGTCTTGGTGGATCAGGTTTGGGGCTAGCCATTTCAAAAAATATAGTAGAAATGCATAAAGGTGAAATTTGGGGAGAATGTTATGGAAATGATATAAGTTTTTATATAAGACTACGAATTAAGTAAATTATAAGATTTTAGTAATTTTTTTAATCATGTAACCTTAAGCTGTTTAAT
Source organism: Clostridium sp. TJA085 (assembly GCF_058310235.1). Lineage (NCBI taxonomy): Bacteria > Bacillati > Bacillota > Clostridia > Eubacteriales > Clostridiaceae > Clostridium > Clostridium sp. TJA085. Next base: position 135,006 of record NZ_JBZEEZ010000004.1, on the reverse strand, counting down.
TTAATATCTTAATAAAGAATAAGTATTTTTACTTTTGGAGGAGTTATGCAAGATAAAAATCCTAAAAGTACCTTTGGAATAGATATAAATGAATATAGCCAAGGTGTTGATTTTACAGTATTATCAAGAACTGTTGATTTTCTATATTTAAGAGCTTCTGGATCAGGTAGTGGATATTTTAGAGTTGATAAAAAGTTTTTAGAATATGCAGTAGAAAGTAGAAAATTTTCTATACCAGTAGGAGCATACCATTATGCTATGCCTTCTTATAATCTTTTAACTGCAGATTCACAATGTGATGATTTTATTGATACTCTTCAAAGAGGATTTGGAAATAAAAATTACGGAGATTTATTTCCAGTATTAGATGTTGAAGCACCAATAGATCCTAAAATGAGTACAGATGCTTTAATTAATTGGGTTGATAGATTTAGACAAAGATTTGAGAAAAAAACTAGAAGAAGACTTATGCTTTACACAGGATTATTTTTTATACAGCTTTATAATGACTTTAAATATAGTGACGGAACATATCCTTTAAAAAATATGCCTCTTTGGATTGCTATGTATACAAATATACCAAGTAATCCAAAAGTTCCACCTAATATAGGAGGTTGGACTAGATGGAGAATTTGGCAATTTAGTGAAAGTCAAAAAGTTCAAGGAGTTAATAATCCTCTTGATGCGAATTGGGGACCAAATAATTTAGATATTTTAATGCAACCAAAGCAAGTTAATGGTTTAAAAGCTTGGAGAGATAATGAGTATATTTATGTGTCATGGAATAGAAATAATGATATAGATTTATTAGGATATAATATATTTATAGATAATTATTGGGTTGGAACAGTTGATAGAGATGATACATCTTTTAGAATACCTTTAAGTAAAATTTATAAACCTAATAATAGAGTTTTAAATATTACCATAGAAGCTTTTGATTATGATGGAGAAACATCACAAATTAGAACTTTATATAAGTTGGATGGTAGATTAATATAAAATAATAATTATTAAATTAATAAGAGTCTTTCAAGATAAAAAAATTTGAAAGACTCTTTAATAAATAAAAAAAGTATTAAAAATAAATATGATATGTTATATAATGTAAATGATTAGAAGGGAATTAAAATGAACGAAGGGAGTATATAATGGGTACAGGTGAAGATGGGAAATTAAATAAAAATGATAATATGAGAAAAAAATTAATTATAGGAACTATTGTTATATCTTCAATTGCAATTATAGGTGGAGTTTCATATGGAGTATCAGCCAATAAAATAATAAATGAATGGAATAATAAAATTTATCCAAATGTATTTATTGAAGAAGTAAATGTTGGGGGTATGACAAAAGAAGAAGCAAAATCTGTAATAAAAAATAATTATACAAAAAAAATAGATGATAAAGATATAGTAGTAAATATTAAAGGAAAAGATAAAGAGTATAAAGCAAAGTATTCTGAAATATCACCTAAATATGATATTGATAAGGCAGTAGATGAAGCATTTAATTATGGGAAGGATTCAAGTTTTTTTAAGAAAAATTCTTTAATAAAAAATAAAAATAATTTAAAACAAGAAGTTCAACTTAACTTTAGTTATAACAATAAAAAACTAGAATTATTAGAAAACAAAATAGTTGACAAATTTACTACATTACCTAAAAATGCTAGTATAGCTATAAATGGAGATATTTCAATAACTCCGGAACAAGTTGGTTATGGAATAGATAAAAAGGATTTGGATAATAAATTAAAAAAAGAATTAAATGGTGATATAGAAAATCAAACTAAAATAATAGTAGAGAAAAAAGAAGTAAAGCCAAAAATAACTAAAAAAGATCTTTCAAAAATTGATGGTGTTATTGGAGAATTTACAACATCATATAAATCATCAGATTCTAATAGGTCAACAAATATTCAAGTTGTAACAGAATTTGTTGATGGAACAGTTTTAATGCCAGGAGAAGAATTTAGTTATAGTAAAACTAGTCAAAAAGATAAAAGTCTTTATAAAGAAGGAAATGCATATATAAATAATCAAATAGTAAAAGATATTGGTGGTGGAATATGTCAAGTTTCAACTACTTTATATAGAGCTGTAATGAGAGCAAATATTAGGTCAACAGAAAGACATAATCACTCATTAACAGTTGGATATTCAAATCCAAGTCTTGATGCAACTGTTGCATGGGGATATTTAGATTATAAGTTTAAAAATCCATATGATTTTCCAATATATATAAAAGGAATAACTCATAACAAAAATGTAACCTTTAAAATATATGGTAATGTTGATGGATTAAAAGGAAGAAGTTATGATATGACAAATGAAATACTTAATGTTATAAATCCAAAAGAGGAGATAATAAAAGATCCAAATCTTAAAGAAGGAACAAGAATTGTTGAGTCTAATGGGCAAACAGGATATGTTTCAAAGGGATATCAATTAACTTATGAAAATGGTAAAGTCATAAAGAAAGAATTAATATCTACGGATAGTTACGCTATGGTACCGAGAAAGGTTAGAGTTGGTACTAAGAAAAATTAATTTTTTAAATTATTAAACTTTTAATTGAATAAATTTTTATGGAAAAATATAAGAGTTTTTCATAAAATATAAATAATGTATTATTAAATGAAGCAAGTTATAATATATAACTTGCTTTTGTTATAGAAAGATATTGGAGATGTATATATGATTTATAAAATGGTATGTATAGATATGGATGGAACTATGCTTGGAAAGAGAAAATCTATATCAGAAGAAAATAAAATGGCTGTAAAAGAGGTTAGTAAAAGAGGAATTAAAGTAGTTGTTACAACAGGAAGGCTTTACAATAATGCAGCATATTATTCTAATCTTATTGGTGCATCAGATTTTGTAATTGCTGGAAATGGAGCTGTTATAAAGGAAAAATATAAAGATAAACCTATATTTAAAAGCGAATTAGATATAGATATTATAAAAAAATTGCTTATAGCAGCTAAAAAGTGCAAGGTTGTATTGCATTTACATACAATTGATGAAGTAATAACAAATAGTGTTTTAAGCAGTTTAATTGCAAAAATAGTTTTACCAGATATAAGAAATAGAGACTTTCCTGTAAATATTAAAGTTCTTAAAGATTTAAAAAATATTGACGATAGTATAAAAGCATATAAAGGTAAAGTAACTAAATGTATAATGTTTTCACCTTTAAAAGAAAGAACAGAATTATTTAGACGAGAAATAGATAAAATTCAAGGAATAACATATTACTGTTCAGGGGGAAGAAGTATAGAAATAAATAAAATAGGTGTTTCAAAAGGAAATGCTGTAAAAATGTTAGCTAAATATTATGGCATTAGAAGAGAAGAAATAATTTGTATAGGTGATAATGAAAATGATATATCAATGATAGAATATGCTGGACTTGGTATAGCTATGGGAAATGGAATTCCAGAGCTTAAAGAGAAAGCAAATTATATAACAGATACAAATATAAATGATGGAGTTAGAAAAGCATTAGAAAAATTTATATTAAATAAGAGATAGAGAAATACTATTATAGAGGTGATTTTATGTTTAATCCATCTAAAATAGTATTTGATGAGAAATCATTACAATATCCTTTAGGCAAAAAATTATTAGAGAAATTTAAAAAAGAAAATAAAAATATAGTAATAAATAAAGGTGGCAGAGTTACTGGTAAAAAAGGAGAAACACCGATACAGAGTTTTGTATCTGGGAAGAAAACTTTAGTTATAGCAGTTAGAAAAATAACTGAATTTCAAAGTTGTAAGCCATCTGCTCACTATCAATTACCATTATTAAGTGGATGTAGTGGTATGTGTGAATATTGTTATTTAAATACTCAGCTTGGAAAGAGACCATCAAGTAGAATATATGTAAATATAGATGAGATTTTAAATAAAGCATTAAAATATATAGAAGAAAGAAAGCCTGCTATAACTGTATTTGAAGGTGCTGCAACATCAGATCCAATACCTGTTGAAGAATATACTGGTTCTATGAAACGTGCCATAGAATTTTTTGGAGCAAATGAATATAGTTTATTTAGATTTGTAACTAAATTTAAAGATATAGATTCATTAATTGGTGCTAAGCATAATGGAAGAACAACAATAAGATTTAGTCTAAATACAAATAAAATTATAAATGAATTTGAAAGAGGAACCGACTGCTTTGAAGAAAGAATAAAAGGAGCTAAAAAGTTGTACGATGACGGATATAAAATTGGTTTTATAATAGCTCCTGTATTTTTATATGATAATTATAAAGATGAATATTTGAATTTAATAAAAAGAATTGGAAATGAGTTTAATGATAAAGAAAGAAAAATTGAAATAGAAGTAATAACTCATAGGTATACAGAGAGAGCTAAAAATCAAATATTAAGTGTTTATCCAAAATCAAAACTTCCAATGGATAAAGAAAATAGAACTTTAAAATATGGTCAATTTGGTTATACAAAGTATGTTTATAACAAGGAAACATTAGAAGAAGTTAAAAGCTTTTTTGAAGAAAATTTAAAAAAATATATTAGTAATTGTATAATAAAGTATATTATTTAAAAAATAATTTTATAGTATTTAAATTAAAATATTAATATTATAGAGAGGTTTAAATTCTTTGACTAAAGAGAATGGATGTAGTATTATTTTTATTATAAGTTTAAAGATAAACTTTTGAAAGCTTAAGATGAATGTGAATTCATCTTCTTTTTTCTGTTTATATGATTATGGAAGGTGATTTTTTTGAATTTAAATATAGTTATGTATCAACCAGAGATACCACAAAATACTGGAAATATAGCAAGAACTTGTGTTTTAACTGGATCTAAGTTACATTTAATAAAGCCTTTAGGATTTGATATAAGTTCAAAACAAGTAAAAAGAGCAGGTCTTGATTACTGGGATGAATTACAACTTGAGGTACATGAAAGTTATGAAGAGTTCATGAAAAAGTATGGGGATAAAAAAATATATTTAGCAACAACTCATGGTGGAGAACATTATGATGAAATTAAGTTTAATGAAGGGGATTTTATTATGTTTGGAAGGGAAACTTGTGGAGTGCCGGAAGATGTTCATAATGCTCATGAAGGATTAAGAGTACCTATGATTAAGACAAGTACTAGAAGTTTAAATCTTTCAAATACAGTTGCTATTGTTGCATATGAAGCATTAAGACAGATGGGATTTCCTAATATGAAATAAAATAAAGGGGGACTGAGTGAATGGAAAAGATTAAAATTATAACAGATAGTACCGTTGATTTACCAAAAGAGCTTTTGAGTGAATTGGATATTGAGGTATTACCAGTTCTTATAAATTTTGGAGAAGAAAGTTATCTAGATGGTGTTGAAATAACATTAGATGAGGTATTCAAAAGAATAGATGAAGGTGATGTATTTCCAACAACAGGTCAGATTACTCCAAATAGATTTGTGGAAACATATAAAAAATATATTGATGAAGGTTACAAAGTTTTAGCTGTGTTAATGTCATCAGGTATGAGTGGAACATATCAATCAGCATGTGTTGCGAAACAAATGTTAGAGACAGATGATGTATATATTGTAGATTCGCAAACAATAACAGCTGGACTTGGTATTTTAGTTTTAAAAGCAGCAAAGCTTAGAGATAGTGGATTAAAAATAGAGGAAATAGTAAATGAATTAGAAGAAGTAAAACCATATATAAATAGTTCATTAAGTTTTGACTCTTTAGATAATTTAGTTAAAGGTGGAAGACTTCCAAAAGCTGTAAGTGTTGTTACAGGAATGCTTGGAATAAAACTTATACTTGAAGTTAAAGATGGAGTTATGGATGTAAAAGGTAAAGTAAGAGGACCTAAAAAAGCGGTTAAGAGAATTATAAGTGATATGGAAGAACTTGTTCCAAGAAAAGATATGCCAGTACTTTTAGTAGATGTTAATTATGATGAAATAACTCAGCCTCTTAAAGAATATTTAGAAAGCAATAATATTGATTATATAGAAGGACCTGTTGGATGTTCAGTAGGAATACATTCAGGAAATAAAGCAGGTGGATTATTTTTTATAAGTGAAAAATTAAATAAATAAAATATATTTAAATAAAAGAAGCATCAAAATTGATGCTTCTTTTATTTTGTATTAAAAAATATTTTTAGGAAAAGATAAAATTGATAAATTTTATAGAGGTGAGAAATTTATGGATAAAATAAATAAAAATAGAGAAATCTCAGTATTACTGCTATTATTGATAAGTTTATATTTAATTATGTTAGTAGGGGGATGTAAAAATGGAGCAGGGTTGGTGCATAGAGGAAAGATAAATGTTGCCCTTATGGCTCAAGATTTTAATGATAAATCATTTGGATTCCTTGCTAAGAAGGGTGCTGATGAAGCAAAGGAGAAATATGATATAGCAACAGAATATGTAGAGTTTTCATCTCAAGTTGAAGGAAGAAATGAGGGAATTGATAATTTACTTAGAAAAACAATAGGAGATACAGCAATGGTAATATGTATGGGAAGGGAAACAAAAGGTGCTGTAGAGAAGGTTGCAAGAGAAAGAAGAGATAAAAGCTTTGCAATAATAGATTCTAAAGTTGAAGAAGCTAATGTTAAATCTATATTATTTAAGCATCAAGAAGGAGCATTTTTAATGGGAATAGTTGCCGGAGGAGAAACAAAAGCTAATAATGTAGGGTTTGTAGGGGCTTTAAATGATGAGAAGGGATTAGAATTTTGCAATGGTTATATAGCGGGTGTAAAAACTGTAAATGAAAAGGCTGCAGAAGGATTAATAGACGGAATAAATACTAGATTTATTCAAACTTATTCAGATGAAAAAAAAGGATATGAGAAAGCTATAGAATTGTATGATCAAGGTTGTGATATATTATTTCAAGCATGTGGAAAAGCAGGATTGGGAGTGTTTAAAGCTGCTAAAGAAAGAGGAAAGTTGGCTATCGGTATAGACGTAGATCAAAAGATAGAACTTCCAGAATATAAAGACCAAATAATATCATCAATGATTAAAAAAGTTGATAAATCCGTATTAAAAGCTTGTAAAGAAATTAAAGAGGGAAGTTTTAAAAGTGGCATAGATAATCTTGAAGAATACGGAGTAAAAGAAGAAATAATAGATTATGCGCCTTCAACAGAACAAAGTGTATCTAACAAAACTATGGAAAATTTAAAAAAATATAAAGAGATGATAAAAAATGGAGAATTACAAATACCAAAAAAATTATATGAAGTTATAGAATTTAAAGCGTAATAATATATAAATAAGTAGATATGTCAGAAAACAATTACAATTTAGTTTGTAAGTAAATTAGTATATGATATAATAATTTAAAAAGAATATTGCTTAGAGTTAATTTAGATGGAGAATAACTCCATCTAAATTAGTTTATATTAAATCATATTAAATTTTTACATATTAAGAAGAGTTAGATTGTAATTTTTTATAGTAATAAATGTGTGTAGAGAAGGGTGATATTATGAAGATGGAGTATTCTATGAATCTTACGCAAGAGCAAAGATTAGTTATGACACAAGAAATGCAAATGTCTATAAAAATGCTTCAAATGTCAGTAAATGATTTAAGAGAATACATAGATAAAGAATTTGAGGAAAATCCAATATTGGACATAAAAGATACAAGTCAGGAAAAGTCTTCAATAAGTGAAGAAAAATTTATGGACAAGTATGATTATAAAGAAATGATAAAATACTTTGAGTTTGATAATTATGGAGCTCAAAGTTATGGAAATTATGATAATGATGAATTATCCCCATTTAATTTTATATCTGAAAAAAAATCACTAAAAGAATATTTACATGAACAACTAATGGAAGTTTATATAGATGAATATACACTAGAAATCGGAGATTATATAATAGAAAATTTAGATCATAGGGGATATTTAGAGTGTAATTTAAAGCAAATATGCAATGAACTTAAAATAAGTGAAGAAAAAGGTGAAGAAGTCTTAAAAATAGTGCAAGATCTTGAGCCTTACGGCATAGGAGCTAGAAATATAAAAGAGTGTTTACTTATTCAATTAAATAAATTAGCTTTAGATGATGACATTATAGTAAAAATGGTTGAAGAAAATCTTGAAGATATAGCTGAAAATAGATACGGAGTTATTGCTAAAAAGTTAAATATATCACCTAGAGAAGCACAAAGATATGGAGATATAATAAAAAGGTTAGAACCAAAACCATCAAGAGGATTTTATACTGGGGAAGAAGTGAAATTTATCATTCCAGATGCAGCTATAAGAGAATTAGATGGTGAATTTATAATAATAATGAATGATAGTGTTGTACCTAAGTTATCAATAAATAAAACTTATAAAGATGTATTAACTAACAATGATGAAATTGCATCAAATTATGTAAAGGATAGGCTTAATAAAGCTTTATTTTTAATAAAAAGTATAGAACAAAGAAGAAGTACATTATATAGGGTTTTGGAAATAATAATAATAAAACAAAGAGAATATTTTGAAAAGGGATATAATTTTTTAAAGCCTATGACTTTAAAAGAAATTGCAGAAGAATTGCAAGTTCATGAATCAACAATAAGTAGAGCAGTTAAAGATAAATACGTATTAACTGATAGAGGAACAGTTAGAATAAAGGATTTATTTACAACAAGCATTTCTTCATTAAATAGTGAGGATACAGGAGTTATAAAAATAAAAAATAAAATAAAAGAAATTATAGAATCAGAAGATAAAAAGAAGCCTTATTCAGATCAAAATATAAGTGATAAATTAAAAGAAAATGGTATGAATATATCAAGAAGAACTGTGGCAAAATACAGAGAGGAAATGCAAATAAGGTCCTCAAGCAAGAGAAAAAGATTATAAATATAAAATAAAATATTTAATTAAATATAAAACAAAACGTTAAATTAGGGATAAAAATGAAAAAAAATAAAATTTATACTTTAAAAATTAGTTAATATAACTTATAATAAGATTGTGGGACAAAAACATTAAGTATGGGACGCTTTATGACCAAAGGAGTGTTGAAGTTGCAGGAAATATTAAAGCTACAGAAAAAGATAGTTCCTGAACTTATAGAGGTACTCGAGAAAAGGTACAATATATTAAGGACTATATTTTTAAATCAGCCTATAGGAAGAAGAGTTTTAGCTAATGAACTTTTACTTAGTGAAAGGGTAGTTAGAACAGAAGTAAGTTTTCTTAAAGGTCAAGGATTAATACAAATTAACACAGCAGGTATGAATGTAACAAGTGCTGGTGAAGAGATAGTTGATAAACTAAGTGAATTTATTCATGAAGTTAGAGGATTATCAGAAATAGAAAAAGGAATTAAGACAGCTCTAAATTTAAAAGATGTTATAGTAGTACCTGGGGATATAAATGTTAATCAATCAGTACTTAAAGATATTGGTAAAGCAGCGTCTAATTACTTAAGAAAGATAATAAAAGCCAATTCAATTATTGCGCTAACTGGAGGAACTTCAGTTAAGGAAGTTGTTGAAGCTTTTGGAAGTATAAGAAATGTTCCAAATGTTTTAGTAGTTCCAGCAAGAGGTGGACTTGGTAGAAATGTAGAAACACAAGCTAATACATTAGTAGCATTACTTGCTAAGAAAACTAATGGAACTTATAAGATGCTTCATGTACCAGAAAGTGTTAGTTTAAAGGTTTTAAATTCTTTAAAAGAAGAAGACTCTATAAAAGATGTAGTAGATAGTATACACAATGCTGATATATTTATATATGGTGTTGGTGATGCTTTTGAAATGGCTAAAAAAAGAGGTCTTACTGAAGAAAGTGTAAAAAAACTAACAGAACTCAATGCTGTAGGAGAAGCATTTGGATGTTATTTTGATAAAAATTCAACAGTGGTTTCAAGTACAACCGCTATTGGAATAAATATAGATGAAGCCAGAAAAATTAACACGCATATTGTCGTGGCTGGTGGAAAAAATAAAGTTGAGCCGATTATAGCGACTCAAAAAAATAATGAAAATGGTGTTTTGATCACCGATGAAGCTACTGCAAGATCTATCTTAGATATTTTAAGCAGTTGTAACAATTAATTTGTTTATAAAAAAATTTTTTATAAAAGCTATTTTTAGGAGGTATTTACATTATGGTAAATGTAGCAATTAATGGATTTGGAAGAATAGGAAGATTAGCGTTAAGATTAATGATCAACAACCCAGAATTTAACGTTGTTGCAATCAATGACTTAACAGATGCTAAAATGTTAGCTCACTTATTCAAGTATGACTCAGCACAAGGAAGATTCGATGGAGAAATCGAAGTTAAAGAAGGAGCTTTCGTAGTAAACGGAAAAGAAATCAAAGTTACTGCAAATGCTAACCCAGCTGAATTACCATGGGGAGAATTAGGAGTAGACATCGTATTAGAATGTACTGGATTCTTCGCTTCAAAAGAAAAAGCTTCAGCTCATATCGAAGCAGGTGCTAAGAAAGTTGTTATATCAGCTCCAGCTGGAAACGACCTTCCAACAGTTGTATTCAACGTAAACAACGAAATATTAAAAGCAGAAGACACAGTTATTTCAGGTGCTTCATGTACAACTAACTGTTTAGCTCCAATGGCTAAAGTATTAAATGATTCATTTGGATTAAAAGAAGGATTCATGACTACAATCCACGCTTACACAAATGACCAAAACACTTTAGATGCTCCACACAGAAAAGGAGATTTAAGAAGAGCTAGAGCTGCTGCAGGATCAATCATTCCTAATTCAACAGGAGCTGCTAAAGCAATCGGATTAGTTATCCCAGAATTAGCTGGAAAATTAGACGGAAACGCTCAAAGAGTTCCAGTAATCACTGGTTCATTAACTGAATTAGTATGTGTACTTGACAAGAAAGTAACTGCTGAAGAAATAAACGCTGCAATGAAAGCTGCTGCAAATGAATCATTCGGATACACTGAAGATCCAATAGTATCAGCTGACGTTATCGGAATTAGCTTCGGATCATTATTCGATGCAACTCAAACAAAAATCATGGAAGTTAACGGAGAACAATTAGTTAAAGTTGCTTCATGGTACGACAACGAAATGTCATACACTAACCAATTAATCAGAACTTTAGGATACTTCGCTAACTTAAAGTAGTCTATTAATTAGATAGTAAACATAAAGTTTTATAAGTCTGGTTTTGTAGTATAAGGCTATAAGGCCAGACTATTTTAAAATATAGGTATAATTTATTTTAAGAGGTGAAAAGAATGAACTTCAATAAAAAGACTATAGAAGATATCAATGTAAAAGGTAAAAAAGTTTTAGTAAGATGTGACTTTAACGTACCACTAAAAGATGGTGTTATAACTGATGAAAATAGATTAAACGGAGCACTTCCAACTATCAAATATTTAGTTGACAATGGTGCTAAAGTTATTCTTTGTTCACATATGGGTAAACCAAAGGGAGAACCAAAGCCAGAATTATCATTAGCACCAGTTGCTAAGAGATTAAGTGAAATGCTTGGAAAAGAAGTTGTTTTTGCAGCTGACAACAATGTTGTTGGAGAAAATGCTAAAAAAGCAGTAGCTGAAATGAAAGACGGAGACGTTGTTTTATTAGAAAACACTAGATATAGAAAAGAAGAAACTAAAAATGGAGAAGAATTCTCAAAAGAATTAGCTTCACTTGCTGAAATTTTTGTAAATGATGCTTTCGGAACAGCACACAGAGCTCACTGTTCAACAGTTGGTGTTACTGATTTCATAGATACAGCTGTATGTGGATACTTAATCCAAAAAGAATTAAAATTCTTAGGAGATGCTGTTGAAAATCCAGAAAGACCATTTGTAGCAATCTTAGGAGGAGCTAAAGTTTCAGATAAAATTGCAGTTATAAATAACCTTTTAGATAAAGTTGATACTTTAATAATAGGTGGAGGAATGGCTTATACATTCTTAAAAGCTCAAGGATTTGAAGTTGGAACTTCATTAGTTGAAGAAGACAGAATTGAATATGCTAAAGAAATGATTGAAAAAGCTAAAGCTAAGGGAGTTAATTTCTTATTACCAGTAGATCACAGAGTAGCTACAGAATTTAAAGATGTAGAAGCTACTATTACTGAAGATCAAAACATTCCAGCTGGAAGCATGGGATTAGATATTGGACCAAAAACAGAAAAATTATATGCTGATGCAATTAAAGATGCTAAAACAGTTATTTGGAATGGACCAATGGGAGTATTCGAATTCGAAAACTTCAACAAAGGTACAATTGCAGTAGCTAAGGCTATGGCTGATTCAAATGCTACAACTATAATTGGTGGTGGAGATTCAGCTGCAGCTGTAAATATATTAGGATTTGGAGATAAGATGACTCATATCTCAACTGGTGGTGGAGCATCACTTGAATTCTTAGAAGGTAAGGTATTACCAGGAATAGATGCTTTAAATAGCTAATAAGCTGCCTAAATAGTTTTTATAAATAAATATTGCCACTCTTTATAGAGAAAAAAAGAGTGGCTCTATGTTTTATTAAATTTGGTTAAAAACATTAAATAAATTTAGAGGTGATTTTAATGAGAAAAGCAATAATCGCAGGAAACTGGAAAATGCACAAAACTCCAGCAGAAGCTGTAGAGTTCATTAACGAATTTAAACCATTAGTAAAGGATGCTACTTGTGATGTAGTTCTTTGCCCAACATTCGTATGTTTAGAAGCTGCTGTAAATGCTGCTAAAGGATCAAATGTTAAAATAGCTGCACAAAACATGCACTTTGAAGAAAGTGGAGCTTTCACAGGAGAAGTTGCTCCAGGAATGCTTGAAGCTATGGGTGTTGAATACGTAGTAATCGGACACAGTGAAAGAAGAGAATACTTCAACGAAACTGATGAAACTTGTAACAAAAAAGTTAAAGCTGCACTTAAGCACAACATAACTCCAATCCTTTGCTGTGGAGAAACTTTAGAGCAAAGAGAATCAGGAAAATATGTAGAAGTTTTAGCAGGACAAATCAAAGCTGATTTAGAAGGATTAACTAAAGAAGAAGCAGAAAAAGTTGTTATAGCTTATGAACCAATTTGGGCTATCGGAACTGGAAAAACTGCTACATCAGAACAAGCAAACGAAACTATAGCTTCAATCAGAAAAGTTGTAGCTGAAATGTTCGGACAAGAAGTTGCTGATAAAGTAAGAATTCAATATGGTGGATCAGTTAAGCCAGCTACAATAAAAGAGCAAATGGCTCAATCAGATATCGATGGAGCTTTAGTTGGAGGAGCTAGCTTAGTAGCTTCAGACTTTGCTCAAATCGTTAACTACTAATATTAATTAACTTATTAATATTTAGAATTAACATAAAAGGCAATAGTCATGATTGAATAATAGCAATTCTTTCATACTATTGCTTTTTATTGTTTGTATTATTATATTGTAGTATAATATAAATGAAAAAAGTAGAGTATAATAGTAATATTTTTATTATTTATTAAAGTAAATAAATGGAGGTAGAGTAATGGCAAAGAAACCAGTAATGTTAATGATACTAGATGGTTTTGGAATAGCAGAAGCTTCAGAAGGTAATGCTGTTTCATTAGCTAAAAAACCAAATTTTGATAGATTAGTGAAGGAATACCCACATTCAATGCTACAAGCTTCAGGAATGGCTGTAGGTCTTCCAGAAGGACAAATGGGTAATTCAGAAGTTGGGCATTTAAATATAGGTGCAGGTAGAATAGTATACCAAGAGCTTACAAGAATAACTAAGGCAATAGCTGATGGTGAATTCTTTAAAAATGAAGAATTATTAAAAGCTATGAAAAATGCTAAAGAAAATAATTCAGCATTACACTTAATGGGATTATTATCAAATGGTGGAGTTCATTCACATATAGATCACTTAAAAGGACTTTTAGAGTTTGCTAAAAAAGAAGGACTTCAAAAAGTTTATGTTCATGCATTTATGGATGGTAGAGATGTTGCACCTTCATCAGGTAAAGAATTTATAGAAAAAACTGAAGCTATGATGAAGGAAGTTGGAGTAGGTCAAATAGCTACAATTAGTGGTAGATACTACGCAATGGATAGAGATAATAGATGGGAAAGAGTTGAACTTGCATATAATGCAATAGTTAAAGGTACTGGTGAAACTGCAAATAGTGCAGTAGAAGCTATAGAAAAATCATACCATGATAATAAAACTGATGAATTTGTATTACCAACAGTAATATTAGAAGATGGACACCCAACTACAACAGTTAAAAGTGGAGATTCAGTAATATTCTTTAACTTTAGACCTGATAGAGCTAGAGAACTTACAAGAGCTTTAACTCAAAAAGATTTTGATGGATTTAATGCTGAAAAGTTACAATTAACTTTTGTTACAATGACTCAATATGATAAAACTTTTGAAGGAGTTAATGTAGCATTTAAAGCTCAAACATTAACTAATACTTTAGGAGAGTTTGTTGCAAATAAAGGATTAAATCAATTAAGAATAGCAGAAACAGAAAAATATGCTCACGTAACATTCTTCTTTAATGGTGGAGTAGAAAAGCCAAATGAAAATGAAGATAGAGCATTAATAGCTTCACCAAAGGTTGCTACATATGATTTAAAACCAGAAATGAGTGCATATGAAGTAACAGAAGAGTTAATTAAGAGAATAGATAGTGATAAATATGATATGATTATATTAAACTATGCTAATCCTGATATGGTAGGACACACAGGAGTAATTCCAGCTGCTGTTAAAGCTATTGAAACTGTAGATGAATGTTTAGGTAAAGTTGCAGATAAGATATTAGAAAAAGACGGATCATTATTTATAACTGCAGACCACGGAAATGCAGAAACAATGATAGATTTCTCAACAGGAAATCCATTTACAGCTCATACAACTGATCCAGTTCCATTTGTTTGGGTTTCAAATCATTCAAAAGGAAAATCTTTAGAAGATGGTAAATTATCAGATATAGCACCAACTATGCTTAAAGAAATGGGTATAGATAAACCAGAAGAAATGACTGGACATTCATTAATAAAATAATGTTTAGTAATAAATAATTATAAATAAAATTATGGAACTCACAATATTTATTGTGGGTTCTATTTTTATATAAATATATTTTATATTATATTTTAGTTTTAAATATTAAAAATAAATTTTTGATATATTATTTAATATAAAAATATAGTAAAATAAAATATATTAAATAATAATTAATATTTAGGAGGAGTTATGAAGAAGTTAATAAATACATCATTTATTTATGCAATATTAGCTTTAGCATCTGGGGTTTTTTATCGTGAATTTACAAGAATGTTTGATTATGTAGGAAAAACTACATTATCAGTTATGCATGTACATTTACTTGTAATGGGAAGTTTGGTATTTTTGTTGCTTGTATTATTTGAAAAACAATTTAAAATAACTGAAAACAGATTTTTTAATAAGTTCTTTCTAACATATAATATTGGACTAGCTTTCATGGTTATAATGTTTATTTGGAGAGGAATAGATCAAGTTTTATTATTAAATGGAGGAGCTATGATTTCAGGAATAGCTGGTCTTTCTCACATATTATTTTCTATTGGAATTATAATGATGTTTATTCTTTTAAAAAAAGAAGTAGTAAAAGAAAAATAATATATTAAATAAATAAAAAACAACGATTTTAAATCTATCGTTGTTTTTTTATGTTTAAACTAAATTTCATTTAAAATAATTTAAATTTAGTTTGAACTCCAAGTTTTAAAGTATCATTTACTATCTCAAAAAAATTTAAAGTTATATTGTAATTATCTTTTAATTTAAGTATTATATCAGAATTAGCTTTATCAACATCTATTGCATTATTACTTGTTAAATTATTAAATATAATGTTTTTATTAATATTTATAAATCCAAGTTTACCACCTTCATAATGAAGTATTCCATTACCATTTTTAGAAAAACAAGAAAAAGTAAGTTTTGCTTCTAAAGGTATGTTTAAATATTTAAATTGTATATAAAGATTTAAATATTTTCCATCAATTAAAACTTTTAATCCTTCTATTTTATAATTTATGTTAGGATCATTTTGTATAGCAAGTATGGCTAAATTAGTTAAATCAACATCAGAAAGTTCTATATTTGATTTTGTTACAATTTCTTTTAAAGAAAAATTTAAGTCATTTGGAATAAGCTTTAGTGCTACTTCTAATGGGTCAACTTTTATCTCTGAAGTTATAGGTGTAACTGGAACCTTTGGTTTAAATGAAAATTGATATAAAGAAAAAGCTCCAAGTATTATTACAATTAATATTATAATAGGTATTAAAATAACTTTGCTTTTATTTTTTGACATAATATCAAGTCTCCTTTAAATTAGCTATATATGTTTATGATAACATAAATTAAATATCTTAAATTTTAATATTATAAAAATAATAGTAAATATATACAAGTATTTTATATATTTTTAAAATAAATTATTTCAAATTTAAACTTTATATTTTCTAGTTGTCTTATTTTGTATATCTACCTTCTAATATATAATTTAGAATTTTTATATATTTCTAAATTAATATTTTTATATGCTTTAAAACATAAAAAATAATTATAAAAATGATAAATTAATTTTTATATAGTTATTTTTTAATATTAAATTTTTAAATAATAATTATAATAATATTATTATTTAATTTAATTAAAAGATAAATAAATGTACATATATTTAAATAATTTTATAAATTATCACAATAAAAAATAACTTTAATATTATGATAGTAAGAAATAATATAATTAGGATACTAAAATGAGAAAAAATTATGATTATTCAGTTTGTTTTGATAAGAAAACAGAAGAATTATTTAAAAAGTCAACCTATTTAGGTCAAGGAAATAACGGAATAGTATTTGAACTTCCAGAAAATAAGATAATAAAAATATTCCAAAAGGAAAAAATATGTAAAGCAGAGGCTAATACATTAATTAAATGTAAAAAATCAAAATACTTTCCTAAAATTTATTCATCAGGTTCATTGTATATTATAAGAGAAAAAGTAAACGGTATACGTTTAGATAAGTACATAAAGAGAAATGGTTTAAGTAAAGAATTAACAAAAGAAATATATAAACTATTAAAAGAATTTAAAAAGCTTAAATTTACTAAATTAGATACAAGATGTAGAGATGTATATGTAACAAAAGATTTTAAACTTATGATGATAGATCCAAAAGGATGTTACAGTAGGAAAGTAGATTTTCCAAGACATTTAATGAAAAAACTTAATAAACTTGGAGTATTAAATACTTTTTTAGATAATATTAATGAGATAGACTCTAAATCAGCAAAGTATTGGAAAATTCAACTTGATAAATATTTTAAGAAGGAAAATATAGAATATTTATAAAGTATAAAAAGTCCTATTAGGGCTTTTTATACTTTATAAATAAAAAATAAACTAATATTGTATTATAAAAATAGATATAATGTTAATAAAAATGAAATAAAATATCAGTTGATTGACATTATCAACAAAAGAGTTATAATATATATATAAATAAAAGATATCAAACTTGTAAATAATATTTAGGGTAATAGATTTAAAGGAGGAGATTACATATGAAACAATATGTAGAAATAGTAGATATAGTAGCAAGAGAAATTTTAGACTCAAGATCATTTCCAACAGTTGAAGTTGAAGTATATTTAGAAGATGGAACAATAGGAAGGGCAGCAGTGCCATCAGGTGCATCAACAGGTATATTTGAAGCTGTAGAACTTAGAGATGGAGATAAAGAAAGATTTAATGGTAAGGGTGTTTTAAATGCAGTTAAAAATGTAAATGACACTATTGCAGATGAACTTATTGGTCTTAATGCATTAGATCAAACATTTATAGATAAAACTTTAATAGAGTTAGATGGAACTAAAAATAAAGGAAAACTTGGAGCTAATGCTATACTTGGAGTATCACTTGCAGTAGCAAGAGCAGCAGCTGAATATTTAGGATTACCTTTATATCAATATGTTGGTGGAGTAAATGCAAAAGTTTTACCAGTACCAATGATGAATATTATAAATGGTGGAGAACATGCTGATAACTCAGTAGACCTTCAAGAATTTATGATTATGCCAGCTGGAGCATGTGATTTTAGAGAAGCATTAAGAATGTGTTCAGAAGTATATCATGCTCTTAAAAAATTATTAAATGAAAAAGGATATTCAACAGGTGTGGGTGACGAAGGTGGATTTGCACCAAACTTAAAATCAAATGAAGAAGCAATTGAAGTTATAATTGAAGCAATCGAAAAAGCTGGATTTAAACCAGGAAAAGATATATTTATTGCTTTAGACCCAGCTTCATCAGAATTCTTTGAAGATGGTAAATATGTATTAAAACATGAAGGAAAAACACTAACACCAGAAGAAATGGTTGGATTCTATGAAAACTTAGTAAATAAATATCCAATTATATCAATAGAAGATGGTATGGCAGAAGAAGATTACGAAGGTTGGAAAATCATGACTGAAAGATTAGGAAATAAGATACAATTAGTTGGTGATGATTTATTCGTAACAAATACTGAAAGATTAAAAATGGGTATTGAAAAGGGAATTGCAAACTCAATACTTATAAAACTTAACCAAATTGGTACATTAACAGAAACATTAGATGCTATTGAAATGGCAAATAGAGCTGGATATACAGCAGTAATTTCACATAGATCAGGAGAAACAGAAGATACAACAATTTCAGATTTAGTTGTAGCTGTAAATGCAGGTCAAATTAAGACTGGTGCACCAGGAAGATCAGAAAGAGTTGCTAAGTATAACCAATTATTAAGAATAGCAGAAGAACTTGATGATGTAGCTCAATATAGAGGAATGGATGCTTTCTTTAATATAAAAAAATAGTATAAACGTATTTTTGTATAAATTTTCAAGATGAGTATAGAAATAAATTTTTCTTTATGATATACTTATTAAGTTAAATAGTATAAAATTAGCGTTTAGATATTAGGAGGTGTTCCCATGCAAACAGCTTTATTAGTACTTGAGGTTATACTTGGAATTATTGTTGTTGTATCAGTACTTATGCAACCAAGTAAGTCTGATGCATTAAGCGGACTTATTCAAGGAAGTAACAACGATACTTTCTTCTCAAGAAATAAATCAAGAACAAAAGAAGTTATGTTAGAGAGAGTAACAATAGTAAGTATGTTACTATTTGCTATAAACACAATGGTTTTAAATATGATATAACATGTGTGGGAATCACAAGTTAAACTTTAATCTGATACAAATTTAAGTTTGTATCAGATTTTTTTATTATATAAAAATTTTAAAAAATATAAGTATTAAATTCTAATAATCATACAAAACTCATAGGTATATATTAGTATAATTTATGCTAAAACATACTTAAGTGAGGTGTAAATATGAATATTTTAATATTACCATTGCTCTGTGGAATTATATCATTAATAGTATTATTCATTATGAAAAGTAGGATTATAAAAAAAGATGATGGAAATGAAAAGATGAGGGAAATTGCATCACATATCGAAGAAGGTGCTATGGCATTTATAAAAAAAGAGTATAAGTATCTTTCAATATTTGTTGCATGCATTTTTATACTCATTTTTATTTTTTTAAATTATAAAACAGCTATATCATTTTTAGTTGGAGCAATATTTTCTATGATAGCTGGATACATTGGTATGAGGACAGCTGTTAAAGCAAATGTAAGAACAGCAAGTGCAGCAACACATGGAATGAAGGAGGCGTTAGGAATAGCATTTTCAGGTGGTGCTGTTATGGGGCTTTCTGTTGTTGGACTTGGGATTTTGGGGTTAACAGTATTTGCATATATATTTGATTTAAATGCAGAATATATAACTGGTTTTGGTCTTGGAGCTTCATCAATAGCTCTTTTTGCAAGAGTTGGTGGAGGAATATATACAAAAGCTGCAGATGTTGGTGCAGATTTGGTTGGTAAAGTTGAGGCAGGAATACCAGAGGATGATCCAAGAAATCCAGCTGTAATAGCTGATAATGTTGGTGATAATGTTGGTGATGTGTGTGGAATGGGAGCAGATCTTTTTGAATCTTATGTAGGTTCCATAATATCTGCAATAACTTTAGGTTCTGTACTTTCTGTTTCGGTAGGAAAGGAAGCTATATTATATCCATTAGTACTTGCTGGAGTTGGAATTTTATCATCACTTATAGGAATGTATATAGTAAAATCTTATAAAGGAAATGAGCCGCAAAAAGCTCTTAATTTAGGTAGTTTTTTATCAGGATTTATAGCACTTATATTAAGTTTAATAACTTCTTTATATTTGTTTTCTAGCTTAAAGTTATTTATACCTGTTTTAGTTGGAGTATGTGTTGGACTTTTAATTGGAAAAATTACAGAAGTTTATACATCTTCAGATTATAAATCAGTTAAGTTTATAGCTAAAGAAAGTGAAACAGGAGCTGCAACTAATATAATAGCAGGATTAGCAGTTGGGATGAAATCAACAGTTATACCAATACTTTTAATTGTTATTGGAATATTAATATCTTATTTCTTTACAGGAGGTTCAGAAAATTCAATATTAGGGTTATACTCTATAGCTATTTCTGCTGTAGGAATGCTTTCAACAACGGCTATAACTGTTGCAGTTGATGCTTATGGACCGATTGCTGATAATGCAGGTGGAATAGCTGAAATGAGTGAATTAGATGAAAGTGTTAGAGAAATTACAGATAAATTAGATTCAGTTGGTAATACAACAGCTGCCATTGGAAAGGGATTTGCAATAGGTTCAGCTGCTCTTACAGCATTAGCTCTTTTTGCATCATATACCCAAGCTGTTAATTTAGAAACAATAAATTTATTAAATCCATTAACCTTAGTTGGTGTTTTAATTGGGGGGATGCTTCCTTTTTTATTTGGAGCTTTAACAATGCAATCAGTTGGTAAAGCGGCTGGTGAAATGGTTGAAGAAGTAAGGAGACAATTTAAGGAAAAGCCAGGTCTATTAAAAGGAATAGAAAAGCCTGATTATTCAACTTGTGTTGAAATATCAACAAGAGCAGCTCTTAGAGAAATGATAATACCAGGAATAATAGCTGTTTTATCTCCAATAGTTGTTGGATTATTATTAGGTAAAGAGGCCCTTGCTGGATTGATTGCAGGAGGAGTTATAACTGGAGTGATGATGGCTATATTAATGTCAAATGCAGGTGGAGCATGGGATAATGCTAAAAAATATATTGAAGGAGGAGCTTGTGGAGGAAAAGGAAGCGACTCTCATAAGGCTGGAGTAGTTGGAGATACTGTAGGAGATCCTTTTAAAGATACTTCAGGACCAAGTATGAATATATTAATTAAACTTATGACAATAGTTGCAGTTGTATTTGCTCCACTTATAGTTGAATTTGGAGGAATATTATTTTAGATTTTATAAACTTATAATTAGTATTTAAAATAAAAGAGCTAAGTAATATTTAAACTTTATATTATTTAGCTCTAATTTTATAATGAAAATTAATATTTAAAAAAGCTTTTAATATAATTTTCTAATTAAGGAATTATAGTATATAATATGGTACTATATAGGTAGAATAATATATTGTTGGAATGGAGAATATATACTAAGAATAATATAAATATAAAATGGAGGAACACGATGGGAATAAAAGATACATTATTACAATTTATGCAAGAAGATGCATATAAACCAATGGACCTTAGTGAATTAACAGCAGTTTTTGATATAAAGTCTAATGAATATAAAGCTTTTAAAAAAGTACTTAAAACAATGGAAAGAGAAGGGTTAATAGTTAGAAACCAAAAAGAAAAATACTCAACTCCGGAGAGGTCAGGTTTAATAACAGGAAGACTTCAAGGACATCCAAGAGGTTTTGGTTTTTTAATATCTGAAGTAGAAGGGGAAAAGGATGTATTTATCTCTGCATCATCTATGAATAGTGCCATGAATGGTGATAGAGTTTTAGTTAAAATAACTAGAGATGATAGAAATGGTAAGAAAAGAGAAGGGGAAGTTGTTGATGTAATAGAAAGAGCTAATAAAACAATTATTGGAGTTTATGAAAGCAGTAGAAACTTTGGATTTGTAGTTCCTGAAGATACAAGATTACATCAAGATATATTTATTTCTAAAAAAGATAAAAATAATGCTACTGATAGTGATGTAGTATTGGTAGAAGTTATTAAGTGGCCTGAAAAAAGAAGAAGCCCTGAAGGGGTAGTTAAAGAAGTATTAGGAAAAAAAGGTGATAAAGGCCTTGATATACTTACAATAATTAAAAAGTTTGGATTACCAGAAGATTTTCCAACTAAAGTATTAACATTTGCAGATTCAATACCAGAAGAAATAGATAAAAAAGAATATGAAAGAAGAACTGATTTTAGAGATGTAAAAATGGTAACTATTGATGGAGAAGATGCTAAAGATTTAGATGATGCTGTATCAATAGAAAGATTACCAGATGGCAAATTTAAACTTGGAGTTCATATAGCCGATGTTACTCACTATGTTAAAGAAAACAATCCTTTAGATAAAGAAGCTTTAAAGAGAGGAACATCAGTATATCTTATAGATAGAGTAATTCCAATGTTACCTAAAAAGCTTTCAAATGGGTTATGTTCTCTTAATCCAAAGGTAGATAGATTAACTCTTAGTTGCATAATGATTATAGATAAAAATGGTAAGGTAGTTGATCATGAGATACATGAAGGTATAATAAGAACAAATGAGAGAATGACGTATACTGATGTAACTAAAATTTTAAAGGATAAAGATGAAGAATTAATAAAAAAATATGATTATCTTTATGATGATTTTTTAGCTATGGAAGAGTTAGCTAATATATTAAACAAAAAAAGAATGAGAAGAGGAGCTATAGATTTTGATTTTGAAGAAGCAAAAATAACTTTAAATGAACTTGGAAAACCAATAGAAATTAAACCATATCCAAGAGAAATTGCAAATAGAATAATAGAAGAATTTATGCTTGCTTGTAATGAAACTATAGCAGAATATATGTATTGGACTAATTTACCGTTTGTATATAGAGTTCACGAAAATCCAGATGAAGAAAAACTTATGAAATTTAGAGAATTTATTTATAATCTTGGATATACAATGAAGATGAGTCAAGATATACATCCAAGATGTCTTCAAGAAGTACTTGAAAAAGTTAAGGGTAAAAAAGAAGAAACAGTAGTTAGTACATTACTTTTAAGATCAATGATGAAAGCTAGATACTCTCCAGAAAGCCTTGGTCATTTTGGATTAGCTGCAAGATATTATTGTCATTTTACATCACCAATTAGAAGATATCCAGATCTTCAAATACACAGAATAATAAAAGAACAATTAAATGGTAAAATTGATGGTGGAAGAGCTAAGAAGCTTATAGGAATAGTTGATTATGCATCAAAACAATCATCAGAAACAGAAAGAGTTGCACAAGAAGCAGAAAGAGAAGTTGATGATTTAAAGAAAGCAGAATACATGGAAGAAAGAATTGGAGAAGAATTCGACGGAATTGTATCTTCAGTTACTTCATTTGGTATGTTTGTAGAACTTCCAAGCACAATCGAAGGTTTAGTTCATATAAATTCATTAGAAGATGATTATTATGTATATGATGAAAATCATCTAGCATTAATTGGAGAAAGAACAAAGAAAATTTATAGACTTGGTGATGAAGTAAAAGTTAAATGTAGCAGAGTTGATATAGAAAATAGAGAAATTTATTTTGATTTATTAGAAGATAATGAAAATGATGAAGACGAAGATACTTTAAAAGAGCTTCAAGAAAAAATACCGTATGTTAAAGGAAAAGTAAAAGAGGCTTTAGCTAATGGTGAAATTGAAGAATTGCTTATTGAAAAGGAATTAGAAGAAGAATAGAATATTTAAATTAAAATAAGGGGCTATATGCCCCTTATTTTAAGATGTTTTTATATTATGTTAAAAAATATATATAAGTAAACTATTAAATTGCAGAATTGATAATAAATAAAATATATAATATAATTTTATTAATGTATAACTTTGTATTTAGAAGTAGGTGAACAAGATGGCAAGAAAGAAAAATTCAAATTCTTTAGTAGAAAATAGAAAAGCGAGACATGATTATTTTATACAAGAAACTATTGAAGCTGGATTAGTTTTAGTAGGAACAGAAGTAAAATCAATAAGAAATGGTAGAGCTAATCTTAAAGATTGTTATGCGGAAGTTAGAAATGGGGAAATTTTTATAAGAGGAATGCATATAAGTCCTTATGAACAAGGTAATATATTTAATGAAGATCCATTAAGAGATAGAAAATTACTTCTTCATAAATCAGAAATTGGTAGATTAGCAGGTCTTGTATCAAGAGAAGGATTAACTCTTGTACCTTTATCATTGTATTTAAAAAATGGAAGAGTAAAAGTTGCTCTTGGAGTTTGTAAGGGTAAAAAGAATTATGATAAAAGAGATTCTTTACTTGAAAAAGCTCATAATAGAGAAATGCAAAGAGAACTTAAAAACAAGAATAGATATTAATTTTAAAGAGTATTTTAGTAATTCTAGAGTACTCTTTTTGTTTTATTGATTTACAAGATAAATTAATGTAAATATTGTATAAATATGTTTATACAACGCTAGATTTAGTATTATAATAGTAAATGTGGAAAATATTGAATAAGCATATCGTTAGGGGGAGCTTATATGGAATTTAATAATAGAAATTTAATTATTAACTCACATGAAAGAAGTAA
Source organism: Clostridium sp. TJA085 (assembly GCF_058310235.1). Classification (NCBI taxonomy): domain Bacteria; kingdom Bacillati; phylum Bacillota; class Clostridia; order Eubacteriales; family Clostridiaceae; genus Clostridium; species Clostridium sp. TJA085. Next base: position 110,240 of record NZ_JBZEEZ010000004.1, on the reverse strand, counting down.
AAAGTATGGAATAAAAGAGGATATAAAAACATCAAATAAAAGCATTAGAAATGATATATTAGAAAAGCTTCTTAAAGAAAACTGTGAACTTATAAAGACATCAAAAATTTATATGGATATATTTAAAGATGTACTAAGAGATGAAAATTTCATAATAGTACTTACAGATAAAGAAGGATGTATATTACATGTGAGTGGACAAGATAAAGTAATAAAAGAATATGAAAAAGTTAATATAAAAAATGGAATGTATATGGATGAAAAGAATATAGGAACAAATGCAATGGCAATAGCTCTTGAGGAGGATAGACCTGTTCAAGTAACTGCAGATGAACATTATATAGATATATTTAAAAGTTTAACATGTTCTGCAGCACCTATACATGGAATAGATGGAAATATAATAGGAACACTTAACTTAACATCTGATTGGACTAATAAGCATCCACATACATTAGGGTTAGTGTTATTTGGTGTTAAAGCAATAGAAAATGAATTGGAAAGAAGTCATATTAGTGATGTTTTAAAAGAAACCTATAATTATGTAGGAAGTGTAATAAACAATGTTGGAAAAGGAATAATTACTGTTGATTCTGATGGGAATATTAATAATGTAAATAATTTAGCTATAGAATTATTAGATATTGTACAAGGAGATTTGATAGGAAAGAGAATTGAGAGCATTATTCCAGGATGGAATAATATATATATGAGTTTTAAAAGCAAAAACTACAATGCATATATAAAAGAAATGAAATTATTTAATAAAAAAATAGCTTTAAAAATAAAAGCTATAAGATTAAATAATAAAATTGTTGGCGCAGTTATTATAATTACTAATGAAGGTGAAAGAATAATTAATAAAGACTTAGGTGCTTATAAAACTTTTGATGATATATTAGGGGAGAGCGATGCTATATTAAATGTAATAACAAACTGTAAGATAGTAGCCAACAGTCCTTCTACAATATTAATTCAAGGGGAAAGTGGTACAGGAAAGGAAATTTTGGCACAAGCAATACATAATTATAGTTATAGACGAGAAAATAAATTTGTTGCTATAAACTGCGGTGCAATACCAAAAAATTTAATAGAAAGTGAACTTTTTGGATATGAAGAAGGAGCTTTTACAGGAGCTAAAAAAGGTGGGAAAATAGGAAAATTTGAACTTGCAAATGGAGGAACAATATTTTTAGATGAGATTGGAGAAATGCCACTTGAAATGCAAGTACATCTGCTTAGGGTAATACAAGAAGGTAGGATTTGTAGAGTTGGAAGTGATAAGGAAATTCCAATTGATGTTAGAATAATTGCAGCTACAAATAAGGATTTAAAGTCAGAGGTTAACAAAGGTAACTTTAGAGAAGATTTATTTTATAGATTAAGTGTTATTCCAATACATTTGCCGCCTCTTAGAGAAAGAAGTGGAGATGTAGAGAATTTAATAAAGCATTTCTTAAGAGTGAAAGCTTTTAAACTTAATAAAGAAGTTCCTAAAATAAGCGAAAGTTTATATAACAAGTTAATAAATTATTCATGGCCAGGAAATATAAGGGAACTTGAAAATTGTATAGAAAATATAGTTAACTTAGATGGTGATATGTCTTACGAATTTACAGGAGATATATTGAGCAATGAAATTTCTGTAGATACAAGCAAAAGAAAATGTAAAAAAGAAAAAGATATTAATTATGATAATGAAAATGATGATAAAGGAATATATATAAAAATAGGAAATGGATTTAATATAAAAGATATAGAAAAAACTTTAATTGAAAGAGCAATAAAATTTAATGATTATAATATGAGTAAAACAGCAAAGTCTTTAGGGATAAGCAGAAATACTTTGTATTATAAGATAAACAAGTATAGGATATATTAAAATAAAATATGTTAATTAATATTACAATGTCCTAAAAAAATACAGTACAAAAGTATACATGTAATAATATATTACAAAAATATACTTTTTTATTTGAGTTTAATTTGTTAAAAAAATGACATACTTACAAGGTTTTTTGAGAATTTATTTTAAAATAGGAATATTGGCATGGAAGTTGCTAATATATTTAAGTGTTGATAATAAAAATTAGAATTTTGAATATTATGAATTGAGGGGGAGTTTTTTATATGGCAAGATTTACATTACCAAGAGACATTTATCATGGAAAAGGTTCAATAGATGTATTAAAAGAAATAAAAGGTAAGAAAGCCATGATAGTAATGGGTGGAGGATCAATGAGAAGATTTGGCTTCTTACAAAGAATAGAAGACAATTTAAAAGAAGCTGGTCTTGAAGTTCAAGTTTTTGATGGTGTTGAATCAGATCCATCAGTTGAAACAGTTATGAAAGGTGCAGAAGCTATGAGAAGCTTTGAACCAGATTGGATTATAGGCCTTGGTGGAGGTTCACCAATAGATGCTGCTAAAGCTATGTGGATATTCTATGAATACCCAGATTTTACTTTTGAACAAGCTATAGTTCCATTTGGATTACCAGAGTTAAGAAAAAAAGCTAAATTTATAGCTATAGCTTCAACAAGTGGTACAGCAACAGAAGTTACTGCATTTTCAGTAATTACTGACTATAAAGCTAAAATTAAATATCCATTAGCTGATTTTAATATAACACCTGATATTGCTATAGTAGACCCAGAACTTGCAGAAACAATGCCAGCTAAATTAGTTGCACATACAGGTATGGATGCAATGACTCATGCAATTGAAGCATATGTATCAACAATTGCAGATAACTTTACAGATCCATTAGCTCTTAAAGCTATTGAAATGGTTAGAGATAATATAAAGAAATCATATGATGGAGATATGGAAGCAAGAAGTGAAATGCATGATGCTCAATGTTTAGCAGGAATGGCATTTAGTAATGTTTCACTTGGAATTGTTCATTCAATGGCTCATAAAATAGGAGGAGTATTCCATGTACCACATGGATGTGCTAATGCTATATTACTTCCATCAGTTATAGAATTTAACTCAGTAGAATGTGAAGAAAGATATGCAAAAATAGCAAAAATGCTTGAACTTGAAGGAAAGAACAATAAAGAGTTAACAAAATCATTAGTTAAATTAATAAGAAAATTAAATGAAGAGCTAAATATTCCAAAAACATTTAAAGATTATGGAGTAGATGAAGCTGAATTCATATCATATTTAACATACATGGCAGAAAATGCAGTTTTAGATGCATGTACAGCTACAAATCCAAGAAAGATAGACAATGATCAAATGGCTAGACTTTATAAAGCTGCTTTCTATGGAGAAGAAGTTAATTTTTAGTATTTAGTTTCATGGTGAGAAAAGCCTTAGAATACTAGCTAAGCATAAGATTTTTCTTGAAATTTCTAGTGTTAGTCTTGTATTTTAAGACTTTTCTTTTTGAAAATAATCCTTCTATTAATGTGAATAAAGAGGTGTATAAAATTTATGTATAAAATAGTTTCAAAAAGAAAACTTACAGACAATATATATTTAATGGATATAGAAGCTAAGAGAATTGCAAAATCAGCAAAACCAGGACAATTTATAATTATAAAAATAGATGAACACGGGGAAAGAATTCCTCTAACAATAGCAGACTTCGATAAGGAAAAAGGAACTGTTAGTATAGTATTCCAAGTAGTTGGTAAAGGAACTAAAGATTTAGAAAACTTAGAAGTCAATGATTACATAAGTGATTTTGTGGGACCTCTTGGAAGGCCTAGTGACTTCGTGTCAGAAAATATAGAAGATTTAAAGAAAAAAAATATTATATTTATTGCAGGTGGAGTAGGAGCAGCTCCGGTATATCCTCAAGTTAAGTGGATGAAAGAACATGGTATAGATGTTGATGTTATTATAGGTGCTAGAAGTAAAGACATATTAATATTAGAAGATGAAATGAAAAAGGTAGCTAATAATTTATATATAGCTACTGATGATGGGTCATATGGATTTAATGGAAGAGTTACTGATATGTTAAATCATTTAGTTAAGGACTTAGGTAAAAAGTATGATGAAGCTATAGTTATAGGTCCAATGATAATGATGAAATTTACATGTATGTTAACTAAAGAGTTAAATATTCCTACAATAGTAAGTTTAAATCCTATTATGGTTGATGGAACTGGAATGTGTGGTGCATGTAGAGTAACTGTTGGAGATGAGGTTAAGTTTGCATGTGTTGATGGTCCAGAATTTGATGGACATTTAGTTAATTTCGATGAAGCAATGAGAAGACAAGCTATGTATAAAACAGAAGAAGGAAGAGCGATATTAAAGGAAATAGAAGGAGATACACACCATGGTGGATGTGGTCATTGTGGAGGTGAGGACTAATGGATATGAAAGAAAGAATGATTAGAATACCAGTAAGAGAACAAGATCCAAAGATTCGTGCAACTAATTTTGAAGAAGTTTGCTTAGGATATAATGAAGAAGAGGCTATTAAAGATGCTAAAAGATGCCTTCAATGTAAAAATCCAATGTGTAGAAAAGGTTGTCCTGTATCAATAGATATACCAGGTTTTGTTAAAGAAGTTTCAGAAGGAAATTTTGAAGAAGCAGCAAAAATAATTTCTAAATATAGTGCACTTCCAGCAGTTTGTGGTAGAGTATGCCCACAAGAAACACAATGTGAAGGTAAATGTGTTCTAGGTGTAAAGGGAGATGCTGTTTCAATAGGTAAACTTGAGAGATTTGTAGCTGATTGGGCTAGAGAACATAATATAGACCTTTCAGAAAAAGAAGAGTCAAAAGGTAAAAAGGTAGCAGTTATAGGAAGTGGTCCAGCTGGACTTACATGTGCTGGAGATTTAGCAAAAAAAGGTTATGATGTAACTATATTTGAAGCACTTCATGAACCTGGTGGAGTTTTAGTATATGGTATTCCAGAATTTAGACTGCCAAAAGAAAAAGTAGTAAAGAGTGAAATTGAGAATATAAAAAAATTAGGTGTTAAAATTGAAACAAATGTTATTATAGGAAGAACTATAACTATTGATGAGCTTTTAAATGAAGAAGATTTTGATGCAGTATTTATAGGCTCAGGAGCTGGACTTCCAAGATTTATGGGAATTAAGGGCGAAAATGCAAATGGAGTATTTTCAGCAAATGAATTTTTAACAAGAGTAAATTTAATGAAAGCATTTAAAGATGAATATGAAACTCCAGTAAGAGTAGGTAAAAAAGTAGCTGTTGTAGGCGGTGGTAATGTTGCTATGGATGCTGCAAGAACAGCACTTAGACTTGGCGCTGAGACACACATTGTATACAGAAGAAGTGAAGCAGAACTTCCAGCAAGAATAGAAGAAGTTCATCATGCAAAAGAAGAAGGAATAATATTTGATGTTTTAACTAATCCAACTGAAATATTAACAGATGAAAATGGATGGGTTAGTGGAATGAAATGTGTAAAGATGGAACTTGGAGAACCAGATGAATCAGGTAGAAGAAGACCTGTAGAAGTTAAGGGATCAGAATTTGTTATGGATGTTGATACTGTAATAATGTCTCTTGGAACATCACCTAATCCATTAATTTCATCAACAACAAAAGGACTTGATATAAATAAAAGAAAATGTATTGTTGCAGAGGAACACACAGGTAAAACTTCAAGAGAGGGAGTTTATGCTGGAGGAGATGCAGTAACAGGTGCAGCAACAGTAATTCTTGCAATGGGTGCAGGTAAAGATGCTGCAAATGCAATAGATGAATATTTAAGTAAATAAGTAAGTAAGTATAAATCCTTAATTGTATTATTAAATACAATTAAGGATTTTTTGTTTATTAGAATATAAATTAAATGATATAAATAAAATTTGTATTAATTAAAATTATTTTAGTTTATAATTTAGTAAAAAATTATTTAGAAATAAATTTAATTTTATAATAAATTTATTAATTTAATTTAATTAATAGATTTTTATATGTCTAAAATGTAAACAATAAGTTTAAAATAAGAAATTTTTTAAAATATATAGTACAATGTTATGTGTTCAATGTAAACATTAAACACATTGAATTTACATAATATTTTACTAAATTGGACAGAAAGGAAGGCTTGAAATGAATAATAAGAAAAAAGGAATCTCTCTTGTGTTGATTGCAACTCTTTTTTGGGGCATGATGGGTGTTACAAGTAGAACACTTGCAAATTCAGGAATAGATTCAATGAGTATTTCATTTTTCAGATGCTTAATAGCATCAATAGGATTTTCAATATTTTTATTAATTTTTAACAGAAAAGCATTTAGTATTGATTTAAAAGGAATTATAATTAGTGGTATTTATGGAATAGTTACCTTTGGATTATCATTCACTACGTTTAATATTGCAGTGGAAAGAGTACCAATTGCTGTTGCAACAGTACTTATGTTTACTAATCCAATATGGGTAACTATATTTAATGCAATATTTTTTAAAGAAAAAATAACTGCAAGAAAAGCAATAATAATATTACTTGCAATAACTGGTTGTATATTAATTTCAAACATATTTGGTGTTGGACTTGAAAATCTTGACATAGTAGGTCTTTTAATAGGACTTTCAACTGGAATATTATTTGCCCTACAACTTGTAATACCTAGATTTTTTGTCGGTACATATTCAAAGGATAGTATGCTTATATATGGATTTATATTTAGTACAATAGCATTAGCATTCTTTACAAACTTTGATGCAATAGGAACAGCCGTAACAAATAATGCATCACCTGCATTTGTTATAGCTAACATATTATCAATAGGTGTATTAAGCACATTTATAGCTAATATAGCATATGTAAAAGCAACTGATTATATAGAAACAGGAGTAGCATCAGTACTTGTTGCGTTAGAGCCGGTATTAGGTAGTTTTTTTGCTTACTTAGTATATGGTGAAACATTAACTGTATTCCAGTTACTTGGCGGTTTATTTATAATAGCAGCTGCAATATGGTTATCACGAATTTCAGATTAAATAAAAATTTTAAAAAGCTACTAGATAAGTTTGGTATCTAGTAGCTTTTAGTATATATTAAATATATAGAATGTTTTAAGTATATTTAAGGGGAAATATTTAAATAGGGAGGCTTTTAGCTATGAAGTCTAAAAATACTAAAGAAAAAATAAATGTATTAAGCTTAATAAATAATACATATAAAAATTTTAAAATAAATTTTTGGGCATGTACATATTTTGAAATGTGTTATCGAATTTTAACTGCTTTTATATTTGCACCAATTATTTATTTTATACTTAAGTATTTTATGAAAATAGAAGGATTTTTCTCTTTGACTAACAAGGATTTTATAACATTTGGTTTAAGTATTAAGGGATTAATATGTATATTTTTATTACTTATTATGGCTTTTGGTATGATTTTTATTGAGATAGGTGCACTTACATATATTGGGGTAGAATCTCATAGAGGAAATAAGGTTAAGGTTATAGATAGTATATTTAATGTATTTGGTATATTAAAAAATATAATTGATGTAGGTATAATCCCACTTATATTAATTACAGGTGTTATAGGGCCCTTAACAGGAGTTGGACTTTGTAGTTCACTTATTAGAGATTATTCAATACCTCCATTTATAACTATAGAACTTAAAAAAACTTTATTAGGAAAGGGTTTATTAGTCTTAATAGGGTTAACTTTAATATTTTTATTATTAAGATGGATACTTTCAATTCCAATAGTTGTTATTGAAAAAGTAAAAGGAAAAGATGCAATAAAAAGAAGTAATAAATTATATAAGAAAAATAAATGGTTAATATTAAAATCTATTCTTTTATTTGAAATAGTTTTAATATTGGTTTCAATAATAATAGTTTCAATATTTTTATTTGGTGGAATTTCAATTGGAGAATATATATTAGGACCAGAATCTTATGCTAGCAAAATGGTTCTTGGATTTTTATTAATTTTATTTTTTATTATTTTTGTAATAATAACTATTCTAATAACTCCTCTTTTTGTAAGTTTTTTAGTTGAACTTTACTATAATATTCAAAAAGATAATGTAGAAGAGAGAGTATTTAAAACATTTGAGGATTACAAAAAAAATTCCTTATATAATTTTTCAAAAATAGGATCAACTTGGTTCGTATTTGTACTTATAATTTGCTTTACTATTTATAGTGGAACAATTGCTTATGGAACAGTATTTAATAGAGTAATTAATGATAAGGCTCAAATAACTGCACATAGAGGAGCAAGTAAAGATGCACCAGAAAATACTTTATCAGCAATAAATGAAGCCATAAAGCAAGGAGCTAATTTTGCGGAGATTGATGTACAAACTACAAAAGATGGAAAAACTATATTACTTCATGATAATACATTTAAAAGAACTTCAGGAGTACACAAAGCTCCAAAAGATTTAACTTTAGCTCAAATAAAAGAGTTAGATAATGGGTCATTTTTTTCATCTAAATATAAAGGGGAAAAAGTACCAACATTAGATGAAGTTTTAAAAAAGTCAAAAGGGAAAATAAAGCTTAATATTGAACTTAAGCCAAAAGGAAAAGATGATAAGTTAGTTGAAAATGTTAATAAAATAATAGAAGAAAATCATATGGATAATGATGTTATAATATCTTCAAATAACTTTAATTCTCTTCAAGAGATGAAAAAAATTAATCCTAAAATAAAAGTTGGATACATTGTTCTTGCAGCGTTTGGAGATTTTGAAAACTTAAATGTAGATTTTTTTAGTATGGAACAATCTTTAATAAATTCAAAGACCGTTTATGCTCTTCATGCAATAGGGAAAGAGGTTCATGCATTTACTATAAATGATAAAGAAAGTGCAGAAAAGATGTTAAGGTTAGGTGTAGATAATATAATTACTGATAATGTAAAACTCATTAAAGATACAGAAAAAGAAATGAAAGAAGAAAAGCATTATGATTATGTAACCTTTTATTATGAATCTATTATAAGTATAATAAATTATACAAAAATTTAATTAAATTGGTTGCAAAAACTTAAAAAAATGATATTATATAGTAAAAGAAAATTTAATATTGATAATCCGTTTTAGAAGGAAGAGTAGGTAAGTTAAGCTTTATTAAAGAGAGTTAGTGATGGTGAGATACTAGCAAGAAGAAATTTATTGAATGGACCTTTTAGGAATAAAACGAAATCTATTTTTAGAGAGTAGCATTTATGGTGGGCTGCACCTTATAGCAGATAGAGTATGATAGTACTTGAATTTTAGAGTGGTGATTAATACATAATTAATCACAATTTAGGTGGCAACGCGGAAAGTTTATTCGTCCTATGATTTAGTTCATGGGGCGTTTTTTTATTAATAAAAATTAAAGGAGGTGATTTAAGTGTTATGAAATGGTGAAGAACTAGGAGAATGGATGAAAAATAAAAAATTAAGTAGAAAAGGAGAAATATATATGAGAAATATTGAAAAAACAAAAAAAATGATAATTAATGCATTATTACTAGGAATAGGTGCTATACTTCATCAAGTTACACCAGCACTTGGATTACCTATGCAACCAGATTTTGCTCTTATTATGTTATTTATAATTATGATGATAAATAAAAATAATTATAAAACATGCTTAATATCAGGAATAATTACAGGAATATTTACAGCAATGACAACTAAGCTTCCTGGTGGACAACTCCCTAATATGATAGATAAGTTAGTTACAGTTAATTTAATGTTTATCCTTATTATGATAATAAATAAAATGAAATTAATAAAAAATATTTCAGAAAATAAGAAAAAAGTTATTGAAAGTTTAATAATATTTCCAATTGGAACTTTAGTTAGTGGATTAACATTTTTATTATCAGCAAGTATTTTAGTTGGGTTGCCAGCAGGCTTTACTTCATTATTTGTTGTAGTTGTAATTCCAGCAATAGCAATAAATTTAGTAGTAGGATTTTTCTTATTTAGAATTATAAAAAGTTCTATGAAAGCTATAAGTTTAAAAGAAAATTAAATATAAAACAATTAAAATAAATAATTTATAAAGTTAAAACTGATATTATATTAAATTTTATTGTTATAGATTAAATTGTTTAATATATTTAGTCTATAATAATTAGTTTTTAGTTTAATATCAGTTTTTTTATGATTTTGTGAAAATTTTAGGAGAAAATTGGAAGAGGTTGAATGAATAAAATGTTTATATTATAATAAAATTGTTGCTAAATTATTAAAATTGTTAACAAATAAAATTGAGATAAATGAGAGGTGTTTTTTTGAAAAGTAAAAAATTAAAAATGATAATAAAAGCGGCTTTAATTATGTTTGCTATATCATCTGCACCATTTTTCGAAAATACAACAACTGCAGATAGTATATCAAACTTAGAAGAGCAATTTTTATCAGTAACTGAAGGGTATGGAAGTGAAGAAGTAGTTGTAGAAAATGGAGTTTCATTAAAATTTGGTGAAACTTTAAATTTATCAAAATATAAAAATGCTAAAATGTCAAATTCAGACATAGTATCAATTAGCAACACAGGGGTTGTTACACCTAAAAAAGAAGGAACTGTTTATTTAAGTAAAAAGATTGGAAATAAAGTTCATGTAATAGAAATTTATGTTTCTAATAGTAAATCGTTTTATTCTTCTAATTCTCCAAAAGAAGTGGATAGAAGTTATTACAAAGTATTTATAGATCCAGGACATGGTGGGCATGATGATGGAAGCTCTGCTTTTGGACTAAAAGAAGATGAGTTAAATTTAAAAATAGGATTAAAGATACAAAAGAAATTAGAAGAGAAAGGTATAGAAGTTAAAATGAGTAGAACTTCTGATATATATCTTTCATTAGATGAAAGAGCAGAAATGGCAAATCAATATGGAGCAGATATATTTGTATCAAATCATATAAACTCATTTGAGAAAGAATCAGCTTATGGAATGGAAACATATTATCATAAAGATAAAATAGCTCATAAACCATTAAGTGATGATATACAAGATAATGGAATAAAGGAAACTGGAGCATTTAATAGAGGTGTTAAAAATGCTAATTTTGCAGTTTTAAGAGAAAGTGAAATGCCATCATCACTTTTTGAAGCTGGATTTATTTCAAATAAAGAAGAATCTAATAAGTTAAGGGATGAAAAATATCAAGAAAAACTAGCAAAGGCAGTTGCAGATGGAGTAGAAAAATATTTAAAAGATAATATAAAATTAAATGGAAATAATTCAACTCCAGAAGTTAAACCAGAGGACAAGCCTATAGAAAAACCAACTGAAAAGCCTGATACCTCAATAAAAACAGGAACAGTAACAGCAAGTGCATTAAATGTAAGAAGTGGAGCATCAACAAGCTCGTCAATAAAAGGAAGTTTAAACAGGGGAAGCAAAGTAGAAATAGTATCAACATCAAAAGGATGGCACAAAATAAAATATAAAGGCTCATATGGATATGTATCATCAGATTATGTAAAAATAAATGATTCATCCTCAAATAGTAATAATAGTTCATCAAATAATAAACCAGAGAGTACAGTAAAAACAGGAACAGTAACAGCAAGTGCGTTAAATGTAAGAAGTGAAGCATCAACAAGCTCGTCAATAAAAGGAAGTTTAAGCAGGGGAAGCAAAGTAGAAATAGTATCAACATCAAAAGGATGGCACAAAATAAAATATAAAGGCTCATATGGATATATATCAGCAGATTATGTAAAAATAAATGATTCATCCTCAAGTAGTAACAATAGTTCATCAAATAACAATAGTAGCAATAATAAACCAGAGAGTACAGTAAAGACAGGAACAGTAACAGCAAGTGCATTAAATGTAAGAAGTGAAGCATCAACAAGCTCGTCAATAAAAGGAAGTTTAAGCAGGGGAAGCAAAGTAGAAATAGTATCAACATCAAAAGGATGGCACAAAATAAAATATAAAGGCTCATATGGATATATATCAGCAGATTATGTAAAAATAAATGATTCATCCTCAAGTAGTAACAATAGTTCATCAAATAACAATAGTAGCAATAATAAACCAGAGAGTACAGTAAAGACAGGAACAGTAACAGCAAGTGCATTAAATGTAAGAAGTGAAGCATCAACAAGCTCATCAATAAAAGGAAGCTTAAGCAGAGGAAGCAAAGTAGAAATAGTATCAACATCAAAAGGATGGCACAAAATAAAATATAAAGGCTCATATGGATATGTATCAGCAGATTATGTAAAAATAAATGATTCATCCTCAAATAGTAACAATAGTTCATCAAATAACAATAGTAGCAATAATAAACCAGAGAGTACAGTAAAGACAGGAACAGTAACAGCAAGTGCATTAANCATCAAAAGGATGGCACAAAATAAAATATAAAGGCTCATATGGATATGTATCAGCAGATTATGTAAAAATAAATGATTCATCCTCAAATAGTAACAATAGTTCATCAAATAACAATAGTAGCAATAATAAACCAGAGAGTACAGTAAAGACAGGAACAGTAACAGCAAGTGCATTAAATGTAAGAAGTGGAGCATCAACAAGCTCATCAATAAAAGGAAGTTTAAGTAGAGGAAGTAAAGTAGAAATAGTATCAACATCAAAAGGATGGCACAAAATAAAATATAAAGGCTCATATGGATATGTATCAGCAGATTACGTAAAAATTTAATAATATAAATTACAGCTATTAAAACTATATTTAAAATAATAGTTTTAATAGCTTTTTAAAATTAAGTATGTAAAATTTTTCAATAAGTCTTTAAAAATAAAACAAAAAGGAAATAATAAAAATGATTAAAAATTTTTAGTTTAATATGCAGAATTTTTAAAAGAATGCTAAGTTGACAGTTAAGTTTATGTACTATATAATTATTTCATAAAGCAAAACTGAATATAGCGTTTTACAAATTAAACTTACAACATGGGGATGTTTTGGCTTCGACGGGGGTAAGTGAGATTTGGTAAGCGGGCCGAGGGAAGCATGGTGCCTCGATAATAAAGTATGCATTAAATATAAACGCAGAAGACAATTTTGCACTAGCAGCTTAATAAACGCTGCTCATCAGCCCCGGGTTGCCCACGACTTGGGATGTCTGGTGTCATTATTAGTGGGGAACCGAGCTTAGCAAAGCTTTGAGCTAGGAACGGAACTTATGAAGCTAGCGAACATGATGCCTGTCTGTAGGCGTTCATGTAAGCGAATTTTAATATATAGACTACGCTCGTAGAAAGCTGAATTAAACTACTTTCGGACACGGGTTCGACACCCGTCATCTCCACCAAATAATTTATAATATAATGGAAAACTTTTTATTGAGGTTTTCCATTATTTTTATTTTCAAACAATTATATATTTTTAATTAGCAACTAGTATATTAAAAAAGTAATTTTATAATTTCATATAAGTTAATAAATTTTAATAAAAATATATAGTAAAAAGGACTCTACTGCAATAATAGAGTTCTTTTTTATATTAAAAAACACATTTAATTTATTTATAAAATATAATTATATTAAAATAATTTTGATATAATTTAAAACAATACTTTACAAATATTGATAATAAATTTATAATAAGAATGTTTGTGATTAATTTTTGATTAATAAGAAAATTATACTCAAATTTAAATTAAAAATCATAAAAGAATAAAGAGCAATCTACTAAAAGTGAAGTGTATTTATTTTAACATAGATGAACATAGTAATATTAAAGTTGTCGCACTTAAAAGGAGGATAAAAATGAAATATATCATTGGAATCGTAGGATTATTTGTTGTTTTGGCACTTGCGTGGGTTGCTAGTAGTGATAAGAAAAATGTAAAATACAAGCCTGTTATTATAATGCTTATTTTACAATTTATATTTGGTTTTGGATTACTGAATACTCAGTTAGGAAATTATTTAATAGGTGGTATAGCAAATGGTTTTGAATCATTGCTTACATGTGCTGGGGAAGGAGTAAATTTTGTATTTGGTGGCTTAGTAAATAATGATCAATTCTCATTTTTTATTAGTGTTCTTTTACCAATAATTTTTATTTCTGCTTTAATAGGTATTTTACAATACTTGAAAATACTTCCTTTTGTAGTAAGGGGAATAGGTGTAGTTTTAAGTAAAATTAATGGAATGGGTAAATTAGAATCTTATAATGCTGTAGCATCAGCTATACTTGGACAATCAGAAGTATTTATCTCAGTGAAAAAGCAACTTGGCTTATTACCTAAACATAGATTGTACACTCTTTGTGCGTCAGCTATGTCAACAGTATCAATGTCAATAGTTGGTTCTTACATGGTTCTTTTAGAGCCTAGATATGTTGTAACAGCACTTGTTTTAAACTTGTTTGGTGGATTTATTATAGCATCAATTATAAATCCTTATACTGTAACAGAAGAAGAAGACATTTTAGTAGTAAATGAAGAAAATAAACAAACATTTTTTGAAGTTCTTGGAGAATACATTTTAGATGGGTTTAAAGTAGCTGTTATAGTAGCTGCTATGTTAGTTGGATTTGTAGCAATAATTGCTATGATTAATATGATATTCAAATGGATTTTTGGTATTAGCTTCCAAGAAATACTTGGATATTTATTTTCTCCAATTGCATTTTTAATGGGTGTACCTTTTAATGAATCAATACAAGCTGCTAGTGTAATGGCAACTAAGTTAGTATCTAATGAATTTGTTGCAATGAACTTATTAAAAAGTGGAAGTATACATTTATCAGCAAGATCAATTGGTATTGTTTCTGTATTCTTAATCTCTTTTGCAAACTTTTCATCAATTGGAATTATTTCAGGAGCAGTAAGAGGTCTTCATGAAGAGCAAGGAACTGTAGTTGCACGTTTTGGATTAAAATTATTATATGGTGCAACCTTAGTAAGTATATTAACAGCAACTATTGTTGGGTTAATTATATAAAATAAAACATATTAAAAATTTATATTTTATTATACATATAAAAATAATAGTACATAAAAACAGCAATGATATTTTAAATATTATTGCTGTTTTATTCTTATAAGTTACTTTAAAAAGAAAGATTTAAATAAGAGAATTAATACTTTAAAAATATAATTTTATAAAATTAAAAAGAAAAGAATTAAATAATGTGGATAAGAAAAAAGAAGGTTGATATAATAGTCTATATTAATAACGAAGGAGAAAATAAATGAAATATTATTTTGCACCAATGGAAGGAATAACTGGTTATATATATAGGAACGCTTACAAAAAGTTTTTTGATAATATTGATAAATATTTTACACCTTTTATTGTTCCAAATAATAGTAGAAGTCTTAAAACCAAAGAACTTAGAGATATATTACCTGAAAATAATAAAGGTATAAATATAGTACCCCAAATACTTACTAATGATTCAGAAGGATTTATTTTTACTGCAAATAAATTAAAGCAATTAGGATATGATGAAATTAATTTAAATTTAGGGTGTCCATCAGGAACTGTTGTTGCGAAAAATAGAGGTTCAGGGTTTTTAGCAAAAAGAGATGAATTAGATAAATTTTTAGAGGAAATATTTAAAATAGATGATATGAAAATTTCTATAAAAACTAGAATAGGAAAAGATACTCCAGATGAATTTTATAAACTTATAGAAATTTATAATAAATATCCTATGGAGGAATTAATTATTCATCCTAGAACACAAAAAGATTTTTATGGAAATAAGCCTAATTTAGAAGTATTTAGAGATGCTTTAAAATTAAGTAAAAATAATATATGTTATAACGGAGATATTTTTACAAAAGAAGATAATGATAAATTAATTAGAGAATTTAATCAAGTTAATAAATTTATGTTAGGAAGAGGAATACTTGCTAATCCAGGATTAATTAATGAAATTAAAAATAACGCATTTATAGATAAAAAGACATTAAAGAATTTTCATGATGAAGTTTTTAATGAATATAGGGAATTATTTAATGAAGATAGAAATGCTATATTTAGAATGAAGGAATTGTGGGGATATATGGTTCATATATTTTCAGATAATAAAAAGTACGCTAAAAAAATAAAAAAAGCACAAAAATTAGATGCTTATAATGATGCTGTTTCAAGCTTATTTGAGGAACAAGAAATTATAAAAGGAGCTGGATTATTTACTAATCAAGGTTAAAAATAATTTTAATTAAAGCATTACTAAAGCTCACAGTTAAATGTGAGCTTATTTTTATAAATTCACTTAAATATTATATTATAAGTAAAATATAGTTTTATTTAAGTAGAGAAAAATGGAGTTAAGTTATATGAATAAAGAAAATAATATATTTAAAATTTCAAATTATGATAAATTTAAGTGTGTAGCTGATAAATGTAAATTTACATGTTGCGAAGGTTGGGATATAAGTATAGATAGTGTTACTTATGATAAATGGAAAAATGTAAAAGGTGATTCAACGTATATTTTAAAAAATGTAAAGAAAATTGATAATAAAAATATTTATTTAATAAAAAAATCTACTTATGAAGCATGTCCTTTTTTAGATAAAAAGGGGTTATGCTATATAGTTAAAAATTATGGGGAAGGATATTTATCTTCAACATGTCATATGTTTCCTAGAATACAGAATGTTTTTGATGATAGAAAAGAACTTTCATTATCTTGTTCTTGTCCTGAAGTAGTAGAAATAATAAGTGATATGGGGGGAAAAATAGATTTATATTCAGATAATGGTATTCAAATTGAAAATAATTTATTAGAATTTAAAATTAGAGAAACTTTAATTAATATTATAAAACAAGAAGATTTTAGTTTAGAATATAAGCTAATTATATGTTTTGAAATGTTGTCATCTATTTTAGAAGTTTCAAATTTAGATAATATTATATTAGAAGAAATAGAAAAATATAAAGATAAAGACTATATAGAGAATATTTTTTATAAATATAAAGAAATTACTTTAAATATAGATGAGTCAATTGAAGAAATTAATTATTTATTTTTAGATATTATACAAAATTATAAAGAAGTACCTATGTTTAATAAATTTTTACAACATATTTCATACTTTTCCGAAGAAGTTGAAATTAATGTACTTGCATCAAAATGGAAAGAATTTAAGATTTTATTTGATAAATATAATAATTTAATTGAAAATTGTATATTATCTAAAATTATTAGTAATTGTACAAAAGATAATGTTGAAGATACGGCAATATCTTTTCAAATGATTATTCTTAATTATTTATTTATAAGATATGCTGTATTTTTAAAATATTGTATTGATAATAAAGAGAAAATATATATTGAAGATGTAAAAGATTATATAGTTGTTTTTTCAAGAATTATTGAAAATAATGAAGAAGCAGTTAAAGAGTTTTTAGCTGATGGATTTGGTGATGTTATTTTAGAAGTAGGATATTTATGTTTTATATCTTTATTTTAATAAAATTTGTAAAAATAAAATATATTATAAATTTAAAAAAATAAAGTAAGTTTATTCTTATGTAAATTAATAAATTTAGTTTTAAAATAATAATATATAGAAAGAAATAATTTTTAAGGAGTAATAATGGAGGTTCTATATATTATTGGTATTATACTTTGTTTTGTATGTTATACAATAATATCAGTAACGTACATTAGACTTGCAATTATTTTAGAAATGCCAATACTTTTGATATTATTTGCATTAGTAGTTTTTGTATTTGTTAGGAATTTAATTAAAATATTAAAAGGAAAAAAGGAGAGCAAATACTTTAAGACAAAAGTAACTTTGGCAGGATTTATTGGAATAATATTATGTATAGTTATTCTTAATATATTATCTAATTATATTTAGTTTAAATGTTAAATAAAAGGGGCTGTTAAAACAGTCCCTTTATAATTTTTATTTAGTTTAAATATTTTTATAAGTTTAAATTAGATAAATAGTATTAAGAATAGTTCTATAAAATAAATGAATTCTATTTTTATATAGTTTTTATTATAATATTTCTAATACTTCAACTGTATAATTTTCTCCAGGAGCATTAACTTCAACTATGTCTCCTGCTTTTTTACCTGATAATGCTTTACCTAAATCAGATTCAATACTTATAAGCATATTTTCAGGGTCTAAATCCATTGTTGTTACAAGTGTTATTGTAACTTCATCACCATCTTCAACAAATTTAATTTTAGCTTTACTATTAATTCCAAGAGTTGACTTATCAATTTCGTCTTCATCTATTAAAGTAGCAGTTGAAATCATAGTCATTAAATATTGAATTCTATTATCGTTTTCTCTATAGTTTGCACAAGCCTCTTTATATTCAGCATTTTCTGATCTGTCACCATGGGCAGCAGCAACTAATTTTTCTTTAGCAATTTCAGCTCTTTTTACAGTCATTCTATATTCTAATTCATCTCTTAATTTTTTTATATTTTCCGCTGTTAGTTTATTATTCATAAAGTTTTAAACCTCCAAAATAATTTCTGTCAATACTAATAGTATATATAAGAAAATAAAAGAAAACAAATAAACTTAATATATCATATTAAAAACTTTTTTAAATTAATAAATAATTTATGTTATTTAGAATATATTTTAATGAATAATATTTAAATTAAGTAATTTTTAGGAGATAAATATGTCAAAAGTAATTAGTTTCATTAATCTTAAAGGAGGAGTTGGAAAAACAACATTATTAGTAGCAACAGCAGAAGTTTTAGCAGCACAGTATAAGAAAAAAGTTTTAGTTATAGATTTAGATCCACAAACAAATGCAACTGTACTACTTATTAGTCAAGATAGATGGAGTAAGGCTAATGAAAATAATAAAACAATACATCAATTATTTTTAGATAATATTGAAAATACTAAAGCATTTGATATTAATGAATCAATAATAAAAAATGTAAGTAATATAGGTGGAGGAATAGAAAATTTAGATATATTACCATCTAGTATAGATTTAATTGATATTTGTGATGATGTTTCATGGTTAAATAAAGAAAAAAATTCAATTTCAATATTAAAAAATGAACTTAAAAATTTAAAGAAAGAATATGATTATATATTAGTAGATTGTCCTCCAAATTTAGGGGCAATAACTATGTGTGGAATATATCTTAGTCAGTATTATATTATTCCTGTAATTGCTGATAGATTATCAACGTATGGTTTAAGTCAAGTAATAAAAAAGATTAATAAAAAGTCTAGAGAAATTAAGAGGATAGATAAAAATTATTCTATAGAAGGTCTTGGAGTTATAATAAACAGATTTAGAAATAATAAACCTTATACAACTATAAAAGAAGCGTTAAGTATACAAAGTAATAATGGTGATATACCAAAGTTATTTAATACAGTTATAGGAAATAGGTCAATTATATCAAATTTATCTAATTTTGATGAAAGTAAAAATACAATAAAGGGTAAATATGAGCGTGAATTTAATACAATAAACAGTTTTGTTAGAGAAATAATGGAAAGGTGTTAAAATAT
The DNA here is from genome assembly GCF_058310235.1 of Clostridium sp. TJA085. Classification (NCBI taxonomy): domain Bacteria; kingdom Bacillati; phylum Bacillota; class Clostridia; order Eubacteriales; family Clostridiaceae; genus Clostridium; species Clostridium sp. TJA085. Next base: position 90,855 of record NZ_JBZEEZ010000004.1, on the reverse strand, counting down.
GAGTAGAAAAGGTATATTATATGAGATAAAAGAAAGATTATTAAATGGAGAAAAAAGAGAAGATTTAAATAATGAATATAATAAGTCTACAGTTTCAAGGGTATATAATAAATTAGAAAAAGAAGGTTTATTAAAAATAGGAGAAGAAGAAAGTTTTTATAATAATAAAGAAAAGGATATTTTAAATCTACTTAAAGAAGCTTTAAATTTAATTAATGATGGAGAAGAATATAAAATAGATATATCTATAAGTAAAAAAAATATGAAGGATTTAAAAAAAATAACAGATGAAAATGAGATGATAAATCCATTTATTTTATACAATAATTCTAGTAAAGAATTAATGGAAAAAGAACTTAAATCTAAAAGTAAAGATTCAATGATATGTATAATAAAAAAATATTTTAAATACAATAATAAAATGCTAAAAAAATCTAAAGATGAATTAGCAAAATATATTTGTTTAGAAGTTGAAAAAGTATTAAATATAGGAAAGTGTTTTAAATAATATATTTAAAGCTGATACTAAAAAACAGACAATTTTAAGTTGTCTGTTTTTATTTTAAAATTAAAATTACATTTTAGCAAAGCTTTATAAAAAATAGGTTAATATGGTAAAATTGTAATTGGTATATTGTAGGTAATTATTTAGGGGGATAAAAATGAGAAATTATAAGAGCTACATAAATGATTTACAAAAGTATAAAGATATTGACTTAATAAATACAAGTGGAATAATAAAAATAAATATTGGACAAGAAGATTCATATATAACTTATGGTAATTCTATAGCAAAGGCTTTTATAACTACATTAGTACAATTAGAGCATAATAATGGAATGAATAGAAAATTAAAAAAATTATATAATGATATAGGCGATTCAGGAGTTAGTGTAGATATATTAGAAATATTAGAATCTGATAAACTTAAAGAAAAGTCTAAAGAATATATAGAAAAGTTTGATCCAACTCTTAATTATCAAAGAACTAAAGAGGGATTTACAGAAGAACATAAAAAAAAGTTATCAAAATGTAAAAGAGGAGAAAAACATAATAGAGCAAAACTTACTGAAAAGGAGGCTAGAAAAATAAAGGTTTTAGCAACTCAAGGGAAAATGACATCAACAGAAATAGCAGAACATTTTAATATTAGTCCAGAACAAGTTAGAAAAATAAAATTAGGACTAGCATGGAGTCATATAAAAATAAAATAATATAGTAGAAGATAATTTTAGAAATATAAATTATCTTCTTTTTAATGTAATCAAACATAACAAATATTTATTTAAAAGAAAGATAAATAAAATTTTACTTATATTCATAATAATAAATGTAATATTAAACTAAGGATGTGTTTTTAGTGAATGAATTAATAGAAGAATTAGTTAATGATATAGAAGATAAAATAATAAATTATAGAAGGGATTTTCATAAGTTTCCTGAGATTGCATGGATGGAATTTAGAACAGCTTCTTTAATAGGTAAAGCCTTAATAGATATGGGATATGATGTTTATATAGGAAAAGAACTTATAAATGATAGGTATAGAATGAATATTCCTAATTTAGAATCTTTAGATGAAGGTTATAATAGGGCCATAAAACAAGGTGCATATAAAGAGCTTTCCAAAAGGATGAAAGGAGGGTATACAGCAGTAGTAGGAGTTTTAGAAAATGGAGAAGGCCCTACAATAGCCTTAAGATTTGATATCGATGCAGTTAAAGTAAGTGAAAGCAATGATAATTCTCATATACCTTTTAAGTATAGTTTTTCATCTGTAAATAATGGAGTAATGCATGCATGTGGACATGATGGGCACATTGCTATTGGGTTAGGAGTTGCAGAAGTTATTTCAAAGCTTAAAGATAAATTTAAAGGAAAAATAAAACTTATATTTCAACCAGCAGAAGAAGGGGTTAGTGGAGCACTTGCTGTATCAGAATCAAAAGTTTTAGATGATGTAGATTATTTAATTGGTGGTCATATTGGAATAAAAGCAAGAAAATCTAAAGAAATAGTATGTGGGACAGATGGTTTTTTAGCGACTACTAAAATTAATGCAGAATTTAAAGGAAAGGCTTCACATGCTGGTGTAGCTCCAGAAAAGGGACATAATGCATTACTTTCAGCTTCAACAGCAGTTTTAAATTTAGATGCAATACCAAGAAATAGTGAAGGAACTACTAGAATAAATGTTGGAAAATTAGTTGCTGGAAGTGGAAGAAATGTAATACCAGGACGAGCGTTTATGGAAATAGAAACTAGAGGTGAAACAACTGATCTAAATGAATATATGCAAGAATATGCAGAAAGAATTTTAAAATCTTCAGCAGATATGCATGATACACATGTTGATATTAAATGTGTAGGGAAATCAATAAGTGGAGAAAGTGATTATGAATTAATAAAAATAATTGAAAATATAGCAAAGGAAATAAATTATTATGAAAGTATAATTGAAAAAGAAGATTTTGGGGCTAGCGAAGATATATGTTATATGATGAAAAAAGTTCAAGAAAATGGAGGAAAAGCATCATATATTATGTTTGGTAGTGAACTTAGAGGAGAACATCATTCAGAAAAATTTGATTTTAATGAATTAGATATGATAAATGCAGTTAAAGTTTATTGTGGAATTATAATAAAGATACTTTCTGAAAAATGTTAGTAATTTATTTAATTAGAAGTATTATTGAGAAGAATATATTTAAGCTTAAATAAGGTTGTTTTACTAAAAAAAGCATATATGATACATTATAATAAATGGGATTAAAAAGTAATAAAGGACTTATTATATAATAAAAGCAAATAATGGATGTAGGTGAATTATGAATATTAAGAGAGAGGAAGTTCATTTAGCATTACAAGAAAGCTTCAAAAAATTAATATTAACACACAACTTTGAAAAAATAACAGTAAAAATGATTACTGATGGGGCGTCTCTTATTAGACCAACCTTTTATAATCATTACTCAGACAAATATGAGTTATTAGAAGAGATTTGTCATAATGATATATTTAGTGGAATTGAAATGCTTATTGAAAATAATATGCCAAAAGAAGCAATTTCTTATATGTTTACAAGAATTGAGAATAATAAAGAATTTTATTTTCAAGCTGTAAAAGTAACAGGACAAAATTCCTTTGAAGAAATTATGATTAAATATTCAACAAAAGTATTTTTGGAGTTGTTTAAAAAATGTAAAAAAAATTATAGCAATTTAAATGAAATATTTAATCCAAGTTATGTAGCAGAATATTATGCTAGGGGCTTAACATATTTAATAAATAAATGGATTGAAAATGGAATGAGTATACCAGCAAAAGAATTAGCAGAAAAATATGAAATTATATTAACTCAACCATTAGATAATATAATAGAAAATTTTATATAATTATATTAAATTTATACAATTTATATAATTTGTAAAAAGACAGCTACAAAGCTGTCTTTTTGTATATGTTTATAAGCATAAAAGTAAGATTGTACATTTAAAATGTTAAATAATTAGGTAAAATTGAATTATAAATTTATAAAATAAGGAGAGTTTTTACTTTTTTAAAAAGGGGGAAAAGGTCTATGTTAAGTCCAAAATACAAAGCAGAGCAATTAGTAATAAAGCAACTACTTAATTATTTAAGAAAAAATCCAGAAAAAAATCTAGGTAATATTGTTTCCTTAGTAAGAAAGTTTGATAACAAGGGTCTTTATAAAGAACAGTATGATGTTATAGAAGGATTTATAAAAGAAGAAAATAATAACTGGGTTAAGCTTATGAGCAAAATAGCAACTGAAGTAAATCCACATATAGTAGAAACAGTCTTTACAAACTTTTTATTAAATGCGGCTATTAGAGGATGTGAAGAAATAGATAAAAATATAGAAAAGTATGGTTATAGTATACCTTTTACTATATTAGTAGATCCAACTACAGCTTGTAATAAAAAATGTATAGGTTGTTGGGCTGCTGATTATAATAATGCATTAAATTTAAGTTATGATCAGTTAGATAAGTTATTTACTGAAGGAAAGGAACTTGGAATTTATTTTTATATTATGACAGGTGGCGAACCTTTAGTAAGAAAAGATGATATATTAAAGTTAGCTAAGAAGCATAATGACTGTGTTTTTATGATATTTACAAATGGAACACTTATAGATCAAAAATTCTGTGATGATTTATGTAAAGTTGGAAACATAGTTCCAACAATAAGTGTTGAAGGATTTGATGATGCAACAGACGGAAGAAGAGGAAAAGGTTCATGGGATGATATTATGAGAGCTATGGATCTTATGAAATCAAATCATGTACCTTTTGGTTTCTCAACATGCTTTACTACAGCAAATTGTGATAGTGTGTTATCAGATGAGTTTATAGATTTGATGATAGATAAGGGAGCATATTTTTCATGGTATTTTACATTTATGCCAATAGGATGTAAAACAGATACATCATTAATGGCAAATCCAGACCAAAGAGAAAAGTTATATAGAACTATAAGAGCTTGGCGTAATACTAAGCCAATATTTAACATGGATTTCTGGCATGATGCAGAATATGTAGGCGGATGTATAGCAGGAGGTAGAAGGTATTGTCATATCAACGCAAATGGTGATGTTGAACCATGTGTTTTCTGTCATTATTCAAGTGCAAATATTAAAGATGTATCATTAATAGAAGCTTTAGGACAACCTTTGTTCTTAGAATATCAAAAGAATCAACCATTTAATGAAAATCAATTTAGACCATGTCCAATATTAGATAATGCACCTAAGATTGCAGAAATGGTAAAGAATTCAGGAGCAAAATCAACAGAATTTATTGATCCAGAAGATGTTGATTCTTTATGTGAAAAGACAATAGAATACGGTAAAACTTGGGCAAAAAGAGCAGAGCCATTATGGAAAGAGAATATAGAGAATAAAAAGAAAAATAAGTAATAAATAAAAAAGGTGGTACAAGAATTTGTGCCACTTTTTATTTATTAAAATGAATATATAATTATTAAATAATACTATTAAAAATATAAATTTATATCAATATTGTATAAATTGACAAATTTATTTCATGAGTATAAAATTATAATAAAAATTTGATGTTGTTTCAGAAACTATAAATAAGACTGCATTTAAAATAACAAGAATGGGTCAATTAGTAGCAAAAGAAGCGTCAAAAAGATTAGATGTTCCATTTGGAATAGTTGATTTATCATTAGTTTCAACTCCAGCTGTTGGTAACTCAGTTGCACATATTTTAGAAGAAATGGGACTAGAAGTTGTAGGAACACACGGAACTACAGCAGTTAGGGTTATACCTGCACCAGGATGTAAAGTTGGTGATATGATTGAATTTGGAGGACTTTTAGGTAGAGCACTTGTTATGCCGGTTAATAAATATTCATCTTCATTATTTATTAAAAGAGGAGGAAGAATTCCAGCACCAATACATTCATTTAAAAATTAAGGGAGATGTTTATGTTAATAAGAAAATCAGCTTATGAAGATGTGAAAGTTATAATGAAAATTATAAAGTCAGCACAGAAAAGTTTAAAAATGCAAAATGTAGATCAATGGCAAAATGGGTATCCAAATGAAAAATCTATAGAAAGTGATATTTCAAATGATATAAGCTATGTTGTAATAAAAAATAATCAAGTTGCAGCAACACTTGCTATTTCATTCGATGGTGAAAAAACTTATGATGAAATTCATGATGGTAAATGGATTAGTAATGGAGAATTTTGTGTTATACATAGGATTGCTATAGATGAAAATTATAAGGGAAGTGGATTAGCTTCTGATATTATAAAATATGTAGAAAGTACTTCTTTAAATAGAGGAGTAAATAGTATAAAAATAGATACTCATGAGGACAATATAGCTATGCAAAAATTACTTAAGAAAAATGGCTTTAAATATTGTGGTATCATTTATTTAGAAGATAATAGTAAAAGAATAGCTTTTGAAAAATTATTTTAAATATGAAGAAATCAGTAAAACATATAAGGTTGTTTTACTGATTTTTTATAGTATCATAAGATAGCTGTTTATATTTAAGTGGAGGTATACCAACATGTTTTTTAAATATTTTGCTAAAATAATAATAGTCTTTATATCCAACTTTTTCAGCTATTTCGGAAATTTTTATTTCATTATTTTTGATTAATGACTTAGCTTTATCTATACGTCTTTTTGTTATATATTCAATTAAGCTTTCTCCAGTAATTTTTTTAAATGTAGAGCTTAGGTGAGATGAATTTATAAAAAATTTATTAGATAAATATTCTAAGTTTAGGTTTTCAGATGTATAATTTTTATCTATATAATTTTTAACTTTTGTTATAATTTTAGTAGAGTCATTAAGTTTAGTTGGCTTATTTATTGATATTATTTTATTGTAATAACTAATACAATATACTTTTATATCTTCTAGACTTTTGCTAGAATATAATAAATTATTTATTATGTAGTCCATATCTATTAATGATAAACTACTTTCATCTTTTAAAATTACAATATCTAAGGCTGTAAGGAAATATGATACTAATGTTTTTAAAGCATTTATATCTTTAAATTTTTCTATTTCATACATATAATATATAAGCTTAGATATAAGTTTATCTTTTGAATTTGTTCTAGCTAATAATTCAAAATCTAACTTTAAATTATTAGGAAGAGATAATGATTTATATTTTATTTCTTCAAATAAAAATATGCAATTTTTATTAAAAAATATTTTGGATGGAAATACTGTTAAACACTCAAATACTTTATCTTTTATTTTATTAGTTGAGGTACTAAAATAGCAGTAATCTACTAATTTTGTATTTATAAGGGATGAAAATAAATTTTTAATATTTTCAGAATAAGTGCAATCTAAAATTAATATTTTATTATATTTTGAAAGACCATATATTACATCATAACTTTTAAAATTATTATCTAAAAATTTATACAAGTCTATTATATAAGATGTTTTACTTAATTCTACTGAAACAACTACGTTTAAATTATCTTTAATAGTTAATGGAGAGTAATTTAAATTCAAGTCTTCACATAAAGAATCAATAATAAATTGATATTTCTTTTTTTCATTTATTTCATTTAAAGCTATTAAGTTTTTTTGTTCAGAATATATAATTGAAAAGCATTTTTCAATTGAATTATAAAGTTCATCTTTTTTTATTGGTTTTAATAAATATTCAATAATGTTGTATTGAATAGCTTGTCTTGCATATTCAAATTTTTCAAAGCCAGTTAAAAATATAATTTTAGTTTCATAGTATTCTTCTCTTAAAATTTTTACAAATTCAATTCCATTAATTAATGGCATTTGAATATCTACTATTGCAATATCTACATTATTGCTTTTAATTATTTCTAAAGCATCTAACCCGTTTGATGCTTCATAAATATTATCAAATTTAAATATACTATCCTTTAAGTATTTATTTATTTTAGCTCGTATTAAATATTCATCATCAACTAAAAGTATATTTATCATAAAAAGGTCTCCTTTCTATTTTTTATAAATTGCAGGAATAGTTATAATTATAGTAGTTCCTATGTTCTTTTTACTTATAATATTAAAGGTACAATTTTTATCATAAAATAAATTTAATCTTTCTATAGTATTTTTAACAGCAAATCCACCTTTTGAAGAGGAGACTATTTTACCTTCAATAACTCTTTTTAACTCACTTTCTGTCATTCCAATTCCGGTATCTTTTATAATTATTTTAATATTGTTCTTAAATTTTTCTATATTAATATTTATAAACCCTTTTGTTTTACTATTTTTAATTCCGTGATATATAGAGTTTTCAACTAGGGGCTGTAAAAGTAATTTAAGACAAGTAAAATTTTCAATAGATTTATCATAGTTTATTTTGTAATCAAAAATATCATAATATCTGTACTTCATAATTTTTAAGTAATTTTCAGTTAAAGATATTTCTTCTTTAATTGTAATGAATGTATTGCCTTTATTTAATATACTTCTATAAAATGTTGAAAGATTTTCTAGCATATTAACAGCTTCATCATTCTTTTCTAGCTCTATAAGAGCAGATATATTTTCAAGTGAATTATATAAAAAGTGGGGTTTTATTTGAAGTTGTATTAATTCAAATTCAAATTCCTTTTTCTTATTTTGTTCGTATTTGATTTTATCTAAAAGATTTTTAATATATACAATTAGATGATTAAATTTTTTAGATAAAATCCCAATTTCGTCTGATGATGTAATTTTTATTTCAGTAGACCAATTACCTTTCTCTACTTCAGCAATAGCATAATATAAGTTATGAATAGGTTTTATTATTGATTTTGAAATTAATTTTGATAGTATATAAGAACATAGAAGTCCTATAAATATTAAAATTATTAATGAAATTATAAGAGATTCTTTTTCATGGATTATATCTTCTAAATATATATCAGCAACTATATTCCAATTAAGTTTATTATTATATAACATAAGAGTTAATTTATCTTTCGATTTATCTTCAATAATTAAAAATGGATTATCCTTATTAGCAAATTTAATGTTAGGTATTTTTTTATATATATTATTTGTAATGTCTTCACTATTAGAAGAGGAAGTTATAAATCCATCATCATTTATTAAAAAGAAATTTATATAATTACTTTTGCCTTTATTGTTTGTATAATTTTCTGAAAGAAAGGTTTCTTTAATGAAAAGCTCTAAATATCCAATTAGTTTTCCTGTATTCATATCAAAAATTTGTCTTGATATATATAGATTTGGCTTTCCTTGTATATCTAATATTCCACCATACCATTTATTAAAATCAATAGTTATATGATTTGAATGTATTAGACTTATGAATTTGCTATTTGATTGCATTTTAAATCCGTTTGTAGAATGAAGGATAGCACCAGAAATAACAGAATCTTTATACATAATTTTATCTATTTCTCTTTGTAATTTTAAGATTTCTTCTTTAGTAGGATATATATTATTTAATGAGCATTTTTTCAGTATAGTTTGTACATCATTATCAACCATAAGATTTGTGGAGTTAGATTCTGCAAAATTTAAAGTTATTTCTGTTTGATTTGAAATTAATTCTAAAGTAGTTTTTTCTCTAGAAATTGAAGTGTTTTTTAGTGTCCTGTATGTAAAAAAATAAGAAGTAAAAATAATTAAAAATATAATTGAAATAGAAACAAAGAAAGAAAAGTAAAATACTTTATCTTTAATAGATTTAAACTTAATATTATTTAATTTATTTATAATCTTTTCTTTAATTTTATACTGATTCATAAAACCTCCTTAAAATTTTACAAAATATGTAAACTCTAAAAATAATACAACTAAATGAAAAATAATACATTTAAACCTATTATTGTAAATGTTATCATAAAATTAACCAAAATAAAAGTGTGGGGGGATATTTTATGAGGAAAAAGATTATTGCTTGCATATTAGCTGCAATGACTATGACATCATTAGTTGCATGCGGAAGTAAACAGACTACTGCAGAAGGTGGAGGAGATACAGTAACTATAAAAATGTTATCAAGGTATAGTAGTGATCAAGGTCCTGATGACATAATGATTAACAGCAGAATTGAAAAATTTATGGAAGAAAATCCTAATATAAAGGTTGAGCATGAAGCTATAGGTGATGAAGCAACTTATAATAATATGTTTAAAACATCTATTGCAACAGGAGATGCACCGGACTTATTTGTAAATTATGGTGGAACACAATTTCAAGAATATGTTGAAAATGGATTATTTTTAGATTTAAGCACTGTTGCAAGTGAGGATAAGAAATGGGCTGATAAATATATACCAACAATGTTAGAAGCATGGAAATTTGAAGGTGTTGATGGATTTTATGGTGTTCCAGTTTCATGTTTCGCAACAGGAATTTATTATAATAAAGAATTATTTGAAAAGAATGGTTTAAAACCACCTAAAACAATTGAGGAATTTGAAAAGGTTTGTGATTCATTTTTATCAAAGGGTATAACACCATTTGTTTTAGGTGATAAAGACAATTTCAGAGGTGCACATCTTTTAGCAAACTTAGCATTAAAGAGAGCAGATTTTAAATATACAAAAGATGTTATTGATGGAAAAGTTAAATGGAATGATCCTGTTATGAAAGAAATGTTTGAATTAATGCAAAAGTGGCAAAAGAAGGGTTATTTAGGAGAAAATGTAACAACTATGGATTCAAGTGCAGAACAATCATTATTTTTAAATGGTGATACACCAATGCATTTAAATGGATCATGGTTTATGAATCAAATAAATGATTCAGATATTCCAGATAAAATAGGTTTTATTCCTTTCCCATATTTTGAGAAGCACCCAGAATATAAAAATAATTGGCATTCAGGTACTTCAGAAGGTATAAGCTTAGCAGCAAATAATGGAGAAGAAAAATTAGAAGCATCAATAAAATTATTAAAATATTTAACTGATGAACAAGCATATAATGAATCTCAAAAATTATCTAAGGGTGGAATATTCCCAGTAACAACAATGGAAAAAATTGATGATATTACACCAATTGCTAAATCCTTTAATGAAGTTTTTGTAGATGTTAAAGATACAAAACTTGAGCCAGGAGATTATGCAAAAAATCCACAATTAAGAGAAGAAATAAGAGATGCAATTCAAGGTATGTTTGCTGGTACAAGTGTTGATGACACTTTAAGTAGAATACAAAAAGTAACTGATATGAAAAAATAATCTATATTAATTAGGCAAAAATATTATGGGTCGTATATATTGCGACCCGTTTTACCTAATAAAGAATATTAATAAGTTTAGGAGGTAAAGGATGGGAAGGTTAGAAAATAACACAATGACAAAAGAAAATGCTAAAGAAAAATTTAATTTACAACCTAAAGAAGGTAATTATAAAATTGTTGAACATAAAAAAAATAATAAAATGAAGAAATCAAAATTTAAAAAGAGTTTAAAGGATAATTCTGCATGTATATTATTTATACTTCCTGCAATTTGTCTATATACTTTCTTTTATATATCACCTGTTATTAAGTCATTATATTTATCATTTGTAAAGTGGAACGGTATTCCAGCAGTTCCTAAAAAGTTCGTTGGGTTAGATAACTTTTTTAATATATTCCAAGATCCAGCTTTTTATAATGCTTTAAAAAATGTAGGTATTTTTATAGCTGTTAGTTTTCTTGTAATAATGCCTTTTGCGTATCTGTTAGCTCTTTTAGTTAGTAGCAGATATATTAAAGGAAAAAGATTTTTCAAAACAGTATATTTTTTACCTTCAATTTTACCAACAGCAGCAACAGGTTTAATGTGGACATTAATACTTTATAAATCAGGAGGAGCTTTAAATACATTATTAATAAATTTAGGAATGAATAATGCAGCACAAGATTGGCTTGGAAATCCTAAATTTGCTATTTTTACAGTTGCATTAGTAAATGCTTGGGTATTTATTGGATATAACATGTTAATATTTGTAGCTGGACTTACTAATATACCAGATGAGTTAATTGAGGCTGCAAAAATTGATGGGGCTAATGGATTTAAAGAACAAATACACATAGTGTTACCTCTTATGAAGGAAAGTTTCAAAATATTCTCTGTATTAGCTATAGTAGGGTCATTTAAGGTTTTTGATATTATTTATATTATGACTGGAGGAGGCCCAGGAGGTGCTACAGATGTACCAGTAACTTTATTATATGATCAAGCATTTAAATACAATAATTTTGGATATGGTAGTTCAATAGGTATGTTAATATTAGTGGCTGCAATTATATGTACATTAATATTAAATGGAGTATTTAAGTCAAAAGATGATTAGAATAGGAGGGATTATATGTTAAATAATAAAGAAAATAAATTAATGAAATATGGTATGTATATTTGTGCAATATTATGGGCTGTATTTAGTATTGCTCCATTAATATTTACACTTATGTCATCTTTTAAAAGTACAAATCAAATATACGGTGATGCTTTTGCACTTCCAGAAAGTTTAGATTTTACTAATTATCAAACTGCAATAAATAAAGCAGATATTGCAAAGGCTGTGTTTAATTCATTTTTATTAGCTATTTCAACAACTATATTAGTAGTAATTTTAGCTACTTTAGTTGCTTATGTAATAACAAGAACAAAGTTTAAGCTTAGAAATTTAGTATTAATTTATTTTGTAATGGGATTAACTATTCCAATGCATACAACAATAATTCCAATTGCAGATATTATAAATAGATATGGATTTAAAAATCAATTTATACCACTTATATTTTTATATGCAACATTCCAATTACCTTTTGCGATATTTATGATGTCAGGTTATATGAAAGGAATAAGTAAGGAAATAGATGAAGCAGCAATTATTGATGGATGTGGACGTTTAAGATTATTATTTGGAATATTACTTCCTTTAAGTAAACCTGCAGCAGCAACAATTTCTATATTCTCATTTTTAGGAGTATATAACGAATTTATTTTTGGTCTTATGTTCTTAACTGATAAAGCAAAGTATACAATTTCAGTAGCTCTTATGAGTTTAAATGGAAGATATTCATCTGATAAGGGAGCAATATTTGCAGCTATATGTATGTTTATAATTCCAATAATAATAATTTATATAGCATGTCAAAAACATGTTGAAAAAGGAATTACAGCAGGAGCGGTTAAGGGATAAAAGAATAATTATTTTAAAATTGGGGGAGAAGAATTTATGAGTTATAAAACAAGAAGTAGACAAGTTCATTTAGATTTTCATACAAGTCCATTAATTGAAGGAATAGGTAAAGATTTTAATAAAGAAGAGTTTGGGGAAGTTTTAGAAAAAGCTAGAGTTAATTCAATAACATGCTTTGCAAGATGTCATCATGGTTATTTGTATTATGATTCAAAAATAAATAAAGAGAGAATTCATCCTAATTTAGTAAACAAAAACTTATTAAAGGAGCAAATAGAAGCTTGTCATGAAAGAAACATAAAGGCGCCAATATATTTACCAGTTCAATGGGATAAGTTTACTTATGATGAACATCCAGAGTGGGTTTCAAAAGATTTAGACGGCAATATAATTAAAGGTGAAGGTGGAAAACCAGGATTTTATGAATTTTTATGTGTTAATACACCTTACAGAGATTTTCTTAAAAATCATGTGAGAGAAATATTAGAAATGTTTCCAGAGGCAGATGGATTATTCTTTGATATAGTTATGGTTGTTCCTTGTGCTTGTGAAAATTGTAAAAAGAGTATGGAAGAGCTTGGAATAGATTATACAATAAAAGGTGAAAGATTAAAATTCTCAGAAAAGATGTTAAATGAATTTAAACATGAAATGACTGAGTTTGTAAAAGAAATAAATAAAAATGTAACTATATTTTATAATGGTTCTCATATAAGTCCAGCACTTAAGGATTCAATAGATTCTTATAGTCATATTGAAATTGAATCATTACCAAGTGGTGGATGGGGATATATGCATTTCCCTATAACAGTTAGATATGCTAGAAATTTAGGTAAAGATTGTTTAGGAATGACAGGTAAATTCCATACTTATTGGGGAGATTTTCATTCATTTAAAAATTTAGCAGCACTTCAATATGAATGTTTTAATATGTTAGCTCAAAATACAAAATGTTCAATTGGAGATCAATTAGACCCAAGTGGAAAAATTTCAAAAGAAGTTTATGATTTAATTGGAAAAGTTTATAGTGAAGTAGAACAAAAAGAACCATGGTGTGAAGATGTTAAGCAAGTTTGCGAAATTGCTGTATTTACTCCAGAAGAGTTTATAGATTATAATGCAGTTAGTCCATTTGGGCTAAAACCTGCAATAACTGGCGCAACTAGAATGTTACAAGAAGCATCTCTTCAATTTGATATTATTGATAGTAAAATGGATTTTAATAAGTACAAATTATTAGTTTTACCAGAAAGAACTATAGTAAATGATGAATTTAAAGAAAAATTAGAATCATTTGTAAGAAATGGTGGTAAAGTAATAGCCGTTAATGAAGGTGGATTAAATGAAGAAGGAAATAAGTTTAATCTTCCATTTTTAAAAGTTAATTATGAATCACAAGGAGAATTTGCACCAACATTTATAGTTCCTGAAGGAAATTTATCTAAAGATTTATATAATACAGAGTATGTTATGTATGAAGAATCATTAAAGGTTTCTGCACAAGATGGTGCTGAAGTTTTATCATATTCAATAGAGCCATATTTTAATAGAACACCAGAACATTTCTGTTCGCATCAACATGCACCAAGTAGTGGAAAAGTTTATGGTCCAGCTATAATTAAAGGAGATAACTCAATTTATTTTGCTCATAAAATCTTCTCACAATATCAAAGTTATGGTTCAGTATGGTGTAAAAAGTTATTTATAAATGCTATTGATATGCTACTTGATAATAGATTAGTTAAACATGACGGGCCAAGTACAATAATAAGTACTTTAAATGAGCAAGAAAAAGAAAGTAGATATATACTTCATCTTCTTCATTATGTTCCAGAAAGAAGATGTCAAAGAATTGATGTTATAGAGGATATAATTCCTATATATAATTTAAATTTAAATATGGTATTAGATAAAAATATTAAGTCAATTAAATTAGTTCCACAAAATGAAAATGTAGATTTTAATATTATAGATGGAAAGTTAGAATTTACTGTTAATAAAATAAATGGACATCAAATGGTGGAAATAAGTTATTAAGAAATGGGGAAACATTTATGAAAAAAATAGTTTCTATAGATATTGGAGGAACTTTTATTAAATATGGATTAGTTGACCATTTAGGAAATATTTTAGATAGTGGAAAAAAGACAACTAATAAAAGTGGTATAGAAGGTTTTGTAAATGAGTTATGTGAAATAATAGATTCATATAAAAGCAATAAAGATATTTTTGGTGTATCTATTAGCATGCCTGGTTTTATAAATAATAAAGAAGGTATTCCATTAGCTTGTAGTGCATTAAGATTTATAGAAAATTATAGATTAAAAGATGTTTTAGAATGGAAAAGTGGTTTTACTGTAAAGGTAGAAAATGATGCAAACTGTGTTGCTTTAGCGGAAAAGTTTAATGGAAATGCATCAGAATGTGAAGATTTTATATGTATAACTATAGGTACTGGAATAGGTGGAGGAATTTATTTAAATGATAATTTGATTAGAGGTAAGCAATTTAAGGGCGGTGAGTTTTGTTATATGATAACAAAAGATAAGAAAAATTATCAAAGATTAAATGAAAATTCATCTATGACAGCACTAATTAATATGTATAAGGAATACAAAAATATAGATAGCAAAGAAAAGATACTTGGAGATAAGATATTTGAGGAAGCTGAGTATGATGAAAATATAAAAGCTATTATTAAAGAGTGGTATGGAAATATTGCAAGAATGATATATAATGTTTCTTCAATATTAAATCCTGAAAAAATTTTAATAGGTGGAGGGGTAAGTGCTAGAGAAGACTTAATAGATGAGTTAAATAAAGCACTTAATGAAATACCATGGTGGCACTTTGTTGAATGTAAAATAGAAAAGTGTAAGCATGAAAATGATGCAGGTTTAATTGGCGCTGCTTATAATTTCTTTAACCTTTAAATAATAAAGATAGAAAGTATAATTAATTGTACTTTCTATTTTTTATTTAAAATTAAGTTATTTAAAATTTATATATTATAAATAATTATAAAATGTTATAATCTATTTTATGTTTAATATTAAAAAAGAAAGTGAGAAAACTATGGATAAAGAATTAATAGATGTAGTACTTATAAATAATTTAGGAGCAGAAGAACTTTTAAATGAGTTATATGGAGAAAAATTAAATTCTAAAAAGACTATATTAGAATATATAGAACTTACAAGTGTTTTTAAGCAAGAAGATGTAGATTCAGAAAAGATACAAGAAACTTATAACTATATTTATGAATGTATAGAAGCGATGGGAAATGCAATAAAGCCAAATACTATGATGTATTTAAAAAATACACTTAAAGGAAAACTTGGAAAGTTAGTTAAAGATAAAGATCCAAAAAAGGAAAAGAGCTTTATTAAGTTTTTTAAAAAAGCATATCCTGCAAAAGAAAGAAGAAAAAACTTTACGTGGGTTCTTATGGATATAAATAATATAAAAAGTGATCAAATATGGACTACTTTAACTTATATAAATAGAGAATTAATAAAAAATAATATAAAGTTATCTCAAGAAGAAAAGAAAGATATAATAACCATGATAGAAAAATTAGTAAGCAAAAATAATATAAAATATGTAAATCAGGTTAAAAGTATGGAAAAACTTATTAATGAGTTAAAAATAAAAGTAGTCAATAAAAAAGATGGATTTAAGGTAGAAAAAAGATAAAAATATAAATATATTATTTTAAAATGAAATACGCAATAAATTAAAAAGAATAGTTTATTAAAGTTTAAAATAAGAAGAATTTTGAAAATAATTAAAAGATAAATAAAAAGATACTGTCATTAAATAATTAAATCTGTTTATGATAGTATCTTCTTCATTATTAATAATTATTATTTTATTGGATGAAATTTTATATCTGCATACTGCATAGGAATATAATTTTTATTAAATACTATTGGGTATTTATTGTTTTTATAAATAGCTTCTTCTATTAAATAAAATTGTTTTTCACAAGAAATAGAGTGACTTTTTGTTACGAAGCTACCGGCTGTTGAAAATTTTATATCAACTAAGGCATCGGTGCATTCATTATAAACTCTTTCTTCAACAAAATTTAAAAGCTCTTTTTTATTATTTAAATTAAGATTAAAAGAAGATATTGCTTCAATTGGCATTATTGTAAAGATATAAGCTATAGTGGTTCCTTTATGAATATACCATCTATCTATTCCAACAGTAGCTACAGATTCTTTTCCAAGTATTTTTGCAAAATAATCTGAAGGTGGTTGTATTTTTAAATCAAATTCAATATTATCAATTTCATGGTCTAAGCATTTATAGATAACATGTCCTATTTTTTCAAGACCTATTTTAGGAGCTGATGATTTTTTTGTTATAAAATTACCTTTTCCACGTATGTTTTTTATAAGACCATCATCTTGAAGCAATGATAATGCTTGACGCAGTGTACTTCTACTTACACCTAAAGTTTTAGCAAGATCAGGCTCAGATGGAAGTCTACTATGTTCAGAAAAGGAACCTTCTGTTATCATTTTAAAAAGTTTATTATAAACAGTTACATAGCGTAGTTCTTTTGCAGTGTCTATTACATTTATATTAATAGTATCCATTAAATCAACCTTTCTAATAATCGGACAAGTTACATACAAGTTTGTTTTAAGTATTTGTTTTCTATAATATAAATTATAAAATATTTTAAAAAAATAGCAAATATAAAAAATGAAAAAAAGTGTAAACGATTGACAAGGGTTATAGTGCATGATATTATTTATATATAAATCATACAAGAAAATAGACAAGTTAAAGTTTTAAGTTTTAGGAGGCAATAAAAATGAGCAATGAACAAAATTCTAATAAAAAGTTAATTTATACAGAAGGTTCTGATAGACAATATCATATAGCAGTAGCACCAGGAGAAGTTGGAAGATATGTAATTATGCCAGGAGATCCAAAAAGATGTGCAAAAATTGCTAAATACTTTGATAATGCTGAACTTGTTGCAGATAACAGAGAATATGTAACTTACACTGGATATTTAGATGGTGTTAAAGTAAGTGTTACATCAACAGGTATTGGTGGTCCATCAGCTGCAATAGCTTTAGAAGAATTAGTTAATTGTGGAGCTGATACTTTCATAAGAGTAGGTACATGTGGTGGTATGGACCTTGATGTAAAAGGTGGGGATCTTGTAATAGCAACAGGTTCAATTAGAGCAGAAGGAACAACAAGAGAATATGTTCCAATAGAATTCCCAGCAGTAGCTAACTTAGATGTAGTTAATTCTTTAGTTTCAGCAGCTAAAACATTAAAAGCTCCTTATCATGTTGGAGTAGCGCAATCAAAAGATTCATTTTATGGACAACATTCACCAGAAACAAAACCAATAGGATATGATTTGTTAAATAAATGGGATGCTTGGGTTAAATGTGGATGTTTAGCTTCAGAAATGGAAGGTGCAGCATTATTTATAGTAGGAAGTTACTTAAGAGTTAGAACAGGAGCTGTTTTCCTAACTGTAGCAAACCAAGAAAGAGAAAAGAGAGGACTTGAAAATGTTCAAGTTCATGATACAGAAAGAGCTATAAAGGTAGCAGTAGAAGCAATAAGAAATTTAATTAAATTAGATAAAGAAAATAGCAAATAGACGCAGGAAGAAGGTATTTTCAATATGGGAAAATATAAAAGAGTTTTTACAATAGTAATTGATTCACTAGGAATTGGAGCTATGCCTGATTCAGAAAAATATGGTGATGTAAATGTAGATACACTTGGACATATAGCTGAATCAGTAGAAAGTTTTAAAATTCCTAATCTACAAAAGATGGGAATATCAAATCTTCATAAAGTGAAGCATGTTGATAAAGTAGAAAAACCTTTAGGATATCAAATGAGAATGGGTGAAGCAAGTGTTGGTAAAGATACAATGACTGGACACTGGGAGATGATGGGCTTACACATTACAAAACCTTTTAAAACATTCACTGATACGGGATTTCCTAAAGAATTATTAGATGAATTATCAAAGAGAACTGGTCATAATATAGTTGGAAATAAAAGTGCTAGTGGAACAGAAATATTAGATGAACTTGGAGAACACCAAATGAAGACAGGAGATATGATTGTTTATACATCAGCAGATTCTGTACTTCAAATTTGTGGTCATGAAGAAACTTTTGGATTAGATGAGTTATATAGATGTTGTGAGATTGCAAGAGAAATAACTCTTAAAGATGAATGGAAAGTTGGAAGAATAATTGCAAGACCATACATTGGAGATAAAAAAGGAGCATTTAAGCGTACTAGCAATAGACATGATTACGCATTAAAACCATATGGAAGAACTGTCCTTAATGAATTAAAAGATAATAACTTTGATGTAATTTCAGTAGGAAAAATCAAAGATATATTTGATGGTGAAGGAATTACAGAAGGAAATAAATCAAAAAGCTCAGTTCATGGAATGGAACAAACATTAGAAATAATGGATAGAGATTTTAATGGATTATGTTTTGTTAATCTAGTTGATTTTGATGCACTATGGGGACATAGAAGAAATCCAAAAGGTTATGCTGAAGAATTAGAAAAATTTGATGTTAATTTAGGTAAAGTATTAGATAAATTAAATGATGATGATTTATTAATAATAACAGCAGATCATGGAAATGATCCAACATATAGTGGAACAGACCATACAAGAGAATATGTACCATTCTTAGCATATTCACCTTCAATGAAAGGCGATGGATTATTAAAGGATGCAAATACTTTTGCAACAATAGGTGCTACTATAGCAGATAACTTTGGTGTAAAAATGCCAGAAGGAACTATTGGAGAATCAGTATTAAACAAGTTAGACTAATAAAAAAAGAGAGTAGCTATAGTTACTCTCTTTTTTTATTTTAATATATTAATATAGACAAAAAACAATTCTAATAGTATAATTGATAATAATTTTCAATTAGAAATGAGGTGGTAGAATGAATAGTGTATTTACAGCTTTTTTATTAACATTAATAGCTGGATTAGCTACGGGGATAGGAAGTTTTATAGCTTTTTTTGCAAAAAAGACTAATACTAGATTTTTGTGTTTAAGTTTAGGATTTTCAGCAGGTGTAATGATATATGTTTCTATGATAGAAATATTCCAACAAGCAAATAAATCTCTTGTATTAGCTTTAGGGGAGAAAATTGGCAGTATAGTTAATGTAATAGCATTTTTTTGTGGGATTTTTATAATTGCAATTATAGACAAGTTAGTTCCTAGTGAAGAAAATCCTCATGAAATTAAAAAAATTGAAGATATAAATGAAGATAAAATTAATAAAAATAAATCTCTTTTAAGAACTGGAGTTTTTACTGCTATTGCAATTACAATTCATAATTTTCCAGAGGGACTTGCTACATTTGTTTCTGCATTAAATGATGTAAGTTTAGCAATACCAATAACAATAGCAATAGCTATTCATAATATTCCTGAAGGAATATCAGTGTCTGTACCTATTTACTATGCTACTGGAGATAAGAAAAAAGCATTTTTATATTCATTTCTTTCAGGTATGTCAGAGCCTCTAGGAGCAATAATTGGTTACACATTACTTAGAAATATCATAAATGATATAACATTAGGTATACTTTTATCATCTGTTGCAGGTATTATGGTATTTATATCATTAGATGAATTGTTGCCTACAGCTAGAAAATATGGGGAACATCATATATCTATATATGGATTAATTGCAGGAATGGCTGTAATGGCAATAAGTTTAATAATGTTTATTTAATCAGAAGTAGTAATATAGTTTAAGTTCTATTTATATATTAATTATAAATATATAAATAGGAGGATTATATGGGAAAACATAGATCAAAGAGATGTTACAATAATGAAGATAAATATATGACTAATAATGTAGGTAACCCAATAAGTAATGATAAGGATTCTTTAACTGTAGGAAAAAATGGACCAGCTTTATTAGAAGATTTAAATTTAATTGAAAAGTTAGCAAGTTTTGATAGAGAAAGGATACCAGAAAGGGTAGTTCATGCTAAAGGAGCTGGAGCTAAAGGTTATTTTGAATTAACTAGGTCAATGAAAGAATATACTATAGCAAAAGTTTTTACTGAAGTAGGTAAGAAGATACCAGTAGCAGTAAGATTTTCAACAGTAATTGGGGCTAGAGGCTCTGCTGATACGCTTAGGGATCCAAGGGGATTTGCAACAAAATTTTATACAGATGAAGGTATTTTAGATATAGTTGGTAATCATATACCGGTATTTTTTATAAGAGATGCTATGAAATTTCCGGATATGGTACATTCATTTAAACCATCTCCTGATAATAATTTAATGGATAAAAATAGATTTTGGGATTTTATTTCAAGTAGTCCAGAGTCAACTCATATGATAACTTTTCTTTTTTCGGATCTTGGAACTGTAAAAAGCTATAGAACAATGGGGGGATTTGGTGTAAATACTTATGTATGGGTTAATGATAAAGGAGAAAGGGTGTTTATAAAATACCATTGGGTTCCGCTTCTTGGTGTAAAAACTATTGATAGAAAAGAAGCAGAGATGCTTGCAGGTTTAGATCCTGATGTAGCAGTAAGAGATTTATATGAGCATATAGAAAAAGGAAATGTAGTTGAATATAAATTTAAAGTGCAAATTATGAAAGAAAGTCAAGTACAATCATTAGATTTTAATCCTTTGGATGCAACAAAAACTTGGCCAGAAGATAAGTTTCCGTTAATTGATGTAGGTAAAATGACTTTGAATGAAAATCCTAAAAATTTCTTTGGAGAAATTGAGCAAATAGCTTTTTGTCCAGCAAATTTAGTCCCTGGTATAGAATTATCAGCAGATAAGTTATTACAAGGAAGAGGATTTTCTTATAAAGATAGTCAAAGACATAGAATAGGTTCTAATTTTCAACAGTTACCTATAAACAGGCCTAAAGTTGATGTTATAAATAATACTCAAGATGGACAAATGAGATATTATTATAATGAAGGTAAAGTTAATTATAAGCCTAATAAATTAAATAATAATAAGCCTATTGATTATCCACAAGGTCATCAAAAACCAAAGTTTGTTGAGGGATATGTAGTTAGAGAAGAAATAGACAAAAATGATAATTTTAAACAAGCTGGTGAGAGATTTAGAACTATGAGTGAAAAAGAAAGAGAAACATTGATTGATAATATAATAGCAGATATGTGGGAAGTAGATTGCGAAATACAATTAAAGGCTATAGAAAATTTTAAAAATGTTGATCCTGAATTTGGTAGGAGAGTTAGTGAAGGGTTAAATTTAAAAGAATTATAATAGAGTATAAAACTGTTTAAGTAATTATTAATAATATATGTATACTATGACATAATTAATATAATTTGACTAATTTAGATATTATTAAAAAAATATATTTTTGAAAAGATGTTTATAAATATATAAGCATCTTTTTTATAAATTTTAAATTTTGATGTAAAATAATAGTAAGAATATATTAAATTTTTTGACTATATTAAAAATAAAATAAAAAGTATAATATTTTTAATTATTTTTAAAATATTATCTTTAAAAATATTAAATTTCTAATGAAAATGTTGACATGGAATAAGTCAGAAGTTACAATAGGTTACAAGTAAAGGCTTACATTAGGGTGTATAATAAGGCTTTTAATGCTTTTAGGGAGGATTACTTATATTTTATTTTGTAAATTTATTGGAGGTTAATAATATGAAAGTACTTGTAATCAATTGTGGTAGTTCATCTTTGAAGTACCAATTAATAAATATGGAAAATGAGGAAGCAATAGCTACTGGTCTAGTAGAGAGAATTGG
Source organism: Clostridium sp. TJA085 (assembly GCF_058310235.1). Lineage (NCBI taxonomy): Bacteria > Bacillati > Bacillota > Clostridia > Eubacteriales > Clostridiaceae > Clostridium > Clostridium sp. TJA085. The sequence continues at coordinate 68,332 of NZ_JBZEEZ010000004.1, read as the reverse complement.
GTTAGAAGGATCTAGATTAGTTCATAAAAAAAATGGTGAAAAAAGTATTATAGAAGAATCAATAAAAGATCATAATGATGCTATAGAACTAGTTCTTAAAGCATTAATAGATGAAAACATTGGAGTAATATCAAGTTTAGATGAAATAAAAGCTGTTGGACATAGAGTTGTACATGGAGGAGAAAGATATTCAGAGTCAGTTGTAATTGATGAAGATGTTATAAAATATTTAGAAGAAATATCACCACTTGCACCACTTCATAATCCTGCTAATATTATAGGAATAAAAGCATGTCAAAAATTAATGCCAAATGTTCCGATGGTAGGAGTTTTTGATACAGCATTCCATCAAACATTACCTAAGAAGGCATATATATATGCTATTGATTATAATTTATATGATAAACATCAAATAAGAAAATATGGATTCCATGGAACTTCACATAAGTATGTATCACAAAAACTTGCAGATGCAATGGGTAAAGATATAAAGGACTTAAAAATTATAACTTGTCATTTAGGTAACGGAGCTAGCTTAGCTGCAGTTAAAAATGGAAAGTGTATAGAAACTTCAATGGGATTCACACCACTTGCTGGAGTTCCAATGGGGACAAGATCAGGTAATATAGATCCATCAATAATTCCTTTCTTAGTAAATGAATGTGGATATACTATGGAACAAGTTAATAATTCTTTAAATAAAGATTCAGGTGTTTTAGGAATATCAGGAGTAAGTTCAGATTTCAGAGATATTGAAGATGCCGCAGCAGAAGGAAATGAAAGAGCTCAACTTGCTTTAGATATATTCCACTATAAGATTAGAGAATTTATTGGATCATATATTATTGCTATGGGTGGAGTAGATGCAATAGCATTTACAGCAGGTGTTGGAGAAAACTCACCAGAAACTAGAGAAGAATGTTTAAAAGATTTAGAGTTTTTAGGAATTGAATTAGATAGAGAAAAGAATAAAGTAAGAGGAAAGTTAAGAGAAATTTCAACAGAGAATTCAAAAGTTAAAGCTTATGTTGTTCCAACTAATGAAGAACTTATGATTGCTAAAGAAACTGCAAATCTTATTTAATTTAAAAACAAAATATTTTATTAATAATGTTCTTTTAAGAAACTCTATAACTTTGTTATAGAGTTTTTTATAAATATTTAATTATAAGTGTTATTAAAATTTATATTTTTAAGTTAATTAATTTAAATTATATTATATATAAATAGTTGTTTAAAAATAATTTTATAATAATATAAGGCTTATATGAAAAAAGATAATAGTATTATTTAGAAATTAGTAGGAATTTAAATATAAATTTTGAATGAATTTATAGAATAATATTATTAGATAAATTTTAATTTTATTTCTATAATTTATATGTGATAAAAAAGATAGTTATTAAAAATGGCTATCTTTTTTTTATGAAATTAATTTAATATTTTATATTTATAGGGAATATTATGTGAAGATATTATAGCTTAATTGAAAAAATAATAAAAAATAAATATGGAAAATATTACTTTGAAAATAAATTGTGATAATAATTGACTGATAGATAAAATAAATATATAATTACTTTACGATTATGATATTCATTATCATTTAAAAAGGAATTGTAATTTAGGAGGAATATATTAATGAAGAAATTAAAATCGTTAATTTTGGTAGCAATATCGGTTATATCAATGGCTACATTTGTTGCATGTGGAAACATAAGTAAAGAAGATAATAAAGAATCAGTAAAAAGGGTTGTGAGTACTTTAAAAGGAGATATTGAAGTACCAACAAACCCTCAAAGAATAGTTGATATATCAGGAAGTAGTGAAGATTTAATAATTTTAGGATATACTCCTGTTGGAACAGCTAATATAGACTCGTATGACACAACTAAGGTTCCAAGTTATATGAGCGATAAATTTAAAGAAACTAAAGTTGTAGGACACTCAATGATGGAAACTATGGATATGGAAGCAATACTTTCTTGCAATCCAGATTTAATTATAATGAGTGAAAGACAAGAAAAAATCTATGATCAGTTAAAAGATATAGCTCCAACAATTATGATAAAAGATTATGCAAATGATTGGAGAAGTAGGTTAACTGATATTGGAAAGTTATTTGAAAAGGAGGATATAGCAAATACATGGCTTTCAAATTATGATAAAAAAGCAGAAGAATTAGGAAAAGAAGTAATAGCTAAAAATGCAAAAGAAACATATTTACCAGTACTTGCTAGCCAAGGGTCATTTTTAGTATTTACTGATGCTGGTATAGGTTCAATATTATATGATGATATGAAGTTATCTAGACCTGAAAATATGCCAAAGCAAGATAATATAACGCTTCCACAAGTTACTATGGAAGGATTAACTAAAATAGATGCTGATAATATTGTTGTAATTGCAGATGAATCAAATAAAAAAGATTTAGATAAAAGTAATGTTTGGTCACAAATAAGAGCAGTGAAAAATGGAAATGTTGTAATGCTTAATACAAGTCCATATTTTACTCAAGTATATAATCCTATAGGAAAAGAATTAATTTTAGAATCAATTAAAGAAGAATTATTAAAATAATTAAGAAGGTGGCAATAATAGAAGCCACCTTCTTAATTATAAGTTTATAAGTATAGTTTAGGAGGCTAAATGAATAAAAAAAGAAAGAGGAAGATAAATACATATAGCTTGATAGTAATAGGAACGATTTTATTGTTACTAGGACTTTGGATTTCTATATCATTTGGAGCTAAAGAAATAGATTTATTTACAATTTTAAAAAGCATATTCAATAATGGAGATGATGTAAATATAAAAATAATAAGAGATATAAGAATACCTAGGGCTCTTGTATCTGCATTAGTTGGAGGGTTTTTAGCAGTTTCAGGAGCTATAATACAAGGGATAACAAGAAACCCAATAGCAGATCCTTCAGTAATGGGAATTACTCAAGGGGCAACCTTTACTATATCTATGGCTTTTGCTTTACAAATATTAAATCCCAAATTAGTTATAGGAAGTTTTGGACTTATGATATTTGCATTTTTTGGAGCAAGTATAAGTGGAGTTTTAGTTTATTTCATAAGTTCAAGAACAACTAGAAAAGTTAATCCTGTAAAATTAGCCTTATCTGGAACTGCAATAGGAACTTTATTAATATCTTTAGCTGTTGGAGTAGCAATGTATTTTAATTTATCACAACAATTAAGTTTCTGGATATCAGGTGGATTAATTGGGGTAAAATGGGAGAGTGTTTATTTATTAAGCATTATTGGAACTATTGGAGTTTTATTAGCAATGATAATTTCGCCTAAGATTACAATTTTAAGTTTAGGTGAAGAAGTTGCAATAGGTCTTGGTGAAAATACTAATAGAGTAAGATTAATTTCTATTTTTATAGTAATTTTATTAACTGGAGCATCTGTAGCTGTAGCTGGAAATATTATTTTTGTAGGTCTTATAGTTCCACAAATAGTCAAAAAAGTAGTTGGTTCAGATTTTAAATATATAATACCTACTTCTTTAATAGTTGGAGCTGTATTACTTGTATATGGGGACATTATATCAAGAATGATAAATCCACCATATGAAACACCCGTAGGGTCATTAACAGCTTTAATTGGAGCTCCAATATTTATATATTTAATTAGAAAAGGAGAGAGGTAATTAATGAGAAATAAAAAAAATATATTTATATTGTTAATTTTAATAGCTTTAATTTTTGCTACATTTTTAATTAGCTTAAACCTTGGATCTTTTTCTATGAATCCGTTAGAAGTAATAAAAACACTAATAGGACAAGGAAGTAAAAGTCATAATATAGTTATATTTGACATTAGATTACCTAGAATAATAATTGCATTATTAGTTGGAACAGCACTTGCAACAGCAGGTACGTTACTTCAAGGAGTTACTAAAAATGATTTGGCTGATTCAGGAATACTTGGAATAAACTCAGGTGCTGCACTTTTTGTAGTAGTATATATTTTTTTTATGAATGGTAATGTTTATGAAGGTGTAAGTAATTTTACCATATTTACTATGCCAATAGTGGCACTTTCAGGAGCTTTATTTGGGGCATTTTTAATTTACATTTTAGCATGGAAAAATGGAATAAGTTCTTCAAGATTGATTTTAGTAGGAATAGGTATTAACATAACTTTTTCATCAATACTTACTATATTCCAATTAAAATTTACTACACAAGAATTCAATAGAGTAATGGCATGGACACAGGGAAGTATATGGGGTTCAAATTGGAAATATGTTATGGCAATAGCACCATTAATAATTGTATTTATGACTCTTACAATATATAAATCAAGATATTTAGATATATTAAATTTAGGTGATGAAGTTTCAATTAATCTTGGAATAAATGTTGAAAGAGAAAGAGGAAAATTAATTATTTATGCAGTTATATTGGCTGGTGTTGCAACGTCTGTTGCAGGAAGTATATCTTTTTTGGGACTTATATCTCCACATATTGCAAGAAAATTAGTTGGTCCGAATCATAATACACTTATACCAATAGCAGCACTTATTGGAACTTTAATTTTACTAATAGGAGATACAATTTCAAGAAATTTACTAGCACCAATAGAAGTTCCAGTAGGAATTTTAGTAGCTATAATAGGTGTTCCGTATTTTCTTTATTTAATGTTGTCAGAATAATGGAGGAATAAATAAGGATGAATTGCATAAAAACTAAAGATTTAAATATATCTTATGGAAATTTAGATATTGTAAAAAATCTGAATTTAGAAATACCAAGAGGAAAAATAACTACAATTATAGGAGCCAATGGATGTGGAAAATCTACTATTTTAAAAACATTAGGTAGAATAATTAAGCCTAAGAGTGGATTAATATATATAAATGGAAAAGAGATAAATAATCAAGATTCAAAAGAACTTGCAAAGGCTATGGCTGTATTACCTCAAAGTCCAAAGGCTCCAAATGGGTTAACAGTTGAGGAGTTAATTTCATATGGTAGGTTTCCATATCAAAAAGGATTTGGAAAATTAAAAGATGAAGATAAAGAGATAATTAATTGGGCATTAGAAAAAACAAATATATTGGAGTTTAGAGATAGACCTATAGATAAATTATCAGGAGGTCAAAGACAAAGAGCGTGGATTGCAATGGCTTTGGCACAAGAAACTGATATTTTGTTACTTGATGAACCTACAACATATCTTGATTTAGCACATCAATTGGAGGTTCTTAAGGTTTTAGAGGAACTTAACAAAAAAGAAAATAGAACTATAGTAATGGTAATACATGAATTAAATAATGCAGCTAGATTTGCAGATTATATGATTGGATTAAGAAAAGGTAAAATAATATGTACAGGTACTTCACATGAAGTTATGACAAAAGAAAATCTTAAAGAACTTTTTAATATTGATGCTGAGATAGTTAACGATCCAAGAAGTGGTAAGCCAGTTTGTATAACTTATGATATGGTATAAAACTATGTATACATAATTAAAGAGGTTTAAGAATGAAAAATTTAGAAAGTTTAGCAGAAGAAAAGATTAGCAAATTAATCATTAAATATTCAATTCCAGCTATTTTGAGTATGTTAATAACTTCTCTTTATAACATTGTAGACAGAGTTTTTATTGGATCAATTAATGGTGTTGGAGGATTAGCTATAGCAGGGCTTGGAGTTACAATGCCTATATTTACTTTAATAGTATCATTTGGTGTTTTGATATCAATGGGAGCAACTACAAATATTGCAATAAAACTTGGAGAAGGAAATCATGAAGAAGCAGAAAAATACTTAGGAAATGCAGTACTTTTTTCAGTGATAATTTCAATTTTTATTATGATAATAGGACTAAATTTTATAAATCCTATATTAAATGTATTTGGGGCAAGCTATGATACTATAATTTATGCAAGAGAATATATTAGTGTAATACTTTTAGGGTCAGTTACTTGCATAACTGGATTTACATTAAATAATATTATAAGAGTAGATGGTAATCCAAAATTTGCTGCAAAAACTATGATATTAGGTTGTTTAATAAATATAATATTAGATCCAATATTTATATTTAAGTTTAATATGGGGATAAAAGGAGCGGCTATTGCAACTGTACTTACTCAAGTTATTATATTCGCTATACTAATATATTATTTTTTAAGTGAAAAATCTACTATTAAAATAAGAAGATATAATTTAAAATTAGATTTTAAAATTATTAGAAAAATTATAATTTTAGGAATTTCACCTTTTATTATGGAACTTGCTACAAGCTTTGTTTCTTTAATAATGAATAATTACTTGAAAATATATGGAGGGGATTTAGCAATTGGTGCTATGACTGCAATTAATTCAATAATATTAATATTTATAATGCCTATTTTTGGAATAAATCAAGGCATTCAAGCTATTATAGGATATAATTATGGAGCAAAAAAATATAAAAGAGTTAAGGATACATTAAAATTATCTATTATATATTCAACAGTTATATCGATAGTAGGATTTTTATTAATTGAAATTTTCCCTAAAGTATTAGTTAGTGTATTTAGTAATGATTCACAGCTTATGGATGTGGCTATAATAGGAATTAGAGTATATTCATTAACGCTTCCTCTTATAGGAATTATACTTATTGGACCAGCGTATTTCCAAGCTATAGGTAAGATTAAGCAGTCAATGTTTTTATCAGTTCTTAGGCAGATTGTAGTATTAATTCCAATATTATTTATATTACCAAGATTTATTGGTTTAAGTGGGGTATGGTTAGCTCAGCCAATTACAGACTTAATAACAACTTTAATTATTGTAGTTTTATTAGTAACAGAATTCAAATTTAATAATAAGCAATAGTAAAAAAATAATTTTAAGGGATGAAATAATAATATATTTATAGAAAATAAATTAAATATATATGATAAATAAAAATATAAATAAGAAATATTGGTTAAATATATCTAGATTTTTTAAATCTAGATATATTTTTACAAAAAATTAATAAAAATATAATAAAATGTTGACATAAAAACATTTACATGCTAATATTTGCTATATAATGCAAGAAAATGGTGAAAATACTTATCATTTTTTATTGAGGTAATACCTAAATTAACTTTAAAACTCTTATATTATAATGCTGAAATATTATAAAAATATTTTGGTTTAATTATGGTGTAAGAAATGCTTGATTTAGGTGTTTTTTTATATAAATTTAAGGTTAAAATTTTGTTTTAACAAAGTTAATTATAATAAAAAGGCGTTTAGGGGAGGATTTTATTTATGGCTTTTAGAATGAAAAAGAAAGGGATTATAACAACGGCTGTATTAACAGCAGTATTAGTTGGAAATTTAGGGGGAATAAATGTTTTAGCTAAAGATAAGAGAGATAAGGTTACTGATTTTAAAAATGTTCTTAATGTAACTGCAAATCCAACATCACAAATATATGGATCATATTCAACAAATAAATATAACAATTTCTCAGATATGGGAGCATGGCATGGGTACTATTTACCAACTAAAGATGCTAAAGATATATATGGTGGTTTCGCAGGTCCAGTAATAATTGGAGAAGAATATCCAACAAATATGTCTAAAACAATTAGTAAAATTATTATAGAAAATACAGAAACAAAAGAAAAATATGATTTAACTAAAGCAAAAAATGTAACTTTTAATTATTATCCAGGAAAATTGGTTCAAATATATGAAATCAAAGATTTTAACTTAACTTTAGAACTTATTTTTGCAAGTAATAGAAGTGCACTTATACAAACAAAAATAGAAAATAAAACAAATAAGGAATTAAACTTAAATTTAAAATGGACAGGAAGTATATTTGGAGAGCTTAATACAGGAAATAAAGTTATAGATTTAAAACAAAGTTTAGAAGCAACAGACAAAGGAGTTCAAGTTAACTTTTCACAATTAAGAGATACATGGAATTTCTTCTCAACTCCAGAAACTAAGTTTACAGTTCAATATGATGGAAATGTAAAAACAGAAGTTGAAGGAAAGAATTATGTAACTACATTAAATGATGAAGTTATAATAAAACCTGAAAAAGAGTTTAAAACTTATTCAACTCAAACATATACTTTTACTAATGAAGAATTAAAAAATGAAAAGAAGAATTTAGACAAATACATAGGGAATGGAGATAAATATTTTGCAGAAAATAATAGTCGTTGGCAAGGATATCTAGATAAAACTTTTGAAGGAGTAGAAAGTACTAATAATCCAGAATATAAAAATGCTACTGTTAAATCAATAGAAACTTTAATTACAAACTGGAGAAGTGCAGCAGGAGCAATTAAGCATGATGGTATAGTTCCTTCAATGTCATACAAGTGGTTTATTGGAATGTGGGCATGGGACTCATGGAAACAAGCTGTAGCTACAGCAAAATTTAATGGAAAACTTGCTCAAGATAATATAAAAGCTTTATTTGATTATCAAATTAAAGGAAATGATGATTTAAGACCACAAGATAAAGGAACTATAATAGACGCTATTTTCTACAATAAAGATGAAGCAAGAAATGGTGATGGTGGTAACTGGAATGAAAGAAATTCAAAGCCAGCATTAGCAGCATGGGCAGTTTGGAATGTTTATAAAGAAACTAATGATAAAGCATTTTTAGCAGAAATGTATCCTAAATTAGTTGAATATCATAACTGGTGGTATACAAATAGAGACCATGATAAAAATGGTATAGCAGAATATGGTGGAATGGTACATGATGCACATTGGTTATACGATGAAAATGGAAATATTGTGAAAGATGAAAAAGGAAATCCTAAATTTAATGAAGATGAAGTAATATTAGCAGCTGCTTGGGAAAGTGGTATGGATAATGCTACAAGATTTGATAAAGAAGGAGCTGGCGGAGAAGATGTTGGTGTAAAGGTATTTGAGAATAAAGATAAAAATGGAAAGCTTCTTGGATATTCAATAAATCAAGAATCAGTTGATTTAAATGCATATCTTTATGCAGAAAAGGGATTTTTAAAATCAATAGCAAATGAATTAGGAAAGTCATCTGATGCAAATAAATATGATAAAGAAGCAAAATATGTAAGAGAATATGTAAGTGAAAATATGTTTGATGAGAAAACAGGATTTTTCTATGATCTTCAAATAAGTGAAGATGGAAAGAAGAAAAATATGTTAGATGAAAGAGGAAAAGGAACAGAAGGATGGATTCCTTTATGGGCAAAAATGGCTACTAGAGAGGAAGCAGAAAAAGTTAAAGATAATATGGTCGATCCAGGAAAATTCGATACTTTTGTACCTTTCCCAACAGCATCAAAAGATAATTCAAAATATGACCCAAGTAAATATTGGAGAGGACCAGTATGGCTTGATCAAGCATTATATGGAGTAGAGGCTCTTCAAAATTATGGATATAACAAAGATGCTGAAAGAATGGCTAAAAAGTTATTTAATAATGCAGAAGGATTAATGGGGGATGGACCAATTAGAGAAAATTATAATCCAGAAACAGGAGAAGGTCTTCATACTAAAAACTTTAGTTGGTCAGCATCAGCATATTATTTAATGTATAAGAATACTTTAACTTCAAAAAATACTACATCACAAGAAGCAATAGCAATTCCAACATCAAATAATAATGAAGAAAACAAACCAGAAAACAAACCAGAAAATAAACCAGAAAATAAACCAGAAAACAAACCAGAAAATAAACCAGAGAATAAGCCAGAGAATAAACCAGAAAATAAGCCAGAAAATAAGCCAGAAAATAAGCCAGAAAACAAACCAGAGAATAATAAGCCGAATGATGAAGAAAATCAAAATGTAGATAATAGCAAGCCTATGCCAAATACAGGATATAGTTTAGGATTTGCAGGAGTTTTAGCTGCAACTTCTATAGCTGCAGGAATAGGATTAATAAAAAGAAGAAAAAAATAAAAAATTAATTAATAAATAGAGCAATTATATAATTGCTCTATTTATTTTGTTATATTAATGTTACGCTCAGGTATTTTATAATCTAAAAGTTCTTCAATTTTTTTAAAATTACCTTCATGTCTTGGAACTACAAACATGCAAGTATAGCCATCTTCTCCAGCTCTACCAGTTCTTCCAATTCTATGAATATAACTTTCAGGGGTTTCAGGCACATCATAATTATAAATATGAGTAACTCCAGTTATGTCTATTCCTCTAGCTGCAACATCAGTTGCTATTAAATATTGAATATCAGCATTTCTAAAAGATTTTATTGTTCTTTCACGCTTAGATTGAGGAATATCACTATGTATTTTTTTGCAGTTAAATCCTTTTTTATGCATAGCTTCCTCTAAATCATCAACTCTTCTTTTAGTTCTACAAAATATTATAGCCATAAAAGGATTATCTTCTTTTAAAACTTCACATAAAGAATCTTGCTTCCATCTATCTGTTGTAAAAACAACATTTTGTTTGATTTTATCAACAGTTATATTTTCTTCTTTAATTTCAACTAAAACAGGATCGTTCATGTATCTATAAGCAAGTTTTTTTACTTTAGAATCTAGAGTTGCTGAAAAACAAAGAGTTTGACGTTTTTTTGGAACAAACTTCATAATTTCATCTATTTCATTTTTAAAACCCATAAAAAGAATTTGATCTGCTTCATCTATAACTATTGATTTAAGTTTACTTAAGTTTATAGTTTTTCTTTTTATATGATCTATTAATCTACCAGGAGTTGCAACTATTAAATGAACAGTATTTTTAAGTTTTTTTATTTGAGATGAAACATCTTTTCCACCATAAGCTGCAAGAATATTAATTGTATTATTTACATTAAGTTTATTTGCTTCTTCAGTTATTTGTATAGCAAGTTCTCTAGTTGGAGATATAATAAGAACTTGAGTAAAATTATCTTTATTTGATATAGATTGAAATAATGGTAATAAAAAGGCTAAAGTTTTTCCAGTACCAGTTTTAGCTTCACCAATTACATCCTTTTTGTTTAAAATATAAGGTATGCATTCTGATTGTATTGGTGTTGGTTTTTTAATACCATTTTTATTTAAAGTTTTAACTATATTGTTATTTATTCCTAAATTATTAAAATTCATTAATTATTATCCTTTCAATAAAAAATATAAAAATGGAGCTTGGTATCCGGCGAAAGACAACCAAGCTCCACAATTAATTAGCACTTTACGTACCAACTGCTAGATAATCATATCATTTAAATTAAAATGAGTCAACAAGATATATAAATAATATAAAGGGAAAATATACAAAATATAAAATTATTGCTATAATTTTTAATAATATTAAAATACTATGAGAGGAGATGAGAATTAAATGAGGTTAATTTTAAAGTATTTAAAAAGGTATAAAGGATTAATTATTTTAAATGTATTATCGGTATTTGGATTTGCATTAGTAGAACTTGGGATACCAACTATAATGGCAAAAATTATAGATGTTGGTATTGTTTATAATGATATTCCCTATATAAGAAAAATGGGAATTATTATTGTTCTCATATCAATAATAGGATCTATTGGAACCATTATTTTAGGATATTGTTCCTCAAAAATTTCAACTAGTATAACTAGAGATATTAGAAATGATATATTTTGTAAAGCACAAGAATTTTCCCATAGTGAATATGACAAATTTGGAATATCTTCTATGATTACTAGAACTACTAATGATGCCTTTCAATTACAACAATTCATAAATACTGTTTTAAGAACAGCATTAATCACACCAGTAATGTTTACTATCAGTTTAATAATGATAATAAAAACAAGTCTATCATTATCTTTAGTATTAGCTATAACAATTCCATTTATAATAGCAGGAGTAGTTATTATAGCCAAAGTATCTCATCCTATGTCAAAAAGGCAACAAAAAGGTTTGGATAAATTAAATAGAATCTCCAGAGAAAATTTAACAGGTATAAGAGTTATAAGAGCCTTTGGAAATGAAGATCATGAAACAGAAAGATTTAAAGATACAAATGAAAGTTATGCTGATGTTTCAAAAAAATTAAATAAACTTATGTCAAGTGCTCAACCTACTTTTTTCTTATTACTTAATCTAGCTATAATTGCAATATTTTGGATTTCAAGTAAGATGATTAATACTGGGTCTTTAGAAGTTGGTCAATTAGTTGCATTTATTGAATATTTATTTCATGCAATGTTTTCAATTATGTTGTTTTCATTAGTTTTTGTAATGTATCCAAGAGCTGAGGTATCAGCAAATAGAATACAGGAATTATTAGATGAACAACCATTAATTAAAAATCCTATAAATGGAATAAAAAATGTAAAAGATGAAGGAAAAATAGAATTTGAAAATGTTACCTTCACATATCCTTATGGGGAAGAACCAGTACTTAAAAATATATCATTTACTGCTAATAAAGGTGAAACAATAGCTTTTATAGGTAGTACAGGAAGCGGTAAAAGTACACTTATAAATTTAATTCCTAGATTTTATGACGTTACTGAAGGAAATATAAAAATTGATGGAGTAGATGTTAGAGATTATGATTTGAAATTTCTTAGAAGTAAAATTGGATTTATTCCACAAAAAACATTATTGTTTACAGGCAGCATAGGTAAAAATATAAAGTTTGGTAAAAAAGATGCAAATAAGAATGAATTAATTCATTCTGCAAAAGTATCACAAGCATATGATTTTATAGTTAAAAAGCCTAATAGCTTTGATGAAGAGATAAGTGAAGGTGGAGCAAATGTGTCAGGTGGACAAAAACAAAGATTATCTATAGCAAGAGCTATAGTTAGAAAACCAGAAATTTATATTTTTGATGATAGTTTTTCAGCACTTGATTTTAAGACAGATGCTATATTAAGAGCTAAACTTAAAGAAGAAACTCATGATTCAATTGTTTTAATAGTTGCGCAAAGAATTAGTTCAATTCTTGATGCTGATAAAATAATTGTATTAAATGAAGGTGAAGTTGTAGGAGAAGGAACTCATAAGGAATTACTTAAATCTTGTGAAATTTATTATGAGATTGCTACATCACAACTTACAAAGGAGGAATTAGAAGATGAATAGATTAAAAAATATAAAAACTACTTTTAAGAAAATTTCTCCTTATATAAAACCATATAAAATAGGATTTTTATTGTCTATATTTTTTATAGTTTTAGCAGCAATTATAAGTTCATTATCTCCAATTATTGAAGGGCTTATAATTACTAAACTTACAGAAGATGTAATTGCTATTTCAAAAGGAATAGTAGGTGCAGGTGTAGATTTTACTTATATTACTAAAATTTTAATTATTTTAGCAATATTTTACGTTTCTTATACACTTTTAATTTATGCTTCAAATTTTTTATTAACAAATGCAATTCAAAATACAATTAGAGATTTGAGAAATTCTCTTTTAAATAAAATTAAAAGATTACCAATAAGCTATTTTGATAAAAATAGTTATGGAGATATTTTAAGTCGTATATCTAATGATGTTGATACAATATCAAATGCACTTCAGCAAAGCTTTAGTCAAGTTGTAAATTCAATACTTGCAGTAACTTTAGCAGTAGTTATGATGTTTACTATCAATATTACTATGGCAATACTTGCAACACTTATTATTCCTATAAGTTATTTAGTTTCAAGATTTATAGTAGGTAAGTCTCAAAGTTTATTTAAAAATCAACAAAATGCTTTAGGAAAATTAAATGGAAGCGTGCAAGAGATGTATACTGGATTTAATGAAATAAAGTTATATGGAAAACAAGATGATGCAATTAAAGAATTTAAAGAAATAAATGAGGAACTTTGTACAAATGGATTTAAAGCACAGTTTGTATCAGGACTTATGTCCCCATTAGTATCATTAGTCACTTATTTAGGAATTGCAGTTATGGCATTTATAGGACCTATTTATGCAATCAAAGGCATAATTACAGTTGGTAACCTTCAAGCATTTATTCGTTATATATGGCAAATAAATCAGCCACTTTCACAAATAACTCAATTATCTTCAAGTATACAATCAGCTTTTGCAGCTGTAGACCGTGTACTTGAAATATTAGATGAAAAAGAAGAAACACCTGACCTTGTAAACTCTGCAAAAATTAAAAATTTACGTGGAGATGTTACTTTTGAGCATGTTAAGTTTGGATATAGCGAAGATAAAATTTTAATAAAGGATTTAAATGCTAAAGTAAAGAGTGGGCAAATGGTTGCAATAGTAGGTCCAACTGGAGCTGGAAAGACAACTTTAATAAATTTACTTATGAGATTTTATGATGTTAATGGTGGGTCGATAAAAATAGATGGTGTTGATATTAGAGATATGAAACGTAAAGATTTACGTTCAATATTTGGAATGGTTCTTCAAGATACATGGCTTTTTAATGGAACAATATATGATAATATTGAGTATGGTAGGTTTGGAGCAACTAAAGAAGATATAGTGAATGCTTGTAAAATTGCAAATGTACATCATTTTATTAAAACTTTACCTGACGGATACAATATGTTTTTAAATGAAGAAGCATCAAATATATCTCAAGGTGAAAAACAACTTTTAACTATTGCAAGAGCTATAATAAAGGATCCAGCAATACTTATATTAGATGAAGCTACAAGTTCAGTAGACACAAGACTTGAACTTTTACTTCAAAAAGCTATGCAAAATATAATGAAAGGTAGAACAAGTTTTGTTATTGCGCACAGATTGTCTACAATACGTAATGCAGATTTAATATTAGTTATTAATGATGGGAATATTATAGAACAAGGAAATCATGAAGAACTAATGTCAAAAAAAGGATTTTATGAAAAACTTTATAATAGCCAATTTGCAAATAAATAGATCTAAATTAAGTATAAATTATAAATAATAAAAATAAAGGTTGTTATATATACAATACTGTGTTATTATTAATGAGTAGCAAAAATGCTAACAACAAGAAAAGTTTCTCTTGGGTATATAATTTCTCTTAAATTAATTAGAGGTTATTATCAATTTGAATCTTTTAATTTAGGAGGATTTATTATGACAGATAAAGTAATAAAATGTAGAGATTGTGGCGAAGAATTCGTATTTTCAGTAGGAGAACAAGAATTCTACAAAGAAAAAGGATTCACTAATGAGCCAGTAAGATGTCCAGCTTGTAGAAGAGCTAAAAAAGAACAAAATAGAAGATAATTTTAGATTGTTATAAAGCTGTAGTTTAAACTACAGCTTTTTTTAGTTTAAAGGAAATATAATAATAAATTTACATTAAACTAAAATACTCTTATAAATTTTGATATTAATTATTTATTTTATTTTTAATTTAATAAATAAAAGGAAAAAATATATATAAATGGTATTTTATAATTGTTAAAATTAAAAAAATAAAGTTTTTATTCTAAACTATATTAATAATGTATATACAAAATAATTAAATTATAAATTATTTTTTAAAAGAACTATGTTAAATGGTTCTTTTTATTTTTGAAAAAGTAATATAAAGTGGTATATTTTTTTATATAACTAATGCATTAAAGAGAAAAGGTGGATGATGTATGAAAGAGGGGAACAGTAAGAGAAGTTTAGATAAGGTTTTTAGTTTTGCAATATTAATTTTATGGTGTGTAATAGCATTAGTTTTAGTATTTAATTCTCCATCACTAACTAAGTTAGTTACTGCTAAAGGGGGAATTCAATTACCTAACGATTATTCTTCAAAAATTTCAAGTATATTAAAAAATAATGATAAGTTTAATAGTAATGATAGTTATATAGCTATTTTTCATTCAAATAATGGCATAAATGAAGTTGATAAAGAAAATATTAAAAGTACTATTGAAACTTTAAAGCGTGATAAAGATAGTATTTATATAAAAAGTATAGTAAATAGCTTTGATACACCAGAATTAAAATCACAGTTAGTATCAGATAATGATAAAACTATAATGGCATTAATAACAATAGACCCTAAAGGTGCTCAAACAAAAGAAATAAAAAATGCTATAGATAGTAAGTTAAATACGCCTGGAGTTTCTACATATCTTACAGGAGAAAAGTTAATAGAATCAGATGTTAATTTAGCAGCTCAAAGTGGGCTTAATAAAACTCAAAATATAACAGTAGTATTTATATTTATTGTTCTTATATTATTATTTAGGTCAATAGTTACGCCATTTATTCCTTTATTAACAGTAGGAATAAGTTATTTAGTTGCTCAATCTATTGTTGCAATATTAGCTAATAAATATAATTTTCCACTTTCAAATTATACACAAATATTTATGATATGTATTATGTTTGGAATAGGAACGGATTACTCTATATTGCTTTTAAATAGATTTAAATCAGAAATAGCTCAGGGTAAAAATAAATATGAAGCTGTAAAAATTACATATAAAACAGCAGGAAAAACTGTATTATCAAGTGCTATACCTGTATTTGTAGTTTTTGCATCACTTAATTTTATTGAATTTAATCTTTATAGAAGTGCTGTAGCAGTTGCAATTGGAATAGTATTTTTAATAATTGCATTATTTACTATATTTCCATCAGTTATGATTATTTTAGGTAAAAATATATTTTGGCCTGTTAAAAAGAAAATTTCAGTTGAAGAAAATAAATTATGGGGTAAACTTGGAAATTTTGCTTTTAGTAAGCCAATGCCAACTTTAATAGTTATATTAGTAATAACTGTTATACCAATATTATTTAATAATTGGAATGAATCTTTTAATAATTTAAATGAGATAGGAGATACGTATTCAGCTAAAGAAGGATTTAATATTGTGGCTGATGATTTTGGAATAGGTAAAGCATCACCTGTATCAATTTATATTGAAAATGATGATAATATGAAGAAGCCAGAATATATTGCTTTAATAGAAAAAATATCAAATGATATAGAAAATTCAAATAAGGATATTACTTCAGTACTAAGTGTTACAAGACCAACAGGAACTAGACTTGATGAAATATATGTTAATAATCAAGCTGTGGATGTATATAAAGGAGTAAATAAGGCAAACGGTGGATTAAATGAGATTAAAGATGGACTAAATAAAGCAGGAAATAAAATAAATAGTTCAAAGCCAAAGCTTAAAGGGGCAGAGGAAGGAACAGAAAGATTGCAAGATGGTACACTTAAAACTAAAAAAGGTGTAGATGAACTTCAAAAAGCATTAAATGAGTTAGTAGATAGTATTAATTTGGAGCATAACGGTGCAACAGAACTTAAAGATGGAGTAGATAGTGCAAAAAATAAATTAGATAGTTTAAAGTTTAGTAAAGTAGAAATTGAAAATGCTTATAATGATATAACAGGTAAGGCAAGTGAAATATTAAATAAAGTAAGCAAATTTAATAATTTAATTAATGATAAAGATTTAGTAAATGTTGATAGTAGAGAAATAAAAGATGCTATATCATCAGTAAAAGATAATTTAAATGAATATTTAAAAACACACCCTGAAGCTAAAAAAGATAAAAATTTTCAAAAATTTAAAGGTGATTTAGATAGTTTAGATGGTAATGCAAATAATATTCAAGGAAAAGTAAATGATGATTTATTAAATAAAGTAAAAGATTTAAATGGAGACATTAAGTATTTAAACAATTGTTTAAATGAATTAAATAGTAAAAAAACTGAAATAATGAAAGATTTAAATAATTTTAATTCAGGAATAGAGAAGGTTGAAAATGGGTTAACTGCATTAGATTCAGGACTTTCAAAATCACTAAAAGGAGGACAAGAAATATCAGGAAAAGTACCTGAAATATCAGATGCATTAACTAAAATAGCAGCTGGACAAGAACAAATTGAAAATGGATTTAAAGAATTTAGTTCACAAATAAATGAATTATCAGATGGATTAAAAACTGGTTCAAATGGTATTCAAGAAATTCAAAATGGACTTAGATATGCAAATGGATTTATTAATGATTGGTCTAATCTTTCATATAATCTTTCAGGAATTTGTGTTCCAGTAGAGATATTTAGTAATAGTAAATTTAAACAATCATTAAATCAATATATGAGTGAAGATGGAAACCTTGCAGTTATTAATGTAATAACAACTAAAAATCCATATTCAAATGATGCTGTTTCAGAAATCCCAATTCTTGAAAATGTAGTTAAAGATAGTGTAAAAGGAACACATCTTGAAAATGCAAATATTGGAGTTGGTGGAATAGCAAGTACGACTTATGAAACTAAGATGATGGCACAAAAAGATTATGATAAAGCATTAATTTTTGTAATAATTGGGGTATCTATAGCATTAGTTATAATTTTAAGATCATTAGTAATGCCAATATATTTAATGGCATCACTTATATTAACTTATTTTACCTCAATAAGTATAATTCAGTTTGTTGTTGAAAAAATAATGGGATATCCAGGTATATCATGGATAACATCATTTTTTGGATTTGTAGTTTTAATGGCACTTGGTATAGATTATTCTATATTTATAATGACAAGATTTAATCAAGATGAAAATAGTGATATGAAAACCCGTATAGTTACAACAATGAGGTTAATGGGAGGGGTAATACTTTCAGCAGTAATTATTTTAAGTGGAACATTTGCAGCATTAATTCCTTCAGGAGTGTTATCACTTGTTGAAATATCAATGGTTGTATTAACAGGAATAGTACTTTATGTTGTAATTATATTACCATTATTTATTCCAGCTATGGTTAAAATATTTGGTAAAGCAAATTGGTGGCCATTTAAAGTTATAATAGAAAAATCTAATAATAATTAAAAAACTAATTAATTTATAAAAGCAAAGTCTAAATTATAGGCTTTGCTTTTTTTATAATAAATAATTAATTGATAAGATAAACTTTGAATTTTTGATATAATGTATATTAAACGGCTAAAATTTAATACGAATGAGAGGGATAAATTATGTTAAAAGAATTTATAAAATATTATAAGCCCTATAAGAAGTTATTTATATTAGATTTATTTGCAGCATTTACAGTATCGTTGTGTGATTTGGTATATCCTATGATAACAAGAAACATAATGGATGATGTTGTTCCTAATAAAAATTTTAGAATGCTTGTAATATTTGGTGTGGCATTATTACTAATATTTATACTTAAAGCAGGATTAAATTACTTTATACAATATTGGGGTCATGTTGTAGGGGTTAGAATGCAAGCAGATATGCGAAAAAAAGTATTTATACATCTTCAAAAACTTCCAAACTCATATTTTAGTAACAACAAAACTGGTGTTATAATGTCTAGAATAATAAATGATCTTATGGACATATCAGAACTTGCACATCATGGTCCAGAAGATTTATTTATATCTTTAGTAATTATATTAGGATCTTTCTTTATATTACTAGGAATAAATATTCCACTTACAATAATAGTTTTTTCTATACTTCCATTTATAATTTTATTTGCAATAACTCAAAGAAAAAGAATGAGTAGAGCTTTTAAGGAAACTAGAGTTAAAATTGGTGAAGTAAATGCTACTTTAGAAAATAGTATAGCAGGAATTAGAGTTACTAAATCTTTTTGTAATGAAGAAGAAGAATTAAAAAAGATGGAAGAATCCAATAATATATTTAAAAAAGCTAGAGAAAAAGCATATAGAGTAATGGCTGGTTATTTTTCAGGTATGTTTTTTGGAACTGACTTTTTAGAATTAGTTGTTTTAATAGTTGCAGGATATTTTACTTATATGGATTATATTACTTTAGGGGATTTTGCAGCATATTTACTTTACGTAAAAATGTTTATGCAGCCTATTAGAAAACTAATAAACTTTACAGAACAATATCAAAATGGTATGACTGGTTTTGAAAGATTTATGGAAATAATAAATCAAGAAACAGAAAAAGAAAGTGAAAACCCAATAGAGCTTAAAGATGTAAAAGGAGATATTGAAATACAAAATTTATCTTTTACCTATGAAGATAATAATGAAGTGCTTAATAATATTAATTTAAAAATAGATGCGGGAAAAACAGTAGCACTTGTTGGGCCATCTGGTGGTGGAAAAACAACTTTATGTAGTCTTATACCAAGATTTTTTGAATTTGAAGATGGGGATATAAAAATAGATGGAACAAGTATTAAAGATGTTAGCTTAAATTCACTTAGAAATAATATTGGAGTTGTAGCACAAGATGTATTTTTATTTACAGGTACAGTAAAAGAAAATATAACGATAGGAGATAGGAATGCTACAGATGAAGAAATTATAGAGGCTTGTAAAAAAGCTAAGATACATGATTTTATAATGTCTCTTCCAAATGGATATGATACTTATATAGGAGAAAGAGGAGTTAAGCTATCTGGAGGTCAAAAGCAAAGAGTATCAATAGCTAGAATATTTTTGAAGAATCCACCTATTATGATTTTAGATGAAGCTACATCAGCTCTTGATAATGTAACAGAGAAAGAAATACAAAAATCATTAGAGGAATTAAGTAAAGATAGAACAAATTTAGTTGTAGCTCATAGATTGTCAACAATAAAAAATGCAGATGAAATAGTTGTTTTAACAGAGAATGGAATAGAAGAAAGAGGAACACATAAAGAACTTATAGAAAAAGGTGGAGTGTATTCTAAACTTCATAGAAAATAAATAATGGTAGAAATCTTTTTAAATTAATTTAAATATTAAGGTTATATTTAAAAAAGATTTCTACTTTTTTTATTATATAAAAATATATAAATACGAATATTGACTAATGAATATAAGTGTAATATTATGTATATATACGAAATATAATATAAAAAATATAAAAAAATATCGTATAATATCGCAAATAAGGTTCGATAGTTTCTACCAGATCACCGTAAATGGTCTGACTACGATTTTTCTAAAGATTATATGGACAATCCTTTAGATTAATCAAAGCTTAAAAAGATTTCAAAAACTAAAGGAGGAAATATTAAAGATGAACTTTATATCAAAATTTTTCAAATTTGAAAAAAGAAATACTACTTTAAAAGGGGAATTAATTGGAGGGATAACAACATTTATAACAATGTCATATGTTTTATTTGTTATACCAGATATATTAAGTACAACAGGAATGGATAAAAATAGTGTTTTTGTTGCAACAGCATTAGCCGCAGCATTTGGAACACTAATAATGGGGATATATGCAAACTTTCCAATGGCACTTGCACCAGGCATGGGACTAAATGCCTTCTTTGCTTTTACTGTTTGTGGAGAGATGGGAATCTCATGGCAAGTTGCTCTTTCAGGAATTTTAGTTTCAGGAATAATTTTTGTAATAATTTCAGTATCAGGACTTAGAGAGCTTATTATAAAAGCAATACCTCAAAATTTAAAATCAGCAGTTACAGCTGGAATAGGATTATTTATAGCATTTATAGGTTTTAAAGGTGCAGGAATAGTAGTACAAAATGATGCTACTTTTGTTTCAATAGGTAATTTAACAAGTCCTAAAGTATTACTTGCTATATTTGGACTTTTATTAACAGGAGCATTAATGGCAAGAAAAGTTAAAGTTGCAATTTTTGTTGGAATGATATGTACAGTAATAGTTGGAATAATATCAGGGCTTATAGATACTCCAAGTAGAGTAATTTCATCAGTACCATCAATAGCACCTACTTTTGGATATGCACTTTCAAATATAAAAGAAGTTTTTACACCACAAATGCTTATGGTTGTTTTTACAATGTTATTTATGGATTTCTTTGATACTGCAGGGACTTTAGTAGCAGTTGGAGCAAAGGTTGGACTTGTTAAAGAAGATGGATCTATAGAAAATGGCTCTAGGGCTTTAGTTGCTGATTCAATTGCAACATGTGTTGGTTCTATATTTGGAACAACTAATACAACATCATATATTGAATCATTATCAGGTGCTTCTGTAGGAGCTAAAACTGGATTTTCAAGCGTTGTTGTAGGAGGAATGTTTTTATTATCAACATTCTTCTCACCACTTCTTTCAGTAGTAACTTCTGAAGTTACGGCACCAGCTCTTATAATTGTTGGATCACTTATGTGCGCTTCATTAGCTGATATTAATTGGAAAGAACCAGAAATTGCAATTCCAGCATTTTTAACAGTTATATTAATGCCTTTATCATATAGTATAGCTATAGGAATTGCTTTTGGATTTTGTGCTTATGTTGTATTAATGGTTTTAAAAGGTAACTTTAAATCTGTTCATCCTATAATGTATACTTTAGCAGGTTTATTTACATTTTATTTTATATTCGGACTATCTTAATTGATGCGATTAAATTTAATATAAAATTATGACTTTTATAAGGAAGCTATTAAAAATAGTTTCCTTTGATTTTTATTAAATTTACTAATAAAGAAATTTTAACTAAATAGTAATTGGCAAAATAGAAAAATACGAATATAATTAAATATGCTTTTATATATTAAAATTAAAATATTTTAAATTGTTTAAAATATATTTTTTAATATTATAATGCATTTTAATATTATTAAGTCAATTTTTAAGTAATAACATTAAAATAATTAAATTTATTATTTAAAAATTGATTAAATTGTAAATAAAAATTTAATATAGCGTTACTGTATTAAAAAAGGACAACCTTTGAAGAAAAATTTTGGTATAGTATTATAGGGAGGAATTGTTAATATGGAAAAAGATAGCGATAAAGGAAGTAGAAAAATGAGAAGGGATATTAATCGTAAAAAAACTATAATAGGAATTATAATTTCTATATCTATTTTACTTGCTATATATTTAGGAATGTCCATGTATTTTATTAATCATTTTTATTTTGGTTCATCTGTTAATTCAATAAGTATATCAGGATGTACTGTGGAAGAAGCTAATAAGAAAATTGAAGATAAAATCGGAAATTATAAATTAGAATTAGAAGGCAGAGATGGAGCTAATGAAGTAATAACTTCAAAAGAAATAGGATTAAAATATGATGCAGCTCAAACAGTTAAAGAGCTAAAAGAAGAGCAAAGCCCTTTTAAATGGATTATAAAAATATTTAGTAATAAAGACACTGAAATAGATCTTTTAGCATCATATGATAAAAATCTTTTAAAGAAAACTATAAATAAGATGGTTTATTTTAATAAGAATAAAATTGTTAATCCTAAAAATGCTAGTTTTAAATATACTGATGGAAAGTATGAAATAGTAAAAGAAGTCTATGGTAATAAGGTTAATAAAGAAAAATTGTATAATGTAATAGTAGATGCAATTCATAATGGACAAAAAAGTGTAAACTTAGATAAAGCAAATTGTTATGATAACCCTAAATATTTAGCTGATTCAAAGAAGGTTATAGAAGCTAAGGATAAATTAGATAAATATGTATCTTCAGATATAACATACACTATAGGAGATAATAAAATAAATTTAAATGGTTCTATAATTCATAATTGGGTTAATGTAGATAAAGATATGAATGTTGTAATTGATGATCAAGCAGTTTCAAATTATGTAAATGGGTTAGCTAATGAATATAATACAGTTGGAAAAACAAGAGAATTTAAAACTTCATTAGGAACTGTTGTAAAAGTAAGTGGTGGATCTTATGGATGGAAAATAAATGTGCCACAAGAAGTTCAAACATTAATTTCAGAAATAAAAGAAGGTGCAAAGGTTACAAGAAAACCAGTATACTCTCAAACTTCTTTATCTTATGGAACTAATGATATAGGAAATACATATGTTGAAGTTAATTTAGATAAACAACATGTTTGGTATTATAAAGATGGAGCTCTTATTACAGAAGGTGATATTGTTACAGGTAATGCAAGTAGAAATTGGGCAACACCACCAGGAGTATATTATTTAAACTATAAAGAAAAAGATGCAACATTAAAAGGTGAAGATTATAAAACAC
Source organism: Clostridium sp. TJA085 (assembly GCF_058310235.1). NCBI lineage: Bacteria > Bacillati > Bacillota > Clostridia > Eubacteriales > Clostridiaceae > Clostridium > Clostridium sp. TJA085. The sequence continues at coordinate 44,507 of NZ_JBZEEZ010000004.1, read as the reverse complement.
CAGTTAAGTTCTGGATGCCATTTAATGGAGGGATAGGACTTCATGATGCGTGGTGGAGAAATAAGTTTGGTGGAAATATATATCAAAATCAAGGTTCACATGGTTGTGTAAATTTACCACCTCCAGTTGCAGAAGCAATATTTAATAATATAACATCAGGAACACCTATTGTTTGTTATAAGTAAGTAAAATACGAGTGAATTTATTCACTCGTATTTTTATTTAATTTATATGTTGATTTTGAAAGCCTTCACGTTTTACAGAATGTTTTTTTTGAGTTCTGTTGTGATTTTTTCCTTCTTCACTAGTAAGGGAAGTTTGACAATTACATTTTGGCATTCTTGAAGCTTTTTTATCTGGTTGACTATCTTTTGGCATAATATCACCTCCACAAGTAATTCAGTATTAGTATGCCTTAAAATCACAAAATATAAATAGTTAATATTATAATATAAAGGAAAAAATATTTTAAGGAGTAAGTTTATGAAAAATCCTGTTGAAATATATAATTCTCTTGATTTTAAAAATTTTAATATTGATATGTTAAAGTTTGTTAATGAAAATAATATAAAAAGTGATACTGGATATTTAATTACAACATCATTAAAAACAAAGTATACTTATATATTTAAAGAAGATGGTGGTAAATGGGAACAAATTTATAAATGGAGATGTACGGTTGGAAAAAAGACTACACCAACAATAAAAGGATATTTTTATATAACAGGCAGAAAACCTTACTTTGGAACTACTCAGTATAGGGCTAAGTATGCAACTAGATTTATAGGAAGATATTATTATCATTCAATTTTATATGATAGTACAGGCAAGTATGTAATAGATTCTAGACTTGGAATGGAAATTAGTCACGGATGTATAAGGCTTTTAACTCAAAATGCTAAATGGATATATGATAATATACCAAATTCAACACCTGTTATTATTGCGTAAGACAAGTATTAATAATAAATATGATACTATTAATTTTTTTGTGTATTAAATAAAGAAATCAAAAGAGCTATATTTGGAGAGAAAAAATGAAAGATTATAATATTATGATTTTTAATTTTAAAAGTAAATTTAAAATTTAATATTAAAAATAAGAAAATATTAATGGTATCTATTTTTTATAGATACCATTTTATAATTTTAATTTATATAAGCTAGCTTATATATTAAAAATCTTTCTCTTGAATCAGTTTTAAAGCTTTCAAGTTGTATTTCTTTATATAACATAAAAAATGTATAATTTTCTAAAAAGAAAATATAATCATCTGATGGATAAAATAATATAAGTTCTATATCTCTTTTATATTCATAAACTGATTCTAAAATATTATCTAAAACTTTCATAAATATTTGAATAGAAAATGGATTAAAAAAATAAAATTTATTATCTTCTTTATTAATTTTATATTCTTCAGCTAAAATACAAGAAAAATTAATTTTACATTGATCCTTATTATATTTTTCAAGAAAATGTTCTTTATTAATTAAAGCTTGCTTATAAAAGTAATGATTCATTTCAATTCCTGTAACTTTAGAATTAAATAAATAACTTATAAAAAAATTAAGCCTTCCCATACCACATCCAAAATCAATTATTGAATCACTTTCTTTTAATTTATAATGTTTAAATAATTCGTTTAATGCCGAATATTCAGTAGGTTCGTATCTGTTATAGTGTATTGACGTTTCATCTAAATCTTGCTTTTTATTAGTTTTTATATTTAGTAATTCTTCATAATATTGTTCATTCATTAAAATACCTCTTATGTTTTTTATACATAAAAATAATATTATTAAATATTAATATAGTCAATTACAGAAAAGATATATAAAATAAAAGATTTTGATTGCTTAGTTATTTAAGATTTTTATATTGTATAGAATAAAAGTATTTCTAAATAATTTCATATATTTGTATAATTTAAAATGCTTTAAGATAGATTAATTTGGAGATGATAAAAATTAGTTATGTAGTGTTTAAGGAACTATTTAAAAGGTATAAAGGGAAAAAATTTAATACTTTAGAAAATATCAATTTAGAAATTAGTAAAGGAGAATTTGTTGTAATAGTTGGTCCAAGTGGTAGTGGAAAGTCTACTCTTTTAGAAATAATTTGTGGATTTGAAGAAGTTACAAGTGGAATTATAGAACTAGATGGCAAAGTTATAAATGATATTGAACCAAAGGATAGAAATATATCAATGGTTTTTCAAAACTATGCTTTATTACCACATTTAACAGCATATGAAAATATTGCATTTGGAATGAAAATAAGAAAAGTTGATAAAAAAGAAATTCATAATAAAGTTATGTGGGCTGCTAGTATATTAAATCTTCAAGATTGCTTAAATGCTAAACCTAAAAACTTATCTGGTGGTCAAAGACAGAGAATAGCATTAGCACGTGCCATTGTTAGAGAACCTAAATTATTTTTAATGGATGAGCCTTTATCTAATTTAGATTCAAAACTTAGAAATCAAACATCAAATGAAATAACAACATTACATAAAAAAATAAATGCAACAACTATATATGTAACTCATGATCAAGTGGAAGCCTTAACTATGGCAGACAAAATTGTCATTTTAAATGATGGAGTTATTCAACAAATAGGAAGTCCAAAAGAAATTTATAAAAATCCAAATAATATATTTGTAGCACAATTTATAGGAAAACCCGAAATTAATTTGTTTGATTTAGAAATTAAAAAGGATGAGTTAATTATTGAAGGGACAATAAAACTAAAAAAGAATGATTTATTAAATAATATAGATGAGGGTAAGTATATCTTAGGAGTTAGGTCAGAAAATATAAAAATTAATTTAAATAGTGGAAATATAAAAGCAAAAGTTGAAAAAATAGAATACTTAGGTAGCGAATATATTGTTTATTTAAATTATTTAAATAAGAAATTTACTAGTAAGGTAATTAATTTAGAAAATATTAATTTAAATGATGAATTATATATTAGTTTTGATTTAAATGAAGCTAATATTTTTAATAAAAATAACAAAAGAAATATGAGGGGAGAATGAAATGAGAAAAAAATTACTTAGTATTTTAATATTATTACCACTTGTTCTTACTGGATGTGGAACAGAGAAAAAAGAAGCAGCAGGAAAGATTGGAGGAACTATAACAGTTGTAACTGATAGAACTGATGCTGATAAGTTATTCGAGGATATAGAAACAAAATTTAAAGAAAAATATCCAGAAGTTGAAGATGTAGTATTTGAATCATCAAATGATTACACAAATTATATTACAACAAGAATGAACACTAAAAACTATGGTGATGTCTTATTTGTACCGTTTAGTATGAATGCAACTCCAGAGGAATATGAAAATTATTTTGAACCATTAGGAAATGTTAAGGATTTAGAAGAAAAATATATAGATGTTACAGAAGCTGATTATAATGGAGTATCTTATGGACTTCCAGCTGCATTAAATTCATTGGGTATAATTTATAATGAGAATGTTTTAAAGAAAGCTGGAGTAGAAAAAATGCCTACATCTTTAGAAGAAATGATAGAAGCTTGTGAAAAAATAAAAAAGAATACTGATGCTATACCATTTTATACAAACTATAACAATACTTTAGGTGTATGGGGTGGAGCATTAACTTCATATGGTGGAGAGCAATATAGATCAGAAATGCTTAAAAAAGGAACAGCATTTAAGGAAGGACAGCCTATAAGAGAAGTTATGGATTTATTTTATAATTTATCCTCAAAAGGATTAACAGAAAAGGATCCTATAACTGGAGATTACGGAAAGTCAATGCAATTGCTTGCTGATGGGAAAGTGGCAATGTTTATGATGGGATCTCAAGAGGTGCCAGATATACAAAAGTTAGCTAAAGGTGACAATAAAGAAGCAATAAAAATAGCTCCATTTCCAGTAAAATTTAATGGACAAACAAGCATACCATTTGGAGCGCCAGCAGTTGTTGGAATAAATAAAAATAGTGAAAATAAAGAAACTGCAAAAGCATTTTTAGAATTCTTTATTTCAAATGAAAGTGGTTATGCAAAAGAATTTGGCGGAATGAGCCCAGATAAAAATAGTTTAAGTGCTGATCAAAAGAAAATGTTTGAAGAAAATAATATAATACTTACAGTTCCAAAGGAAACACCAGAAACAGATAAATTATATAGCGATATAGCTAATGAAGTTGGTGTTGGAAGACTTAATGATGTTCTTCAAAATACTATAAATATAGGCTTATATCCAAATCAAAATAAAAGTTATAATGATTATATAAAAGAATTAGAAAATAAGTGGGAAAAAGCAGTAAAAAATAATGAAAAGTAAGCTTTTAAAAAAAGAAAGAAAGATTATCTTTTTCTTTCTTTTTTTTCCTATATTATTGTTAGTATTATTTGGTTTTTTGCCTATTATATCGTTAATAAATTATAGTTTTACTTCATGGAATGGATTATCTAGTAACAAAGAGTTTGTAGGTTTTGATAACTTTATAAAAATATTTACAGATCCTAATTATATAGAAGTTTTTAAAAATAGTTTTTATTATTTTATATCTGGAGTTGTTCAAATTGTTATTGGATTATCTCTTGCAATAATTTTATCTTTTAAGGTGAAATTAAAAAACTTTTTTAAAGGAATTTATATATTTCCATTATTAATTAGTGGAGTGGCAATTTCTATGATTTTTAGAATGTTTTTTACACCTGATGGAACTTTTGATCAAATATTAACTTTTTTAGGACTTGAAAATATTATAAATTATTGGCTTGGTGACCCAAGATTTGTTAATTATACTTTAGCTAGTATATCCTTATGGAGATTTACAGGATTTAGTTTTATTATGTATTTTGGTGCTATACAGACTATACCAAAGGAATATTTAAAAATAGCAGAAATTGAAGGAGCAACAGTATTCCAAAAAGTTAGATATATTATATTACCTAATATACATACAGTATTAAAGATTAATTTTACATTACTTATAATAGGTGCTATATCAGCATTTGAAATACCTATGATAATGACAAATGGTTCAAATGGAACAACAACATTTTTATTAATGACTATGAAAACTGCTTTTGAAAATAAAAAAATAGGGCTTGCAGCAAGTATGGCAGTAATAATTAGTATTGTGATTATTGTTATGACATTTATACAGAAAAGAGTTTGTAAAAATGATGAATATGAATATTAAAAATATAATTTTAAAAATAATTAAATATATAATTTTAATTTTATGGGCTTTAATTATATTAATTCCACTTATAACAGTATTTTTTGGGTCATTTAAAACTTTAAATGAGTTTAATTCAACTAATGGAATAGATATTCCTAATAGTTTTTTAAACTTTGAAAATTATAAAAAGGCTTTTATTGATGGAAAAATGTTTATAGGATTTTTTAATACTTTTGTATTAATTTTATTTGGAGTAGGTGGAAGTATACTTATAGGATCTATGGTTGCTTTTATTATTAATCGTTTCCAGTTTAAATACAAAAAAATTATTTTATTTATGTATCTTTTAGTATCTATAGTACCTATGGAAATATCACAAGTTGCAACATTCAAAATAATAGATGCAATAGGTATATACAATACTAGATTAGCTCCAATAATTTTATATTTAAGTGCTGATGTTTTAATGATTTATATTTATTTGCAAATGCTTGAAAAAATACCTAAGGACATAGATAAGGCTGTTTTGTTAGAAGGAGGAAATTATTTTACATTATATAAAAAAGTTATATTTCCTTTACTTAAACCAGCCACTGCAACTATTGCAATGATTAAAGTTATATCAATATATAATGATTTTTACATTCCTTTTTTATATATGCCAGGAGAAAACTTAAATACTGTTTCAACTACAATATTCAAATTTATAGGTCCAGATAAAATAGAGTGGAATGTTATATGCGCAGCAGTAATAATAAGTATAATACCAATGATTTTAATTTTTTTATTTTTACAAAAGTATATATACAGAGGAATAACAGCAGGGAGTATTAAATAATGAAAGATAGAAATTTTTTTAAAAGAGCATATACTGTTATGGAAATAAGAACAGGCTTTGCAACTGGACTTCCAGTTTTAAGTGGAGGACTTTTTGGAGCTTACTTATGTGGTAATATAAAGGTTTTATTATTACTACTTATGTTTATTTCAGGGTTTTGTTTCAATATTGTAGCTAATATTGCTAATGAAATAAGAGCTTATATAAAACATGAAGAGAATGAAGATACATTTACAGGTCATAAAGGTAGTGAAGGTTTAGTAAGGGGAGACGCAAAGATTAGAGATGCGATTATAGCACTTATGTTTATGATTGCATTAGGTGGAGCAACTGGGATTTTAATTGTATTAATAACAAAAGATATAAAAATACTTATTATAGGAATTTTAAGTTTAATTGCAGCTATATGTTATTCTTTAGGACCTAAACCATATATACTTTATCCAGTTGGAGAAATTGTTTCAGGAATTTTTGTTGGGTTAATAAGTTCATTAGTATCAGCTTATATACAACTAGGAAGTTTTAAATTAGAAATTTTTATATATTCTTTAATTTCAATGATAATGACTGTGTTTTTGATGTCTACAAATAATACATCAGATTATATAAAAGACAAGGGAGTAAGGATAACGCTTCCTCATGTAATTGGATTTAGAAATTCAATAAAAATACTTATTCCAGAAGGAATAGTAATGGTAGTTTCTTGGATAATCTTATATTTTATTGGAAGTATAAATTTAATAATTTTTATTACGGGATTATTTACATTTTACTATTATGGATATGTAAAGTTCTATAAAGATTATTATAAAATACAGGAAGTTTATAAAGAAATGGGAAGAGAATGGGGTCCTAGACCACTTCTTCTTATATATTCTTTTCATATTTTAGTATCAATAGAGTTTTTATTTTTTATAGTATTTAAGTAAAGGAAGGAAAGCTATTATGGATAAAATGAATTTAATATTAATTAGAAAAAATCCACTATCTATTCCAGCTATTCTTGCAAAGGAACTTGGAATATTTAAAAAGTATAATATAGATGTTAATTTAAAAGTTCCATATGATTTTAATTTTGGTAGTAAAAGTCCATTTTTAGAAAATGAATCTGATGCTATGATGGGAGATTTAACTTTCTTTTTTTATATGTTAGATAGAGGGAAAAGATGTATTATAACATCAAATTTAACTAGAACAATAAGTTTAGTTGTATCAAAAAGATTTGATAGTAAAAAAGAAAAAATAAAATTTGGTGTTAATAGAAAAGGGATGTTTAGGTTGTTTTTAGAAGAGGATTTAAAAGATATAGTAAAAAAACCGGAAATTATATGGATTAATAATACTTATGAGCGCATGGAAGCTTTAAAAAGTGGAAAAATAGACGGTTTAGTTGCTATAGAACCTTTTATAACAGAAATGGAAGATTACGGTTTTAAAAAAGTATGGAGTTTAAGAGAAAGTAAAAGAAACCTTGTTATGTGGTGTTTTGATGAAGATTATTATATAAAAAATAAAGAAGCAGTTAAAAATTTTCATAAGTCTTTAGAAGAAGCTAAAAAAATATTTAATGAAAGTACAGATAAAGAAAAGGTTGAAATAGGACTAAAATATGCAAAATATGATACTAAAGAAGCGGAGAGATTAAAAGAATTTGAGTTTGAATATGGAAAAAATTTCAAGTTAGATGATTTTAATTTTTGTAATGAATGGATGTATAAAAATAATGAAATAAAAAATATGTATGATGGCGAAAAGCTTATAGCAAAAATATTTTAATAAAAAACACAGATATAAAATTTTATATCTGTGTTTTTTTATATAAAGTGTAGTTAGTGTTAATTTTTAAAATAAGGTAATTTTCTTAAGTGAGCTAGTAAGTAATTTGCTGATATTCCAACAAATATTCCAGTTCCTATTCCTGCTATAGATAATATAGGTAAATAAAGAAAAATACCAAAATTATTTAAGATTAAAGATGCTACAAGGAGCTGTCCAACATTATGAAAAACAGCAGCAGAAGCACTTACCCCAATTATAGAAACTTTATCTTTAAAAAGTTCTTTAACTAAAATTGCTACAAAAAAGCTTAAAATTCCGCCAACTGAACTATAAATTAATGTAGATAAATTCCCTACTAATAAGCTTGAGAGAATTATTCTTAAAGCTAAAACTAAAAAGGCTTGCTTATAGTTGTCTAATGTATATATTGCAATCATTATAACTAAATTTGCTAGTCCAAGTTTTGCTCCTGGAGTTATAAATGGTACAGGTATCATATTTTCAATTGTAAAAAGAATTAAAGCCATAGATACTAAAGAAGATATATAAATCATTTTACTAGTTTTACTTAACTTCATATTTATTAATGTGAAAGTATAATATCATCATCATTAGTACTTTCATCTCCTTTAATTTCAATGATTAATTCGTGTGGTAAGCAAACTAAACTTTCTGTTACTTTATTTATAGTTCCTTGTTTTACACAAAGTTCATCTTTACAATCTGCATGAATCATCTTAATACCTGATTTATTTATAAGTATGGTGTTAGTTCCTTTATCTGTGTTTATAACTATTTTTTCATCATTTTTAATAGATGATAAATTAATAGTTTTATATAATTTTCCAGACACCTTTATATTAGCGTAAGTGGAAGAATAGTTTTTATTTAAAGCCTTAGCTGATATAAAATAAGGCGTAAAGGATATTATTATAAGAAAAATTATTATAACAATATCTAATTTTTTGAATATTTTCATTAGTTTTCTCCTGATAAATTAATTTTATTAATAAATCTGTAATTAAAGTTTAATTTATTACAAGAAAAATTGGTAATAGAAAATTTTTATACTATATAAAAATATACGTTAATAAAGTTTTATTATTTCAGTGTATAATCCTTGATGAAAATAGTTAATTTTTTTATTTATTTATAAATTTTTAGGAGGAATAATAATGAAAAGAAAATTATTAGTAGGATTATTTGCAGCTGCATTATCATTATCATTAGTTGCTTGTGGAGGAGATAAACAAACTGATGCACCAGCAGCTGATAATAGTAAACAAGAAGCAACTATGAAAGATGGAACATACGAAGTTGAAACAAAAAATGCAGATGATAATGGTGGAAAAGCTAGAGCTTCAGTTACAATAAAAGACGGAAAAATAACAGAAGCTAAATATAATGAGTTTACTGATAAAGGTGATAAGAGAGAAGATAAAGAATACAATAAAATGATGAAAGAAAAAGCAGGCACTAATCCTTCAGAATATGAAGTTAAAATTGAAGAAGGTGTAGTTAAAGCTCAATCAGCAGATTTTGATGCAGTAACTGGTGCTACAAATTCATCAGCTAAAGCTAAAACTTTATTTGAAGAAGCTTTAAATAATGCAAAAGAAGGAAAAACTGATAAAGAATTAGTTGAAGTTAAATAATATTATATATTTTTAAGCCAATGATTTAAGATCATTGGCTTATTTTTATTATTTATAAAAATGATTGAATAAAAATGATTATTTAATAAATAATTTAATTTATAAAAAATAATTTTATAAAAATATAAAGTGAATTTAAAATGAAAAATAAAAATAAGAATTTATATTGTAAAAGTTTAATAAAAAAAGTAAAATATAAACGAACTGTAAACAAAATGTTAATACAGTATAAGAAAAATTAATAATAAAGGGGAAGAATTTAATGAGGAAAAAAACTAAAATTATAACATTTTTAATGCTTATAGTATTTAGTATAGGATTTTATGGATGTAAAAGTAAAAATGATAATGAACCTATAAGTAGAACTGAGCTTTTTATGGGAACATCTATAAAGGTAACTCTTTATGATGGTGGAAGTGAAAAAATATTGGACAAGGCATTTGATAAAATAGTAGAATTGGAAAATTTAGTAAGTATAAATAAATCAAATACAGAAATAGATAATTTAAATAAAAACTCAGGAATAAAAGCTGTAAAGTTAAGTGAAGATAGTTTTAATATAGTTAAGAAAGGGCTAGAATACTCAAAACTTTCTAATGGGGATTATGATATTACAATAGGACCATTAGTTAAACTTTGGAGCATAGGATTACCTGAGGCGAAAGTTCCTACAAAAAAAGAAATTTCACAAGCTATTAAAAGTATAGATTACTCGAATGTTTACATAGATGAAAATAATAGAGAAATTTTTTTGAAAGAAAAAGGAATGATGTTAGACTTAGGAAGTATTGCAAAAGGATATGCAGCTGATGAAATAGCAAAAATACTTAAAGAAGAAGGTGTTAATTCAGCAATTATAGATCTTGGTGGAAACATATATGCATTAGGTTATAAAAAAGAAAATAATAAATGGAAGATAGGTATACAAGATCCATTTACTGATAGAGGTAATGCAATTGGTACAGTTACTGTAGCTAATAAATCTGTTGTAACTAGTGGTATTTATGAAAGGTATATAGAAAAGAATGGTAAAAAATATCATCATATATTAAATCCTAAAACGGGGTACCCATATGAAACAAATATTGCTGGAGTATCTATAATATCAGATAAATCAATAGATGGAGATGCACTATCTACATTAGTTTTTACCAAAGGAATAGATAAAGGAATAGAGTTTGTTAATAAAATTGATGGAGTAGATGCAATTTTTATAACTAATGATAAGAAGGTTTATGTTACAGATGGTATAAAAGAAGACTTTAAAATAATTAATGAAAATTATAAATTAGTTAATTAAAGGGGGAAGGAACATGCAAATAGATAGTTTAAAATATTTTTATGAAGTAGCGGAGTTAAAAAGTATATCTAAGGTGGCAAATAATTCACATATATCTCAACCCGCACTAAGTCATCAACTTTTAAAATTAGAAAAAGAGCTTGGAGCAAAATTATTAGAAAGAAGTAATAGAGGTGTAGAATTAACAGAGCAAGGGAAGATAGTGTATAATTACGCAAAGAAAATTTTAAATTATCATAATAATATGGTACAAGATGTAAATATAAAAAATTCTTTAAAATACGACCTTGAAATAACAAATGCTAATATATCAGCAAATTTCTTAGTTTCTAGAATTGCAAAAGATATAGGGAAAATATTTAAAAATTTTAATGTTAATATAAATAATAATTGGGAAAGTAATCAACAATCTTTATTACTTCATAATAAGTCAGATATAGTTGTAGGGTGCAATATGATATATGATGTAGATTTATCATCAAATTATATAGGAAGTGATAACCTTATATTTATAAGCAGAGAAAAAATAAAAGAAGAAAACATATCTAATCAATCAGTAGCTATATTAGATGATGGAAGAAGTAATATTTTAAATAGCATTAGAGACTTTGATAACATTAATATAACCTTAAGAAGTAATTGCTTAAGCACTATAAAAGAATATTTAAATAATAGCAATACTTTAGCAATAGTTCCTAAAATAGCTGTAAGGTCAGAGATAGAGTCAGGGGAGTTTATAGATTTAGGCTTTAAAAATTATGAAAAGTCATATGACTTATTTATAACTTATAGAAAAAATATTGAGAATAGAATTAAAAAGAAAATAAATATATTTATTAAAGATTTAGAAAAAGTTTTAAATTATGATAATAAAAATATAGCGGTTTAAATAGGTGAGCAATATGACTTTAAAAGGATATTTAAGTTTTGTTGAAATACAGACAAAAATAGCTAGCTTAATTCCATTTTTATTTGGAACTTTATATAGTATATACAGATATGGAAAGGTAGACTTAGCGAATTTAATATTTATGTTTATATCAATGATATGTTTTGATATGGTAACAACTGCAATAAATAATTATTGTGATTATGAAAATGAAATAAAACATAGTAATGGAAAATATTTTGGTAAAAATCCAATGTTTATTCATAAAATTTCTAAAAAGAAAGGGATTATAACTATATATACATTACTATTTATATCTATAATATTTGGAATAATATTAACTGTTAGGACAAGTTTGTTAGTATTATTTTTAGGAGTAATATGCTTTTTTATAGGAATATTTTATACTTTTGGACCAATACCTATATCAAGAATGCCTCTTGGAGAAGTTTTTTCAGGATTATTTATGGGGTTCTTAATTACATTTTTAACTATATATATTAATATATTTGATTTAGGATATTTTTCAATAAGTATATTAAATGGTGAATTTATAGCAAAAATCAATATTTTTGAAACTATTAGCATATTTTTAGTAAGTATACCTTTAATAACAGGAATAGCTAATATAATGTTATCTAATAACATATGTGATTTAGAAGATGATAAAAAAGTATCAAGGTTCACGTTGCCATATTATATAGGAGAAGATTTTGCTATAAAATTATATAAAATACTATATTATTTTGGATACTTTGCAATTTTAATATCAATTATTTTAAAAATTTTACCTATAACATCAATTATAGTTTTTTTTACTATTCCTATCGTAAACAAGAATATAAAAGAATTTGAAAATAAGCAAATTAAATCAGAAACTTTTGTATTGGCAGTAAAAAATTTTGTCATTATAAATTTTGCATATATATTAGCTTTAATTGGCAATTTTGTTATTTTTAATATATTAGATATTTAAATTTATTATGATATATAAAAAAAAATTATGATATTCATTGAAATTAGTAGGGGATTAGTTGGCTATTTTTAAGGGTTAAGGGGAATTTAAATATAAGGTTTATATTTAAAAAGATTGTTTGTTAATTAATAAACAAATATAGACAGTAATAAGTTTAACTTATAGAATAAACATGCTAAAGAAGTTAAATTAAAATATTAAAAACAAAATTAAAGAAGAGAGGGAATAATATGTCAACTAAAATTGTTATTTTGGGTGCAGGTTATGCAGGGGTTCATGCAGCTAAAAAATTAGCAAAAAAGTATAAAAAGAATAACGATGTTGAAATTACATTAATTGATAAAAATCCGTATCATACACTAATGACAGAATTACATGAAGTTGCTGGTGGAAGAGTACCAGAGGAATCTGTTAAAGTAGAACTTTCAAGAATATTTCATAGAACGAAAGTAAAAGTTGTTGTTGATTTTATTGAAAATGTAGATACTGATAATAATGTAGTTACTACAAAGCAAGGTGAATACAAATATGATTATCTAATGGTTGGAATAGGTAGTGAGCCTGCATTTTTTGGAGTTCCAGGTGTAAAGGAAAATGGATTTACTTTATGGTCTTTAGAAGATGCCCTAAAAATAAAGAAGCATATTAAAAATAGAGTTAAAGAAGCTTCATTTGAAAGAAATTCAGAAAAAAGAAAAAGAATGCTTACATTTGTTGTGGCAGGATCTGGGTTTACTGGAATAGAAATGGCTGGAGAGTTACTAGAGTGGAAAACTACTTTAGCTAGAGAATATAGAATTTGTGAAGATGAAATAAAGATATTAGTTGTTGAAGCTATGTCAACAATATTAAATATGCTTGATAGAAAGCAAGCAGATAAAGCTGAAAAATATATGGTTAAGCATGGTGTTTCTATTCTTAAAAACTCGCCAATAGTTGAAGTAACTAAAAATACTATTAAATTAAAAGATGGAAAAGTGATTCCAACAGAAACATTAATATGGACGTGTGGTGTACAAGCAAATCAAGACTTAGAAGATGTTGATGTAAAGAAAGCTAAAGCAGGAAGATACTTAGCTAATAAATATATGCAAGCTGAAGGAAAAGAAAATGTATATGTTGTTGGAGATGTAGCATATGTTGAGGAAAATGGAGGAAAATCAAATCCTCAAATAGTTGAAGCAGCAGAACAAACTGCAACAACAGCTGCTAAAAATATAATAGCATCAATAGAAAATAAAGAAAAAGTTGAATTTAAATCAAGTTATCATGGTTTCATGGTATCTATAGGTGGAAGATATGCAGTAGCAGACCTTATGGGAATTAAGTTATCAGGATTTTTTGCTATGGTGATGAAACATCTTATAAATATGGTCTATTTATTCGGAGTTAATAATGTACATGCCGTATATAATTATCTTCAACATGAGTTCTTTGCTATGAAGGAAAGAAGATGTATAATGCGAGGTCATTTATCATCAAAAGGAAATAGGTTATGGCTTGTTCCTCTTAGAATATATATAGGATCTTTATGGCTTATTGAAGGTCTTAAAAAATTAATTGGAGAAGAAACATGGAAGAAAGCATTTGAATCTGCATCAAGTGCATCAGATGCAGCTGGTGGAAGTATAGGTGCTTACATCCAATCTTTATTTGATAATATGACAATAGGATGGGATAGCTGGATGAAGATGGGTAATGTAAAGATGCCATTTTCTTGGCTTCAAGATACTGTTACTGGAGCATCAGCAGCTACAACTGATGCAGCTGTATCAAATATGCCAACACCTATATTTGATAGTATGCCAAAGTTTTATGAATCTATAATGGAGATATTTATGCCAAATCCTGAAGTGGCAGTTTGGTTCCAAAGGATAGTTGTGTTAACAGAAATTGCTATAGGGTTATGTTTAATAGCTGGATTATTTACATTTTTAGCATCAGCAGCATCAGCATTTATGACTGTTAACTTTATATTCTCTGCAATGGCAGGATGGGATATATTATGGTTTACATTTGGTAGTATTGCTTTAATGTGTGGAGCTGGAAGAACATTTGGATTAGACTATTATGTAATGCCTTGGATTAATAAAATTGTTGGTAACTTATGGATGGGAAAAAGAGAACCAATATATGAAATACATGGTAAGTAATTAGTATTTAATTATTATAAAGTAGAGAATGATTTATTCTCTACTTTATATAAAAATATTAATGTAGTGTGTGATAATAGTATTTTTATAAGTTATATTATCAGACTTTATATTAATAAAGTATTTATATAGAAAACGAGGGAGAAAAATGGGGAATTTTTGGACTGATTATCCTATTATAAATAAAGAAATAGAAGAAGTAAAAAAACAAATAAGTTTAAATGCAAAATGTAAGGACAAAGTTATAGAAAAGAGTATATTAGATTTATTAAATTCAGGTGGTAAAATGTTAAGGCCTGCCTTTTTGATTATTGCTTCAAAATTTGGAGATTATAATGAGGAAAGAGTAAGGGCACTTGCTTCTGTTGTAGAGATGTTTCATATGGCAACATTAGTTCATGATGATGTAATAGATGATGCACCTCTTAGAAGGGGAAAGGAAACTGTTCAATCTAAATATGGTAAAAATTATGCTGTATATATAGGTGATTATTTATTTTGTTTATGTTTTAGGATACTTGGGA
Source organism: Clostridium sp. TJA085 (assembly GCF_058310235.1). NCBI lineage: Bacteria > Bacillati > Bacillota > Clostridia > Eubacteriales > Clostridiaceae > Clostridium > Clostridium sp. TJA085. Next base: position 29,217 of record NZ_JBZEEZ010000004.1, on the reverse strand, counting down.
CAACATCATCAATAGAAAGGGGAATTGATGTTGATGCTAAAGTTATGTCTAGAATTTGTTTGGGAGAGGTTGAGCAGTTAAATTCAAGATTTAATAGAAATGTATCAATAAAAGATTATTTAAAGAGAATATCAGGAAAAACAGCAGAACTTTTTTCGCTTAGTTTTTATATAGGTGCAGCTGAAAGTTCATGTGATAAAAAGATTTGTAGACTGTTTTGGGAGATAGGACATAATATAGGGATGGCATTTCAAATAATTGATGATATATTAGATTACATAGGTACAGATGAGGAAATAGGAAAAAAATCAGGAAATGATTTAAAGGATGGAATATATACTTTACCATTATTATTAGCATTAAAAAATAATAAAGAAGTATTTGAAAATTTATTAGATAAGGAATTTTATTCTAATGAGGAAGTTAATAAAATAATAAATTTAGTCAAGGAAAATGATGGTATAAGTGAATCTATAATTCTTGCTGAAAAGTATTCAAATAAGGCATTTAAAAATATAGATAAATTGCCAGAAAATGAGTATAAATATATATTAAAAGAAGTAACTGAAAAGTTACTTAAAAGAAGCTATTAAATGGAGGTCTATATTAAGTTAAAATTACTTAATATAGACTACTTTATTTTTAGAAATATAATTATAAGAATTATTTTAGAATTACTTAATTAAATTTATGTTATAATAAAAAATGATACTAAATGGAAAAAGAGGTAATACAATGAAAGTAGATTGGAATAGAAAATATACAACTATATCAGTTTATGCTGTTATTTCTGTATGTGCAGTAATAGTATTTTATTTAGCTATGTCTCAACTTGGACATTTATTAGATAAAATAAGTGGTGTAGTTAATATATTTAAACCATTTATATGGGGATTTGCAATGGCTTATCTTTTAGATTTTGTTCTAAGATTTTATGAAAATAAAATATTAAAAAAAGGTGTATTTAAAAAGCTTAAATCAAAAAGAGGTATTGGATTATTATTTACATATATGACTGCGTTTATAGTAATAGGATTGTTTATTCAATTTGTACTTCCACAACTTATTGATAGCATAGTTGGATTAGTAAATGATATACCAAGTTATATTGATAATACTAGTAAATTTATAAATCAAACTATCGCAAGTCTTGACCTTCAAGAGCATTATTTAACTATAATAAATGAAAAATTTAATAATATATTAGATTATGTAATAAAAGCATCTACTAATTTATTACCAATGCTTGGTGCGGGATTAACTACTGTTTTATCAAGCATATGGAATATAGTTTTAGGTATTATAGTATCTATTTATTTATTAATAGAAAAAGAAAAGTTTTTTGCATTAGCAAAAAAAATAACTTATGCAATATTTAATAAAAAGGCAGCCGAAAAGACTATTGAATTAACACATAGAAGCAATGAAACATTTGGAAAGTTTTTAAGTGGAAAAATTTTGGATTCATTTATAATTGCCATTTTAACATTCATAATATTAACTATAGTAAAAATGCCATATACACTTCTATTGTCAGTAATAATAGGAATAACTAACATAATTCCTTTTTTTGGACCATTTATAGGGGCTATACCATCAGTTATAATAGTATTATTTGTTTCACCAACAAAAGCTTTTTGGCTTATTGTTATAATATTTATAATTCAACAACTAGATGGCAATATTATTGGTCCTAAAATACTTGGTGATTCAATTGGAATATCTGCATTTTGGATTTTATTTTCAATATTAGTAGCAGGGAAGTTTTTAGGATTTGTAGGAATGGTAATAGGAGTTCCACTTTTTGCAGTATTATATTCTATAATTAAAGAAATTGTTGAAGCTAGACTTGATAAAAAAGGTCTAAAGACAGACACTAAAGATTATATGTAGCAGTTTTTGTGGAGGATTTTTATATATGAAATTTATGATAATTAATGGACCTAATTTAAATATGATAGGTGTAAGAGAAAAAGATATATATGGTATAAAAACTTTTAAAGATATTTGTGAATTTATAGAAAAAGAAGCTATAAAGAAAAATCATGAATTAGTATTATATCAAAGTAATTCAGAAGGAGAAATAATTGATTTTCTTCAAAAGGCATATTTTGAAAATTATGATGGGGTAATAATAAATCCAGGTGCATATACACATTATAGTTATGCTATACATGATGCTATAAAATCTATATATCAAGTTCCGACAGTTGAGGTTCATCTTTCTAATATACATTCAAGAGAAGAATTTAGAAGAGAATCAAAAACAGCACCAGCATGTATAGGGCAAATATCTGGCTTCGGTGAATATGGATATATTCTTGCTATGGATGCTTTAGAAAATTACATTAAGAAATAATTTTGTTTTATAAGCTTAAGAATTGTACTTTCAATTTTTAAGCTTATTTTTATATTTTATTTTGAAGAGTATATATTTAAAATATTTACAGAAACAAAAGTATATAAGCAAAATATAATGAAATAAAAAGTAATTTTTAGGTGATATTATGAGAAAAATAATTATTGATACAGATACAGCTTCAGATGATGCTGTTGCTATAATTACAGCTCTTAGAGAAAAAAGTATAAAAGTGCTTGCTATAACAACTGTAGCTGGAAATGTAGATGTAGAAAGAGCTACAGAAAATGCATTAATTGCAATAGAAAAAGCTAAAACTTATGCACCACCAGTTTATAAGGGACTTAGTAAACCATTAATTAAGGAGCAGGTAGAAGCAAAAGATATTCATGGAAAAGATGGATTAGGTAATACAAACTTTCATCCAAATAAATTAAAGGCAGAGAGAGAGCATGCAGTAAAAGCTATTTTGAGAATTATACAGGAAAATCCCTATGAGATTGAGCTAGTAACTCTTGGACCACTTACAAATATTGCTTATGCATATTTACTTGCACCTGAAATTATGAGAAAATTAAAGTCGATAACATTAATGGTTGGAAATGGAATAGAGGGTGGAGGAAATATTACTGAATTTGCAGAATTTAATGCTTATGCTGATCCCGATGCATTAAAGATAGTTATGGAAATAGATGTTCCACAAGTAATATTAGGATGGGATGTAGCGATAGGCGATGGAATTATAACTTATGATGAAATTAATGCTTTAAAAAAATTAGATTCAAATACTGTAAAATTTGTTCTTGATATATGTAAAGAAATTTGTACAGTTTGCAAACTTAAAGGGAAAAAAGGTGTTGGATTTGCAGACCCATTGGTTATAGCAGTTTTTACTCATCCTAATTTAGTAAAAAAATCTATAGATACTAATTTAGAAGTAATAACTAATAAAGGCGAAAAAGAAGGGCAAGTTATTTTGAGTAATATAAAAAAAATTAATAAATCAACAGAAACTGTAATTGTAAATGTTGATGGAGCTTCTATAAAAAAATATTTGTTATCAAAATTAATTGATGAATAAATTTTAGTGTATATTGATAAAATTTTTTCAACAATATATACTATTAATTAGAAATAGTGATTACTTAAGAAAAGAGGGTTTGAATATGAAATATAATTTAAATATAAATGATTTAGGAAATATACTAAAAAAGTTAGATGAAAATTATGATTTAGAATTAATGACTAAAATAGAATTAAGTGGTGGATGGCTTACTATGCATGGAAAAGCATCTATTACTAAGATTCCAGTAGATGGATTATCAGGATGTGCTAGTAAAGGAAATAATATTATACACATAAAGGTTAAAAGTAAATCAACTGATGGAACTATTATTAAAATTACAGGAGCAAAAGATAAAAAATTTAATATAGATATTTCATCAACAAGATATAAAGAATTATCTCCTGGTGGAAGTTTAAGTCTTAATCAAATAAAAGTAAATAATGAGGAATGTAAACTTAGAATTGATAATGATATAATATTTAAAATTAATACTAGTGCAAAAAATGTAGAGGATTTGATTAATTGTTAGATTTTTCAAAGAGCTAAACTAAAAAGTTTAGCTCTTTTCTATTTATTTTTAAAATTATAGTGATATAATAAAATAGTTATTCAAATTTTCATGAGGTGATTATATGTTAAAAGATAATTATGTAGAATTACAAAGAGCATCAAACGAACTTGATAAGTATCACAATGAAGGAAAAAAGGACAAGCTTATTGAATATTTAATGGGATTAAATATAAATATTATAAAAGATATTCATGTTATCTTGCATATTGGAAAAAATGAATTAAATAATTGTATACACAAGCCTTTTGAATTGTATAAAAAAACAATGCTTACATTTGATGCATTAAGAGGATGGCAGGAAAAAGAAGTAGAAGTTAATAAGATAGTGGAGTGTGAAGCCTCATACGCACATTTTAAAAATGGGTTAGAAATACTTGAATTAATTTAAAGGAAAAAATAGCTTTGGAAACATATTATGTTTTTAAGGCTATTTTTTTATTTAAGTACAAATTAAATATGTGGAAAAAAATGTTTTTTTAAAATATAATATTTATAGAGGGTATATGGGAGGGGTTTTATGGCATTTGAAAATGTAGTTATATTATATAAATCTAAGTATGGAAGTTCAAAGAAGTATGCTAGTTGGATTAAAGATGAATTAAAGTGTGATATGTTTGAAAAAGACAAAGTTTCTTTAAAAGATTTAAAAAAATATGATAGTATAATTTATGTCGGTGGTGTATATTCAAACTCTGTAAATGGATTTGATAGTTTAGTAAAAAAGTTTGATGAATTGATAAATAAAGAGATAATTTTAGTGGCTGTTGGCTTTTCATTAGGAAACGAAAATGAAATTAATAAAATAAAAGATTTTAATTTAAAAGATGCTCTTAAAAATAATGTAACCTTATTTTATTTAAGAGGTGGATTTGATTTTGAAAAGTTAAAATTTTTCGATAAAACAGCTATGAAATTACTTAGAAATAGATTGGTAAATAAAAATAGGGCTTTAACTGAAGAAGAAAGATTTTTATTGAGTTGTTATGAAAAATCACATGATTGGACTAATAAAAAAAGTTTAGATAAAATATTAGATTATATAAATAAAAAAACAATAAAAACAAAAATTAAAGTAAAATGTTAATAAAAAAGTCATCTTTAATAAAGATGACTTTTTTATTTAAATATAGATTATGCTCTGTTTATTGAACCGAACATTTCCATTTTTGATTTAACCATGTCTTTGATTGCTTCAAATCCTGGTGCAAGAAGTTTTCTTGGATCGAATCCTTTTCCTTCTAGGTCTTTTCCTTCTTCAATGTATTTTCTAGTAGCTTCTTGGAAAGCTAATTGACATTCTGTATTTACGTTGATTTTTGAAACGCCAAGTGATATAGCTTTTTTAATCATTTCATCAGGAATTCCTGTACCACCGTGAAGAACTAATGGCATTGGAGCAGTAGCTTTTTCTATAGCAGCTAAAGCATCAAAATCAAGTCCTTTCCAGTTTGCTGGATATTTTCCGTGGATGTTTCCGATTCCAGCAGCTAACATTGTAACTCCTAAATCAGCTATTTGTTTACATTCTTGAGGATCTGCAATTTCTCCAGCTCCAACAACTCCGTCTTCTTCTCCACCAATTGAACCAACTTCAGCTTCTAATGATAAACCTTTTCCTCTAGTTAATTTAACTAACTCTGAAGTTTTTTCTATGTTTTCTGCTAATGGATAGTGTGATCCATCAAACATTATTGATGAGAATCCAGCTTCAATAGCTTTGTGAGCTCCTTCGTAGCTACCATGGTCTAAGTGTAATGCAACTGGAACTGATATGTTTAATTCTTCTAACATTCCATTAACCATTCCTACTACTGTTTTGTAACCACACATATATTTTGCAGCACCTTCTGATACTCCTAGGATTACAGGTGATCTGTTTTCTTCTGCAGTTAATAATATAGCTTTAGTCCATTCTAAGTTGTTGATGTTGAATTGACCAACTGCGTATTTACCTTCTCTTGCTTTATTTAGCATTTCTTTTGCTGAAACTAACATGTGCAAAACCTCCAATATTTTAATTTAATTGTTTATTTTGAGAAGTAATTGCTATTACAAAAATTTCTCTCTATTCATTAGTATAACTCAAAATTATAATTATGAAAATAGCAAAATCGATAAAATTATTACATAAAGTATGAATAAGTAACAATATATTCAAAAATTACAAAGGTGTATACGAAGTGTTAAACTTATATGAATTAATGATTTTGTTTCCAAATAGTAATCTTTAATGAAGAATTAAAGTATAAAATAGTAATTGATTTTACATTAAATTTACTTAAATTAAATATTTATATAGAAACAGGTGGATAAATAAAAATGAATTATTCAAACAGAAGTAAAAGAAAAAACAAAGCATTTAAGAGAAGAAGAATTATTACAATAGGAGTGGCAGCTTTAATTGTTATTTTAGGAGCAGGAACTTATGCTTTTGCCCATCATAAAAGTGAAGCTGATTTGGAAAATAATAAAAAAGTACAAGCTAAACAAGAAGAAGTTAAAAAACCAGAGCCAACTGATGTAATACCAGGACAAAATATTATTTATGCAGCAGATAAATATGCAGTTCCAGCAAATGATGTTTATGATATGATAGAAACTAGAAATAAAGTGAATGATGAAAAAGAAGTATTTTTAACATTTGATGATGGTCCTAGTGAAAATACAAGTAAAATATTAAAAATATTAAAAGAAAATGATGTACATGCTACTTTCTTTATAATGGGTAATCAATTAAAAGAAAGTGAAGAAAATAAACAACTTTTAAAAGAAGAATTATTAGACGGAAATGCAATAGCAAATCATACAGTAAGCCATAATTATCATAAATTATATCCAGGAAATAGTGTTAGTGTTCCAGTATTTATGAAAGAGTTAAATGAAAATAATGAAATGATGAAAGAAATTCTAGGAAAAGATTTTAGTACTAGAGTAATAAGAATGCCAGGTGGATATATGTCAAGAAAATATTATCGTGATTCACACTTAAAGGCTTTAAATGAGGATTTCAAAAAAGAAGGTATAATATCAATAGATTGGAATGCTGAAACTGGAGATGCTACAGGAAATAACCTTCCTGTAAGTACTTTAATAAATGGTGCAAGAAAGTCTACAAAAGGAAGTTTAAAACATATTGTTTTATTAATGCATGATGCAGCAGCAAAGAAGACTACAGTTGATGCTTTACCAGAGGTAATAAAAATTTATAAAGATGCTGGATATAAGTTCAAAGTAATAAAAAATGCACCTATGAGTTATTTTGAATCAAAAGATAATACTGATAAAAATAATGATAATAAAAATAGTAAAGAAAATGAAAATATAAATAAATAATATTAAAATAAAAAGATTAACAGAAAGATAAAATTTTCTAACTGTTAATCTTTTTTATTATTTATATAAAATATCTTTAGTTACATCATTATAGTAAGGTGAGCTTGGATATGAATTTTCAATGTGTTGAGCATATTCTTTAGCTTTCTTGTTATCACCTTTGTTATGATAATAAAGTGATAAATTATATAATATTTCAGCTGTATATAAGTCTGAATGAGGATATTTATCTAAATATTCTTGGAAATATTTAGCTCCATCATCTTTTTTATCAATTGAATTATATGTAGATCCAAGAAAATATAAAATATGAGGTTCTAAATAACTACCATTGCAGTATTTATAAGCCTTGGTAAAACTATCTAACGCTTTATCATAAGTTTTAAATTTGTATTGCTCTAGTCCCTCGTTATAGAATTTTTCTATTCCTTTAGTTTTCATAAGTTCAAGAGCCTTATCATAATTTTCTTTAGTAGCATCAGTAATAGTATTTTGTGGATTTTCTTCTAGTAAAGTATAAATTTCATTATAATCATTTTTTGATATTGCATCTGAAAGTTTACTATTAAGCTCCTCAGCTGACATTTTTGCTTTTTCTTCAGTTTGCTCTTGTTTAGTTTCATTATTAGCTGGTGCTTTAAAGTGTTTGATTCCAACGTAACTACTTATTACAACAATAAGAGCACAAACAGCTATTATTGCAGACTTTTTACCTTTATTTGAAGGTTTATCATTTTTTGTTTTATTTTTATCTGCTGTTTCTTCTTTAGTAGAAGCATTTAAATCTTTAGTTTTAGAATTTTCTCTATTAGAATCTTTTTCTATTTTTTTAGAATTAGACTCATCTTTTCTTAAATCTTTTTTATTATCTTCCTTGTCATTTACTACTTGTTTATTTTCTATATTAGTTTCAAATTGTTTTTTATTATTTTTATTTTCTAAATCTTTTTCTTTAGGTTCGTTATTTATAATAGTATTTTTTGCTAAAGGTTCTTTTTGTTCTAAAATTTTTGGATTTTTATTATCTTTAGCTTCTTCTTTTTTATGTTCTATCTTTTTAGCTTCTTTTTTTTGTTTTTCTATTTTTTTTGCTTCAGAATTAATAAACTTACTTAAATTACTTAAATTTAAAGTTAAATTTAAAGCTCTTTGTTTAGTTTCATCATCTACATCTTGAAGGCGCATCTTAGCAGTAGGGTTATTATTATATTCTGCATTTATTTGCCAATTAAGTACAGCTTCTTCTATTCTACCAAGTTTTAAAAGAGCCTCTCCTTCAAGTTCAAGAGCTTGTTCATTATTGTATTCTTTTTCAAGTATTTTATCGCATATTTTTAAGACTTCTTTATAATTTTTATTATCATATAAATCTTTGGCTTTTTTAAGCCTTTTATCAAAATTACCCATAGTTCCTCCTTATAAAATGCTTCCATATATTATTTTAATACATAATGTCAAGAAATTTATTTCGAAAATATTTCTTTTAATAAAAAAATATAAAAATATATTTAAAAATCATGTATTTCTTATAAAAATAAAGTCTTTAGTATAGATTTTAAATAAATAAAACAAAAATAAATAGTAAAAATATAGATAATTTGTTAATATATTTTATAACTATTAAAATTTTTGAGGTGAGTTTAGATGAATTTAGAAGTAATTTTTGAGTATTTTTCTCAATATGGATTATTATTTCTGTTTATTATAGTTTTTTTAGAATATTTAAATTTACCAGGATTACCAGCAGGGATTATAATGCCAGCTGCAGGAGTTTTAATTGATAAAGGACATATTAATTTTTTTACAGCAATAGTTGTTTCGGTATTGGCTGGATTACTTGGTAGTATATGTTTATATGCAATAGGTAGATATGGGGGTACAGTATTATTAGAGAAGTATATAAAAAAATTTCCGAATCAAAAACAATATATTTATAAAATATCAGAAGAAGTAAAAAGGAGAGGAAATTATGGTGTACTTATTAGTAAGTTAATTCCGGTAGCTAGAACTTTAGTATCAATACCTGCAGGAGTTTTTAAAATAAATTTTTTAGGATTTTCAATATTTTCAACTATTGGGATAATTATTTGGAATACAGCATTTATAAGTTTTGGTTATATATTTAGTGATGTTATTTTTAAATAATTATTTTAAAATTTGGATAAGATATAAGGAGAATTACACATATTTTAATAATTGTATAGTGTAATTCTTTTTTTTGTTAATAGTATCTGATAAAATTTAACAAAAAAACTATTTACAAATCTTATCTAAAGAAGTATCATTTAACTATAAAGATTATTGAATAATACTTATTAATTAATATAAAATATCAGGAGGTACTTATAATGAAAGTTATAGTTGTAGGTTGTACTCATGCAGGAACTGCTGCAGTAGTAAATTTAAAAGGATTATATCCAGAATGTGAAGTTACAGTATATGAAAGAAATGATAATGTATCATTTTTATCATGTGGTATAGCACTTCATGTTGGAGATGTAGTTAAAGATTTAAATGATATGTTCTACAATTCTCCAGAAGGTTTAGCAAAATTAGGCGTAAAAACAAACATGCAACATGATGTTTTAGATATAGATTTTGACAATAAAAAAGTTAAGGTTAAAAATTTATTAACTGAAGAAGAATTTGAAGATAGTTATGATAAATTAGTTTTAACTATAGGATCATGGCCAATAGTACCAAAATTTGAAGGTGGAGATCTAGAAAATATAGTTCTTTGTAAGAATTATAACCAAGCAAAGGTTATAACAGAAAAAGGCAAAAAAGCTAAGAATGTTGTTATAATTGGAGCAGGATATATTGGAGTAGAGCTTGCAGAGGCATTCCAAATGTTAGGCAAAAATGTAACATTAGTTGATGCAGAAGAGAGAATAATGGCAAAATATTTAGATAAGGAATTTACTGATGTTGCTGAAAAGGAATTTAAAGATCATGGAGTAAAATTAGTTTTAGGTGAAAAAGTTAGTTGCTTTAAAGGAGAAGGCGGAAAAGTATCTAAGGTTGTAACTGATAAAGGTGAATATGATGGAGATTTAGTTGTATTATGTATTGGATTTAGACCAAATACAACTCTTATTAAAGATAAGCTTAAAACTTTACCAAATGGTGCAATAATAATTGATGAATATATGAGAACAAGTGATGAAAATGTATTTGCTGCTGGGGATTGTTGTGTTGTTAAATATAATCCAACAGGAGAAGATAGATATATTCCACTTGCAACAAATGCAGTAAGAATGGGTACTTTAGTAGCTAGAAATATTAAAAAACCAACTATAAAATATATGGGAACACAAGGTACATCAGGTATAAAAATATATGAACAATGTATAGCTTCAACAGGATTAACTGAAGAAGGAGCTAAACTTGCAGGAATAGAATGTGAAACTTCAACAATTGAAGATAATTATAGACCAGAATTTATGCCAACTTATGAAAAAGCTATGGTTAAGATTGTATTTGACAAAAATACAAGAAGAATATTAGGTGGACAAATAATGTCAAAAGTTGATTTAACACAATTTATGAATACTTTATCAGTCGTTATTCAAAATAAAATGACAGTAGAAGAACTTGCTATGACAGACTTTTTCTTCCAACCACACTTTAATAAACCATGGAGTTTATTAAATCAAGTAGCACTTAATGTACTTTAATAAAAAGGTTAAAATATCTTAGTATAGTATAATTTGAGGATTTGATATAAGACCTATAGCATTTTATGCCGTAGGTCTTTTATTTTGTTTTAAAATTTTAAGAGTAAAATTTATATTTTATGTTAATCCTAAATTTATATTAATTTAGGAGTGATTAATTTGAATATAAAAATTGATGAAAAGGCAAAAATAGCATTAAAACAATTAATTAAAAATAGTATTGATGATTACGTTAGAATAAAAGCAAGTTTAGCTTGTGGTTCTTCTTATTATGATTTATTTATGGATTTTAAAAGAGAAAATGATAAAATGGTTGTTATAGATAATATTAAGTTTATTTTTGATGAGTATTCAGAAAAAGCTTGTAATGATATTATAATACTGTATGATAAAGATATTTACGTAAAAGGATTTTATATTAAGGAGAATAAATGCAAGATTTAGAAAATGTAAAATTAAGAAAAGAAGAGCATATAAAGTATGCAAAAGAATCCTATTCTAATGATGATTATTTTAAGGATGTAATAATATTAAATAATTCTATACCAGAAATTAATTATGATGAAATATCTCTTAAAACAAAATTTTTAGGAAATATTATTAATATGCCTTTAATAATAAATGCTATGACTGGTGGGGCTGACTTAAGTTTTAATATAAATAGAGATTTAAGTATTATAGCAAATGAATTTAATATACCAATGGCTGTTGGATCACAATCTATAATGCTTAAAGATAAATCTTTTGAAAATAGCTTTAAAATTGCAAGAAAGAATAATAAAGATGGCATCATTATTTCTAATTTAAGTGCTATGAGTTCTCTTGAAAATGTAAAAAGGGCAGTTTCTTCATTAGAGGCTAATGCTATTCAATTACATTTAAATGTTTCTCAAGAACTTGTTATGACTGAAGGTGATAGAAATTTTAAAGGTATGCTAAATAATATAGAAAATATAATAACAAATATAGATGTACCTGTTATAGTTAAGGAAGTAGGCAGTGGAATAAGTTTTGATGCTTGTAAAAAGCTAAAAAATATTGGAGTTAAATATATAGATGTTGGAGGAAAAGGTGGTACAAGCTTTATAAAAATTGAAGCTTTAAGAAATAATAGTGATATATGTAAAGAGCTAATGCAACTTGAAATACCAACTCCACAATCTATATTGTTTTGTAGAGCTGTAAGTGATGATTTAAACATAATATCATCAGGTGGAATTAGTAATTCAATACATTTAATAAAATCATTAATACTTGGTGCAAATATAGTAGGTATTTCAGGAGCAATATTAAAAGTATATTTAGAAGGTGGAATTTCTAAGGTTAGTGATTATATTAGAAAGATAGAAAATGATAGTAGAATATTTATGGGATGTTTAGGGTGCAATGAAGTTGATGATTTAAAAAATATAAAATATTATTATAAGAATCAAGAGATGGTTAATCATTTTATTAATAATTAAACAAAACTAATAATAACATTAATAATTACTGTGGAAGAAATGTTTGTATTGTGATATAATTTGTATGTTATTCTTTAATGATGGAGGAGTAAGGATATGAAACATATAAAGACAATCAACAAAACAAACATCAAAAATAGTTTAAAGAAGCCTGGATGCAAAGAATGTGCAAACTCATGCCAATCAGCATGTAAGACTTCATGCACAGTTGCAAACTTAGAGTGCGAAAACTAATAAATGAGCAGTAACTTAAAGATTTAAGTTGCTGCTTAATTATTAATGTGCAAGATATATGAGGAGGAATTTTTAAAAATGGCATTAATACATAAATTTAAGCAAGGAGACAATAGTTTTGTCTTAGATGTAAATACTGGAGCAGTTCATATAGTTGATGATTTAGTTTATGATATAGTTGATGATAATGCATTAAGAGATAAAGATATAATTATAAATGAATTAAAAGATAAATATCCTGTTGAAGCTATTAGCGAAGCTTATGATGAGATAAAGGAATTAGTAGATGAGGACATGCTTTATACTAAAGATATGTATGAAGATATAGCTCATAGTTCAATGGATGATAGAGATTATATAAAAGCTGTATGCTTAAATATAATACATGGATGTAATTTAAGATGTAAGTATTGTTTTGCAGATGAAGGAGAATACAATGGACATAAAGGGGTTATGGACATTGAAACTGCAAAGAAGGCAATTGATTATGTTGTTAAAAGAAGTGGCCCAAGAAAAAATATAGAAATTGACTTATTTGGTGGTGAGCCAACACTTATAATGGACACAATTAAAGAAATAATAGCTTATGCAAGAGAAAATGAAGCTAAGTGGAATAAAAATATAAGATTTACAATGACAACTAATGCTACTCTTTTAAATGAAGAAATGATGGATTTTATGGATAAGGAAATGGGAAACATAATTCTTTCATTAGATGGTAGAAAAGAAGTTAATGACAATGTAAGAATAAAGGTTGATGGTTCAGGTTCATATGATGATATACTTCCAAACATTAAAAAAATGGTGGAAAAGAGAAATAAGAATAAAATGTTCTATGTAAGAGGAACATTTACAAGAGCTAATACTGATTTTTATGAAGATGTTATGGCTATGGCAAATGAAGGTTTTAGAGAAATTTCAATAGAACCAGTTGTATTACCTGATGAACATCCATTATCACTTAGAGAAGAAGATTTAGATACAATATTTGAAAACTATGATAAGTTATATGATGAAATGGTTAGAAGAAAGAAAGAAGGAGACGAATTTAGATTCTATCATTTTAATGTGGATTTAAATGGTGGACCTTGTGTTTACAAGAGAATTTCAGGATGTGGAGCAGGTTTTGAATATGTAGCAATAACTCCACAAGGAGAAGTTTATCCATGTCACCAATTTGTTGGTAAAGAAGAATACAAACTTGGAACAATATATGATGATTCATATAATTCAGAGCTTGGAAAGAAATTTAAAAAGGCACACATATACAATAAGCCAAAATGTAGAGAATGTTGGGCAAGATTCTATTGTAGTGGAGGATGTCAAGCAAATAATGTTAATTTCAATGGCGATATAAATGTTCCTTATGAAATTGGTTGTAAAATGCAAAAGAAGAGAATTGAATGTGCAATAGCTTTAAAAGCGGAATAATATATTAAAAAGTGTACTTAAAGGAGAGATATTTAAGTGATTAAGGAATATACTTTAAAAAATGGCATTAAATTAATATATAAAAATCATAGTTCAAATCTTACATCTTTATGTGTTTCATTAAAAGGTGGAGCATTAATGGATGGAGAAAAGTATGGGGTAGCCCATGCCACAGAACATATGGTTTATAAAGGAACAAAAAATAGAACTGAAGAACAAATAAATATAGAATTAAGTGAAATTTTTGGTTTTCAAAATGCTATGACTAATTATCCTTATGTAATATATTATGGAACCTTATTAAGTGAAGATTTATCAAAGGGAATAGATTTGTTTTCAGACATTATAATTAATCCTGTATTTGATAAAAATGGTTTTAATGATGAGAAGAAGATAATAATAGAAGAACTTAAAGAATGGGATGAAGAGATAGAACAATATTTAGAAGATAAGTTATTTATAAATTCTTTCAATAATAGAAGAATTAAATATCCCATAATAGGAACTTTTGAAAGTTTAGAAAACTTAAAGGTAGATGATATAAAGGAATTTTATAATAAAGTATATTTCCCAAGTAATATAAGTATATCTATTATTACTAATATAGAATTTGATAAAGTTATTCATATTTTAGAAAAGTACTTTGGAAGTTGGAATAAAAAAGAAGAAGAACTTAATAAAATTGTTTATGAAAAAAATGAAGAAAAATATTTTGAGGAAGCAAAACAAAATATTAAAACAAGTAAGATTCAAATTAATTATCCTATAGATAATTTAAATAATAAAGAAATTAAGGCTCTCAAAATATTTAATGAATACTTTGGAGATGGAGTAAACTCTAAACTTTTTGATACATTAAGAACAAAATATAATTTAGTATATGATGTATTAACTAGAGTTTGCTATGAAGAAGGAATTAAGTTCTATAAAATAACTTTAAGTACATCAAAAGAAAATTATAAAAAAGCTATAGAAATTATAGATAAATGTGTTAATGATTCATTAAAATTAAATGAAAGATTAACAGATAAAGATTTAGATAAATTTAAAAAGAGCTTTAAGCTTAAAAGATTATTTAGAGAAGAACAGAGTATAGTGCTAGCAAAAGAACTTGCTACATTTAATACTATGTTTAATGATTATAATATATATATTGATGAAACAGAAAACTTAGATGATATAGATTTAAATTTTATAGTAAAAACTATAACAAAAGTATTTGATAAAAAGTTTATTCAGGTTTTAAAATAAAAAAGTTGCCTTAAATTAAGGCAACTTTTTTATAATAAAGGAGGAAAATATATGAAAAAAATACCTTTATTAAAAGCTTTATTAGATTATCATAAAGAAAAAAATCTTATACTTTCCATGCCAGGAAATAAGTGTGGTATTGGATTTTTAGGAGATAAGCTAGGAGAAGAATTTGTAAATAATTTAGGTTTTTTAGATATTACAGAAAATGATCCTTTAGATAATTTACATTATCCAGAAGGTGTTATTAAAGAAAGTGAAGAGCTTTTAGCTAAAACATACAATGCTAAAAATGCATTCTTTCTTGTAAATGGAAGTTCTTCTGGAAATTTAATTTCTATTTTTAGTGCCTTTAATGAAGGAGATGAAGTTTTAGTAGAAAGAAATTGTCATAAGTCTATTTATAATGGATTAATACTTAGAAAATTAAAAGTTACATATATAGAACCAGTAATAGATAATATAAATGGAATTTTCTTACCTCCAGATGAAAATAGAATTTATGAAGCTTTTAATAAATGTAAAAAAGCAAAAGGAATAATTCTTACAAATCCTAATTATTTTGGAATAAGTTATGATATGGAAAATATAATTAAAGACTTAAAAAGCAAAGGATTAAAAGTAATAATAGATGCTGCACATGGGGCTCACTTTATTGCAAGTGAAAGATTACCTAAAAGTTTAACTTCATTAGCTGATTATGTAGTGCTAAGTGCTCATAAAACATTACCGTCATTAACTCAAAGTGGATATTTAATTGTAAATGATAAAAATTCAGATGTTTTATTTTATAAAAATGCATTTTTAAGTACATCACCATCATATCTTTTAATGGCATCTTTAGATTATGCAAGATATTATTTAGACGAATATGGACAGAAGAAATATGATGAATTAATAGATTTAGCAGAGTTTTGGAAAGCAAAAATTAATTGTATTGATAAAGTAAAGTTACTATCTAATTCAGATTTAAATAATGGTTATGAAATTGATAAAAGTAGATATGTACTTATATTAGAAGAAGGGTATAGTGGATATAAACTTCATGAGCTTCTTAGAAAAGAAAAGATTCAATGTGAAATGGGATTTTTAAGAGGTGTTGTTTTAATATTATCACCATTTAATAAGGACAAAGATTTTCAGAAAATTTATGAGGCACTTTTAAAAATAAATTTTGAAGCCATAAAATATTATGGTAATATTGAAAGTTTTAATATAAATACAAAAAAGGTGTTTGAGCCTTTTGAAGTGTTTAAAAAGGATTATGAACTTATAAGATTAGAAGATTCAATAGGAAAAATAGCTAAAGAAGCAATAGTGCCATATCCACCAGGTATTCCTTTAGTATGCCAAGGAGAATTAATAACAGAAGATGCAATAAATATTGTAAAAAATTATTTAGAAAATAATAAAGATGTTATAGGTACTTTAGATGGAAAAGTTAAAATTATAAAAGACAATATGTATTAATATAATATAAAATTATACAAAGAAAGTAACAATAGTTAAATACATTCATATATTATTACTAAAGAGTTTTAATTATACTAAAGAGTGAGAAAGAGAGGAATTAAAATGACTAGATGTAATAAAGGTTATGGAGAATGTAAAAAGGAAAAATGCTATTGTATACCATGCAAAGATAACAAATGTGAAAAGTATGAAAGATGTGCAGAAGAATTAGCAGCACAAAATAGAGCATTATTAGAAGCAATAAATAAAAAATTAAGAGAAGCTAACTGCTTACAAGAAGAAGCAGCTAAATATAGATTAAAAGCAGATCAACTATCAGAAAAAGCTGACAAAAAATTAAGAGAAGTTGAATGTCTATTAGAAAAATTTGAAGAAATAATTAGAAAAACAAATATTTTATTCTGTAAGGCTATAGAATGCTATAAAGAAGAAGCTGAAGATGATTTTGACTGTGATGGATACTGGAAGTGTAGATAAGTAATATGTTGGATGTGAAAATTTAAATTTTCACATCCTTTTTATAAAATAATTTACTCTAATTGGAAATTTTATTTGTTAAATATAAATTATATTGCAAAACAAATTATATTTAAATATTAATAATAAATTACAAAATTTTAATTAATAAAAGTATTGAATTTATTAAAATATAGTCATATAATAGATAAAAAATAAATGTAAAAAATTTTGAAGAGGAAGAGTACATAAAATAGTTCCTTTAAAGAGAGCTAAAGTTTGGTGGAATTTAGTAAGGGTATTTATGGAAGCAGCCTTGGAATTGCTTATTGAGAACTAAGTTTAATACTTAATAAAATAAGCCGTAATCCTAACGTTAAATAGGAAAGGAATAAATTTATTCTTATAGAGTGAATAAATATAGCAATATATTTATTTATTAGGGTGGTACCGCGAATTAGTAACCTTCGTCCCTTTATTGTGGATGGAGGTTTTTTTTATTTTAAATAAATTAGGGAGGATTTAAGAGATATGGAAGAAATTCTTGAGGTTTTAGAGAAAAACAGTAGATATAGTGATGAAAAAATAGCTATAATGACTGGAAAGACAGTAGAAGAAGTAAGAGAAGCTATTAGAGATTATGAAGAAAAAAATATAATAGCAGGGTATACTACATTAATAAATTGGGAAAATACAGGAAAAGAGACAGTTACAGCATTAATTGAAGTAAAAATAACACCTCAAAGAGGTCAAGGTTTTGATAAAGTTGCAGAAAGAATATATAAATTTTCAAATGTTAAAGCTTGTTATTTAATGAGTTCTGGAGGTTTTGATTTAACTGTAATAGTAGAAGGAAAAACAATGAAAGAAGTTGCTATGTTTGTATCAGAAAAACTTGCAGTTCAAGAATATGTACAAGGTACAGCAACTCATTTTGTACTTAAAAAGTATAAAGATCATGGAACTATATTTAAAGATAAGAAGATTAGTGATAGGGAGGCTATATTTATATGATAATGGAAAATATGATTTTAGATAATATAAAAAATATGCCCCCATCTGGAATAAGAAAATATTTTGATATGATAAACGAAATGGAAGATGTAATATCACTTGGAGTTGGTGAGCCAGACTTTGTAACACCTTGGAATGTTGTAGAAGCTGGTATATATTCATTAGAAAAAGGACATACACATTATTCTTCTAATGCTGGATTTATTGAACTTAGAGAAGAAATAGCAAATTATTTGTATAGAAAGTTTAATTTATCATATGACCCAAAAGAAGAAATATTAGTTACTGTTGGTGGAAGTGAGGCTATTGATTTAGCCCTTAGAGCACTTGTAGGTCCTGGAGATGAAGTTATAATTCCAGAACCTAGCTTTGTTGCTTATAAAGGATGTACAACTTTTACAGGAGCAACAGCAAAAATAATAAACTTAAAGGCTGAAGATGAATTTAAACTTATGCCAGATGATTTAAGAGATGCTATAACAGATAAAACAAAAGTTTTAATACTTCCTTTTCCAAATAATCCAACTGGAGCTATAATGACAAAGGAAGAATTAGAAAAAATAGTTGATGTTGTTAAAGATAAGAATATAATAATTCTTTCAGATGAGATATATGGAGAGTTATCATATGATAAAAAACATGTATCAATTGCAGAGTTTGAAGAGGTTAAAGATAAAACACTTATAATAAATGGTTTTTCAAAAGCTTATGCAATGACTGGATGGAGACTTGGATATGCTTGTGGAAATAAAGTATTAATAGATGCCATGAAAAAAATACATCAATATGCAATAATGTGTTCACCAACAACAGCACAATATGCAGCAATTGAAGCACTTAAGCATGGAGATGATAGTGTAAGAGAAATGGCATCAGAATATAATAGAAGAAGAAGAGTTTTAGTAAATGGTTTTAGAAAAATGGGACTTGAATGTTTTGAACCATTAGGTGCATTATATGTATTCCCATGTATTAAGTCAACAGGTATGACTTCAGATGAATTTTGTGAAAAACTTCTTATGGAAGAAAGGGTGTTAGCTGTTCCAGGAAATGCCTTTGGTGAATGTGGTGAAGGATTTATAAGAGCATGTTATGCTGCATCTATGGATGATTTAATAGAAGCTATAAAAAGGATAGATAAATTTATAAATAAATATAAAGCATAGTTTTTTAACTATGCTTTTTGTTCACATTTTAAGTAAAATAATGTAAAATTTATAATATATTAAATTTGTGGAGGTTTTGGTTTAAATGACTGATAAAAAAATAGATTTAGGTACAGGAAAGATAAATAATTTATTATTTAGATTAGCACTTCCTGCAATTATAGCTCAAATAGTTAACGTTCTATATAATATTATAGATAGAATATTTATAGGAAGAATACCAAATGGAGAAATTGCTATGGCAGGAGTTGGAGTAGCTTTTCCAATAATAATGATAATATCAGCTTTCAGTGCGCTTATAGGTATGGGTGGAGCGCCTCTTGCAGCTATAAAGATGGGAGAGAAAAATAATGATGAAGCTGAAGAAATACTAAGTAATAGTTTTTCAGCTCTTATATTATTAGGAATTATACTTACTATAGTTTTTACTATTTTTAAAGAACAAATGCTTTGGGCTTTTGGAGCAAGTGAAGCTACAATAAAATACTCAAGTGATTATTTAGGATTATATATTTTTGGAACTATATTTGTTCAAATAGCATTAGGAATGAATCCTTTTGTTAACACACAGGGATTTGCGAAGACTGGTATGGCTACTGTTATAATAGGTGCTATAATTAATATAATTTTAGATCCTATATTTATATTTGGTTTTGGAATGGGGGTTAAAGGTGCTGCTCTTGCAACAGTTTTAGGACAATGTGTCTCAGCTATATGGGTTCTTAAATTTTTATTTAGTCAAAAAAGTATATTAAAAATAAGAAAAGAGTACATGATTCCAAAACTAAAAATTATATTTCAAGTAGTAGCTCTTGGAGTTTCACCTTTTATAATGCAATCAACAGAAAGTCTTGTAATGATTATAATGAATAATCAATTATTAAGATATGGTGGAGATTTAGCAGTTAGTGCTATGACTATAATGAGTAGTATAATGCAGATAGTGTTATTACCTCTTGTAGGTTTATCCCAAGGTGCTCAACCAATAATAAGTTATAATTATGGAGCAAAAGAAGGAAATAGAGTAAAACAAACATTCAGATTATTATTTACTTATTGTTTATGTTATACAGGAGTTATGTGGATTGCTTTAATGATGGCTCCAGGTTTTTTTGTATCGATATTTAATGATAATTCAAATCTTATGGATATAACAACTTGGAGTATAAAAATATTCTTTGGTGGAGTTATTGCATCAGGAGCACAAATAGCGTGCCAACAAACATTTTTAGCTCTTGGACAAGCTAAAACATCATTAATATTAGCTCTTTTAAGAAAGATAATACTTCTTATACCATTAGCATTAATATTACCTATGATTTTTGAAAATAAACTTAAATGGACTTTAATGGCAGAACCAATTGCAGATATAACAGCAGCAACTATTACTGTAATATGTTTTGTATCATTTTATAATAAAAAACTTTCAGAAGATGCATTAGGTTCTGATAACGTTAGTAAAGCTTAATATAAATAAAAAAGGACTTTTTACTTAGAGTGAATTCTTAGTAATAAAGTTCTTTTTATTTAATAATTATAAAATTATGATTAAAAAATTTTTTGTGGTAAAATATATTAGTAGTATTAAGGAGGTAAAAAATGAGAGAATTAATAGACTTACATACACATACTGTGTCTAGCGGTCATGCATATAGCACAGTTAAAGAAAACATAGATAGTGCAAGAGATAAGGGAATTAAATATTTAGGAATTTCAGATCATGCTCCTAAAATGCCAGGCACTGCACATATATATCATTTTCATAACTTAAGAGTTATTCCTAAACATATTGATGGTGTTAATGTTTTTGTTGGGGCAGAAGTTAATATATTAGACTTTGATGGAAATGTAGATTTAACAGATGATGATTTAAATAATCTAGATTATGCAATAGCAAGTTTTCATCCACCTTGTATAAATCCTGGAACAGAAGAAGAAAATACAAGAGCTGTTATAAATGTTATGAAAAAGCCAAACATAAAAATAATAGGTCATTTAGATGATTCAAGATATCCTGTTAATTATGAAGAAGTTGTAATTGCTGCAAAAGAAAATAATATTTTATTAGAATTAAATAATTCATCTTTAAGACCAAATGGTTTTAGAGTAGGAGCCTTAGAAAATGATAAAAAAATGTTAGAGTTTTGTAGAAAACATAAAGCCAAAATAATATTTGGTAGTGACTCTCACATATGTTATGATATAGGAAAGTTTGATAACTGTATAAATTTAGTAGATGAAATAAATTTCCCAAAAGAACTTATAATTAATTATAATGAAGAAGAAATAAAAGGTATATTTAATATATAAATTGTTTAGGGCTATTTTAAATAGCCCTAAATTACTTTTACATAAAAATAAGAGGGGTAAGTATTAATGGGGGATAATAAAACTGTAAATATATTTTATTCTTTAGAAAATGAAGAAAATATATTGAATAAATTCAATAGTGATATTTTTAAAGTATATAATCATATTTTTAAAAAAGATAAAATTATAAAATTTATTAAGTATTATAATTTTTGTTTTGATATGTACAATGTGAATTTTATAAGTTTTAATGATATAAATTATTTTACTAAAACAAATTTATTTAATAATAGTTTTGTAAATATAATAATATGTAATATTAAAGAAAAAGAGCATTGTATAAAGAAATTTATTAATTTAAACAAAATAATTTTTATAGAAAATAAATATATAAAAACTAGAAAAGATATAGATATGATTATTTTATTAAAGGAAATATTATTTTTTTACTTTAATAATTATGATGAACGTATAAAGTTAAAAGATATTTATGTATATGTATCAAATTTATATAATAAAGAGAATTGTGGGATAGGAGTATATAATACATTAAAAGAGTGTAATAAATTATATAATCAAAGAAAAGTTAAAATTAATATTATTAGTGGAAGTGAATTAAATATGGAAAGTTTATATTATATATTTGATCCACTTTTAGAGTATACAAATGAAAATTCTAAAGTTAGGTTTGAAAATATTATACAAAGCAATATAAAGAATAATTTTATAATTAATATATTAGGAGCTGAGTAAAGCTCTTTTTTTTTATGAAAATTTGACTAAAAATTAACAAAAAAATGAATTATTTAATTTATTTAAGTAAATAAATTAAATAATAAAACTTAAAAAACTTAAATAATTATTTAGAAATTTAAATATAATTGTGAGTTTATTGTTAATGTTATAACATAAGTGTGAAATTAATAACAAAAAGATTTGAGAAAACTTTATAAACTGAGGAGGAATTAAATTAGATGGATATCTTAAGTATTTTAGGAAAAACATTAACAGATAACGCAATTATAGGTGCAATATTTTCATCAATAGCAATTATTTTTTTAGGATTTTATTTAAGAAAGAAAAATATAATAAATGATAGTGCTGCAAAAATATTAAGTAAGGTAGTTTTATCAGTATCACTTCCAGCATTAGCATTAAAATCATTTTTAGTAGATATTAATAAGAAAAGCTTACATGAAGGAATAAATCTTTTAATATGGGGATTTGCAATTTATATAGTTCTTATATTTATAACTAAGTTATTTTATTCAAGATACAAGGGAGACAAACAAGATGCCTTAAGAGTATTAACAGTATTTGGATCAACAACTTTCTTTGGAACTCCGATTGTACAAGCTGTTTATGGAACAGTAGGAGTTATGTATTCTTCAATATTCAATATAGCTTATAGAGTGTTCCTTTATTCATATGGATTTATTAAAATGTCAGGTTTGAAGATGGATAAAGAAAACTTTAAGAAAAATGTTAAAACTATGTTTTTAAATCCAATTATTATAGCAACATTTTTAGGTTTATTTATATGGTTATTCCAAGAGTCATTACCACAAGTAGCTGTTTCTACTAAAGAAGGGGTAAAAAACTATGCATTTTTAAGAATTGACCAAACATTACCATGGCTTTATAAACCTTTAACTTACTTAAGTGCTTTATGTTCACCACTTGCATGGTTATCAATTGGAGCTAATTTAGCTACAATACCATTTAAAGAAGCTATGGGATCAAAAGATTCTTGGTACTATAGCATTCAAAAAGTAATTATAGTTCCATTAATAAATATAGTATTATTATATGTTTTAAATGTAACTGGAATTTTACCAGTATCATATATTGGACTAGCTACTGTAGTAATAATGATGGCAGCGCCAACAGCAACAGTTGCAGCAGCTTATGCTATAAGCTTTGATAAAGAATCAGTTCTTTCATCAAATTGTTCATTATTATCAACTATAGTTGCAGTAGTAGCAATGCCAATATGGATAGTTGCTTTAGAAGTAATTAAAAATATAGGGTTATTTGTATAGTTAAATTTTAAATGACTATAATTCAGGAATTAGATTTAAAAACTTTTTCCTGAATTAAGTCTTATTTTAATATAGATATATTTTTATATATTTAAAAAGAAGGGAAGTTTTTTTATGTCAATTAAGTTAGTTTGTTTTGGAGTAAGACCAACAGAAGTTGAATTTTTTAATAAATTAAATAAATATGGATATGATTTAAAACTTGTAGAAAAAGGCTTAAATCATGAAAATGTAAAAGAAGCTATAGGAGCAGAAGCTATAATGGTTAGGGGTAACTGTATGGCTGATAGACAAAACTTAGAGCTATTAAAAAATAATGGATTAAAGTATGTACTTACTAGAACAGTAGGATTTGATCATGTTGATTTAGAAGCAGTAAAGGAATTTGGATTAAAGTCAGCTAGAGTCCCAGGATATTCACCAAATGCAATAAGTGAACTTGCAGTAACTCTTGCAATGATGTTACTTAGACATACAGCTTATACAGTAAATAGAACAAGAGAAAAGAATTTCATTGTTGATGCTAATATGTTTAGTAAAGAAATTAGAAATTGTACAGTTGGAATAATTGGAACTGGAAGAATAGGACTTACAACTGCTAAGCTTTTTAAGGGACTAGGAGCAAAAGTTATTGGTTATGATGTATTTCAAAGTGATGCAGCGAAAGAAATTGTTGAATTTGTAAGTCAAGAAGAATTAATAAAAACTTCAGATGTAATTTCAGTACATATGCCATATATAAAAGGAGTAAATTATCATTTAATAAATGATGAATTTATAAATAATATGAAAGATGGCGGAATAATCATAAACACAGCAAGAGGAGAACTTCAAGACATAGAAGCAATTATAAGAGGAATTGAAAGTGGAAAACTTGGTGGTTATGGAGCTGATGTATTAGAGGGAGAAAGTAGAGTTTTCTTTAAAGATCTTAAGGGACAAGAAATAGATGATAAAAATATAGAAAAACTTATAGAAATGTTCCCTAAAGTATTATTAACTCCTCACATGGGATCATATACAGATGAAGCTTTAACAAATATGATAAGTATTTCATATGATAATTTAAATGAATATTTAACAGAAAGTAATTGTAAAAATGCAATAGCTTAGTATATTTATAATAAAGCCTTACTTGTAGAAAACTATAAGTAAGGCTTTTTATAATTAAGGTTTAAAAAATAAAAAATGTCGAAAAAAATAAAATAATTATGTATAATCTAATATAAAAAGAATAAAAGGAGAGAATATGAGTTTTAAAAGTCGTGTACGAAAACGTAGTATTATAATAGCGATAATACCATTAATCCTTGCTTGTATATTTTTTATGAAGCTTAGAGTTGACGATCTTAATGATGAAATAAAACAAGATTTAAAAGAAATCTCATATGTAATAGCTAATACCCCAATAGTTCAAAATACATTAGAGCAAAGAAAAAATAATTTTGAGATTCAATCTTATGTAAGTAAATTTGTGAAAAACTTTAAAAACATAGATATAATTGTTGTTGGAGATATGACCGGAGAAAAATACTCACATCTTGATGTTAATCAAATAGGACAAAAGTTTGTAAATACAGATAATAAAGATGTAATTAAATATGGAACAAGTTATTATTCAACAATGGAAGGTTCTATGGGTGTTACAGTTAGATACTTTTCTCCAATATATAATAATGATAAACAAGTTGGGTTTGTTATGGTAGGTAAATACTTAAAAGATGTTGAGTCAGTAACTAATAAGGTTATAGTTATAACAATATGCTTATTTGTTTTAATATTGCCAATTACAATAATATTATCAGAAACATTTGCAAGAAAAATAAAAAGAGAAATGCTTGGTATGGAACCTGATGAAATAGCAAGATTATATAATGAAAAGAGAATAATACTTGATTCCATAGATGAAGGTGTAATTGCCATAGATAGAAATAATAAAATTTTAGAAATAAATGATAATTGTTTTAAGATGCTAGATACATTAAATATAGAAGAATTAATACAAAAAATTTCTAAATATATAGATAATAAGAGTAGTGTAAAAATGAAAGAAATAACATTAAGTGGTGAAAAGGTATTTGTAAATTTAAGTTTTATAAAAGAGAAAGAAAAGTATTTGGGTGCTGTTGTTACTTTAATGAAAAGTGAAAATATAAATAGACTTGCAAGAGAAATAACTGGTATAGACGGATTACTTAAAAATATTAGAGCAAATGTTCATGAATTTAAAAATAAATTACATGTTATTCTGGGACTTATAAATTTAGAAGAATATGATGAAGCAAAAAAATATATAAGTGAGTGTCAAAAGGAAGTTTTAGAAAATACAACTACTGTTGCAGGAATAAAGGATAATTTAATAAGTGCTATGCTTCTTAGTAAAAAACTTATTGCAAATGAAAAGAATATAAAATTTATAATAAATGAAGATTCTTATATGATGCATTCACATGGAAGAGTAACTTCAATTGACATAATAACTATACTTGGAAATCTTATAGAAAATGCTTTTGATGCATGTATAGAAAAAGGTTCTAGTGGAGTTGTAGAAGTTTATATAGGTGAAGATGAAAAAATAATAAATATAGAAGTTACAGACAATGGAATTAATATAAATAAAAATATAAAAGATAATCTTTTTGAAAATGGAGTAACATCTAAAGGTACAGGGAGAGGAATTGGATTATCAACTGTAAAAGGTAGAATTGATCTTTATGGTGGAAGTATAAAAATAAAAGAAAACAAAAGAAATAAAAAATTTATAATAAGTATATTAAAGGAGGAATAGGTGTGAACAAAGTAGTTATTGTTGAAGATGATCCTATGGTAGCTTTAATAAATAAAAAATATGTTGAGATGATTAATGGATTTTCAGTATTTAAAACTGTATCTAATAAAGAAGATTTAATAGATGTTTTGGAAAAAGAAAGTATAGATTTAATATTATTAGATGTTTACTTACCTAAAGAAAATGGTATAGAAATATTAAAATATATTAGAGATAAAGGAATATTATCAGAAGTTATAATGATGACAGCAGCAGATAAGTCAGAAGAAATAAAAACTGCTTTTGCATATGGAGTAGTAGATTATTTAATAAAGCCATTTGAATTTGAAAGATTTAAGAAAGCTATAGATAAGTATATTAAAAAGAGAGAACTTTTAATTCAAAATACTAAGTTAGATCAAAATGATTTAGATAGATTATATAATAATGATAATTTAGTTAATGAAGAAAATAAACTTCCAAAAGGAATAAATAAAAATACATTAAATAAGATATACAATGTTATAAATGAAAATAATGAAGAATATTGGACTATAAGAGGTATATCAAAATTAACAGGTGTAAGTAATGTTACTATAAAAAAATATGTTGATTATTTAGAAAATATAGGTGAAGCTGAAGTAACAATAGATTATGGTAATGTTGGTAGACCAGAATACAAATATAAATTTATAAAAGAGAATTAAATATAGAAAATAACTCTAAAAATGTATATAATATAATTAAACATGTTTTGGAGATGATTTTATGAACTATCATAAGTATAAATATATTGGATTATTAGGACTTTTATCTTTAATAGGGCTAAAAGGATTTACATCTAACAATCCAATATATTTTCTGTTTTTTATAAACATTTTATGGTTCACATATTTTTATGAAAATAGTTTAGTTTACAAGAATAAAAAATTTAAATAAAAAATAATTAACAAAAGGAGAAATTATGAAAATAGGATTTGATCATAAAAAGTATTTAGAAGAACAGTCTAAATATATTTTAGAAAGAGTAAATAATTACGATAAACTTTATTTAGAATTTGGAGGTAAGCTTCTTCAAGACCTTCATGCAAAGAGAGTATTACCTGGATTTGATGAAAATGCAAAAATAAAATTATTACATAAGTTAAGAGATAAAGCTGAAATAATTATTTGTGTGTATGCAGGTGATATTGAAAGAAATAAAATAAGAGGAGACTTTGGTATTACATATGATGCTGATGTACTAAGACTTATTGATGAACTTAGATCATATGATTTAGATGTAAATAGTGTTGTAATAACAAGATATGATGAACAACCTTCTACAAATATTTTTATAAATAAGCTTGAAAGAAGAGGAATAAAGGTATATAAACATAGAGCAACTAAAGGATATCCAACAGATGTAGATACAATAGTAAGTGATGAAGGATATGGAAAAAATCCATATATAGAAACTACAAAACCAATAGTTGTTGTTACAGCTCCAGGACCAGGAAGTGGAAAACTTGCAACATGCTTAAGTCAACTTTATCATGAGAATAAAAGAGGAAATGTTGCAGGATATTCAAAATTTGAAACATTCCCAGTATGGAATGTACCATTAAAGCATCCATTAAATATTGCATATGAAGCTGCAACAGCAGATTTAAAAGATGTAAATATGATAGATTCATTCCATTTTGATGCTTATAATAAGGTAGCAGTAAATTATAATAGAGATATTGAAAGTTTTCCAGTATTAAAAAGAATTATAGAAAAAATAACAGGAAAAGAATCTGTATATAAATCACCTACTGATATGGGAGTTAATAGAGTAGGTTTTGGAATTATAGATGATGATGTAGTAAAAGAAGCTTCAAAACAAGAGATTATAAGAAGATATTTTAAAACTGCATGTGAATACAAAAAAGGTTATGTAGATAAAGAAACATTTCAAAGAGTATCACTTATAATGAGTGAATTAAATTTAGTAGAACAAGATAGAAAAGTTGTAACTAAAGCTAGAGAAAATTCTGAGAGATTAAAGAAGTTAAAAGGTGGTAACGAGATATGTCCATCTGTTGCAATTGAATTAGAAGATGGAACTATAGTTACAGGTAAAACATCAGAACTTATGGAAGGCACAGCAGCAGCTATTGTTAATGCTATTAAATATTTTGCTGATATAAATGATGATATTCATTTAATTTCACCAGTTATATTAAATCCTATAATAAGATTAAAGAAAGAAACATTAGCATCTAAAAGACCAGCTCTTAATTGTGAAGAAGTTCTTATGGCACTTAGTATATGTGCAGCTACTAATCCTATGGCGCAAGTTGCTGTTGAGAAACTTTATAAGCTTAAAGGAGCTCAAGCCCATTCAACTACAATAGTAAGTAATAATGATGAACAAACATTTAGAAAACTTGGAATAGATATAACTTGTGATGCTGAATATGCAACTCAAAATTTATATTATTAATTATAATAGATAAGAGTTTAACTCTTATCTATTTTTTTGTAGAAAAAAATAGAAAAATTTTAAAAAAGATGTTTACAACGGATAATTATTATTATATAATAATAAATGTAATCAGGAAAAACAAAAACGAATTAAGA
>NZ_JBZEEZ010000003.1:0-222100 GCF_058310235.1 Clostridium sp. TJA085 | reverse complement strand
TAGAGGAAACACTCCTTCCCATTCCGAACAGGAAAGTTAAGCTCTATAGCGCCGATGGTACTGCATGGGTGACCGTGTGGGAGAGTAGGACGTTGCTAGGTATGGTGTGGCTCGATAGCTCAGTCGGTAGAGCAGAGGACTGAAAATCCTCGTGTCGCTGGTTCGATTCCTGCTCGAGCCACCATATATGGCGCTATAGCCAAGTGGTAAGGCAGAGGTCTGCAACACCTTCATCCCCAGTTCAAATCTGGGTGGCGCCTCCATAAAAAAAGTCTGTAAACAAAGTTTACAGACTTTTTTGTTTTTAAAATTATTCACAAAAATATCTCTTATATAACAACTTATCCACTAAATATATAAATGCTATTGTGAATAACTTGTATATTTGTGGATTAAATTTTATAGAAGTGAATTTTCACATAATACAAGTTGATTTGTTTTTTTATTATAGTTTGCATAACATCCTATTGGAAAAGTTAAATTAGGATAAGAATGTCCAAAAGGAACATTTAGTATTATAGGTATATTTAAAGGTACAAGTATATCTTTTATTATATCTAGGATATTAAAGCTATAATTATTATCATCAGTGCAATTAGTCATATGTCCTATAATAATAGCGTTACATTTATTAAGTTTAGATGAAAGTAATAATTGGGTTAATAATCTATCTATTACATAAGGTGGTTCGTTTACTTCTTCTAAAAGTAATATACTATTATCTAAATTAATCTCATATGGAGTACCTATAGATGAACATATCATTGATAAGTTTCCACCCATTAATTTACCGGAAAAATAATTATTATTAAATTTTATACAGTTAGAAAAATCGTAAATAAATCCTTTAGTAGGATTGAACAACATTCTTTTTAGATATGATAATGTTAAAATATCATCAAAGTTAGATTTTATCATTGGACCATGAAATGTTATTAGACCATTATTTGCAAAGTAATTTAATAATATAGTTATATCACTATATCCACAGAAGAATTTAGGATTATTTTTTATTATAGATATATCTATATAAGGAAGGGTACGAATAGATCCATATCCACCACGAAAGCATATAATTCCATCTATTGAATCATCTAAAAACATATCAGTTAATTCCTTTGCTCTATCTAGATCTGTTCCAGAAAAGTATCCATATTTATCATAAATGTGATGTCCTTTTACAATTTTAAGTCCTAGAGATTTAAATTTATTAATATAAGTATTTATAATTATATCTTCGCTACAAGAAGCTGGAGAAATAATACCAATTGTAGAATTAGTATTTAAAATTTTACCTTTTATCATAATATAAAATTCCTCCTATAAAAAATGAGCTTAATTTAAGCTCACTATTTATTAATAATATTTATATTATGATTTTAAAAAAAAGATGTTATCTAAACATATCATTTTTATATAATATCCAAGCGGCTATTGCACAAATAAATATAGTCATAAACATTATTATATAAAATCCAGATGGGTCATTTGGTGAAATTGGTAGCCATACATTCATACCAAATATACCACCTATTATAGTTGGTATAGCCATAAGTATAGTAACTGATGCTAATACTTTCATAACTATATTTAAGTTATTAGAAATAACTGAAGCAAAGAAATCCATTGTACTAGCAAGGATGTTGCTATAAATTTCTGTCATTTCTATTGCTTGTTTATTTTCTACTATTACATCTTCAAGCACATCTTTATCTGCTTCATATTTTTGAATTATATTTAGTTTAAGCATTTTTTCTAATGTTATTTCATTTGCTTTTAATGAAGTTGAAAAATAAACTAATGATTTCTCAAGTGAATGTAATTGAATAAGTTCTCTATTTTTCATTGATTTATGAAGCCTTTTTTCAATCATTAAGCTTTTTTTATCTATTTGTCTTAAATATAAAAGATAGTATGTTGATATTCTATTTAATATTTGAAGAATAAATCTTGATTTTTTAAATGTATAAAAAGATTTTATTCTCCCATTTATAAAATCAGTTAAAATTTTACTATTTTTAAGGCAAACTGTTATTAAATATTTATCTGTATGTATTATTGATAGTGGATATGTATCATAAGTTAAAGAATTATCCTCCATTTCTGTGAAGGGAATATCCACTATTATTGAAATAACATCATCTTCTATATCTATACGAGAGGTTTCTTCATCATCTAATGATGATTTTAGAAAATCTAAAGATATACCTGTCTTATTTGAGATTAAAATAAGCTCTTCATCAGATGGGGCTACTATATTTATCCAAGAACCTTGCTCTATGTTATCAAGCTGCTTGAGATTTTTATTATTATCATCTATTGTTTTAAATATTTGAATCATCTTAAAACCTCCATTAATATATAATTATATTATACTATTTAATTAATAAATATAAAATAAAGCTATAAATAAAAAGAAAAAATATATAGATACAATTATATTGCTAATTTTATTTTTAAAATTGAAGATAATCAAAGGATAATATAAAAACAATTAGATAAATAAAGATAAAACCTATTTAATACGATTAACAGGCTAATAATAAAAAAATTTGACTTATATTAATATGGAATAAAACTTGAATTACTAGTATAATCATTTCTATGTTTATAAATATTTGATTAAATCATGGGGGATTTAAATATGATGCATAAGGAAATAGTTGCCAAAAAGAAAGCTCCAGTAATAGGAATAGCATTATTTGTTATAACTTTTATGTTATATGCTCAAGAAGCTCTTAAAATTATTGATTTTAGTAGTAGGAAGACTTTGCTTTTATGTAAGTTAATAATAGCATTGATAGCAGTTTTAGTTATAATAAGGGAGTTTTTAAAATGCAAGGTTTCTTACAAATACGCTTTAATAGCGAACAAGCTTATAGTGAATAAGATTTTTTCTAATGATGAGAAAAATTTAACTAGTATAAAAATATCAGATATTGTTTATTTAGGCAAAAAAGGTAAACAACCCAAAAATATAGAGGCAAAACTTGTTGGCAGCTATGGATGTAATAAATTAAAATTTGAACAATGTTGTTGCATATATAAAGTTGATAATAATTACTATAAGTTTTATTTTCAACCTAGTGAATGTTTTATTAATAGAGTTAAAAGAAATATATTAAAATTAAGAGATAATAAATTACTTAAATAAAAAATACCCAAGAATTAGTTTCTTGGGTATTTTTTATTTAATATTAGATGTATAATTAAAAAATTCTGATTTTATTTCTGAAAGTAAGTTTTGATTTGTTAGTATATCAAAACCTGTACAAGCAAGTGCTAAACCAGATTTTTTATATTGATTAATAGCAAAATCTGAAATTGTACAGTTAGCAAAATCAGTTGTTCCATAAGCAATTTTTTCATCTTCAACTATTGATATATATGGATGTATTAAAGGTACTTTTTTACTTATAGATCCTAATGAAATTGCTGCATTTATATTTTTTGATGGACATATATTTATAATTCCACATTCCTTTAAGTTATGATTGTATAATCGATTTAAAGTTTTATTACTTACAAGTTCATCACTAGAAAATTGATATAATGAAGTTTTTACTTCAATATTTAATAATTTAGATATGAATTCTGCAATTTCTTTAATTTTATTTTCAACAAAACTTGCATGATTTATAGTTGAAGCTCTTATATAAAATTTACATTCTGATTCTTTTGGAACCAATAAAGGGGTATCCCCACCTTCTGATATTACAGAGTTAATTGTAATATCATTGCAGAAGCCTTTAGTAATAGAATTTAATATATTAAGAGTTAAAAGTATAGCATCTAATGATGTATAAGGTTTTGAATTTAGGAAACTCAATCCATCATGACCTGTAAATTTTACACTAAGTGGAATTACAGCTGAAGATGTACCACTTTCGCAAGTTGTAGTATCAGGATGAGAAACCATAACTACATCAACATCATCAAAGACACCTTGTTTTAGCATTACATCTTTTGTACCGCCTGCATACTCTCCAGGGCATCCTATAATTATAACAGTTCCATAATTTAATTTATTTATAATATGGCCTAATGAAATAGCTGCTATATATGATATTGTGCTTAAACCATTATGGGCTGTTATATGTCCTTTATCTTTAACAGCATCATATTCGCATATAAAGCATATTTTAGGGTGTCCTGAACCTTTTTTAGCATAAAAGGCTGTAGGAAAATCTAAATAATTATTTTCTACTGAAAAACCATGTTCTTTTAAAAGATTAGATATATATTTTGAAGAATTAGTTTCTTTATAGCTTTCTTCAGCATTATGATAAAGATATTTACATAAATCTGAAATTTCTTTATCATGAGTTGAAAGATAACTAATCATTTCTTGTTTCATAAAAGTGCCCTCCCGATAAATATTCTTTATTATTTTTACCTATATATAAAAAAATATTTATTTTTATATAAAGTATATAAAAATAAATAAATGGACAAACTCTAGATAAATAAATTTATGGATAAAGGAGAGATTTTTATGAAGGGATTAATTAATAAAAAAATAAAGGAAAATGTTTGTGCTGTGTGTGGAAATATTAGTGACAATGGTATAATGATAAAAGGCAATTTTATTTGCCCTTGCTGTGAGGAAGATATAGTAAATATTACTCCAGATGAATATAATTATGATTTTTATGTAAAAAAGATAAAAAGCATATTAAAATAAATTCAAAGAAAGAGGTAACGATATTGAAAAAAGGAAATTTTATTGTATTTGAAGGTGGAGAAGGTTCAGGAAAAAGTACAATGATTGATATGATATACGATTGGCTTGATGAAATGGGGTATAGTGTAATAAAGACTAGAGAACCAGGTGGAATAAGTATAGCAGAACAGATAAGAGAAGTTATACTTAATAAGCAAAATGTTAAGATGGATGGTAAAACAGAAGCTTTACTTTATGCGGCGGCAAGAAGACAGCATTTAGTAGAAAAAGTTATTCCAGCATTAGAAGATGGTAAAATAGTTTTGTGTGATAGATTTTTAGATTCATCTTTAGCTTATCAAGGATATGCTAGAGGCCTTGGAATGGATGAAGTTTATAGTATAAATAAGTTTGCTATAGGAGATTGTATGCCGGATGTATCAATTTTATTTGATATAAGCCCTGAGGTTGGATTAAATAGAATAAAGAAAAATTCTGATAGAGAAGTTAATAGATTAGATTTAGAAAAAATTGATTTTCATAATAAAGTTAGAGAAGGATATAATTTAATTTATAATAAAAGTAGTAAAAATAAATTTAAAATAAATGCTGAGCAAACAATTAATGAAGTTTTTGATGAAGTTAAAGATATCATATCTAATATGCTTAATAATGATTAAAATGGATATTACTTTGTGGTAAAATATAATTAAGGGTATTTAATTATTATGGAGGTTATTTATGAAGTTAGTTATAGCTATAGTAAATGATGATGATTCAGATGATTTGATTGATGTTTTAAATGAGAATAAGTTTGGAGTTACAAAACTTGCAACAACAGGTGGATTCTTAAAAGCTGGAAATACAACTTTAATTATTGGTGTAGAAAAAGAAAATTTAGATAAGGTTATAAGTATTATTAAAGATATTTGTAAGAAGAGAAAAGAAACAGTTACTACACCAGCACCTATTACAGGAAATGCAGGTTTATGTATGCAATATCCAATAGAAATACAAGTTGGGGGAGCTACTGTTTTTGTTGTTGATGTAGATAAATTTATAAAAATATGAGATAAGAATAAAAAGGAGAGGGTGTATTGAGTAGATTTGTAGGACACAATAAAATTATAAATGGCTTTATGAAGAGGGCTGAAAGCAATACACTGTCTCATGCTCATTTAATAGTAGGTAGAGATGGAATAGGTAAGAGTATCATATCTGATATTTTTGTATCTAAAATACTTAATAAGCCACTTGGAAAAGAACATGTAGATGCTATTTTCTATAAGAGTAAAAAATCATCAGTAGGGGTCTCAGAAGTAAGAGAAATTATAGAAGAAGTTAATAAAAGACCTTATGAAGGTAATAAAAAAGTAATTATAATATATAATTCAGAAAAGCTTACTATGCAAGCTCAAAATGCATTGCTTAAAACAATAGAGGAACCTCCTACAGGAGTTTTTATAATTATACTTTCAACAAATTTAGAAAGTATACTAGATACTATAAAATCAAGATGTCAGATATATAAGCTTACACCTCTTAATAATAATGAAATGATAGAATTTATTAATTTAAATTATAATTTAAGAGAAGAGGAAATCTTATCTATATTAGCTTATTCAGAAGGTATTCCAGGAAGGGCTTTAAGATTTTTAAATGATGAAAATCTTCAAAATCTTAGAACTCTTATATTAGATATGCTAAAAGATATAAATAATAATAATCCAGAAATAGTAATAAAATACGAGAAGGCATTTCAAGAATTTAAAGATGAAAAAGAAGAACTATTAAATATGATAGCTACTTTTATAAGAGATATAATTATTTATAAAGAATTGGGAAATAAGAGTATTATAGTAAATTCTGATAAGATTAATGATATAGAAGAACTTATAGAAATGATGTCATATAAAAAGTTAAATGGAATGCTAAAATATATAGAAGAAGCAAGAGATAATCTAAAGCATAATATTAGTTTTGCAATGAGCATTAGTGTTATGCTTATGGGATTTTTGGAGGTATAATTACATGGTAAAAGTAATTGGAGTAAGATTCAAAAAGGCTGGGAAAATATATTATTTTGATCCAAACAATTTAAATATAAATAAAGAAGACTATGTTATAGTAGAGACTGCTAGAGGTATTGAATTTGGTCAATGTGTTATTGGAATAAAGGAAATTAAAGAGGAAGATATAATATCACCTCTTAAGAGTGTTTTAAGAATTGCTGATGAAAATGATATAAAGAAACATGAGGAAAATAAAGCAAAAGAAAAAGAAGCACTAGAAATTTGCACAAAAAAGATATTAGAACATAATCTTGTTATGAAGTTAATTGATGTTGAATATACTTTTGATAATAATAAAGTTATATTTTATTTTACTGCAGATGGAAGAGTTGATTTTAGAGAATTAGTTAAAGATTTAGCTACTATATTTAAAACAAGAATAGAGTTAAGACAAATAGGGGTTAGAGATGAAGCTAAGATGATAGGTGGGCTTGGTCCTTGCGGAAGATCTCTTTGCTGTTCATCATTCTTAGGAGATTTTGCTTCAGTTTCAATAAAAATGGCTAAAGAGCAAAATCTATCATTAAATCCAACTAAAATATCAGGTATATGTGGAAGATTAATGTGTTGTTTAAACTATGAGCAAAGCACATATGAAAGCATAAGAAAAGAATTACCTAAGGTTGGCTCAATTGTAAAAACACCTGAAGGAACAGGAGAAGTAGTTCAAAATAATATTGTAAAAGAAAGTGTTAAAGTAAAATTAAAAAGAAAAGATGAAGAAGTCTTAGAAAACTTTAATATTACTGAGGTAGAACTTATAGAAGGGTCATACGAAGATTCTATTGATGAAAATGATATAAAATTAGTAGTAGATGATGAAGTAGATAAAAAACTAATAAAAGAACTAATAAAAGAAAAGTAGGAGGCTAGTATGAAAGCAGTACTTAAAGTTGCTGGAATTAAAAGTTCTACTGATGTAAGGAATGTACAAAGTGCAATATCAATTTGTGAAGGTGTAGTAGCGAGCGAAATATCATCAGATAAAAAGGAAATAACGATAATATTTAATAATAATTATATAAGCTTGGAGAATATAATAGATAATATAGAAAAATTCGGATATATAGTAATATAATTAACATATTCTAATTTTTATTAAAGTACTTTAAAATTTGTATAAAACATGATAAAATGATTATGGTGTAATTACCATAATTTTTTAGGAGGTGTTTTATATGGCATTTGTAATAAATGATACATGCATAAGCTGTGGAGCATGTGCAGCTGAATGTCCAGTTAATGCTATAAGCCAAGGAGATACTCAATTCGTAATAGATGCAGATACTTGTATCGATTGTGGAAATTGTGCTAACGTTTGTCCAGTAGGAGCACCAGTTCAAGAGTAATTTCATTGAAAAAAAGATCGTCTTTTGACGGTCTTTTTTTATTTGGTTGAGGGAAGTAATATTATTTTATTAAAATCGTTTATATTACTTTCGTTTATAGTAATTGAATTAGATTTATTTTTATATAAATCTTTTGATAATAGTAAAAATTCCTTTATACTTTCAAATAAAAATGATGAGCATGAAGTTTTGTAATTCATAGGGATTATTATTTTGGGATTTAAATCTTTTGCTATAATAAAAGCATCTTTACCAGATATATTTATATGACCACCTACGGGAATAAATAATATATCTATATCATTTAGTTTACTTAGAAGCTCTTTAGATGGAATTTCACCAATATAACCTAAATGACATAATTTTAGATTATCTATTTCATATGTATATATAGTATTTAAACCTCTTTTAGTTCCTTTTAAACTATCTGAAAAAGATTGGTAACCTATTATTTTCCCTATTTCTGTATTATAAGAACCAACACATGTTATTAGTTCTATATCCTTAGATATTTCAGGAAAAGAAGTTGAAAATTCACTGCTAACTGTAACAACATTAGGATTTAAGTATAATAAATCGCAACTATTAAATTTATTAAAAGGATCTATAAGAAGTCTTTTTCCTATAGAAGTTTTTATTAAAAAAGTTGAATTTTGAATCCAAGTAATTTCCATAAAAGAAACCTCCATAATATATAATTTATTATGCTCAAAATAAAAATATATAAACCTATTATCTTGAATGAATGTAAGAAAAGTATTAATATAATGTTACAAAGTCAAGGTAAGTAAAGAACAAAAGGTGTGAAGGTGAAATTATGGCAAGATTAACAGATATAATTGAAAAATTTATAAAAGAAATGATAAAGGAAGATGATAATAATAAAATTTTAATACAAAGAAATGAATTGGCAGATCAATTTAGATGTGCTCCATCTCAAATAAATTATGTATTAAGTACAAGATTTACTTATGAAAAAGGTTATGTTATAGAAAGTAGAAGAGGAGGCGGTGGATATATATCTATAAAAAAGGTAGAACATACTTGTCCTGTTAGTAGAAAAAAATTAATAAATGAATCTATTGGGGATAGTATAACATATCATAATACAGTAGCATTATTAGATAACTTATTAGAAACAGAAGTAATTAATAAAAAGGAATATAATATTATAAAAATAGCAGTTAATGATAAAACATTGAAAGATGTTGATAATAAAAATAAAGTAAGATCTGATATATTAAAAGGGATTATGATGGTAATACTTGAATAGGAGGGTTTTTTATGCTATGTGAGAGGTGTGGGAAAAATAAAGCAAACGTTAAGATTATAAAAAATCTTAATAATACTACTAAAGAATTATGGTTATGTAGTAAATGTGCTAAATTAGAATTTACATTAGATAACAATTACGATAAAGATATTGATAAGTTATTAAGAGGATTTGTAGAAAGTATTATACAAAATAAAAGTGAAAAGAAGAGAGATGAAGTTAAAAAAGTTAAGTGTGAAAATTGTGGCACGAATTATGATTATATTTCAAAGAATTGGAAATTTGGGTGTGAAAAGTGTTATAAATATTTTGGAAATAGTTTAAATGAAAAGCTTAGTAAAGATAATATAAAGAACAGACATTTTGGTAAATTTCCAGAGATAGAAGAATATATTTTAAATAATAAAAAGAGAATTATAAAGTTAAAGTGTGATTTGGAAGATTCGATTGCAATGGAAGATTATGAAGAAGCAGCAAATATAAGAGATAAAATAAAGGAGTTAGAAAATAATTTTAGAGAGGTTATTTTAAAGAATGAATAATTTTAATGATTTTGAAAATAATCAGTTAGTTGTAAAAAGTCATATAGAACTTTTTAGAAATATAAAGGGAAAGAAGTTTCCGAATAAATTAAGTATTGAAGATGGAAGAGAACTTTCAAAAAGTATATTAGAGAAATTATTAGAAGGTATTATAAATATTAAGCCAATAAATCTTTGGGAAGTAGATGATTTAGACTATTATAAAAATATTGGTCTTATAAATAATAATGTTATAAAAAATAAGGAATTTTCAAGTATAGCAATTAGCGATGAAAAAAATTTTACTATAATTATTAATGAAAATGAACATATTAGATTAAATTATGAAAAAAATGGTAATAATATAAAGGAAATATATAAATACTTAAATAAAATTGATAATTTATTAGAAAATAATTTTAGGTATGCCTTTGATGATAGATTAGGGTATCTTATGTCTGATTTATCTAACTTAGGCACAGGTCTCAAAATTTCAATAACATTACATTTACCTGTATTAACTAAGCTTAATAAAATCACTAACATAGCAAAACAACTAGAACTTAATGATTTATCTATAGAAGGACTATATGGAGAAATGGGATGTGCTTATGGAAATTTCTATAAAGTTTATAATAAATGGTGTTTAGGTTTAAGTGAAGAAGATATAATTACTAATTTAGAAAATAACATCATAAATATAATAAATGAGGAGTTTAAAGAGAGAAATAATATTTTTAAAAAGTCTAAAATTGAAATTGAAGATAAAATTTTTAGGGCTTATGGAATATTAAAGTATGCAAAGAAATTAAATTTTATAGAATGCTTAGAGTTATTATCGGATTTAAGACTAGGTGTAGAATGTAACAT
Organism: Clostridium sp. TJA085; assembly: GCF_058310235.1. NCBI lineage: Bacteria > Bacillati > Bacillota > Clostridia > Eubacteriales > Clostridiaceae > Clostridium > Clostridium sp. TJA085. The sequence continues at coordinate 211,352 of NZ_JBZEEZ010000003.1, read as the reverse complement.
TTTAGAATTTGACTTAGATGATATAGAAAATTTAATTTTTTTAGTTAAAAGTTCAGTTATAAAATCTAAGATACACGATAATGTTAATGATGAAGTAATAGATATAGAGAGAGCTAATGTTGTTAGAAAACTTTTTGGGTAACTGGTATGGTATAAAGGGTAAGGAGGATAAAATGTATGAGTAATGGAAGGTTTAATGAAAGGACTCAGAATTTAATTTTAGAGGGGAAAAAAGAGTCTATTAATTTTAAGCATGGTTATGTTGGTACTGAGCACATATTACTTGGAATCTTAAAGGAAGGTGGATATGCAAGCATTCTACTTAACAAATACAATATAAGTTATGAAGATGTAAAGGGAAAAGTAGAAAGTTATTTAGGGTTTGGTGATGTAGATTTAATGATAGACGAGCTATTATTAACGCCAAGAACTAAGCATTTATTAGAAATTAGTGCTAAGGAAGCTCAAAATTTTAGTCATGCATATATAAATCCAGAACATATACTTTTAGCACTTCTTAAAGAGAATGATGGAGTTGCATATACTTTATTATCTCAATTTGATAATGATATGAGTTTAATAAAAAAAGATATAATTTCTTTTTTGGAAAATACGGGCGATGAACATATAAGTGAAGATAATAATGAAAATTTAAATAAAGATAATCCAGTTTTAAAAAAGTATAGTGTTAATATGACTAAATTAGCAAAAGAAGAGAAGTTTGATCCTTTAGTAGGGAGAGATAAGGAAATTCAAAGAGTACTTGAGATATTGTGTAGAAGAGCAAAAAATAATCCTTGTCTTATAGGTGAACCAGGAGTAGGAAAAACTGCAATAATAGAAGGTTTAGCACAAAAAATAATATATGGAAATATACCTGAAATACTTAAAGACAAACAAATATATTCTTTAGATATATCAAATATAATTGCTGGAGCTAAATACAGAGGAGAATTTGAAGAAAGATTAAAAAAAATAGTTGAAGAAGTTAAGGAAAATAAAAATATAATATTATTTATAGATGAAATTCATACAATTATAGGAGCTGGAGGAGCAGAAGGTGCTATTGATGCATCAAATATATTAAAACCCTTTTTAGCTAGAGGAGAAATTCAATGTATTGGTGCAACTACCACAGATGAATATAGAAAGCATATAGAAAAAGATTTAGCTTTAGAGAGAAGATTCCAACCAGTAACAGTTAGTGAACCTAATAAAGAGGAAACATTAAAGATTTTAAGAGGCCTTAAAGAAAAATATGAAACTCATCATAAAATTAAAATATCAGATGAAGCTTTAAAGGCAGCTGTTGAAATGTCTGAAAGGTATATAGTTGATAGATATATGCCAGATAAGGCAATAGACTTAATTGATGAGGCCGCAGCTAAAGTTAATATATCAAATCTTGAAATATCACCATATATAAAAGTTTTAAAAGAGAAAATAGAAAAATTAGAAATTGATAAAGAGGATGCTGTAAGAGTTCAAGATTTTGAAAAAGCAGCATCATTAAGAGATAAAGAAAAAAGTTTAAAAAATGAACTTGAAAAAAAATCAAATAATTTAAATGATAATAAGTATGTTGATGAGTTAATAGTTAATGCAGAAGATATTGCAAAAGTAGTATCAAGTTGGACCAATATACCAGTAGAAAAGCTAACTGAAAAAGAAAGTGAAAGGCTTCTTAAACTAGAGGATAGACTTCATAAAAGAGTTATTGGACAGAAGGAAGCTGTATCTGCTATAGCAAAAGCTATAAGAAGATCTAGGGTTGGACTTCAAGATCCAAATAGACCAATTGGCAGTTTTATATTTTTAGGACCTACAGGTGTTGGTAAAACAGAGCTTTGCAAAGCATTAGCTGAAGCTGTATATGGTGATCAAAATAATATGGTAAGAATAGATATGTCAGAGTATATGGAAAAACATGCTGTTTCTAAGCTTATAGGAGCACCTCCAGGATATGTAGGTTATGATGAAGGAGGTCAGCTTACAGAGGCTATAAGAAGAAATCCGTATTCAGTTGTTTTATTAGATGAGATAGAAAAAGCTCATAGTGATGTTTTTAATATTTTGTTGCAGATATTAGAGGATGGAAGACTTACTGATGGAAAAGGTAAACTTGTAAATTTTAAAAATACAATAATAATAATGACATCTAATATAGGAGCTCATAAAATAACAAAGCAAAGAAATGTAGGATTTTTAACATCTGTTTCACATGAAAGTGAATATAAATCTATGAAGGAAAATATATTAGATGATTTAAAGAAAAGTTTTAGACCTGAGTTTTTAAATAGAATAGATGACACAATAGTGTTTCATAAGTTAGAAAAAGATAACTTAAAAGATATATTAGATATAATGTTAAAAGATATAAAAATTAGATTAAATAAAAATAATATAGATATTATTTTTAATGATGATATAAAAGATTATTTACTAAGTAAATGTACAGTTAATGATTATGGTGCAAGGCCTTTTAGACGAGTAATAACAAAGGAAATTGAAGATAGGCTTAGTGAAGAAATTTTAATGGGAAATATAGAAAAAGGTAAAAATTTAGAAGCTTTTATAAAAGAAGAATGTATAAAATTTAAGTGTATAAGTTAACTTATAAAGGGAGTAGTTTTTAATACTCCCTTTAAATTTTATATTTTTATTTAAAATTAAATAATTATTAATTAAAAAATTTTATTGAAATATCTAATTATAAAGTGATATAATAAAATTATAGGATATACCCCTGGGGGGTAAGGAGGTAATTAAATTGGAAAAGGAAATAAAAAATATTGATTTAATTATAATTGGTGGAGGCCCAGCAGGGTTAACAGCAGCTATATATGCATCAAGAGCAAGATTAGATTTGCTTTTATTGGAAGACAAAATAGTTGGTGGTCAAGTAAGGAATAGTTATACTGTTGAAAATTATCCAGGATTTAAAAAAATATCTGGAGCTGAACTTGCAGATATAATGCAACAACAGGCAGAAGAATTAGGAACAAATATAGATGAGTTTGATATTATAGAAAATGTTAAGTTTAATGAAAATGAAAAAATTATAGAGACTGAAGAAGTTATATATAAACCGAAGGCAGTAATAATTGCAACAGGAGCATCACCAAGAAAATTACCTATAAAAAATGAAGAAAAATTTGCAGGCAAGGGTGTTCACTATTGTGCAGTATGTGATGGGGCTATGTATCAAGATAAAATTATTTCTATAGTCGGTGGAGGAAATACAGCTTTAGAAGAAGCGATATTCTTAACAAACTTTGCTAAGAAGGTATATATAATAAGAAGATATGATTACTTTAGAGGTGAAAAAGCTGTTTTAGAAGAAGTTGAAAAGAATGATAAAATAGAAATTCTTTATAATGAAGATTTAATATCAGTTGAAGGTAATGATTTTGTTGAAAAAGGAATAATTAAAAATACATTAACTGGTGAAGAAAAAGAAATAAAGATAGATGCTGTTTTTGGATCAATAGGCCATGAACCAATGATAAACCTATTTAAAGATTATATTAATCTTTCAAAAGGAAATTATATAATTACAGATGAAAATATGAGAACTAATATACCAGGAGTATATGCAGTTGGAGATGTTAGAGAGAAAGAATATAGACAAATAACAACTGCTGTTGCTGATGGAACTATAGCTGCATTAGAAGCAGAAAAATATATAAAGAAATTAGGAAAGTAAGGTGATTTGTAATGATAAAAATATATTCAACATCATGGTGTCCAGCTTGTATTAAGGCAAAGAAATACTTAGATATGAAAGGAATAGAATTTCAAGAAATTAATGTTGCAGATAAACATGAAGATAGAAATGAAGTTCAAGAAGTATCAGGTCAAAGAACAGTACCAGTATTAGATATTAATGGGAAAGTTATTGTTGGATTTGACAAAAAAGCTATAGATGAAGCTTTAAGGTAATATTTTATAAGTAAATATTCGGACATATTTATATATTTAATTTATAAAAGGTGAGTTTTTAGCTCACTTTTTTATTTTTTAAATTAAAAGTCACTATTAAAATTTTAATAGTGACTTTTTATATTAAACGTTAGATAATGCTTTATCAATTGCAGGCTTATCGAATCCAATTATAATAGTTCCGTTTATATCAAGAACAGGTACTCCCATTTGTTTTGATTTTTTAAGCATTTCTTCTCTAGCTTCCATATCATCTTGAACATTTAATGAAGTAAACTCTACTCCTTTTTTTGTTAAATAATCTTTAGCTTTTACACACCAAGGACATGAATTAGTTGTATATACTTTTACCATAATACTTCCTCCTTAATTAGACGATAATAATTATTAATTAAATATCTTTTTTAATAAATTGTACTCTATAAATCAATTAAATTCAAGTTGCTTAATATGTATAATGTGTAACAAATATTTTATAAATTTACTTTATTATATCTTCATTTTCTAAATTTGAATTTAATATAAGATTACTGTAATCTCCTTCTATTATATTATTGGAAAAAGTTTCACTTATATTTATTGGATTGTTATATTTTATAGTATTCTTTGGAATTATATTGGTGTTAATAAGTTTTGATTTATCAATCATTGTATCATCATCTCCTTTTAAATTGTATAATTATTATTTGTATAAAATAAATTTATTATGCTAAATAAAACATATTGTATAGTGGTCTAGACAACTATATATTAATTAGTTATAATTAATTAAGGAGGAATAAATATGATAGATAAAAATAGTCCAATTCCAGTTTATTTTCAATTAAAACAAGATATATTAGATAAGATTTCCGAAGGTTATTGGAAGGTTGGGGAATGCATTGATAGTGAAAGAGAGTTTTCTGAGCACTATGAAGTAAGCAGAATGACAGTAAGACAGGCATTAGGGGAATTAGTTCAAGAAGGAGTTTTAGTTAGAGAAAAAGGAAAAGGTACTTTTGTTTGTGAGCCAAAAGTAAAGCAACAAGATGTTATGAGTTTTACAGATATTATTGAGAGATCAGGTGGAAAACTTGAAACTGAGGTTCTAGAACTTAATATTATAGATACTCCTGATGATATGGTTGAGTTATTAAAAGACAACAAGGTTTATAGAATAAATAGAATAAGAAAAGTAAATGGCGAATGTATAGCTAATGAATTAGTACATATATCACCTAGAATATGTGGAGAATTAAATGAAGAAAAATTAAAAGGTTCTTTATTTAAGTTAATTGAAGAAAGAGGTCATTTTATAAATCATTCTGAATCATCAATAAAGGCAATTGTTATGGATGATTATTATAAAAAGCTTTTTGAGGTGGATAATATACTTCCATTAATAAGCACATTTGGAACAACATTAGATGAAAATAACAATGTTCTTTTTGTAGAAGAATCTATTTATAGATCAGATAAATATATATTACAAGTAAATATATCAAGGCGAGAGGGGAAATTGAAATGAAATTAATTATGGTCAAAAATTATGATGAAATGAGTAAAGTAGCAGCAGAGGTAATTCAAAAAGTAATAAGTGATAAACCAGATGCTGTATTAGGTCTTGCAACAGGTGGAACACCAGTTGGAATGTATAAGGAATTAATAAAAATGAATAAGGATGGAAAAATAGATTTTTCAAAAGTAACAACTGTTAATCTTGATGAATATATAGGTCTTTCTGGAACACATGAGCAAAGTTATAGACACTTTATGAATAGTAATCTTTTTGATCATATAAATATAAATAAGGCTAATACTTATGTACCAAATGGATTAGCTAAAGATATAGAAGAAGAGGGAAAAGCTTACGATAAAAAAATAGATGAGTTAGGTGGAACAGATATACAATTATTGGGTGTTGGAAATAATGGACATATAGCATTTAATGAACCAGATTCAGTTTTAATATCAGGAACTCATTTAACTGGATTAACAGAAAGCACAATAAAAGCTAATTCAAGATTTTTTGATTCTATGGAAGAGGTACCAAAAACAGCTATAACTATGGGGCTTGGTCAAATAATGAAATCAAAAAAAATTCTTTTAATAGCAAGTGGAGAAAGTAAGGCAGAAGCTATTAAAGAGTTATTTAGTGGAAAAATAACTACTGAATGTCCAGTTACAATGCTTAATATGCACAGTGATGTTACAGTTATTATAGATGAAGATGCAGCAAAACTTATAAAGTAAAAATTTAAATATATAACAGGCTGATACAAAGCATTTTAAAATGTTTTATATCAGCCTATTCTTTTTAAAAATTTTTATAAAATAAAATTAATTAATCAATAGTTTAACTTTACAATTGTATGTTATTATAATATAAGTGAAATGTAACGAAATTTCATAAAGTGAAAAATAGATTGAGGTGCTTTTATGGCTAAAATAAAATCAATGTTTATCTGTCAAGAATGTGGATATGAATCAGCAAAATGGCTTGGAAAATGTCCCTCTTGTAATGAATGGAATACTTTTGTTGAAGAAGTTAGAGATAATAAAGTTCAAATTAAAAATGATATAGTAAAAATTCTTAAGCCTGAGAACATGCCTAAAAGCATTAAAAATATAAAATCAGGTGAAAAGGAAAGATATGATACAGGAGTAAATGAATTAAACAGAGTTTTAGGTGGAGGTCTTGTAAAAGGTTCATTAACTTTAATATCAGGAGACCCTGGAATTGGTAAGTCAACGTTATTACTTCAAACAGCTAATAATATAGCTAAAAATTATGGTAAAGTACTTTATGTTTCAGGAGAAGAATCAGAAGAACAAATAAAAATAAGAGGAGATAGGTTAGGTGTAACCTGTGATGATTTATATATTGTTTCAGAAACTAACCTTGATACAATAGAAGTTTATATAGATGAATTAGAACCAAAGTTTGTAATAATAGATTCAATACAAACAATATACAAAGAAGGTGTTACATCAGCACCAGGAAGTGTGTCACAAGTAAAAGAATGTTCAAATCAAATGATGAGAATTGGTAAAAAGAAAAATATACCTTTATTTATAGTTGCACATGTTACAAAGCAAGGTGAGCTTGCAGGACCAAGGGTTCTTGAACATATGGTAGATACTGTTCTTTATTTCGAGGGTGAGAGAACAGAAGAATTTAGAATTTTAAGAACTATGAAAAATAGATTTGGAACAACAAGTGAAATTGGAGTTTTTGAAATGAGACAAGAAGGATTAGTTGAAGTATATGATCCATCTAGCATGTTCCTTGAAGATACAACATTTAATCAAGAAGGTTCTGTTGTAATTGGAATTATGGAAGGAACACGACCTATACTTGTTGAAATTCAAGCATTGGTTACAGAAACTAAGGCTGTTATGCCAAGAAGAACAGCTGTAGGTATTGATAATCAAAGATTAAGTTTAATACTTGCGGTTTTGGAGAAGAAGCTTAGAATACCATTTTATAATCATGATGTATATGTTAATGTAGTTGGAGGATTAAATTTAGATGGAACTACGTCTGATCTTGGCGTTGCAATTGCATTAATTTCAAGTATGAGGGGGAAAGGAATTAAACTTCCTAAGGTATTAGTTGTAGGTGAAGTGGGATTAACTGGTGAAATAAGACCTATAACATCAATAGATAGACTTGTAAATGAAGCAGAAAAGATGGGGTTTGAAAATACTATAATACCTAGTAGAAATAGAGATAAGGTTAATAATAAGACAATAAATATTATGTGTGTTAGCAATATAAAAGAAGCTATAAGTAAGATATTCTAGGAGAATAGGTGAGCGTATGAGGTTAGAAAGAGATGTTGAAATAAAAAACATATTGAAAATGATGTGTCCAGGAACTCAATTAAGAGAAGGGCTTGAAAATATATTAAGGGCAAAAACTGGAGGATTAATTGTTTTAGGTGATAATGAAGATGTCATGAATATAGTAGATGGAGGATTCACAATTCATTCAGAATATTCTCCTGCTTATGTATATGAATTGGCAAAAATGGATGGAGCTATAGTTTTAAGTGAAGATATAAAAAAGATTGTTTGTGCTAATGCACAATTAGTACCAAGTGCATCAATACCTACCTTTGAAACTGGAACAAGACATAGAACTGCCCAAAGAGTTGCTAGAGAAACTGGAAAGGTTGTTGTAGCAATATCTCAAAGGAGAAATATTATAACTGTTTATAAAGGCGATATAAAATATGTATTAAGAGAAAGTAGTGTAATTCTTGGTAGAGCAAATCAGGCAGTTCAAACCCTTGAAAAGTATGTTTCTGTATTAGAAAGAGTAATAAATAACTTAAATCTTTTAGAGTTTCAAGATTTAACAACACTTTTTGATGTAGTTACTGCAATTCAAAGAACAGAAATGGTAATGAGAATTGTTGAAGAAATAAGAATATATATTTTAGAGTTAGGTAATGAGGGAAGACTTATATCTATGCAATTAAATGAATTAATAAAGCATGTTGAAAGAGATGGGATATTTTTAATAAGAGATTATAGTGGTCCAGAAAAAGATCATAATGAAATATATGAAAATATTCAAAAGTTAACATCAGAAGAACTTATAGACTTAGAATCTATAGCAAAAACTTTAGGATATGGATATGCACCACTTGCTGATACTTTAATATCACCAAAAGGATATAGAATGCTAAGTAAGATACCTAGAATACCATCTAATGTTATTGATAACTTAATATCTCATTTTGAAAATTTTAATAATATATTAGAAGCTGACATAGATGATTTAGATAAGGTTGATGGTATTGGAGAAGCTAGAGCTAAAGCAATAAAAAACGGATTAAGAAGAATAAATGATCAAATATCATTAAAGGTAGAGTTATAAAAAAACGATATTCTATAGGGATAAATTATCTCTTGGAATATCGTTTTTTATATACTTGAACTTTTTATATAATTCATTACCTAAAATTAAACTTTCCTAAAGTAGTTATTTTATCATTTTCTTTTAAAAATATATCATATAGATTTATATCTAAAGTATTGCAAAGGGATGTAAGATAGAAAATATTGTTACCCATCTCACGTTCAATAACTTCACGACAATTATTACATAATTTACCTTCTAAATGATTTTTAAGACATTCAGAAATATTTTCTATTGAATAATCTTCGTTAACTAAACATTGTTTGCTTGCATTTATTTTTATACAACCACAATTTGTAACAGCTTTAATAATTGCTCTATTAACCCTAGAATTTGATTCAGTATATTTACTTAAAGTATCAAGGATGCTTTTATGTCTAAGTAAAGAATCGTTTACATTGTTTTGAAAATCATCAAAAATAATATCTTTCATTTGCTTCAACTCCTTGCTAATAGTTTATAAGTATAAATTAATTATAGAATTACAAGGTAATATTTGTCAATTAACAATTACGTATATAATTAACTTTAAGATAATAATATAACATCTTTTCAATAAAATATAGGGGGAATAAAATCAATGGAAATATGAGATGGTGGAGAGTTTCTTAAATTAAGAAATTTTTCATGAAAGAGAATCTTTTGGTATGTTATAATTAATAAGTAAATATAATTACAATTAATTGTATTTAACTAAGAATTTTATATAGAGATTTTGTTAATAATTAATAGGGAGGTGAAAAGATGTTAAAAAAAATAATTAGATACATTCTTACATTGATAGGATTGTTAATAGGATATATTGTAGGAGAAGCTGTTTTAAAAATCCAGGCTGTTCAAGGGTTTAAATATTTATCAGGAACAGGTGGAAAAGTAACATTTCTTATAGTTATTTCGGTATTATTTGCAATTATTTTATATTTAATATCTCCATCAATATATAGAGGGATTTTAAACGTTATTGATTATATAGAAAAAAATATGAAAAAATTTACTGTATTAGAAATAATATATGGAGCTATAGGAGCTGTAATAGCATTAGTTATAGTATTTTTTGTAGCAAGACCTTTAAATGATATTGGGGGACCTTTAGGACCAATACTTTATATTTTGGTAAATATATTATTTGCAATAATTGGTATGAGGATAATGGTTCAAAAAAAAGACGATATAAGCAATATGTTTTTAGCAATGAAAAAAGCAAATGTTAACAAAGAAAAAGCACCTAAAGATAAAAAAGGAAAAAATACAAGAGGTAAAGAAATACCAAAAGTATTAGATACATCAGTAATAATTGATGGAAGAATTTTTGATATTTGTCAAACTGGCTTTATAGAAGGTCCACTTGTTATTCCAAATTTTGTTTTAGATGAATTAAGACATATTTCAGACTCATCAGATTCTTTAAAAAGAACTAGAGGAAGAAGAGGATTAGACATATTAAATAAAATTCAAAAGGAGCTTGATATAGAAACTCAGATTTGGGAAGGAGATTTTCCAAAAATTGCTGAAGTTGATGCAAAGCTTTTAAAATTAGCACAAACTTTAGATGGTAAAGTAATAACAAATGATTATAATTTAAATAAAGTTGCAGAGGTTCAAGGTGTTCCAGTACTAAATATAAATGAACTTTCAAATGCTATAAAACCTGTTGTTATTCCTGGAGAAGAGATGACAGTTGAAGTTGTTAAGGATGGAAAAGAAGCAAGTCAAGGTGTTGCTTATTTAGATGATGGAACAATGATTGTTGTTGAAGGTGGTAAGAAATATATTGGAAAAACTATAGAGGTCATAGTTACTTCTGTATTACAAACTGCTGCTGGAAGAATGATATTTGCAAAACCTAAAGATAATTAAAGGAGATTTCTTTCAATGAACAGTGCAATTATATTAGCTGGAGGAAGAGGTAGAAGAATGGGTTCTGATATAAGTAAGCAATATATACTTATAAATAATAAACCAATTCTTTATTATACATTAAAAAAATTTATAAATAATGATAGTATAGATGAAGTTATTTTAGTTCTTCCTGAAGATGAAATAGAATACTGCAAAAGGGAAATATTAAAAAAATATAATTTAGAAGTTAACAAAATAGTATGTGGTGGAAAAGAAAGACAAGATTCAGTTTTAAATGGTTTAAGATCATTAGAAAATTGTGATATTGTTTTAATACATGATGGAGCAAGACCGTTTGTATCAGATAGAATAATAACAGAGGGAATAAATTTTGCAAAAGAGTTTAAAGCTGTGGCTCCGGGGGTTATGCCAAAAGATACTATTAAATTTAAAGATGATTATGGAATATCAGAACAAACTTTAAATAGAAAAAAACTTGTTGCAGTTCAAACACCTCAAATATTTGATTATAACTTAATATTATCTTGTCATGAAAAGGTTAAGCTTCAAAATATGGGTGTTACAGATGATACTATGGTTGTAGAAGCATTTGGAAATAAAGTTTTTCTTTATGATGGAGAGTATACAAATATTAAAATAACTACTCCAGAAGACCTTGTATTAGGGGAATATTTATCAAAGAATATTGAGTAATTAACTCTGTTGACAGTATATTTTTAAAAAGTTATAATTAAGTATAATTTTATACTAGTTAAAGGCTATGATGAAGAATAGTAGAAATCGCTAAGTTTTCAGAGAGAGAATCCTTAGGCTGAAAGATTCCAAAATAGATTTTGAACCAGCTTCTGAGTAATAGGCAAAAACTATCGGTTTAATACCGTTATCATTATTAAAGAAAAAATTTAGGTGGTACCGCGATAGTTAGTCGCCCTATTGTTAATAGGGTGGCTTTTTTATATTTTAAAGAAAATAATTAATTTATATAAATAGGAGGATAAAAATATGAGAATGTCTAATATGCTAATTGCAACTTTAAGAGAAGTTCCAGCAGAAGCAGAAATAGCAAGCCATCAATTAATGCTTAGAGCAGGATTAATAAGAAAAATGGCATCAGGAATATATAATCATTTACCATTAGGAGTAAAAGTTCTTAAAAAGGTAGAAGATATAGTTAGAGAAGAAATGGATAATGCTGGAGCGCAAGAACTTTTATGTTCAGCTGTAATACCAGCAGAATTATGGCAAGAGTCAGGTAGATGGGATGCTTACGGAGCAGAAATGTTTAGAGTTAAAGATAGAAATCAAAGAGATTTTTGTTTAGGACCAACTCACGAGGAAGTATTTACTAACATAGTTAAAAATGAAATAAAATCATATAAACAATTACCATTAAACTTATATCAAATTCAAACAAAGTATAGAGATGAAACTAGACCAAGATTTGGTGTTATGAGATCAAGAGAATTCATAATGAAAGATGCTTATAGTTTTGATAAAGATCAAGCAGGATTAGATATTGCATTTGATAAAATGCATGATGCTTATGTAAAAATATTTAATAGATGTGGATTAGATGCAAAATGTGTTGAAGCGGATTCAGGAGCAATTGGTGGCTCAAATTCAGCAGAATTTATGGTTAAATCAGAAGTTGGAGAAGATGATGTAGTATTCTGTACAGAATGTAATTATGCAGCAAACATAGAAAAAGCAGAAGCTAAAGCAGAAATAGCAGAACCTGAAGAATTAGTTGCAATGGAGAGAGTATCTACACCAGATAGTAGAACAATAGAAGAAGTATCAGAATTTTTAAAAGTATCTCCAAAGAAAACTGTTAAAACTTTAATATACAATGTAGATGGAAAATTAGTTGGAGTTTTAGTAAGAGGGGATAGAGAAGTTAATGAAGTAAAAGTTGCAAATGCAGCTAATGCATCAGCTGATATAGAATTAGCTTCACATGAAGAAGTGCTTAGAGCAACAGGTGCTGAAACAGGATTTGCAGGTCCAGTTGGATTAAAGGTAGATTTACTTTTAGTTGATGAAGAAGTAAGCAGAATGTACAATATGGTTACGGGAGCAAATGAAACTGGGTTCCATTTAACAGGAGTTAATTACGGAAGAGAATTTGAAGGAGTAGTTGGCGACTTTAGAAATGTAGAAGAAGGAGAAGTTTGTCCTAAGTGTGGCGGAAAGGTTACTATTGCAAGAGGTACTGAGGTAGGTCATATATTTAAACTAGGAACTAAATACTCAGAAGCTATGAATGCTAAATTTATAGATGAAGATGGAAAAGAAAAACCATTTATAATGGGATGCTATGGAATTGGAGTAACAAGAACTGTTGCATCAATAATAGAACAACATCATGATGAAAATGGTATAATATGGCCGTTAGAAGTTGCACCTTATCATGTTTCAGTTGTAGCAGTAAATTCAAAAGATGAAGATCAAATGAGAATTGCAACAGAAATATATGAAGAACTTAAGTCTATGGGTGTAGAAGCACTTTTAGATGACAGAAAAGAAAGAGCTGGAGTTAAGTTTAAGGATTCAGAACTTATGGGAATACCAATGAGAATAACTGTTGGTAAGAAGATAAGTGATGGAGAAGTTGAATTTAAATTAAGAACTGGCGGAGAAAATGAAACAATAAAAATAGAAGAAGCTAAAGATAGAGTAAGAGCAGAATTCGAAAAAAATAACCTAAAATAGTTAGGAGGCGTATAGAATGAGGCTTTACAACACATTAACAAATAAAAAAGAGGAGTTTGTACCAATAACTCCAGGAGAAGTTACTATGTATGTATGTGGACCTACAGTGTATAACTTTTTCCATATAGGTAATGGTAGAACTTTTATAGTTTTTGATACTATAAGAAGATATTTTGAGTATAGAGGCTATAAAGTAAAATTTGTTCAAAATTTTACAGACATAGACGATAAAATGATAAAAAGAGCTAATGAAGAAGGTTTAACTGTTAAAAAAGTTGGTGATAAGTATATTAAAGAATATTATACTGATGCTGATGCCTTAAATATAGAAAGAGCTACAGTAAATCCGAGAGCTACAGAGTATATTGGTCAAATAATAAAATTTGTTAAAGATTTAATAGATAAAGGATATGCTTATGAAGTTGATGGTGATGTGTACTTTAGCACTAAAAAGTTTGAAGGATACGGTAAACTGTCAGGTCAAAATTTAGATGAATTGCAAGCTGGTGCAAGAATAAATGTTGATGAAAGAAAGAAAGATCCTATGGATTTTGCTATATGGAAGGCAAAGAAAGAAGGAGAACCAGCATGGAAATGTCCTTGGGGCGAAGGAAGACCAGGATGGCATATTGAATGTTCATGCATGGCAAAGAATATCTTAGGGGAAACAATAGATATTCATGCAGGTGGAATGGATTTAGCATTCCCGCATCATGAAAATGAAATAGCGCAAAGTGAAGCATTAACAGGAAAGCCATTTGCCCATTATTGGTTGCATTCAGCTTATGTTAATGTAAATAATAAAAAAATGTCTAAGTCACTAAATAATTTCTTTACAGCAAGAGATGTATTAAAAGAATATGATGCTGATGTAATAAGATTCTTAATGTTATCATGTCATTATAGAATTCAATTAAATTACAGCACTGATCTTTTAGATTCAGCAAAAGCATCAGTTGCAAGACTTTATAATGCAATAGGAAATCTTGAAAATCTTATAGATGAAGTTTCAAGAGATAAGATGAACGAAGAAGAGAAGAAGTATCTTGAGAGTTTAAATAAATATAGAGAAAAATATATTGAAAAAATGGATGATGATTTCAACACTTCAGATGCAATAACTGCAATATTTGATTTAGTAAAAGATATAAATACAAATATAAATGGAGAGTCATCAAAAGAATTAGCTCAAGGTGCATTAGCGCTAATAAGAGAACTTGGTGCACCACTTGGAATACTTCAGAAATCAACTAAGGTAGATTTAGCTGATGAAGCAGAAGAAATAGAAGGATTAATACAACAAAGACAAGAAGCTAGAAAAAATAGAGATTTTGCCCTTGCAGATAAGATAAGAGATGACTTAAAAGCAAGAGGAATTGTGTTAGAAGATACTCCACAAGGAGTTAGATGGAAAAAGGTAGACTAATTTAAAAGGGCTGTGCGTTTAGTGCAGCCCTTATTTAAAGGAGTAATAACTATGTTAGAAAATTTTAGAACAAGAGAATTTAGTAAAGATGAAGCTAGAAGATTAAATCCCCTACAGTTAGCTTTAGTTGGTGATGCTGTTTATGAAGTTTTTATAAGAGGGTATATACTTTCAAATAACACAGAGCTTTCAGCTCACAAAATACATAAAAAAGCTATAGGTTATGTTAAGGCTAAGAGTCAATCAGATATAATGCATAACATAGAAGGAGAATTAACAGAAGAAGAATTGTATATATTCAAAAGAGGAAGAAATGCTAAATCAGCAACTGTTCCTAAAAATGCAGATGTTAGAGATTATAGAATGGCAACGGGATTTGAAGCATTAGTTGGATATTTGTACTTGATAAATGATGAAAAAAGATTAGACTTTATATTTAATAAGAGTATAGAAATTTGTAAATAATAAAATTAAACTTTTATGGTAACTTAAAATTAGTTAAGGAGTTATTAATATGACAAGAATAAAAAAGAGTAATCAAAATAGAAGAAGAGATGAAAGAAAATATAATAAAAATAAAGAAGAAAAGTTTCAAGAAGAAACTTTTTCAAAAAAGGTAAGAGAGCCAAGAAAGCAAAGAGAAGAAAAGAAGATGGTTAATAATCAAGTTCAAGAAGTAAGAGAAGATTTAATAATTGGTAGAAATGCAGTTATGGAAGCTTTAAAGAATGATAAAACAATAGAAGCTCTATATCTTTCAAATGGTTCAAGAGAAGGATCTATAAATCAAATAATAAATCTTGCTAAGAAAAACAAAATAGTTATAAAAGAAGCAGATAAGAAAAAGTTAGATTCTATGTCAGCTGGAATGGTTCATCAGGGAGTTATAGCTAAAATAACACCATATAAATATTTTGAAGTTAAGGATATTTTAGATGATGCAAAGAAAAAAGGAGAAGCACCTTTTATAATAATATTAGATGAATTAGAAGATCCTCATAATCTAGGTTCAATAATAAGAACAGCGGAAACATGTGGAGTACATGGTATCATAATTCCAAAAAGAAGAAATGTTGGTGTAACACCTACAGTTTATAAATCATCAGTTGGTGCAGTTGAACATGTGAAAATAGCTAAAGTTACTAATATAAACAATATAATTGATGAATTAAAAGAACAAGGAATATGGGTATATGGTGCAGATATAGAAGGAAGAGAATATAGTTATGAAGTTGACTTTAGTGGACCTTGTGCTTTAATAATAGGAAGTGAAGGAAGAGGAATATCTAAGTTAACATTAAAGAAATGTGATAAGTTAGTTAGAATTCCTATGATTGGAAAAATAAATTCTTTAAATGCATCAGTTGCAGGTGGTATAATGATGTATGAAGTATTAAAGGGTAGATTAAAATAAAAAGAGGGATGAGATGTGAAGATTATATTTATAGATGGATATAATGTTTTAAACAGCTGGCCTAATTTAAAAGATTTAAAAAATATAAGTTTTGATGGAGCTAGAGATAAATTGATAAATATACTTCACAATTATGGTAGTTATAATGATTGTAAAATAGTTTTAGTATTTGATGGGCATAAAGTTGCTGGAAATATAGAAAACAAGGAAGATGTTAATAGAAATTTATCGATAGTGTTTACCAAAGATGGTGAAACAGCAGATGCATATATAGAAAAAGAAGTAAACTTAATTGGTAGAAAATATGAAGTTTGCGTTGTGACGTCAGATTGGCTGGAGCAACAAACGATATTTCAAAGAGGAGCAACAAGAATATCTTCTATAGAATTTTATAATGAGGTTGTTAATGTGGAAGATAAAATTAGGGTTAAGGCAGAGAGGAACATGATATCTCAAAAAAATAATTTAAGTGATAATATTGATGAAGATATTTTTCATAAACTTGAGAAGATTCGTAGAAGTCATTAGTAATGTTGACTTGATTAAATTTGCTAAGTATAATAGCAGGTATAATAGGGACTAGGTTTTGAGGGGAAGATGTTTAGAATGGTGATTATTAATGATTAAGTATTTAGAGTTTGAAGATAAATTTGATGAAGAAATAGCAATTGAAGCTAAAAATGGAAATATAAAAGCGCAAGAATACTTAATAAATAAGTATGAAAATTTTGTAAAATCAAAAGCTAAATCATATTTTTTAATAGGTGCTGATAAGGAAGATATTTATCAAGAGGGGATGATTGGTCTTTATAAAGCTATACGAGACTTTAATCCAGAAAAATTATCAACATTTAAAGCATTTGCTGAATTATGTGTAACAAGGCAGATAATTACAGCTATAAAAACAGCTACAAGACAAAAACATATTCCATTGAATACTTATATATCATTAAATAAACCAATCTATGAAGAGGATTCAGAAAGAACTCTATTAGATGTTTTGGCTGGATTTAAAATTACAGATCCTGAGGAACTTATTATAAGTCAAGAGGAAAAAGAAAGAATAGAAAGTGAAATGGAAAGAGTGCTATCTAGATTAGAACTTAATGTACTTAATTCTTACTTAGATGGTAAGTCTTATCAAGAGATAGCTTGCGATTTAGATAGGCACGCAAAATCAATAGATAATGCTTTGCAAAGAGTTAAGAGAAAACTAGAAAAATGCTTAGATGTAAAGTGATTATTTTTTATTGACAAACAAAAAAAATGATAGTAAACTTTATAATTGGTATATTAAAGAAAACTCATAATAGATGAGTGCTCACGTAGCTCAGTCGGCAGAGCGTCGCCTTGGTAAGGCGGAGGTCGTCGGTTCAATCCCGATCGTGAGCTCCAGGAACATATAAAAAAGTAGAAACACTAGGCAAGGTTTATTAGAGTGATAGGAGGAATTTATAATGTCAAAAGCAAAATTCGAAAGAAGTAAACCACACGTTAACATTGGAACAATCGGTCACGTAGACCACGGTAAAACTACATTAACAGCAGCTATTACAACAGTATTAGCAAACAAAGGATTCGCTGAGTCATTCAAATATGACGAAATCGATAAAGCACCAGAAGAAAAAGAAAGAGGAATCACAATCAACTCAGCACACGTTGAGTATGAAACAGAAAACAGACACTATGCTCACGTTGACTGTCCAGGACACGCAGACTACGTTAAGAATATGATCACAGGAGCAGCACAAATGGACGGAGCAATCTTAGTTTGTTCAGCAGCAGATGGTCCAATGCCTCAAACAAGAGAGCACATCCTACTTGCATCAAGAGTTGGAGTTGACCACATCGTAGTATTCTTAAACAAAGCTGATATGGTTGATGATGAAGAATTATTAGAATTAGTTGAAATGGAAATCAGAGAATTATTAAGCGAATACAACTTCCCAGGAGATGATATTCCGGTAATAAAGGGTTCAGCATTAAAAGCATTAGAAAACCCAACTGATGAAGCTTCAATCGCATGTATCGAAGAGTTAATGGAAGCAGTAGATAGCTACATCCCAACTCCAGAAAGAGCAACAGATAAGCCATTCCTAATGCCAATCGAAGATGTATTCACAATTACTGGTAGAGGAACAGTTGCTACAGGAAGAGTTGAAAGAGGAATATTAAATGTAGGAGCAGAAGTTGAAATCGTAGGATTAAGCGAAGAAATCAAGAAAACTGTTGTTACAGGAATCGAAATGTTCAGAAAGTTACTAGACGAAGCGCAAGCTGGAGATAACATCGGAGCATTATTAAGAGGGGTTCAAAGAACTGAAATCGAAAGAGGTCAAGTATTAGCTAAACCTGGTTCAGTTAACCCACACAAAAAATTCGTAGGTCAAGTATACGTACTTAAAAAAGAAGAAGGTGGAAGACATACTCCATTCTTTGATGGATACAGACCACAATTCTACTTCAGAACAACTGACGTAACAGGATCAATCAAATTACCAGAAGGAATGGAAATGGTAATGCCAGGAGACCACATCGACATGAACGTTGAATTAATCAATCCAGTAGCAATGGACGAAGGATTAAGATTCGCAATCAGAGAAGGTGGAAGAACTGTAGGTTCAGGAGTTGTTACTAGCATAATCGAATAGTAACAAAAAAGTATATTATGGATTATAACTGTCAATAATATTTTGTTAGAAGGACTGGGTAATTTACCTAGTCCTTTACAAAGGATAGATTATTGACAGTTTAAATAAATTGTGATAATGTGAGAAAGTAACTCATGAAGTCACGAAACAGATACAGTAAGAGGTATATCTCTTAGAATATATATTTAAAACTGGAGGTGCAGACCGTGAGAGTAAAAATAACTTTAGCTTGCACAGAGTGTAAACAAAGAAATTATGACTCAATGAAGAACAAGAAGAACAACCCAGACAGAATGGAAATGAAAAAATATTGTAAATTCTGTAAAAAGCATACTCTTCATAGAGAAACTAAATAGTTTAGCGCTTAAGTAAAGACACAGACTTTAATATTATTAAGGATGTGAAACTATGGCTGGTAATAATGTAAAAACTGGAGCCGCTCAAAAAGGTGGCGTGTTTAAATTCTTTAAGGATGTAAAAGCGGAATTTAAAAGAATTACGTGGCCTTCAAAGAATGAAACAAAAAAAGCATTGATTGCAGTTCTTGGGTTCGCTATAGTATATATTATACTTGTAGGTGGACTAGATTATATTTTTCAAAACCTCTTCGAAGTAGTTTTGAAACTTAAGTAAAGGGAGGTTTGGGTGTTAATCACCGATTAATATGAGTGAAAGAGCAAGATGGTATGTAGTACATACGTATTCTGGATATGAAAATAAAGTTAAGGTTAACATAGAAAAAGTTGTTGAAAACAGACATCTTGAATCATTAATTCATGATATCCAAATACCGATGGAAGAAGTAATTGAAGAAAAAGATGGAAAACAAAAAGTTTCCCTTAAAAAGAAATTTCCAGGATATGTAATAGTAAAGATGCTAATGACAGACGAATCTTGGTATGTTGTTAGAAACACAAGAGGCGTTACAGGATTTGTAGGACCTGGATCTAAACCAGTTCCTCTTACTGAAGAAGAGATTGAATCAATGGGAGTTATAGAACTACCTGTAGATATTGATCTTGAAGTAGGTGAAAGTATAAGAGTTATCTCAGGACCACTTAGAGAATTCGTGGCTACAATTCAAGAGATAAACCTTGAAAAACAAAAAATTAAAGCTTTAGTTGATATGTTTGGAAGAGAAACATTAGCTGAGCTAGATTTTAATCAAGTAGAAAAATTAGTATAATTTAGATTATAACTAATGTTTTAATTAAGTGGGAGGACAAAAAACAATACATATTGTCCGTATATACCACAGTATAGGAGGAATAAACAATGGCTAAGAAAGTAACTGGAATGATTAAACTTCAACTTCCTGCAGGAAAGGCAACTCCAGCACCACCAGTAGGTCCAGCTTTAGGACAACACGGTGTAAACATAATGGGATTCTGTAAGGAGTTCAATGCAAAGACTGCTAATCAAGCTGGATTAATAATACCAGTAGTAATCACAGTTTACCAAGACAGATCTTTTAGTTTTATCTTAAAGACTCCTCCAGCTGCAGTTCTAATTAAGAAAGAATTAGGACTTGAAAGCGGATCAGGAGTTCCAAATAGAACAAAGGTTGGACAATTAACTAAAGATCAAGTTAAGAAAATAGCGGAAATGAAAATGCCTGACTTAAATGCTGCTACAATCGAAAGTGCTATGAGAATGATTGAAGGTACAGCTAAGAGTATGGGTGTAACTATCGAAGAGTAATTCACAAAAATAGTGGGAGGTACAAACCGCTAATACCACAAAGGAGGCTTATTAATGGGAAAGAAATATGTTGAAAGTGCAAAGTTAATAGATAAAAGTGCTTTATATAATCCAACAGAAGCTTTAGAGCTTGCTGTTAAAACTGCAAAAGCTAACTTCGATGAAACAATCGAATTACACGTTAGACTTGGAGTAGATCCAAGACATGCTGACCAACAAGTAAGAGGTGCAGTAGTATTACCAAACGGAACTGGTAAAAACGTAAGAGTTTTAGTTTTTGCAAAGGGAGATAAAGCTAAAGAAGCTCAAGAAGCGGGAGCAGATTTTGTTGGAGCTGAAGAATTAGTTCAAAAGATCCAAACAGAAAATTGGTTTGACTACGATGTAGTTGTAGCTACTCCAGATATGATGGGAGTTGTTGGTAGAATCGGTAGAGTTTTAGGACCTAAAGGTTTAATGCCAAACCCAAAATCAGGAACAGTAACATTTGATGTTGCTAAAGCAATTGCTGAAATAAAAGCTGGTAAGGTTGAGTACAGAGTTGATAAAACTGCTATCGTACACTGCCCAATCGGTAAGAAGTCATTCGGAGCTGAAAAGTTACACGAAAACTTCAAAACATTAATGGAAGCTTTAGTTAAAGCTAAACCAGCAGCAGCTAAAGGACAATACATTAAGTCAGTTACAGTAACTAGCACAATGGGACCTGGAGCAAAAATAAATCCAGCAAAAGTTACAGAATAATTATTGACTTAAAGAACTTTATGTGTTAGAATAAGTTCTGTTGAAAATGAATAATGTGCCGTAGACAGTAGGTGTGATTTTCACGTAACGTACACCAACCTACCGAGGGTTATCTATAAACATAAGTTTATTAAGGTCTTCCTCTGTCTACGGGAAGACCTTTTATAATATAAGTAAGCAGTTAATACTGTGAGGAGGTGGACACACGTGAACAAGAACAGACAATTAAAAGAAGCAAAAGTTGCTGAAATTAAAGAAAAGTTAGAAAAAGCACAAAGTGTTGTTTTAACTAGCTATCAAGGTCTAACTGTTGAAGAAGATACACAATTAAGAAAGAACTTAAGAGAAGCTGGAGTTGAATATAAAGTATATAAAAATACTTTAGTTACATTAGCAGCTAAAGAAGTAGGACTAGAAGGTATAGAAGAATACTTAGAAGGACCTGTTTCAATGGCATTCGGATACGAAGATGCTACAGCAGCAGCAAGAATCTTAAATGATTTCGCTAAGGATCACAAGAAGTTAGAATTAAAAGCTGGAGTAGTTGAAGGAAAGATCTACGATCAAGAAATGATTAAGAAGATCGCTTCAATCCCATCAAAAGAAGTTCTTATTGCAAAATTACTTGGAAGTATCAAGTCACCATTATCAAACCTTGCATACTTACTAAATGCAATAAAAGAAAAGAAAGAAGCTGAATCAGCTGAATAATTAATTAACTAAAAGGTTAATATGTTTTAAAAATTTTGGAGGTGCAATTAAAATGACAAGAGAAGATATCATTCAAGCTATAAAAGAAATGAGCGTTTTAGAATTAAATGAATTAGTAACAGCTTGCGAAGAAGAATTCGGAGTAAGCGCTGCTGCACCAGTAGCAGTAGCAGGAGCAGTAGCAGGAGCAGCTGCTGAAGAAAAATCAGAATTTGATGTAGTTTTAGCTAGCGCTGGAGCTAACAAAATCAAAGTTATCAAAGCTGTAAGAGAATTAACTGGATTAGGATTAAAAGAAGCTAAAGAAATAGTTGATGGAGCTCCTAAGACAATTAAAGAAGCTGTAGCTAAAGAAGAAGCTGAAGAAATGAAAGCTAAATTAGCTGAAGTTGGAGCTGAAGTAGAATTAAAGTAATTTTACTTTAATGAAATTTCAAAAATTCATATAAAAGGTGCTAGTCTTAGCACCTTTTTATATTCTAATGATAAAATTCAAACTATATAAAATATCCTATATTAAAGATGGATACTTTATATAGTTTTATTTATAAGTAAATAAAAATGGATAGTATTGTTTGTTAAAATATATTGACAATGATATTATGTTATGATACTATCATTTAATGTACTGTTCATTATGGATAAGTATATTTTATTGTAAAGAAAGAGTATAATTGTTTTTGAATATGGTTATACTAAAAAGATGACGCTGTCCGAAAGCAAAAGTCCTTAGGGAAGTTATGCTTTTGGTTATTTTAGTTTATACAAGGGGTGAAAATTCATGGTACATCCTGTCCAATCTGGAAAAAGAACAAGAATGAGTTTTGGTAAAGTTAAAGATGTAACAGAAATGCCAAATCTTATTGAGGTACAACTAGATTCTTATGACTGGTTCCTGAAAGAAGGACTTCATGAGGTATTTGACGACATAAATCCAATAGGAAACTTTACTGGAAACTTAGTATTAGAATTTGTTGATTACAAACTTGATATGGATAATATCAAGTACTCTGTAGAAGAGTGTAAAGAAAGAGATGCAACGTATGCTGCACCTTTAAAAGTCTCAGTAAGACTTACAAATACTGAAACTGGAGAGATTAAAGAACAAGAGGTATTTATGGGAGATTTCCCATTAATGACAGAGCAAGGTACATTTATTATAAATGGTGCTGAAAGAGTTATAGTTAGCCAATTAGTAAGATCTCCAGGAGTTTATTATAGTCAAAACAGAGATAAGAGTGGTAAAAAATTATTCTCATCAACTGTTATACCAAATAGAGGTGCTTGGCTAGAATATGAAACTGATTCTAATGATATAATATCAGTTAGAATTGATAAAACAAGAAAACTTCCAATAAGTATATTAGCAAGAGCTATGGGATTTGGAAGTGATCAAGAATTAATTGAATACTTTGGAGAAGAAGAAAGATTAAAAGCTACAATTGAAAAAGATAATACTAAAACAACAGAGGAAGCTTTACTTGAAATCTACAAGAGATTAAGACCAGGTGAGCCACCAACAGTTGATAGTGCAATATCTTTAATAGATTCTTTATTCTTTGATGCAAAGAGATATGATTTATCAAGAGTTGGTAGATATAAGTTCAACAAGAAGTTAGCTATCAATTTAAGACTTGCAAACCAAATTGCTGCAGCTGATATAGTAAATCCATCAACTGGGGAAATAATGGTGGAACAAGGTCAAAAAATTACTAGAACTATGGCTGAAGAAATACAAAATGCTGGAATTAACTCAGTAGATGTATTAATAGAAGACAGAGTTATAAGAGTAATAGGTAATCATTTTGTTGATTTATCAAAACAAGTATCTTTTGATATAAGTGATTTAAATATTAAAGAATTAGTTCACTACCCAACATTAAGAGAAATACTTGATAACTTCAGTGATGAAGATAGCATTAAGGAAGAAATTAAGAAAAACATTACAAAACTAATACCTAAACATATAGTTAAAGATGATATATTTGCAACTATTAGTTATGAATTAGGTTTAGCTTATGGAATTGGATATATAGATGATATAGATCATTTAGGTAATAGAAGATTAAGATCTGTAGGTGAATTATTACAAAATCAATTTAGAATTGGTTTATCAAGAATGGAAAGAGTAGTTAAAGAAAGAATGACTATTCAAGACCAAGAAGCAATAACTCCTCAAATGTTAATTAATATAAGACCAGTTGCTGCTGCTATTAAAGAATTCTTTGGTAGCTCACAATTATCACAATTCATGGATCAAACAAATCCATTATCAGAATTAACTCACAAGAGAAGATTATCAGCATTAGGACCAGGAGGTCTTTCAAGAGAAAGAGCTGGTTTCGAAGTTAGAGACGTTCACCATTCACATTATGGTAGAATGTGTCCTATCGAGACTCCAGAAGGACCAAATATAGGTCTTATAAACTCTCTAGCTACATATGCTAAAGTTAATGAATACGGATTTATTGAAACACCATATAGAATAATTGATAAAGAAAATAAGAGAGCAACTAACGAAATAAGATACTTCACAGCTGATGAGGAAGATCAATATCTTGTAGCTCAAGCAAATGAACCGTTAGATTCAGAAGGTCATTTTGTAAATGAAAAGGTAACTGTTAGATATTTAGAAGATGTATTAGTAGTACCTGCAAGTGAAGTAGATTTAATGGATGTTTCACCAAGACAAATCGTATCTGTTGCTACAGCTATGATTCCGTTCCTTGAAAATGATGACGCATCAAGAGCTCTTATGGGATCAAACATGCAACGTCAAGCAGTTCCATTATTAAAGCCACAAGCGCCTATAGTTGGTACAGGAATAGAATTTAGAGCAGCTACAGACTCAGGGGTTTTACCTAAGGCTAAGAATGCTGGGGTAGTAACTTACGTAAGTGCTAGTGAAGTTAAAATTAAGAGAGATATTGATGGTGGAATAGATACATACAAGTTATTAAAGTTCAAAAGAAGTAACCAAGGAACTTGTATAAATCAAAGACCTTTAGTTAGTGTAGGAGAAATGGTATTTAAGAACCAAGTTCTTGCAGATGGTCCATCAACAGATTTAGGAGAAATAGCATTAGGTAAAAACATCAGAATGGGATTCATAACTTGGGAAGGTTATAACTACGAAGATGCTATGCTGATTTCAGAAGAATTAGTAAGAGAAGATGTATTTACATCAATTCATATAGAAGAATATGAATGTGAAGCAAGAGACACTAAATTAGGACCGGAAGAAATAACTAGAGATATTCCTAATGTAAGTGAAGATGCTTTAAGAGATATAGATGAAAGAGGAATAATCAGAATTGGTGCTGAAGTAAGATCAGGAGATATACTTGTTGGTAAAGTAACTCCAAAGGGAGAAACTGAATTAACAGCAGAAGAAAGATTATTAAGAGCTATATTTGGAGAAAAAGCAAGAGAAGTTAGAGATACTTCATTAAGAGTTCCTCATGGAGAAGCTGGTATTATAGTAGATGTTAAAGTATTTACTAGAGAAAATGGTGATGAATTAAATCCAGGAGTAAATGAACTTGTAAGATGTTATATAGCACAAAAAAGAAAAATATCAGTTGGAGATAAGATGGCTGGACGTCACGGTAACAAAGGGGTTATCTCAAGGGTTCTTCCAGAAGAAGATATGCCTTTCTTACCAGATGGTAGACCACTTCAAATATGCTTAAACCCATTAGGGGTTCCATCACGTATGAACATCGGTCAGGTATTAGAAGTTCATTTAGGTTGGGCGGCTAGTGCATTAGGATGGCACATTGCTACTCCTGTATTCGATGGAGCTACAGAAAAAGATATAGAACAATGTTTAGTAGATGCAGGATACAATGCTAATGGAAAAACTGTTTTATATGATGGAAGAACAGGAGAAGCATTTGATAATGAAGTTACTGTTGGTATAATGTACATCTTAAAACTTGCTCACTTAGTTGATGATAAGATTCACGCAAGATCAACTGGTCCATATTCATTAGTTACTCAACAACCACTTGGAGGTAAAGCTCAATTTGGTGGTCAAAGATTTGGAGAAATGGAAGTTTGGGCACTAGAAGCATATGGTGCTGCACATACATTACAAGAAATCTTAACTGTTAAGTCTGATGATGTTGTTGGTAGAGTTAAGACTTATGAAGCTATAGTTAAGGGAGAAAATATCCCAGAACCAGGAGTTCCAGAGTCATTTAAGGTTCTTATTAAAGAACTTCAAGCACTTTGTTTAGATGTTAAAGTTCTTAATGATGATAACCAAGAAGTAAGAATTAAGGAATTTACTGAAGAAGAAGATTCAGCGGATTTAGAAGTTAATATTGAAGGAACTGAAGAGTTTGTTCAAGATAAACAAACTGAAGTAGATGCAGAAGATGGATATACTTCAGAAGTAGAACCTGAAGAAATTGAAGAAGAATTTGACGGTTTTCAGTTAGAAGAATTTCAAGATAACTTAGAACTTGATGATTTTAACGATGAACACTAATTTTGAAGGGAGGATTACCCTTGTTTGAATTAAATAATTTTGATGCCATACAAATAGGTTTAGCATCTCCTGAACAAATCAGAGAATGGTCAAGGGGAGAAGTCAAAAAGCCAGAAACAATAAATTATAGAACTTTAAAACCAGAAAGAGACGGTTTATTCTGTGAAAGAATATTCGGACCAATGAAAGATTGGGAATGTCATTGTGGTAAATATAAGAGAGTAAGATATAAAGGTATAGTTTGTGACAGATGTGGAGTTGAAGTTACAAAAGCTAAAGTAAGAAGAGAAAGAATGGGGCATATAGAACTTGCTGCCCCAGTTTCTCACATCTGGTACTTCAAGGGAATACCATCAAGAATGGGATTAATACTTGATATGTCACCAAGATCTTTAGAGAAGATTTTATATTTTGCATCATATGTTGTAATTGACCCAAAAGAAACACCATTATTAAAGAAACAACTTCTTAATGAAAAAGAATATAGGGAAGCTGTAGATAAATATGGTGAGGAAAGCTTTGTAGCAGCAATGGGAGCTGAAGCTATTCAAGAGCTTTTAGGAGAAATAGATTTAGAAACTACTACTAAAGAGCTTAAGGAAGAATTAAAGCAAAGCACTGGTCAAAAGAAAGTAAGAATAATAAGAAGATTAGAAGTTGTTGAATCATTTAGATCATCAGGAAATGATCCAAGATGGATGATTATAAATGTTATTCCAGTAATCCCACCTGATTTAAGACCTATGGTTCAATTAGATGGTGGTAGATTTGCAACTTCAGACTTAAATGATTTATACAGAAGAGTTATAAATAGAAATAACAGATTAAAGAAACTATTAGATTTAGGAGCTCCAGATATAATCGTTAGAAACGAAAAGAGAATGCTTCAAGAAGCGGTAGATGCTCTTATTGATAATGGTAGAAGAGGAAGACCTGTTACTGGTCCTGGAAACAGACCATTAAAATCTCTTTCAGATATGCTTAAAGGTAAGCAAGGTAGATTTAGACAAAACTTACTTGGTAAGAGAGTTGACTATTCTGGTAGATCAGTTATCGTTGTTGGACCAGAATTACAAATGTATCAATGTGGTCTTCCAAAAGAAATGGCACTTGAACTGTTTAAGCCATTTGTAATGAAAAAATTAGTTCAAGATGGAATAGCACACAACATAAAGAGTGCTAAGAGAATGGTAGAAAGAGTTATGCCACAAGTTTGGGATGTTTTAGAGGAAGTAATAGCTGATCATCCAGTATTACTTAACCGTGCTCCTACTCTACATAGATTAGGAATTCAAGCTTTCCAACCTGTATTAGTTGAAGGAAGAGCTATAAAACTTCATCCATTAGTATGTACAGCATATAATGCTGACTTTGATGGTGACCAAATGGCTGTTCACGTACCATTATCAGTTGAAGCTCAAGCTGAAGCTAGATTCTTAATGCTTGCAGCGGGAAACATAATGAAACCATCAGATGGTAAGCCAGTATGTGTTCCTACACAAGATATGGTTTTAGGATCATATTACATGACAATGGAAAAAGAAGGTGCAGAAGGTAGCGGTAAATACTTCTCATCAAAAGATGAAGCTATAATGGCTTATCAAGTTAAAGCAATAGAAATTCATGCTGACATTTTTGTTAAAATGTTTAAAGAAATAAATGGGGAAATGAAGTCAGGTATTATTAAAACTACTGTAGGTAAGTTAATATTTAATGAATCAATTCCTCAAGATCTAGGATTTGTTGATAGAACTAATCCAGAAGAAATGTTTAACTTAGAAGTAGACTTTTTAATAACTAAAAAGTCATTAGGAAAAATTATTGATAGATGTTATAGAAAACATGGTTCAACAAAAACTTCTATAATGTTAGATAGAATAAAAGCATTAGGATATCATTATTCATCAATTGGAGCTGTTACAGTTGCTGCTTCAGATATGATAGTACCAGATGAAAAATATGTTTTATTAAAAGATGCTGAAGAAACAGTTGAAAAGATTGAAAAAATGTATAAAAGAGGTTTCATATCAGAAGATGAAAGATATGAAAGAGTTATCGAAAAATGGACTAAGACAACAGAAGATGTTGCTGATGCCTTAATGGATAGCTTGGATAAATGGAATCCTATATTTATGATGGCTGATTCAGGAGCCAGAGGTTCTAAGTCACAGATTAAGCAATTAGCTGGTATGAGAGGACTTATGGCAAGTCCATCAGGTAAAATTATAGAGTTACCAATTAAAGCTTCATTCAGAGAAGGTCTTGATATATTAGAATACTTCTTATCAACTCACGGAGCTAGAAAGGGTAATGCTGATACAGCGCTTAAGACTGCTGACTCAGGATATTTAACAAGAAGACTTGTTGATGTATCACAAGATGTTATAGTTAGAGAACATGATTGTGGAACTGATGAAGGTATGGTAGTTACTGAAATAAGAGAAGGTAACGAAATAATAGAAGAATTAAAAGAAAGATTAACTGGAAGATATACAGCAGAAGATATAATACATCCAGAAACAGGAGAAATCCTTGTTCATAAAGATGAATATATGGATGTAGATCTTGCAGAAAAAGTATCAGATGCTGGTGTTAAAAAAGTTAAGATAAGATCAGTATTTACATGTAATTGTAAAATAGGTGTTTGTGCTAAATGTTATGGTATGAACATGGCAACTGGTCAAAAAATAAACATTGGTGAAGCAGTTGGTATAATAGCTGCTCAATCAATCGGAGAGCCAGGTACACAGCTTACAATGAGAACATTCCATACAGGTGGTGTTGCATCAGCTGGGGATATCACTCAAGGTCTTCCTAGAGTTGAGGAATTATTTGAAGCAAGAAAGCCTAAGGGTCTTGCTATAGTAACTGAAATTGATGGTAATGTAAGAATAGAAGAAACTAAAAAGAAAAGAACTGTATATGTAATGGGTGCAGATGGAGAAGAAGTAAGCTATGATATTCCATTTGGATCAAGAGTTAAGGTTTCTAACGATCAATATGTTGAAGCTGGAGATGAGATTACTGAAGGTTCTGTAAATCCTCATGACATCATGGCTATAAAAGGTGTTGATGGTGCTAGAAGATACTTATTATCAGAAGTTCAAAAAGTTTATAGATTACAAGGTGTTGATATCAACGATAAGCACTTAGAAGTAGTTGTTAAACAAATGACTAGAAAGATAAAGGTTACTGAATCAGGAGATACAAATCTTCTACCAGGAACTACAATAGATATTTTCGATTTTGAGGAAGAAAATGCAAGAGTAAGAGAGTTTGGTGGAGAAGAAGCTCAAGGAGATCAAGTACTTCTTGGTATAACTAAGGCAGCGCTTGCTACAGATAGTTTCTTATCAGCAGCATCATTCCAGGAAACTACAAGAGTTCTTACTGAAGCAGCTATCAAAGGAAAAATTGATCCACTTGTAGGATTAAAAGAAAATGTAATAATAGGTAAATTAATTCCAGCAGGTACTGGAATGATGAGATATAGATCAGCTAGACTAGATGTTGAAGATAATAAAATAGAAGAAGAAATAATAGTAAATGCTGAATAGAAATTAATTTTATTGACATGTTTATTCTTAAATGTTACAATACGTGTTGTATGTTTAATGAATATGCGACAAAATAATTGTCTACATGACTTCATAGAGGTAAAGTTAGACTTTACCTCGTGAAGTTTTTATAAAGAAATTTGTAAAAGGTAGTCAATTTTAAAAAAGCTTATCTAATTTTAATATAGATAAATAAATTCAGGAGGTGAAAGAATGCCAACTATAAGCCAATTAGTAAGAAAAGGAAGAAAAGCTGCTGTTAACCAATCAACAGCTCCAGCATTAAAAAACTGTCCACAAAAAAGAGGAGTATGTACAGTTGTTAAAACATCAACTCCTAAGAAGCCTAACTCAGCCTTAAGAAAGGTTGCAAGAGTAAGACTTACAAATGGATACGAAGTTACTGCATACATTGGTGGTGTAGGACACAACTTACAAGAGCATAGCGTTGTTCTTATAAGAGGTGGAAGAGTAAAAGACCTTCCTGGGGTTAGATACCATATCGTAAGAGGAGCACTTGACTGTGCTGGTGTAGCTAACAGAATGCAAGGAAGATCAAAGTACGGTGCTAAGAGACCTAAAAAATAGGATTTCTTAAATTAAAATAGTGCTTATCTTCAAGTTTACATAGATTTATAAATTAAGTTTATATAGATGATGAGAGAAGCACTTTGCGACATGAAATATTGTCGAGTACCGATGAACTTAAATTCAAATTGTTAAGGAGGGAAGAAAAGTGCCAAGAAAAGGACATATAGCAAAAAGAGACGTTTTAGCTGATCCAGTTTACAACTCAAAGGTTGTTACAAAGTTAATAAACGGAATCATGCTTGACGGTAAAAAAGGAGTAGCACAAAAAATATGCTACCAAGCTTTTGAAACTATGGCAGAAAAAACTGGCAGAGATGCATTAGAAGTTTTCGAAGAAGCTATGAACAATGTAATGCCATTATTAGAAGTAAAGGCAAGAAGAATAGGTGGAGCTACTTACCAAGTTCCAATAGAAGTTAGAGCTGAAAGAAGACAGACTTTAGGTATCAGATGGATACTAGCTGCTGCTAGAAAAAGAGGAGAAAAGTTAATGTGTGAGAGATTAGCTGCTGAATTATTAGATGCTGCTAACAACACAGGATCAGCTGTTAAGAAGAGAGAAGATACTCATAAAATGGCTGAAGCTAATAAAGCATTTGCTCACTACAGATACTAATTTTAAAACTGTTTTGGCTTTTGCCAAAACAGTTTTGTTGAATTTAAAATCACTATTTGAGAGGAGGAGTTTATTGTGGCAAGACAATTTCCTTTAGATAAATTTCGTAATATAGGAATTATGGCTCACATAGATGCTGGTAAAACAACAACTACTGAGCGTATATTATTCTACACAGGTAGAACACACAAAATAGGTGAAACACATGATGGTGCTTCACAAATGGACTGGATGGCACAAGAGCAAGAAAGAGGTATAACAATTACTTCTGCTGCTACATTCTGTCAATGGAAAGGTTATGCAATTAACATAATCGATACTCCAGGACACGTAGACTTCACAGTTGAAGTTGAAAGATCATTAAGATGTCTAGATAGTGCTATCACTGTACTAGATGCTAAGAGTGGGGTTGAACCACAAACTGAAACAGTTTGGACTCAAGCAGATAATTATGGAGTACCAAGAGCAATTTATGTAAATAAAATGGATGCTACTGGAGCAGACTTCTATGCTTGTATCAACTCAGTAAGAGATAGATTAAATGCTAATGCTGTAGCAATACAAATTCCAATAGGTTCAGAAGATACTTTCGTAGGTATGATTGACCTTATGGAAAATGTAGCTCTTATCCACAAAGATGACTTAGGAAAAGATATCGAAAGAGGAGAAATTCCTGCAGAATTAAAGGATAAAGCTGAAGAATACAGAAATATGATGATAGAAGCTATTGCTGAAACTGATGAAGAGTTAATGATGAAATACTTAGATGGTGAAGAGTTAACTAAAGAAGAGTTAAAATTAGCTTTAAGAAAAGCTACTATCAATAATGAAATAGTACCAGTAATTTGTGGATCATCATACAAAAATAAAGGTGTTCAAGAAATGATCGACTTAGTTGTTGATTACTTACCATCACCAGTTGATATTCCAGCAGTTAAGGGTATCGATGTAGATAATCCAGAAGTAGAATTAGAAAGAGAAGCTAGTGATGATGCTCCAATGTCAGCATTAGCATTCAAAATAGCTACTGACCCATTCGTAGGAAGACTTGCATTTACAAGAGTTTACTCAGGAGTAATGGAAAGTGGAACTTACGTTCTTAACTCAACAAAGGGTAAGAAAGAAAGAATTGGTAGATTAGTTAAAATGCACGCTAACTCAAGAGAAGAAATCAGCGAATTAAGAGCTGGAGACTTAGGTGCAATAGTTGGATTAAAAAATACAACTACTGGAGATACTTTATGTGATGAAGCAAATCCAATTATACTAGAAAGTATGGAATTCCCAGAACCAGTTATTTCAATAGCTATTGAACCAAAAACAAAAGCTGGTCAAGAAAAAATGGGTATAGCTTTAGCGAAGTTAGCTGAAGAAGATCCAACTTTCAAGACTTGGACTGATCAAGAAACTGGTCAAACAATCATCGCTGGTATGGGTGAATTACACTTAGATATCATCGTTGACAGATTACAAAGAGAATTTAAAGTTGAATGTAACGTAGGTGCTCCACAAGTTGCTTACAAAGAAACTATCAAGAAAGCTGTTAAAGCTGAAGGTAAGTTTGTAAGACAATCAGGTGGTAGAGGACAATACGGACACTGTTGGATAGAAATGATGCCAACAGAAGGAGAATATGAATTCGAAAATGCTATCGTTGGAGGAGCTATTCCAAGAGAATATATTCCAGCAGTAGATAATGGTATCCAAGAAGCAGCTGAAAGTGGAGTTATAGCAGGATTCCCAACTATAAACTTCAAAGTAAAATGTTTCGATGGATCATACCATGATGTCGATTCATCAGAAATGGCATTCAAGATTGCTGGATCAATGGCATTCAAAAATGCTATGAAGAAAGCAGATCCTACATTACTTGAACCTTCAATGAAGGTAGAAGTAGTTGTACCAGAAGAGTACATGGGAGATGTAATGGGTGATATTAACTCAAGAAGAGGTAGAATCGAAGGTATGGAACAAAGAAATGGTCGTCAAGTTATCAGAGCTTTTGTACCACTATCAGAAATGTTCGGATATGCAACAGCATTAAGATCAAGAACTCAAGGTAGAGGAACATATGTAATGGTATTTGATCATTATGAAGAAGTACCAAAGAGCATTCAAGAAGAAGTAGCTGGAAAGAAAGCAAAATAATTCTTGATTAAAATTGCAAATATGAGAGATCTACTTTAGTAGTTTCTCTCAATTAAATAAATAAGATTGAAGATATTTTTAATATTTATGTTAAAAATATTTCATACCAAATATTAAGATATAGATTACGATTTAAATAATGACTTATGTCATTTATATGAAGGAGGAATTACAATGTCAAAAGCAAAATTCGAAAGAAGTAAACCACACGTTAACATTGGAACAATCGGTCACGTAGACCACGGTAAAACTACATTAACAGCAGCTATTACAACAGTATTAGCAAACAAAGGATTCGCTGAGTCATTCAAATATGACGAAATCGATAAAGCACCAGAAGAAAAAGAAAGAGGAATCACAATCAACTCAGCACACGTTGAGTATGAAACAGAAAACAGACACTATGCTCACGTTGACTGTCCAGGACACGCAGACTACGTTAAGAACATGATCACAGGAGCAGCACAAATGGACGGAGCAATCTTAGTTTGTTCAGCAGCAGATGGTCCAATGCCTCAAACAAGAGAGCACATCCTACTTGCATCAAGAGTTGGAGTTGACCACATCGTAGTATTCTTAAACAAAGCTGATATGGTTGATGATGAAGAATTATTAGAATTAGTTGAAATGGAAATCAGAGAATTATTAAGCGAATACAACTTCCCAGGAGATGATATTCCAGTAATAAAGGGTTCAGCATTAAAAGCATTAGAAAACCCAACTGATGAAGCTTCAATCGCATGTATCGAAGAGTTAATGGAAGCAGTAGATAGCTACATCCCAACTCCAGAAAGAGCAACAGATAAGCCATTCTTAATGCCAATCGAAGATGTATTCACAATTACTGGTAGAGGAACAGTTGCTACAGGAAGAGTTGAAAGAGGAATATTAAATGTAGGAGCAGAAGTTGAAATCGTAGGATTAAGCGAAGAAATCAAGAAAACTGTTGTTACAGGAATCGAAATGTTCAGAAAGTTACTAGACGAAGCGCAAGCTGGAGATAACATCGGAGCATTATTAAGAGGGGTTCAAAGAACTGAAATCGAAAGAGGTCAAGTATTAGCTAAACCTGGTTCAGTTAACCCACACAAAAAGTTCGTAGGTCAAGTATACGTACTTAAAAAAGAAGAAGGTGGAAGACACACTCCATTCTTTGATGGATACAGACCACAATTCTACTTCAGAACAACTGACGTAACAGGATCAATCAAATTACCAGAAGGAATGGAAATGGTAATGCCAGGAGACCACATCGACATGAACGTTGAATTAATCAATCCAGTAGCAATGGACGAAGGATTAAGATTCGCAATCAGAGAAGGTGGAAGAACTGTAGGTTCAGGAGTTGTTACTAGCATAATCGAATAGTAATAAATCTTTTATATAAAATAGTGAAGGAGACGTCCTTCACTATTTTTTTTATGTTTTAAAATATTTTGTTTTGGATAAAATTATAGTAATATTGTTTAAAAGTTTACATAGAGATAGTAAAATTTACTTTAAGAAAATACTTGCTATTTGTATAAAATACTATTAAAATATAAAAAGCGAACTAATTCTAACACGGGAAAATAAATTACATAAAATGTGATAAAAATTACTTGAAAAGTGGATAAAATCATAGTATAATGTAGAAGTTGTGAAGCATGCGGCGATGAATCAAGAGGTTGCCGGACTTCCGGGTAATTCTTGATGAGTATGTCAGGATCTAGAATCCGACGACAGGGATTCTATAATTTTGTTCAAAAAGTATGAAACACCAGGAACAGTTTATAGAAGAACCGCTGTTGTGCGTTAGAAGTAAAGCGTACATGAAAAGGAGGGAAACCAAGATGTCAAAACAAAAAATAAGAATTAGATTAAAAGCTTTTGATCATACAATATTAGATCAATCAGCAGAAAAAATCGTTGAAACTGCTAAATCAACAGGAGCTAAGGTTGCAGGTCCAGTACCACTACCAACTGAAAAAGATGTTGTTACTATATTAAGAGCAGTTCACAAATATAAGGACTCAAGAGAGCAATTCGAAATTAGAACTCATAAGAGACTTATAGATATCGTTAATCCATCACCAAAAACTGTTGATGCATTAATGAGATTAAATCTACCAGCAGGTGTAGATATAGAAATAAAGCTATAATAGCAAATTATAATAAAGACATTGAACTATTATGATTGCAAGGCAATCCGCTAATAAGTTTGGGAGGTGTAGATACATGAAAAAAGCTATAATTGGTAAAAAAATAGGAATGACTCAAATTTTTGATGAAAATGGTAAAGTTCTTCCTGTAACAGTTGTAGAAGCAGGTCCATGTGTTGTAACTCAAAAGAAAACTGTTGAAAATGACGGTTATGATGCAATACAAGTTGGTTTTGGAGATGTAAGAGAAAAGTTAGTTAACAAACCAGCTAAAGGACACTTCGCAAAAGCAGGAGTTTCATTAAGAAGAACTCTTAAAGAATTCAGATTAGAAGACACTAGTGCATATGAAGTAGGTCAAGAAATAAAGGCTGACTTATTTGCAGTAGGAGATAAAGTAGATGTATCAGGAGTTTCTAAAGGTAAGGGATTCCAAGGTGTTATCAAAAGATGGAACCAACAAAGAGGACCTATGTCACACGGTTCAAAATTTAAGAGAGCACCAGGTTCAATGGGAGCTGCTTCAGACCCATCAAGAACATTCAAAAATAAAAAGATGCCAGGACATATGGGAGCTGCTAACACTACAGTGTTAAACTTAGAAGTAGTTAAAGTTATCGCAGAAAAGAACTTAATATTAATTAAGGGTGGAATTCCAGGTCCAAATAAGAGCACAGTAGTAATAAGAAATACAGTTAAGGCTTAATTTCTTAAGGAAAGGAGGAAGCAGGAATGCCTACAGTAGGATTATTTAATAAAGAAGGTAAACAAGTTGGAGATTTCCAATTAAACGAAAATATATTCGCAGTTGAAGTAAATGAAAATGCTATGCACCAAGTTGTTGTTGCATTATTAGCTAATAAGAGACAAGGAACTCAATCAGCTAAAACTAGAGCTGAAGTTAGAGGAGGCGGAATCAAGCCTTGGAGACAAAAAGGAACTGGTAGAGCAAGACAAGGTTCAATCAGAGCTCCACAATGGATCAAAGGTGGTATTGTATTCGCACCAAAGCCAAGAGATTATAGAATGGCTATACCAAAGAGCATGAAGAAAGTTGCTATGTTATCAGCATTAACAAGCAAAGTTCAAGACGGACAAATGGTTGTTGTTGAAGATTTAGCATTCGATTCAATAAAAACTAAAAATGTAGTTAACATGTTAAACGCAATGGAAGCTAAAAAGACTTTAATTATAACAGCTGAATCAAACGAAGTTGTTTATAAATCAGCAAGAAACATTGAAGGAGTAGCAGTTATGCCTGCAAACAACATCAACGTTTATGACTTACTTAAGTTTGAAAAAGTAGTTATGACTAAAGATGCTGTATCAAAGATTGAGGAGGTGTACGCATAATGAAATTAACAAGCCATGATATCATAAGAAAGCCTGTTATTACTGAAAAGAGTATGGCAGCAATGGCAGAAAATAAGTACACTTTCATAGTTCATATCAATGCTAACAAGTCTCAAATAAAGAGAGCTGTTGAAGAAGTATTCAACGTTAAAGTTTCTAACGTAGCTACTTCAAGAACTATGGGAAAAACTAAGAGAATGGGCGTACATGTAGGAAAGAGAGCTGACTTTAAGAAGGCAATCATTACATTAGCTGAAGGCAGCACTATTGAATTCTTCGAAGGAATGCAATAGACGTCAATAAGGTGATTTATTGGTGCTAAGGCACCAGATAAGCTGAAAGAAGGAGGGAATTTAAATGGCAGTTAAAACATTTAGACCTATGACACCATCAAGAAGAAATATGACTATGCCAACATTTGAAGAAATAACTACAAATGTACCTGAGAAGTCATTATTAGTTTCTTTAAAGAAGACTGGTGGTAGAAACGCACAAGGTAAAATAACTGTAAGACACCACGGTGGTGGAGCTAAAAGAAAATACAGAATAATAGATTTCAAGAGAAATAAGGATGGTATTCCAGCAAAAGTTGCTACTATAGAATACGATCCAAATAGAACAGCATACATTGCATTAGTTGTATACGCAGATGGAGAAAAGAGATACATAATCGCTCCTGCAGGATTAAAAGTTGGAGATACAATTGTATCAGGACCAGAAGCAGATATTAAACCAGGTAACGCATTACCATTAGTTAATATCCCAGTTGGTACATTCATCCACAATATCGAATTACAAGTTGGTAAGGGAGCTCAATTAGTAAGAGCTGCTGGTTTATCAGCACAATTAATGGCTAAAGAAGGTAAGTATGCTACATTAAGATTACCTTCAGGTGAAATGAGATATGTTAGAATTGAATGTAGAGCTACAATCGGTGTTGTATCAAATGCTACTAACGATATCGTTAAAATAGGTAAAGCTGGAAGAAAGAGACACATGGGAATAAGACCTACAGTTAGAGGTTCAGTAATGAATCCTTGCGATCACCCTCACGGTGGTGGAGAAGGTAAGTCACCAGTAGGTAGACCAAGTCCAATGACTCCATGGGGTAAACCAGCTCTTGGATACAAGACTAGAAAAACTAAAAAATACTCAGATAAGTTAATTATTAAGGGTAGAAATAAGAAGTAGTTTGAAGAGAATATTCATTCTCTTCAAGGCTAGAGCCTAAGAAATGAAGGGAGGCAAATATAGTGAGTAGATCAATCAAAAAAGGACCTTTCGTCCATGCAGGACTTTTAAAGAAAATAGAAGAAATGAACGCTAACGGAGAAAAGAAAGTTGTTAAAACTTGGTCAAGAAGTTCAACAATTTTTCCACAAATGATAGGACACACAATAGCTGTTCATGATGGAAGAAAGCATATCCCAGTTTACATTTCAGAGGATATGGTAGGACATAAGTTAGGAGAATTTTCACTAACTAGAACATACAAAGGACATGATGATAAATCATCAAAAAGAAAGTAGTAAGAGCCTGGAAAGGAGGATCATAAATGGAAGCTAGAGCTATAGCTAAATATGTAAGAATGTCTCCAGTAAAGGTAGGAGCTGTTCTTGATTTAATAAGAGGAAAAGATGTAAGAGAAGCAAGTGCTATTTTACAATACACTCCAAGAGAAGCAGCAGTAGCTATTAACAAAGTGTTAAAATCAGCTGTTGCAAACGCAGAAAACAATAATGGATTAGAAGCTGATAGATTATATGTAGCAGAAGCATACGTAGGTCAAGGTCCAACACTAAAGAGATTTAGACCAATGGATCACGGTAAAGCATTCAGAATCAATAAGAGAACAAGCAACATTACAATAGTTGTAAGAGAAAGATAGAAGAAGGAGGGAAATCGAAGTGGGTCAAAAAGTACATCCTCACGGACTTAGAGTAGGTGTTATCAAGGGATGGGATGCAAAATGGTACGCTAACAAGAAAGATTTTGCTGACAATCTAATAGAAGATAACAAGATCAGAGAATTCGTTAAAAAAGAACTTTTCACTGCTGGAATTTCAAAGATTGAAATTGAAAGAGCAGCAAAAAGAGTTAAGTTAAACATATATACTGCTAAACCAGGAGTAATCATCGGTAAAGGTGGTGCAGGTATAGAAGCTTTAAAAACAAAGCTTGCTAAGTTTATATCAGGAAAGAACATCTTAATAAACATCGTTGAAGTTAAGAATGTTGAAGCTGATGCACAATTAATGGCAGAAAATATAGCTGCACAATTAGAAAAGAGAATATCATTCAGAAGAGCTATGAAGCAAGTTATCCAAAGAGGAATGAAGCAAGGAGTTAAAGGAGTTAAAACTGCTTGTTCAGGAAGACTTGGTGGAGCTGAAATAGCTAGAACTGAGCAATATCATGAAGGTACAATTCCACTACAAACTTTAAGAGCAGATATCGATTATGGATTTGCTGAAGCAGATACAACTTACGGAAAAATCGGAGTTAAAGTTTGGGTTTATAATGGAGAAGTTCTTCCAACTAAAAAAGTTGAGAAAGAAGAAGCTAACGCATAAGAGTTAAGAAAGGAGGAATTAATCATGTTAATGCCTAAAAGAGTAAAGCATCGTAAGGTACAACGTGGTAGAATGAAAGGTAAAGCAACAAGAGGAAATTTCCTAGCTTATGGAGATTTCGGTATTCAAGCTACAACTTGTGGATGGATCACAAGCAACCAAATAGAGGCTGCCAGAATTGCTATAAATAGATACATTAAAAGAGGAGGAAAACTTTGGATAAAGATTTTCCCAGATAAGCCAGTTACTGAAAAACCAGCTGAAACAAGAATGGGTTCAGGTAAAGGTTCACCAGAGTACTGGGTTGCAGTAGTTAAACCAGGTAGAGTATTATTCGAATTATCTGGAGTTAATGAAGAAGTTGCAAGAGAAGCTATGAGACTTGCATCACACAAACTTCCTGTAAAAACTAAGTTTGTTACAAGAAGAGATTTTGAGGAAATGGGTGGTGAAGAATAATGAAGGCTAGAGAATTAAAAGATTTAAGAGCAAGTAATCCTCAAGATTTAAAAGCTAAATTAGCTGAACTTAAGGCTGAATTATTCAACTTAAGATTCCAATTAGCTACAGGACAATTAGAAAATCCTATGAGAATAAGAGAAGTAAAGAAATCTATAGCCCAAATAAAGACCATCTTAAGAGAAGAAGAGTTAAGGGTTGTTGAACAGTAGATCTGGAAGGAGGTAAGCCTTAATGGAAAGAGGACTAAGAAAAAAGAAAGTTGGAAGAGTTGTTTCCGATAAAATGGATAAGACTATAGTAGTTGCAATCGAAACTAAAGTAAGACATCCACTATACGGAAAAACTGTTAACAGAACAACTAAATTCAAAGTTCATGATGAAAATAATGAAGCTAAAGTTAACGATAGAGTATTAATAATGGAAACAAGACCTTTATCAAAGGATAAGAGATGGAGACTTGTTGAGATAGTTGAAAAAGCTAAGTAATATAGCTTAAAGACTGAAAGGAGGGTAATCTAATGATACAACAACAAACTAGATTAAAAGTTGCTGATAACTCAGGCGCTAAGGAAATAATGTGTATCAGAGTATTAGGCGGATCTAAGAGAAAGTACGGTAACATTGGAGACATAATAGTTGCCAGCGTTAAAAGTGCAACACCAGGCGGAGTTGTTAAAAAAGGTGACGTTGTTAAAGCTGTTATTGTTAGATCAGTAAAAGGATTAAGAAGAGCAGATGGATCATACATAAGATTTGATGAGAATGCTGCAGTTATAATAAAAGATGATAAGCAACCAAGAGGAACACGTATCTTCGGACCTGTTGCTAGGGAGCTAAGAGATAAAGAATTTAATAAGATATTATCATTAGCACCAGAAGTTCTATAAGAGGAGGTGGCTGATTTGAAAATCCATGTAAGAAAGAACGACACAGTTGTAGTTATATCAGGAAAAGATAAAGGTAAAACAGGTGAAGTTTTAAAGGTATACCCAAAAACTGGTAAAGTACTAGTTCAAGGAGTTAATATAGTAAAGAAGCACCAAAAAGCAGGTAGAACTCAAGCTGAAAGTGCTATAATCGAAAAAGAAGCTGCAATAAACAGCTCAAAAGTAATGTTATATTGTACAAAGTGCAAAAAAGCTACTAGAATTAGCAATAGAATCTTAGAAGATGGTTCTAAGGTTAGAGTATGCAAGAAGTGCGGAGAAACATTCTAAAAACTGAAAGGAGGTTAACAATATGACAAGACTTCAAGAAAAGTATGAAAAAGAAATAATTCCAGCTATGATAGAAAAGTTTGGATATAAAAATATAATGCAAGTCCCAAGACTTGAAAAGATAGTAATCAACATGGGAGTTGGTGAAGCTAAGGACAATCAAAAAGTTTTAGAATCAGCTGTTAGCGATTTAACATTAATATCAGGACAAAAGCCTATATTAACAAGAGCTAAGAAATCAGTTGCTAACTTTAAGATTAGAGAAAATATGGCATTAGGATGTAAAGTTACATTAAGAAAGGCAAATATGTATGAATTTGCTGACAAGTTAATGTCAATTGCTTTACCAAGAGTTAGAGATTTCAGAGGAGTTTCAGCTAAATCATTTGATGGAAGAGGAAACTACTCACTAGGAATTAAAGAACAATTAATATTCCCAGAAATAGAGTACGATAAAATCGACAAAGTAAGAGGAATGGATATTATCTTCGTTACAACAGCAAACACTGACGAAGAAGCAAGAGAATTATTAAGATTCCTTGGCATGCCATTTGCTCAACAATAAGGAGGGATAAAGATGGCACGTAAAGCGATGATAGAAAAGTGGAATAAAACACCTAAGTATAAGACAAGAGCTTATACTAGATGCAGAATATGCGGAAGACCACATTCTGTATTAAAGAAATTCGGTATATGCCGTATCTGTTTCAGAGAACTTGCATATAAAGGCCAAATCCCTGGTTGTAAAAAAGCAAGTTGGTAATACTGAAGATATAGTGAAAGGAGGCACATTAAATGGTTATGACAGATCCTATAGCAGATTTGCTAACACGTATAAGAAACGCAAATGCTGTTAAACATGAAGTAGTAGAGGTACCTTCATCAAATGTAAAGAAGGCCGTTGCAAATATATTATTACAAGAAGGATACATCAAAGAAATTGATGAATACAATGATGGAGTAGTTCCAATGTTAAGAATAACTCTTAAGTATGGAGCTAACAATGAAAGAGTAATCACTGGATTAAAGAGAATATCAAAACCAGGATTAAGAGTATACTGCAAGAAGGATGAAACTCCTAAGGTTCTTAATGGTTTAGGAATCGCTGTTATCTCAACATCAAAGGGAATAATGGTTGATAGAGAAGCTAGAAAGAATGGCGTAGGTGGAGAAGTTCTTTGCTACGTTTGGTAGTATTTAAATAAGATTATATAATCGAGAGATTTTAACATATGTATGCAGATAGAGAAAAACAGGAGGTGCAATTATGTCAAGAGTAGGTAGATTACCAATTGCTATCCCTGCTGGTATCACAGTTACAGTAACACCAGATAACGTTGTTACTGTAAAAGGACCTAAGGGTGAGTTAGTAGAAGCTATGCACAAAGACATTAATATTACGGTTGAAAACAACGAAGTTGTTGTAACTAGACCTAGTGACGTTAAAGAGCACAGAGCTCTTCACGGATTAACAAGAGCACTTATAAACAACATGGTTAATGGAGTTGAAAAAGGATTCCAAAAGACTTTAATCTTAAACGGTGTTGGTTACAGAGCTCAAAAACAAGGAAATAAACTTGTTATGAACCTTGGATATTCACATCCAGTTGAAATAGAAATTATGGATGGTATCGAAATCGAAATACCTGAAGCTACAAAAGTTGTTGTAAAAGGAATCAACAAGCAAAAAGTTGGAGAAGCAGCAGCTCAAATAAGAAAATGGAGAAAACCAGAACCATACAAGGGTAAAGGTATAAGATACGAAGACGAAGTTATCAGACGTAAAGAAGGTAAAACTGGTAAGTAATAAAAGAAAGGAGTGAGCTTTATATGTTCAAAAAAGCAGACAGAAAAGCTAGCAGAAAGAGACGTCACTTAAGAGTGCGTAAGAAAGTTTTCGGTACTCCTGAAAGACCAAGACTTTCAGTATACAGAAGTGAAAAAAATATCTATGCACAAATAATAGATGATATAAACGCTGTAACAATAGTTGC
Source organism: Clostridium sp. TJA085 (assembly GCF_058310235.1). Classification (NCBI taxonomy): domain Bacteria; kingdom Bacillati; phylum Bacillota; class Clostridia; order Eubacteriales; family Clostridiaceae; genus Clostridium; species Clostridium sp. TJA085. The sequence goes on along the minus strand of NZ_JBZEEZ010000003.1, from coordinate 168,135 downwards.
TGCTTCAAGCTTAGAGAAAGATTTCTCAGCTAAGGGCGGAAATAAAGAAGGCGCTAAACTAGTTGGTGAATTAGTTGCTAAGAAAGCACTTGAAAAAGGATTAACAGAAGTTGTTTTCGATAGAGGCGGATATGTATATCACGGAAGAGTTCAATCATTAGCTGAAGGTGCTAGAGAAGCAGGCTTAAAATTCTAAGAAACGAGGAGGGAAATAAATGAGAATCGATCCTAGTACACTAGACCTTAAAGAAAAGGTTGTTAACATAAACAGAGTTACTAAGGTTGTTAAAGGTGGTAGAAACTTCAGATTCGCAGCTCTAGTTGTTGTTGGAGACGAGAACGGACACGTTGGAGTTGGAATGGGTAAATCTATCGAAATACCTGAAGCAATTAAAAAAGGAATTGAAGACGCTAAGAAAAACTTAGTATCAGTTTCAATGGTAGGAAATACAGTTCCTCACGAAATCCACGGAAGATTTGGAAGAGGAGACGTTCTTATCATGCCAGCTAAAGAAGGTACAGGAGTTATCGCTGGAGGTCCAGCTAGAGTTGTACTTGAATTAGCAGGAATAAAGGATGTTAGAGCTAAATCATTAGGTTCAAACAATCCTAACAACATGGTAAAAGCTACAATCAACGGATTAGCAAACTTAAGAACAGCAGAAGATATTGCTAAATTAAGAGGAAAATCTGTTGAAGAAATATTAGGTTAGGAGGGGAAATTGCATGGCTAAGTTAAGAGTTACTCTTGTAAAAAGCTTAATCGGTAGAAAAAAAGACCATATCGCTACTGCAAATGCCCTTGGACTTAAGAAAATAGGTAAAACAGTAGAGCATGAGGGAACTCCTCAAATCAATGGTATGATCAAAAAGATAAGCTACATGTTAAAAGTAGAAGAAGTATAATAAAGAGGAGGTGCAAGACGTATGAAACTTCATGAATTAAAACCAGCAGCTGGAAGCAGAAAAGCTCCTAAGAGAGTAGGAAGAGGAACTGGTTCAGGTTTAGGAAGAAACGCTGGTAAAGGTGAAAAAGGACAAAACGCTAGATCAGGTGGTGGAGTTAGACCAGGATTCGAAGGTGGTCAAATGCCATTATACAGAAGACTTCCTAAGAGAGGATTCACTAATATCTTCGCTAAAAAGATCGTTAGCATTAATGTAGATAGATTAAATATCTTCGAAGATGGTACAGAAGTTACTCCAGAAGTATTATTAGAAAGAAGAGTTATTTCTAAAGTTATGGACGGAGTAAAAATTCTTGGAAACGGAAACTTAGAAAAGAACTTAACTGTAAAAGGATGTAAGTTCTCAAAATCTGCTATCGAAAAAATCGAAGCAGCTGGAGGAAAAGTTGAGGTGAAATAAGAATGCTATCAACCCTACGTAACGCCTGGAAGGTACCTGAGTTAAGGAAGAGATTTTACTGGACAATATTTTTAGTGGCAATCTTTAGGATGGGAAGTCATATTCCTGTTCCTGGGATTAGCGCTGATTATTTAAAAAGTTTAACTCAATCAGGTAATTTGATGGGTTTCTATGATTTAATATCAGGAGGAGCCTTCAGTAGATTTAGTATTTTTGCTCTTGGTGTAATGCCATACATCAATGCATCAATTATAATGCAGCTTTTAACAATCGCGATACCTTCATTAGAACAACTTCAAAAAGAAGGTGAAGAAGGTAGGAAAAAGATACAAAATGCTACTAGATATGTATCTATTGTAATTGCAGTAATTCTTGCATTTGGAATGTATGCTACTATTTCTCAAATGGGAGCAACCATTGGTATGAAAACTGTACAAATGATAGTAGTCATTTTAGCATTAGTTGTTGGATCTACATTCTGTATGTGGTTAGGAGACCAAATTACCGTTAAAGGTTTTGGAAACGGTGTTTCAATCTTAATATTTGTAAATATAGTTTCTAGATTACCAATGACACTTAAGTCTATGATGATTTTAGAAAACTCAGGAGAAATAAGTATTGTAGAAATAGCATTATTTATAGTGTTTGCTTTAGCAACACTTGCAGGAGTAATATTCTTCTCACTTGCTGAAAGAAGAATTCCTGTGCAATACGCAGGCAAGGCAGTTGGGAACAAGGTTATGAAGGGACAGTCAACTCATATTCCTTTAAGCATTGTAGGATCAGCTGTAATAGCAATAATATTTGCTATGTCAGTAATGCAATTCCTACCAACAATTGCTGGATTCTTTCCACAACATGAATGGGCAAAATGGGTTACTAGTAGTCCTTGGAGTATATTTAATAGCAAAACTTGGATGTATCCAATCGTTTATTCAATATTAACTATATTCTTTACATGGTTCTATACTCAAGTTACATTTAAACCAGAAGAAATGTCAGAGAACTTGCATAAATCTGCTGGATTTATACCGGGTATTAGACCAGGTGAGCCTACAACTTTATACTTTGAAAGTATTCTTAATAGAGTATCTTTCATAGGTGGAATATTTGCAGCACTACTTGCTGTAACACCAATAGTTATAAATAACTATACTGCATTCAAAGGAATACAATTTGGGGGAACAGCACTTCTTATTGTAGTGAGTGTTGCTCTAGATTTCACAAGAAAACTAGAATCACAAATGATAATGAGACACTACAAAGGATTTCTTAAATAAGATTAAATAATGGAGATGATGCCCGTGAAAATTATTTTACTAGGTCCTCCTGGAGCAGGAAAAGGAACACAGGCAAAATCAATTAGTAATAGATATTCAATTCCACATATTTCAACAGGAGATATTTTTAGAAAGAATATTTCAGAAAATACTCCTTTAGGAATTGAAGCTAAAAAATATATGGATAACGGGCAATTAGTACCGGATTCAGTAACTATAGATATGGTTAAAGATAGACTTCAAGAAGAAGACTGTAAAAATGGATACCTATTAGATGGTTTTCCAAGAACAGTTGCTCAAGCTGAAGCTCTACAAGAGTTCTTAGATAGTAGAAATGAGGGATTAGATACAGCGCTATGTATTGAAGTTCCAAGTGAATTCATACTAGAAAGAATGACTGGAAGAAGAGTATGCCCAGCATGCGGAGCAAGTTATCACGTTAAGTTCAATCCACCAGCGGTTGAAGGAAAATGTGATCTTTGTGGTAGTGATATAGTACAAAGAAAAGATGATACAGAAGAAACTGTAAAAGAAAGACTTGACGTATACGAAAAGCAAACTCAACCACTAATTGATTTTTACAGAGAAAAGAATTTACTTTCAACAGTTGATGGAACAAAAGCCATTAATGAAGTATTTGAAAGTATATGCGATATATTAGGAAGCGCTAAATAATGATTGAAATTAAAGATGATTTAGCACTTAACCTGATGAGAAAAGCAGGAAAAATAGTAGGAGAAACACTTCTATTATTAGAAAAAAATATAAAACCAGGTATAAGCACTAAAGAATTGGATACAATAGCAGAAAAGTTTATAATAGAGCAAGGAGCTATACCATCTTTCAAAGGATTATATGGTTTTCCAGCTACATTATGCATTTCTGTTAATGAGCAAGTAGTTCATGGTATACCGGGAGGTTACATATTAAAAGATGGTGACATAGTCAGTATCGATTGTGGAGCTTTAATTGATGGGTATCATGGAGATGCAGCGAGAACTTTTCCAGTAGGAAATGTTTCAGAAAGTGCAAAAAAGCTTATACAAGTTACAAGAGATTGTTTCTTTGAGGGAATTAAGTTCGCTCAAATTGGAAATAGATTATCAGATATATCTAGTGGAATACAAAATTATGTTGAATCAAATGGATTTTCAGTTGTGAAAAGTTTTGTAGGACACGGGATAGGCAGAGATCTACATGAAGATCCTGAAGTACCAAATTTCGGTAGACCAGGTAGAGGTCCAATACTTACAAAGGGCATGGTTTTAGCTATAGAACCAATGGTTAATGAAGGATCCTTTAGAGTAAGAACTTTAAAAGATAATTGGACGGTTGTAACAAGTGATGGAAAACTGTCAGCACATTACGAAAATACAGTTGCAATTTTACCAGATGGTCCCGAAATATTAACACTAGTTAAATAAAGTGTTGCTTAGTTATAAATTTGCTTAAGTTATTGGAGCAGTTTATTGCTAAGGTAATCATCGAGGTGAAAAATTTGCAAAACAATGACTTGATTGGGAAGGTAGTACTTTCTTTAGCTGGTAGAGATAAAAATCATTTATATATAATAATAGATGTAATTGATGATAAGTTTGTGTTATTATCAAATGGTGATACAAAAACAATCAATAAACCTAAGAAAAAACAGGTTAAGCATTTGAGAATTTTGGAAGATATAGATGAAGAAATAAAATCAGCCATTGTCAGCGATAGGAAAGATACTGACTTAAAAATTAAGAGATTTTTAAAATTAAAAGGCATTGTTAAGGAGGGTTGATTACCTTATGTCAAAAGATGATGTTATAGAAATGCAAGGAGTCGTTTTAGAATCCTTACCTAATGCTAACTTCCAAGTTGAACTTGAAAGTGGGCACAAAATTCTAGCACATATATCAGGAAAATTAAGAATGAACTTCATAAGAATTTTACCTGGTGATAAAGTTACAGTGGAGCTTTCTCCATATGACTTAACAAAAGGTAGAATTACTTGGAGAGCAAAATAAGATAGGATAGTCTATCAAATATTACAAGGAGGGTTAGCGATGAAAGTAAGACCATCAGTTAAGCCTATTTGCGAAAAGTGCAAAGTAATTAAAAGAAAAGGAAGAGTAATGGTAATCTGTGAAAATCCAAAGCACAAGCAAAAACAAGGCTAATATAGATAAATATTAGACAAAAAATACAGATTAGGTATTTAAAATTTATTGACTTTTTTGTCAAAGTCAAATATCATTATATAGGCATTTAATTAAATAATTAGATTTTAGGAGCGGCTGATAATAGAGAAAATTTTCTCTATTACCTAAAATTTTATTATATATATTCATATCTTCAAAGATTGAAGATAATAAATTTTTAGGCATTTCAATTACCAGGAGGTGTAAATTTTAATGGCAAGAATAGCAGGTATAGACCTACCAAGAGAAAAAAGAGTTGAAATAGGTTTAACTTATATTTATGGAATAGGATTATCTACTTCTCATAAAATATTAGCAGCTACAGGAATAAATCCAGACACAAGAGTTAAGGATTTAACTGAAGATGAAGTTAATGCTTTAAGAACTTACATTAAGGATCTTACTATCGAAGGAGACTTAAGAAGAGAAGTAGCTTTAAACATCAAGAGATTAGTAGAAATTGGATGTTATAGAGGAATTAGACATAGAAAAGGTCTTCCAGTAAGAGGACAAAAAACTAAGACTAATGCAAGAACAAGAAAAGGTCCAAAGAAGACTATTGCAAACAAAAAGAAATAGTTAGGAGGGAAAGCAATGGCAAAGGTTAAAAAAACTAGAAGAAGAAAAGATAGAAAAAATGTTGAACATGGTGCAGCACATATCAAGTCAACTTTCAACAATTCAATAGTTACTTTAACAGACGCTCAAGGAAATGCGTTATCATGGTCAAGTGCTGGAGCTCTAGGTTTCAGAGGATCAAGAAAAAGTACACCATTCGCAGCACAAATGGCAGCAGAAACTGCAGCTAATGCAGCAATGGAACACGGTTTAAAGAGCGTTGAAGTATATGTAAAAGGACCTGGTGCTGGAAGAGAAGCAGCAATCAGATCATTACAAGCAGCAGGATTAGAAGTAACTTTAATAAAAGATGTTACTCCAATCCCACACAACGGATGTAGACCACCAAAAAGAAGAAGAGTCTAGTATTTGATTCATACAGGAGGTGTAATTAATGGCAAGATATACTGGAGCTACATGTAGATTATGTAGAAGAGAAGGCATGAAATTATTCCTTAAAGGGGATAGATGTTATACAGATAAATGTGCTTTCACAAGAAGAAGTTATGCACCAGGACAACACGGAGCAGCTAGAAAGAAATTATCTAACTATGGTGTACAACTTAGAGAAAAGCAAAAAGCTAGAAGAATATACGGAGTGTTAGAAGGTCAATTCAGATCATACTATGAAAAGGCTGAACACATGAAGGGTATCACTGGTGAAAACTTATTAATGTTATTAGAATTAAGATTAGATAACGTTGTTTATAGATTAGGATACGGAGCTTCAAGAAAAGAAGCAAGACAATTAGTTAACCACGGACATTTCTTAGTAAATGGTAAGAGAGTTGACATTCCTTCATACAGAGTATCAGTTAACGATGTAATAACTGTTGCTGAAAAGAGTAGAGGAAGCGAAAAGTTCAAAACTTTCGTTGAAAATCCAAAGACTTTACCAAAATGGTTAGAAGCTAACGTTGAAAACTACGAAGGCAAAGTAGTTGCTGAACCAACAAGAGAAGATATTGACGTACCAGTTAATGAAACTCTTATCGTTGAGTTATACAGCAAATAATTGTAGTATTTGTTAGAAATATAAATTTATAACAAATATAGAATCAGTTGCCCTCAGAATAAGGTTGCCATTTTAAAAATAAGGAGGGTTCGTATGTTAGAAATCGAAAAGCCAATAATTGAATGTGTAGAGGCAAATGAAGACGGTACTTATGGTAAGTACGTTGTTGAACCATTAGAAAGAGGATATGGTATTACATTAGGAAATGCCCTAAGAAGAATATTATTATCATCATTACCTGGAGTTGCAACTACTTCAGTTAAAATTGATGGTGTACTTCATGAGTTTTCTACAATACAAGGAGTTAAAGAAGATGTTACAGAAATAATTCTTAACATTAAAGCTTTAGCTTTAAGAATGAATGGTGAAGGTCCAAAAACTATATATATAGATGCAAAGGGACCTGGTGTTGTTACAGGAGCAGATATAAAAACTGATGGAGATGTTGAGGTTGTTAATAAAGATTTACATATAGCAACTTTAGACAACGACGGAAGACTTTATATGGAGTTAACTGTAAACAGAGGTAGAGGATATGTTACTCAAAATAAAAATAAGAGTGAAGATCTACCAATATCAGCAATAGCTGTTGATTCAATATATACACCAGTTAAGAGAGTTAACTTTAAAGTAGAAAATACTAGAGTTGGTCAAATTACTGATTACGATAAGTTAACACTTGAAATTTGGACTAATGGAACTATAAAGATTGATGAAGCTATAAGCTTATCAGCTAAAATCTTAATAGAACATTTTAAATTATTCATGTCATTAACAGATGAGACTAATGATGTTGAAATTATGATAGAAAAAGAAGAAGATAAAAAGGAAAAAGTACTAGAGATGACTGTAGAAGAGCTTGACTTATCAGTTAGATCATATAACTGTTTAAAGAGAGCTGGTATAAATACAGTTCAAGAACTTGCTAACAGATCAATGGATGATATGATGAAGGTAAGAAATCTAGGAAAGAAATCCTTAGAAGAAGTTGAAAAGAAGCTTAAAGAGTTAGGCTTAAGCTTAAAGCTAGGCGACGAGTAAGGAGGTAAATCCATGGCAGTTAATCGTAAGTTAGGTCTTTCATCAGACCAAAGAAGAGCTATGCTAAGAAACTTAGTAACTAGTTTTTTAAAGCATGGTAAGATTGAAACAACTGAAACTAGAGCAAAAGAAACTAGAAGTTTAGCTGAAAAAATGATCACTCTTGCTAAAAGAGGAGATCTTCACGCTAGAAGACAAGTATTAGCTTTTGTTCAAGAAGAAGCTGTAGTAAAACATTTATTTGATAATATAGCTCCACAATACACTGAAAGAAACGGTGGATATACAAGAATGTATAAAAAAGGTCCTAGAAGAGGAGACGGAGCAGAAATGGTTATACTTGAATTAGTTTAATCATTTTGATGGGGATTAAGATGTGATCTTAGTCCCCGTTTTGTTATATATAAAAGTAAATTATATAGAGGTGTAATGATTTAAATATTCTGAATACAGTTGAAAGTTGAAATTTATGGTATATAATATTCTTAAATGTATATACATTTAAATTACACTTGTATATAGTATATTATTTAAATAGCAAATAAAATAATAGTTAATATAATTTTATGGAGGACCAAATGAGTCAAGAAATGATAAAATGTGAGAATTTAGTTTTTAAGTATACATCACATGAAGAGGGTATTGAAAAATATGCTATTAATGGTGTTGATTTAACAGTTAAAAAGGGTGAATTTTTAGTTGTATTAGGACATAATGGTTCAGGTAAATCAACGCTTGCTAAACATATGAATGCTTTACTTTTACCTACAGATGGTGTTGTTTATGTTGATGGAATTAATACAAAGGATGAAGAGAGAATATGGGATGTTAGAGCTAAGGCTGGTATGGTATTTCAAAATCCAGATAATCAAATGGTAGCAACAATAGTTGAGGAAGATGTAGCCTTTGGACCTGAGAATTTAGGAATAGATCCTAAAGAAATACGAAAACGTGTTGATGAAAGTTTAGAAAAGGTTGGAATGAGTGAATATAAAAGACACGCTCCGCACCTTTTATCAGGAGGACAAAAACAAAGGGTTGCTATAGCAGGAATATTAGCTATGAAGCCTGAATGTATAATATTTGATGAACCAACAGCAATGCTTGATCCATCAGGCAGAAAAGAAGTTATAAAGAATATAAAAGAGATAAATAAAGAATATGGTATTACAATCGTTTTAATAACTCATTATATGGATGAAGCTGCTGAAGCTGATAGAATGGTAGTTATGGACGATGGGAAGCTTATTATGGGTGGAACTCCAAAAGAGGTTTTTTCAAAAGTAGAGCTTATGAAAAAAATTGGGTTAGATGTGCCACAAGTAACAGAGTTAAGTTATGAATTATTAAAAGAAGGTATAAATTTAGATAGCAAAATAATAAATGTAGATGAGATGGTGAATGCGTTATGTCAATTAAAATAGAGAATTTAACACATGTATATATGCAAAATGGGCCTTTTGAAAAAAAAGCATTAGATGATGTAAATATAGATATAAAAGATGGGGAATTTGTTGCTTTAATAGGTCATACTGGTTCAGGAAAATCAACATTAATACAACATATGAATGGATTATTAGAAGCAACATCAGGTAAAATTATTGTAGATGGTGATGATATAACAAAAGAAGGTGTGAAGCTTTCAGATGTTAGAAAAAAGGTTGGTTTGGTATTTCAATATCCGGAATACCAATTATTCGAGGAAACCATTGAAAAGGATATATCATATGGTCCTACAAATTTAGGTTTAGATAAAGATGAGATACATAGACGTGTAATAAAATCAATGGAAATGGTTGGTCTTGATTATGAGTTTTATAAGAATAAGTCTCCATTTGATTTAAGTGGAGGTCAGAAGAGAAGAGTAGCTATAGCAGGAGTTGTAGCTATGGAACCAAAAATTTTAATTTTGGATGAGCCTACAGCAGGGTTAGACCCGAAGGGAAGAGATGATATATTAGATCAGATAAAGATTCTTCATGAAAAATATAATATGACAATAATACTTGTAAGTCATAGTATGGAAGATGTAGCTAAAATAGCAGAAAAAGTAATAGTTATGAATAAAGGAAAGGTAGCTTTACAAGGTACTCCTTCAGAAGTTTTTAAAGAAGTTGATACACTAGAAAAGATAGGACTTGGTGTACCACAAGTTACTTATCTTATGAGAGAACTTAGAAATAAAGGGTTTAATGTAAGTGATGAAGTGTATACAATAGAGCAGTGCAAAAAAGAATTATTAAAGATATTTAAAAATAATAAAAATAGTGAGGGAGTGAAATAGGTGATAAAAGATATAACTATAGGGCAATATGTACCAGGAGAATCATTTACACATAAATTAGACCCTAGAACAAAGATATTAATATCATTACTTTTTATAGTATCTTTATTTATAATAGATAAGTTTGTGGGGTATATTTTTGTTGTAGCTTTTATTGCAGCAGTGATTATAAATTCAAAGGTGCCACCAAAATTTATATTAAAGGGATTAAAACCAATTATTTTTTTAGTTGTATTTACATCAATACTTAATATATTTATGATAAGAGGAACTGAAGATACTTTATTATTCCATTTTGGATTTTTGAAAATTTATACAGAGGGCGTTAGAACTGCTGTATTTATGGCTCTTAGATTAATATTCTTAGTTGTTGGAACTTCACTTCTTACTTTAACAACATCACCTATAGAGTTAACAGACGGTATAGAAAGACTGCTTAGACCTATAGGAAAAGAATTAGCACATGAATTAGCTATGATGATGACTATAGCATTAAGATTTATACCAACATTAATGGATGAAACGGATAAAATAATGAAAGCGCAAAAAGCTAGAGGAGCAGATTTTGAATCAGGTGGAATAATTCAAAAAGCAAAGAGTTTAATACCACTTTTAGTACCTTTATTTATTAGTTCGTTTAGAAGAGCTGATGAACTTGCTATGGCTATGGAAGCAAGATGTTATAGAGGTGGCTCAGGAAGAACTAGAATGAAGCAATTAAAGTTTACTAAAAATGATTTTATAGCATGGGTTATATTTGGTGTTTTATTTATAATTAGTATAATTATTAGAATTTACTAGTAAAGGTGATTTTAGATGAAAAATATAAAGCTTACAATAGAATATGACGGAACAAATTATTTTGGATGGCAAAAACAAAAGAATAATAGTAAAACTATTCAAGAAGTATTAGAAAAAGCTATACAAAAAATTGTAAAGAAAGAAGTTTCATTAATAGGAAGTTCTAGGACAGATTCAGGGGTTCACGCAAAAGGTATGGTAGCTAATTTCTTAACAGATAGTAGAGTTCCAGCAGATAAGTTTAGAGAAGCTATAAATACAAAGCTTCCAGATGATATAGCCATAATAAAATCAGAAGAAGTAGACAAAGAGTTTCATGCAAGATATGATAGCAAAGGAAAAACATATTGTTATACTATTATAAACAGATTTGAGAAGGTTTCTTTATATAGAAATTATTCTTATCATGTAAGAGAAGTATTGAATATAGAAGAAATGAAGAAAGCCTGTAATTATTTTATAGGAACTCATGATTTTAGTGCTTTTAAAAGTAGCGGAAGTTCTGTGAAAACATCCGTTAGAACCATTAAAGATTTACATATAGAAAATGATAATAACATAATAAAGATATATGTAACTGCTGATGGTTTTTTATATAATATGGTTAGAATAATAGTTGGAACTTTAATTGAAGTTGGAAGAGGAAAAATAGCTTCAAATGATATAAAATCAATAATAAATGAAGGTAAAAGAGAACGTTCTGGTTTTTGTGTTCCGGCTAATGGGCTTCTTTTAGAAAAAGTTTATTATTAATATAAAAATTTTAAATAAATACATTGACACGCCCGTAAGCGTGTATTATAATAGTGTATGTTTGTTAGAATATTTATGTATATAAGATCTAGTTTGAAAGATCTTAACATAAATGCAATATTACATATTGCTAATCGTAAGTTCAAGGAGGGAAACATAGATGAAATCATACATTGCAAAAGCACAAGAAGTTGAAAGAAAATGGTATGTTGTTGATGCTGCTGGTAAGCCACTAGGAAGAGTTGCTAGCCAAGTTGCTTCAATCTTAAGAGGAAAAAATAAGCCAACATTTACACCAAATGTTGACTGCGGAGATTTCGTTATCGTAATCAATGCTGAAAAAGTTGTTTTAACTGGTAAGAAGTTAGATCAAAAAATGATGAGAAAGCACAGCTTATACGTTGGTGGATTAAAAGAAATTCCATACAGAGAAGTTCTTGACAAGAAGCCTGAATTCGCTTTTGAAGAAGCAGTTAGAAGAATGCTTCCAAGCGGAGTTTTAGGAAGAAAAATGTTAAAGAAATTAAATGTATACAGAGGCGAAGAGCATAACCATCAAGCTCAAAAACCAGAAGTATTAGAATTAAGATACTAATAACGGAAACTCGGGAGGAGGATTTAAAATGGCAAAAGTTCAATACATGGGAACTGGTAGAAGAAAGAAATCAGTTGCAAGAGTAAGACTAGTACCTGGAAACGGTAAAGTAGTTATAAATAAGAGAGAAATCGAAAACTTCTTTGGTTTAGAAACTTTAAGAGTTATCGTAAACCAACCTTTAGTTTTAACTGGAACTAAAGATAAGTTTGACGTATTAGTTAATGTTCACGGTGGAGGATTCACAGGTCAAGCTGGAGCAATCAGACACGGAATAGCTAGAGCATTAGTTAAATCAGATGAAGCTTTAAAATCAGAATTAAAGAAAGCTGGATTCTTAACTAGAGACCCAAGAATGGTTGAAAGAAAGAAATACGGTCTTAAAAAAGCAAGAAGAGCTCCACAATTCTCAAAGAGATAATATTTGGGGTACGGATATCAGGAAAGAGAAGTATATACTCAGTATATACTTCTTTTTTTGTACCAATTTATATAAATATCTCTACAAAATTTTAATTGTAAGAAAATGTAACCTTATATTAAATCTACGTTAAAAAATATTTATTAATATTAACAAATGTTAATAAATAATGTACACTTAAGTCATAAAATTAATGATTTAAATAGATGATTAATAAATTGTAGATGGAGGAAACAATATTGAATTCTATAGTTACAACAGTTATAACTTTAATGGGAGGATTAGGACTATTTCTTTATGGAATGAAATTAATGGGAGATGGTCTTGAAAATGCTGCTGGAGAGGGTTTGAAAAAGATTCTTGAAAAAGTTACATCAAATCCATTAGTTGCAGTATTAGTTGGTGCAGCAGTTACTGCTGTAATACAAAGTTCTAGTGCAACAACAGTAATGGTAGTTGGATTTGTTAATGCAGGATTAATGAATTTAGCTCAAGCAGCTGGTGTAATAATGGGAGCTAATATAGGTACGACTATAACAGCTCAATTAGTTGCTTTTAAACTTGATGATATAGCTCCAATTTTTGTTTTTGTTGGTGCAGCTATTGTAATGATGGCAAAAGCTCAGAAGAGAAAAGAAATTGGACATATAATTTTAGGATTTGGTATATTATTTACTGGAATGGGAATGATGAGCGATGCGATGAAGCCTCTTGCTGCATCACCTATGTTTGAACAATTAGTAATAGCGATTAGTGATAATATGTTTATAGGTGTTATAGCAGGTGCAGCAATAACAGCAATACTTCAAAGTTCATCAGCAACTACTGGTATACTTATAGCTCTTGCTACAGCAGGTGCAATAAATATAGATGCAGCTCTTCCAATATTATTTGGATGTAATATTGGTACTTGTATAACAGCAATGCTTGCAAGTATAGGAACAAATAAGACAGCTCATAAAGCAGCTTTAATACATTTAATATTTAATGTTGGAGGAACAATAATTTTCTTACCGTTCTTAGGGATTATTGGTAACATTGTCACTCAAATGAGCCCTGGAGATGTTCAAAGACAAATAGCTAATTCACATACAGTATTTAATATAGCTAATACATTAATTATGTTACCACTTAGAAATTACTTAATTCTTGCAGTAAATAAATTAGTTCCAGGAACGGATGAAATTGAAAAAGCTGGTCCTAAGTACATTGATGATAGATTACTTGAAACACCAGTTATAGCTGCTGGACAAGTTATTAAAGAAACTATAAGAATGGCAAATAAAGCAAAACAAAATCTTGAGTTATCAATGAGTGCTTTTATGAATCAAGATGAAGAGCAGATAAAAAAGGTTTATGAGAATGAAAGTATAATAAATACTTTAGAAGAAGAAATAACAACATATTTAGTAAAACTATCAAAATGTGAATTATCAGATAAAGAAAAAAGTATAGTTGCATCAACTTTTTATATAGTAAATGATATTGAAAGAATTGGAGACCATGCTGAAAATATAGCTGATCTTGCAATACAAAGATCAAATAAGAAGTTACAGTATAGTGAAGATGCAATTAAGGAATTAGAAGAAATATATAACTATACATTAACAGCTTTAGAAATAGCAATAGAAAGTTATGAAAATAGAGATATTAAAAAAGCAAGAACGCTTGAAAATGTTGAGGAAAGAATTGATTCATCACAGAAAGAATATAGTGAGAAACATATTAAGAGATTATATAATGGAAAGTGTAATGCTTATGCAGGTGCTATATTCTTAGACTTAATATCTAATTTTGAGAGAATAGGTGATCATGCAAAGAATATTGCAGAAAGTGTTATTGAAGATAGTGAACTTTAGAAATAATTAAGGACTAGTTAATCTAGTCCTTTTTTTATAAAAATTATTACAAGAATAATTAAAATGCTTAATCACATAATAGATGTATAAGTCTTAAATTAGGAGGAGAGTTTATGAAATTTCTAAAGAGCATTATTATAACATTACTATTTTTTTTATTAGGGACAACAGGAGTAAATGCTTTAGAGAATAATGAAAATAGTTATAAAGTATTGATAGACCCTGGTCATGGTGGATATGATGGAGGTACAAAATCTAAAAATGGAACATTAGAAAAAGATATTAACCTTCAAATATCTTTAAAACTTAAAGATATTTTAAAGAATAAGGGATATAACGTTAGTATGACTAGAGAAGATGATATAGCTTTAGCTAATAAGAAAATAGAAGACTTAAATTTAAGATGTAAAATGAAAAAAGAAACTGATTGTGATATTTTTATATCAATACATCAAAATGCTTTTAAAACAGGAAATACTAAAGGGCTTCAAGTTTGGTATTCTAATAATGAAAAAAGCAAAAATTTAGCTGAATCTATACAACTTTCTGTTAAAGAACAGCTTCAAAATAATAATAATAGGGTTGCAAAAAATGCAAAAAATGATTACAAAATATTAAGAGATGGGTATGATGGTGGAAGTATAATAGTTGAATGTGGATTTCTTTCAAATTATGAAGACGAGCAAAATTTAAAAAATGATGAATATCAAAATAAATTAGTAGAGGCTATAACAATTGGTATAGAAAAATATTTTAGTGAAAAGCATCAATAATAATATTAAAGCAAAAGTCATATTTCCTAGGAAATTAGGGATTAATGTAAAATATTAATCCCTTTTTAAAGTTTAAAAAATATAAAATTGTATATTTAATAATTATTAAAGTAAAGGATTAATCTATTTTAAAGAAAACTTTAAAATAATATTTATTAATATATTGTAAATTTAATAGAAAATTTATAAACTATAAATTGGGAGGGATTTTATGAGAGAAATAAGTGTAAAAATGGTTAGAGATACAGTAAAAGATTTATGTATAGCTTCAAATTATTACATAGGTGATGATGTAAAGGAAAGATTGATATCTTATAAGAATAATGAACAATATGAGATAGCAAGAGATGTTTTGGAAAAGATAATTGATAATTCAAATATTGCAAAAAATGAAAATATGCCTATGTGTCAAGATACTGGTATGGCATGTGTTTTTTTAGAAATTGGACAAGATGTACATTTTATAGATGGAAATCTTGAAGATGCGATAAATGAAGGTGTTAAATTAGGATATGAGAAGGGATACTTAAGAAAATCAGTAGTTAAAGACCCTATTGATAGAGTTAATACTAAAGATAATACACCGGCCATTATTAATTATAATATTGTTAGTGGAGATAAAGTTAAAATAACTGTTGCACCTAAAGGATTTGGTTCTGAAAATATGAGTAAAATAGCTATGTTAAAACCTTCAGATGGATTAGAAGGTGTAAAAAAGTTTATATTAAAGACTGTAGAAGAGGCAGGACCTAATCCATGTCCACCAATGGTAGTTGGAGTTGGGATTGGTGGTACTTTTGAAAAAGCAG
Organism: Clostridium sp. TJA085; assembly: GCF_058310235.1. Classification (NCBI taxonomy): domain Bacteria; kingdom Bacillati; phylum Bacillota; class Clostridia; order Eubacteriales; family Clostridiaceae; genus Clostridium; species Clostridium sp. TJA085. The sequence continues at coordinate 152,338 of NZ_JBZEEZ010000003.1, read as the reverse complement.
CATTACTTTCAAAAAAAGCTTTACTTAGAAATCTTAATGAGAAAAATAAGAATGAATTTTATGAGAATTTAGAAAAGGAACTTTTAAAGGAAATAAATAAAATGGGTATAGGACCGCAAGGTTTTGGAGGACTTACAACTGCAATAGGAGTAAATATTGAAACTTATCCAACACATATAGCAGGCTTACCAGTTGCGGTAAATATAAGTTGTCATGCAACAAGACATAAAGATGCGGTAATATAAAGGAGGATATATGGTTAAGAAACTAACAACACCTTTAACAATTGATAAAGTTAAAGATTTAAAATGTGGAGATTCTGTTCTTTTATCAGGGACTATATATACAGCAAGAGATGCGGCACATAAAAGACTTATAGAACTTATAGACAAAGATGAAAAATTACCTATAAATATAGAAAATGAAATAATATATTATGTAGGACCAACTCCGGCTAGAGAAGGACAAGTTATAGGATCAGCAGGTCCAACAACTAGTTATAGAATGGATGCTTATTCACCAAAACTTTTAGATTTAGGTCTTAAAGGAATGATTGGAAAAGGCCTTAGAAATGATGAAGTAATTGAATCAATAAAGAAAAATAAAGCAGTTTATTTCGGAGCAATTGGAGGAGCTGCTGCACTTATAGGAAAAAGTATAGTAAAATCAGAGATAATACTTTATGAGGATTTGGGTGCAGAAGCAGTAAGAAAATTAGAGGTTAAGGATTTTCCAGTAGTTGTTATAATAGATTCAGAGGGAAATAATCTTTATTTAAAAGGAAGAAAAGAGTATAAAAAATTATATTGCAAGTAATAAATTAATAAAAGGTAAGAGAGTATTCTCTTACCTTTGTTATTTACACTGTTTTAAAGCCTTTACCCTTTACTTCAGATGTATCCATTATTGTAATAAAGGCCATGGGATCAATTGCGTAAATTTTATTTTTTAAAGTTACCATTTCTCTAGTTTTTACAACACAATAAAGCATTTTAGCTTTTTTATGAGTGTATTCACCTTCAATAGGAATTGAAGTAACACCTCTATGAATATCTTTAATAACAAAATCTATAACATTTTGACTTTGACTTGTTATTATAAGCATTAGTTTTTTACTATCTAAACCTCTAAGTACTCTATCTAAGACAACTCCTTGAATAAATATAGAAAGTAATGTATATAGTGCTTTAGGTATACCGAAAATTATAGCACCTAATATAACTATTATACAATTTAATATAAATCCAAGCTTACCAATTTCAAAATTAGAGTATTTTTTTCTAATAAGCATAGTTATAATATCAGTTCCGCCAGTAGATCCGTTTCTTAAAAAAACTATTCCATATCCTGCACCACAAAGAACTCCACCATAAATACAATATAATAAAATATCATTAACTGCTATAAGTGTTGATAGTGGTTTTGTTATAATAAGTGCTAGGGATAATGATAACATACCAATAGCAGAATAAAGAGTAAAAGATTTACTAAGTTTTTTATAGCTTAATAAAAATAAAGGTACATTTAATAAGAATACAACTATACCTGCTTGGACGCCGGTTAAGTATTGAAATATAAGTGCAACACCGGTAGCTCCACCACTTAACAATCTAGCATGAGTTAAAAATAAATTAACTCCAAGTGAAGCTATTATACATCCAATAAAAATTAAAATTACATCAAGTAAAAAAGTTTTACTTTTTAATAGTTTAATCATAAAAATTCTCCTAAAAATTTATCATAAAAAAATATAAATACCTTCGTATATTATATATAAAATTTACAATAAAGTTAATGTGTAAAAAGCAGTACAATTAGCTAGAATTTAGGATTATTTACTAATAGGGTTAATATAATCATTAATAGTATAAATACCTTTAAATAAAAGGATATATCTATATTATATAGATATAATTTATAGACAGTATTATTTAAATAAAACATAATTAAAATATATTATAAAAAAGAGAGGTTTATGATTATGAATAGAGTTAGATTACCTGGAAATTTAAAGACAAAAAAGATTATATTATTTATATTAATTTTTATATGTATTTTTATTTTAATAAAGACATCTATAAATAATAAAAGTAACAGTTTTAACAATGAAATAAATTCAGAAACTAAAATAGAAAATAAATAGTTTAATATTTTCGTAACAAAGATAGATGTTTTTTTAAGCTAAATTACGATAATATAAATATAAGGAAGGAGTGTTATTTTAATATGTATAATATCTTAGTAGTAGATGATGAGAGAGAAATAAGAGATGCAATAAATATTTACTTAAGAGGTGAAAATTTAAATGTATTTAATGCAAGTAATGGTATTGAAGCATTAGAAATTTTAGAAGAAAAAAATGTGCATTTAATAATTCTTGATATAATGATGCCTAAATTAGATGGTATAAAGACGTGCTTAAAAATTAGAGAAAACAATAATATTCCTATAATAATGCTTTCTGCTAAAGGTGAGGATTCAGATAAAATATTAGGATTAAACGTAGGGGCAGATGATTATATAACAAAACCGTTTAATCATTTAGAATTAGTAGCTAGAGTAAAATCACAGCTTCGAAGATATGAGAATCCATTATCAGTAGATAATAAAGATTTTATAAAAGTAAAAGATTTAGAAATAGATACTATAGCTAAAAGTGTTAGAGTTAGGGGAGAGGAGATTAAAGTTACAGCGACAGAATATAAGATACTTTTACTTTTAGCATCTAATCTTGGAAGAGTTTTTTCAATAAAAGAAATTTATGAAAAAGTCTGGGAAGAACCTTTTTATAAAAGTGAAAATACAGTAACAGTTCATATTAGAAGAATAAGAGAAAAAATAGAAATTAACACAAAAGACCCAGAGTATATAAAGGTGGTATGGGGAATTGGATATAAGATTGAAAAATAAAGTAAAAAAATACTTTAATAATGTCTGGCTTATAGAGATTTTATTGGTAATTGTAATAACAGGAATATGTATGGATGCACTAATAAAGTATAAAAATAGCCCTAGTACTAAATCTGGTACTGGAGTTATAGAAGCTGTATTTGATAGAAGTACATTTTGCAAAAATTCATTAAAAGCAGACAGCAAGTCTTTAAGTAAAGATATATATGACAGAACTGATGGATTAAAAAAGTTATTATATTCAACAGAACAGCAAAAGGATGAAATAAGAAAAGAAATTTTTAATAATAGTTTTTACTCAAAAAGTAATTCTCAAAAAGAATTACCAGAGGGAATTTATTTTATAATAAGAAATAAATATAATGATGATATATTTACAAATGATCCGTTTTTTGAAGGCGTAAAAAAGGTTCAAGGTGATAGTCTTTATAAAGTTATTGAGGAAAAATATAAAGGAGATCATATAATTACATATAGTTGCAATAATGTTAATTTATTTAATGATTTAATTAACGACCCTGATGATAATCTACCCGAGTATTCAGGAAAGATACTTAAGAACTTTGAAGAAATATATTACACAAGTGAAATTAAATATGTAAATAAAATAAATTCATATATAAAAGAGTTTATTTTATTTATAATAATGATTCTTATAGATGTATTTTTAATATTTAAAGTACTATATGTATTCTTAAGTAAAAAAGGAAAAGTTTTAATAAGAGGTAATATAATAAAAGATATAATATATGTATTTAAACATGTATTTAAATATAAAGGACCTAGAAGGACTTTAATAACAGCAATAGTTATAAGTATAATTTTTTATATAGTGTACTTATATCTTTTAGCAATTGGTGGAACAGAAAAAAATATAATAGTAAATTTCTTTGCAGCATATCCTTTTAAAGGAAGTTTTTTACTTATTGCGTTGCAAATGATAGTTTTATTGTATTCAATAAAAAGAAATATAGAAATCGGAATGATTAAAGATGACCTTAAAATAATAAATGATGGTAATTTTGAGCATACAATAAAAGAAATTGGAGGCGGAGAAACTAGAGAATTAATCGAAAATATAAATAAAATGAAAGAAGGATATAATATAGCTGTTGAAGAAGCACTTCAAAATGAAAGATTAAAAACAGAACTTATATCAAATGTTTCTCATGATTTAAAAACTCCATTAACATCAATAATAAATTATGTAAATATTCTTCAAGATGATAGAATATCAAATGAAGAAAGAAAAGATTATTTAAAGATATTAGAGAAAAAATCTAATAAATTAAAATCACTTATAGAAGACTTATTTGAAGTATCAAAGATAAATTCAGGAAAAATACAACTTAAAAAAGAAAAAATAGATATAGTTTCTTTAATTTATCAAGTTATAGGTGAATATTCATCTTTATATGAAAATAAAAAGATTGAGTTTAAAGTAGAGTGTGAAGAAGACCAAATAATAATGGATTTAGATGGAATAATGATTTCAAGAGTTATTGAAAATATAGTAATAAATGCACTTAAATATTCTCTTGAAGAAACAAGGGTATATGTTTCTATAATTAAAGAAGAAAATGGTGCGTTAATTTCATTTAAAAATGTAGCAAATTATGAAATGGAATTTGATGAAACGGAAATGTTTGAAAGGTTTGCAAGAGGGGATAAATCTAGAACTTCAGTTGTTGAAGGTTCTGGTCTTGGTCTTGCAATAACAAAAAGCATAGTAGAACTTCATAATGGAGTTACTAGAATTAAAAGAGATGGTGATTTATTCAAGATATATGTTTTCTTACCATTTGATGGAGATAATTATACAAAAATAGATGAGATTAAATAAAATATGTGATATATTAATAATAAATATTAAATAATATTTATTTAAGGAGTGATAATATGAAATATTTATTTGTAGAATATCCAAAATGCACAACTTGTAGAAGAGCAAAGAAATGGTTAGAAGAAAATAAAATAGATTTTGAAGATAGAGATATAAAACTTAATAACCCAAGTAAAGAAGAATTAAAAGAATGGCTTAAAAAGAGTAACTTAGAGATTAAAAAGTTTTTTAATACAAGTGGAGTATTGTATAGAGAAAAGGGAATGAAAGATAAGGTAAAAGTTTTATCAGAAGATGAACTTTTAGATATATTATCAGAAGATGGAATGATGGTAAAAAGACCATTAATTATAGGCGATAATGAAGTATTAGTTGGTTTTAAAGAAGCTGAGTGGGAAGAAAAGTTAAAGTAATAGAAAAGATCCATAATGTTATGGGTCTTTTTTATATTAGTAAGTAAATAATTAATATCTTATAGTTTGAATTGTCAAAGGATAAAGATTATTAAAATAGTGAGAATTTTAAAGATTATTAAATAAAAAGAGGTGATATAATAGTATAGCAACCTTTATAAAATTTTACACAATTAATTATAAAAACTATAATATATTAGTCAATATATTGTGTTGGTTTGGAGTAAATGCAATATAAATATACTATATATAGTTGGAGGAGAAGGCTAGTGGATATAATACGTGAACTTTGTGAGATAGGACTAAAGTCAATTAATAATAGATCGGATATATATACAATAGAAAGATTACAAGAAAAGTTAAATTTAATAATAAGACCTAATATGGGATATAAAGATATAAGGAACTCATTAATTCAGGTATCCTTAGAGCTTACTACAGATATGGAACCAGATTGGCAAAATGTAGCTTCAAGGCTATATGTTCATAAGCTTTATGATGAAGTAAAAAGTAATAGAGGTTTAAATAATGATGAAAATCTATATAGCAATTTATATAAATTTATAGAACAGTTAACGGAAGAAAAGTTATATGGTAAATATATACTTGAAAATTATTCAAAGGAAGATATATATGAATTAGAAAAAGAAATTAAACCAGAAAGAGATTTTCTTTTTACTTATAGTGGAATAAAGTTATTAAGTGAGAGATATTTAATAGAAGATTTTAATAGAAAGGTATTGGAGTTACCACAGCAAATGTTTATGGGAATAGCTATGCATTTAGCTATTCCAGAAAAGAAAGAAAATAGAATATATTGGGCAAAGAGATTTTATAATGTTTTAAGTTCATTAAAAGCAACAATGGCAACTCCAACAATGGCAAATGCAAGAAAGCCTTTCTATCAATTAAGTTCATGTTTTATAGATACTGTAAATGATAGTTTAAAAGGTATATATAAGTCATTAGATAATTTTTCTGAAGTATCAAAGTTTGGTGGCGGAATGGGAATTTATATTGGGAAAATAAGAGCTCTTGGATCACCTATTAGAGGATTTAAAGGAGCATCAGGCGGAGTAATACCTTGGGTTAAACTATTTAATGATACAGCAATAGCAGTAGATCAACTTGGAGTTAGAAATGGTTCAGTTGCTATATGGCTTGATGCTTGGCATAAAGATATACCAGAGTTTCTACAAGTAAGAACTAATAATGGGGATGATAGAAAAAAAGCTCATGATATATTTCCAGCACTTTGTTATCCAAATCTTTTCTGGAGACTTGCAGAGGAGGATATAGATGCTAATTGGTACATGATGTGCCCACATGAGATAAGACAGGTTAAAGGATATTCTTTAGAAGATTTTTATGGAGAAGAATGGGAAAAAAGATATTATGATTGTGTTCATGATGATAGAATAGATAAGCGTATAATGAAAGTCAAAGATATAGTACGTTTAATAATTAAAAGTGCTGCTGAAACTGGAACACCTTTTGCATTCTTTAGAGATGCAGCAAATAAAATGAATCCAAATAAGCATAAAGGAATGATATATTCATCAAATCTTTGTACAGAAATAATGCAAAATATGAGTGCCATGGATATAAGAGAAGCAGAAATAATTGATGAAGATGGAGAGAAAATTGTAGTTGAAAAAACTAAATCAGGAGATTTTGTTGTATGTAACCTTTCATCAATAGTTCTTGGAAATATTGATTTTACAAGAGAAGAAGAAATAGAATATGTTGTTGAAACACAGATAAGAGCTATGGATAATGTTATAGATTTAAATTATTATTCAGTTCCTTATGCAGAAATAACAAATAAAAAATATAGAGGGGTAGGACTTGGAACATCAGGTTATCATCATATGCTTGCAAATAATAGTATTCACTTTACTGCTGAAGAACATAGAGAATTTGCTGATAAAGTTTATGAAAATATAAATTATTATGCTATAAAAGCTAGCATGAAGATAGCAAAAGAAAAGGGAAGGTATAGTGAATTTGAAGGTTCAGATTGGGACAATGGAGATTACTTTAAGTTAAGAGGATATACTTCAGATAAGTGGAATAAACTAAGAGAAGAAATAAATACTTATGGTATGAGAAATGGATATCTTATGGCTATAGCACCAAATGGTTCAACTGCAACTTTAGCTGGAACTTCAGAAGGGGTAGATCCTGTAATATCAAGATTTTGGCTTGAAGAGAAAAAAGGTAGTATAGTTCCAAAGACTGCACCAAATCTTTCAGAAGATACTTATTGGTATTATAATTCAGCATATAATATAGATCAAAAATGGTGTATAGAAATGAATGGTGTAAGGCAAAGACATATAGACCAAGGTCAATCATTTAATCTTTATATAACAACTAATTATACAATGAGACAAATAATGAACCTTTATATAGATGCGTGTAAGGCTGGAGTTAAGTCAATATATTATGTAAGAAGTAAATCACTAGAAGTATCAGATTGTGAAAGTTGTTCTGCATAGAATTTTAGGAGGGTAATACTAAATGTTTGATATAAATAAAAAACCATTGTTCAATGAATTTGGAGATACAGAAACTTCAAAAAAGAAAATGATAAATGGAAATACTACAAATCTTAATGATTTTAATAATATGAAGTATACATGGGTATCAGATTGGTACAGGCAAGGTATGAATAATTTCTGGATTCCAGAAGAAATAAATTTAGCACAAGATTTAAAAGACTATAAGAAGTTAACAGAAGAAGAAAGAACTGCTTATGATAAGATATTATCATTTTTAATATTTTTAGACTCAATTCAAACAGCAAATCTTTCTAATATAAATAACTATATAACTGCAAGTGAAGTTAATCTTTGTTTAACTATTCAGGCTTTCCAAGAAGCTGTTCATTCACAAAGCTATAGTTATATGTTAGATACAATATGTTCACCTGAGAAAAGAAATGAGATATTATATCAATGGAAAGATGATAAGATACTTCTTGAAAGAAATAAATTTATAGGAGATCAATACAATAAATTTTTAAATGAACCAACAAAACATAATTTATTAAGAACAATAATGGCTAACTATATACTAGAAGGAGTATATTTTTATTCAGGTTTTATGTTCTTCTATAATTTAGAAAGAAACGGAAAGATGCCAGGTTCAGCTCAAGAAATAAGATATATAAATAGAGATGAAAATACGCATCTTTGGTTGTTTAGAAATATTATAAGAGAACTTCAAAAAGAAGAACCAGAAATATTTACAAAAGAACTTAAAGAAGAATTAATTGAAATGATGAAAATAGGTGTAGAGAATGAAATTGCTTGGGGACATTATGTAATAGGTGATACTATACAAGGAATAAATAAAAATCTTATTCAAAGCTATATAAAATATTTAGGTAATATAAGATTAATAGCAATTGGGCTTCCTAAATTATATGAAGGATATGATAATAATCCAGCAGAATGGGTGGATAGGCAAGCAAATGCTAATTCAGTTAAAACAGATTTCTTTGAAGCAAAATCAACTGCGTATGCAAAAGCAGCAACACTTATTGATGATTTATAAAAGATATTCATAAAAAGAACTAAATTATAAAAATAATTTAGTTCTTTTTTGCACTTGAATAAAAAATTAATAACTTATAAATATATTATTAAATATAGCTTTCCTTGTTTAAATAAATAATTAACAAATTAAAATATATTACCCACAAAATTAAAAATATTTGTGTTGATAAAAATTAATTTATCAAAATTATAATGATTTTTATTAATAAAATTTGAAGTTTGTGAAATTAAAGTGTATTGAAAATAAATATTCATAAAAATAGATAACTTTATTAAAAAAATATGATTAAATAAAAAATATGGATAAATAAAAAGTGTAAATTATAATTAAAGAATTTATATAAATTTTGGGGGTATAATTATGAGTGATGGAAAAGGTCAAAAGTTAACTTTAATATCATTAATTTTAATGATATTTACATCAGTATTTGGATTTACTAATATAGCTAGAGCGTATTATCTTATGGGATATGCTGCTATTCCATGGTACATAATATCTGCTATAACATTCTTTATACCATATGCATTTATGATGTGTGAATATGGAGCTGCATTTAGAAAAGAAAAAGGCGGTATTTACTCATGGATGAATAGGTCAGTTGGAGAAAAGTATGCATTTATAGTTACATTTATGTGGTATGCATCAAATATAATTTGGATGGTATCAGTTTCTTCATCAATATGGGTTCCATTATCAAATTTAGTATTTGGTATAGATAGAACATCAACATTATCAATATTTGGATTAAGTGCACCAAAGACAATGGCAATATTTGCAGTAATATTACTTCTTGTCATTACATTTACAGCATCAAAGGGATTAAATAAAATAACAAAAGTTACATCAATAGGAGGAGCTTTTTCAGCTTTTGCTAACATATTATTATTTATAATATCAATAATAATTCTTGCTTTAAATGGATTTAAATTTGCACAACCAATAGATGCACATGCATTAGTTTCATCACCTAATCCATCATACCAATCACCAATAGGAATTTTAGGATTTTTAGTTTTTGCTATATTTGCTTATGGTGGAATTGAAGTTATAGGTGGTTTAGTTGACCAAACAAAAGATGCAGAAAAAACATTCCCTAAAGGAATAAAAATTTCAGCTATAGTTATTGCAACAGCGTATTCAATAGAAATTTTATGTGTAGGATTTTTTACTAACTGGAATGTTGCTTTAAATGATAAAACTGTTAATATGGCAAATGTAGCATATATAGTAATGGGTAACTTAGGATATTCATTAGGTCAGGCTTTACATTTATCAGCATCAACATGTCACATATTGTATAGTATATTTGCAAGATTTATAGGACTTTCAATGTTCTTAGCCTTAATGGGAGCATTCTTTACAATTATATATTCACCACTTAAGCAACTTATAGAAGGAACTCCAAAAGGAATATGGCCAAAGTCATGGGTAGTTCTTGATAAAAATAATATGCCAAGAAATGCTATGATAGTTCAATGTGCTATAGTAATTGCAATAATATTAATTACATCTTTTGGTGGAGAATCAGTATCTAAGTTCTTAAACTACTTAATACTTATGGGAAATGTTGCAATGACAGTGCCTTATGTGTTTATAGCATTAGCATTTATCCCATTTAAGAAAAATAAGGATATAGATAAACCTTTTGAAGTGTTTAAAACACATACATCAACAACTATATGGACAATAATTGTTGTTATTACAATAACTTTTGCAAATATATTCACTATAATACAACCAATTATAGAATCAAAGGATTACGTAGCTACAATATTCCAAATAGCAGGACCAATAGTATTTGGAGGAGCTGCAATAATCTTATATGATAGATATGAAAGAAAGAAAAAGAAATTAGGTTAATTTAAATAATGTGCACAATAAAATTATAATTTTATTGTGCACATTAAAGTTTAATGAATTATTATTGATAAAAGTTTTTATAAAAAATAAAAAGATTACATTAAAAGTATTAGTTTGAGTAGAATATAACATATAGATATATATTATAAATGTAGTATAGAACAACTATATATTGTATTAATTTAAAAAAATAAATAAAAATTGTATAAATTTAATAATAATCAATAAAATGAAATTATTTACAACAATATGTGTATTAAATATTATAATAAATGACAAAAAAAATTATAATATGTCTTAACAAGTCGATAAATTATGATATAATTATTAAAGGTTGTACTTAACATTGTAAAAGTTATCATAAGATTAGTTATTAGATAACATTTTTTTTTATGTACTTAATTTTCAGAAAAGTAACATAATTAAGGAGGGTTTTATTATGAAAAAAGGTATTGCTGCTTCAAAAGGATACGCAATAGGAAAAGTATTCTTACAAGAGCATGAAGAAATAGTAATAACAGATGAGAAAATCACAGATGTAATCGCAGAAAAAGAAAAATTACAAAAAGCACTAGATGCAGCTAGGGAGCAGCTAGAAGGAATAAAAGCTAAAGCCGCTGTTGAAATGGGAGAAGAAAAGGCTGCTGTGTTTGAGGCACACATAACTTTACTTGATGATCCAGAATTTACAGGCGCTATGGCTATGGAAATAGAGAATAATAGCTTAAATGCAATGAAAGCTGTTGAAAATGTAACAAATACTTTCGTTATGATATTTGAATCAATGGAAGATGCTTACATGAGAGAAAGAGCAGCTGATATAAAAGACGTTTCAAAGAGAATAATTTCAAACTTAGCTGGAAAAGGCGGAGATGCTTTTGCAATAACTGAAGGAAATACTATAGTTGTTGCTGAAGATTTAACTCCATCAGATACAGCTCAATTAGATAGAAGTAAAGTTGTAGCTTTCTTAACTAACATTGGAGGAAGAACTTCACACTCAGCTATTATGGCTAGAACATTAGAAATTCCTGCAGTTGTTGGTCTTGGAGATATAACAAAATCAGTTAAAACTGGAGACTCAATAATAGTTGATGGTATTGAAGGAATTGTTATTATAAATCCAGATGAAGCTACAGTTAAAGAATATGAATCAAAAAGAGAAGCTTTCTTAAAAGAGCAAGAAGAACTTAAGAAGTTAATCGAAGTTAAAACAGTAACTAAATCAGGAAAAAGAATTGAAGTTTGCGGAAACATTGGAAAAGCAGAGGATGTTGAAGGTGTTTTAGCTAATGGTGGAGATGGAATAGGACTATTTAGAACTGAATTTTTATATATGGATAGAGATAGTGCTCCAACAGAAGAAGAGCAATATGAAGCATATAAATATGTTTTAGAAAAGATGAATGGAAATCAAGTTGTTATAAGAACTCTTGATATTGGTGGAGATAAGACTTTACCATATTTACCATTACCAGAAGAAATGAATCCATTCTTAGGATATAGAGCAATTAGACTTTGTTTAGATAGAAAAGAATTATTCAAAGTACAATTAAGAGCATTACTTAGAGCTTCAGTATACGGAAATCTTGCAGTAATGTTCCCAATGATTTCAGGAATTCAAGAATTCAGATCAGCTAAGGAAGTTGTTGAAGAGTGTAAGGCTGAACTTAAAGCAGAAGGAAAAGAATTCTCAGATTCAATTCAATGGGGAATCATGGTAGAAATACCAGCTGCTGCTGTTATGGCTGATGAATTAGCTAAAGAAGTGGATTTCTTCTCAATAGGAACAAATGACTTAATTCAATACACATTAGCTGCAGATAGAATGAGTGAAAAGGTATCATACCTTTACAACCCAATGCATCCAGCTGTACTTAGATTAATAAAGATGACTATAGATGGAGCACACAAGCATGGTAAATGGGTTGGAATGTGCGGAGAAATGGCAGGAGATGAAGCTGCTATACCAACATTAGTAGAATATGGATTAGATGAATTCTCAATGAGTGCATCATCAATATTAACTGCTAAGAAGATTATTTTAGATCAAGAATAATATATTTTTCTATAAATAACACAATTTAAATAAGATAATTACCCAGTATTTAAGCGTGAACTTTTGTTCACGCTTATTATAATTTAAAAGTATTATAATAAGTTGTGATAAAATATGTGTATATTTAATAGTTATTGGAGGTGACTTTGTGGATAAAGTTTTTAAGATGTTTATTACTTTTTTCAAAATAGGAGCATTTACTTTTGGTGGAGGATATGCAATGATTCCTATAATTGAAGAAGAAGTAGTTAAAAAACAGAGTTGGGTATCTAAAGAGGAATTTATGGACATTTTAGTTGTATCTCAGAGTTTTCCAGGTGCAATGGCTGTAAATTGCTCTATTTTTATCGGATATAATATAGCAGGTTTTATTGGCGCTGTTGTTGCTCTTATTGGAGTTGCATTACCATCCTTTTTAATAATACTTTTTATTGCAACATTATTTATGCAGTTTAGACATAATTACTATGTTAATCTTGCTTTTAAGGGGATATCTTCTGCAGTTCCAATTTTGGTTTTAACGGGAGTGTTTAGCTTAGCTAAAGGTATAAATAGAAATTTAAGAAACATAATTATATTATTATTAGCATTAATTGCATTAATAGTATTTAACATTAATCCAATAATAGTAATAGTAACTTCCGCTATATATGGAGCTATATTTTTAAGAAAGAAGGTTGAATAGCTTGAACTTAATATTAAAACTATATTTAGTATTTTTAAAAATAGGTGCTGTAAGTTTTGGCGGCGGTTATGCTATGATACCTTTTATTCAAAGAGAAATAATATACAATTATAAATGGATAGATATAAATCAATTTATGGATATAATAGGAATCTCTCAAATGACGCCAGGTCCGATAGCAATAAATTCTGCTACTTTTGTTGGATTTAAGGTTTCTGGTATTTTAGGAAGCTTAGCAGCAACTTTAGGTGTTGTTACAATGTCTTTTATATTAGTATCTATTGCATCAAAGGCAATGGAAAAGTTTAAAAAATCAAAAGTTTTAAAAGGTGCATTACTTGCAATGAGACCTGTACTTATAGCTTTAATAATACAAGCTTTTTTTGATTTAGCAAAAGATGCTTATGTAGATATAAAATCAATTATTATAACTATAATAATTGGTATATTACTATTTTCTAAGAAAGTACATCCAATAATATCTATAATACTTTCAGCAATATTTGGAATTATAATATATTCTAACTTTTAAACAGATAATCACTATGATTAACATAAGGTTAATAAGTTATTAATTAACAATCATTATTGAGTATTATTAAGATATATATATATAATTCAATAAAAAACATCTGTAAAGGTTAATTTTAAAAAAATTTAATAAAATAATGAGATTGAATATTTTAAATTAAAGTAATATTATTTATCCATATTAGGGATAGACATTAAGGCGGAATTTAAATATAAATTATTTTAGTTAAACGTTAGGAGGTTGTTTTTTATGAATTCTTTTATGAAAGATATTAAAAAAAATAGTGATGTATTACATGATGTTGCTGAGAAAACAGGATTTTTAAAGGATTTACTTGATGGTAAAGTAACAAGAGAAAGTTATTCAGAATACTTATTTAATCTTTATGAAATATATAAAACTATAGAATTTAATTTAGAAAAGTATTCAACTAATGAAGTTGTTAAGGAATTTGCAATTAAAGAAGTATATCGTTCAGAAGAAATATATAAGGATTTGAGATTTTTATTAGGAGAAAAATTAAAATCAATGAATATCCTTGCATCAACAAAGGCTTATATTGAAAGAATTAATGAACTTGGAAGAGAAAATCCAGAACTTTTAGTTGCACATGCTTATACTAGATATTTAGCGGATCTTTTTGGTGGAAGAACTATATATGCTATGTTAAAAGAAACATATAAAATCGAAGAAGAAGGCTTAAATTATTATAAATATAAATCATTAGAAGATGGAGATAGTATGAGAGTATTTATTATGAATTATCATAATAAATTAAATAATATTAATTTAAATGATAGTTTAAAAGAGAAATTTATAGATGAAGTGGCTAATTCATATGTTTATAACATAGCTATCTCAAATGAATTGGTATTCTCAAAACAATAAAATATATTTAATAAATTTAAAGAGATAATCTAACTTAGATTATCTCTTTTTGTATTTTAAATAAGTTATAAATGGGAAAAACTAAAGATATATTTTATTAGGAGTGATATTTATATGATTAAGATTATAAAAAATATAGAGATTTATAGTCCAGAAAGTTTAGGAAAAAAGGATGTTGTAATAGTTAATGATAAAATAGAAGGAATATATAATAATATTTCAATTCCAAAAGATTTTATTAATATTGATGTTTATGATGGAGAAAATAAGTACTTATTTCCAGGATTTATAGATGCACATGTACATTTAATTGGTGGCGGTGGTGAAGGAGGATTTAAAACAAGAACACCAGAAATTCAACTTAGTAATTTAACAAGAGCAGGAATAACAACGGTTAATGGATGCATTGGAACAGATGGTGTGTGTAGAAATATGAGAGAATTACTAGCTAAGGTTAAGTCACTTAATGAAGAAGGTATTACTGCAACATGTTATACAGGTTCTTATGAAGTTCCAGTAAAAACAATGACAGATAGTATTAAAGGTGATTTAATGCTTATTAATGAAGTAATAGGTGTTGGAGAAATTGCATTATCTGATAATAGAAGTTCTCAACCAAGATTTGATGAGTTTATAAATTTAGTAGCACAGGCGAGAGTTGGTGGTCTTTTGTCTGGAAAAGCAGGAGTTGTTAATGCTCATTTAGGTGGAGGAGCAAGAAAGTTGGATTTCTTATTTAGAATGTTAGAAGAGTCTGAAATTCCGTCTACTCAAGTTATACCAACTCATATGAGTAGGACAAAAGAACTATTAAATGCTGGAATTGAATGGACAAAGAAAGGGGGATATATAGATATCACAACAAGCTCAGACCCAAAGCATTTAGAAGAAGGAGAATTAATAGCTTCAGATGCTTTGGAATATTTATTAAATAATAAAGTTAAAATAAATCAAATAACATTTACCTCAGATGGAAATGGAAGTATGCCTGTTTTTAATGAATCAGGAGAATTAGAAGGTTTAGGTATTTGTAGTGTAGATAGTCTTTATGATGAAGTTAAAAAGATTATTAATAAGGGTAATGTAAAAATAGAAGATGCAATTAAAGTTATAACATCAAATGTGGCTGATGCACTTAAATTAAATAATAAAGGAAGAATAGAAAAGTTTAAGGATGCAGATTTGGTTATTGTTAATAAGGATGACTTATCAATAGATAAAGTTATTGCTATGGGAAGGTTAATGGTTAATAGTGGAGAGCCTATTTTACGTGGAACATTTGAGGAAGCTATAGAAAAATCTTTCTATATAAAAAAGTAAAATCAATATAATTAAATTAATGTTGAGGATTGATATTAGAATAAATAAATTAAATTAGCTTTGGATAATATTCTTATTAGAAATATTAATTTTATTTAAAGCATATTTTTCAAATTAAGATTCAATTTTTAAGTAAAATTTATAAGGTTTTTAGTGTAAGTATACGGCTTATATGTTATTTGATTTTCTGAAGTAGGTACTTACACTTTTTTTGAGCAAATTTGTCCACATATATTTATTTTATAGTGTGAATTGATTAGGTTTTATGTGGATATATTTTACTAATATGTTGATAACTAATTAATATTATTCACCTAAGTAAATATGTAATAAAAATAATTAAGTTATTTATAATAAACAATGTAGGATTATGTGGTTATAGGTTATTACTTATAATAACAATAAAGAATAACTTTTTTACATGTCCAAATAAAGGGAGTAAAATTAATTATAGAGTTATAATTAAAAAATTATTAGAGGTGAATTAGAGTGAATAGATTAAATGAGATATTAAGAGAAGAAATCATTCAATTTAGAGAAAATGGACATAAGTTTTTAAATAAAGAACTTAATGTAGCACAGTTTAAAGGAATATCTGGAGGATTAGGTGTATATGCGCACAGAGGTGGAAAGGAGTTTATGATAAGATTAAAAACTCCTTCAGGAAGAATATCTAAAGAGGACTTGTGCAAAATATATGAATGGGCTAATAGATATAATTTAGAATGGGTTCATCCAACAACAAGGCAAGCAATACAATTACATGGATTAGGAATAGATGATGTATGTGATATAATGGAAGAAGCTTTAGAGTATGGAATATATACAAGAGGTTCAGGTGGAAACTTCCCAAGAAACGTTGCTATATCACCTCTTTCAGGAGTAGAAAAAAATGAAGCATTTGATGTTACTCCTTATGCAGAAGAATTAAATAAGCATATAATGCAAAAAGTTTATACATATAAATTACCAAGAAAAATAAAAGTTGCTATGGCAACAAATATTGAAGATGCACCTCATGTAACTTCAACAGATTTAGGATTTTTAGCAATAAACAAAGATGGTGAAAAGTTATTTAAAGTTTATTTAGCAGGTGGACTTGGAAGAAATCCAAGACTTTCAATAGAATATGATGAGCTTATAAAAGCAGAAGATGTTTTATATCATTTTGAAGCTATGAAAAATCTATTTATAGCTGAAGGAGATTATGAAAATAAAAATAAAGCTCGTATAAGATATATTGCAGATAGAATGGGAAATGAAGAATTCATTAAGTGTTATAAGAAACATTTAGAAGAAGTTAAGTCACAAGATTTAAAAATACATGTAAAAGAAACAGAAATAATTAAGAAAGGAATAAAAACAGAAATTAAGGATAATAGACTTATAGAACAAAAGCAAGATGGTCTTTATAGTGTGTATTTTCATCCGATTGGTGGAATATTAAAAATGCAAGATTTAAAATCTATAATAGATGCAACAAAAGATATTGATTATGTAGATTTTAGACTTTCATTAAAAGAAGGAATTTTTATAAGAAATCTTAATGGAAAAGAAGCAGAATTATTATTAGAGCTTACTAAAGGAAAAGGTGGAGAGCTAAAAATAATGCAATCTGTATCATGCATAGGTGTGCCAATATGTCAAATGGGGTTAAGAAATAGTCAAGGTTTATTAAAAAGCATATTAGATAAGTTATCAAATGAAAAGATTCATAAAGATTTACTTCCTTTAGTTAATATTTCAGGTTGTCAAAATTCATGTGGAGTTCATGAAATAGGAAGTATAGGATTTGCAGGAAAAACAAAGAGAGTTAATGATGCACCAAAAAATTGCTTTGAGTTACATGTTAATGGTAGCTTTGAAGTAGGAAGTGCAAGATTAGGAGAATATTATGGAGATATGTTAGAAGAAGAAATTCCAAACTTCATATATGATTTATACTTAGAACTTGAAAAAGCTAATTTAAACTTTGAATCATGGTACTGTGACAATACTGAAAAATTTAATAATATAGCTAAAAAATATTTGGTTTAATTAATAAGAGGGTAAGCATATAATGTTTGCCCTTTTATTTTATTTAAGTTTAATTGTTTAAATTTGGAAGATGAAATTTTGGATTATATCATATAAATTTCTTTATAAAGTCAAATAATAATATAGAATTATTAAAAATCTTTTAATTCTTACTTAATTAATAAGAATTAACTAGAAAATTAATTAAAAATAATTTATAATTAATAATAAATATTAATAGAAATATTTTATTGATGGAGGTGGAATATGTTTTTTCAAAATATAGATGGCAAAAAGATTTATTCAAATCTTTTAAAAGGAAAATGGGAAATTAAAAATAATGATAATATAATAGAAATAAAGTCTCCAATAAATGGAGAAACAGTAGGTTTTGTTGAAGCTATGAGTAAGGAAGCTGTTGATGAAGCAATAAATGTAGCAAAGGAAACTCAGTTAAGCTGGAGAGATGTACCTACAAATGAAAAATCAAAATTACTTCATAATGTTGCTGATCTTTTAGAAGAAAGAATAGAAGAAATGGCAGATGTTATGGTTATTGAAATAGGTAAAGATAGAAGAAGTTGTATGTCAGAAATAAAAAGAACTGCAGACTTAATAAGGTTTACCGCTGATACTGCTGAAAATATAAAAGGGGAATCAATTCCAGGAGATTCATTCCCAGGATTTAAAAATGATAAAATCTCAATAGTTACTAGAGAACCTTTAGGAGTAGTTCTTGCAATATCACCATTTAATTATCCAGTTAATTTAGCTGCATCAAAGATTGCACCAGCTTTAATGGCGGGAAATACCGTTGTATTTAAGCCTGCAACTCAGGGAAGCATTTGTGGACTTTATCTTGCTAAAGCATTTAATGAAGCAGGAATACCTAGTGGAGTATTAAATACAATAACAGGTAAAGGTAGTGAAATAGGAGATTATGTAGTAACACATAAAGATATTGATTTTGTAAACTTTACTGGAAGTAGTGAAGTAGGTAAAAGAATATCAAGAATTACTGAAATGAAACCACTTTTAATGGAACTTGGTGGAAAAGATGCTGCAATAGTATTAGAAGATGCAGATTTAACTTTAGCTGCTAAGAATATAGTTTCTGGTGCTTTTTCTTACTCAGGCCAAAGATGTACAGCAGTTAAAAGAGTATTGGTATTAGATACTATAGCAGATAAATTAGTAGAAGAAATATTACATAAAATAGATTCTGTTACAGTTGGTAATCCTTTAGAAGGAGATTTTACTGTAGGACCTTTAATTAATTCAAAATCATGTGATTTTGTAGAAGGTTTAATAGAAGATGCTAAAAATAAAGGTGCTAAACTTTTATTAGGTGGAGAGAGAAAAGGAAATATTATAATGCCAACATTATTTGATAATGTTACAACTGATATGAGGATTGCTTGGGAAGAACCTTTTGGTCCTGTTCTTCCTATAATTAGAGTAAAAAGTGCAGATGAAGCAATAAAAATTGCAAATGAATCAGAATATGGTCTTCAATCATCTGTATTTACAAATGATATAAATAAAGCTTTTTATGTTGCAAATAGATTAGAAGTTGGTACAGTTCAAGTAAATAATAAAACAGAAAGAGGTCCAGACCATTTCCCATTCTTAGGAGTAAAATCATCAGGTATGGGAACACAAGGTGTTCAATATTCAATTGAGGCTATGTCTAGACCTAAAGCTACAGTAATAAACTTAAAATAAAAAGAGGTTCCTAACTAGGAACCTCTTTTTATTTTTTAAAAAATGTATGATTACCAATTCTTTTAGTATCCTTTTTTGATGTTTCCTTCATCCAAGAACAAGTAGCTATTGAAGGATTATAATAGAATAAAGCTTCATTAGTCGGATCTTTACCTCTTATAGCTTCATAAACTGCATCATAGCACGCATTAGTAGGATTAGCTTCTAATTTTCCATTTACAACACATGAAAAAGCATTTTTTTGAAATATTACGCCATTTATTGTATTTGGAAATTGAGGGTGCATAACTCTATTTAATACAACAGACGCTACTGCTACTTTCCCTTCAAATGGTTCTCCACGACTTTCGCAATAAACAAGCTTAGCCATTAAATCAATATCTGCTTTAGATATTATTAATTGATTACCATTGTGGTTGAAGACTTCTATATTATTGTTTGAAATTTTTTTACTATCATTAGTAGTTGTATTATTGCTTGTAGTTTTATTTTTTAAATCTTTAGAAGTATCAATATTAGTCTTGCTTGCGATTAAGTCTAATTTTTCATCTTGTAATGATATATAATCAAATAAATTAATTACAGAAGCGTTTGCTTCTATGGAAGATATCATCATTAAGGAAAATAATATAAGACTTATAAACTTTTTCATAAATAACCTCCTTTTACAAGCTAGTCGAATAATAGTATTACCTGAAAAAAGAGATTTTATTCTTAATTTCTTTTAAATAAATCTAAGTTTTTATTGAAGTTATCTAAGGAACTTATAAATTTATTATAATTAGAAAAACAGTCATCATAATGTGATAATGGTAATTCATTATTTTCTTTAAGATCTTTATATAATATATCCTTTAATGAGTAGGAATAATTTTCATAACATTTAATTGTGTCTTTTAATAATTCATTTATTTTAATAGCATCTTCGGGAATGCTTAATGAATATAAATCATTTTTAATATTCGTAAAAATTAAATTTTTATTCTCTAAATCTTCTATTAAAACATATAAACTTCTATTATTCTTCTTTATGTCTTCTAATGCTGGCTTTAAATCTTCTTTTATTTCAATAAATTTATTTGATATTTTATCTACGCCTAAAATATAATCTGATATTTTTTCTTTGTTAATATCTTTCATTATGTTAATTTTAATCATAGTATTAAAATAAGATATTGATTTATTAAAGAATTCAATAGAATCTTCTGAAATTACTTTTTTTATTCTAAAGTTTGATAACTTTGAGTTATTATCTTTAAAATCATCTAATGATGTTTTATACTGGGTTATTTTATCATTTAATTTTGGGTTTGCTGGATTCATGAATATAGAAAGACTTTGTTCGCATAATGATATGTTTAAATTTAATGTATTAAGTAGTTGTTCTTTAGCTAGATTTACATCCTCTGGTACATTCATTGTTTCAAGAGGTATTTTAATATTATTTAAATTAACTATTGCTAAAGAAAGTGAATTTTTTGCAGAGTCTGTGTTTATACTTTCTGCTTCTATAGAATCTTTGAAAGTATCATTTATTGATGAAATTTCTTTTGAAATTTTATTAAGTTTTGTAATGCTTCTACTAGAAGGAGTTATTTTGGTTATAATAAGCAGTAAAAATGGAGTTAACATAATTATTAAAAAAATGATTATAAGTTTTTTTTTGTTTTTAATGTATTTTAGTATTTTTTCTAAATTTAATTTTTTATTATTTTCCACTTAAGTGCCTCCTTTTCATAATCTAAATAAAGTAATCTTTAAATTATATTAGATAAGGTTTTAAATTATTATTAAAAATAGAAAAAAGTAAAAGACTTGTTATATTAAGCTTTGTGTATTTGGTGTATAATTTATAAAAGACATAAGAAAAAAAGGGGTGAAACTGATGCAAGATTTTTTTATTGGAGCAATGAATTCAATAAGACATATATCAATTTGGTCTATAGTTGATATATTAGTTGTTTCATATATTTTCTACAAAGGATATATGTTAATAAAGGAAACTAGAGCTGAACAGTTATTAAAAGGAATAATTTTAATAGTTGCATTAATTCCAATAAGCTATATTCTAAGATTAGATATGTTATATTTTATATTAAATAAAACTTTAACTATAGGAGTTCTTTCAGTTGTTATTATATTCCAGCCTGAAATAAGGCGTGCTCTTGAACATTTAGGAAGAAGTGCATTTGATGAAACACATAATATTAGAGATGTTCAAGAAAGAGAAAAAGTAATAGATGAAATCGTAACGGCAGTACAAGACTTAGCTGAAACAAAAACAGGTGCATTAATTGCAATAGAACAAGGAACAGGTCTTGGAGAGGTTTTAGCCTCAGGAACTATAGTAGATGCTGTTGTAAGTTCTGCACTTTTAGAAAATATATTTGTTGTTAATACACCACTTCATGATGGAGCAACAATTATTAGGCAAGATAGAATTTATGCTTCAGGGTGTGTTTTACCTCTTACAAGTAATAATTCTATAAATAAGAAGCTAGGTACTAGACATAGAGCTGGAATAGGCCTTTCAGAAAATTCAGATGCATTAGTAATAATAGTATCAGAAGAAACTGGAACAATTTCTCTTGCAATGAGTGGAAGATTAACAAGAAACTATGATAAAGAAAAATTAAAAACAACATTGTTAACTATGATGAAAAATAATGAAAATAGAAAAGTAAAATCAGCTGGTGAGAGGGTGAAAACATGGATAAAAAGGATAAAAGACAAAAAATAATAGTAAAATTAGTATGTGTTTTACTATCATTTGGTCTATGGCTTTATGTAACTAATGTTCAAAGTTCTATAAGAACTTATACATTAAAGGGTATTCCTGTTAGACTTGTTAATACACAATCTTTAAATCAGTTTAATTTAGCTATATCACCAGGTCAAGAATTTACTGTAGATATTAAAATAGAAGGAGATTCTAAATATATTTATTCAGTTACTAAAGAGGAATTTTCGTTAGTTGCAGATATGGGAGAATATGCATTAAAAACAGGTATTAATAATATACCTGTTCAAGTTGTTAATTCTCCAAGTCAAGTAAATATACAAAATGATAGTAATCTTATAGTTGCTGTAAAATTAGAAAAATTAATTAAAAAAGAATTTGATACAGTATCAAATGTAAATATAACTTATTCAAATAATGTTTATAAAAAAAATGAAAGTTTTACATCTGAAAAAGTACAAGTTTCAGGTCCTGAAAGTTCTATTAATAAAATAGATAGAGTTGCGTTAGTAGGGCAATTAAAAAATGTAAGTGGAAATATAACAAAACAATTTCCACTTGAAGCATTAGACTCAAATGGGGAAGTAGTAAAAGATGTTACATTAAGTAAGACTATTGGTAAAATTAGTGTTTCTGTTAATAATGGTAAATCAATAGATATAGAGACAAGTACTACAGGACAATTACCAGATGGATATAAAATATCTAAGATAACACCAGATATAACTGCGGTACAGGTAGTTGGAGATACAAATTTTATATCTCAATTAAAATCATTAAAAACTGAGCCAATAGATTTGTCTGGCATAACAGAAACAACAGATAAAAAAGTTAAAATAATTTTGCCAGAAGGAGTTAAATTAGCAACTGGAGATGGATATGTAAATGTAAAAATAGAAGTTTTAAAAGAAGAAAATAAAAAAGATGAAACTGAAAAAAATACAACAAAAAATTTCGATATTCCAATTACATATACAGGTTTAAATGACAAGTTAGAGATTAATAATAAAACTGAAACAATTAGCATTACTGTAAATGGAAAACAGACTGATTTAGATAACTTAACAAGTGGAGATTTTTCTGCTACATTGGATTTAGGTTCTTATAACCAAAGTGGTACTTTTGAAGGAGAACCAAATGTAAAGTTAAATAAAAATATTGATGCTAAAATATCAAATGTTGAAAAAGTAAAATTCTCTTTAAAAGATAAGGATAAAGCAACTTCAACTGATAATAATGAAAATAAACAAGATAATAATAAGAAAACAACTTAGGAGAAAATGGTATGGCAATAAGAGTTAATGGGGTTACTTTAAGTATAGATGAAGATAAATCATTATTAAAAAATAAAGTAGCTAAAAAGTTAAAAATAAAAGAAAGTGAAATAAAAGAATTAAAAATAATAAAGGAAAGCTTAGATGCTAGAAAAAAAGATAATATAAAATTTAGTTATTGTATTGATATAAAGTGCAATAATGAAAAGAAGATAGTTAATAAAATTAAAAGTAATAGTGTAAAGCTTGAAGAAGAGATAAAAGAAGAAACTTTTATATATGGAGATAAAAGATTAACTTCAAGGCCTGTTGTTATAGGATTAGGTCCAGCAGGTTTATATGCAGCTTTAACTCTTGCAAAGCATGGATATAATCCAATAATTTTTGAAAGAGGAGAAGATGTTGATAGTAGAACAAAAACTGTTGAAGAGTTTTGGAAGAATAGAAAATTAAACTTAAACTCAAATGTTCAATTCGGTGAAGGGGGAGCAGGAGCATTTTCTGATGGAAAGCTTACAACTAGAATAAAAGATAAAAGATGTTCATTTGTATTAGAGGAACTTGTAAAAAATGGAGCTCCAGAAGAAATTACCTATGTAGCAAAACCACATGTTGGAACTGATATATTAAAAACAGTTGTTAAAAATATAAGAGAAGAAATAAAATCACTAGGTGGAGAAGTTTATTTTAATTCAAAATTAGAAAATATAAATATAGAGGATGGAAAGCTTAAAAGTATAATAGTAAATGGAAAAGAAGTTAAATGTGAATGTTTAGTTTTAGCTATAGGACATAGTTCAAGAGATACTTATGAAATGCTTTATGAAAGTGGAGTTAAAATGGAACAAAAAGCTTTTGCTATAGGCGTTAGGATAGAGCATCCTCAAGAAGTTATAAATGAAAGTCAATATGGAGAATACGCAAATCATCCAAAATTAAAAGCTGCAGAATATAGATTAGCATATCAAAGTGAAGTTCAAAATAGGGGAGTTTATTCTTTTTGTATGTGTCCAGGAGGAGTAGTTGTTGGCGCAGCATCAGAAGAAGGTAGGTTAGTTTCAAATGGAATGAGTTATCATGCTAGAGATTTAGATAATGCAAACTCAGCATTAGTTGTAACTGTTGGTCCTGAAGATTTTAAAGGAAATCATCCGCTTGCTGGAATGGAATTTCAAAGATATTATGAAAATCTTGCATTTAAGGTAGGTGGTGAAAACTATAATGCACCTATACAATTAGTTGGGGACTTTTTAAATGATAACATATCAACAAAACTTGGTAGTGTTATTCCAAGTTATAAACCGGGATATGTATTTAAAGATTTGAGGGAATGTTTACCTTCATATGTAGTAGATACAATTAAAGAAGGAATAAAAGTATTTGGCAAAAGAATAAAGGGATATGATATGGATGATGCTGTATTAACTGCAATTGAAACAAGAACATCTGCACCGGTTAGAATGCCAAGAAATGAAATGCTTAAAAGTGTAACTGTTAATGGTTTATATCCTACAGGAGAAGGAGCTGGTTTTGCTGGGGGTATAGTATCTGCTGCTGTTGATGGTATAAAAGTTGCAGAAAGAATAATGGAAGAATATTGTGTAAAATAAAATGAAAAAAAGTAGCTTTTTGAGCTACTTTTTTTGAAATAAATTTTCTGACAATTTAAGTTTTAAAGTAATTATCTGATACAATATAAATATAATTTGTTACAAAATTAACAACAAAAAATACCAGAAGTATTATTAAAAGTACACTAAATCAATGATTTTAAAATATAAAAGGTAAGAGGTGCGGTAAATGAGTAAGAATTTTGAAGATTTATTATCAAAGGTTAAAGAAGTTGAACCTAAAAAGGTAGCTGTAGCTGTAGCACAAGATGAACCAGTATTAGAGGCTGTAAAATCAGCAAAAGATAAAGGTATAGCAGATGCAATATTAGTTGGAGATAAACATGAAATAAAAAAAATTGCTGATAAAATAGGAATGGATTTATCAGGATATGAAATAGTACATGAAAAAGATAATAAAAAAGCAGCTTTATTTGCAGTACAACTTGTATCAAGCGGAAAAGCAGATATGGTCATGAAGGGATTAGTAGACACTGCAACATTTTTAAGAAGCGTGTTAAATAAGGAAGTTGGATTAAGAACTGGAAGACTTATGTCACATGTTGCAGTATTTGAAATAGAAGGAATAGATAGATTAATATATCTAACAGATGCAGCTTTTAATACGTACCCAGATTTAAAAGCGAAAAAACAAATAATAGATAATGCAGTTTCAGTAGCTCATGCTTGTGGATTACAAATGCCAAAGGTAGCACCAATTTGTGCAGTTGAAGTAGTAAATCCAGATATGCCAGCAACTTTAGATGCTTCATTATTATCAAAAATGAATGATAGAGGACAAATAAAGGGTTGTATAGTTGATGGACCTTTAGCCCTTGATAATGCATTATCAGAAGAAGCAGCACATCATAAAGGAATATCAGGACCAGTTGCAGGAAAAGCAGATATAATAATGCTTCCAAATATAGAAACAGCTAATGTTATGTACAAATGTTTAACTTATACTTCAAAATCAAAAAATGGTGGACTATTAGTTGGAACATCAGCACCAGTTATATTAACTTCAAGAGCAGATTCATTTGAAACAAAAGTTAATTCAATAGCATTAGCAGCATTAGTTGCTGAATCATTAAAGTAGAATTTATTGGGAGGTAGTAATAGATGTCATATAAATTATTAATTATAAATCCAGGGTCAACTTCAACTAAAATTGGAGTTTATGAAGATGAAAGAGAAGTATTAGAAGAGACTTTGAGACATTCATCAGATGAAATAGCAAAATATGCTACAATATTTGATCAGTTAGATTTTAGAAAAGAAGTTATATTAAATGTATTAAAAGAAAAGAACTTTGATATAAATACATTAAATGCCGTAGTTGGTAGAGGTGGAATGCTTAAACCAATTCCAGGTGGTACTTATAAAGTAACAGATGAATTAGCAGAGGATTTAAAAATTGGAGTTCAAGGACCACATGCTTCAAATCTAGGTGGAATATTATCAAAGGAAATTGCCGGAGAATTAAATATACCAGCTTTTATAGTTGATCCTGTTGTTGTAGATGAATTAGATGATGTAGCAAGAATTTCAGGTGTACCAGAACTACCAAGAAAAAGTAAATTTCATGCATTAAATCAAAAAGCAGTAGCTAAAAGATTTGGAAAAGAAAGTGGAAAAGGATATGAAAATTTAAATTTAATAGTTGTACACATGGGTGGAGGAGTATCCGTTGGAGCTCATAAACATGGTAGAGTTGTTGATGTAAATAATGCATTAGATGGAGATGGTCCATTTTCACCAGAAAGAGCAGGTGGAGTTCCATCAGGTGATCTTATAAAAATGTGTTTTAGTGGAAAATACAGTGAAAAAGAAGTTTATACTAAGTTAGTAGGTAAAGGTGGATGTGTAGCTTACCTTGATACAAATGATTTTAGAGATGTTAGAGATGCAGCTTTTAAAGGGGATAAGGAATCTAAATTAATATACGATGCATTTATATATC
Organism: Clostridium sp. TJA085; assembly: GCF_058310235.1. Taxonomy (NCBI): domain Bacteria; kingdom Bacillati; phylum Bacillota; class Clostridia; order Eubacteriales; family Clostridiaceae; genus Clostridium; species Clostridium sp. TJA085. Next base: position 124,936 of record NZ_JBZEEZ010000003.1, on the reverse strand, counting down.
AAGTAGCAAAAGAAGTAGGGGCAATGGCAACAGTATTAGAAGGAAAAGTAGATAAGATAATTTTAACTGGTGGTATAGCTTACTCAGAAGAAGTTGTAAGAGATATAAGCAAGAGAGTAGATTGGATTTCAGAAGTTAAAGCATATCCAGGAGAAGATGAATTATTAGCTTTAGCACAAGGTGCTATAAGAGTATTAAATGGTGAAGAAGAAGCTAAAGTTTATTAATTAATTTAGTTTTGAGAATAGATATTAATTTATTAATCCGTTGAATAAAAAAAAGAGATATGTCTATAATGTAGATGTATCTCTTTTTTAGATACATAATACCTAATTATTGGAGGTTATTATGAGGACAAGCTTAAATTTTGAAAATCAATTAACTATGATAGCTCAGATGACAAATGATTCTAGGTTTCAAGTTTTAGAATATGATGAGTTAAATGGTGCTGTTGATGTAGATACGGCTTTTGATTTAAATATTATGAAAAAAAGTGGAATTAAATTAAAACAAATAAGAATAATATTAAATGAAAGTCGTGTTAAAGTAGAAAGTGGAGCTTTAAGTTACATGAAAGGTGACATAAATATAATAAATAAAACTGGAGGTTTAATTGGTATATCAAAAAAATTTATATCAAGCAAATTGACAGGGGAGGAAATGTTCAAGCCTACATATGAAGGTAGTGGAGAAATTTTTTTAGAGCCATCTTTTAAACATTATGCACTTATAGAACTTCAAGATGATGAGATAATAATAGATGATGGAATGTTTTTGGCAAGTGAAGAAGAGGTTTATTTAGAAGCAACTGGTCAAAAAACATTTTCTGCTGTACTTTTTGGAGAAGAAGGTTTATTTCAAACAAAAGTTTATGGAAGTGGAATTGTTGCATTAGAACTTCCTGTACCAGAAAATGAAGTTTTTGTTTGTAGATTAAATAATGATACTTTAAAAATTGATGGTAGTTTTGCAATTTTAAGAAGTGGAAATATAAAGTTTTCAGTAGAAAAGTCTGCAACTTCAATGATAGGAAGTGCAGCAAGTGGAGAAGGATTTTTAAATGTTTATAGGGGAACTGGTGAGGTATGGTTAGTTCCAACTAAAATAGTTTATGATAAAATTAGAGAGATAAATAAAAAAGATAATTTTAAAAGAGAAGATTTTTATGATAAATAATGTAAATTCTTTTGTGTAATAAAGTTGTGAATTATTAAATTAAAGATGATATAATATAGGGTATATTTATAAAGTACGGAGGAGAAATTATGAGTACACTAAATTCAAAGATAAAAGGTGAGGATATAGAGTTACTTTTTGAATGTATATTAAAATTAGAAAATAAGGATGAATGTTATAAGTTTTTTGAAGATATAGCAACAATTACTGAATTAAAAAGCTTATCTCAAAGAATATGGGTAGCTAAGTTATTGAAAGAAAAGAAAACTTATACAGAAATTGCAGAAGAAACAGGAGCTAGTACTGCTACTATAAGTAGAGTAAATAGATGTTTAAATTATGGAAGTGACGGATATAAAATTATTTTAGATAGAATTAATAATGAAAAAGTTGTCAATAAATAATGAAACAAATATAATATAGTAGTAGAAAAGTTAAAAATAGTTAACTTAAAAGAACAGAAAGAGGTAAATTTTTATGAGTAGAATGTTTGGAACTGATGGAGTAAGAGGAGTAGCAAATACAGAACTTACTGCTGAACTTGCATATAATTTAGGAAGAGCTGGAGCTTATGTATTAACAGAAGGTGCTCATAAACCCAAAATATTAGTTGCAAAAGATACTAGAATATCAGGGGATATGTTAGAGGCTGCATTAGTTGCTGGTATATTATCTGTTGGAGCAGAAGCAGTTGTGCTTGGAGTTATACCAACACCAGCAGTTGCACACTTAACTAGAGAGTATGGAGCAGATGCTGGAGTTATGATATCAGCTTCACATAACCCAGTAGAATATAATGGTATAAAATTCTTTAACAACAAAGGTTACAAGCTTTCTGATGAACTTGAAGATGAAATACAAAGAGTAATAGAATCAGGTTTTGAAGGAGTACCAAGTCCAGTAGGAACAGCACTTGGAAGGGAAAGAGTAGAAGTTTCAGCTTTAGAAGATTATATTGAGTTTGCAAAAAGTACAACAGCAGTAAATCTTTCAGGATTAAAAATAGCATTAGATTGTGCAAATGGAGCGGCATATAAAGCAGCTGTGCAAGCTTTTAGAGATTTAGGAGCAGAAGTTTATGTTATAAATGATAATCCAGATGGAACAAATATAAATGAAAATTGTGGATCAACTCATCCAGAAGAACTTATGGAATATGTGGTTAAAAAGGGTTGTGATGTTGGATTCGCATTTGATGGAGATGCAGATAGATGTTTAGCTGTTGATGAAAAGGGAAATTTAGTTAATGGAGATTTTATATTAACTTTATGTGCTAAATATTTAAAAGAAATAGGAAGACTTAAAGAAGACACTTTAGTAGTTACGGTTATGAGTAATTTAGGACTAGATATTGCTTGTAAAGAATTAGGAATAAAAACTGTAAAAACTAAAGTTGGAGATAGATACGTATTAGAAGAAATGCTAGATAAGGGATACGTAATTGGTGGAGAGCAATCAGGTCATATTATATTCTTAGAATGTAATACAACAGGAGATGGATTAGTTACTGCATTACAAGTTGCATCAATATTAAAGAGAAGCAATAAAACTTTAAGTGAGTTATGTTCAATTATGAGAGAGCTTCCTCAAGTTTTAGTAAATGCAACAGTACCTAATGATAAAAAAGATATTTACTTAAAGGATGCTGAAATAATAGCTGAAATAGAAAGAATGGAAAAATTAATGGATGGAAGAGGAAGAGTTTTGATAAGACCTTCAGGAACAGAACCATTAGTTAGAGTTATGCTAGAAGGTGAAGATCAAGAAGAAATAGATAAGATAGCTCATAACTTAGCTGATATGATATTAGATAAGTGTAAATAAATTTTAATTATAGTTAAAATGAGAAGTTATTTTAAAATAACTTCTCATTTTTTTATACAGCTTTTATTGAATTATCAGTAAACTCGGGGTTTAAGGTTCTTAATAATCTACTTATTGGAATAAGTTTTAAAATAATCATGCATATTATCATTTCAGCTCCAACTAAAGGAAGATTTACTACTGCTGAATATAATAACGCACCCATTTCAGCTGGGGCAAATGAACCAAAGAACACGACTCCTGATATAAAGTGACATAAAAATTTTGTAAAGAATGCTACAAACACACCAAGCATTCTATGATTTTTTCTGAAATAATTTATTCCAGCAAGTCCCATAGCTAGCGATGGTAATGGATAATCAAAAAGCATTTGAATTGGATGTATTATATATGGATCAGTGAATAAATTAATTATTCCGTACAGAAATCCAGTTAAAAAACCTATTTCTTTACCATAAGCAAATGCTATTATAAGTATTGGTACCATACAGCCTAAGGTTATACTTCCTCCTTGAGGAAATCTATATAGTCTAAAAACATTAAGAATTGTAGAAAGTGCTAAGGCGATAGCTATATTGGTCATTATCCTTGCATTTAATTTAATTTTTCTAAATTTAAATAAAGCAAAGAATAGAACCAAACAAGCGATTATAGTTAGTATAGACATAGGACTTTCTAAAATTGTCCTAAATTTTTCAGGGATATTTGTATAAAGATTTGTAAATCTTTCTCCCCAATCATTTAAAAATTCCATAAAAAAACCTCCTATTTGTGCTAGAAGGACGTAAAAGAACTGAGTCTTTTGCTTTCCTACGCCGGTATTATCCAGATCAGGTTAAAGGGTTAATGCTAATATATAAGCATTTCTCAGCCACAAAGGCACCCCTAGCACATAAAATAATATTTTATTGACAAGCTTATTGTAATATTACAGGTTTATAATGTCAATAAATTTCAAACATTAAATGAAATATAAGTTAATAAGTGGTAAAATTTAATGGTGATTAAAGCTTATAAAAATAATTATAGTATATAGTTGGATTTAAATAATCGTATTAAAATACAAATAGCTATAAACTTTTTATCATATAGACTGGAGAAAATGTAATTTAAAATACGAATATAATTTTTTTATTTATATGTTGAGTTAGCAAGAACATCATTTATAGAATAGGTCATGTATCTAAGTTAAGAAATTTTCCTGAATATATTAAAGGAGTGAATTAAGTTAATAATAGATAGAGTAATTTAAAATAGTAATTATTATTTTAAATATATAGTTAAAGCATCTATAAAGATTAAATAAAAATATTAAAATGAAAAGGTGATTAAAGTGAAAATATATGATTTAACACATTATTTAGAAGATAATATGACTTCTTATTCAGAAGAAGAAGGATATTTTAAAAAAGAATTAAGTACAATAGATAAGGAGGGATACAATGTATTAAAAATATCTTTATCATCACATACTGGAACTCATATGGATTTTCCAAAACACGTATTTAGTGATGGGAAATTCTTAGATTCTTTTAATGTAGAAGATTTTATAGGAAGAGCATATATGATAAATTGTAAAGAAAGAAATATAATAGATTTAAAGTTTATTTTAAAGTATAAAAAAGAAATAGAAGAGTGTGATTATTTAATATTAAATACAGGATATGAAAAATATTGGAATGATAAAAAATATTTTTTAAATTATCCTATATTATCTTATGAAGCATCAAGATTTCTTAGTAACATAAGAACATTAAAAGGCATAGGGATCGACTGTATATCTATTGATTGTGAAGATGATGAAAAGTTAATAAATCATAAAAATCTTTTGAAAAATAATAAGCTTATAATAGAAAACCTTTGTGGATTAGATAAAATAAATGGTAATTTTAAGATAATAATAGCACCATTAAAAATAAAATCTGGAGATGGAGCACCTTGCAGAGTTTATGGAATAAATAATTAAAGAAAATATAAGTTAAAGAAGACTTCAATTAAAAATAAAATTTTAATTAAACTTAAAAGCTAGTTAGAAATCTAACTAGCTTTTTTTTTGGTTGCGGGAGCAGGACTTGAACCTACGACCTTCGGGTTATGAGCCCGACGAGCTACCAACTGCTCCATCCCGCGATATTTATTTAAATCATTCAGTAGGTTAACTATACTCCTAAATAAACACTTTGTCAACTAATTTATAAAATTATATAATTTTTACTTCTTTATGACCACAAGTAGGGCATTTAAAATTAATCTTTTCTATCTTTGAATTATCATAAGCATATAAGTATTCATTCATAATATCTCCACAAATAGGACAAATTAAAGTTTTTGAATTATTATTTGAAATTTTAGTTTTATTATTCATGATATCATCTCCTAAAAATAAGATATCACATTACTGAAAAAAGTAAAATGAAAATATTACTTTAAAAAAATAGAAAAAGCTGATATTATATCAATAAAGTTAAATCATAGTAAACATATAGGAATACTAAGAATATAATTTAGAATTAAGTTTATTTTAAAGGTAAATACTAATAAAAAGGAGGTATTACTTTGGAGATTTATTTAGATAATTCTGCAACTACAAAACCTTATAAGGAAGTAATTGAAGTTATGGGAGATGCAATGGAAAAATATTATGGTAATCCATCATCTTTACATAAGATAGGAATAAAAGCAGAAAAAAAGTTAGATGAATGTAGAGAATACATAGCTAGTACTATAAATGCAAATAAAGACGAAATTTATTTTACTTCTGGTGCAAGTGAAGGAAATAATTTAATTATAAAAGGTATACCAAAGAGCGGAAATCATGTTATAACAACTAAATTTGAACATCATTCAGTTCTTAAAGTATATGAGGATTTAGAGAAAAAAGGTATTAATGTTACATATTTGGATGTTGATAAAGATGGAATGATTTCTTTAAAGCAATTAGAAGATTCAATAAACAAAGATACAGTACTTATATCTATAATGTTTGTAAATAATGAAATTGGTTCTATTCAAGATATAGAAAAAATAGGAAAACTTATAAAAGAAAAGAGTAGTAGAGCGAAATTTCATGTTGATGCAGTTCAAGCTTATGGAAAATTTTTTATAAATGTTAAGAAAATGAATATAGATATCCTAACTACAACAGGACATAAATTTCATGGTCCTAAGGGAACTGGTTTCTTATATTTAAAAAAAGGAATAAGACCAAATTCTTTAATACATGGAGGAAGTCAAGAAAGTGGATTAAGAGCTGGCACTCATAATGTTCCAGGAATAATTGCACTTAAAAAGGCGTGTGAAATATCTTATGGTCATATATTAGAAAATTATGAGAATGTTCTAGAATTAAAGGCATATATGATAAATAAATTAAAAGAAATAGATAATATTTATATAAATAGTCCTAATGATGAAAAACACTCTCCATATATATTAAATATTACATTTAAAGGGGTAAGAGCTGAAGTGTTACTTCATATGTTAGAAGAAGATAACATATATGTTTCAACTGGATCTGCTTGTACATCAAAGACTAATATAGCAAGTGGAAGTTATGTTTTAAAAGCAATTGGTCTTTGTGATAAAGATGCTGAAGGTGGAGTAAGATTTTCTTTTAGTGAAGATAACACAAAAGAAGAAATTGATATAGTTATAAATAATTTAAAAAGGTCATTATCATTTTTAAGGAGGATAAAAAGATGAGTAAACTTATATTAGTGAAATATGCATCTGAAATATTTTTAAAAGGACTTAACAGAAATAAGTTTGAGAAAAGGTTAAGAGATAATATAAAGAAGAAGCTTAAAGGATTAGATTTTGAAATATTAAATGATCAAAATAGATATTTTATTAAAATAGATAATATAGAAGAAGGAATTAAAAGAATAAGAAAAGTATTTGGAATAGCAGAAATATGTGTAGTGACACAAGTTGAAAGAGATATGGATGCTATTAAGGAAGAGGTTTTAAAGAAAATTAAAGAATCAGAACCAAATACATTTAAAATTCAAACTAATAGAGCTAATAAGAGTTTTAAAGGAACGTCTATGGATATATCAAGAGAAATAGGAGCATATGTTCTTTCTATATATGAAGATAGTTTGGAAGTTGATGTTAAAAATCCTGAGTGCTTAGTTAATGTAGAGATAAGAGATAAAGCTTATATATATACTAATGCAGATAGAATAAAAGCAGTAGGAGGACTTCCTTATGGAATAAATGGTAGTACAATGCTTATGTTATCAGGAGGAATTGATTCTCCAGTAGCTGGTTATTTAATGGCGAGACGTGGAGTTGAACTTAATTGCATTTACTATCATAGTCATCCATACACATCAGAGAGAGCAAAGGATAAAGTAAAAGAGCTTGCAAAAATATTAAGTGAGTATACAGAAAAGGTTAGACTATTTATAGTTCCATTTACTGATATTCAAATGGAAATAATAAATAATTGTCCAGAAGATGAATTAACTATTATAATGAGAAGATTTATGATGAGAGTTGCTTGTAAGATGGCAGAAAAAGAGGGAATTCAATGTATATCAAGTGGGGAAAGCATAGGTCAAGTTGCAAGTCAAACTATGGAAGGGCTTACTGTTAGTACTGAAGTTGCTGATAGACCAGTATTTAGACCTCTTATAACAATGGATAAGGGTGACATAATGGATATAGCAAGAGAAATAGGAACTTATGAAACATCAATACTTCCATATGAGGATTGTTGTACTATATTTGTGCCAAAACACCCAAAAACAAAACCAGTAGTTAAATATATAAAAAAATCAGAAGAAAGCCTAAATATAGATGAATTAGTAGAAAAAGCTATAGAACAAACAGAAATTGTAGTATTTTAAATTTTATTTTAACCTTCTTTTAATATTTTAATATATTGATATAAAGGAATATTTTAAAAAATAGTGTACTTTATATTAAAAGGGGAGGCTAAATTATGCAATTTAAAATTACTCCTATTGAAGAAAAACAGTATTTAAATGGAGAAATTAGAGATGTACAAGATAAATTAATAGTCATTTGTCAAAGAAATAATTGTGTATGTTCAACTGTTAAAGGATCATTTTATTTAAGATTTAATGTTAATTTAGAATTTAATCAATTAAATAGGGATGTATTTAGATTATATTTATATCTTGATAGTCTAAGGTGCACAAATTCTATGTTAATAAAAATAAATGTTGAAATAAGAGAATGTGGAAATAATATAGAAAATAGCTGTATAAGTTATAGAATAAATTCATCTGAAGTAGGCAGATATATTAGTATAAACCTAGCAAAAGCTTTTGAAAATTTAAATTTAAATACTATTAATGAAATAAATATAAATGTATCACCTGAAGGAAATGGAGTAGCCGTATTTGCTTCAAATAATACAGCGAGAAATCCATTTATATTTTTAGAATCTGAAAGAGTTGTAGGGCCAGTAGGACCACAGGGACCACAAGGACCAGTAGGTCCAAGGGGACCAAGAGGTATTCAAGGTGAGAGAGGACCAATTGGGCCTAGAGGATATCAAGGTGAAAGAGGTTGTATAGGACCTGTAGGACCAGAGGGTGCTCAAGGAGCAAGAGGACCTAGAGGTGTAGAAGGACCACAGGGACCAGAAGGACCACAAGGGCCAGCTGGTGAAGCAAATATAAACACTTTTGGTTCATATACAAAAATCAATTCAATAAATAGTTCTTGTGGATTATTAAATTTGTTTAATAATATAGTTAATGAGAGTGGTTCACTAGAGCATAATAATAATCAAATTATTATCGGGGAAAGTGGAAATTATAGAATAACATTTAATATAGCTATACCAGAAGGAAGTTGTATAAATAGATTAAGGGTAAATGGCATAGGAAATGAAGGCGATATAATTCCTGTATTTTCGAATTGTCAATCTGTAACTCAAGTATACTTTGATAGAATAATATTTTTAACTGAAGGGACAACAATATCAGTAGAATCATTTGGAGATGAAGATATAAGATTAAGTTGTAGAGATGAAAATATATCATATTTTACAATTATAAAGCTTAATTAAAATAAAAAATATGCTACTAATTTTTAGTAGCATATTTTTTTATTATGCAGTTTCTACATCTTGATGAGCAAATTGACTATTATAAAGGTCTGCGTAGAAACCATTTTTTTCAAGAAGTTCGTTGTGAGTACCTTGTTCTATAACATCACCATGATTCATAACTAATATAAGATCTGCGTCTTTTATTGTTGAAAGTCTATGTGCAATTACAAAGTTTGTTCTACCTTTCATAAGTCTTGTCATTGCATTTTGAATATAACTTTCAGTTCTAGTATCAACTGAGCTTGTAGCTTCATCAAGTATTAATACTTTAGGATTAGCAAGTATTGCTCTAGCTATAGTTAATAATTGTTTTTGACCTTGTGATATATTTGAAGCTTCCTCATTTAATATTGTGTCATAACCTTGAGGTAATGTTCTTATAAAATAATCCGCATGAGCAGCTTTTGCTGCATTTACAACTTCTTCAAAAGTAGCATTTTCTTTTCCGTAAGCTATATTATCTTTAATGCTACCATTAAATAGCCAAGTGTCTTGTAGAACCATACCAAACATATTTCTTAAATATTCACGAGAAAACTTAGTTATATCAACACCATCAAATTCAATAGCACCACCATTTAATTCATAGAATCTCATCATAAGATTTATTAATGTTGTTTTACCTGCACCTGTAGGACCAACTATAGCAATAGTCTGACCTTCTTTAGCAGATACTTGCATATCATTCATTAATATGTGATCTTCGCTATAACCGAATTTAACATGTTTAAAATCAACATTTCCTTTAGGATTATCAAGAATAACTGGGTTAGCTGGATCTTCAATTTCTTCTTGTTCATCTAATATTTCAAAAACTCTTTCTGCTGAAGCCATTGTAGATTGAAGAATATTTGCAATGTTAGCTGTTTGATTAATCATTTGAGTAAATTGTCTTGAATATTGAATGAAAGATTGAATATAACCAACACTTAATTTGTTTTTAGTAACAAGTATACCACCAACAACAGCTATAATTACATAACCAATGTTGTTTATAAAGTTCATAAGTGGCATTATAAGTCCTGACATAAATTGAGCTTTCCAAGCAGAATTATAAAGTCTATCATTTATTTCATCGAATTCTTTAATAGCTTTCTTTTCATGTCCAAATGCCTTAACAACTATATTACCAGTATATATTTCTTCAACATGTCCATTAAGAGCTCCAAGTTCTTTTTGTTGAGCTGAGAAGTATTTTTGTGATCTACCTATTATAGGTCTAGTTGCTATTATACAAACAGGTAAAGTTAAAATACATATTAAAGTTAAAAGGGGACTTATTGTAAGCATCATTATTGTAATGCCAATTATAGTTACAACAGCAGTTATAAGTTGAGTTAAACTTTGTTGTAAAGTACTACTTATATTATCAACATCATTAGTAACTCTACTTAAAATATCACCTTTTGAATTTGCATCAAAATATTTTATTGGTAATTTATTAAGTTTATTATCAACATCTGTTCTCATATCTTTAACAGTATTTTGAGCAACTCCAGCCATTATATATTGTTGAAGATACATAAATGCTGCACTTAAAATATAAAAGAATAAAAGTAATAAAATATAGTGAGATAATTTTGTAAAATCAATTGATGCTCCAGGAATTCCTTTAAATTTTGCAATCATACCTTCAAGTATTACATTAATAGTTTCTCCAAGTAATTTAGGGCTAAATACAGTAAAGGCAGTGCTTAAAATTGCCATAAATATTACTGATATAAGTTTAATTCTATGAGGTCTTAAGTAAGTTAATAATCTTTTGGCAGTTACTTTAAAATTTTTAGCTTTTTCACCGCCAATAACAATACCATGACCTCCTTTTCCTCCTCCCATCATATGGGATTGTTTTTTATGTTTATTATCTATGCTCATTTGAAAGTTCCTCCTCTGAAAGTTGTGATGAGGCAATTTCTTTATAAATTGCACAGTTTTCAAGTAATTGTTGATGAGTTCCAATTCCAACAATGTTACCATCATCTAATACTAAGATTCTATCTGCATCCATTATAGTACTTACTCTTTGGGCAACTATAATAACTGCTGAATCTTTAGTTTCATTTTTTAAAGCAGCTCTAAGTTTAGCATCAGTTTTAAAATCAAGTGCTGAAAAACTATCATCAAAAAGATATACTTCAGGTTTTCTAACTAAAGCACGGGCTATTGCAAGACGTTGTTTTTGACCACCTGAGAAATTTTTACCACCTTGTTCAACAATTGAATCAAATCCATCTTCTTTTTCCATTATAAAATCATATGATTGGGCAATTTTAGATGCGTGAACAAGCTCCTCCATAGAAGCATCTTCTTTTCCATATCTTAAGTTTTCTTTTATATCTCCTGAAAAAAGAACAGCTTTTTGTGGAACAAAACCTATCTTATTTCTAAGTTCTTCTTGAGACATGTCTTTGATATTTAAGCCATCTATTAAAATTTCTCCTTTAGTTGGATCATAAAATCTTTCTATAAGATTTAATAATGTTGATTTACCTGATCCAGTACCACCTATTATGGCTGTAGTTTCACCAGGTTTTGTTTCGAATGAAATATTATTTAATGCACCTTTCTCAGCACCAGGGAAGAAGAAGGAAACATTTTTAAATTCAACATAACCTCTTTTATTAGAATTAGTTTTCTTATTGTTACTATCTATAATTGAAGGTTCAGTTTCAAGGACTTCATTAATTCTATCAGCAGAAGCTGAAGCTCTAGGAATCATTATAAATAGCATACTTACCATTATAAGTGAGAACATTATTTGCATAACATATTGTAAGAAAGCCATAAGGTTACCAACTTCCATAACACCAGAGTTTATTCTGTTTGCGCCAAACCAAAGTATAGCAACAGAAGTTAGATTTAATATAAGCATAAGAATAGGCATAAGTAATGCTATAATTTTATTTACTTTAATTGCATTTGTAGTGAAATCATTATTAGCTTTAGAAAATCTTTTTGTTTCAAAACTTTGCTTATTAAAAGCTCTTATAACTCTAATACCAGTAAGGTTTTCTCTTAAAACCTTATTTATATTATCAAGTTTAGATTGCATAGCTTTAAATAAAGGCATTCCTTTTTTTCCTATAAGACCTATAGCTAAAATAACTAATGGCATTGAAACTAAAAGAATAAGAGATAAATCCTTATCAACGGAAATGGCCATTATAATACCACCAATACAAGTAAGTGGAGCAGTAACCATCATTCTAAGTATCATAATTAAAACTTGTTGAACTTGGTTAACGTCATTAGTAGTTCTAGTTATAAGTGAAGCATTTCCGATTTTGTCCATTTCTTTTAAAGAAAAAGATTCAGCTTTAACGAAAATTTTTCTTCTTAAATCTTTACCATAAGACATTGAGACTTTTGATGAAATATAACTAGCAAATATAGTACATATACTTCCAATAAGAGATACTAAAATCATAATAGCACCAATTTTAAGTATATAATTTACATCGCCATTTATAATACCAGTATCTACTATCTTAGATAGTAATGTTGGTAAATATAATTGAGCCATTGTTTGAACGAAAAGCAATATTATAATAAATATTAAGCTTTTCATATATGGCTTTAAATGCTTAAACAGCTTTAACATATATTTTTCACTCCTTAACTTAATTCGGTTTTATTTTCTTTTAAATTATTTTTTACTTTATTTAATAAATATTGCAAAGAATTAATTTCATCTTTAGTGAAATTATTCAAACATATTGAATCAATTTCTGATATAACTTTTTTTAAATTTGTACATGCATTTAATCCTTTTTCTGTTAAATGGATTCTTGAAATTCGTTGATCATTAGAGTCTATGCTTTTTGATACAAAACCTGCTTTTTCTAATCTTCTTATCATGACAGTAACAGTTGCAGGTTTAATTTTTGTTTTTTCTGCAATTTCTTTTTGGCTTATACCATCATTTTTGTATATAGTGAAAAGAACAGGGGGTTGTCCTGGATATAAACCTTCTTTTTCTAATGTTTTATGACTAAGAGAAAAGTGACCTCTTAAAACATCTCCTAAAAGTTTATAAAAAGGAAAATTAAATTCATTATCCATAAAATACTCCTTTCTAAATTAGTTAGACGACTAATTATTTTTATATTTTAATATCAATCTATACAAAAATCAATAGATAAAAATTAAAAAAATTTAATAATATATTATATAATTTAATTGTATTTTGTGAGGTGATTATATGAACTATGTATATATAATAATGTGTGGAGATAATTCATTATACACAGGTTGGACAAATAATTTAGAAAAAAGATTTATGATGCATTGCGAAGGAAAAGGTGCTAAATATACTAGAGGTAGAGGGCCATTAAAATTAGTATATTTTGAAGAATTTAAAAATAAGAAAGATGCTATGAGAAGGGAATATCAAATAAAGAAGATGAAAAGAGAACAGAAACTTATTTTAATAAAAAGCTTAAATAAATCTATAGAAAATTAAAAAACTTGTAGCAAATTTTTGGGAAAAAAGTATTTTAAATATATAGACAAAATATAAATTTATGATAAAATTACAAAGAAGGTATAAAATTTGAAAAAGTAGGAGTGTGATATATATAGAATTTAAAGTGTATAATTAGTCTAGAAGCGCCAGAACTTAAATTTGTTTAAGTTGACGAGGTTGGGGAGTTATCGAAATTTTCGGCGGGTGCCCCACGGTATTTACACTACCGATAACGGCTAGCAAAACTATGAAGCAATTTATAGGACAAATCTAGCTTGGTGTAAAAACTTCAATTTAAGATTTTTTTAGTCCTAGGATTATTATGCCTTCTTTCAATTTTGCTAGGATAATTCTTAAAGAAGATGACAATTAAATATTATTTGTGAAGAAAGAAGGAAGATTTTTTATGTGCGGAATAGTAGGATATTTTGGAAATAAACAAGCAACAGACTTTTTAGTAGAAGGATTATCAAAGTTAGAGTATAGAGGATATGACTCAGCAGGAGTTGCTGTTATATCTGATGGAAAGATTGAAGTAAAGAAGCAAAAAGGACGTCTTTCAAATCTTGAAGAAAGTTTAAATAAAGCTCCTATTAATGGAACAATAGGTATTGGTCACACTAGATGGGCAACACATGGAGCGCCATCAGATACTAATTCACATCCACATTTAAGTTCTAAAGGAGATATTGCTGTAGTTCATAATGGGATTATTGAGAACTATATAGAACTTAGAGAATTCTTAAAAAGCAAAGGATGTACTTTTATATCAGAAACAGATACAGAAGTTATACCAAACCTTATACAGTATTATTATGAAGGAGATTTATTTAAAGCTGTAGTTAGAGCTACAAAAGACTTACAAGGAAGTTTTGCTATTGGTGTTATTTCAAACAATGAGCCAGATAAGCTTATTGCAGTAAGACAAGATAGTCCATTAATTGTTGGTCTTTCAGATGAAGAAAATTTTATAGCTTCAGATATTCCAGCAGTTTTAAATAGAACAAATAAAGTATATCTTTTAGAAGATAATGAGTTTGTTGTTATAACAGATAAAGGTGTTGAACTTTTAGATGAAAACGGAAATAAGATAGATAAAGATGTATATGAAGTAACATGGAGTGCAGATGCTGCTGAAAAGGGTGGATTTGATTCATTCATGTTAAAAGAAATACACGAACAACCAAAAGCAATTAAGGATACTATGACTTCAAGAGTATCAATGGATCATGAAATTGTTTTTGATGATTTTAAAATTACAAAAGAAGAACTTGAAAATATAGATAGAATATATATGGTAGCTTGTGGTACAGCATATCATGCTGGACTTATGGGTAAGTATTCAGTTGAAAAATTAGCAAGAATACCAGTTGAAGTTGATATAGCTTCAGAGTTTAGATATAGAAATCCATTAGTTACAGAAAAGTCATTAGTAATTGTATTAAGTCAATCAGGAGAAACAGCAGATACTTTAGCAGTATTAAGAGATTGTAATAAAATAGGTGCTAAAACTCTTGTTGTCACAAATGTTGTTGGAAGCACAATGTCAAGAGAAGCTGATCATGTTATATATACTATGGCAGGTCCTGAAATTTCAGTAGCTTCAACTAAGGCATATACTACACAAGTTGTAATAATGCATACAATAGCAATGTACTTTGCTCAATTACTTGGAACTTTAAAAACAGAGGAAATAAATAAGTTAAAAGAAGAATTATTAATGATTCCTGGAAAAATAGAAGACTTATTAAATGATGCTGACAAAGTTAAAGCAGTAGCAGAATCACTTAAAGACGAAGATGATATATTCTTCTTAGGTAGAGGAATGGATTTTGCTCTTGCATTAGAGGGATCATTAAAATTAAAAGAAATATCATATATTCATTCAGAAGCTTATGCTGGAGGAGAATTAAAGCATGGTCCAATTGCTTTAATTGAAGAAGGAACAAAAGTTGTTTCAGTTCTTACTCAAAGGGATCTAATGGATAAGATGATAAGTAATGTAGTTGAAATAAAATCAAGAGGAGCTATAAACTTTGGAATAACATTTAGAGGAAGCGAAAAAGCTCAAGGGGTTTTAGATGAAGTACTATTTATACCAGAAACTATAGATATGTTTGCTCCAATTCTTGCAGCTGTTGAGTTACAATTATTAGCATATTATGTAGCAAGTCTTAAAGGATTTGATATAGATAAGCCAA
Organism: Clostridium sp. TJA085; assembly: GCF_058310235.1. Lineage (NCBI taxonomy): Bacteria > Bacillati > Bacillota > Clostridia > Eubacteriales > Clostridiaceae > Clostridium > Clostridium sp. TJA085. Next base: position 109,182 of record NZ_JBZEEZ010000003.1, on the reverse strand, counting down.
GAAATTTAGCTAAATCAGTTACAGTTGAATAATGCTCAATAAAGATGTATAATATCTGAGTTGAGATAAATTTCCAATAAAGATAAGGAGTGGGTTTTTTATGAGAGATGAATTAGTAAGATTAATTAAAGAGTATAAGGATACTGGCAGATGTTTGAAATCGGGTTTAGAATGGATGCCTGATAATGAAGCTGCAAAATCCAAAATTGATATAATAAATATGGTCATTGAAGATTTAGAGAATATAATTAAGTAAATTAATTTAAAAGCTTATGCATTTTGGGCATAAGCTTTTATTTTTATAAATTTTAAAAATTATTTTAATAGTTAGTATATAATTTAGGTTCATAATTTAAGAAAGTTTTTATTAAAAAATATGTATTTAATACTATACAGGATTAAATTAAATAAAATAAAGTAAGAATTTATTTTAAAATGACAATGCGTTGCTGTATGATAATAATATAATGAATAATAAGAAGGAGCATTAAACATGGTTAATATATCAAATTTAATTTTCAAAATATTAGAGTTAGCTATATTGATATTTTTAATTTATATAAAAAAAGATGATTTAGAAGAAGTTTACGGTGAAGAATTTAATAAAAAATATCCTAATAATTTAAATAAATTCTTATATGTATTTATATTATTTTTATGTTTATTATTTTTCACATTAAGAGGGATTGATTCTTGGCTTTATAATGCATTTACTAATTTGATTTTAATGTTAATATCTATGATATTTTTATTAAAATCAAAAGAATATATAAAGTCTGTTAAATTAAGAAAATATGCTATTAAAGAACTTTTACTTTCAGCAATAATAATTATAGTAATTTTAAAATATTTTTTAATAGAAGCTTTTAGTAAAATTATTTAATTATTTTTATAGACAGGGGAAAAGATAATGAACAATAAGAGAGATATTAGAAGATATATTTTAGATAAAAGAAATAAAATTAGTAATATAGAAAAAGAAAAACTAGATAATGAAATTATATATAAATTTATAAATAGTGATGAATACAATGAGTCAAAAGTTATTTTTTCTTATATAGGATTTGGTTCAGAAATAGACACAGAGATAATAATAAAAGATTCATTAAATAAAGGAAAAACTGTATGTGTTCCAAAAGTAAAAGGAAAAGATATGTTACTTATAGAGATAAATTCATTAAATAATTTAATAAGAAGTAATTATGGAATATTAGAGCCTAGTGAAAATGAATCTAATATGAATATAAAAGATTTGGACTTAATAATTATGCCAGGAGTAGCTTTTGATAAATTTAAAAATAGAATAGGGTATGGTGGAGGATATTATGATAGGCTTTTATGTAGTTCCAATGTAAATATTAATAAAGTTGCATTAGCTTATGATTTTCAAGTTTTAGAACATATATCAACTGAGGAACATGATATAAAAGTAGATAAAATAATAACAGAAAAAAGGATAATTAAATAATAAATTGCATTAAAAAGAGCTTAGAATTTCTAAGCTCTTTTTTAAAATTATCTTTCTTTATTAGAAATTTCCTTAAGTAATCTAGCTTTGAAGCTTTCAAAATCAATTGAACCTTCATCATCATTTTTTCTACTTCTTACTGAAACTGTATTGTTTTCAGCTTCTTTTTCTCCAACAACTAAGATGTAAGGAGTTCTTTCAAGTCTAGCTTCTCTAATCTTATAACCAAGTTTTTCAGCTCTATAGTCTCCTTCAACTCTTACACCGTTATTTCTTAAATCTCTAACGATTTTTTCAGCATAGTCATTATATTTATCTGATAATGGAAGAACTTTTGCTTGAACTGGTGCAAGCCAAGTTGGGAATGCTCCTGCATATTTTTCAATAAGCATTGCTAAAGTTCTTTCGTAACATCCAATTGATGATCTGTGAATGATATATGGACGTTTCTTTTCACCATTTTTATCAATATAAGTCATGTCAAATCTTTCAGCTAAGGCAAAGTCTATTTGTACAGTTATTATTGTATCTTCTTTTCCATGTACATTCTTAAATTGAATATCAAGTTTTGGTCCATAGAATGCAGCTTCATCATCAGCTTCAACGTAATCTATATTTAAGTGATCTAATATATTTCTCATTATATCTTGAGTATTTTCCCAAGCTTCTGGATTATTTATATATTTTTCAGTGTTATTTGGATCCCATTTTGAGAATCTATAAGAAATATCTCCATCTATTCCTAAAGTACTCATTATGTAATCAATTAGGCTTACAACACCTTTAAATTCTTCTTCTAATTGTTCAGGAGTACATACAATATGACCATCTGCTAAAGTAAATTGTCTAACTCTTATAAGTCCATGCATTTCTCCTGATGATTCGTTTCTAAATAGAGTAGAAGTTTCAGCAAATCTTACAGGAAGATCTCTGTAACTATGTTGCTCTGAATTATAAATCGCATATTGGAATGGGCAAGTCATAGGTCTTAAAGCAAATACTTCATCATCTTTATCTTCAGCACCTAAAACGAACATTCCATCTTTATAGTGATCCCAGTGTCCTGAAATTTTATAAAGGTCACTTTTTGCCATTAGAGGAGTTTTAGTTAAAACATAACCTCTTTTTTCTTCTTCATCTTCAACCCATCTTTGAAGAGTTTGAACTATTCTAGCTCCTTTTGGCATTAATAGAGGAAGTCCTTGACCTACATTTTCATCAGTAGTGAATAATTTTAATTCTCTACCAAGTTTATTATGATCTCTTTTTTTAGCTTCTTCCATAGCTTCTATATGAGCTTCTAAATCTTTATTTTTTAAGAATGCAGTTCCATAAATTCTTGAAAGCATTTTATTCTTTTCGTCACCTTTCCAGTAAGCCCCAGCACTTCTTAAAAGTTTTATAGCTTTCATTGGTTTAAGTGACATTATATGTGGTCCTGCACAAAGATCAGTAAAATCTCCTATCTTGTAGAAAGATATTACTTCGTCTTCACCTAAGTCATTTATAAGTTCAACTTTATAAGGTTCATCTTTCATAAGTTCTAAAGCTTCATTTCTTGGAAGTTCAAATCTTTCTATTTCAGGGTTTTCTTTAATTATTTTTTTCATTTCAGCTTCGATTTTAGCTAAATCTTCTGTTGAGAAGGCACCTTCTTTATCAAAATCATAATAAAAACCATTTTCTATTGCTGGTCCTATAGCGATTTTTGTATTTGGGAATAATCTTTTTACAGCATAAGCTAATACATGAGAAGCTGTATGTCTTAAAGCATCTTTTCCTTCTTGTGAGTCAAATGTGCAAAGTTCAAGCTCGCAATCTTCATTTATTGGTTGACGTAAGTCAACAACTTTTCCATCAATTTTAGCACAAAATGTGTTTCTAGCAAGACCTTCGCTAATATTTTTTGCTACTTCTAATACTGATACACCATTTTCAAATTCTTTAATTGATCCATCTTTTAAAGTGATTTTAACCATTTTAAAAAACTCCTTTCTGAAATTTATTTTAAACTTAAATTTAATTACTAAATAAAAAAACTTCGTCTCAAAATTTAGAGACGAAGTATAATATCCGTGGTTCCACTCTAGTTACTCTTAAAAATAAAGAGTCACTTTAATATGTCGTAACGTGACAATTACGGGCTGGATTAGAGCCACTCCGAGGTAGTCTTCAGCTAAGCTTATATAAAAACACTTACAGCTAATGTGTTTTCTCTCTTAATATAAGGGGTTAACTTACTCTTCTCATCAATGCGTTTAATATAAATTTATATAAAATAATTTATCTTAATTATAATCATACAATTTTAAGATGTCAATAAATGCTTTCACAAAGTTCTTCGATTTCTATATTTTGCAATAATTCTTCAGAATAATATGCTTTTCCCATCAATATAAAAATAATTTCCTCTTTTTTATAGCCTTCTTTGTATAATTTTAAGTCTTTTGTCAAACGCTTAATTATATTAGTTGATGCATTTAATATTATACAAAGTTCTTTAAATGAATAAAATCTTTTTGGTAATAGCTTGTATAATTTTTTTTGAAAATTAATTTTATAAAATATATCTGTTTTTAGACAATGATGGGGCCCTTTTTTTCCACGATGATGTTCAGGACATAGATACATATAATTTAGCTCTATATCAAATCCTCCCTCACTTCTATGAACTATATGGTGGATATCGGCTTTTTTATTGCATATTTCACAAAAATACAAATGATTAACCTCCTTAAAGTTTTATGTTATTTACAGAATATTAATATAAATATTTATAAAAATCAAGAATAGAAACAATAAAAAGTAGTATAATATACTATATAGGGTGTATTGTATAACATATACTTTATAGTATATTATATTGAGATTTATGAGGAAAGGTGATATTTATGAAGGATAATTACAATTCATTCAGTTTTTGGGGCAAAAATGTAAATGATTGCAATGCTGTGAGAGGGCATGCATTCACACATGAAATGCCTAATTCAAAGTCTGTATATATACATGCTTTGATTTTCTCAAATAAAAATGGGATAGAGAGTTTGTATTCATACTTCCCAAATTCCAGAGCCCTTTTAGGTTATCTCCAACATTCATTTATGCAAAAAGCCTTTTATAATTGGGCAAATGGTACAGAAAAATTAATTATGAAAGTACCAGTTTCACCAACAAAAGAATTAATTAATAACTTATATTCTAAAGGTAAAATTACAAAAAAAGAAAAAGAAATTATGAAAGAACAGTATGATGAATTAAGTTATATGTGGGATAAGCCAGAAGATGAAATTTTAAATGAACTTAAAACTTTTACAAGAAAGTTCAATAAAGCTTGGCTTGGAGATAACAGCAAATTTTTGTATATAAAAGTATTTAAAAGAGCTTCAGATTTAGCAGATTTTATAAAAGATTCAGTAATTATGACTGGAAAATGTGAAGAGTTTAAAAATACTATTGGAATTTCAACAGAAGATTTTGTTGAGATATCACATAAAATTTCTCATGATAAAGAAGCAGCTAATGTATTTAGAAAGGTAATATTAGATAAACTAACTGAGGTATTATAAATAAAAAAGTATAGGATAAAACTTAAATTTTATCCTATATTTTATTTGATTAAAGGTATAAATAGGGATTTATGAAAATAAAAATATATTGACATTAATGGTTAGTACTTGTTACAATAAATTAAAAATTAAATAAAGTCTTATCAAGAGTGGTGGAGGGACTGGCCCTGTGAAACCCGGCAACCTACTAAATAATATAGGGAAGACTATAATTTTTCAATGTAATTAATTTTGCATTGTAAATTTGTCATACGATAAATTATTTGGTGTGGTGCTAATTCCAGCAGTTAAATACTGATAGATAAGTGGTGTTTATATAGAGTTTATAAAGCTTCTGATTTCTATCAGAAGCTTTTTTTATTAAAATTAAAGGGGGATTTTAAAGTGAAAAATAATAAAACAGGTAGTGTATTGGCATTAATGCCATTATTAGTATTTATAGTTTCATATGTTTCAATATCTTTAATAGCAAAAGATTTTTATGCTGTATCTGTAATAATTCCATTTCTAATTGCAGCAGTTACGGCTTTGATTATGAATAATAAAATTAGTTTTGAGGAAAGATTACATATTTTTTGTAAGGGAGCAGGTAATCCTAATATAATTTTAATGATTTTAATATTTATATTAGCAGGAGCTTTTGCAAGTGTTGCGAAAGCTATGGGTGCAGTTGAATCAACAGTAAATTTAGGACTTTCTGTATTACCTCCAAATCTGTTAATTTCAGGTATATTTATAGTAGCTTGCTTTATAGCTCTTTCTGTAGGGACTTCAATGGGAACTATAGTTGCATTAGTACCAATAGCACTTGGTATATCTGAGAAAACTGGAATTGCGGTTGCTTTAGTGGTTGGCGCAGTAGTAAGTGGAGCTATGTTTGGGGACAATTTATCAATAATATCTGATACAACAATTGCAGCAACAAGAACTCAAGGTTGTGATATGAGAGATAAGTTTAGAATGAATTTTAAGATAGTTCTTCCAGCAGCTATAATTACAGCAATTATTTTTGCTTTTATAACAAGAGGAACACAAGGATTTAGTTTAGGAACTTATGAATATAGCATTATAAAAATAGTTCCTTATATAGGTGTTTTAGTAGCAGCTCTTTTTGGTGTTAATGTTATCTTTGTTTTATCATCAGGTATAATATTAGCCGGTGTTATAGGTATACTTACTTCAAGTTTTGATATAATTGGATTATTTCAAAATTTAGCTACTGGTATTAGTGGGATGAGCGAGCTTATAATAATTTCTTTATTAATATCAGGAATGATAGCTCTTATTGAATACAATGGTGGTATAGAGTATATACTTAACAAAGGAATGAAAAAATTCAAGACAAGAAGGGGAGCGGAGTTTGGAATAGCAGCTCTTACGAGTTTGGTTGATATATGTACAGCAAATAATACTATTGCAATAGTAACAGTTGGGCCTATAGCTAAAAATATATCAGATGAATTTGACTTAGAGCCAAAGAGAATTGCAGGAATTATGGATATGTTTTCGTGTGTATTCCAAGGAATAATCCCATATGGAGCACAACTTATATCAGCATCATCACTTGCTGGAGTATCTGCATTTCAGATAATGGGGTATTTATATTATCCATATCTTATGGGAATATCAGCTGTAATTGCAATATTTATATATTGGGCAAGAAATAAAGAAGCTAATATTGAAAAAGAAAATTTAAATTTTGTTGATAGTTTATAAATTATTTATATAAAAATATCTATAAAGAAAGAACACTATTTTAAAATAGTGTTCTTTTAATTATTTTAAAGTAACTAAGCATATACTTTGTGATGATATTCCAAGTCCCTCACCAGTAAAACCTAAACCTTCTTCAGTTGTAGCTTTTATATTAATCATATCAAAATCAATATTTAAAGCTTTGGCTATGTTTTTTCTCATTTCTTCTATATGTGGTGCCATTTTAGGTTTTTGAGCAATTATTGTTGAATCGATATTAGTTATTTCATACCCGTTTCTATCTAAAAGTTTCCCTACTTCTGATAATAATTTTATGCTAGAGATTCCTTTGTACTTTGGATCGTTATCTGGAAAATGTGTACCTATATCACCAAGTGCTGTTGCCCCAAGTAGAGAATCCATTATAGCATGAACTAATACATCTGCATCAGAATGCCCAAGTAATCCAAGTTCATAAGGAATATTTACTCCACCAAGTATTAAATCTCTATTTTCTACTAAACGGTGTACATCATAACCTAAGCCTATACGCATATATAATCACCTCTTTGATATTTCTTTTATAAGTTTAGCATAAAAGGATAGTATAAAGAAGTAAAGAAGTTTTATAATTTTTATGCTTAAAAAATATATAAATAATGTATTTTTAACATATATAAATCTTTTATCTTATAATATATTATAAAATATTATGATTATAATATAAATTTTTAAATTCATTTAAAATCAGAATGTATTTATGTATAATTAAGATAGAAAATGATAAAAAACTACAAAAAATATTTTTAAAAGGGGAGAATTGTAATTTGGATATATTTGATAAGAATAAATATAAATTCTCAACTACTCCAAATTTAGTAGAAATAAGTAATAATGTAAACGAACATAGAAAAGAAGAAATATTAAAATTTGAAGAAGAACTTTTTTCTTATAATATTTTAATTAAGGATTTATTTACTTATGTACCAAGTGAAAATGAATTAAATTTAATATTAAATATTGCTTTTTTTATAGTGGGGCAAGTTGAAATTTTAGAATATATAAATAGTCATAAAAAAATACCGTTTAATATGTTATCTAAAAAGGTAAAAAGACATAAGAAAAAATTAATGGAATGGAGCGATTATATAATAGCTTATACTATTATTTTTTCAAATCCTAATTATAAATATTTACAAGACTATTTATCAATTGAAGAAGTTAAAGAAGAAGATAAGAATAAAAATGTGGTTTCTCTTAAGGAAAGAAAAAATAGAAAGAATAAAAAAATAATAATTGAGAAGCTTATAATAGAAAAAAAAGATGGAAATGAAAATAAAGAGGAAATTATAGAAATAAATAATAATGAGAATAATAAAGATGATAAAACAAAAATAGAAAGAGGAATAGTTTTAAAAATATTAAAAAATGGTGTTCTTATACTAACTAGTACAGGAAGGGTTTGTAAGGTTCATAAAGAAGATGGGATAAATATTGGAGAAGAAATTAATTCTGAACCAACAAAAAGAATGAGAGATTTTAAACCATTTATTATTGTTGCTTTAATATTTATTACGGTAGGGGCAGTATTTTTTACTTATAAATATAACACTGTAGATAGAACTATTCTTATAAATACTACATCTAAAGTTAAACTAGAGCTTAATTGTTTTAATAATGTGATAGAAGCGTATTCCCCAACAGATAAAGGTGAGAATATGATTAAAAATTTAGATTTAAATCATGCAAAGCTAGATAATACATTAGAAGGTATTTTAAAATATGCAAAAGAAAATGGTATGTTGCCAGAGAAAGGTGTTTTAATTACTGTAACAGGAGAACCTATAAAATATGGAGCATTAGAAAATACAAGAAGTTATGTAGTTAAAAATAAAATAGATTTAACTATAAACAATGTTGGAAATGAAAGAAGTTTATACAATCATCAAGCAAAAATAAAGGAAGATAAAAATGAAAATTAAAAAAACTAACAACAATAATAGTACAAGAAAAAATAATAATTTAAATAAAAATAAAAAGATTAGAAATAATGCTTCTATAAATAAATCTAAAAGAAAGAATACTATAAAAGAAAATACTAAAGATGTTATAAAACACTTAGATAGAAGTGAAGAAGTTCGACTAAACAAATATATAAGTGAAACAGGTATATGTTCAAGGAGAGAAGCAGATAAACTTATAGAACTTGGAAAAGTTACTGTTGATGGTAAAGTAGCAGAAATGGGACTTAAGGTTTCTAAAGGGCAGGTTGTTAGAGTTAATGGTAGAATAATTTCAAAAGAAGAAGAATTAGTTTATATAATATTAAACAAGCCAGTTGGAATAACATGCACTACTGAAAAAAAGGTAAAAGGAAATATTGTTGACTTTGTAAATCATAAAAAAAGAATCTTTCCAATAGGAAGGTTAGATAAAGATTCACAAGGATTAATAATGTTAACTAATGATGGTGATATAGTAAATAAAATATTGAGAGCTGGAAATAATCATGAAAAGGAATATATAGTAACTGTTGATAAACCTATAACTGATGAATTCATTCATAAAATGAGTAATGGTGTAAAAATACTTGGAACTATTACTAAAAAATGTTTTGTTAAAAAAGAAGGAGAGAAAACATTTAGAATTATTTTAACTCAAGGTATGAATAGACAGATAAGAAGAATGAGTGAAGCATTAGGATATAATGTTGTTAAGCTTAAAAGAATTAGGATTATGAATGTAAATTTAGATGATCTTAAAATTGGTGAATGGAGAGACTTAACTAAAAAAGAACTTCAAGGAATAAATAATTTAATACAAAAATCTAAGAAGACAAAAGAAGTAGATTTATAAAGCTACTTCTTTTTATTATATATTTAAGTTTTATTAATAATAAAATATTTATATAAATTCAAAATATTACTAACATTGTCCACAAAAGCTTGTGGATAACTTGTGATAAAGTTGTTGATATAGCTGTAGATAATTTATTGAAATTTGAAGAATACTAATAAAAAGTTGAATTTTAAAGTATATTATGTAGAAAAAAGGAGTATTTATATGAGAAAACTAAGTATGATAAAGATTTCAATACTAATATTCATAATTTTTTTTATCACAAACTTTACACAGGGTATGTGGATAACTTGTTTTGGGTATACTAATAAGTTAAATGAGAATAAATTTATTATTGAAAAGAATATAAAAGAGAATAATAAGTGTATAGAAATTAATGTAAGTTATCCACAATTAGTTCCCAATTCGTTAAAGTTAATAAATAATGAAATAAAAGGATGGACTGATGACTGGATTAATGATGTAAAGGGAATATTGAATGATTATAAAAAGGCAGGATATATATGCAACATGCAATATCAATTAATTTCACAATTTTTTATAACTTTAGAGAAAGAGAGTTTAATGAGTTTCTATATAGATTATTATCAATTTACAGGAGGAGCACATGGCATAACAACTAGAAATGCATATACTGTAGATATTGAAAAGGGAGAAAAATTAAAAATAAAAGATTTATTTAAAGATGGCTATGATTATAAGTTGTTTATAGACAAAGAAATTAATAGGCAAATAGATTTGAATAAAGATAAATATTTTGAAGGTTCAGAAGGTTTTAATGGAATAAATGATGATGTTAAATTTTTTATAAGAGGAGATAATTTAGTTATATATTATGGACAATATGAAATAGCACCATATGCTTCAGGAATTCCAGAGTTTAATATACCTATACAAAAATTTGATGGTAACTTTATATATGATAAAATTAAATAAAGTAAAGAAATAGAGGTGAAATAGGATGGGGGAATTAGAGAAGGTTTTAATAAAGCAAAAAGAGTTTTATAGAAGCAAAAAAACTTTAGATATTGATTTTAGAATACATAATTTAAAAAAATTAAAATCAATCTTAAAAAATAATGAAGATAAAATATTAGAATCTTTGAAAAAGGATTTAAATAAATGTTATTTTGAAGGATATTCTACAGAGCTTGGCATAGTATATGAAGAAATAAATACTATGATAAAAGGGTTAAGGAAATGGAGTAGAAGGGAACGAAAAAGAAGTTCAATAGTATATTTTCCAAGCAAGGCATATGTTTATAAAGAACCTTATGGAGTTTCTTTAATAATAGGTCCTTTTAATTATCCATTTCAATTAACAATTGCTCCTTTAATAGGGTCAATTGCTGGTGGAAATTGTTCTGTTATAAAACCATCAGAAAGATCAAAGCATACATCAATACTTTTAGAAGAAATTATAAATAATAATTTTGATGAAGGATATATAAAAGTTGTTGCCCCAGAAGTGGGAAAAGAAGCCGTATCAGAATTATTATCGCTTAGATTTGATTATATATTTTTTACTGGTAGTGTTACAGTTGGTAAAATTGTAATGGAAGCAGCGGCTAAAAATTTAACACCAGTAACATTAGAACTTGGTGGGAAAAGCCCATGTATTATAGATAAAGATGCAAATTTAAAATTAAGTGCAAAAAGAATAGTTTGGGGAAAACTTTTAAATGCGGGGCAAACTTGTGTAGCACCAGATTATTTATTTGTACATAAAGATATAAAAAATGAATTTTTAAAATTATTAGTTCATGAAATAAAAAAACAATATGGAGAAAATATAAAAAATAATGAAGAATATCCAAAGATAATAACAAAAGATGATGTCATTAGATTAACTTCATATTTAAATGAAGGTAATATATATTATGGTGGAAATTTTAATATAGAAGAGAGGTTTATTGAACCTACCATATTGACTAATATTAATGAAAATAGCAAAGTAATGTCTAATGAAATATTTGGACCTATTTTTCCTATACTTGAATTTAATGATTTAAGTTATGTTATAGATTTTATAAATAATAGAGAAAAGCCATTATCACTTTATTATTTTTCAGAAGATAAAAATAAAATAAACTATGTAATTAAAAATACAACGTCTGGTGGTGCCACAATAAATGATACTGTAATACAAGTGGCGTCAACATATATTCCTTTTGGAGGAGTTGGTAATAGTGGTATTGGAGAGTATCATGGTAAAGCAAGTTTTGAAACTTTTACTCATAGAAAATCAGTAGTCCATAGAGGTACATTTATTGAATTACCATTTAGATTTGCACCATTTAAGGATAAATTAAAGCTTGTTAAGAAGTTAATGAAATAAAAAAAACTCCAACCTAAAATTGGTTGGAGTTTTTTTATATGGTAGCTTCTTTGCTATCTTCTTTAGAATTTTGTTTTGTAAAGGATTCTTTAAATACTTTAATACCTTGTATTATAACTGTAGGTAAGAAAGCTAAAAGATAAATAAGCCCTATTTGAGTTACATTAAGTGGAGCTATTTCAAATAACTTTTGTAGTGGTTTAACAAATAAAACTAAGTTTAGAAGAATAGCACCTGTTAAAAAAGCATATATGCTATATTTATTAGTAGTTAAACCAAGTTTAAATATTGAAGATTTACTACGACAGTTAAATCCATGAAATAATCTAGCCAAGCATAATGTAGAGAATGCCATTGTAGCACCAATAGCGGCACTAGATTCAAGTCCAATATGGAATGAAATTATAGTAAATATTGCTATAATTAAACCTTCTATTACTATGTCAGTAATAAAACTTTTATTTAATATGGATTCTTTACTATTTCTTGGTTTTTCTTTTAAAAGATCTTTAGTTGGGTTTTCTACACCAATTGCAATAGCTGGCAAACTATCTGTTAAAAGATTAATAAACAATAAATGAACTGGCATAAATGGTACAGGAAGTGCCATTATTGATGCATAAAGTACAGCTAGTATACCAGAAGTATTACCAGATAATAAGAACTTAATTGAGTTTTTTATGTTTGCATAAACATTTCTTCCGTTTGTAACAGCTTTAATTATAGTTGCAAAGTTATCATCAGTAAGTATCATAGATGCTGCATCTTTTGATACCTCAGTTCCAGTAATCCCCATTGCAATACCTATGTCAGCTTGTTTAAGTGCAGGAGCATCATTAACTCCATCACCAGTCATAGCTACTATATTACCTTTATTTTGCCAAGCGTTAACTATTCTAATTTTATGCTCTGGTGAAACTCTAGCATAAACAGATATATGATCAAGTTTTCTTGATAATTCTTCATCATCCATTTTATCAAGTTCAAGTCCTGTTATAGCCATATCACCATCTTGTAATATACCAATTTGTTTTGCAATTGCAGAGGCAGTAATCTTATGATCTCCTGTAATCATAATTGGTTTTATACCAGCAGTTAAGCAGTCTTTTACAGCTTCGGCAGATTCTATTCTTGGAGGATCAATCATTGATATTAATCCTAAGAATGTATAGTTTTTTTCATTATCTAAAGTTAAATCGCGAACTTCAGGAAGTTCTCTGTAAGCAAAAGCTAAAACTCTTAATCCGTTTTGTGAAAGTTCCATATTAGTATCTATTATATTTTGCTTATCTTTTTCTGTAATAGGTTTTATTCCCTTAGAAGTTTTAATGGAAGTAATTCTATTTAAAAGTACATCGACAGCACCTTTAGTGAACATTATAGTATTACCACTAATCTCATGAACAGTACTCATAAGTTTCCTATCTGAATCAAAAGGTAATTCTTTTAACCTTTCAAATTCAGATCTTATATCAGTTTCTTTTAAGTTATATAAGTGAGCAAGATTTACTAAAGCAACTTCAGTTGGATCGCCTAGCTCTTGGCCATCTATACATGTTGAATCATTACACAAAATAGCACCATTTAAAAGATATTGTTCTACTTCATTTGATAAATCAAGTTTTTCAGAAGGAATAAGTTTTTCATCAACGTATATTTGTTTTGTAGTCATTTTATTTTGTGTTAAAGTACCAGTTTTATCTGAGCAGATAATTGAAACAGAACCTAAACCTTCAACAGCTTTAAGTGATTTAATTATTGCATTTTCTTTTGCCATTTTTTGAGTACCTATAGCTAGTACAATTGTTACTATTGAACTTAAAGCTTCTGGAATAGCAGCAACTGCAAGAGCGACAGCAAACATTAATGAATCAAGTATTGGTGTATTTCTATAAACGCTTAAACAAAATACTACTGCACAAATAATAAGTATTATTATTGCTAATTTTTTTGAAAAGTCATCTAAGCTAATTTGTAAAGGTGTTTTCTTTTCTTGAGTTTGTTCCATAAGTGTAGCAATTTTACCAAGTTCAGAATTCATTCCAGTGGCAGTAACAATTACTAAAGCACGTCCATAAGTAACTAATGAACTAGAGAAAACCATATTTTTTTGATCACCTAAAGCAAGCTCGTCCTTATTTATGCAATCAGAAGTTTTTGTAACACTTTCTGATTCACCAGTTAAGGCACTTTCATTAACTTGGAGTGAATAATTTTCAATAATTCTACCATCAGCAACAACTAAGTCCCCAGCTTCTAGTATTAAAATATCACCAGGAACTATATCTTTTGAAGGAATTTCAGTTTTAATTCCATTTCTAATTACCTTAGCAGTAGGAGCAGATAGAGCTTTTAAACTATTTAAGGATTGTTCAGCTTTAATGTGTTGAATAGTTCCAAGTATTGAGTTTAAAATAATAACTGCAAAGATTACTATAGTACTTTCAATATTACCAGTTGTCATGGATACTATACCTGCAATTATAAGAATTATTACAAGTAAGTCTTTAAATTGTTCAAAGAAAACTTGAATTGTACTTTTTTTCTTCTTTTCATTTAAAGCATTATAGCCATATTTTTCTCTTTTAGCCTTAACTTCATTGTCAGTTAATCCTTCGGTTGTAGTACCAAAGTTTTTTAAAACTTCATTAGCTGGCTTGTTAAAAAATTGTTTCATAAAAATTTCTCCTTTCAAAATATAATATTTAATACAAAAAAAGAGACTTTTAATATAAATCATAAGTTTATGATTTATATTAAAAGTCTCGTAACCACTAGGGTATATAACACCAGGTATAAATAATACCGCGTTTGTTGACGTTATATTTTAAACTACTCCCTTTTAAGACGCTTATTAATTTATTAACTTAAGGATAATACTTAAAACTTTAAAAGTCAACAATATAGAAAGAAGTTTCATTGTTAAATGTATGTAAAAATTAATATATAAATAAACTTATAATTTTAAATATATAAATAAAAATAAGTTATTTTTCGCTAGATTTAAGTTCTTTATTTAAGAAGTATGAAATAATAGTTCTAATAATAACTATTGAAGCCAATACTAGTATATCTTGAATAGATGGATTTAATATTGATTCAATTATGTCTGCACATATTAAAATTTCAAGTCCTAATAAAATGTAAGTTCCTAAATAATTTTTAATTGTTGTAATTTTTTTTACTGTATCAAGTCTATCATTAGTTTTTAATTCTAATTTTACAAATGCAATAAAAGCTAGAATAACTCCCCATACAATAATAATTACTGAGCAGCTATTTAATATAAAAGTTAATATTTTTAATATTTCTTTAAGCAAAGAGTACCACCTCCTTTTAAAATAAATTATTAAAAAGTTATTTTATTATATTTTAATAATATTCTTAGATTTTTATTTTGATATTATTTATATTTTTAAAGTTATAGATTAAATTATTAAAACTATGACTTTTAAATTTAATTTTACTTTCTTCTTTTCTTTAGAAATTTTTTGTATAAGATATATATACAAAAAATAATAATTAATACTACTATAATAAAACTATAGTCTTTAAGTATTTTACTAATAAGTTGTGTATTTTCTCCAAGAAAATATCCTATAACTATCAATAAAGTATTCCATAAAATTATTCCACCTAATGAATATAAAATAAAAGGTATAATATTAAATTTTAATGTTCCAACAACTAGCGATATATAAGTTCTTGTAAGTGGAACTAAACGAGTTAAAAATACAGATGATTTTTGATATTTTATTATAAAATGATTTATTTTACTTATACTTTTTCTTGAACTTGGAAATTTTCTTTGTAAAGATTCTATTATTAATGAACCACCAAAGTATCCTATAGCATAACAAGTGAGAGAACCTAATATTCCTCCAAGTACACTAACAAATATAGCACCAATTAATGAAGTTTTTCCAGTAGCTGCAAGTAATCCTACAAAAGGAAGTAATACTTCACTTGGTAATGGAAGGCAAGCATATTCTAAAAATACTGCTATAAATACTCCCATATAACCGAAGTTACCTACTAAAGAAACAATAATATCTACAAAGTTATTTAAAAAATTCATAGCTAAATCCTCCATATATATATTATGAAAAGTATAGACTTTATATGTTAAAAATATGTTTGATTAAAGTTAAATTTAAGTATTATAGCAATGAAAAAGTTTTATTGCACAAAGTAATAAAAAATAACATAGAATACACTATAGTATTACATGGAGTTGAAAAGGTGTGATATACGGGCTTATTTTAGCTGGTGGAAAGGGGAGTAGACTTTATCCGTTGTCAAGAACAGAGAATCCTAAGCAGTTTCTTAAAGTAATAAACGATAAAAGCTTCTTAGAAAATACTGTTGATAGAATAACTCCTCTAATAGAAAAAAATAATATTTACGTAGTTACAAATCAAGATTATAAAGAAAAGATAGTTGAAGAACTTAAATGTATAAAGAGAGAAAATATTATTACAGAACCTATGAATAAAGAAACATCTAAGTTTATAATTAAGGTTCTAAATTTATACAATATAAAAATATATCAGTGTTGTAAAATAGTAAATTAATGTAATAATATATTTAATAGATAAAATATTATAGAGGTAATAGTCATGAAAAATAAAGAAGTTGATTTATATGATATATTTACACATTATTCTTATAGTGAATTAAAAGAGTTATTTAAAAAAGCCAAGACAAAAGAAGAACAAGATTTCTAGATGATTTTATCTAATTTAGTTTTATAAAAAGAACAAGAGATTTATAGGTAAGTAAATGTGTTAACTTATACAATATTTGCAGGGGTTAATGGTGCTGGTAAAACATCAATATATAAGTCTATTTATTATAATGAAAATAAAGATGAAAATAGAATAAATACTCTGATGAAATGGTAGCGAAATTTGGTTCATGGAAAGATAATAATATTCAAATGAAGTGTGCAAGAGAAGCAGTAAAATTAATTAAGAAATATATTAAATAAGTAATTTCATTTAATCAGGAGACAACATTATCAGGGAAAAATGTTATGTATTATAAAGAATATTAAATTAGATTTAGAAATAAATTGGGTAATATTAAGGGAATTTTGGTAGTTATACCAAGTTTATTATTTTTTACTAGTTATATATGTATTAAATATGGAAGTAAAGAAAAAAGGGATTAATAACTATGGAATAATAACAGAAATAAATGGTTACACAAATAATAATATTAATAAATATTATTATATACAATGACTTGGATAATGAAGCAGTATTTGATTTGAGTGATGAATTTTGAGGTTACAAAATAATAATGGTGAAATATTAGATTTAAAAAGAGAATTAAAGTTATTAAGAGATGAAATAAAAAATGATGAATTAGATAGGGATAATCTATGTAGTAAAATTGATAAACTAAAAAAATATTATATCAACGGTAGTACTATTTGCAATAGTGGTAAATTAAATAATAGTAATTTTACAAAACTTGATAATATAGAAAAGTTTTTTGTTATAGATAATATAAACTTTAAAAAATATAGTTAAGAATAAAAATATTAATTAAAGCTTTTATATGTAATTAATAATATTACATATAGAAGCTTTTTTATTTTGGAGTAATGAAAAATAATTAAATAGGATTAGTATATTATTATATTATAACTATTTCATTTAAAAATATTAAATTGGTAATAATCATAAATTTTTTGGAGGAAAAGTTAAATTGTTTTAAAAATAATTTAATTTAATTAATAAATAAATTTTTTTCAACATATAAAATTACTAAAAAATGTAAGGGGATAAATAGTTTATTTGTTATTAATTTGAATATTTAGTATACAGATGTTATAATTTCAAAGACTTATTATTAAGAATTTATTAATAAAATTATAAAAAGGGGTGAAAATTATGTATGAAAATTAATAAAATGAATATTTTAGGAGGGGAATAATTTAAAACAAAAGAAAAGTAAGGGGGAAGAAATATTTTTATGAACTTTAAATCAATTACAAGAAACAAACTCACGGCAATGACCATACTTATGATTTTTATAATTAATATTTGTTCTGTAAATGTTGTAGAAGCATCAACGTTATTCAAGAATAAAGTAAAGCTTAAGGCTGGAAATTTAAAATATTATAATGAAGTTAATATTCTTCATTATGATACTAAGGACGATAAGGAGACAGATAAAAATAAAAAAACACAGACGGGTGATAATACTACGGGATATATACCTGAAAATAAAGATACGTCAAAAAAAGAAAATATATCTAAAGATGATAATTTAAAAGATAAACTAAAAAAGAAACAATCCATATGGGATTATAACAAGATAGACGTAGCTCTTTCAGGAATTTTGCAAGAAAAAAATAATGTAAAAATAAATACAGATGATATAAATAAGATAAAAGACATAGTGCCAAAAGAAAATGGTATATATATTTTCTCAAAAGATAGAGAAGTAATAAATAGTATTATAAATACAACTTTAGGTAAAAAATATTACATAGATGAAGAAGGATTTATTAAAAAAAGTTCAAATAAATCGAATAATCTAGAAGAAACAGAAAAATCTAAAAAATATTCCAAAATAATTGATAATATACTAAGCGAAAATAAAAAAGTCATTATTGCTAAAAGCGAAAAATGGGCTGAATTTAATGATAAAGAACAAAAAATAGAAATAAAAAATTTTAATTCAAATAAAAAGTTGGTTAAATTTAATGATAAAGTTGGTAGGGACTTATTAATATTAAATGGTGAAAATGAATTAGATTTAGAAGAAATTCTATTTAAAGAATTAAAAAATATAAGTACATTAAAAGATGCTTCAGATGATTCAAGTAATGAAGAAGTTAAAGAAGATTCTAAAAATAATAATGATATAAAAATAAATGATGATACTAAAAAGGAATCTGATAAAAAAGAAAACAGTAAAGAAAATTCAAATGAAAAAAGTAATGAAGAAAAAAATATAGATAATAAAAATGACAAAAAAATAGATGAAGATATTAAAGAAAAAGAAGAAACTTCAAGTGTTGAAGATGAAGATAAACATATAACTAAAAATCTAGATATATTTGATGTAGCAATAGTAGGTCTTCTAGGTAATGAAAAGACTGAAGTAAATGAAGAAAACATAAATAAATTCAAAAATGAAATACCAAAAGGCAATGGTGTTTGGATTTTAGAAAAAGATAGAAAAGGTATTATAAATATAATAAATAATGTTGCAAGTAAAAAGTATTATATCGACAACAATGGATTTTTAAGATGTACTGGAAACAATAATAAGAATACTAAGAATTCAAAGATATGTTCTGGAATATTAGATAAGTTAATAAATAGTGATAAAGTCACTATTATTGGAAGGGATAATGGCTGGAACGAATACAGTATAAATGAAGAAAAAGTAATAAATAAAAAATTTACAGATGACAATGCTGGAGTTACTATAGGAGGGAAAGGTACTAATCAATTAATAATATTAAGTGAAAAAGCAAAAGATGATGAAAATATGGCTTTTGTTTTATTTCATGAGTTAATACACGGATTAAGAGGACAAGAAGGTAAAAAGGACAGATTAGAAGAAGAACTATTTGCAGGAACTATTGAAAACTATATTAGAAAAGAACTTGGCTATAGCTTAAGAGATTTATCTAATTTAGAGAAGGCTTATAAAGATTATAGCAGTATCTACAGAGATGATTGGAATAGAATAGCATTTGAATATTCTCAAGCATTTTTTGGAACTGTTAAGTTAAAAGATCCAACAAGTTCATTAAATATAAGAAGTACACCGTCAACATCAGCAAATATAATAGGAAGTTTAGCTCATGGGACAAGTGTAAGTATTTTAGATAAAAGTGGAGATTGGTATAAAATAAGCTATAATGGAAAGATTGGTTACATAAAAGGGGAGTTTTTAAATCTAGGAAGTGCTGAAGGAGCTACAACTGGAACAATTAGATTACAAGATTCATCAAGTAGTCTAAATATGAGAAGTGGTCCGTCAACAAATAGTAATGTAGTGGGAAGTTTACCACATGGAACAGTTGTAAATATACTTGGAACTAGTGGGCAATGGTATAAGATAAGTTACAATGGAAAAGTAGGATATGTAAGAGGAGATTATTTAACGTTAGGTGGGGCATCAGCAGGATCAGGAAGTGGAACAGGAACAATAAAGTTAAATGATCCATCAAGTAGTTTAAACGTAAGAAGTGGTCCATCAACAAATACTAGTGTAGTAGGAAGTTTAGCCCATGGAACAGTTGTACAAATAACAGGAAAAAGTGGAGATTGGTATAAAATCAATTTCAATGGAACAACAGGATATGTAAAATGTGATTTTGTAACATTAGGAGGATCAATAAGTTCAGGAAATGGAACAGTAACATTAAAAGATCCATCAAGTGCTTTAAATGTAAGAAGTAGTGCATCAATAACAAGTAATATAGTAGGAAGTTTGGCTCATGGAACAGTTGTAAAAATAATAGGAGCTGAAGGCGAATGGGATAAAATAGAGTTTAATGGTGGAACAGGATATGTAAAAAATGAATTTATAACAAAGGGTGGAACAATAGGATCAGGTAATGGAACTATAGTATTACAAGATCCATCAAGTAGTTTAAATGTGAGAAGTGGTCCATCTACTGGATATAGTATAGTTGGTAGCTTATCACATGGTTCAGTTGTTAAGATACTAGGTTCAAGTGGAAATTGGTACAAAATAAGCTATAATGGTATAACTGGATATGTAAGAAATGATTACGTAGTTAAAGGTGGAGCTGTAGGAAAAGGCAATGGTCTTGCAACAATAACATTAAAAGATCCATCAAGTAGCTTAAATGTAAGAAATGGAGCATCACTGTCTAGTAGTGTAATAGGTAGTTTATCACATGGTTCTGTAGTAGAAATAATAGGAACAGAAGGTCAATGGTATAAAATAAGATTTAATGGTGGAACTGGATATGTAAAAAATGATTTTGTTATACTAGGTGGATCAATGAGTTCTGCTAAAGGAACAGGTACAATACAATTACAAGATCCATCAAGTAGTTTGAATGTAAGAAGTGAAGCTTCAATAACTAGTGGAGTAATTGGAAGCTTACAACATGGTTCAATAATTCAAATAATAGGAACAGAAGGTCAATGGTATAAAATAAATTTCAATGGTAAAGTAGGATATGTAAAAGGAGACTATGTAAGATTAGGAGCAGCTTCAGGAGGCACTGGGAATACAGGTACAATAAAGTTACAAGATCCATCAAGTAGTTTAAATGTAAGAAGTAGTGCATCAATAAATTCTAGCGTAATAGGTAGTTTACCATATGGATCTGTAGTTGAGATAATAGGAACAGAAGGTCAATGGTATAAAATTAAATTCAATGGTAAAGTAGGATATGTAAGAAGTGATTATGTTGTTAGAGGTGGATCTCTATCAATAGGATCAGATAAATATAAATATGAATCATCATTTAAAGATGGATATATAAGATATTATGCACAAGATGACCCTAGATATGGAAACAGAATGTATAGTAATCATGGTGATAGAGGGCAAACAATAGCAAATTCAGCATGTGGACCGTCTGCTTTTTCAATTGTTGTATCAACATTAAATAATATAGATGTACCGCCAACAGAAATATGTAGATATGCTTTATCACATGGATATAGAACGGATAATAATGGTACAAGTCCATATCTATTTAGTGGGGCATCTTATGATTCAGCAAATCCAAGATATAATTTAAATTATCAATCAGTAGGAAGTATAAGCGGGGTTAAAAGCATACTTTCAGATAATAAACATTTAGTAATAGCAAGTATGGGACGTGGACATGTTACAAGACAGGGACACTATATAGTACTTGCAGGATATACAACAATAAATGGAAAAGTATATTTTAAAGTATACGATCCACATAGATGGAATGAATATTATATATATGATGGTGAAATAATTGATACAGTAAAAGATGATGGATTTATCTTGTTAAGTCAAAATGCAATAATAAATGAAGCACAAGGATATTTTGCATTTTCAAGTAAAAAAGGTTCATCATTAAAACCTAGTTCAGGTTCATCTTCAAGTACAAGTGGAAGTCATAGTAGTTCAACTTCATCAAGCAGTAGTAGTTCAAGCTCATCTTCAAATAAAGAAAAAGTTAATGTAATTACTGTTACAGGAAACTTCTTAGAAGGCGTAGCTGATGCGGGAAGAGAGAGTGTAAAAGGTGTTTGGGACTTTTTAGCACATCCAATAAAGGGACTAACAAGTACTTCAGAATGTATTGTTTTTGTAGGAAAAGCAATAGTACCAGGAACAGATGCAAATAAAGCATTTGCAAAAATGGCAGAAAAATTTGTAAGTGATGTTTCACAAGGAAATGCAAATGAGAATGCAAAACGAATTGGTCGAATAGTAGGCGAAATAGTTATATGTGTAATAGTAGATCATGGCGTTGGAATGTTAACTGAGATAATAAGTGAGTCAGGAAAGCTAGAAGAACTTTCAATGTTAGTTGGAAAAGCACAAAAAGGAGAAGTAACTAGAGAAGAAGTAGCTGAAAAATTAATTAAACCAGTTTGCTTTACTGGGAATACACTAGTAATTACTGAAAATGGATTAGTACCTATAAAAGATATAAAAATAGGTGATAAGGTATATTCAAAAGATATACTAACAGGAAAAACAGAGTTAAAAGAAGTAAAAAATACATTCATAAAAGAAAGTAGAAGTTTAGTATATATAACAGTTTGTGGAACATCAAAAAATGAGATTATAGAATCAACAGAAGATCACCCATTCTTTGTAAATGGAACAGGTTGGGTATCTGCAAAAGATTTAAAAGAAAATGATGAAATAGTAACTAAAACTGGTATAATAAAGGTAAAAAATACTGAAGTAAAAGAGTTAAAAGAACCAGAAAAAGTATATAATTTGTCAGTAGATGATTATCATACTTATTTTGTTGGAGAGAATAGTTTATTAGTTCATAATGATTGTGCATCACTTATTAGATTTACTGATGTTGCGAATTATATTGAGAAAAATGGAAAACTACCTGGAAATTTCATTAAAAAGAATGAAGCTAAACTTTTAGGATGGGATCCTAAAAAGGGAAATCTTCATGAGGTAGCACCAGGGAAAAGCATAGGCGGAGATATATTTTTAAATAAAGAAAAAAAATTACCTGTTGCTAAAGGAAGAATATGGTATGAGGCAGATATTAATTATGTTTCAGGCTTTAGGGGTTCAGAAAGGATATTATATTCAAATGATGGTTTAATATATAAAACTAATAATCACTATAAGACATTTGAAAAAATAAAATAAATTAATAGGAGAAAAAAATGAACAAAATTATTTTAGACGGGAAAGATTTTAAAACTAAAGAAGAACTTCATAAGGTTTTAAAGACAAAACTAGAATTACCAGAATATTATGGAGAGAATTTGGATGCATTATGGGATTGCTTAACAGGGTGGATTGATTTACCTATGGAAGTTGTATGGATAAACTTTAAAAGAAGCAAAGAATATTTAGGTGACTATGCGAAAAGTTTATTAGAGATTTTTGACGAAGCTCAAAAGGAGCTTAAAGGATTCAAAATAATAATAAAAGATACTGTTTAGTAATACTATCATTAATTTATTCAGTATAAGAGTCAATATTTAATGATATGTTTTATATTTAAAATATAATTTTAATATGCTAGAATGATAATCAAGTCATTCTAGTATTTTTTATTATATAGTTTAAAAATAAAATTAATAGTTTATTAGTTCATAATGATTGTGCAAAAAAGCTTTTGGGAGAATCCGGTGCGCAGTTTTCAAGTAAAACAGTTTGGAAAAAAGTAAAACAGAAAGAATTGATGTAGAAAATCCAGCACCAGGAGTAAGAGCAGGTCAAATTCACTATCATGAGTCTAATAATAGAAAATGGTACTTTGATGTAGAGAATAAGAAATTTTATGATATTGATACAGGTGAATTAGCACCTAAGAAAATACAAAATCTTTTAAAAGATAATGAGTTTTTTAAAAGTATAAATAAAGCATTGAAATTTTTAGGTGAAAAAAATTTATAGTAAAGAGATGATGAATTTTGAGAAAAGTTAATCAAAACATGAAAAGAATATTAAAAAATATAAATAATAAAAAAGAAAATATTATAAAAATAGATTTAAATGAATTAGAAAAAATAATTAATCCTAATATAATAGAAGTACATGATTGTGTTATTCTTGATTTAGAAAATAGAGTAGTTAAAAAAAATATAGACTTTGATTTTATACTTAAAAGATTTGGAGATAGGGTAGGATATGAAGCATCACGAAATGAAATTAGGGTAAATGATTATATTATTGAAGGATCATTCAATTCAATTGTTAAGTTAAGTTTTAAAATTATAGAGATATTAAAGTATAAACTTAAATTAAGGTATCCTAATGATAAATTTTGTATAGTTTTTAGTTCAGATAAGGAATATGTTACATTAAGATTCTACAAGATTAGAGAAAATGAAAATTCCTGGTTAAATGAGAAAGATTTAGATAGATATGTAGATGAGGCTATAATGGTTTATAAATTTTAAAAGTTTAGAGTATCGATTTTTTCGGTACTCTTTTTCTTGATAAAAAAAGAATTTATTTGTTGATGCTGCTAATAGTATTAAAATTTTTATTATATATAATTAAAAATGATGTTACTAAAAATTTCAGTTAACAGTGTATAGAATTAATCAATGATATAATATGAAACTAAACTATTAAAATGGAGATGAAAATAGATATTTTAAAAAATAAACTAGAAATTTACGGATTTGAATATCCACAATCGTTTATTAAAGCTTTAGAATTAGATCTGTTGAATTTTGATTTATGATATATAATGAATGAAGAAATGACAATAGATAGATTAAATGGGATTAGGTAAAGGTATCCATCTAGAAAATTAATACCTTTTGCAAAACGAAATGACAATGATGATATAGCATGCTTTGAAATTGGTAAAGGTGAAAGTGTACAAATAATACATGATTTTTCATCAGAAGGTTATGAGCAAAGAAAAAAATATGATTATTTTTGGGATTGGCTAAAAGACGCTATTAATGAAATGATTGAATTCAATAGAGAAGAAGAAAAATATAGTGAATAATTAATAGATAATTAGTTTTAAATTCATAAAAATTTTTTGGTAAATAAATAGGAAAAGTGGTTAAAGGATGTTTATTAGGGCGTATATATATTCATGTAGTAGTTTAGAGTCTAAAAATACTTTTGAAGAATTAATAAAGTCAATTAATGAAAAAATTAAAACAAAAAAATTTATAAAAAATGAATTGTATTGGAAAGATGATTCCATGTATGTAGTTGAGGTTGAAATAGAATTTTACGAGAAACTAGATGAGAAAAACTTGAAATATTTTTTAAATAATATATCAAATAAATGGTTGACGTTTGGGGATCCTATAGATGAATTTTTAACATCAGAAACAATGGAAAATTGTAAAATTCTAATTAATAATATAAGTATGATTAATGTATTTTATTAAGTACAGAAATAATCGGGATAATTTAAATTAAAGGAATTGATTGAAAAGTGACATTATATGAAGAATGTTTAGAAGAATTAAAAGATAACTATATGATAGTATTAGATGATGAAAAAAATAAGATTTTAAATAATTTGTATGATAAATTTCCTTTCACTGATTGGGGAAGAATTAATTAGGATAAAGTTATTAAAAAAGAAAGAATAAATAATATTGTAGATATTAAAGAAAAAATATTAAATAATAGTATTGAAGTTTATGTTATATGGAATCAGCTAGATTTACCAATAATAAAAAGCAATCTGTGTAGTGTGCTAAATGTTATTTATGATGTAACAGCAGTAAGCTTTGATACATGGCTATTTTAAGTAGATGAAGAATATGTTATAGAATTTTATCATGATGGTGAAATTATGATAGGATTTTATAAATAATGTATGAGAGAATACTACTAAGAATAATTATTATGGTTATTTTAATAATATGAATTAATTCAATATCTAGATACAAAAAAGTGATTTAAGAAAATAAATTCAAATAAGCCTTACTATTTTAAAGTAGGGCTTAATTTTTTATTTATATAAAAAGGGTTATAATAAGTTTAATAATAGGAAGAGAAAAATAAAAAAGGTATAATATTATAAATAAGAATGGATAATTTAAATAGGGAAATTTAAATATTAAATTCAAAAAGTATTTATCGAGAATGAGTATAGATATATTTATATTAGTAATTTTTTTAATTAATATAATATTTACAAATACTATATATAGAATAAAGAAGGTGAACTTTAAATGTATATGAAGTTAATTAATAAGTTAAAAGATAAAGGAATAGAATTTGAAGTTGGATTATCAAATAGCGAGATAAAAAAAATAGAAGAAGTGTATAATATTGAATTGCCAGAAGAATTAAAAAATTTATATAATATAGCTTTACCTGTATCCAAAGGATTTTGTAATTGGAGAAATTTTGATGATAAAAATGTAAAATTTATAAAGGAAGTTATAGAAAGACCGATAAAAGATATATATGAATTAGCGAATGAAGTATATTGGTGTGATGATTGGGGAAAAGAGCCTAATAATGAATCAGAAAAAGTAGAAATAATTAGAAATTTATTAGAAAAAGCTCCTAAATTAATACCTATATATTTTCATAGATATATGCCACAAGTTAACATGAAAAATATCCCAATATTTTCAATGCATGATACTGATATAATTTGTTATGGAGAAAATCTAAGTTCATATTTAAAAATAGAATTTGGAGATAAAAATCAAAGTGATATAGATTATGAAAAATTAAATTATATTCCTTTTTGGAATGATCTTTTATAAAAAATAATTAATTTTATAAAAAGTAAGAACAGCAATTAAGCTGTTCTTACTTTTTATAGATAAATATACAAT
The DNA here is from genome assembly GCF_058310235.1 of Clostridium sp. TJA085. Lineage (NCBI taxonomy): Bacteria > Bacillati > Bacillota > Clostridia > Eubacteriales > Clostridiaceae > Clostridium > Clostridium sp. TJA085. The sequence continues at coordinate 82,281 of NZ_JBZEEZ010000003.1, read as the reverse complement.
AGGTTATCAAGAGTATATATATTATCCACCAAAGAATTAATATGAAATTAGTTAATTTGAAATTTTCATAAATATATATATATATTTATTTATTATTAAATTTATGATAAATAAAATTAATGTATATTGTTTAAATAAAGTTATCTTTTGGATATAGATTTATTTAAAAAATCAAATGCTAATAATATTAAAAGAAATAAATTTATTGTTATAAATGTTTATATTTTACTATCTAGTTGTTACTGAGGGTTAGATGGTTGTCCTAAAGCTGTAATTGTTGTTCCTCTAGTTTATTATTCAGATGGGAAAATGTATGAAAGTTCATTTAAAGAATGATATATAAGATATTATGCTCAAGATGTGTATGAAATATTATGTAGCACACATGGTGTATATAATCAAACAAGAGAAAAATACGTGTATGGGTAAACAGTATTTTCAATAATTAAATAATTATATGAATATTGAATAAAATTGATATTATACAAATTGAAAAGTATAAATATTATTTATCTAAAGGTTGTAGAGAATATGAAGGCGGAATATAGCATAGTTTATTTAGTATATAATCACTGAATCTATTAATAGAAAATATAATTTAAATTATAAAGAAATAGGAATTGTTAGTAAACTTAAAAAAATTATTATTTGATAGTAAATATTGGTAATTATTTGTAGGCATAAAGGTCACATGACTAAAGGTAATAATTATATTTGGTAAGGTTATAAATGGAAATATAATTCTTGGTTAAATAGATTTATTAAGTTATTAGCTGATATTAGTAGTGATAAATATGTATTTGTGGGAATCGATAGATCAATTGAAAATTATTACAACATTTCATATTAGGACTGTATTAAAATTATTAAATAAAGCTCTAAGTTTAGGATTTATTAAATAATAAGGAGGATAATATGCTTAAAATAAAAAATATAAATATGATTTCAGAAAGTGCATTAGAAGCAGAAGTTTCAATTACAGATTGGGTTAATGAGTTGATATGTTTTTCTCAGCCATGTAATTTAGCTGTAAATCAGGTAATAACAGAGTTTGTGTATTGTTTTAATAATAGAAATGTAATTAAATCCGATAATGAAAAATTCTATATAGAAAAGCAAAAAGAAGAGTTATATTATAATATAATTGCTAAACTAATAGATAAAAAAATAATTTAGCTAAGGTAGGTGAAATAGCACTACAACTAGAAGATGGGACTATTCCTGTAGATATTTTAGAAGGTGAATATATAAGTTTTTATTGTCAAAGGATAGATATTTATTAAAATGAGTAAAATATTTGTAAGTATTTTGATATATAAGTATTTATACAAATTAAATATATATATAAATAATTTAATGAAAGTATAAAGTAATGAATAAGTTAAAATTTAAGTAATCTGATTCATTACTTTTTTATTATAGGTTAAAATTATAGGAATCATACAAGTGGAATAAAATATATGGTTGAATATCTTAAAGATTTTCTATTTTTTAAGGATGCCTATAAATGGTTAAGTTTTACTTTTAAACTTTGAAGATTAAATTTTATATGTAGTTAAACAATGAAGTAAATATGATAAAATTATGAACGTAGGAATTTGGGAATTGATTTTTAGTAAACCAAGAGAAGCAGTTAAATTAATTAAGAAATATATTAAAGAAGGAATTTCATTTAATCAGGAGACAACATTATCAGGAAAAAGTATTATAAAGAATATTAAATTGGCAAAAGAAAATGGATTTTATATTGTTATGAATTATATTGGCGTTGATAATCCTGAAATTGCAAAAGAAAGAGTTAAAATTAGAGTAAGTAATGGAGGACATGGAATTCCTGATAATGATATAGAAAGAAGATATTATGATTCATTACATAATTTAAAGGAAGTTATTAATATATGTGATGAAATAAATATATATGATAATACAAAAAGATTTAGAGAAATTGCTTATGTAAATAATGGAATTTTAATATGGAGAGAAAATAATATTCCAGCTTGGGCAGTTGATATAGTGAAGTAGATATTTTTTATTTAAATACAATAAGTTCTAAGTTAAGTATAATATCAAGGAAATAATATTTCAATAATTGGCATGATATAAGTAATTTATGAAAAAAGTTGTTAACTTAATTATAGGAAATATACTAAAAACTTGAAGTAAATCCTAAATATTCTCCAAAATAGAAAGCTAAGTCAGGAAGTTTATTTTCCTGACTTTCTTAATTTTATACGTTCTATATTATAAAATAATATCTACACTTCAACTAAAGTTTTATACTTTTCTAAAGAGTTAATATTGTTGTTGTATAAAGTTTTTTTCTTTAATATTGAATAAAAGCTTTCTTTATCACTTAAATATTCATCTATTATTTTTTAAATTCATTTGAATATTTATTATCTTTACTCATAAAAATAACACATAACTTTCTTGAGGTGTTATTTTAAACTAAATTAGTCATTATTTAATGTATTAAAAAGATATTTATTTATGAAAAATAATGTAATAAAATGTATAATATAAGTAATTTTTATTGATAGGAGCTAGTGAAATTGGGATTAGAAATAAGGATTGGAAAAGCTTACAAAGGTGATAGTATTTGGATACGTTATGGAGAAAAGAAAAAAACTAATATATTAATAGATTCAGGACCTGCAAGTTTTAGCCTAAAATTTAAAGAAATAATTTATAAAATTAAACAGTATGGAGAAAATATTGACTTATTGATTCTAACACATATAGATAATGATCATATAATGGGATTTAAAAAATATATTAGCAGTGGAAAAAATGATTTTAAAATTATTAAAAATATATGGCTAAATGGAGAAGGTAGTTTGGCGTATAGAACTAATCAGCAGCATTCACCTAATAATATAACTAAATTGGTTGACTTAATAAAAGAAAAAAATATAAATTTAAAATCTCCTATTTATGAAGGATATCAAGAAAGTATAAATGGAGCATTTTTAAAAGTTATAACTCCTAAATATGAAAGTCTTTTAAAAGTAGCACAAATAATTGATAAACATAATCTACATAAATCTAATATAGATTATAAAGATATAGATGAAATAATTATATTAGATAAATATAAATGTGATTGTAGTGATACCAATGAAGCATCTATTTCTTTTGCTTTTTTGTATAAAGGTAAAAAGATTGCTTTTTTAGGGGATGCCCATTCAGAAGATGTAATATATGGTAAAAACAAATACTTTTTAAATGAAAAATTTGATTTAGTTAAAATAGCACATCATGGAAGTAAATATAATACAAGCTATGATCTTTTAAATAGTTTAAAATGTAAAGAATTCATTATATCATCTAAAGGACCTGTAGATAAAGAAACTATAGCCAGAATAACTAATTATTGTGATAGTGCGATAATATATTGTAATTATGAGTGGTGGAAGGGCAACAATTACTTTAGTTTGAAGGATAAAGAAAAATATATTACAAATAAAAGATTGGTTATTTGTGAAAAAACTGTATTTAAAAATGAGGAGGATATATAAATGAATTTAGAAGATAAGTTGTTATATCTTTCTGTTAGAATAGAGAGTTTTCAAGAAGGTAATGAGAATAAAAATATATTAGGATCTGGTATATGGTGGCAACCTAATCCAAATTCACAATATGTATATGTTTTCACTGCAGCTCATATATTTAGTGAAGAAAATATAAGTATTTCTTATATTGATAAGGATCAAAAATATAGATGCGTTAGAGTAGATAGAGGTGATATAGCAATACATAAAGAGTTGTTTTTAGAAGATGGGAAATTACCAATGAATGATGTGGCTGTAATAAGGTGTAAAAGGGAAAAAATAATGAATATAGAATTATGTTCTTATAAATTCTTAAAGCCAGAAAATACGATAGATAATAAAGAAATTATTTTCAGAGGCTTTCCAGATGTACTGAATGATAAATCATTTGTTATGAGTAATAAAAAGATAGATGCTATACGTGAAAATATAGATAGGGTGAGTAAAAGGTTTACTTATTCATTAAGTACTGGATTGAACAATGTAGAAAGAGACGAAGAAATGATTGGAATTTCAGGTGCAGGCATATTTTTAAATAGTACAGATGAGATTTTATTCTTAGGTATTCATACAAATGGAGTAGGTGTAAATGCAGGCTTAGGTACATTTTCAGGAATGTCATGTGAATTAATTTATGATATTTGTAAGGATATGAGATGGGATGAGCCTAAATTTGTTTGTGATATTTGTGGAAATTTAAAAGATTGTGCAAAAAATTTTTTAGATGAAATAAATAATGATGAATTAGTAGAAATAATGTATAAATTAATTGATGAAAATTTTGATTACGTGTTCAAATGTGATTTTTGTGGAAATTCAAAGGAATGTGAAAGTAATATTACGCCACATGAATGCACTATATTTAGAAATTCGCTTTTAATAGTGTTATGTATATTAAAGTATCTGAATAAATCAGTTGATTTTGAAAAACCAATAATTAATTTAAAATCTAAATTAATACCAGTTAAATATATTTGTTCTGATGGTGATTTGGATTTAAGTAGATTTAGTATAGAGAGTTTTATTCGCTCATTGAAAACTGATTATTTAATGAGGAATAAAGTTGAAGATAATACATTGATTATATGGAATACAAAGAAACAGATAAGGGGGGAGCAGGTTTGTAGTTCTCAAAAATTCAAAAAAATAATTAGTGACATAAAGGGAGAATTTTTGTACGGTACAGGATTTGATATTTTAAAGGGATTTAGTCAACCAAAGGAATTATCTATAATAAATATAAATGAGTTATTAAATTCAATAGAAGACGAAAGTTTAATTAATATGGTAAAAGCTATTGAGAATATTATATAAGCATTAATAGGAGAATGATATGGAATTAATAGGTAAATATATAGATTTAATAAAAGAAGATATAACGTGTGATTATTTGGACATGCGGCATTTTCAAAAAAAAAGCAATGATTATAAAATAAATATTATATGTTGTGAGTTTAAAGATGAAAATGATTTATTAAAATATTGGAAAAAGATAATAGATAATGTTGCTATTTATATACAAACTGATTTAGAAAAAATTATAGAATTATATAATGTCTATGTTATTTTTTTTATTGAAAATATAACGAAAGAATTGTTATATATTATTGAGCAGGATAAGTATTCATCACGAAAAATTGTAATAAATAGTAAAATGCCAAGTGACAAAGAAAAATTAATTGATATAGTAGAAAATAGATTGTTTAAGTTTAGTATTGAGGAGAATGAAGAAAATATTATGCTAGACATAATTTTAAAAGAATACAATGAAGAGTTTTATAAATTTATTAATAAAATTAATATAGGTAAAATTGATGATATTGTTCTTAATAGAGCTATAGATATTTTAAATAATTAATTTGAAGAGGAGAATATAGTCTTGAAAAAAATTTCAAAAGTTGAATTCAATAATTTTAGAGCATTTAAAGGCAATGAAACTTTAGATTTTGAAAATGAAGCAGGTGAAATTGCGGACTTTATATGTATTTATGGACAGAATGGAATGGGAAAAACCTCTTTTTTTGATGGTATAGAGTGGTTTTCATATGGAGAAATACATAAATTTAAAGATAAAGATATAAGTAAAGAATTAAAAAAGTATAAGGGAAGCATATTAAAAAATAGAGGAGCAGGAGATGAAAATGCATACGTAAGAGTGATATTTTCTGATGGGAAAAGTGCTAAAAGGACAACATTAAATAGTAGTCGTTCTAATAATGATTATCTAAAAGGAAGTATTGTTCCCAAAACTTTCAAAAATATAATATCAGAAAATCAAATATTACCACATAGCAAAATTGATAATTTTGTTTATGCTACTAGTCCTATTGAAAAATATAAACAATGGGGAGATTTCTGGGATTTAGATGGAAAACAACGTGAATTATTTAATAAAGTTTATTTATTAAATAAGGCATGCAATAAAAAAGTTTCGGATTTAAAAATAGAAATAGAAAATATTAAAGAAGAGATAGAAGAGTTATCAATAATTGATGAAAAAATAGAAAACATAAATAATAATATATCTTTATATAATAAAATTTCAAACAATGAAGAAGAAATAAAATTAATAGAAAAACATAATAATAAGATAATAAATATTCCGGATAACAAAGAAATTGATAATAAAAAATCAAATTTAATAAGCTTAAAAGAGGATATTACATTAAAAAATAATAAAATTATATATTTAATAAAATTCCATAATGAATATTATAATGAAGAAAAAAAGCTTATTGATAAAAAAATAAACAAAATAGAGGTAGAATTATTTAAAAAAGCAAAGTTATATGAAGCTGGAGAGGGATGGCTTAATCAATATTTAGACCATAAAAGTTTAATATTTCAAATAAAAGAAAAAGATCAGATTTTAAAACTAAGTAAAATAAATTTAAATAGATTAATTGAAGAAAAAAATAGTATAAATGAAAATATAAAAGTAAATTTAGATTTGAATGATAAATTATTAAAAAATTCAGATTATATTTTTAATACTGCAATTAAAATAGAGAATTTTAAAAAAGAATTTATAGATTTAAGTAAAAGAAAAATTGAAATCAATAAGTATATACATGAAAATAAATTTTTGAAAGAAAAGTATTTGATATTAATAGATAATTTAGAAAATTTCAAATATAATAATCAAAAGATAGAATTTTATACTCATATATCTAGCCTTAGTTATGTTGAGGATGAAATTTATAAATATAAGAATATTTATGAAGTAAAATCTAATTATTTATATAAAGAAATAAATGAAATTGATAATAAAATTATTGAAAAAGAAAAAATGTATATTGAGTCTAAAAAAAATTATTCGAATTTAGAAGAGAGTTTAATAAAAATAAAAGATTATATATATATGAATAATAGTAAGACTTGTCCTGTATGTAAAACTGAATTTGGAAATGTAAATGAATTGATCTCAAAGATAAACTTAAATGATTATCAAAAAGTAACTGAGAAGATATATTTAGAATTAGAGGAATTAAAGAAATTAAAAAATTATAAAATTGATGAAAAATCTATAATGATTAAGAGTTGGAATCAAATATGTCAGAAAAAAATTGATGAAATAGCAAGTCAAATTACAGATAAATCTGATGAAATTTTAAAAAAAGAAAAATTACTTTTGGATATTGAAAATCAAATTATAACTATTAATGAGGAAATAAAAGAATTTAAGGAATACTTATTAAAATTCGGAGAGTATAAGGGAGATTTTTCTAGAAGTTCTTTAGAAGTTTGGATTAATAATCTAAAGGTAATCTATAATGAGAGATTACAAAAAGAAAATATAATATTAACAAAACTTATATGTGAAATAAATGATATTAAATTAAAAATTAACAAATTAGATAATGATATTAAATTACTATCTAATAAATATGATTCATTTATTGAAAATGATGAAAATAAAGAGTTGGTTATAATATTAAGTAATATATCTGATATTAATTGGAGTGTATTTAAAAAATATTATGAAGATTTAAAAGATGAACATAATTCCTATTTAGAAAGATTAGATTTAGTTAATTTGAAATTAGCACAATATACTGGGCTACCTATAGAAATTATGGATTATAAAATAGAAAATTATTTTAATATTGATGTGTATAAAGAGTATTATACACAAATTTATATTGATAATAACATTAGTTACAATAATATGATTTTTGACTTTAAGAAAAATAAAGATACAATAAAAAATTTAGAATTTAAAATTAATATATTAAATTATATAATAAATGAATCAAGTATAACTGAATATAATAGAAAGCATGATGAATTATATAAAGAGTTAAATAAAATAAAAAAAAGCCATGATAATTATAAAAAAAGTGAAAAGAAAATAAAAGAAATATTTACAGCTTTAAAAGTTAATTTAGAATTAAATATCGAAAAAGTTTTTGGAAGCAAAGTAATAAATCAAATATATAAAATTATAGAGCCTAATAAAGAATTTACGGAGTTAAAAAGTGAAGTAAACTTTAATGAAAATGATATACCGGAATTATATATAAAAGGGAAAAATTCTGAATTGGATAAAGAGATTATACCTGAATATTTCTTTAGCTCTGCACAGTTAAATACAGTTGCACTGAGTATTTTTTTTGCAGGAGCGTTATCATTACAGAATCTAAGAGTAAAGACAATATTTATAGACGATCCAGTAGGACACTTTGATGATATAAATGTTCTTGCATTCGTGGATTTGTTAAGAAATATAGTTAGGGAGGGACAATGGCAAATAGTTGTATCTACGCATGATGAATCATTTTATAATTTATTAAAAAACAAAATATCAAATGAATTTTATAACTCTAAATTTTTAAAGTTTTCATCTATTGGAAGAGTAAAGAATGATAATTTTAATTTATTAAAAAAATAAAAAATTTCACTATATTGATTATATGTGATTAATACAAGTGTGAAAAAATAAATTTTAAAGCATATATTATAGTATTGATATAGTCCAACTTAAGGTTGGACTTATTTAGTTTAAATAACTGTATAAAAAATTTCGGAATTCTAGGCACCAATATGGTGCCTAGTTTTTTTATTAAGGAGGAATATATATGAAAGTATTAAGTAGAAAAAGGTATTTTAATTATGATTTAAAAGATCTTTTAGGAATAATGAGGATTGATTTTTATAATGGGGAATTAGCAAATAAATGGAATCCTAAAAATTTTAAAAATATTGAAAAGATAAATATAAAAAAACTACAACAAGAATTAAATTATATTCAATTTGATGTATTAAATAATTATTCTAAAGTGATTGAATTATGTAGAGGTTATGGATATGAAAAAGAAACTTTACTTTATATTGATTTAGAAATTGGAAAGTATGTAATAAAACTAGTTCCTGTATTAGATAGTTATTCTTACATTTATGCATATATAAAAGATTTTTAAATTGAAATTGGAATTTTACAAGAGAAAACTGCAATTACAACGATTAAAAAAATAGTTATCATTTTAAATGTACAAGTAAAATAAAGGAGGAAAAAGTATGTATGAATAGTAAGAGTGGATATTATAGTGGAATTTATAAAGATATGATAGAAGTTCTTGGAGAAAAAATCACATTAGAAGTATATAAAAATTATAAAGGTCAACAAGTGACATTTCCTATGAGGCTATATTCAAAAGAATATATAATTAAATATTTAAAAGAAAATTATAATGGAAATAATATAAAACAATTATCAAGAGAATTAGGTTATACAGAAAGATGGATAAAACAAATTATAAATAAAAATTTAAAAAATAATAAAGCTTATTGAAGGGGGATTTTTTTTAAATGAAAATAGGAAATTTTGATTTTAATGTAAAACAAGTATCAGATGAGGAAAAAGAACTTAGAAAACAGGAAAGAAAACAAAGGCGTCATAGCAGAATAAAATATAGAATTATAGGAATAGGTATTTGTTTAATTGTGGTATTTATATTAGCTGGACTTGGAGTAATTGGAGATAACAAATCTAAAACAGATAAATTAGGTTTAAGAAGTAATCCAGGATATAAAGATGTAGTTCAAAATGGAGTTGATAAAGATAATCTAAGAGAAATAGCTGTTCATAACAAAAGCTTCTTAGAAAGTGTTCAAAAAGGAAATGTATTAGATTCATCATATACATTTGAAGAAGTGTTTAATGACTATTTTGTAAATCCTAAATGGAGAGCTTTCCATGATACTGAATCAGATGTAGATGTAGCAGAATTTACTGGTAAATGTACTTATGCTAATAAAGATGCAGATGTAGTTATACAAATGATAGTTGATCATGGACATGTATATTTTCCGTACATGAGTGTAAACAATGTAGAAATATCTCATGATGAAATAAATACATTTTTACATGATTCATTAAACACTTATATTCAAGATAATGTACATGGATAAAGTATAATTATATTAAATACATAGCTGTTAAAAGTATTTTAATAGAGTATACTTTAAATAAATATATTTGAAAGTAATAAATATGTTTATTTAGAGTTTAAAATTCAATAAAAAAATATATGTTTAAGAAAGTCAAGGATGTTAAACAAACATTCTTGGCTTTTTATTTTTAGGAGGGAAGTAAATTGAATATTGCATATATTAGAGTAAGTACAATAGAACAAAATGAAAGTAGGCAGTTAGAAGGTCTTAAAAAATATAATATAGATAAAATATTTGAAGAAAAAATATCTGCTAAAAATATGAGTAGACCTAAATTACAAGAAATGTTAGATTTTGCACGTGAAGGAGATAGTATATATATTTGGGATTTTAGTAGATTAGCACGTTCTACTAAAGATTTATTAGAAATTGTAGAAAAAATAAAAATAAAAGGAATAAATTTAATAAGTGTAAAAGAAAATTTAGATACTAATACAGCTACTGGAAAGTTAATGTTAACTATGATTGGAGCAATTAATGAATTTGAAAGAGCTAACCTTTTAGAAAGACAAAAGGAAGGAATCATTATAGCAAAACAAAAAGGAAAATATAAAGGAAGAAAAGAAATTAGTTATCCAGAAAACTGGAATGAGATTTATGGTAAATGGAAAAATAGAGAAATTACAGCTAATGAGGCTATGAAAAAATTAAATTTAAAAAGAAATACTTTTTATAAACTTATAAATAAATTTAGAAGTAGAGAGGAAGAAGTTAAAAATGGAAAATAAACATTCAAAAAGAATAGATATAGTATCATTAAAAATGGTTAAAGAAAAGAGCGTTCTGTATAAAAACAGATCAATAAATTCAGTTGAAGATGCAGTAAAATTATTTAAAGGATTTTTTTATGAGGCTGATAGGGAGATGCTTATAGTATGTTGCTTAAATACAAAAAATGAACCTAATTGTATTAATGTAGTAAGTATAGGGACTTTAAATTCATCATTAGTACATCCAAGAGAAGTATTTAAAGCATCTATATTAAGTAATTCTAATTCCATAATATTAGCACATAATCATCCATCAGGAGGTATTAATCCATCTAATGAAGATATAAATGTTACTAAAAGAATATATGAATCAGGTAGTATATTGGGAATAAAGCTATTGGATCATATAATAATTAGTGATGATAATTATAGTAGTCTTAAAGAAAAAGGGATTATATAAAAATATAATTTATAAAATATTTACACACCTCTTCTTGTAAATGTTTACAAATAAAGATATTCTATTTTTAGGTATTTTAAAAATAAGAGGAGAGAATTTTTATGGGAAATTATATAAAAAATGAAAAATTTAATTACACTATTAATGATTTTATAGAAGAATTTGGTGGTAAAAAAAATGAAACAGGAGAAAAATAAGAGAAACATTAAAATATTTTAAAATAGATAGAGGATTCTTTCATAATGATAAAAATAATAATTCAACAAGATATGATATACCTTATGAATTTGTGGATATATTAAATTGTATGATAAAAGCTTATGAATTAAGCATAACAAAAGGTAAAAAGTTTCCTAAAAATAAAAAAACATTAAAAATGGATGAAATAATAAATTATAATAAAAAACTTTTTGATGAAATAGAGAAACTTCCAGATTATATAAAATATAATATAAAAAAAGATAGTTCATATAAATATAATTATAAGTTCAATGAATTAAGTAAAATATTAATTGAAAAGTTATCCGTATTATTTTCAATAATTATGTTAAGGAGTAATGTTGAAGCTGGAAATATATTAGATGAATTAATTAAAAACATAGATATATTGATATATAGATATTTTGATGATTATATTTTTAAAAAATATTTAATGAATGAAAATATAAAGCAAATTAATTTGGATGAAGATTTTAATATAAATTTTAAAAATAGATCTAAATATTCATTAGAATCTGCATTAAAAAATGAATTTGATGATTTGAAAATTAAATGGGAATATAAGAGTCGCAAAACTATAGAGAAAAATAAATCAGATGTTATTGAATATGATATAGAATATATAAAAAATAAAAATATTTTTGGTTTTAAGGATTATATATTAAATATTAATTTAAAAAATAATAATAATGATTTAGAGAGTGAAATAAATAATATTTTTAGGGATATAGATAAAGGTATAATAAATGATAATAAAAGTTTATATAGACATATTTCAAAATTAGATAATGAGTATGTAAAAAGAAAATTACATAAACAATTTTTATTATATTTATTAAGTTTAGATAAAAATGAAGTTATAAGTATAGAAAAATATTATAAAGAATTTAAAAATAATACAAAATTACTATCTTTTAGAAATAATTATAATAAAGAAATATTTATAATTAATGTATTGCAACATTTTCATAAAGAAATGTTTTTAATTGTAGATGAAAATAAATATAATATAGAAATAGATGAAAATTTAATGAATCGATGCAAAAAGAATTTTTTTAAAAATTGTGAAAATAATGTTCAAAAGAATCTTATAATAGTTTTTGTGGAATATAACTTAGAAGATATCTTTGAATTTTCATGTGGTTACTCTGATATGTTGATTAAAGGAAAGGGTGAAAAAGATATAGGACGATTATATAAGGAATATATTGATTTATTACTTCCTAAATTAATTGAGTTAGAGAAAGAATTTGTAAATGATTTAAATCAAAATGGCTCTCAAGTTGAGATAGAACATATTTTAAATAATGCATTAGGAGAAATGATGTTTTCTAGATTGAGAAAAGAATATTTAGAAAATGATTATTAAAAATATATTTTAGGATTATCTTTTAAGAAATTAAAAGATAATCTTTTTTTATGTATAAAAAAAGTATAAAAAAAGTATAAAAATTTTCAGGTGAAAAACTCACTTATATAAATAGATTAAATATTTAAAAATATAAGTTGTATAGCAAGAAGTAGAAAGAATTTAGATGTTTTTTAAATTCTTCAAGTTGAAAAAATTTTTATTAACTTGAAGTTGAAAAATTTCATATAAAATATCTTAAGATAAATTTAGAAGTTGCAACTCCTAAAAAAAATTAAGAATAGGAGAATTTAATATGGAAAGAAATAAAAATAGTGAATTAGAAACCCCAATAAATATTTTGAGTAAAAATAAAAAAAGTAGTGAATTAACAATAGAAGATAGTCCAATAACAATGATAAATGAAGATAATAGATTAATGAATGAAATGATAAATAATGATGAGAAAATAAACTTAAATAACTATGAAGAAAAAAATGAGGTTAGATCAGTAGTAAGATATACTAATAAAAATAATTATAGTAATAATGAAGAAAAACTAGAATGTCCTATAAAAGTTTTTTGGGATATAGTTGTTGCAGAAAATGGACACTTATATTTAAATACTCCTAATGGACAGCTAGATATATGTAATTTTAATGTGAAAGTAGAAAAAATAATAGTTGAGGATGATGGAAGTAATAAAAGCAAAAAATATAAACTAAGATGTATATTAGAAAATAGAATAGAAGAGAGAACAATAATATTAGAACCAATTGACTTAAATGATAGCAATTGGATAAAAAATAAACTTGGAATTAAATATTATCTTGGAGCAGATTGCAAGACGTACAAATATTTGGATAGATATATTTCAGAATCAGCTAAGTTTGTTAAAGAGGAAATAGAATATAAGCAAGTTGGATGGAGAAATATAAATGGTAAGTATGTTTATTTACATGGAAGAGGGGCAATTGGTTGCAATGATATTAATATACATGGAGATAGAAAGTATAATATAGAAATTGATAATAGATATTCAAATTTTGAAGATATTTTATTATTAACTAAAATATGTAGAAATGACGAAAAATCAATTTTTATGTTTGTATATTCACATCTTTCTGTTTTAAAAGAGTTATTTTCTTTAGCAGGAGCTGAACCTAAATTTGTATTATGGATTTATGGACTTACAGGTTCTATGAAAACATCTGTATCAAAAATATTTTTCAATTTATTTAATAGAGGAAAAGATATGAAAATATCAGCAACATTTAAAGATACTCAAGCAGCTTTAGAATTAAAGGCTTTTGAACATAAAGATTGTTCTCTTTTAATTGATGATTACCATCCTTCATCTTCATATATAGAGAAAAAGGATATGGAGTCAAAGGCTTCAAATATTTTAAGAATGTATGGTGATGGAATAAGTAAGGGAAGATCTAACAAATATATGCAAAAACAAAAAGTATATCCACCAAGAGGACTTTGTGTAATTACAGGTGAGGATCTTATAGGTGGAGAATCAACAATAGCTAGATATGTTGGCATTGAAGTTAATCGTGAAGAATTTGATAAAACAATATTAAGTTTTCATCAAGGAAATCCTTTAATATTTTCAACATATATGAATTATTTTATAGAATGGGTTTCATATAATTTTGAAGATATTACTAAGTATATAGAAAAGAAGTTTTATGAAATAAGAACTTATTATACAAATAAATTTAATCACCCAAGATTAGGAGAAGTATATTCAATATTAAATATAACTGTAAATATAATTTTTATATATTTTGAAGATTTAAATTATAGTAGTGAAATTTTAAAAAAAGAAGAGTGGTTATATAAACTAGCTAATGTTATTAGAGAGCATGAAAAAAATAATCTTAATGAAGATCCGGCAATTATGTATTTGATAGCATTAAAAGAATTGATTTATAGTGGACAAGTTAAAGTAAATAGTATAAAAGATGACAACAAAAATAATTACTTTATTGGATATGAAGATGAAGAAAAATATTATTTAATACCTAAAATAGCTTTTGAAAAAATAAAGAAATTTTGGAAAGGTCTTGACAAGGAATTTCCAGTAGGAGAAACAGCTGTTAATAAAGCTTTAGAAAAAATTAATGCTATAGAAGTTTCAAAAGAGAGAAATTCAGGAAAAGAAACTATAAGAAGAACAAAGAAAATAAAAATAGGTAATAAAAGTATTAGAGTTTTAGTTGTATATAAAAGTATATATAATAAATTGGATTCTATTTAGTGGGAAATTGGGGAATAAACCCTAAACTATAGTAATATAGTTAATTAAGGACTTTAGTAGTTAATTAAAAGTGGGAATTAAAATGGGAACAATAAATTTAAGGAGGACAGTAAAATGGATAATATATTTCAATATGTATCAAAAGAAAATTATGAAAAAATGTGCAAAACTTTATCTGATGGAGATTTAAAGAACATATATAATTCAAATGGAATTGAGATAGATTTAAAAAAGATAGGGAAAAAGATATATAAATTCATATCAATATATGGTCAAGATGATGTTAATAGGTGCATAGAAAATATGTATGAAAGAAGAAATCATTAATTTTTCAATAAATAAGTATGCCACATGGCATACTTATTTTAATAACAAAAGAGGTGAATTAAATGTTAAGAGTAGCTTGTTTAGCTAGAGTTAGCACTATGGATCAACATTCATCTATAGAAAATCAAAAAGAATTATTTGAAAATTGGATAAAGAGAAATAAAGGATATTTAATAGAAAAAATATATATTGATGAAGGAATAAGTGGAGCTAAAGGATATAAAAGAAAACAGTGGCTTAAGATGTTAGAGGATGGGAAAAATAAGAAATTTGATGTCTTAATTGCAAAATCATACTCAAGATTTGGAAGGAATCAAAGGGAAACGTTAGCAGCAATTTCTACTTTAAGAGAAAATGGTATAAGAGTAATATTTTTAGAAGATAATTTAGATAGTAAAATAGATGCTAATAAGTTTGGATTATTTGCATGGCTTGCAGAACAAGAAGCTCAAAAAACTTCTGAAAGAATAAAAATGGTTTGGGATTCTTATAATCAAGAAGGAAAGATCCATGTATGCTTAGCACCTTATGGATATAATTATGATGTTGATAAAAAGAATTTTATAATTAATGAAGAGGAAGCAATTATAGTAAAAAAGATATTTAATTTATATATACAAGGAAATGGTTTCAATAAAATAGCGAAAATTTTATATGAAGATAAAGTGAAAACTAAAAGAGGGGGAAAATGGACTGCACAAACTGTAAGAAAAATTTTAATTAATGATTTTTATATAGGTATTTTAACACAAGGAAAGACAAGAACATTAGATGTTACAATGGATACTAAAATGAAAGTAGCAGAAGAAGATTGGTACAAGCATTTTGATAATCATAAAGAAATTATATCAGAAGAGCTTTTTAATAAAGTTCAAGATGAAGTTAAGAGAAGAAGTTCTAAATTGAAGAGTTATAGTAATGGTAAAAGAAGTAGATATAGTAATAAGGCACTATTTAGTAACATTTTAGAGTGTGGAAATTGTGGATCAACTATGACAATAAAAAGAAAAAAATCATTAAAAAATTTAAAGCCATATTATCAGTGTATAGATTATGATATGTATGGAAAAGTTAGATGTAATCATTCCTCAAATTTCATATGGGAAGATACATTAATAGATTATATAAAAAATAAATTAGATTCTTTAGTGAAAAATAATTATAGAAAGCTTAAAGAAAAGTTAAAAGAACAAAATAAAGTAGATGATAATAAAATTTTATTAGAAGAGTTAGAAAGTTTAGCTAAACAAATAAAAAAATATACTAACCTTTCTAATAAGTTATTAGAGAGTTATACAAATAGTATAATAAATGAAAACCAATATAGGTTACAAAATAAATCAATAGGAGATAACTTAGATAATTTAGTTAAAAGAAAAGAGAAAATAGAAGGTAAGTTAAATAAAAAGGATAATTCTAAGGAAGAGGAAAAAGAACTTATAGGAGGCATAGATGATTTATTAGATACACCTATAGATAAATGGAATAATTCAATGATGAAATCTATAATAGAAAAAATAGTTATATATATTGATGGAACTATATGTATAGATTTTAAATATATAAAAAGTATGTAAGAGGAAGAATTAAATTTCTTCCTCTTCTAAAATATATAAAGAAAATAATTATATAATATGGAATTTTACAAGAGAAAATACCAATTACAAATATGAAAAAATATATTATTTTAAACATAAAGAAATCAAAAAAAGTTAAAGTTATTTATAAATGGTAAATATATATTAACTAGTAAAATTATTTCAAAGTTGTATAATAAAAATATATAAATTAAGGGGGATAAGTTTTATGAAAAAGAAATACATAATTCCTATAGTTATTTTAGTTATAGCTATTATAGGAGTAGGATCATTTTTTATTTATAAAAACTCAGGAGTTAATAAGGAAATAGATAAAGGAATTGAATTAATGACACAGAAAGAATATCAAAAATCAATAGCTTGTTTTGATTTAGTGTTAGATGATAAACCAAACAATGAAAAAGCATTACAATTAAAAGGTATGATTAATAATTATTTAGACTCAAAAGATCTTTTTGATAAAGGAGATCTTGATGAAGCAAATAAAAAAATAAACGAAATAAATAATGAATATTCAAATTATAATGGATTTAAAGATGATGTAAATAGTTTAAAAGATAAAATAAATAAAGCAATTAAAAATAGCAAAGAAATAAATGATAACTTAGATAAAATAAGAGATCAAATAAATAAGAAGAATTATCAAGATGCAAAAGGTTTAATTGAAAAATTACAAAAAAGTGATTTAAATAAAAATCAAAAACAGCAATTAGAAGATTTGAAAGGTAGAGTAAATTCTGAACTTAGTAAATCAGAAGAAAAAAGTGGTTCAACAGGTTATTTAGGAGATGCAGCTGTTGATAAGAAAAACTATTTAAATAAATTAAATACAATAAAAGAGCAAACAGAAGGTAGTGTTACTGGAGAAACAAATCCTGAAATGCAAAACCAAGCTATGGATATATATAATCAATGGGATAATGAATTAAATGATATATATGGAACTTTAAAAGCTAAGTTACCTAAAGATAAATTTAAAATATTAGAAAGAGATGAAATAAAATGGATAAAAGAAAGAGATGAAAAAGCAGAAAAAGTAAGAGCAGGATATAATGGAGCGAGAATGGCATCTTTTGATTATAGAATGACTTTAGCACATGAAACTGAAAAAAGATGTTATGAATTAGTAAATAAGTATATGAATTAAAATTTATTATATATAGAACCTTAATTATAAACAAAGAAACTGCTACATGTATAGGACTTTCAGCAGTTAAATTATTAAAAAAAGATAGAGATGCAGTAATGATAGTTTTACCATCAGATCACTATATAGAAAATGAAAAAGAATATATAGAGACTCTTGCCCAAGCTGTTGAATTAGCAAATAGGAGAAGATGTATAGTAACCTTAGGGATATATCCAACAAGACCAGAAACTGGTTACGGATATATTGAAATGGGCAATAAAATTAATGGCAATAGACCAGCATATAAGGTAGCTAGATTTACTGAAAAACCTAATATGGAAGTTGCAAAGGATTTTATATATAAAGGAACTTATTTGTGGAATTCTGGAATGTTTATATTTAGAGCTGATGTAATAATAAGGGAAATAGAAAAATATCTTCCATTAATGCATAAGCCTTTAATGGAAATATATAAGTATATAGGAGAAGAAAATGAAGAAGAAGTAATAAAGGAACAATATAAGCTTATAGATGGTATATCCATAGATTTTGGAGTTATGCAAAAAACTAGAAAAGCTTATGTTATAAAGTGTGATTTTACATGGGATGATATAGGTAGTTTTAGTGCTTTAAGTAGATTTTTAGAGAAACAAAATAGTAATTCAGTATCTGAAAATGTATATTTAGAAGAATGTGAGAATTGTTCTGTATTTGGTAAAAAAAGCTTAATAATAGGATTAGGTGTAAAAGATATTGTGATAGTTGATGCAGGTGATGTATTGCTTGTTATGAATAGGGAAAAAGATCAGGAAATAAAACATCTTTTAAATAAACTTGAAGGCAAAAAAGATTATAAAAAGTATTTATAAAATATAAAAGAAGGTATAAAAGCCTTCTTTTATTTATGTAATTTAAAATGGATATAAAGTTTATAAATACATAATAAAAATGTTTTGAAAAATGGTTATTTATATTATAAAATTATTTTACAATGTAATTTAATTACATAAAATTTTAAGGGTATGGGAGAAGAAAAGATGGGGAAATTATTTTTATTTGTATTCTTAGTAGGAATATTTATAGTAAACTTATTAATTAATATAAATAATGATTCAGTTTACTTAAACAAAAATATATAAGAGATGATAATTGTTTTTAGAGCGAAGATTCATATTTAACTCATTTGAATCTTCGCTTTTTGTTTTATAAATGTAAATTAATGAAAATTATAAACCAATAATTTGAAAAATATTTTCTTTAAGTGAAAATATTTTTTAAAAAACTATTGAAAAATATTAAGAAAATGATTACAATGTAAATATAAAAGAAAAAAATTTTCAGAAAAGGTGATTAGATGTTAGATGTAGTTAAGGGGAAATTAATAGTATCTTGCCAGGCGTTAGTGGACGAGCCTTTACATAGTTCGTTTATTATGGGAAGAATGGCTAAGGCTGCAAAAGAAGGTGGGGCAGTAGGTATAAGAGCACAAGGAGTTAATGATATTAATGAAATAAAAAAGGTAACAGGGCTACCTGTTATTGGAATAATTAAAGTAAACTATAATGACTCAGATATTTATATAACACCTACTAAAAAAGAAATCGATGATCTTCTTACCACTGAATGTGAAATGATAGCATTAGATGCAACGGGAAGAAGAAGACCAAATGATGAAAAACTTAAGGATTTAGTAGATTATATACATGAAAATAATAGATTAGCTATGGCAGATATATCAACATTAGAAGAAGGTGTAGAAGCAGAAAAACTTGGATTTGATTGTGTTTCAACAACACTTTCTGGATATACACCATATTCAACACAAAGTGATGAAGCAGACTTTGAATTATTAAAGAAGTTGGTAAAAACAGTAAATATTCCTGTTATTTGTGAAGGGAAAATAAATACACCAGAAGATTTGAGACAAGCTTTTGATTTAGGAGCACACTCAGCTGTAGTTGGCGGTGCAATAACAAGACCGCAACAAATAACTAGAAGATTTACAAATGTTTTAAAATAAATAATTTTAAAAAGGTTTTATTGGGAGGTTTTATATTATGAAAGGTATTTATTCAGCTTTATTAGTTTCATTCGATAAGGAAGGAAATATAAATGAAAAGGGATTAAGAGAAATAATTAGACATAATATTGATGTATGTAAAATTGATGGTCTTTATGTTGGGGGAAGTACTGGTGAAAACTTTATGCTTTCAACTGATGAAAAGAAAAGAATATTTGAAATAGCTATGGATGAAGCGAAAGGACAAGTTAAACTGATTGCTCAGGTAGGTTCAGTTAATTTAAAGGAAGCAGTTGAACTTGCAAAATTTACAACTGACTTAGGATATGACGCAATATCAGCAGTTACACCATTCTATTATAAATTTGATTTCAAGGAAATTAAACATTATTATGAAACAATAATAAATTCAGTTGATAATAAACTTATTATATATTCAATACCATTTTTAACAGGTGTAAATATGTCAATAGATCAATTTGCAGAGCTTTTTGAAAATGAGAAGATAATAGGTGTTAAATTCACAGCAGCAGACTTCTATTTATTAGAGCGTATGAGAAAGGCATTCCCAGATAAATTAATTTTTGCAGGATTTGATGAGATGATGTTGCCAGCAACAGTATTAGGAGTTGATGGGGCTATAGGTTCAACATTTAATGTTAATGGAGTTCGTGCAAGACAAATTTTTGAAGCTGCACAAAAGGGTGATATAAAAACTGCATTAGAAGTTCAACATGTAACTAATGATTTAATTACAGATATATTAAATAATGGATTATATCAAACAATTAAATTAATTTTACAAGAGCAAGGTGTAGATGCAGGATATTGCAGACAACCAATGAAAGAAGCAACAGAAGAAATGATTGAAAAGGCAAAGGAAATAAATAAGAAATACTTTTAATTTTTAGTAATTAAAATAAAACTTCATAACTTAACTAATTAATTAGTTAAGTTATGAAGTCAAAAAAGTAAAAGGGGAGAAAATGAGATGCAAGGTTTTACAAAGATTGACTTAGTTGTTTTAGTTGTTTATTTAGGACTTGTGTTATTTGCTGGATTAAAGTTTTCAAAGAAAGAAATGAAAGGAAAGGAATTCTTTAGAGGTGATGGAACAATTCCTTGGTGGGTTACTTCAGTTTCAATATTTGCAACTCTTTTAAGTCCAATTTCATTTTTATCTTTAGCAGGTAACTCTTATAAAGGTACATGGATAATGTGGTTTGCTCAATTAGGTATGTTTGTAGCTGTACCGCTTACAATAAGATATTTCTTACCAGTTTATAGTAGATTAGATATTGATACAGCGTATGAATATTTAGAAATAAGATATAAAGATAAAGGGCTTAGAATTCTTGGTGCTATAATGTTTATTATTTATCAAGTTGGACGTATGGCAATAATTATGTATTTACCATCAATGGTTTTAGCTAATCTTACAGGAATAAACGTTAATGTACTTATCATTGCAATGGGTGTTATTGCAATAATTTATTCATACACAGGTGGATTAAAGTCAGTATTATGGACAGATTTTATTCAAGGTTGTGTACTTATAGCAGGTATTATATTTTCATTAATATTCTTAGTTTCAACAATTAACGGTGGTTTTGGAGCAGTTATGGGAGAATTAACTGAAGGTGGAAAATTCTTAGCTTCAAATGAACCAATATTCGATCCAAATATATTAAAGACAAGTGTATTCTTATTAATTGTTGGTGGAGGTTTAAATACTTTTTCATCATATATTTCAAGTCAAGATATAGTGCAAAGGTTTACAACAACTACTGATATAAAACAATTAAAGAAAATGACTTATGGAAACTTAATTTTATCATTAGTAGTAGCAACTATATTCTATTTAATTGGAACAGCATTATTTGTATTCTATAAACAAAATCCTGAATTATTACAAACAGCTCAACAAGATCAAATATTTGCTTCATATATAGCATATCAATTACCTGTTGGTATTACTGGTATTGTACTTGCAGCAATTTATGCAGCAGCTCAATCAACACTTTCAACTGGATTAAACTCAGTTGCAACAAGCTGGACTTTAGATATTCAAAAATATATATCAAAAGATATGTCAATGGAAAAACAAACAAAGCTTGCTCAATATATATCACTTGGTGTTGGTATAGCTTCAATAGGTATGTCAATTATGCTTGCAAATGGAGGAGTTAAATCAGCTTATGAATGGTTTAATGGATTTATGGGACTTGTACTTGGAGTTTTAGCAGGAATATTTGTATTAGGTATATTCTTTAGAAAAGCAACAAAAGCAGGAGCGTATGCTGGATTTATAGCATCAGCAGTAGCTGTTGTAGTATGTAAATACGGTGGATTTGATGTAAGTATATGGTCATATTCAATTATTTCAATTGGTGTATCTGTAATAGTTGGAATGATAGTATCATTAATGACTCAATCACAAGTTGTTGATGAAAAAACTCAAAGAGAAGCTACAGTTTACTATAAAGAAAAGGATAAAGAAGAAAAAAATAGAGAAGCAGCTTTATCATAAATTTAAATTTAATTTCTTTATATTTAGGAGGAAATGAAATGATATTCGGAAATTTAAAGGATATAGAAAGATATGGATTTTTAGAAAATCTTGTTAAGGAAGCACTATTACATGCTAAAGAGAATAATGTTATAAATTATGAGGCTGGTAGTCATGAAATTGATGGAAAAAAACTTTTCTTAAATAGAGTTAATTATACTACCAAAAATAAAGAAGAGAGATTTTGGGAAGGACATAAAAAATATATAGATGTTCATGTAGTGTTTGAGGGAAAAGAAAGAATAAATTTAAATTTTAAAGATAATTTAAGTTTTAAAAAGTATGTTGAAGAAGACGATTTCCTTGAATTTGAAGGAGATGAGAATTCTACAGTAGTTCTTGAAAAAGATGACTTTTTAATATGCTATCCAGAGGATATTCATATGACCTGTTTAAAAGCAGATGAAAAAGAAAGCAATGTTAAAAAGGCAATTTATAAGGTGATATTATAAGTTTAAATATTTAGGTCTTTATATACCCTGTAGCACGTTAAAGTGCTATAGGGTATTAAGCTATTTAAAATTAAAAGGAGAGAATGATATGAATAAGCCTTTAATTGATGTATTTTTTTTAATAGGACAAAGTAATGCTCTTGGAATGGGAGATACAAATTATGCAATAACTCCAAATGGTAAATGTTTTGAGTACATTGAAGTAGATGAAATTATACCAATGAGAAAATTTTTAGAGTTATCTAGGGGAAATGGAACTATTGCACAAAATTTTTCTGTTAAGTGGAATGAATTAACAGATAATTACGTATGTTTTATACATAGTGCTGTAGATGGTTCTATGATAAAAAATTGGGGGCATGATAGATACAGTTATTTAATGAATGCATTAGATAAATATAAGGCTGGTATTGAAAAATTAAAAAAAATCTACACAATAAATAATCAAAGTGCTATTTGGATTCAAGGTGAAAGTGATGCTAAATATGGTGCGGATCCTTTATATTATAGAGAAAAATTAAAAGGATTAGTAAAAGATTTGGAGAATATAGGTATTGAAAAAGTATTTGTAAGTCTTACGGGATATTGGGAAGGTGTTGATGATAAAAGAGTTTACAATATTGCAGCTACACAAATTATTACTGCAGAAGAATGTGAAGATTTAATTGTAGCATCAAATTTAGCATTATCATTTAGAGAAAGAAATCTTTTAATTGATGAAGTACATTACTCACAAGAAGCTTTGAATGAACTTGGAGAAGAATTAGCTAATAATATTTATAACTATTATTATGGAGATAAACAACTTAACTTTAAATATAAAATAGATTTAGAAAAAAATAAAAAATATATAAAAGAATTAATTAATTTATATGAGAATTTGTAGAGGTGATTTTTATGAGATTATTTGCTGGAATAGATATTGGAGGAACTAATATTAAATATGGAATTATAAATGAAAATGGTGATATATTAGAATCTTCAGAGAGACCAACAGAAGCTTATAAAGGTGGTATTAGTATAATAGATAAAGTCAAAGAGATAATTCATGGATTTAAAGAAAGTTATAATATAGATGGTAT
The DNA here is from genome assembly GCF_058310235.1 of Clostridium sp. TJA085. Taxonomy (NCBI): domain Bacteria; kingdom Bacillati; phylum Bacillota; class Clostridia; order Eubacteriales; family Clostridiaceae; genus Clostridium; species Clostridium sp. TJA085. The sequence continues at coordinate 58,094 of NZ_JBZEEZ010000003.1, read as the reverse complement.
ATGTGTATCAACTGCAGGAATGGTATGTCCTAAAGAAGGTAAAATATTATATGCAGGACCTACTATTCCAAATTATATTGGAGTTGAAATTAAAAAAATTTTAGAAGAAGAATTTGAAATTCCTTGTACTGTTGAAAATGATGTCAACAGTGCTGCTCTTGGTGAGCTTTGGCTTGGAGCTGGAAAAGGTAAAAAGTCAATGGTATGTATAACTGTTGGAACAGGAATTGGTGGTGCAGTTGTGTTAGATGGAAAAGTTGTTCATGGATTTACTAATTCAGCAGGAGAGATAGGATATATGATAGTTGATGGAGAAGAAATTCAAAAGGTTGCATCAACAACTGCGTTAGTAAATAGTGTAGCTAAGAAAAAAGGAATAGACTCTTCAAATTTAAATGGAAAAGAAATAGTTAAAGGTTATGAAAATGGTGATGCTATTTGTATTGAAGAAATAGAAAAAATTGCTGATATAATAGCACATGGAATATCTAATGTAGTATATTTATTTAATCCGGAGGTTGTAGTTTTAGGTGGAGGAATTATGGCTAGAGAAGATATTTTAAGACCTTTAATAGAAAATTCTTTAAAGAAATATTTAATAGAATCAGTCTATAAAAATACTAATATACAATTTGCTAAGCTTAAAAATACAGCGGGTATGGTGGGAGCAGTTTATAATTTTAAAAATTATGTATAAATAAGATGATATAAAGGAACTAAATATAATTATTTAGTTCCTTTATATAACTATACTCATATTCGATAATAAACTATAATAATTAATATATCTAATTATGATAATATTATTATGTAAAAAATTAATAAAATAAAATTGTGAATTTTATGTATATTATGTAATAATATTACTAATGGTGATATACTTGTTATAAGTGTTAAGTGAAATAAATATTAAAAGAGGTATATCAAATATGGGAATATTAAGTCAATTAGAAAATCCTAAATTTAGAGCGACAAAGTCAGATAAAGCACTAATTGAATATATAAAAACAGATTTAGATAATTTTATATATAAATCAATATCAGTAATAGCAAGTGAATCTAATGTTGGAGAAGCAACTATAACTAGATTTACAAAGAAAATGGGCTTTAGTGGATTTCAAGATTTTAAGGTTACTTTAGCTAAAGAGTTATCTGTAAAGAAAAATACTAGTGCTATAAGCTCACATGTTCATAAGGATGAAGGAGTTATAGAAACCGCAAATAAACTTTTAAAATCAACCATTGATATATTAGAAGGAACTACAGAAAAAATTAATTCAAATACGATAAATTTATGTAAGAATTTAATAATGAATTCTAAAAGAATTTATTTTGTAGGAATAGGATATTCAGGGGTTGTAGCTACAGATATAAATTATAAGTTTATGAGAATTGGATTTAATAGTACTCCTATAACAGATAGTCATACAATGGTTATAATGTCTTCAATTATGAATAGTGATGATGCAATAATAGCTGTATCTCATTCTGGAGTAACAAAGGAAATAGTTAAAACAGTTCAGCAAGCAAAGGAGAATGGGGTTAAAATAATTACATTAACAGAGGATACTGATAATCCTTTAAGAAGACTTGCAGATTATGAGCTTACTTATGTATCTGGTGAAACTATTCTTGAAACAGGATCAATATCATCAAAAATACCACAAATATTTTTGTTAGACTTAGTTTATACTGAAGTTATAAAAGAAATGTTTAATGAGGCTGTTGAAAGAAAGGTTAAAACAACAAATGCTATTGAAGTATATAATGATAGCATTTAATTAAAGATTTATAATTTTATTAAACTACTATAAATACTTTTTTTAGTAAAATAGTAGTTTTTTTATTTGAATAATTTCAATAATGTGGTAATATTTAAATTAAATGTATTAAATTCAAAAAACTTTAATTGAATTGTAATAATAAATTAGTAATATTAATATTACTTTTCTATACAATAAGTATGAGGGCTTTTTTGGAATGATATTATATTTATTAACATTAAGACCAAAATAATAATATATATTTTAATTAAGCTTTGTAGTAGCATATAAATAAATAATTTTTTTAAAGGAAGCGATGTTTAAATGATGATGAATAATCATAAAATGATAGCAGACTATATATTAGATAATATGAGAGAAGATAGATTACATTTAATAAATAGAAAGAGATTTATATGGGGAAATATAAAACCAGATTGTGCCTCAAGATATAAGTTTAAAAAACATTATTATGATGAAAGTATAGATATGATACTTGAGATGATTGATAGATTATCATCTCTTACAGTAACAGATATTATGAATGATAGTAGTGTTGGAAAGTTTAGTGGGGTTTTAGGGGTTGTATGTCACTTCTTAACTGATTATTATTGTTTACCTCATTATGAAAGATGGGAATTCAAAAATTCAATGAAACCTCATGTTTTATACGAAAGAGAACTTTCTAAGGTTTCTAAAAATTATGAAATAAATGTAATTAAAAATAATAGATTAAATAGAGGCAATGTAAAACAATTTATAGAAGAAACTTTAGAGCTATATAGATTTGAAGAAAGCTATGAAAATGACTTAAACTTTGCATATTATGTATGTACTAATGTAGTTAATATGATTATAGAATCCGTAGTAGCAAATGAGCAAAGAAGAGAATTAGCAATGTAAAATTAATATGGATATAGATTATATATGTGTAATATACATATACAGTCTATATCCTTTTTTAGTGACATAAACTTTTTTATGTAAGTATATTAATATAATTTATAAAAATGTTAATTATAAATTTAAAAATAATTCTTAGTAAAATGGTTGCATATTTGAAAATAAAATCATATAATGAACATATGAACAATCACTCATATATAAGGGGGAATTTTATGCAAGAAGTTTATATAGATAAATGTTCAGCTAATATAACACATCCAGACGGAATCGAATATGTAAGAGAGAGACTACCTAAGGAAGAAACTTTATATGATTTAGCAGAACTTTTTAAAGTTTTTGGAGATACAACAAGAATTAAAATAATATGTGCACTTTATGAAAGGGAGTTGTGTGTTTGTGATATAGCAACACTTTTAAATATGACTCAATCAGCAGTATCACATCAATTAAGAACTTTAAAAGCAGCAAGGCTTGTTAAGTTTAGGAGAGAAGGTAAATCAGTTTTTTATTCATTAGATGATGAGCATATTATGAGAATATTTAATGAAGGATTAAATCACGTTAATGAATAAAAGGAGGGATCATATATGGAAAGTAAAAGATTAAAATTATCTTTAAATGGCTTAGATTGTGCAAATTGTGCAGGTAAAATAGAAAGTATAGTAAGCGAATTTCCAGAAGTGAAAGAAGCAAGTTTAAACTTTTCATTTAAATTATTAATAGTAAAATATGATGAGAATTTTACTGAAAGTTATATGATAGATAAGATAAGAAAGGTTGTTAAAGATTTAGAACCGCATGTTGAAGTAGTTAAATATTCAATTAATCAATCTAATTCTAAGTTTAGAAATTCATCATCTATTTGTACTGATGTTTGTTGTACTACAGATAGAACTTATAGTGAACATCATCACAGTGATGAAATGAATAAAAGTGAACAAGAGGGTATACCTAAAAAAGAAGAAAATAAAATAATAGTTTTTTTAAAAGAAAATTTTAGGCTTATATTTGGTATAGTATTTTTTGTAATTGGAATGATATTTGATGAAAATATACCTTTACTTTTAATTTCATATATATTAGTAGGAAGTGAAGTTTTATTAAGTGCATTTAAAAATATTATAAGAGGTAAAATATTTGATGAAAACTTTCTAATGAGTATAGCAACAATAGGTGCTATAGCAATAGGGCAATATCCTGAAGGTGTCGCAGTTATGCTTTTTTATGAAATAGGAGAATTATTCCAAAGCTATGCTGTAAATAGATCAAGAAAATCTATATCAGAACTTATGGATATAAAAGCTGAATATGCTAATTTAGAAAGAGATAATAAAATCGTACAAGTATCACCAGAGGATGTGAGTATTGGAGATATTATAGTTATAAAACCTGGTGAAAGAGTTCCTCTTGATGGAATAATATTATCTGGAAAAACTTTAATAGATTCATCAGCACTTACAGGTGAATCAGTACCAATAAGCAAAACAAAAGGGGATGAACTTTTAGCAGGTTCTATAAATAATACTGGAACTATAAAAGTTAAAGTAACAAAGGTATTTGAAGATTCAACTGTAGCAAGAATATTAGAACTTGTTCAAAATGCAAGTAGTAAAAAAGCTTCAACAGAAAAGTTTATAACAAAATTTGCTAGGTATTATACTCCGATTGTAGTATTTTCTGCTGTAGCATTAGCTATAATACCACCATTATTAACAGGAGATAGTTTTGATGAATGGTTATATAGAGCATTAATATTTTTAGTTGTTTCTTGTCCTTGTGCGTTAGTTGTGTCAGTTCCTTTAGGATTATTTGCAGGAATAGGTGGAGCTTCAAAAAAAGGAATATTAATTAAAGGTGGAAATTATTTAGAAGCACTTAAAGATGTTGACACAGTTATATTTGATAAAACAGGTACTTTAACAAAAGGTGTATTTAAAGTAACAAAAATAAATAATATAGATATATCAAAATCTGATCTTTTAAAGTATGCAGCAACTTGTGAAAAATTTTCTAATCATCCAATAGCTAAATCAATTGTTGATGAGTATAAATTATCAAGTAATAGTGATATAGATGATAATGTAATTGAAAGACAAGAAGAAGTTTCAGGAAAAGGTGTAATAGCTAGAGCTTACAATAAAAATATACTAGTTGGTAATAAAAAGCTTATGAAATTAAATGGTATTGACGTTCAAGAGGTTAATGAAATAGGAACTATAGTATATGTTTCAATAGATAATGAATATAAAGGTAATATAATTATTTCAGATCAAATAAAAGATGATGCAAAGAGTGCTATAGATAATCTTAAATTAATTGGTGTAAATAAAATAGTTATGTTAACTGGAGATAGTAAAAAGGTTGCAGATAAAGTTTCAAATGAATTAGGAATAACAGAATATTATTCAGAATTATTACCAGATAATAAAGTTGAAAAAGTTGAAGAAATATTAAAGAGTAAAAAGACAGGAAAACTTGCATTTGTTGGAGATGGTATAAATGATGCCCCTGTACTTGCAAGAGCAGATGTTGGAGTAGCTATGGGAGGAATAGGTTCAGATGCTGCTATAGAAGCTGCAGATGTTGTTCTTATGAAAGATGAACCTTCAACATTAGTGGATTCAATTAAGATAGCAAGAAAGACTAATAAAATATTATGGCAAAATATAATATTTTCATTAGGTGTAAAAATATTAGTATTAGTACTTGCCACTCTTGGAGATGCAAATATGTGGGAAGCAGTATTTGCAGATGTAGGTGTAACATTAATTGCAGTATTAAATTCAATGAGAGCACTTAGATTATAAAATTTAAAAGTATTTAAAAGACTTTTAAAAATATATTTTTTTTAATATAAAATTAGCGTAAAGTTATGATATTTATATTGTAGTTTTACGCTAATTATTAATTTATATAAATATATTTTTTTGTAAATAATATTAAACACTTTGATTTATAAAATATTATGAATTATAATATGTGTTACGAAATTATAAATTACAAATATTATTAAAAATAAGAAATTATATTTTAGTATCTATATATAAATTATGCCTAAAAAAATATTATATCCTATCTAATCCTTTTTAAATACAAGTAATTCCATTGACAAAGGTAGAAAAGAAAAGTATAATCTACTACGGTAAATCTTTCAGGCAAAACAAGATGGGTAGCATACAGGAATTTTTCCTGTTGTAGAGTTTAAAACTTTACATCTTATTCAAGCAAAGTTTATATATAAGATGGGCGTCTTATATATAAACTTTATTTTTTATAATAAAATTGGATTATTTTAATTAAATTATGGTAATATATATAATGATAGTTAAAAATTTAACTCTCAATTAAAGAGTTTTATATAATTATGTTTAATCAAATATAAAAATTAATAAGGAGATACGTATGGAAAAAAAGAAATCTATTTCTATGGCTGTGATTAAGAGACTGCCTAAATATCACAGATATTTAAATGAATTATTAAAAAATGATGTAGACAGAATATCTTCAAAGGAATTAGGAGAAAAAATAGGCTTTACAGCTTCTCAAATACGTCAAGATTTAAACTGTTTTGGTGATTTTGGACAACAAGGATATGGATATAATGTACGTGAATTAGCAAGTCAAATAAGTACTATATTGGGATTGGATAAAGAGTATAATGCAGTAATAATTGGAGCTGGTAATATAGGTCAAGCAATAGCCAACTATACTAGATTTAGTAAAATGAACTTTAAATTAAAGGCTATATTTGATGCTAATCCTAAATTACTTGGAATGAGAATAAGAGATGTTGAAATACAGGATATTGACAACTTAGAAGGGTTTTTAAAAGATAACAAAATAGACGTTGGAGTAATATGTGTACCTAAAATTAATGCACAAAGAGTTTGTGATACTTTAGTCGAAGGTGATGTAAAAGGAATATGGAATTTTGCACCTGTAGATTTAATTGTTCCAGAAAATATAACTGTTGAAAATGTACATTTAAGTGAAAGTTTATTAACTTTAATATATTTATTACATGATAAGAATAATAAATAATAGCTTTAAAGCTAGATAAAATAAGAGGTTTTGAGGAATTGTAAAAAAATACACAAAATTTTAGAATGATATTGCAAAAAATTTAACAAAGTATTATAATTGTAATTGAAGTTGAGAGACTTCAATTATTTTTTAGTTATATTTGTTAATATTATAACAAACAATTGAAAAATAATTACAAAATTTCAAGTTTTTAATGTTTGATAAAGTGAAAATTAGAAAAATATTCAAATAATGTATATTAATTGGGTTGTGAAAAAAGGGAGGCTTTATTAATGGAATTAAAGAATGTAATTCTTCAAAAAGAAGGAAATTTAGCTATCGTAACTATAAACAGACCAAAAGCATTAAATGCTTTAAATTCAGAAACATTAAAAGATATTAATACAGTTGTTGAAGATTTAGAAAAGGATAACAACATAACTTGTGTTATATTAACTGGATCTGGAGAAAAATCTTTTGTTGCGGGTGCTGATATTTCAGAAATGAAAGATTTAAACGAAGAACAAGGAAAAGAATTTGGTATTTTAGGTAACAAAGTATTTAGAAGATTAGAAAAATTAGACAAGCCAGTTATAGCTGCTATCTCAGGATTTGCACTAGGTGGTGGATGTGAACTTGCAATGTCATGTGATATAAGAATAGCTTCAGAAAAAGCTAAATTTGCTCAACCAGAAGCAGGTCTTGGAATAACTCCAGGATTTGGTGGAACTCAAAGATTAGCAAGATTAGTTGGAGAGGGAAAAGCAAAAGAACTTATTTATACATGCGATATGATAAAAGCTGATGAAGCTTTAAGAATAGGATTAGTTAATAAAGTGGTTCCTTTAGAAAATTTAATGGATGAAGCAAAAGCTATGGCTGAAAAAATAATGGCCAATGCTCCAATAGCTGTTAAGTTATGTAAAGATGCAATCGGAAGAGGAATGCAAGTAAGTATAGATGAAGGAATAATGATAGAAGCAGAAGACTTTGGTAAATGTTTCAGTACAGAAGACCAAGTTGAAGGTATGACTGCTTTTATGGAAAGAAGAGCTAAAAACTTCCAAAACAAATAATGAAATAGAATATATAAATTCACTAATAGATTTAGGTGTATTATTAGGAGGGTAATTTAAATGAATTTCCAATTAACTAGAGAACAAGAATTAGTAAGACAAATGGTTAGAGAATTCGCTATAAACGAAGTAAAACCAATTGCGGCTGAAATTGATGAAACAGAAAGATTCCCAATGGAAAACGTTAAAAAAATGGCTAAGCTTGGTATGATGGGAATACCTTTTAGTAAAGAATTTGGTGGAGCTGGTGGAGATGTACTTTCATATATCTTAGCAGTTGAAGAATTATCAAAAGTATGTGGTACAACAGGAGTTATACTTTCAGCTCACACTTCACTTTGTGCTTCATTAATAAATGAATTTGGTAAGCCAGCACAAAAAGAAAAATATTTAATACCTCTTGCAAAGGGAGAAAAAATTGGAGCATTCGGTTTAACAGAACCAGGTGCTGGTACTGATGCAGCAGGACAACAAACAACTGCAGTTTTAGATGGAGATAACTACATCTTAAATGGATCAAAGATATTCATAACAAATGGTGGAGTTGCTGAAACTTTCATAATATTTGCTATGACAGATAAATCAAAAGGAACAAAAGGAATATCAGCATTTATAGTTGAAAAAGATTTCCCAGGATTCTCAATTGGTAAAGTAGAAGATAAGATGGGTATAAGAGCATCATCAACTACAGAATTAATTATGGAAAATTGTATAGTTCCAAAAGAAAACCTAATTGGACAAGAAGGTAGAGGATTTGGAATTGCAATGAAAACTTTAGATGGTGGTAGAATTGGTATTGCATCTCAAGCTTTAGGAATTGCAGAAGGAGCTTTAGAAGAAGCTATTAACTATATGAAAGAAAGAAAACAATTCGGAAGATCATTAACAGCATTCCAAGGATTACAATGGATGGTTGCTGAAATGGATACAAAAATAGAAGCTGCAAGAAACTTAGTATACAAAGCAGCATACAAAAAACAAGCAGGACTTCCATATTCAGTTGATGCTGCAAGAGCAAAATTATTTGCTGCAGGTGTAGCTATGGAAGTAACAACTAAAGCAGTTCAATTATTCGGAGGATATGGATACACTAAAGAATATCCAGTTGAAAGAATGATGAGAGATGCTAAGATAACAGAAATTTATGAAGGAACTTCAGAAGTTCAAAAGATGGTTATCGCAGGAAGCAAGTTAAGATAAGGGAGGCCTTTTAATAATGAATATAGTAGTTTGTTTAAAACAAGTTCCAGATACAACAGCAGTAAAAATAGATCCTAAAACAGGAACACTTATAAGAGATGGTGTACCATCAATAATAAATCCAGAAGATAAACATGCTTTAGAAGCAGCACTTCAAATAAAAGAAAATAATGGAGCAAAGGTTACTGTAGTAAGTATGGGACCTCCACAAGCAGAAAGTGCATTAAGAGAAGCTTTATGTATGGGAGCTGATGAAGCAGTACTTATAACAGATAGAGCTTTCGCAGGAGCTGATACATTAGCAACTTCAAAAGCATTAGCAGGAGCTATTAAGAAGTTAGAATACGATATAATATTTGCTGGTAGACAAGCAATTGACGGAGATACAGCTCAAGTAGGACCAGAAATAGCAGAACATTTAAATATTCCACAAGTAACTTATGTTCAAGATGTAAAAGTTGAAGAAGATGGATTATTAATAAATAGAGCATTAGAAGATGGATATGAATTAATAAAAGTTAATACACCATGTCTTTTAACTGCAATAGAAGAATTAAATAAGCCAAGATACATGAATGTTGGATTAATATTTGATACAAAGGATTCAAAAATCACAATCTGGTCAGCAGATGATATAGATGTAGATAAGGCAGAATTAGGTCTTAAAGGATCACCAACAAAGGTTAAGAAGTCAATGACTAAGGAAATGAAGGGCGCTGGCGAATTAATTAAAGAAGGTCCAAAAGACGCAGCTAAATACGTTATCGGAAAATTAAAAGAAAAACACTACATCTAAATTTGGGAGGTAATTTAACAATGAATATAGCAGATTACAATGGCGTTTGGGTATTTGCTGAACAAAGAGAAGGCGAATTACAAAAAGTATCATTAGAGTTATTAGGTGAAGGTAGAAAAATTGCAAATAAATTAGGAGTTAAACTTACAGCTTTATTATTAGGTAAAGATATAAAAGGTTTAGCAAATACATTAGGAGAAAATGGTGCTGATGAAGTTATCGTATGTGATAATGCTTTATTAGAACATTATACAACTGACGGATATACAAAAGTTATTTGCGACTTAGCTAATGAAAGAAAACCTGGAATATTATTTATAGGAGCTACTTTCATAGGAAGAGATTTAGGACCAAGAGTTGCAGCAAGATTATCAACAGGATTAACTGCTGACTGTACACAATTAGATGTTGTAGTTGAAAATGGAGATCTTTTAGCTACAAGACCAGCATTTGGTGGAAACTTAATGGCAACAATTGCTTGTCCAGACCATAGACCACAAATGGCTACAGTAAGACCTGGAGTTTTTGCAAAAGTAGAAGAAAAAAATTCAAACTTTAAGGTTGAAGAAGTTAAAGTTAATTTAACTGAAGCTGATATTAGAACTAAAGTTGTTGAAATAGTAAAAGAAACTAAAGAAGTTGTAGATATAAGTGAAGCTAACTTTATCGTAGCTGGCGGTAGAGGAATGGGAAGCAAAGAAAACTTCGAAAAATTACATGAATTAGCAGAAGTTTTAGAAGGATCAGTAGCAGCTTCAAGAGGAGCTGTTGATAAAGGATGGATAGAAAGAGATTACCAAGTTGGTCAAACTGGTAAAACTGTAAGACCAAATATATATATTGCTTGTGGTATCTCAGGAGCTATTCAACACGCAGCTGGTATGCAAGATTCAGATATGATTATAGCAATTAATAAAGATGAAACTGCTCCAATTATGAAAATTGCTGATTATGCAATAGTTGGAGATATAAATAAAGTATTACCAGAGCTTATAGCTCAGTTCAAAGAAGTAAAATAATAACTTTCAACTTGAATTTTAGGAGGGTACGAAAATGAAAAAGGTATTTGTTTTAGGTGCTGGAACAATGGGAGCTGGAATAGTTCAAGCTTTCGCACAAAAAGGTTATGAAGTAATAGTTAGAGACATAAAAGATGAATTTGTTGAAAGAGGATTATCAGGAATCAACAAAAATCTTACTAGACTAGTTACTAAAGGAAAAATGACTGAAGAAGCTAAAGAAGAAATCTTAAGCAGAATTTCAGGAACAACTGATATGGCTTTAGCTGCAGATTGTGATTTAGTAGTAGAAGCTGCTATCGAAAATATGAAAATTAAAAAAGAAATATTTGCAGAGTTAGATAAAATATGTAAACCAGAAACTATCTTAGCTTCAAATACTTCATCATTATCAATAACAGAAGTTGCATCAGCTACAGGAAGACCTGATAAAGTTATCGGAATGCACTTCTTTAACCCAGCTCCAGTAATGAAGCTAGTTGAAATCATCAGAGGAATAGCTACAAGCCAAGAAACTTTTGATGCAGTTAAAGAATTATCAGTAGCAATTGGAAAAGAGCCTGTAGAAGTAGCAGAAGCTCCAGGATTTGTAGTAAACAGAATTTTAATTCCAATGATTAATGAAGCAACATTTATCCTTCAAGAAGGAATAGCTTCAGCAGAAGATATAGACACAGCTATGAAATATGGTGCTAACCACCCAATGGGACCTTTAGCATTAGGAGATTTAATAGGACTAGACGTATGTCTTGCTATTATGGATGTTTTATATACAGAAACAGGGGATAATAAATATAGAGCATCAAGCCTTTTAAGAAAGTATGTTAGAGCTGGATGGCTTGGAAGAAAAACAGGAAAAGGATTCTTCGATTATAGTAAATAATAACTTATTTTATACACAATTAAAAACTACACTTGATAAAACTACACTTTTAATAAGGAGATAATAAATTTATTATCTCCTTAATTTATTATTATACTTTACATAGAAATTTATTTATAATAAATTAAAAAACAAATGAAGAAAGATGGTGTAAAAAATTGAATAAAAAATTATTTAAGGGGTTAGCATTTATTTTGCTCACGAGTTCTGTTTGGATTGGAAGTACAATTAAAGCTTATGCTTGGGATGGAAAAATTGATGGGACAGGAACCCATTCTATGATAGTTACTCAAGCAATTAAAGTTCTAGAGAATGACTTGTCAAATAATGAACCAGAAATAATAAGAAAAAATTTAAACATATTAAAGAGTAATTTACATGAATTGCAATTAGGTTCTACATATCCAGATTATGATCCTAATGAGTATGATTTATATCAAGATCATTTCTGGGATCCAGATACAGAAAATAACTTTACAAAAGATAATAAATGGTATTTAGCTTATTCAATACCAGATACGGGGGAATCACAATTAAGAAAATGTTCAGCTTTAGCAAGAAATGAGTGGAAAAAGGGGAATTATAAAAAAGCTGCTTTTTATTTAGGGGAAGCTATGCATTATTTTGGTGATATAGATACACCATACCATCCATCAAATGTTACTGCAGTTGATAGTTTAGGGCATGTTAAATTTGAAACTTTTGCAGAAGAAAGAAAAGAAAATTATAAAATAGAAACTTCAGGAAGTAAAACAAATGAAGAATTTTATCAAAGTATTATAAAAGACAAGGATTTTAATGGTTGGTCTAAAGAATATTGTAGAGGTTTTGCTAAAAAAGCAAAATCATTATATTATAGCCATGCTAATATGAGTTGTAGCTGGGATGATTGGGATTATGCAGCTAAAATAACTTTATCTAACACTCAAAAGGGAACAGCAGGATATATATATAGATTTTTGCATGATGTAACTTTCAATAGTGATTCAATTGATAAAAATTTAAGTGAATTAGTTGTAGTGATAAAAACAGCCAATGAAAAGGATGCTGGAACTGATGATTATATTTACTTTGGTATAGAAACAAAAGATGGAAGCAAGCAAGAATGGCAATTAGATAATCCGGGAGATGATTTTGCTAAAGGTGCTGAAGATACATATACATTAAAGATTAAAGATAAAAATATAAAATATAATGATATAAATAAAATGTGGGTTAGAAAAAGTAAGTTTACAAAAATAACTGATCAGTGGAAACCTGAATATATAAAAGTAATAGCTAATCAAAATGTTGAACTTGAAAAAAATATTAATGAATGGATATCAGGAAATAATACATACTTTATAAAATAATAAAAAACAGACACTTTAAATAAGTGTCTGTTTTTTTGAATATATTTATATTGTAAAATGGTATTAATTATTAAAATAGTTCCTTATAAAGTATTTGTAAAACTTAAGTTAAGGTTTTGTGTAAATATAAAATTAATAAATTATAAGATATAAAATAAACAAATATTTGTGATATAATTAATAAATATAATTAGAGAATAATAATTACTGGTGGTGTTGAATTTGCTTATAGACAAAGCATTAAAGTTTTGGAATATAGAACATGATTTAAATTGTGCAGAATGTATATTATATGCTGCAAATGAAGAATATAATTTAGGACTTAATAAAAATTCTTTTAAAATGATGGCATCTTTTGGAGGAGGAATGGGGATTGGTTCTTCATGTGGTGCTGCAACAGGAGCAATAGCTGTTATTGGAATTATTTTTACTAATGATAGGGGGCATGAAAGTCCAATAGTTAGGGAGCTTTCAGCAGAATTCATGAATAGATTTTATAAAGAATTTAAAAGCTTAAATTGCATAGATATAAAGCATAAAAGAGAAGATGATGATAGAAGTTGTAAGTTTATTATAGAAACAGCAGCATCTATTTTGGATGATATAGTAAATGAAAACAATAGATAAGAAAAGGAGAGAATAATATGGATTTTAAAGAAGTTATTTTTGAAGATAATAAAGTTATATTAGAAGGAGTTAAAAATTTTAATATAAAGCAAATATTAGAGTGTGGACAATGTTTTAGATGGGAAAAAAAATCAGAACTTGATTACATAGTAATAGCTTACGGAAGGGTTATAGAAGTAGTGCAAGATGGAGATAAAGTTACTATTTTAAATTCAAATAAAGAAGATTTTAATAATATATGGCTTACATATTTTGATTTAGAAAGAGATTATAGCAAAATAAAAGAAGAACTTTCAAAGGATGAAATATTAAAAAAATCAGTTGATTTTGGTTATGGAATAAGACTTTTAAACCAAGATCCATTTGAACTTGTTATAAGTTTTATAATATCAGCTAGAAATAGTATACCTTCAATTAAAAAGACTATAAAGAAAATAAGTGAAAGATGGGGAGAAAAAATTGAGTATAATGGAGAGGTGTTTTATACTTTCCCAACTCCAGAGATGTTAAAGGATATTACAGAAGATGAAATAAGAGAAACTGGAGCTTCATTTAGAAGTAAGTATATTGTTGATACTGTATATAGAATAAATGAAGATTTAGAAAATAGTGATGGTATATATAATTTAGATAGAATAACATCATTAACTGATGATGAATGCCATGTAGCTCTTCAAGAATTTAAAGGGGTAGGAGCAAAAGTTGCTGATTGTATAATGTTATTTTCAATGAGCAAATATTCAGCTTTTCCAGTTGATGTTTGGGTTAAAAGAGCGATGATGCATTTTTATAATGCAGAAGAAGGTTCTTTAAATAAGATAAGAATATTTGCAAGGGATAAGTTTAAGGGTTTATCAGGATTTGCACAACAATATCTTTTTTATTATGCAAGAGAGAATAATATAAAAATAGATTAGGAAGTAAAAAGGACTAATTAATTTTTTAATTAGTCCTTTTTATATTTTAACGTTAAGCACGTTTTCTTCTATTTTTACATTTTTTAATTGGTATTATTGTATCTCCGGGAATCTTAACTATAAAATTAAGATATTTTTTAATATTTTCATCATTTCTAAGTCTATTAATTGAAAAAAGTCTTGCTGCAAGTTCTTTATTTGTATACAAAGCGTGTATTTGTTTATGGCATGTAGTACAAAGCATAACAGTATCTAAGTTTTTTCCACCCTTTTCTTTAGGTATTAAATGATGTTCCGTTAATTCAGGAACTATTCTATCGCATAGTTCGCAAGTTAATCTAGTTATCAAATAAATACCTCCTTTTATAAAGAAATTTATATTAATATCCTATTAATATTATATCAATAAATATTACTCTAATCAAAAGAAGAAATTACTAAGAGATAAAAATACTATTTATTTAATTTACAAAATATGGTAAAATATTATGGCAATGATTAATTTGGGGGTTAATTTATGTTTCAATTTGAAACTCAATTAAATAAGTTAAAACATGAAGTTTTAACTGAGGTAGCAAAACTTGCTAAAAGAGATATGTTAACTAAAGAGGAGATTGAGAAAATTCCTTATAAGATTATAAAGGGTGATAAAGCTATTTATAGATGTTGTGTATATAAAGAAAGGGCTATAGTTCAAGAAAGGGCAAAACTTGCAGCAGGATTTCTTTCTAATGGAGATATAGAAGATGGTGAGCTTATTGATATAAGACCAGACGAACAAATAATATATGTAATTGAGGCTGCTTGTGATAGGTGTCCAATAAATAAATATAATATTACAGATTCATGTAGAAATTGTTTAGCACACAAATGTAAAGAGGCATGTAACTTTGGAGCAATAACAGTAATAAGTGGAAGAGCTTATATAAATCAAGAACTTTGTAAGGAGTGTGGAATGTGCAAAAAAGCTTGTCCTTACGATGCTGTATCAGAAGTTATGAGGCCTTGTAGAAAGGCATGTCCAACAGGAGCAGTAACTATGAAACAAGAAGATAGAAAAGCTGTAATAAAAGAAGAATTATGCGTAAATTGTGGTGCATGTATGCAAGCATGTCCTTTTGGAGCTATATCAGATAAGAGTTTAATAGTTCCTGTTGCTAAAAGACTTGCTAGAAAAAGAAAGATGTATGCAGTAGTTGCACCTGCAATTACAGGCCAGTTTGGTGTTAAAATAACTTATGGACAAATAAAAAGTGCAATTAAAAAATTAGGATTTGTTGATATGATAGAAGCTGCTTGCGGAGCTGATGGAGTTACAATTCATGAATGTGAAGAATTTAAAGAAAGAATAAATGAAGGAAAAAAATATATGACTAACTCATGTTGTCCTGCATTTTTAGCATATATAGAAAAGCTTTATGGAGATCAAAAAGAAAATATATCAAATACTGTTTCACCTATGGTTGCTACTGGAAGACTAATTAAAAATAGAGATAAGGATGCAAAGGTAGTGTTTATAGGACCGTGTACGGCTAAAAAAAGTGAATCAGTAAAGGAGGGGGTTAAGGATGCTATAGATTATGTATTGACTTTTGAAGAGCTTACAGCGCTATTTGATGCATTTAGTGTTAATCCTTGGGAATGTGAAGATGAAGAAGTTTGTGACGCATCTATATTTGGTAGAGGATTTGGGATGCACGGGGGACTTACTTCATCAATAGAAAGTTATATAAGAGACAAAAATATAGATATAGATTTTAATCCTGTAAAAGTAGCAGGTGGAAATGAGATAAAAAAGGCTATGGCAATGGCCAAGATTGGAAGATTAAATGGTAATTTTATTGAAGGTATGATGTGTGAAGGTGGATGTATAAATGGTGCAGGAACAATTGTACCATCTATTAGAGCTAAATCTATATTTAATAAATTAAACAATTCAGGTTGTAAAAAATCAATTATAGATAATGATACAATAAATGAATTTGAGAGTATAAATTTAAATAGGAAGTAATTATTTATAAAATTATGAAATTTAGAGAAAATTAAAGTAAAATAAAATTAAATCAATATAATTAGGAATAAATAATAAAATTTGGATAAAAATATTTTAAGTAGAGTTTGAATTTATTTTATATAAAATATAATATAGTATTAGAATTAGCACTCAAGATTATAGAGTGCTAACAAAATAAAAGTAAAAGGAGGGTTTTTAATGGCTATAAAACCATTAGGAGATAGAGTTGTTATAAAAAGATTAGAAGCAGAAGAAAAAACAAAAAGTGGAATAGTTTTAGCAGGTACAGCAAAAGAAAGACCACAAGAGGCAGAAGTTATTGCAGTTGGTCCTGGATCTATTTGCGATGGCAAAAGAGTTGATATGGAAGTAAAGGTTGGGGATAAAGTACTTTACTCAAAATATGCAGGAACAGAAGTTAAGTTAGATGGAGAAGAATATATAATTTTAAAGCAAGAAGATATACTTGCAATAGTTGAATAGGAGGGATGTTTTATGGCTAAGATGATAAAATTTGGAGAAGAATCAAGAAGATCAATGCAAAAAGGTGTTGATAAGTTAGCTGATACTGTTAAGGTAACACTTGGACCAAAAGGGAGAAATGTAGTTTTAGATAAAAAATTTGGATCACCTCTTATAACTAACGATGGTGTTTCAATTGCTAGAGAAATTGAATTTGAAGATCCATACGAAAATATGGGGGCACAACTTGTTAAGGAAGTTGCTACAAAGACTAATGATGTGGCTGGAGATGGAACTACAACAGCTACACTTTTAGCGCAAGCTATTATAAGAGAAGGATTAAAAAATGTAACAGCAGGAGCTAATCCAATGCTTATAAGAACAGGAATTAATATGGCTGTTGAAAAAGCAGTTTCAGAAATAAAAGCAATTTCAAAACCAGTAAACGGAAAAGAGGATATAGCAAGAGTTGCAGCTATATCAGCAGCTGATGAAACAATAGGAACACTTATTGCAGATGCTATGGAAAAGGTAGGTAATGAAGGTGTTATAACTGTTGAAGAATCAAAATCAATGGGAACAGAATTAAATGTTGTTGAAGGTATGCAATTTGATAGAGGATATGTATCAGCGTATATGGTTACTGATACAGAAAAAATGGAAGCGGTTCTTGATAATCCATATGTTTTAATAACTGATAAGAAAATTACAAACATACAGGAAATACTTCCTATATTAGAGCAAATAGTTCAATCTGGAAGAAAACTTTTAATTATAGCTGAAGATATAGAAGGAGAAGCTATGGCTACATTAGTAGTTAATAAATTAAGAGGAACATTTACTTGTATAGCTGTTAAGGCACCAGGCTTTGGAGACAGAAGAAAAGAAATGCTTCAAGATATAGCTGTTCTTACTGGTGGAGAAGTTATTTCAGAAGAACTTGGAAGAGATTTAAAAGAAGTAACTTTAGATATGCTAGGAGAAGCAGAAAGTATTAAAATTACTAAGGATAATACTACAATAGTAAATGGAAAAGGTAATTCAGAAGAAATAAAAGCAAGAGTTAATCAAATAAAGGCTCAACTTGAAGAAACAACTTCAGAGTTTGATAAAGAAAAATTACAAGAAAGACTTGCAAAATTATCAGGTGGAGTAGCAGTAATTAGAGTTGGTGCTGTAACTGAAACTGAATTAAAAGAAAGAAAGCTTAGAATAGAAGATGCTTTAAATGCAACAAAAGCAGCGGTTGAAGAAGGTATAGTTGCAGGTGGTGGTACTGCTTACGTTAATGTACTAAATAAAGTAGCAGAATTAACATCAGATGTTTATGATACTAAAGTTGGTATTGATATAATAGTAAGAGCACTTGAAGAACCAATGAGACAAATAGCAACTAATGCTGGTGTTGAAGGTTCAGTAATAATTGATAAAGTTAGAAATAGTGAATCAGGTATTGGATATGATGCATTAAGAGGAGAATATAAAGAAATGATTAAAGCTGGTATAGTAGATCCAACTAAGGTTACAAGATCAGCACTTCAAAATGCGGCTTCAGTAGCTTCTACTTTCTTAACAACAGAAGCAGCTGTTGTTGATATTCCTAAAAAAGAAGAGCCAGTAGGGGCTCCAGGTGGAATGGGAATGGATGGAATGTATTAAGAGTAAAATAATAAACAGGCATAATTTTTGGATTATGCCTGTTTTATTTGAATAATTTATTAAAAAATAAGGAAAATAATTATGTATATGTTTTCAATAAAATGAAGAATTAGTTTATTATAAATAGATTATTGACTTTAAAAAAAATGTAATTTATAATAAGTTTAATTTAATTTTAGAAAGCATAAATAAAACTCGTATATACCTTGAATATGGCAAGGAGTATCTACCGGAAACCTTAAATTTCTGACTATGAGTGGATTTAATATACCAAATTAGTATAATACTTATATACTAATATAACATGGCATATTAACTTCACTTAAGGAAGTTAATGTGTTTTTTTTATACATAAAATTAGTAGAAGTTAAATGGGGAGGAAATAAATATGGCTAGAATATTAAAACAAGCATACACTTTTGATGATGTATTATTAGTTCCAAATAAATCAGAGGTATTACCAAGTGAAGTATCATTAAAAACTAAATTAACAAAAAAAATAACATTAAATATACCACTATTAAGTGCTAGTATGGATACAGTAACTGAATCAAAAATGGCTATAGCAATAGCTAGAGAAGGTGGAATCGGTATAGTCCACAAAAATATGAGCATTGAGGCTCAAGCTAAAGAAGTTGATAAGGTAAAGAGACAAGAAAATGGAGTAATAACAGATCCAATCTTTTTATCACCAGAACATACACTTGAAGATGCTGAAGAATTAATGGGTCAATATAGAATATCAGGAGTTCCAATAACAGTTGACGGAAAATTAGTTGGAATTCTTACAAATAGAGATATAACATTTGAGGATGATTACTCAAAAAAAATAAAAGATGTTATGACTTCAGAAGAATTAATTACAGCAAAAGAAGGAACAACAATAGATGAAGCAAAGGAAATATTAAAGGAACATAAGATAGAGAAACTTCCCCTAGTTGATAGCGAAGGTAATTTAAAAGGACTTATCACAATTAAAGATATAGAAAAAGCAAAGATATTCCCAAATGCAGCTAAAGATAGTCAAGGAAGATTATTATGTGGTGCTGCAGTTGGTGTTACTGCTGATATGATGGATAGAGTAGATGCTCTAGTTAAAGCTAAGGTAGATGTAATTACTATAGATACAGCCCATGGACACTCAAGAGGTGTATTAGAGGGAGTAAGAAGAGTTAAAGAAAAATATCCAGAACTTCAAATTATAGCGGGAAATGTTGCTACACCAGAAGCTACAGAAGATTTAATAAAAGCTGGAGCTGATTGTGTTAAAGTTGGTATAGGACCTGGATCAATATGTACAACAAGAGTTGTTGCTGGAGTTGGAGTTCCTCAACTTACAGCAGTTATGGATTGTGTTGAGGTAGCTAAAAAATACGGGGTATCAGTAATCGCAGATGGTGGAATAAAGTATTCAGGAGATATAGTTAAAGCTTTAGCAGCTGGAGCTTGTGCAGCAATGATGGGTTCATTATTTGCTGGATGTGATGAAGCACCTGGAGAAGTAGAAATATATCAAGGTAGAAGCTATAAGGTTTATAGAGGTATGGGATCACTTGGAGCTATGGCTTGTGGTTCAAAGGATAGATATTTCCAATCAGGAAATAAAAAATTAGTTCCAGAAGGAATTGAAGGTAGAGTAGCTTATAAAGGATTCGTTGCTGATACAATATTCCAAATGCTTGGAGGTATAAGAGCCGGAATGGGATATTTAGGAGCAAAAGATTTAAATACTTTATATGAAACAGCAACTTTTGTTGTTCAAACATCAGCGGGACTTAGAGAAAGTCATCCACATGATATTAATATGACAAAAGAAGCACCAAACTATAGCATTAGTAAATAATTATAAAGTAAAAAATAATTATAGTAATTTAAGATATTAATAAATGAATAAAAATTTATAAAATACAAAAGTCGAAGAATGATTTTAAAAAAAATAAAAATGTTCGTATTTATGGAGAAAATTTTTCTCTAATATGATATAATTTATTTATAAATAGAATAAAAAATATATTTAAAAAAGTATCTAGGAGGAGCGCATGAAGAAAGATTTAGTTTTAGTTGTTGACTTTGGTGGACAATATAATCAGCTAATAGCAAGAAGAGTAAGAGAATGTGGAGTTTATTGTGAAATAATACCATATAATTACACAATTGAAAAAATAAAAGCAAAAAATCCTAAGGGAATAATATTCACAGGTGGACCAAACAGTGTATATGGAGATGGTGCTCCAAGAGTTTCAGAAGAAATATTTGAATTAGGGGTTCCTGTACTTGGAATATGTTATGGAGATCAACTTATGGCTCACACTTTAGGTGGAAAAGTATCAACAGCTCCAGTTAGAGAATATGGAAAAACAGAAATAAACCTAGATAATTCATCAAGATTATTTAAAGGAATAAACGAAAAAGATATCTGTTGGATGAGTCATACAGATTACATAAGCGAAGCACCAAAAGGATTTAAAATAATAGCACATACAGAGGTATGTCCAATTGCAGCTATGGAAAATGAAGAAAAAAATCTTTATGGAGTTCAATTCCACCCAGAAGTTGAACATACTCCATTTGGACAAAAAATGCTTCAAAATTTCTTACATGAAATTTGTGGCTTAGAAAGCCTTTGGACAATGGCTTCATTTGCTGAAGATAAAATAAAAGAAATAAAAGAGTTAGTTGGGGATAAAAAAGTTTTATGTGCATTATCAGGTGGAGTTGATTCATCAGTTGCTGCTATGCTTGTTCATAAAGCTATAGGACATAATTTAACTTGTATATTTGTAGATCACGGTCTTTTAAGAAAAGATGAAGGTGATACAGTTGAAAGAGTATTTAAGAAAGAATTTGATATGAACATTATAAGAGTAAATGCTCAAGATAGATTCTTAGGAAAACTTAAAGGAGTTTCAGATCCAGAAACTAAGAGAAAAATTATTGGAGAAGAATTCATTAGAGTATTTGAAGAAGAAGCTAAAAAGGTTGGAGATATTGATTACTTAGTTCAAGGAACAATTTATCCAGATATAGTTGAAAGTGGAACAGATACTTCAGCTGTAATTAAGTCACACCATAATGTTGGAGGACTTCCAGAAGATATGGAATTTGATTTAATAGAACCTTTAAGAGAATTATTTAAAGATGAGGTTAGAGCAGTAGGAGAAGAACTAGGAATACCTCACAAGTTAGTATGGAGACAGCCATTCCCAGGACCAGGACTTGCAATTAGAGTTCTTGGTGACATAACTGAGGAAAAGCTTGAAATAGTAAGAGAAGCAGATGCAATTTTCAGAGAAGAAATAGCTAATGCAAATCTTGATGAAACTATATGGCAATACTTTGCTTGTCTTCCAAACATAAAATCTGTTGGAGTTATGGGAGATGAAAGAACTTATTGTCACACAATAGCACTTAGAGCTGTTACTTCAAGTGATGCTATGACTTCAGAATGGGCAAGAATTCCATATGAACTATTAGACTTAGTGTCAAGAAGAATTGTAAATGAAGTTAAAGGAGTAAACAGAATTGTTTATGATATAACTTCAAAACCACCAGCAACTATTGAGTGGGAATAGAATGTTTAGATAGGTTTACTATAACCTCTAAAAATAAATATCAGTTTCTAAATGAAGGTAGCTATAAAATTTATAGCTACCTTTTTTACAATATAAATATATTGTTGTAATACTTAAAGTGATAAAATATAAATAAAACATTATTTATAGTATAAGGTTGTGAGTTTATTATAAAGAAGTTAACTATTGGGGAAATGAGTGAGCTAAATAATGTATCAACACAAACTTTAAGATTATATGATAAGTTAAATATATTAAAACCTGATTATGTAGATAAAAATAATGGATATAGATATTATTCTATATATCAATCAGCAACTTTAGACATGATACAAAATATGAAATCTTTAGGCATGTCTTTAAAAGAGATAAACAATAATTTAGATAAAAATGATATTTTAAAAATAAAAGATATATTAAATAAGAAAAGAAATAATATAGATAAAAAGTTAATTGAATTAAATGAAGTTAAAAATGCAATAGATAGAGCGATACAAAATATTGAAAGATATAATTGCGCACCAAAAGAAGGTATGATTTTATTAGAATATATACCAAAAAGAACTGTATATTGTTATAAAGACGATATGAATATATATGATGAAGGCATTGAATGTTATGAGTATATGATTAGAAAGTTTAAAAAACATATAAATTCAAAGGATTTTCCTTTGGTGTATTTTTGTAATATAGGTTCATTCATTAGAAAAGAAAATTTGCTTAAAAAAATTTAATATCAAACGAAATATTTATATTTATTGACAGTAGTGATTTTAAAGAAAATGAAAATGTAGAAATAATAAAATCAAACACATATTTAACTATTTATTGTAATAATTTTTCCAAGGAATTAGATTATTTAAATAAGCTTATGGATGAAATTAAAAATAAGGGTTATGAAATAATTGGAGATTACATATGTGAAGTAGTTGTAGAGCTTCCTATGCTAAATAAAGGTGAAAGAAATATGTTTATAAAGTTACAAATACCAGTAAAGATATAGAATTGACTTTATAGTTGGTATAAGGAATAAAATATACATATAAATTCATTTTATATTTGGGAGGTTTTTTTATGAATAGAAAATTAAAAATAGCACAATATGGTTGTGGGAAAATGTCATTATATACTATGAGATATGTATATGAAAAAGGAGCTGAAGTTGTAGCTGCTTTTGATGTTAATCCAAATATTATTGGAAAAGATATAGGTGATATATTAAATAGTGATAAAATAGGTGTAGTAATAGAAAATGCTCAAAATGCTGAAGAAATATTAACTAAGATTAAACCTGATTGTGTAATAATAACTACAATGAGCTTAATGAAGGATTTGGAAGATATACTTATGATTTGTGCTAAAAATGGTATAAATGCAATAACAACTTGTGAAGAAGCCATATATCCTTGGAACTCAGCTATTACAATTACTAAAAAGATAGATGAAGAAGCAAAGAAAAACAAGTGTACTATTTGTGGTTCAGGATACCAAGATGTATTTTGGGGCAATTTAGTTACTACACTTGCAGGGGCAACTCATAATATTAATAAAATAAAAGGAAAGTCAAGTTATAATGTAGAAGATTATGGTATTGCATTAGCAAAAGCACATGGTGCTGGATTAAGCTTGGATGAATTTGAAAAAGAAATAGCGGCAACAGATAATATAAGTGAAGAAGAAAGATTTGAAATAATAAATAAAGGAGAATTTATGCCATCATATATGTGGAGTATGAATGGGTGGATAGTATCTCAATTAGGATTAACAGTAAAAAAACAAATTCAAAAATGTATACCTCAGACATGTAATAAAGACTTAAACTCAACAACTCTTAATATGAATATAAAAGAAGGGTATGCAACAGGAATGTCAGCTCTAGTAGTAACAGAAACAGAAGAAGGTATAATTATAGAATCAGAATGTATAGGTAAAGTATATTCAGAGGAAGATATTGATTCAAATGAATGGACAATCTATGGTGAACCAGATACAAAGATGGTTATTAAAAATCCATGCACAGTAGAATTAACTTGTGCAACTATAGTAAATAGAATTCCAGATGTTATTAATGCTCCTTATGGATTTACAACTACAGAAAAAATGCCAAGAGCAATATATAGAAGCAAGCCATTAAACGAGTATGTAAAATAAATATAGTATATATAGTTAAAGCAGGTATGAAATTATTATGTAATTTATGCCTGTTTTATTTTAGGTTTAAAATAAAGATTTTATGAAACTGATTATAAATTTAAAAGAATAAAATAATAAATGATGAAATATTATAATATATGAATTAAAAATATAGAATATACTAATAATATTAATTAAACAATACTGATTTTTTATTAATATTTTATTATAATAGAATTATAGATTATTAATTTAAAAATAATATGTATAAAGAAGGGATAATATGAGATTAAAAAATAAAGTAGCATTAATTACTGCATCAACAAGAGGAATTGGACTAGCTTGTGTAAAACGTTTTGCAGAAGAAGGTGCAACTGTTTACATGGCAGCTAGAAACTTAGAGCGTGCTAATGCTAGAGCAAAAGAATTAAATGATAAGGGATTTAATGTAAAGGTTGTTTATAATGATGCTTCTGAAAAAGAAACTTATTTTTCTATGGTAGATGAAGTTATTAAAAAAGAAGGAAAAATTGATATTTTAGTTAATAACTTTGGAACATCAAATCCTAAAAAAGATTTAGATATTAAAAACACAGATTACAAAGATTATATAGAAACTATTGATATGAATATTGCAAGTGTTTTTATGTCTTCTCAAGCTGTTATACCACATATGGCTTCAAATGGTGGAGGAAGTATTATAAATATATCTTCTATTGGGGGATTACGTCCAGACATTTCACAAATTGCTTATGGAACAAGTAAAGCAGCAATTAATTACTTAACAAAATTAATTGCTGTACAATGTGCTAGAGATAATATTCGTTGTAATGCAGTTTTACCTGGAATGACAGCAACAGATGCAGTAAATGATAACTTAACTGATGAATTCAAAGAGTTTTTCTTAAAGCATACTCCAATTAGAAGAATGGGAAAACCAGATGAAATAGCAGGAACAGTAGTATATTTTGCAAGTGATGATTCAGCTTTTACTACAGGACAAATTGTTGATGTTTCAGGTGGTTTTGGTATGCCAACACCTGTATATGGAGATATGATTGAAATGAAAAATAAAAGATAGATGAAAATTTTATATCAAAATACAAGCTACTCACACAAAATACAAGTAGCTTGTATTTTTTATAATTAATAAATATAAAATTTTATATGTTAGGATAAATGTATAGTTTAAATTTTTTATTTTTATATGTATATTTTTAATATATTTTTAATTGATTTACTAAATAAAGTAACTAAATTAAGTTTATGTAATAATAAGAAAAATTTAATTTTTATTTTTATTAAATTATATAAAAATTTAAATGTTTACATAGGTTTTATTGTAAATATTATGCTTTTATAAGGTGTTTATATGTAGTAAAATATATATAGATAACATTTTCATTAATAAAGTAAGGTATTTTTTTAATGAAAATGAATTATCGGTTTAAAATATATAGTGTAATGCATAAGATAAACTATGTCTTAACAATAATTTTTACACAAATAAGGAGGACTCGATTATGACTAAAGCACTATCATTAGATTTATCAAAAGCAGCTCCATATTTAAATATGGAAGAGATCGACTTTATGGATGATTTAGTACAATCAGCTCATAAGAAATTACATGAAGGAACTGGAGCAGGAAATGACTTTTTAGGATGGATTGATTTACCTGTAAATTATGATAAAGCAGAATTTGCAAGAATTCAAGAAGCTGCAAAAAGAATTCAAGAAACTTCAGAAGTTCTTGTAGTTATAGGAATAGGTGGATCATACTTAGGAGCTAGAGCAGCAATCGAAATGCTTACAAATAACTTCTATAATGTATTACCAAGAGAAGAAAGAAAAGCTCCACAAATATTCTACGTTGGAAATAATATAAGTGCAACATATATGAATCAATTACTAAAGGCTGTAGAAGGTAAAGATATATCAGTTAACGTAATATCAAAATCAGGTACTACAACTGAACCTGCAATAGCATTTAGAATATTTAAAGATCTTCTTGAAAAGAAATATGGAAAAGAAGAAGCTAAAAAGAGAATATATGCAACTACAGATGCTTCAAAAGGAGCTCTTAAATCATTAGCAGATGCAGAAGGATATGAAACTTTTGTAATTCCTGATAATGTTGGAGGAAGATTCTCAGTTTTAACTGCAGTTGGATTACTTCCAATAGCAGCAGCTGGAGTTGATATAGCAGAAATGATGAAGGGTGCAGCTGATGCAAGAGAACTATACTCAAATCCTTCACTTAAAGAAAATGATTGTTACAAATATGCAGCAGCAAGAAATGCTTTATATAATAAGGGAAAAGAAATAGAAATATTAGTTAACTATGAACCATCACTTCACTACTTCAATGAATGGTGGAAGCAATTATATGGAGAATCAGAAGGAAAAGATAATAAGGGAATATTCCCAGCTGCAGTTGATTTCTCAACTGACCTTCACTCAATGGGACAATATATTCAAGAAGGTAGAAGAAACTTATTTGAAACAGTTCTTCATGTAGAAAAAGCTGAAGAATCAGTTATTATAGAAGCTACAGAAGATAATATAGATGGATTAAACTTCTTAGCTGGAAAAGATATGAACTTTGTAAATCAAAAAGCTTTTGAAGGAACATTATTAGCTCATAATGATGGTGGAGTTCCAAACATGGTTGTTAGAGTACCAGAATTAACTCCTTACTACTTTGGTCAATTAGTTTACTTCTTTGAAAAAGCATGTGGAATTAGTGGATATCTTTTAGGAGTAAATCCATTTAATCAACCTGGAGTTGAAGCATACAAGAAAAATATGTTTGCTTTACTTGGAAAACCAGGATATGAAGATATGAAAGCTGAATTAGAAGCTAAATTAAAGTAGTTTATGAAAATTATAATTGATGGAGATGCTTGTCCAAGCATCTCCAAAATTGAAGATTTAGCAAAAGAATATGCTATAGAAGTAAATATTTTTGTTGATATACATCATGTTATAAAAAGTGATTATTCAAAAGTGATAGTTGTAGATAGTGGATTTCAAAGTGTAGATATGTATGTTGTTAATAATTCAAAAATAAATGATATTGTAGTAACTCAAGATTATGGAGTGGCATCTATGTGCTTGGGTAGAGGTTGTAAAGTTATAAACCCAAGAGGTACATTATACACTGATGATAATATAGATGTTTTGCTTGAACAAAGATATATAGCACAAAAATTTAGAAAAGCTGGTGGAAGGCTTAAAGGTCATAAAAAGAGAACTAAAGAAGATGAAGAAAGGCTTATAAAAAATTTGAGAGCTTTAATTGAATATATTATAAAAAATTGAAGGCTAAAGAAATATAATTATTTCTTAAAGCCTTTTTTATTTGTAGTTTAAATATAATGTTGTATAATATACTTAGATAAATATGGAATTTTATTTGTAAAATAAGGGTTGTAATATAATGTATTATTATATTTATTAATACGGGGTGAAATTTATGGGAACTATGAACATTTTATTTGGCAAAAGGAGTCCTCAAGCACCTAAAGAGAATATAGAAATAGGCGTTGACTTCGAAGAAGCCATCGATTTTAAGGTTTTAATTGGTAATGATGGAATATGGAATACAATAAAAGAATTCAATAGTAAAAAGTCATGTGTATGGACACCGAAAAAAGAGGGTAATTATATGGTTATGGTACAAGGGAAAAGAAAAGGGTCTAAAAAATCATATGATTTTTTAGCAAAAGAGGCATATATTATAAGAAAGAGTATAGGTGAAGAAAAATTGATTATGGATGTTTTACTAGAAAAGGAAGAATATTTTATTGGTGAAAAAGTTAATATAGAAGTTGTTTCTGAAGAAAGAACATTACTTTATAGGTTTTGGAAAAAAGGAGATAATGGCTGGGAGCCAGTTAGAGACTATTCAACAGATTGTAAATTATCTTATGCTGTAACAAAAGAAGGCGTTGAAGAATTACTTATAGAATGTAAAAGGCCTGATTCAAAGGAAAATGTTGATGATTATAAAATTATAAAATTTAGTGTTAAAGAAAAAAATAAAGTTGAAATAATAGATTTTAAGTGTTTAACAGATGAATTATTATTGAATGAGGAACTTGTATTTAAAGTAAAAGCTTCATGTGAAGATGCAAGACCATTGTTATTTAAATTTATAAAAATGGACAAGTATGGAAGATCTATATGTGTACAAGATTATTCATCAAGAAGAATTGTAAGCTTTCAAGAAAATGAAGAAGGGGAATATAAATTACTTTGTTTAATGAAAGATATATTTTCAAATAAAGAATATGATGACAGAGCTGTTATGGTTTATGAAGTAAAACCATATAAAGCTATAAGAATTAATAGTTTTAAAGCTGATGTAAAAAGTCCACAAATTTCAGGAACAGATATAACATTTAAAGTAGATGCGTCAGGTGGCAGAGAATTAGTATATAGATATATTATTGATGGGCCAATAGCAGAAGATTCTTGTTATACAAGAAGTAAAGAATTTTATTGGAATCCTAGAGAAAAAGGGTCATATAAAATAACTTTATATGTTAAAGACATTTCATATGAAGGAGATTATGAAGAGAAAAAAACAATACTTTTTGATATAGATAAAAGAGGAGATAAACCTATAAGAATTGTTGATGTAATATCAGATCAACGTAAGGAAGTTCTTATAAATACTCCAATAAATATTAGGGCTATAGCAGAGGGAGGCAGTATACTTTTATATTCTTTTGTTATATTAAAAGATGGAGTTGAAATAGATAGAAGAGATTTTACAAGGACAAATTGGTTTAATTATGTACCTCATGAGAAGGGTGAATATGAAATAAGTATTAGAGTTAAAGATAAATATTCTTTAAACGAATACGATGTTGAATCAAGTTTATTTTTTAAAGGGAAAGATTACTTACCAGGAACTATAGATTATATATTACTTCCATGTAAGGAGAATTTTTTAGTTGGAGATAAATTTGAAATAGAAGCAGTAGTACAAAATACAAACAATATATTAGTTAATTTTGTTACCAAAATAAATGGTCATGAAGTTGAAGCAACCGGCTTTGTTAAGAATAAAAAATTATCTATTACACCAAAGTGTTCAGGAAAATATACATTTGAAGTATATGCTAAAAATATTAAATGTGAAACAGATTTTGATACAAAGAAGGAAATTTCTATTTATATTTATGATGCAACTCCTGTTACAGATACTAAAATAACAATAGATAAAGAACCAATAAAAATAAATAAAGAAGTGAATTTTTGGGCAGAAAGCAATGGTGGAAAAGATGTATGTTATGAGTTCTATGTAATGGAGAGAGGAAATTGGGTAAAAGCTCAAAGTTATAGTAAAAAAAGATATTATACATTTATACCATTTTCAAAAGGAAAGTATAGAGTAATGGTTCTTGCAAAGAGCTTTTATAAAAGAGTTAATTATGAAGATTACTGTGAAATAGAATTTACTGTTTAAAATAAAGAAGCCTTTAGAGGCTTTTTTATTATGCAAATAATTGCTTTTTAATTAAATTAATAATACAATAAGATGAAACTTAAGTAGACTGTTGATATATAAATGATTTATTTAATATTTTGAAATACTAAATAGGTGATAATAAAAAATATATTAATGAATATATAAAATAATTGTTTAATTAAAAATTATAATAATTAATTAGTAAATTTAATATAAAAATAAAGTTAAGGATAAGAGGTGTATTTTATAGTGCAAAGATTAGATAAGATAATTTCAAATTTAGGATATGGAAGTAGAAAAGAAATAAAAAAGATTGCTAAAAAAGGTGTAATTGAAGTTGATGGTGAAATTGTAAAAGATAGTGCGATGCTAGTTGATCCAGATAAGTCAGTTATAAAAATAAATGGTGAGCAAATTTTTTATAGAGAATTTATATATCTTATGATGAATAAACCTGATGGTGTTATTTCAGCTACATATGATTCAAGAGAAGAAACTGTAATAGATTTACTAGAAGTTGAGCATCAAGTTTTTGAGCCATTTCCAGTTGGTAGATTAGATAAAGATACGGTAGGATTATTATTTTTAACTAATGATGGTGAATTAAATCATAGATTAATATCTCCAAAATGGAAGGTAGACAAAATTTATTTTGCAAGGATTGATAAAAAGGTAACAGAAAAAGATGTAGAAGCATTTAAAAATGGAATAACATTAGATGATGGATATAAATGTAAAGAAGCTACACTTGAAATCTTAAGCGCTACTGATGAAGGTTCAGAAGTAAATATAACAATTCAAGAAGGAAAATTTCATCAAGTAAAGAGAATGTTTGAGGCTGTAGATAAGAATGTTGTTTATTTACAAAGAATAGAATTTGGCGGAATTAAACTAGATAATGAATTAGATGAGGGCGAATATAGAGAGTTAACAGAAGAAGAAATTGCACATTTAAAAAGCTTTTAACGAATAATAAATTTAATATGCAAGAAAAGTATTCATAATATATGAGAGAATTAAATAAAAATATCAAATTTACTTGCATTTTATAATGCGTTAACATATAATACTAATGCGAGGATAAATAAAAGGAATAAATAGCCCCCTTTTTATTTATTGCTTATTGCTAAGACGTAACCGAGCCCCAATGGTTACGTCTTTTTTTGTATAAATAATTATTATTGTATGCTTAATTTAAATAATAAAAATAATTAAATTTAAACAATGTGGTTTAAATATTTCATAAAATTAATAAAATGAAATTTATATTGCAAAATTAATTTGGATAAATAAATATATTTATTCAAAAATTATATTAGAAGGAATTTTGACATGTTTACAATAGTATTTAATAAATGTATAATTATATAAGTTAGATTTAAGATAAATTAAAAATGTTAAAAGTGCGTTGAAGAAGAAGAGTATATGAATATTTACTTTTCAGAGAGTTAGGCAATTTGGTGTGAGCTTAATAAGTAAAGTTATAGAAAGAAGCTTTGGAGCATATTAATTTTGGGTTCTCCCATTATAGAGAAATGAGTGAGTTTAAATTTAATTTAAACTAATTTAGGTGGTACCGCGTAAAGCTTTAGTCTTTTCGTCCTAAGTATAGGAGGAGAAGGCTTTTTTTAATACATAGAAAATAAACTTTTAGAAAGGTGATGTAAAAATGAGTAGAGAAGTATTAGCAAATTTAATATTTAAAAATGAATTAAAGACTCCAGAATATTATTTAGAAAAATATCCAAAAAGAAATTTAAAAGAAGGAGCTAAAGTAGTAAGATATGCTCCAAGTCCAACTGGATTTCAACATATTGGTGGAGTTTATGCAGCTCTTATAAATGAAAGACTTGCACATCAAAGTGAAGGTATTTTCTACTTAAGAATAGAAGATACTGACCAAAAAAGAGAAGTTGAAGGTGCAATAGAAGATACAATACAAACTATGCATAACTTTGGAATGGACTTTGACGAAGGAATGACTGGAGAAGAAACTTCAAAAGGAGAGTATGGTCCATATAGACAAAGTCAAAGAAGAGAAATATACCATGCTTTTGCTAAGGATTTACTTTTAAAGGGATTAGCTTACCCATGTTTCTGTACACCAGAAGAGTTAAATGAAATAAGAGAAAAGCAAATGGCTGAAAAAATAACTCCAGGATATTATGGGAAATATGCTATATATAGAAATCTTTCAACAGAAGAAGCTATAAAGAAAATAGAAGCT
Organism: Clostridium sp. TJA085; assembly: GCF_058310235.1. NCBI lineage: Bacteria > Bacillati > Bacillota > Clostridia > Eubacteriales > Clostridiaceae > Clostridium > Clostridium sp. TJA085. The sequence goes on along the minus strand of NZ_JBZEEZ010000003.1, from coordinate 25,984 downwards.
GGTGAAGAGTACATATTAAGATTAAAGTCACCAGGAAAAGAAGAAAATAGAATAGAATTTCATGATTTAATAAAAGGAGATATATCATTCCCAGAAAATGTTCAAGATATAGTTATAATTAAATCAGATGGATTACCAACTTATCACTTTGCACATGCTATAGATGATGCTTTAATGCATACTACAGATGTTATAAGAGGAGAAGAATGGTTATCATCACTTCCAATACATCTTCAATTATTTGATGTATTAGGATTTGAAAGACCTAATTATGCTCACGTTCCAACAATAATGAAATCAGAAAATGGATCAAAAAGAAAGCTTTCAAAAAGAAAAGATCCAGAAAGTGCTGTAAGTTATTATAGAGAGGAAGGATATCCAGCAGTATCAGTTATAGAATATCTTTTAAATATAATAAATTCAAGCTTTGAAGATTGGAGATCAGAAAATCCAGATGCTGATTATCATGAATTCCCTGTTGCTTTAGATAAAATGAGTAAATCAGGAGCTTTATTTGATATAGTTAAACTTCATGATGTAAGTAAAAATGTTATATGTAAGATGAAAGCACCAGTGGTATATGATTATTACACAAATTGGGCAAAAGATTTTGATAAAGAAATGTATGACCTTGTAACTTCAAATGAAGATATGATGAAAGAAGTATTTAATATAGATAAAGAAGGTCCAAAACCAAGAAAAGACTTTGGAAAATGGAATGAAGTTAAAGAAAAAATATTCTACTTCTTTGATGAGTTATTTGATAGTGAAACAGCAGAAGATGTTGAACTTCCAAAAACATTAAACTTAGAAGATGCAAAAAGTATAATAGAAAGCTATGCTAAAGTATATAACTTTGATACAGATCAAGAAACTTGGTTTGAAGAGCTTAAAGCATTAGCAGTAGAACTTGGATATGCAACAAATAGAAAAGAGTATAAGAAAAATCCAGAAAACTTTAAAGGTATGGTTTCTGATGTAGCAGGTGCAGTAAGAGCAGCACTTACTCATAGAACTAATACTCCAGATCTTTATACTATAATGCAAATAATGGGTGAAGATAAAGTAAGAGAAAGATTTAATAAGTTTATTAGTCTTTAGTATATAAAAGAGATGCTTTTTAAAGCATCTCTTTTAATTTAAGGATTTTAAAGTATTTAATTAAAAGAGAATTTTTATAAAATTTTAAATAAAAAAAGTGGTACTATAAGACCACTCTTTTATTTAAAATTTATTTATTATTTTAGTTTAAATGAACTCTTTAAAGGAACAATTCTATTAAATATTAGTTTATCATTAGTAGAATTTTTGTCCACTGAGAAGAATCCGTTTCTAACCATTTGGAATTTATCAAGATTTTTTGCATCCTTAATAGCAACTGGTTCTATAAATCCTTCTAAAACTTCTAATGAATTAGGATTTATTTGTTCTAAGAAATGTTTACCTTCGTTTTCTGGAGCATCATCTAATATTAAAGGTTCATATAATCTAAATTCACAAGGTATAGCACTTTTTGCATCAACCCAATGAATTGTACCTTTAACTTTTCTTCCAGTAAATCCTGAACCACTCTTAGTTTCAGGGTCATAAGTGCAATGAAGTTCTACAACATTTCCTTCAGCATCTTTTATTACATCATTACATGTTATAAAGTATGCGCCCATAAGTCTAACTTCGTTTCCTGGGAATAATCTAAAGTATTTTTTTACTGGAACTTCCATGAAGTCATCTTGTTCAACATATATTTCTCTTGAAAAAGGAACTTCTCTAGTTCCAAGCTCTGGATTCTTAGGGTTATTTGGAATAGGTAACATTTCAGTTTTACCTTCTGGATAATTTGTTATAATAACCTTAAGAGGTTTTGTAACTGCCATTGCAGTTGGAGCTTTAGTTTGCAGATCTTCTCTTAAGAAGTAATCAAGCATTTGAGCGTCAACAATTGAATTATTTTTAGCAACACCTATTGCTTGACAGAAGTTTCTTATAGATTCTGGAGTATAACCTCTTCTTCTAAGTCCTGATATAGTTGGCATTCTTGGGTCATCCCATCCATCAACTATATTTTCATCAACTAATTGTTTAAGTTTTCTCTTACTCATAACAGTATTAGTCATATTAAGTCTTGCAAATTCTATTTGTTGAGGTACTTTTTCCATTTCACATTCTTTTACGAACCAATCATATAAAGGTCTGTGATCTGCAAATTCTAAAGTACATATTGAATGAGTTATACCTTCAATAGCATCTTCAAGTGGATGAGCAAAATCATACATAGGATATATGCACCATTTGTCGCCAGTATTATGGTGAGATGCATGAGCTATTCTATAAATTATTGGATCTCTCATATTCATATTAGGAGACGCCATATCAATTTTTGCTCTTAAAACTTTCTCTCCATCTTTAAATTCACCTTTTCTCATTCTTTCGAATAAATCAAGGTTTTCTTCGATGCTTCTATTTCTATAAGGGCTTTCTTTTCCTGGCTCTGTTAATGTTCCTCTATATTCCTTCATTTCTTCAGGTGTTAAATCACAAACATATGCTAAGCCTTTATTTATTAAAAGAATAGCTCTTTTATACATTTCATCAAAATAATTTGAAGCGAAGTGAAGTTCATTCCAGTGACATCCAAGCCATTGAACATCTTCTTTTATTGATTCAACATATTCTGTATCTTCTTTAACTGGATTTGTGTCATCAAATCTTAAATTAGTTCTTCCATTAAATTCAGCACCAAGTCCGAAGTTTAAAAGAATAGACTTTGCATGACCTATATGTAGATAGCCATTTGGTTCTGGTGGAAATCTAGTAATTATAGAATCATGTTTACCGCTCTCTAAATCTTCAATAATTATATTTCTTATGAAGTTAGATGAATTAGTATCATTTGACATAAAGATTACCCTCCTGCAATTATATTTTAAATAGGGCCATTAAAAATAACCTCTAATCTATGTCTATATATTATACATTTACCTTTAATTTTAATCTAATATAGTGAAAAAATAAAGTATAACTTTTCCTTTATAACATATGAATTACACAAATGAATATTATGTCTATAAAAATATATTTTATAATTTAGAACATAATAAAGATTGTGTTAAGTTGGTTATAACATCAACAGATTCATTGAAGTCTCTTTTTACCCATAATTCTAAAATTGAACTCATGCTACTTGCTATAAAATTAAAAAAATAAGGACTTAAATTATTATTTTCTAATAATTGAATTTTTGTGTCAGGAAGTAGTGATATAAAAGATTCAGTATAATTTATATATTTTTTATTTATTAAAAAGAATAAGTTATTTTCATGTATTAATTTTAATAGGTCTTTATGTTTAATCCAATAACTATAATATAAATAAATTATTTCTTTAGGAGATAATTTATCAAAATTTTTATTTCTTTGAAAATCATTAAATAAGTTATCAAATATAAAATGTAAAATATCTTCTTTGCTATCAAAGTTTCTATAAAAGGTTTTTCTAACTAAGTTAGCTTCTTGGCATATTTGTGTTACTGTAATATCTTTATAAGGCTGATATTTCATTAGTTTTAATAATGATTTTGCTATCCAATTTTGAGACTTTATAGCCAGTGAATTAGTTTGAATTTTATACATAGTGACACAAACTCTCCTTTATGTGTAATTTAAATTAATTGTATTGTATTTGCTTGATGATTATTATAATATTAAAAATAAAATGACACAAGTGAGTCATGAGTTATTTGTAAATAATGAAAGGGTGAAATAAATGGGTTATGTAGATATTATAAATGAGCATAGATGTTATAAAATGGGCGATAATGTTATTGTAGCTAACAATGGAATAAGTTTTTCAATTGAAAAAGGAGAATTTGTAATAATATTAGGACCTAGTGGAGCAGGAAAGTCAACTGTTTTAAATATATTAGGAGGAATGGACTCTCCAGATGAAGGACAAGTATTAGTTGATGGAGTTGACATTGCAAAGCTTAATAAAAAAGAGCTTACAAAATATAGACGTGATGATATTGGATTTGTATTTCAATTTTATAATTTAGTACCAAATTTAACTGCAAAAGAAAATGTTGAACTTGCAACTCAAATTTCTAAAAATGCATTAAATGTTGATAAAGTACTTAAAGATGTAGGATTAGGTCATCGTATGGATAATTTTCCAGCTCAACTATCAGGGGGAGAGCAACAAAGAGTTGCAATAGCAAGAGCATTAGCTAAAAATCCAAAGCTTTTGTTATGTGATGAACCAACTGGAGCATTAGATTATGAAACAGGAAGACAAGTATTAAGATTATTACAGAATACATGCAAAAATACAGGTACTACAGTTATAGTTATAACTCATAATTCTGCATTATCTCCAATAGCTGATAGAGTTATACATGTTAATGATGCAAAGGTTAGGGATATTAAAGTAAATAAGAATCCTAAATCTATTGATGAAATAGAATGGTAAAAGGAGAGAAGTTTATGAAGAAAAAGGCTTTATTTAAAACTATTTTAAAAGAAATTTCTTCATCTAAATCAAGATTTTTATCTATTTTATTTTTAATTATGTTAGGGGTTGGATTTTTTTCAGGATTAAAATCGGCAGGTCCTGATATGTTAAATACAGCTAATAAATATTTTGATGAACAAAATTTGATGGATTTAAAAGTACAATCTACAATGGGGATTGATAAAGGTGATATAGATGAATTAAAAAAAATAAAAGGAGTAGACTATGTTGAACCTATATATAGTAAGGATGTATTAATAGGGAAGGAAGGACTTTTATTAAAACTTATTTCTTATGATAGTAATAATAAGTTAAATAAATATGTTGTTGAAAGTGGAAGATTACCAGAAAAGAATGGAGAAATTGCATTAGATAGCAAAGAATCTATTAAACAATTATATAAAATAGGTGATAAGATAAGTTTTTCTTCTGATAATAGTAAAGAGTTAAGTGACGAAATTAAAAATAAAACTTATAAAGTAGTTGGTTTTGTAAAAAGTCCTATGTATATTGGAAATTATGAAAGAGGAACAAGTGCTATTGGAAAAGGTAGGGTTGATGGATTTGGTTTAATTTCAGAATCTGAATTTAAAATGCCAGTATATACAGAAGCTTATTTAACATTTAACGATTTGAAAGGTTTAAACAGTTATAGTGAAAAGTACAATGATTTATTAAATAATCATATAAAAGAAGTAGAAAGTGTAACAAAAGAACGAGGGGTATTACGCCTTGATGATATAAAAAAAGAGGCAAATGATAAACTCTTAAAAGCTAAAAATGATATTATAAAAGCTAAAAATGAACTTAAAAAAGCTGAAAGTAAGTTAAATGAGTCTAAAAAGAAAATTAATGAGGGAAGAGAAAAATACGATAAGAACTTAAGTGAATTTAATAATAAAATGCAAGATGCAAAATTAAAATTAGATAGTTCTAAAAATCAATTAAATTCTAAAAAAGAAGAGTTAGAAAATAAGTTAAAGGATTTACAAAAGAAACAATCAGAAATTTTAAAGGCAAAGGAAGAAGTAAATAAAAAATTAAATGATGTAAATAATAATATAAATAAGCTAAAGCCTTTATTTAATCAAGTAGAAGCTTTATTAAAGCTACCTCCTAATAATATACCTAACAATATGAAAAACCAATTAATTGAAAGTTTAAAAGAAGTACCAATTAATAATGGTTCAAATTTAGGTAATTTATTAGAAGGGTATTTTAATGGAGAGGTGGAAGCTAATGCTATTTCAAATAGTATGAGTTCTATAATTAAAAATTTAGAAATAGCAAAAATTAATATAGAAAAAGGTAAAGAGGAATTAGAAAGTAATTATAAAAAATTAAATAATGGAATAGTACAAGTTAATCAATATAAACAAGAATTTAATAAAGCATCAAAAATTATTAAGGAAAAGGAATCAGAATATAATAATGGAAAAAAATTAGGGTTAGAAAACTTTAAGTTAGCTAAAGAAAAATTAGATGAAGGTGAAAGACAATACAAAGAAGGTTTAAATAAATTTAATAATGAGAAGTCTAATGCTGAAAAGAAAATATTAGATGGAGAAAAGGAAATTAAAAAAGGGGAAGAAAATATAAAAGATATCAAGGTTCCTGATTATTATGTATTTTCAAGAAGCGATAATTTAGGTTATAGCGAATATGAAGATAATGCAGATAGAATTACAGCATTATCACAAGTATTTCCTTTATTTTTCTTTGCAATAGCAGCTTTAGTAAGTTTAACAACGATTACTAGAATGATTGAGGAACAAAGAATTCAGCTTGGAACTTTTAAGGCACTAGGTTATAGTAATTTTGATATATCACTAAAATATTTAGTGTATGCAACAACTGCAAGTTTAATTGGAAGTTTTTTTGGATTATTGATTGGATATGAATTACTACCAAGAATTATTTATAATGCTTATAGTATGCTTTATAATTTCACAGATTTACAAATTTCATATTATTTAAGTTATGCACTTATATCAATTGCAATAGCAATTTCTTGTACTGGAATATCTGCTTATGTAGTATTGAGAGAAGATTTAAAAAGTACTTCAGCAACACTTATGAGGCCTAAGGCTCCAAAATCAGGTAAGCGTATATTATTAGAAAGAATAAAGCCTATTTGGAAAAGGTTCAATTTTATAGAAAAAGTTACTGCAAGAAATATATTTAGATATAAGGATCGTATGCTAATGACAGTTTTGGGTATTGCAGGATGTATGGCACTTATTATTACTGGTTTTGGTATAAAAGGTTCAGTTTCAGACCTTGCAAGATTGCAGTTTGGTAAAATAGTTAAATATAATGCTATGATTATATATAATAAAGATGCTTCAAATGAAGATACGAAATCTTATGAAAGTTTAATTAAGGGGTTACCTGAAATAGAAGATAGATTAGAAATTTATCAAGAACAAGTAAAAGTTCAAGAAAAAGGAGTTAATCCTCAGGAAGCATTTCTTATGGTGCCTAAAAACGAAGATAATTTAAATAAATTTATAACATTAAACAATAGAAAGACTGATGAAAAATATAATTTAAATAATGATGGTGCTATAATATCTGAAAAATTAGCTAAATTATTTAAGCTTAAAAAGGGCGATGTAATAAAGTTTAAAACGTCGGATAATAAAGCTTTTGAAGTTAAGATTGCTGATGTTACAGAAAATTATGCTGGACATTATATTTATATGTCAAAAGAACTTTATAAAAAGATATTCAATAAAGAGGCTCTTTATAATGCTGAACTTTTAAAATATAAATATGATACTAATTTTGAAGAAAATTTATCTAAAAAGTTAAGTAAAGAAGGTAAAGTATTAAATATTTCTTATAATGGTTCTATAGAAGATAATTTTGAAGACTCTATGTCGAGTTTAAATATAGTTGTTATTGTACTTATAATATCAGCTGCAATATTAGCTTTTATAGTTTTATATAATTTAACTAATATAAATGTATCTGAGCGTATAAGGGAACTTTCAACTATAAAGGTTTTAGGATTTTACGATAACGAAGTAACTATGTATATTTATAGAGAAAATATAATATTAACTATAATGGGAATTATAGTAGGAAGTGGCTTGGGAAAAATTTTACACCAGTATGTTTTAAGTACAGCTGAGATGGATAACATGATGTTTAATCCTTCATTACATTTGAGCAGTTTTATTTATGCAGGAATATTGACAATAATCTTTTCAAGCATAGTAATGTTTATAATGCATTTAAAATTGAAAAATGTAAATATGATAGAAGCATTGAAATCAAATGAATAATTTATAGAAAAAGAAGATTCCTAATAAAGGAATCTTCTTTTTTAATAAGCTTAACATAAAATATAGATATATATTTCAAATTAAACTTACTATTGTTAAAAATAAATAATTAATTTATTGTTTTATTAAAGGTTTGTAGCTTTTTTAAATCTTTCATTAACCATATCCCAATTAATTAATTCAAAGAAACAATCTACATAATCAGGACGTTTGTTTTGGTGTTTTAAGTAATAAGCATGTTCCCAAACATCTATTGTTAGTAGAGGTTTTTCGTTTAATGAAATTGGACAATTTTGATTTGGTGTTTTAGTAATTTTTAATTTATTATTTTCATCTAAAACAAGCCATGCATATCCAGAACCGAATTGAGTAGTAGCTGCTTCCTTAAATTTAGTTTTAAAGTCTTCATAAGAACCGAAAGTTTTGCAAATAGCATCTTTTATATTTCCAGTAGGTTCTCCACCTTTATTTGGAGCTAATCCATCCCAGTAAAATTCATGATTAAATACTCCACCAGCATTATTAACAACTGCTTGATTTATATCTTCTGGAATATCATCTAAATTTTTAAGTATTTCCACTAGAGACATCTTGAAAAATTCAGGATGTTTATCCAGTGCATTGTTTAGATTATTAACGTAAGTTTGTTGATGTTTGTCATGATGAATTACTACTGTTTTTTCATCAATATAAGGTTCTAGAGAATCATAAGAATATGGTAATGGTTTTAAAGTAAATTTGTTTTGTTCCATTTAAATCACCTCTACATTAGTATTTGAAATTTTTAAATAAAAAATTCAAAATAATTTATGACTATTTCAAAATTTATTCTATAAAACTATTATAATCAATAATAGTAAAAAGATGTATGAACTATTTTAAAACTCCTTGTAAATTAAAATCAGGAACAAAATCAGTTTTATTAGTGCCACTTTCTTGAATAAAGGCATTTTTTACACCAATGCTTGCTGCATAATCAATTAAACTATCATAAAGCTTTGGATTTAATGGTTTTGATAACTCTTCAAATTTAAATGCATTAAACATAGGAGTATATTGATTCATTATACTTATATATACATCATCTCCAAATAAACTATATATAGTATCTATAATTTTCTTTGAATCAAATAAAAGATGAGGGAGCATTAAATGTCTAATAATAATACCCTTTATCATTCTTCCTTTTTCATCAAATCTATTTTTACCAACTTGTTTAAACATTTCTTTTAAAATAGTAATAACATTTTCTCTGTATCCTGAAACTTTTGAATATTTTATTGCATATTTATCATTAAAGTATTTAAAATCAGGTAAATAAACATCTATATAACCATCTAAGGCTTTTATAGTTTCTAAAGAATCATATCCATTTGTATTATATAAAATAGGTAGAGTAAGTCCATTTTTTTTTGCTATTTTTATTGCTTCTATAATTTGTGGGACATAATGTGTAGGGGTTACTAAGTTTATATTATTAGCTCCTTTATCTTGAAGTTCTAAAAATATTTCTGATAGTCTTTCTATAGTTATAAATTCTCCAAATTTCTCTTGACTAATTTCATGGTTTTGACAAAATACACATTTTAAATTACAGTTAGAAAAAAATATAGTTCCAGATCCTGTATCTAAAGATATTGGAGGTTCTTCCCACATATGTAAATAAGCTTTAGCAGCTTTTATTTTTTCGGATGATAGACATGCACCAACTTCATTGTTTAATCTATTAACATTACACTTTCTAATACAAAGATTACAATTTTTTAGCATTTCCATTTTGTTATATTTCAAAAAAATCACCTCGTAGATAATATATTGAAATTATATTACTAGGCAAAATGTTTAGCAATTAAATAATCTTATAATTTAAATTTAATTAACTTAACATTATAATAATTAAAAAGGGGGAAACTTATGGAGTTTATATTAATTTTACTTTTTCAAATAATAGTAATTATATTTATGTTACTTTCAATTATATTTAATTTAATAAAAATAATTAAAGGGAAGATATCAAAAAAATATTTTATATTAATTTTTATTTTGTTGATTTCTAGCAAAATAACTTTATTTAATATAATATTACCTAAGGTAAAAGATATTAAATACTATTTTGCAAATGATTATTATACAGCAACAGGAGTTTGTACTAAATTTAATAATGCAAAAGGAATAACTGAATTAGAAATAAATAATGTTATATATAAAATAAATCAGTGTGAACTTAAACCTAAGATAGGAGTTGAATATACATTGAAATATTTGCCAAATAGTAAATTTATTGTAGAATATAGTGAATTGAAAAATAAAACTGATAATTAAGTAATTTAGGAGATAATTTATGATAGACGAGTTCTTAGAATATGATTATTATAATGAAAGATTTGAAAGAATTAATACTAGAAATATAGAAATTAAAAAAAGAGATTTTGATAAATGTATATTTAATAGATGTGATTTTTCAGGAACAAAGTTTTTAGAAGTAAATTTTGAAGAGTGTATTTTTAAGGAATGTAATATATCTCTTACAAAATTTTATTATTCAAAGCTTAGAGGAGTTAAGTTTATTGATTGTAAAATAGTTGGAGTTGATTTTACTAAATGTGATAGATTTATTTTAGATTTTGAATTTAAAAGCTGTTTAATACAAAGTTGTAGTTTTGCAGAGCTTAAAATACCAAAGACAAATTTTATAGAATGTAATGTTACATCAAGTGATTTTATAAATGCTGATTTAAGAGAGGTGTCATTTTTAAAATCAAGTCTTGAAGATAGTATATTTGAAAATACTAATCTTTCAAAAGTAGATTTCAGAGAATGTTTGAATTACAGGATAAATCCAAATAGAAATAATATAAATAAAGCAAAATTTAGTATTCCTGAAGTTTTAAGATTATTAAATGATTTTGAAATTATTATAGAGTGATTCTTAACGTTTGGAGGCAAATAAATGGATATAAATTTAGAGGACTTATATGTAGATGATGAGTATATAGAACAGGATAATGAAATAAGTAATATAGAAAAGTTAATAAATGATACTAAGAAACCAATAACTCTTAGTATATTAAAAGATGAATTTCGAAGAATTGGAATAAAAAAGGGAGATACATTACTTGTACATTCATCATTAAGTAAATTTGGATGGATATGTGGAGGAGAAGTTACCGTTATAAAGGCTTTAATAGAAACAGTAGGGGAAGAAGGAACTATAGTAATGCCAGCTCATAGTGCTGATATATGTGATCCAGCTTTTTGGAGTAATCCACCAGTACCTTCCGAATGGTTTAACACTATAAGAGAAGAAATGCCAGCTTTTGATGAAAAAATTACGCCAACTTATAGTATGGGTAAAATAGCAGAAGCTTTTAGAAATTTCTATGGTGTAAAGAGAAGTTATCATCCAACAGTATCATTTTCAGCTTGGGGAAAAAATAAGAATTTTATAACAGATAATCACAGTTTAGAATATTCACTTGGGGAAAAGTCACCTCTTGCAAGATTTTATGAGTTAAATGGAAAAGTATTATTATTAGGTGTTGATTATGATGTTAATACCTCATTTCATTTAGCAGAGTATAGAGCAGGAAATTATACAGAATCTATAAATGCTTCACCTATATTAGAAAATGGAAAAAGAATATTTAAACAATTTAAGGATATAGAGTTTAAAACTGAATTATTTATGTTTCTAGGTGAAGAATTTGAAGAAAAGTGTAATGTTAAAGTTGATAACATTGCAAATGCAAAAATAAAATTATTTAATCAAAGAGAATGTGTTGATTTTGCTGTAGAATATTTTAAAAATTGTAATTTATATTAATTAATTAAATTTTACAATATGTATTTTAAAATTTACAAAAGGTAAATGGTAACTTATATAATAAAATAGTAAAGTATAAATAGAAGGAGTTGATAATTATGAAAAAATGGCCTTTTATTTTACAAGGAGTTTTATTAGCAATAGTAGGTATAATATTTTTAATGTATCCATTAGAAAGTATATTTAATTTAACTATGGTAATTGGAGTTTTTGTTTTAGCTTCAGGTATTATGTCTATAATTAAAGCATTTAAATCATATAGAAGAGGATTTTTTATCTTTAATGGTATAATTGATATATTATTTGGATTAACACTTTTATTTTCACCAGTTTATTCAACACAATTTTTTGTTATATTCTTTGGAATCTGGGGATTAATAAGAGGTATATCAGCACTTGTAGCTGAATTTCAATTTAAATCAGCTGGTTTTAATTTTAGAACAATATATACAATATGTTTAATTATATTAAGTGTTTTAGTAATATTATACCCAGTAGTTGCGTTAGCATTTGCACCAATATTAATTGGAATAAACTTAATACTATTTGCAATATTTGAAATAATATTAGCGTTTGAAATATAAAAAATAGATAAGGATTTATCCTTATCTATTTTTTTATTTGCTATATAATTCTTTTATTTTTGGTGAATTAAAGTATAGTCCAGAAACTTTATGATTTTTTTCATCAAAGGATATTGAGATATTTACTGGTTCTACTTCATTAGAAAATTTTGCTTTATAAATTATACTTGTAAAATCCTTACTCTTTTTGCCTTGTACAAATTCTAAACTACCATCTTCATATGTTCCTATAGCACCTTTTATAGGCATAACTAAATTTAAAAATTCAGTTTCATTAGATGAAATTTCTTTCATGTTTTCATCAAAATTTTTTATAAAGCCATTGTAATCTAAATCATTAATAGATATAAGAATATCATTAGTTATTTTATCTGAATAAGAACGAGTATCATCAAAATTTATTTTTTTATTAGAACAAGATATAAAATTAAAAATTAAAATTGAAATAAGAAAAGTTAAAATCATAGTTTTAAACTTCAATACAAATACCTCCTAAAAACTGGAATATGATTTTAGATATTATACCACATTTTTACTAACAATTATACTTTCTGGCAACACTAAAAGGTGATGTATGATATAATATTTTAATACTAGGAAGGGAGGATGATGATTTGGATTTAAAATCATTATTAAACAAAGAGCAGTATGAAGGTGCTGTTACTGTTGATGGTCAAGTTTTAATACTTGCAGGTGCAGGTTCAGGTAAAACTAGAGTTTTAACATATAGAATGGCACATATGATAGAAGATTTAGGAATAAAGCCATGGAGTATATTAGCAATTACATTTACTAATAAGGCAGCTAAAGAAATGAAAGAGAGAATAGAAGCTATTGTTGGGGAAAAAGCTAATGATATGTGGATTTCAACATTCCACTCAACTTGCGTTAGAATACTTAGAAGAGAAATTGATAAACTTGGATATAAATCAAGTTTTACTATATATGACACTTCAGATCAAAAAACTTTATTAAAAGATTGTATGAAAACTTTAAATATAAACGATAAAGATATAACTCTTCAAGAAATTATGGGGAAGATAGGAAGAGCTAAAGATAATATGATTACTGCTGAAAGTTTCATGAGAGAACATGAAAGCAATTTTAGAGAAAAGAAAATTGCTGATGTATATGAAATGTATCAAAAGAGACTTAAAGAAAATAATGCTTTAGATTTTGATGACCTTATATTTAAAACAGTAGAATTATTTAAAAAACATGATGATGTATTAGAATTTTACCAAAATAAATTTAAATACATAATGGTTGATGAGTATCAAGATACAAATGGAGCTCAATATGAATTTGTAAGACTTTTAGTAGCAAGATATAAAAATATTTGTGTTGTTGGTGATGATGATCAATGCATATATGCATGGAGAGGTGCTGATGTAAGCAATATTCTGGATTTTGAAAAAGATTATCCAAATTGTAAAGTGATAAAACTTGAGCAAAATTACAGGTCTAAAGGTAATATACTAGATGCAGCAAATGCTGTTATAGTAAATAATTCTAGAAGAAAGAATAAGGCACTTAGAACAGAACAAGAACAAGGAAATAAAATAAAAATATATAGAGCATACTCAGATTCAGAAGAAGGGGATTTTGTAGCAAGACAAATAATTGATACAAAAGCTAAAGAAGGAGCAGAAAATAAAGATTTTGCTGTTCTTTATAGAACTAATGCTCAGTCACGTGTATTTGAAGAGACCTTTAGAAGACGAGGTATACCTTATAAAATTGTTGGAGGAACTAAATTCTATGATAGAAAAGAAATTAAAGATATACTTGCATATCTTAATGTATTGGTAAATCCTCAAGATGATATAAGTATAAAGAGAATAATAAATGTACCAAAGAGAAGTATAGGTGATGCTACAGTAAATAAAATTCAGGATTTTGCAGATAGTTTTGAGTTAAATTTATGGGACGCACTTCAAGAAGTAAGAACAATTTCAACTCTTACCGCAAGAAATTGTGGTTCTATAGAAAAGTTTATGGATCTTATGAATAATTTTGTAATAATGGCTGAAAGTATGCCAGTATCAATGCTTATAGAAACAATTTTAAAAGATACTGGATATTTAGATCAGCTTAGAAAATCAAATGAAATAGAAGATAAAAGTAGAATAGAAAACCTAGAAGAATTAGTATCAGATGCAGTTGAATTTGAAAGAAATAATGAAGATAAAAGTTTAGCTGCATATTTAGAAAAAGTATCATTAGTACAAGATATTAATGAAGGTGATGAAGAGGAAGATAATGCTGTAGTTTTAATGACACTTCATAGTGCAAAAGGTCTTGAGTTTCCTCATGTATTCATGGTAGGAATGGAAAATGGAATATTCCCTAGTATGAGCGATTTTGATAAAGAAGATCAGATGGAAGAGGCAAGAAGGCTTTGTTATGTTGGAATCACAAGAGCAAAAGAAACTCTTCATATGACTTCAGCAGAAGTAAGAAGAGTGTTTGGAAGAACAATGTCTTATAGTCAATCAGATTTTATTGGAGAAATAAGATCTGATTTAAAAGAATATGTTAATGATAGAAGTGCTAATGGAGCAGCAAGAGATGGAATGTTTGGTGGTCAATCCAAACCAAATTTTAATAATCCACATAGCTTAAGAACTTCTATTAGAAATCAAAATTCAAGTAGAAAAATTACAGAAACTAAACAAAATAGCACTTCAGATTTAGGAGAAATATCACTTGGAAGAAAAGTAAAACATGAAAAGTTTGGTGAAGGAACAGTAGTTTCAGTATTACCGGCTGGAAATGATAAAAAACTTACAATAGCATTTGATAAACAAGGTGTTAAGGTACTATTATTATCAATGGCTAATTTAGAACTTTTATAGTATTAGGAGGCAAGTAAGTTTATGGATAAAAGAGAAAGAATGAAAGCTCTTGTAGAAGAGTTGAATAGATATTCATACGAGTATTATAGTTTAGATAATCCATCAGTTACAGATAAAGAATATGATAAAAAATATGATGAGCTTGTATCCTTAGAAAAGGAACTTAATGAAGTTTTACCATATTCACCAACTGTTAGAGTTGGTGATGTAATACTTGATGGGTTTAAAAAATATACTCATAAAGGTAAACTTTGGAGCTTAGGTAAAGCTCAAAGTATTGAAGAAATAATAGATTGGCATAATAGAAATGTTAAGTTTATTGAAGAGATGAGATCAAAGGGGGAAAATCTTCCTGAGCTTAAATATATAGTTACGAAAAAATTTGATGGGTTAACTGTTAACTTAACATATAATGAAGAAGGTATATTAGCAGTTGGAGCAACAAGAGGTACAGGAAGTATTGGAGAAGATGTTACAGCACAGGTTAAAACTATAAAGAGTATTCCTCTTAAAGTTAACTGTAATGATTTTTTTGAAGTTCATGGTGAAGCTATAATGACTACAGAAGCCTTTGAAAAATATAATGAATTAGCAGAAGTACCTCTTAAAAACTTAAGAAATGGGGCTGCAGGAGCATTAAGGAATTTAAATGTAAAAGAAACTGCAAGAAGAAACTTATCAGCATTTTTTTATGATGTAGGATATAAGGAAGGGAAGCAGTTTAAAACTTATACAGAGATGATGAAGTTTATAAAGGAAATGGGCTTTCCAGTAGATGATTATATAAAAGAGTGTTATACAATAGATGATATTCAAAAGGAAATAGACTATATAAGAGATATAAGATTTGATTTAAACTATGATATTGATGGACTTGTAATAGTTATAGATGATATAAAAACTAGAGAGTTATTAGGATATACAGTAAAGTTTCCTAAATGGGCAATAGCATATAAGTTTGAAGCTCAAGAAACAACAACTAAGCTTTTAGATGTTGAATGGAATGTTGGAAGAAGTGGAAGGGTATCACCAACTGCTATATTAGATCCGGTTGAACTTGCTGGTGTTACTGTAAAAAGAGCAACTCTTAATAATATGGATGATATAAAAAGAAAAGGTGTAAGAATTGGTGCTGAAGTTTTAGTGAGAAGGAGTAATGATGTTATACCTGAAATAATGGGAGTTAAAGAGGATTCCTTAGAAGGAACAGAAGAAATAATACCTCCTACTAATTGCCCAGCTTGTGGTAGTCACTTAGTAGAAGAGGGTGCACATATATTCTGTGAAAATACACTTTCATGTAAGCCTCAGCTTGTTAAGACTATAGTTCATTACGGTTCAAGAGAAGCTATGAATATTTCAGGATTTTCAGAAAGAACTGCTGAACAATTATTTGAAAAGCTTAATATAAAATCAATAAGTGACTTATATAAGTTAAATAAAGAAGACTTAGTTAAACTTGATAAATTTGGAGATAAAAAAGCACAAAATCTTTTAGATGCAATTGAAAAGAGTAAGGATTGTACTCTTGAAGCATTTATATACTCATTAGGAATACAAAATGTAGGCGTAAAAACGGCTAAAGATATAGTTAATAAATTTAAGTCATTAGATGGACTTAAAAAAGCTACATTTGAAGAATTAGTATCTGTTCCTGATGTAGGAGATATAGTTGCAAATTGTATTGTAGAGTTCTTCCATGAAGAAAAAGTTTTAAAAACAATAGATGAACTTTTAGAGATAGGTGTGAATCCTAAGTTTGAAGAAAAAGAAATTATTGAAAGTGTATTTGATGGCAAGACTGTTGTTGTAACAGGAACTATGGAAAAATACTCTAGAAAAGAAATAAAAGAGAAATTAGAAATGCTTGGAGCTAAAGTAGCAGGTAGTGTAAGTAAGAAGACTGATTATGTAGTCTATGGTAAAGAAGCAGGTTCAAAGCTTACAAAAGCAGAAGAACTTGGAGTTAAGACTTTAACAGAAGATGAATTTGAAGTTATGATAGGAGGCTAAGTTATTGAAACGGCTAATTAATATATTAACTATTTTATTAAGTATAATAGCTTGTATAGTAATAATTTGTACTTTTTTAACTTCATACCAATTTTTATACCTTGGAGAAATATTTAATTCTTATTATGCAATACAAGTTACAGTTGCAATAACTATGTTATCTTTAGCTGCTAGGTTTTGGATTAATGAAAGTGGAAAAAATAAATATCTATACTCTGGGTTGAGTTTAATGTTATCTGTTTTTATAATAGCATTTATGCTTGGAACTGTAAGATAATAAAAATAAAAAGCTTCTATTTTTTTAGAAGCTTTTTATTTATACTCTTTTTTTTCAAAGTCTTTTATGTTAGTTAAATCAGGAGACATAAATTCATCATTTGAAGCCTCTTCATTTAGAAAATTTTCATAAGAAAAATCTCTCTTACTTTCAGAAAGTAAATCTAACTTTTGACTTATTTTTTCTAAAATATAATTTTTATAACGAATTTGATTGTAAGTCTTTAAAGCTACAATAAAAAGCCATATGCCAATAAACATGAAAGTTAGCATAAATATAATCCCTATTATAGAGAATGTGGCAACTAAAAAAGTCATCTTATCGCCTCCTTTAAATATAATTTAATTATAACATAATGGATTTATAAATTTAACATATTATAAAAATATTGCTCATGTTGATTAAAAATATACATAAGTGACAATAATTATGATAACTTTAAAAAAGGAGATAGAATAAGGTGAAAAAATTTTTATTACCAAGCTTTATTATAGGCATAATGTTAGTATTTCTATTGAGTTTTATAGAAATAGAAAAAATATCATCTTCTAAAGATTCAGAGGTTATTTTATATGCGGTTAATTCAGTTCCTAATGAATTAAAAGATGTAAGTAAATTATCAACTAGAGAAGAAGATGTAATTTGTGCAACAAGTAAAGGATTAGTAGAAAAAAATGATGATGGTAAAATAGTTCCTTCATTAGCTACTGAAATAAATATTAAAGATGATGGTATAGAATATGAATTTAAAATAAGAGAAGATGCTTATTGGAGTGATGGCAGTAGAATAACAGCAGAAGATATAAGAGAATTTTTTAAAGAATTATTGAAAGAAGAGTATGATGAAAATATAAGTTCTTTTTTAAATGTTTATGGGGCAAAAGAATTTAGAAATGGTAATGTTACATTTGAAAGTGGAGTTGCTATTGGAGTAAAAGATAATATATTAACTATTAGACTAAATAACAAAGATGAAAAGTTTTTAGAAGAATTAACAAAGCCACAGTATAGATTGAGAAAGTACTTAATGATGTGGAATAATATAAAAAGAAATCATAAAAATATAATATATTCAGGTGAATATTATATAAGTGATATGAATGATAGAGAAGTATTATTAGAAAAAAATAAAAAAAGCGATACAGACTCTCCAAATTGTATAAAAATAATATCTGATGAAAGTGAAGAATTATCAATGGCAGCTTTTGAAATTGGAGATAGAGATTTAGTTGTAGAACCACCAAATACTGAGTTAAATAGATTAGAAGAAGAGGGGAGATTAAAAACATTTCCTTCTGATAGTGGAAAGTATATAGTTTTAAATTCAGAAGATGAGGAACTTCCTTTATCAGTTAGAAAAGTTATATATTATACTCTGAATTCTGTAGTGTTAGATTATAAGGAAGAAAATAATAATTATTTAGAGCTTACAGAGTGTAGTTACTTTAGAGGAGATAAAGATAACTTAAATAAGCTCCAATCAAGAAAAGTAATGACTAATAAAGTTTCTGCAAAGCTTCCAGAAGTTATAACTATATTAGCAAAAGATAATAATGAAAATAGAGCCTTATGTAAATATATTCAATCATGGTTTGATTCAAATACAGATAGTAATATAAGATATACATTAACTACGGAAGAAGATTTTAATAACTTAGAGTTAAGAAAGAGATATGATATATTAATAGTTGATTTAGTAGCAAATACAAATAATAGATTAGAATTTTATAAAAATTTAAAACCTTACTATACAGATAAAGAGGAGAGTATTTATAAAAAAGAATTAAGTGGTAAAGGAGAATTTATAGAATTAGAATCAAATTTATTTAATAATTATAGAATATTACCATTAATATTTGAAAATAAAAATGTTGCTATATCTAGTGAAGTTGAAAATATAGAATTTGATTGGAATGGAAATATAAAATTTGAAACATTAAAATAAATTAAGGTTAAGCCTAGCTTTTATAAATATAAAAGTTAAGCCTAACCTATTTTTATATATAAATAAATTTTTAAAACAAGACATTATATAATATTTAAGTTTCTTCTAAAGAATTAGATTTAGTATTAGAAGATTCTTCAGAATTATTATTTAACTCTTTTGTTTCTTTAATAGTATTTGTGTTTATAGAAGTAGTAGAGTCTTCAGTAGTATTAATATCTTCATCTATATTAGTTTTCTTAGAATCTTCATAAGTGTTTTCTAAAAGGTTTAATTTTCTAAAGAAAACATCCTTAAAAGTATAAATAAACATATAGAAAATAAACATATTTTTATAACTATCAAATGTTTTTTTATCAGAAGTTTTGAAATCTTCTTTTTTTCTAGAGTAAACTATATTTTTTAAAAATACAGGAGCCATACCAGTAGTTGATAGAGATGGTAAATTTGGCATTGTAAAGAATGTTTCATCTAACATGTCTTTAGAAAGAGTACTAAAATTCATATACCTTTCTTCATTATCTAAGTCTGGAGCTTCTGGCCAACTAGTAACAATATTAGAATTTAAAATATATTTTTTATATATTTTAGAAATAGTAGAATTATACTCTCTTAAAGTATCTGATATATCAGCATACATTATTATAGATAACAAATAAAAGCATATATCAAAAGATGTATATTTAATTTCTTTCTTTGTAGTTAAATTTTCAATAACATTATTATCTTCATCATAAAGTGAAAGTAATTTATCCATTATCTCGCAGTATTTATCTTTAAAAGTTACTAGAGTAGTATGTTCGTAAGAATACATTAAATTAATTGCAAGAAGTGCAGATTTATCCAATGATTCAATATAATAATTTTTTTCATCAAATTTATTAATCATAAATTCACTTAAATCTATAATTAAAGGGACTATAGACTTATTCTTAGAATTTTTATAATAAATATTAAAAGCTAGCAAAGTTTTAAGTCCTTCATCAAAGGATAAATTGTAAAGTGCTTCTTTATAATCTAAAAACATTTGTAAAATTTGATTAGAAAATTCCTCATAATCTGTTTTTACTTGCTCATTATCTTCATATTTAGAATATAAATAATAAGCATTCATCATAAATGCTTGATCACTAAATGCAAACTTTCTATTTTTATCAATTAAATTAGTTTCTTTAGAATTATTTTCAAATAGACTTTTTTTAGGTATAAATATTCCTTCAGCATTTCTTAAATTTTCATAATAAAAATCCAGTTGTTCATGAGCTAATTGTCTATATCCCTTTGCCAATTGATAATTACTAGAATCTTTGCTTAAAAAAGAATAATAATCACTAAGTTCTAGTAATGACATTGTAAGTAAAGCATTTGTTGTTGGAATAATTTCACGTTTAAAAGAAGATGAATCAAATCCGTTTGAAGTTTTATTATGCATAAAAATTGGGGATGATTTTTTATATAAACAGAGTACTGGAGAAAATTTACTTAATATGCTAATATCTTTTGTAGATGCAATTTTTTTAGCACTTCTAGAAGATAAAGTATATCCACATTTAGAATTTAGAGCTAGTAGTTTTACAGCTTCTTTTGATAAGTGAAAAAGCTGACCACATATTTCACAATGTGATAAGCTATTCATTCGAAAAAATGGACCTATATATCTCAAAATATTTCACCTCATATATAATTCTTATAATAATTAATATGAGATAAAATTAAAAAAAGTGCATAAAACTAAAAAATGATACAAAGTATATATAAAATATTTTTAAATTGGTTTAATATAAGGAGGCAATTTTAGTGAGGATAGATGGAAGAAAAAATGATCAGGTAAGACCTACTAAAATAACTAGGAATTACACAAAATATGCAGAAGGTTCTGTATATATAGAGGTAGGAGATACAAAAGTTCTTTGTAATGTATCTATTGAAGATAAAGTACCACCATTTTTAAAAGGTTCAGGGGAAGGATGGATTACTGCAGAATATAATATGCTTCCTAGATCAACTGGAACAAGAAAGGTTAGAGATATAGCTAGATTAAAGATTGATGGAAGAACTATGGAAATACAAAGATTAATAGGTAGAGCATTGAGATCTGTTGTTGACTTAAAAGCTTTAGGTGAAAAAACTTTATGGATAGATTGTGATGTTATACAGGCTGATGGGGGAACAAGAACAACATCAATAACTGGAGCATTTGTTGCTATGGTTGATGCTGTAAATAAACTTCATAAAGAAAAGCCTTTTAAGGTTTATCCTATAAGAAGCTTTGTTGCTGCAACAAGTATAGGTATAGTAAACGGTGAAAAAATTATAGACTTATGTTATGAGGAAGATTCAAATGCAAAAGTAGATATGAATATAATTGGAACTCATGAAGGTGAGTTTGTTGAAGTACAAGGAACAGGTGAAGAATCACCAATGACAAGAAGTGAGCTTAATGAATTATTAGATTTAGGTGAAAAAGGATTAAAACAAATGATAGAGATTCAAAAAAGTGCTCTTAAGATGGATGCTTTATGGATTGGAACAGGAGGTCAATAATGAAAAAATTAATATTGGCTAGTAATAACCAAAAGAAGATAAAAGAAATAAAAACTATATTAAAAGAAATGAATCTAGAAATAAAATCTTTAAAAGATGAAAATATAAATATTGATGTAATAGAAGATGGAAATACATTTAAAGAAAATGCAACTAAAAAGGCCAGTGAAATAAGAAATTATCTATTAAATAGAGGAGATAGTGATTTTATAGTTATGGCTGATGATTCAGGATTAGAAGTAGATTATTTAAATGGAGAACCAGGAATATATTCAGCAAGGTATGCAGGAGAGCATGGAAATGACAATGAAAATAATAAAAAATTATTAGAAAAGTTAAAAGGTGTACCTATGGAAAATAGAGGAGCAAAATTTGTGTGCCATTTAACTTTAATAAATTCAGAAGGTAAAGTTTTAGATATATGTGGAGAAGTAGAAGGTAAAATAATTGAAAGTTTAAATGGAGAAGGTGGATTTGGTTATGATCCTTTATTTTATTATGAAGGATTTAATAAAACTTTTGGAGAAATAGGAGCAGAAGAAAAAAATAAGGTTAGCCATAGAGGAGTTGCTTTAAAAAAATTAAAAGATAATATTTTTGATATGTTGTAGGAGGTATTATGTTAATAGCTGTAGTTAGTGATACTCATAGAATTCAAGAATATATTGAGGTTGCAAAAGAAAAAATAGCAACTGCAGATATTTTAATACACTTAGGTGATAATGTTGATGATGTCTCAGAATTATCAAGAGATTTTAATGGTGAAGTATATGCTGTATTAGGAAATTGTGACTATTCAAATGAATATCCTGTAGAAAGAATTATAGACATAAATGGATTTAAGATATTTGCAACACATGGACATAAATATAGAGTTAAATATGATTTGAACAATATTTACTATAGAGCACAAGAATTAAATGCTAATATAGCTCTTTTTGGGCATACTCACCAAGAATTAATAATTAATCATAATGGTATAATATTAATGAATCCAGGTAGTGTTTCCTTACCAAGAGGTAGGGGAAGGAGTATAGGTTTTATAGAAATTGAAAATGGAAAAGAACCTGAAGTATATTTGGAAAGTTTAGAGTAGTTATATTATGAGATTAAATTATTAATAAGCAGGTTGTTTTATTGATAATTTATTTATAAAATTATTAATATAATAGAAAAGTATAAAGTGTTAAATTAAATTAGAATTTTTTTAAAAAAAGTATTGACGTATTAAGTTTCATAATGTAGAATAGTCATTGTCGTTGCGAGAGAGAACAGATGAAACGAGAGGTTCCAAAAGCAATGGATAATGACTCAACGGGGTGTGGCGCAGATGGTAGCGCGCATGGTTTGGGACCATGAGGTCGCAGGTTCGAGACCTGTCACCCCGACCACTTAAAAATTTGTCAAAAACAACTTGACAAATGAAACAAAAACCTGTATAAATAATAAGGCAGGTTGTTGCAAAACTTAATTGATGAATTAAGTTAGACATGCGGGTGTAGCTCAATGGTAGAGCCCTAGCCTTCCAAGCTAGTTACGAGGGTTCGATTCCCTTCACCCGCTCCACTTTGAAAAGAACTTCAAAAAAGTTCTTGACAAAAAATAAAGAATGATTTATAATAATAAACGTTCTGAGATGCGTTTTTAGCTCAGCTGGATAGAGCAACGCCCTTCTAAGGCGTGGGCCAGGGGTTCGAATCCCTTAAAACGCACCATTTCGGGGTGTGGCGCAGATGGTAGCGCGCATGGTTTGGGACCATGAGGTCGCAGGTTCGAGACCTGTCACCCCGACCACTTAAAATCAAGTTTTATATTGACAAGGAAGTTTAAAACTTGTATAAAAGATAAGGTGTTTGATTGTTGACTTAATAATCAGATAGTAAAGAGAAAAAGAATATGCGGGTGTAGCTCAATGGTAGAGCCCTAGCCTTCCAAGCTAGTTACGAGGGTTCGATTCCCTTCACCCGCTCCAATAGATGCGTTTTTAGCTCAGCTGGATAGAGCAACGCCCTTCTAAGGCGTGGGCCAGGGGTTCGAATCCCTTAAAACGCACCATATGGTGAACGTAGTTCAGTTGGTAGAGCGCCAGTTTGTGGCACTGGTTGTCGTGGGTTCGAGTCCCATCGTTCACCCCATACAGGGATATCNTTCATCTGCACCACAATTAAATTTAAAAAAAGATGCGGAAATGGCTCAATGGTAGAGCGCCACCTTGCCAAGGTGGATGTTGCGGGTTCGAGTCCCGTTTTCCGCTCCAAATATGCGGGTGTAGCTCAATGGTAGAGCCCTAGCCTTCCAAGCTAGTTACGAGGGTTCGATTCCCTTCACCCGCTCCATTTAACAACTAATAAGTTTAGTTGTTTTTTTTATTCCTAAAATATATAAAGTGTTTGATAAAATCCACATTTGGTAAAAGATATCCACAAAAGATATGTAATTAAAGAATATTTTTTGTGGATATCTTTTTTATAATTAAATTTATAAAATTTTCAAATAATTCTAAGAATTATATGTAGTGATTGAATTTATAGAATTATTAGTTAATGTTTTAAATAGTTATAAAAGAATGTTTTAAAAAATAAAATATAATTTTAAAATCAATTGATTTTAAAATGAATATTAATAAATTCTTGATTTTTTACTTTTAAACTTTGTAATAAATAAATTAATTTATTTACTAGTTTATAGTATTCAAAAAATATAATATATGAATATATTATATTTTATTTTAGT
The DNA here is from genome assembly GCF_058310235.1 of Clostridium sp. TJA085. Classification (NCBI taxonomy): domain Bacteria; kingdom Bacillati; phylum Bacillota; class Clostridia; order Eubacteriales; family Clostridiaceae; genus Clostridium; species Clostridium sp. TJA085. The sequence goes on along the minus strand of NZ_JBZEEZ010000003.1, from coordinate 1,411 downwards.
AAACTTTAATAGAATAATTTTTTATAGAGAAATGGTATTTAATGAAAGAAATTGATATATTAATTAGATTAATGCTTTCAGTTATTATTGGTGGAATAATAGGATATGATAGAGAATTTAAAAATAGGCCGGCTGGATTTAGAACACATATGTTAGTTTGTTTAGGAGCTACTATTTCTGCACTTATTGAACTACAACTAGGATATTTTGTAATTAACCAAATTCAATTAAACCAAGAATTGTTAGGGAGTTTAAAAGTGGATTCAGGGAGGATAGTAGCTCAAGTTATATCTGGAATTGGATTTTTAGGAGCTGGAACTATAATTAGAAATAAAGGATCCATAAAAGGTCTTACAACAGCTGCTTCTATATGGGCAGTTGCTTGTGTTGGACTAGCTATTGGAATGGGATTTTATATAATTAGTATAATAAGTGCATTAATTATATTTATTGTATTAGTTTTTTTAAAAAAGTTTCAGAATAAATTTATAACTAAAATAGAAATATTTAAGTTTGAAGTAACGTATAAAAGTAATAAAAATACAATAAGAGAAATAGATCGTATATTATCTGATGAAGATATAAATATAAAGGGTATAGATTTTTATTATAAAGAATGCAGAGAAGAATATATTAGAAAGGATGAAAATATATATGATATAAAAAGGTGTGTTTATAGTATAGAAGCGCCTAGAAATATTGATTTAAATGAGATTATTTCAGATATATGTTCAGTTGAGGAAATTTTAAGTGCTAAAATAATAAAATAATATATAAATAAAAAAAATATATATATTTTATTTATAAACTCATATTAACATTAATGTTAATATGAGTTTTTTATTTTTATATATTAAAAAACATTTGATTTTTAAGATACTTAAATTACAAATATAAGTATAAGAAAATTAGTTATAATACTTATAAGTTATTATTTTAAAAATTTATTTTAATTAATTATAATAATATATATTTAAGATTAAATATATATTATTATTCACAGTGTTTATTATTAATACTTAAATTAAATTTTTAATATTAATTAGGTGAAATAAAGAAAAACTTTACCAGGAGTATCAATATAATAAAAATAAAGAAAAATAAAGAAAAATAAAGAAAATAGACTATAAATTTAAATAATAATATATAGATATATTGTGACATATTTAGACTGTGATAGAATAATCCATGTCGTCGCGAGAGATTAAACGAGAAGAACACAAGAAAATGTTGAAAACATTAAAAAAGTGTTGACAATGAATTTCTCTGATGATAAGATAATGAAGTCGCTTGGAGCGATATGAAATTTGATCTTTGAAAAATGAACAGAATATAGAAATACATTTAGAACCAGCAATTCTTTTTACAAGTAAGTTTTAAGAGCGAGATTAAACTTTTTATTGAGAGTTTG
>NZ_JBZEEZ010000002.1:0-452662 GCF_058310235.1 Clostridium sp. TJA085 | reverse complement strand
CCTTCCCATTCCGAACAGGAAAGTTAAGCTCTATAGCGCCAATGGTACTGCATGGGTGACCGTGTGGGAGAGTAGGACGTTGCCAGGTATGGTGTGGCTCGATAGCTCAGTCGGTAGAGCAGAGGACTGAAAATCCTCGTGTCGCTGGTTCGATTCCTGCTCGAGCCACCATACAAATTTTGGGGGTATAGCTCAGCTGGGAGAGCACCTGCCTTGCACGCAGGGGGTCAGGAGTTCGAATCTCCTTACCTCCACCAATTTTAAGATGTTCATTAGAACATCTTTTTTTACTTTTAAAAAGAATTAAATAAATTTATAAACAAATACTATAAAAACTGTGGATATTTTTATTTTAAAAGACAAAAATCTGTGGATAAATTTTAAATAATGAAGAAATTTCGTAATAAATATTTTGAAAAAATAATTTACGTTGTTAATTTATAAGTATATTGGTAAAATTAAATAGTATAATAAATTACTTATCTAAAAAGGAGAAGATAATATGGAAAACAAAATATTAGCAACAGTTGGTTCAGAAGAAATAACTGAAAAGGATTTAAATGATATAATTTCAAAATATCCAGAAGATAGAAGATTAATGTTTGAAAATGAAAATGGAAGAAAGCAATTATTAGAGCAAATAATATCTTTTGAATTATTTAATAATTTAGGAAAAGAATTAAAGTTAAATGAAACTGATGAATATAAAGAAACTGTTGAGCGTTTAGCTAAAGAAATATTAACTCAAATGACTATTTCAAAGGTATTAGCTGATGTAACAGTTACAGATGAGGAAGCAAAGGAATTCTATGAAGCAAATAAAGAAAGATTTGAAGAACAACCTACAGTTTCAGCTAAACATATTTTAGTTGACAATGAAGGGGATGCTATAAAGATTAAAGAAGAAATCGATAATGGAATGACTTTTGAAGAAGCTGCAAGCAAGTATTCAAGCTGTCCATCAAAAGAGCAAGGTGGAAATCTTGGAGCATTTGGTAGAGGTATGATGGTTCCTGAATTCGAAAAAGCTGCATTTGAAGCAGAAGTAGGAAAAGTGACAGAGCCAGTACAAACTCAATTTGGATATCATTTAATATTAGTTGAATCTAAGAATGATGCTAAAGTTAGACCTTTTGAAGAAGTTAAGGATGGAGTTGTTCAACAATTACTTCAAGAAAGACAACAAAGAAAATACTTAGATGTATTAAAAGAATTAGAAGGAAAATATGGCGTTACTAGAAAATAATAAGTACACATATATGTAAAGGGAATTTTCGAAAGAGAATTCCCTTTTTGTGTACCTATATTTAAAAATTAAATTTTATAGATTTTTTATTCTAATAATAATTTTTTATATGATATTATATTTATAATATCGTATAAAAAATAAATCAAGCTTTATATAACCATATCTTTTGATGGAATTAATTCAAAAAAGTCTGATATAAATTTATCTGATAGTGAAATTAAATTATCCTTGTCAGATAAACTTCTTTCGTCTTCTACTGCTACAACTTTCATATTAGCTTTTTTAGCACCTTTTACAGCTTGTACAATGTCTTCAAATACAATACAATTTTTAGGATTTACATTCAATTTTTTTGCAGCTAATAAATAAACATCTGGTTCATGTTTACCTACGGATACTTCATCTGTAATTGTTATAGAATCAAAATAAGAATATATTCCATTTTTCTTTAATGTTAGCTCTAATAATTCTTTAGAATTACTAGTAGCTAGGCCGATTTTTATATTTGATTTTTTTAGAAAATCAAGAAATTCTTTGACACCTTTTTTTAATTTTATATTATTTGAATAATGATAATTAGCCATATCATGCCAACAATTTTTTATTTCATCTAATGAATCTTTTAATTGGAATTTTTCTTTGAAGTATATAGCAACTTGATTAAAGCTTAAGTGTCCAATTTCAGCATTTAAATTTTCAGGAATTGGTATATTTTTATTTGTTAAATAATCAATATCTATTTTATCCCATATCCACATAGAGTCTATTAGTGTTCCATCTAGATCAAATATTGCAGCTTCTACGTTATCAAACATTCTGTACCTCCTTTTATGTTAATAAAAAACTGTAGGAATTAAAAAATAAAACCTACAGTTTATTATACAATAGTATTGAAAGCTATTAAAAATTTCTATGAAAAATTTTAGTTTTTTCTTCATCCAATAAATCTTCAAAATCATTTATACCCAATCTTTTAAATAAATCTATTATTATATCACTATGAGTTGGGATTTTTATAGGTGATGAATATGCAAATTCCTTTACATATTTAGTACCGTTATTTGTATCTATTAGTTTTTTAGGACCACCTACACATCCACCAATACATCCCATGCCTTCGATAAAGTTAAATTTAGTATTAGAACTTTGTATTTCGGTTAACAATTCTTTACAAGATTTAACTCCACTTGCACTTTTGCCTTTAAATAGTGATGCTTTATCAGGATATAATTCTTTTACCGCATCATTTATAGCTTTAGTTACACCGTTAGCTTTTGCGTAAAGTCTACCGCATCTAGAAGCATATTCACTGGTAACGGTTTCTTGTAATTGTGATGGATCTATATTTAGGGTTTCAAATAATCCTTTAACTTCTTCAAAAGTCAAAACTAAATCAACATCACCTATTAAATCTTTTTCCCTTGCTTCAGCTTTTTTAGCTATACAAGGACCTATAAATACAATTTTTACATCGCTATTAAGGTATTTTATAACTCTAGCAGCAGCTATCATTGGAGATACTGAAGGTGTTACATGTTTGACTAGAGAACTATAAACTCCTTTTATCATTCCAATCCACATTGGACAGCAACAAGAAGTTATAAGTAAATCATTGAAGCTATTTATATGACTATTAAATTCACAGGCTTCTTTTATTGTTAGCATATCAGCAGCAAATGCTACTTCTATCATATCAGTAAACCCGAGTTTTATAAAAGCAGTTCTAAGTTGATCCATTGATACATTTTCACCAAATTGACCAATTATTGCAGGAGCAACTGTTGCTATTACTTTAGTATTATTTTTCAATAATTCTAATAGTGGAAGTATTTCTATTTTTTCAAGATAATGTCCATCATCACAACTAGAAACACAAATACCACAGTCGGTACATAAATTATTATCAATATAAATATTATTATTTTTTGAATCTTTTAATATAGCATCAAATGGACATGCTTTTTGACAAACAGTTTTGGAGTTAATATCAGTATTACAAGAATTACATTTTGAAATTTTTTCAACTAATTTAGTTTTTACTGAGTAGTCAGTAATAGATTTCTTTAAGTTATAAATAAAGTTATCTCCTTTAGGCACAGATACTCCACATAAAGATGAAATAATATGTTTTAGAGTTTCATTTGAAAAATCATTAGATTTAAGAATTTTTTCTACTTCTTTATCAAAATTATCATTATAATAAGAAGAAATTAGTTTGTTAAGTATATCTTTATACTTTTTATTCATAGATTTCACTCCTAAGAAATTAATAGTAATCATGTTAATATTATTTATATTTTTGTCAATAATAATACTTAGAATATAAATTTTTATAGATTAAGGAGTTTTTAATTTATGGTATATTTTGCATTAGGGTATATAGGGATTTTTATAATAACATTATCATTGTGTAAAGCAGCTAAATTAGGAGATAAATATATAGAAGAAAATTATAAGGAATAGATAAATAAAAAAAAGACTATGAAATACTTCATAGTCTTTTTTGGTCGGGGTGACAGGTCTCGAACCTGCGACCTCATGGTCCCAAACCATGCGCGCTACCATCTGCGCCACACCCCGTAGCGACAAAAAATATTATATATGAATAAATAAACAATGTCAATATGTTTATAATTTATTAAAAAAGGTTACAATTTTGTAATTTATGTGTTATTATATATATGTCAATAAATTAATAGTATGTGAAAATTTTAGATATAATATTTAATTTATAAAATTACAGATTATAAATAAAATACTATGTTTATTGAAAAAAATACAATAAATTGTAATATTAATTTAAATTGTTTCAAAATTAATATTAATATATTTTTATTGCATATTACTGTAAACAATATCACGTCAGAAATAAAATGTTTCAAATTTTTTATTGACCTTAATTAATATGTAATAAATTACGGTTGTACCATTTATAATGTGATGTTATAATAATAAATGTATTTTTTTACTAGATACACATTTTGAAAGGGGGGAGGTTCTAGAAAGAACCGATTAACTCATGAAGAAAAAAATAGTTGCAGCTGTTATTGCAGGTATGTTAGTTATGAATTCTGCTATCCCTGCATATGCTACACCAAGTAATAAAGAAGTGAATCAAGCAAGAGATGAATATGCTGAATTAGGAGCAAAAATTTCAGGAATACAACAAAAAATAGACGAATTAAATGTTAAAATAGAACCATTAGTTGAAAAAGTAAAAAGTAATCAAAGTGAAATAGACAGTACTAAAAAAGCAATTGATACAACTGAAAAAGAAGTTGAGAAAACTAAGGAAGATATCAAAAAACAAGAAGGTGTTTTAGGTGGAAGACTTAGAGAGCTTTATAAAAATGGTGGACAAACTAGCTACCTTTCATTAATATTTGGAGCACAAAGTCTATCAGATTTAATAGGAAAAATTGATTCTGCAAGCAGATTAGTAAATATTGATAAAGATGTTGCAGATCAATTAATTGAAAATAAAAAAGATTTAGATCAAAAAGTTACATCACTTCAAGAAAAGAATAAAAAGTTAGAAGAATTAAATGTGGAAACTAAGAAAGAATTAGCTAATTTTGAAAATTTAAAGAAAGAACAAGAAAAATTATCAGAAGATGCTAAAGTAGCACAAAAAGAATTTGATTCAAAATATCTTTCAAAGATGGAAAGACAAATTATATCAGGACAAATTGATGTTATAAATAACTCAAATAGTTCAATTGATGCTTTAAAATCAGCAGTTTCACAATTAAAAGATTTAAAAGCTAATCAAATTAAGAGTCCAACTGTATTATCAGAAATAGATTCTGCTATATCAAAAGGACAAGATGCTATTTCTAAAAAGCAAAGAGAAGAAGCAGATAGACAAGCTGCTGCTAATAGAGGTGGATCAACAAGCAGTTCTTCATCAAATAGTGGATCATCAAACAGTGGTAGTGGATCAAATGGAGGTAGTGCATCTGTTCCATCAGCACCATCTGGAAGCGTACAAGCAGTTTTAAATGAAGCATATAAGCACCTAGGAAAGCCATATGTATTTGGAGCAACAGGACCAGATTCATTTGACTGTTCAGGATTTACAAGTTATGTATATCGTAAAGCAACAGGAATAGATATAACTAGAACTACATTTAGCCAAATTGGAGTTGGAAGACCTGTATCTAGAGATCAACTTCAACCAGGTGATTTAGTATTCCCACATACTGGACACGTTGGAATATATGTAGGTAATGGAAATATGATACATGCTCCACATACAGGAGATGTTGTAAAAGTATCACCAGTTTGGAAATTCTACGCAGCAAGAAGAGTATTATAATAAAATTTTATTTGACTTATAGAGATCTTAGAAGCTTCTAAGATCTCTTATTTTTTTATCGAGTTGTTAACTAATTTTTTATAATGTATAATTAAAAAAGAATTTTAGATGTAAAAGGATGATTACATATGCAAGTAAATAAAGATAATTTAGTAAGGTCTGATGAAAATATAGATGATTTACAACTTAATGGTTTAATGTTAATTCAAAAAAAGGACGGATTTAAATTTGGGATTGATGCTGTTCTTTTATCAGATTTTGCTAATGTAAAAAAGAAACATAAAGTAATAGATTTTTGTACTGGAACTGGTATAATACCTTTTTTATTATATGGTAAATATTCACCTATACATATAACAGGAATTGAAATACAAGATGATATGGTTGAAATGGCAAAAAGAAGTGTAGAGTTGAATAATATAGATAATATTAATTTTATAAATATAGATTTAAAGGATATAAATTATTTAAAAACTTTAGAAAAAGTAGATATTGTAACTGTAAATCCTCCATATAAACTTAATAATGCAGGAATAGTTAATCCATCAGATAAATTATCAATAGCAAGACACGAAATAATGTGTAATTTAGAAGATGTTATAAAGGCTTCAAGAACTGTATTAAAAGACAATGGTAGATTATTTATGGTACATAGGCCTGAAAGACTTATAGATATTTTTATGTTAATGAGAAAATATAAAATAGAGCCAAAAAGAGTAAGAATGATTCATCCTAATAAAAATAAAGCACCTAATATAGTTTTAGTTGAAGGGCAAAGAGATGGTGGAGCATTTTTAAAATGGGATACACCTCTTTATGTTTATAATGAAAATGGAAGTTATTCAGAGGAAATAAATAGAATATATGGTAGAGAGGAGAAGTAAAAAATTGAGTAATGGAAAATTATATTTAGTACCTACACCAATAGGTAATTTAAAAGACATAACTTTAAGAGCTTTAGAAGTATTAGAAAATTCAGATGTTGTTGCGGCTGAAGATACTAGACAAACAATTAAGCTATTAAATCACTTTAATTTAAAGAAAACTTTAATTAGTTACCATATGCATAATGAACAAGGAAAAAGTAATGAAATTTTAGATAGATTAAGATTAGGAGAAAATATAGCTCTAGTAAGTGATGCAGGAATGCCAGGAATATCAGACCCAGGTAGCGTTATTGTTAAAAAGTGCATAGAACAAGGGTTAGAGTTTGAGGTTTTACCAGGAGCAACAGCTTTTGCAACAGCATTAATATATTCTGGATTAGATAGTTCAGCTTTTACGTTTAGAGGATTTATTCCAAGAGATACTAAATCAAGAAAAGTTGTTGTTGGAGAATTAAAAAATCAGAAAGAAACTTTAATTTTTTATGAGGCACCGCATAGATTATTAAGTACGCTTACATTTTTAAAAGAAAATTTTGGAAATAGAAATTTATCAGCGTGTAGGGAACTTACAAAATTGCACGAAGAAATAGTAAGAGGAAAAATTTCAGAAGTAATAGAATATTTTAATAATAACAATCCAAGAGGAGAATTCGTTCTTGTAATGGAAGGATTAACTGAAGAAGAAATAGAAAAAGAAAAAAGAGCAAGTTTTGAAGAACTTTCAATTGAAGAACATATAATAAAATATATTGAAGAAGGAATGAGCAAGAAAGATGCTATAAAAGCAGTAGCAAAAGATAGAAAAGTTCCTAAAAATGAAATATATAAGTATTCAACTAATATATAAAAAAAGGCCACTAAGAATAAACTTAGTGGCTTTAGTTTCATTATGATATAAATATATTTTAGGGGAATATATTTATATGTAATATAAAAAACTATTTTTTTAATTCTGCTAAACAATTTTTGCAGATGTTCTTTCCTTTATAGTTAACTACGTCTCTAGCGTCACCACAGAAGATACAAGCTGGCTCATATTTTTTTAATATGATTTGCTCTCCATCTACATATATTTCTAAAGCATCCTTTTCTGCTATATCTAGAGTTCTTCTTAACTCTATAGGAATAACTATTCTTCCTAATTCATCTACTCTTCTAACTACACCTGTTGATTTCATATAAGTTTCCTCCTTAAATTATACACTTAATAATAAATTATCTAAAAATCCACAAATTTCGACAATTCACTATGTTATCTTACCAAAATTGTAATTTAAAGTCAACATTAAAAATATTAAGTTTTATTTAAATGCAAAATTTGCTGATAAGATTATATTAATAAATATACTACCAAAAATTAGAAATGTCAATACTTTACAAATTTAAAATAAAAGTTTACATTTATTAACTTAAAATACATTAATCTGTATAAAAAATTAAATATAAATAATATAAATTAAAAAAATATGTATAAAAATAGAAAAACATTGAGATAATTAATAAGTTATATAATAAATTAAATATATGAAAAAAATAGAGAAAGTTGTTGAATTTTAAATATTAATTATTATAAGATAACAGAGGTATATTATTTAATAAGATAAATTCATTTTGTATAAATAAACATTTTATAAAAAACTTTTAAATAGTATAATAAAATATAATAATGGTAAAAATAACTTGTAATAAGTTTATTCATACTATATAATAAGTATTGAAACTTGTATGGAGGTAAAGGTGGTAAATAATGAATAAAAAAATTGATGCAAACTATATTAATGAACTTACTGAAGAAATGTCAAGAAGTAGTATGATTTCATATGATGAATTGCCAAAGTACGATTTATTTTTATCACAAGTTATAGATTATTTAAATGATAAATTTACTGATGATAAATATACAAATAATATAGTTCAAAATTATATTAAAAGTGAAGTTATAAGCAAGCCTGAAGATGGTAAAAAGAGAGGATATACAAAGATACATTTAGCTCAGCTTGTTTTATTAAGTTATATGAGACCTATCCTTACTACAGAAGAAATTAAAAAGGTATTTAGTTTAGCATTCAATGAAATTAATGATAGGACAGATGATATAATATCATGGGAAACGGCGTATAAAATTTTTGCAGAAACGCAAAAAGAAAGCTTAGAATCATTTTTATCAAGCTCTGTAGAGACGGAAGAAAAGTTAGATAAAATAATTAAAAGTCTTAACTTAGAAAATAATGATGAAGAAAGAATTAGGATATTTTTATTAGTAGTATCTTTAATAGCACAAGCTAGTGTAATTAAAAAGTTAGTACAAAAGATAGTAAAAGAATATCATTCAGAATAGATTTTATAGATGGTTTTATACCATCTTTCTTTTTTATATTTTAAAAATATGCATATTTTTAAAATATAAGGAGGTGTTAATATTGGAAAAATTTATTGATATTATAGGAAATGTAGGTTTTCCTATTGCTATTTCATTATATTTACTTATAAGAATAGAAGGAAAACTTGAAATTTTAACTAATAGTATAAATAATTTATCTAATACAATGAACAAATTTGAAAAATAGTCATGATATTTTCCTATGTTAAGAGAGGGTGTGATATTGTGAAACGTACTGTAAGAGAGTCTGTAAGAGGATTAGTTGAGTTTATACTGAAAACTGGAAGTATAGATAATAGGTTTTCTATATCTAAAAGAGCTATTGAGGGAATAAAAGCTCACCAAAAGCTTCAAAAAAGTAATCAAACCTTATATAAAAGGTATGATAAAGAAGTGTATTTAAGTGAAGAATTCAATTTTGAAAATTTTACACTTAAGCTTGATGGTAGAGCTGATGGAATTATATATGATAATGAAGATATTATAATAGAAGAGATAAAATCTACCTATAAGCCTTTTTTAGAAATCAATGATAGGAATGAAGTGCATTGGGCGCAAGCTAAAGTTTATGGATATATGTATTTACTTAAGAATAAATTAATGAGTATATATATTCAATTAAGTTATTATCAATTAGAGTCTGATGAAGTAAAAAGCTTTAAAAGACAGTATACTTTTAGTGAATTAGAAAATTTCTTTAATGATTTAATTAATAAGTATGAAAAATATATAAAATTACAATCCAATCATAAGTATAGTAGAAATAAATCTATAAAGGAATTAAATTTTCCATTTGTTAAATATAGAGATGGTCAATTAAAAATGGCTAAGGCTGTTTATGGTACAATAAAAGAAGGAAAAGAATTATTTGTTCAAGCTCCTACGGGAATAGGTAAAACTATATCTACTATTTTTCCAGCTATAAAGGCTATAGGTGAAGGACATATAGAAAAAATATTTTATTTAACTGCTAAAACTGTAAATAAGAAAGTTGCAGAAGATACATTTAATATTTTAAGGAACAAAGGATTGAATTTTAGAAGTATAACAATAACTGCTAAACAAAAGATTTGTTTAAATGATAAGATTAGTTGTAATCCGGATGAATGCAAATATGCAATTGATTATTATGATAAAAGTAGAAATGCTATATATGAACTTTTAAAAGAGGAGAGGAATATTAATCGTGATTTAATTTTAGAAATTAGTAATAAGTATGGTATTTGTCCTTTTGAATTATCTCTTGAATTAATTAATTGGTGTGATGGGATAATTTGTGATTATAATTATATTTTTGATAAAAGAGTTGGTTTAAAAGGCGTTATTGATGATATTGGAAATGAAATTTCAGTATTAGTAGATGAAGGTCATAATCTTGTTGATAGAGCTAGGTCTATGTACTCAGCTTCCTTAAACAAAGAGAAGTTTTTAAAATTAAGAAGAAATTTAAAGAATAAAAGTAAAAAGTTATATAAAACAGTCAATAAGGTAAATTCTTATTTTATTGATTTAAGAAAAGAATGTGAAAGTATAGAAAAAAATAGTTATTATCAAACAGAAGCTCCAAAAGATTTATATAAAATTTTAAGGAGCTTTATGAATCAAAGTGAAGATGAACTTATAAAACTCAAAGATGAGCCTTATTATGATGAGTTATTAGAAGTTTATTTTGATATAAATAGTTTTTTATCTATTAGTGAAGAATATGATAAGAATTATGTAACTTATATTGAACAGAATGGGCAAAATATAAGTATAAATTTATTTTGTGTAAATCCATCAGAAAAGATAAAAAGTATAATTAAGAAATTAAATGGAACAATAATATTTTCAGCTACATTATCACCAATTGAATATTATATAGATTTACTTGGGGGGAGTGATGAATCTTATAGGTTAAGATTAAAATCACCATTTGATAGTAAAAAATTTAATGTAAGAAGATGTTCTATAAATACAAGATTTAAATTTAGAGAATCTACAATTCAACATATAGAAAAAGAAATTAGTTATTTTTTAAGTAAAAATAAAGGAAATAGTATGATATTTTTTCCTTCATATGAATATTTAGAATTATTTATGAGAAATTCTAAATATGATTTTAATGGATATAACTTGTTGATTCAAAAAAGAGAAATGGATGAGATAGATAAAGAAAACTTTATAAGTGAATTCAGAAACAAACAAAATGTAGTTGGATTATTTGTATTAGGTGGAGTTTTTTCTGAAGGTATAGATTTACCAGGAGATATGCTAATAGGAGTAATTATTGTTGGTGTTGGATATCCTAAGATATCTATGGAAAGAGAAATAATAAAGGAATATTTTAATGAAAAAGGATATGATTATTCATATATATATCCTGGGATAAATAAAGTGTTTCAAGCGGTAGGAAGAGTAATAAGAACAGAAGATGATAAAGGTAGTGCATTATTAATAGATGATAGGTATTTTAATAAAAAATATGATAGATTATTGCCAAGTGATTGGAATTTGTAAATAAGATATATAAATTTAATTTTAAGTATAAAATAAAACCAGTAGACTTTTGTATTTCTACTGGTTTTATTTATTATAATTATAACCTTAATTTAAGGTTATAATTTTTTATATAAGCTTTTACTCTGATAATGTTATAGTATAGCTAACATTGAAAGTTTGACCTATATTTAACTCTTGTATTCCTGATTTGTCTTTTAATTCACCATTAAAATCAAAGAAATCAGCATGTCCATACCAAGGTTCTATGCAAACGAATGGAGCTCCTTCAGCTTTTGACCATAATCCCATAAATGGAAAGCCTTCAAAGTTCATAGTTAGGAATTTTGAGTGGTTTTTAGATTTTAATGATACTTCATTTGATTTTAAGTTATCAAATACTAAAGCATCGTTTTTGAATAATTCCTTACTTAAATTTATTATATTTTCATTATTTAATAATTCTTTTCTATCTTTAACAAAATAGCCGTCTTTATTTAAAAGCATTGTACTAACAGTTTCTTTTTTATTAAATTCAAAGTAATAATCATCTATTGTTTCATTAGGTTCTATTGAACATAAAAATGCAGGGTGAGCACCTATTGAGAAATAGATTGTTTTATTATCTAAATTTTCTACTATATAAGATACTTTTACACTGTTTTTTATAAGAGTATATTTAATTTTTAATGAAAATTTATAAGGATAAACTTTTAAAGTAGCCTCTGAATATTTAAGTTCAAAAGTTATAGAGTCAGAAGTTTTTTCTATCATTTCATAATTAGAAATTCTTCCAAGACCATGTTGAGGAAGTTCATAAACATTACCTTCAGCTTTATACTTTCCGTCTTTAACTTTACCTACAATTGGGAAAAGTACTGGTGAATGATACTTCCAATATTCTGGATTACCATTCCATAAAAATTCTGTATTACTTTTTTTTGAAATTAAATTATGTAATTCAGCTCCATAAGTACTAGCTGTGATTTTAACTAATTCATTTTCAAGTGTATATAACAAAAAATCACTCCTTTTATTTATGAAATAAATATACAGTAAATTATACTATAATTGGAAACGTTAATAAATACATAATAGATTTAATAATAAAAATAATATATAATAAATAAGTTTTGCTACAATTAATAATAAATGTTATATTATACAATAGAAATAATATAAAAAAATAATTTTTATGTTGGTGAAGATATGAAGAGTAAGAAGAAAAATGTATGCAAAAAATCTTTTTTAGATACTATGCTGTATTTGTTTGTAAAAGTAAAAAGAGATGATTTATTTGCATTAGGTTCACAAATGGCATATTATTTAATACTATCGTTTTTTCCGTTTTTAATATTTTTAATAACATTAATAGGTTTTATTAAATTAAATTCAGACCAAGTTTTATTAGGATTACAGAACCTTGTTCCAACTGCTGTATTTGAGTTAACAGCTAATACTATTGAAGAGGTTGTAAATTCGCAGAATACAGGTATATTAGGAGTTTCTATTATTTTGACAATATGGTCAGCATCATCTGCTTTTAGAGCTGTAACTAAAGGGGTAAATAAAGCTTATAATATACAAGAAAATAGATCCTTTATAAAAAGATCTATAATAGGAATGTTAAGTGTGATAGCTTTAGCATTAACTATTATATGTACTTTGCTTATGCTTGTATTTGGAGATATAATAGGTAATTTTTTGAATGAATTATTACCTTTTGAGCATATAATAAATTTTATTTGGAATATTTTAAGGTATTTAATAATTATAATTATGATGATTGTAGTTTTTGCTAGTATATATAAGGTTACTCCGGCGAGGAAGGTTAAATTTATAAATGTACTTCCAGGTGCCATAATAAGCACTATTGGGTGGTTAATAGTATCATTAGGATTTTCTTTTTATATAAATAATTTTAGTCATTATTCACGATTATATGGAAGTTTATGGGCAGTTTTTGTTCTTATGATTTGGCTTTTTATAACTTCGATGGTATTTATATTTGGAGTTGAAGTTAATTCGGTTTTAGATGATGAAAAAGAAAGGATGTAATAATTATTACATCCTTTCTTTTTATTAAAAATTATTTTTCGAATCCATTTGGATGGTTTTTATGCCAATTCCAAGCAGTTTCTATTATAGTTTCAACACTATTAAATTTAGGCTTCCAATTAAGTTCTTTCACAGCTTTATCGCTTGATGCTATAAGAACAGCAGGGTCCCCAGCTCTACGTGGAGCAACTTCTGCAGGGATTGGATGGTTAGTTACTTTTCTAGCTATTTCAATCATTTCCTTAACTGAAAATCCAGTTCCATTTCCTAAATTATAAATTCTACTTTCTCCGCCATTCATAAGTCTTTCAAGTGCAAGAGAGTGAGCTGATGCTAAATCTGAAACATGGATGTAATCTCTTACGCAACTTCCATCTTCAGTATCATAGTCATCTCCAAAAATCATTATTTTTTCACGCTTTCCTAATGCTACACTAAGTATTAATGGAATTAAATGAGTTTCAGGTGAATGATCTTCTCCAATTTTTCCATTTATATGAGCTCCGGCAGCGTTAAAGTATCTAAGAGTAGTGTACTTTATACCGTAAGCGTGATCACACCATTTTAATATTTTTTCTACTAAAAGTTTAGATTCACCATAAGCATTTGTTGGAATGGTTTCACTTTCTTCTAGTATAGGAACCTCCTTAGGTTCACCATAAGTAGCTGCTGTAGAAGAAAATACTATATATTTTACGTTATGTTCTTTCATAGTTTCAAGTAAATTTATAGTTCCATAAACATTATTATTAAAGTACTTTAAAGGTTCCGTCATACTTTCACCAACTAAAGAATAAGCAGCAAAATCAATAACAGCATCTATTTTATTTTCAGTAAATACTTTATTTAATACGTCTTTATCTCTTAAATCTCCTATATATAGTTTTCCTCCCAAAAGTGCATCTTTATGACCTTTTTCTAAGTTATCTAAAACAACAACATCATTTCCTTTTTCTATTAATTCTGCAACCATATGGCTTCCTATATAACCAGCACCACCGCAAACTAATATTGTCATTAAATCACTCCCTAATTATTCAATTTATAACTCTATTTACTAACATAATAATTATATCATTAAAAATTAACAAATTTAAACTATAAATATGAATAATTTTATTAATTAGGGAAATAATTCTAGGTATATTATTCAGGAGGTATATATATGAATAAAATAGTTTTATTAGGAAAATTAATTAAAGACCCTGAACTTAAACAATTAGATAATAGTGATAAAGTAAATACTAGATTTATTATTGCAGTTGAAAGAAGCTTTAAATCATTAGATGGAGTTAGAAAATCAGATTTAATACCTATAAGTGTTTGGGGAAAAAAAGCAGAAGTAATATGTAAGTATTTAAAGAAAGGAAATTACATAAGTATAAGTGGAAGACTTAGAACTGGAAGCTATGAAGATAAGGATGGAAATAAAAAATATATAGCTGAAGTTGTTGCGGAAGATTTTAAATTTGTTGGTGGTAGAATTAATAATGTAAGTGAATATAAAAGAGAAATTAAATAAGCATAAAAAAATAAATGTAAAAAATTATAAAAAATTTTCTAGAATATATTGTAATTCATTTAGAAAGTATGTTATAATAAATTCAAGTTATGGTAACGTATTCACGTTTCAATTATGGTTGTTTAGGGGAATTATGAGAAAAAAAGAAAGCTGTGGGAGCTTTCTTTTTTTATATCTATATGGAAAATTTATACTTAAACATTAATCGACATAGTGACAATAAAAAGTTAAAGAAAGTATTGTACTATGTAAAAAAAAATACATTTTATAGGAAAATTACGAAAGATGTCAATAAAAAAATAATTATACAAACACTCTTTGACATATTTCACACAATATCTATGATATATTGAAATAGAAGGGTTATTTTAATATATTAAAGGGGGATGGAAATGATTAAGGAGAATTTTGTATTTTCAAGAATTAACAATGGAATAGAAAGGAAGTATTATTACAAGTTAATTAAGAGTATAAGAGGAAATGAAGACGTATTTGGAATAGAAGTTGAAAGGGTAGACATAAAAGGAGACATAATCATAGATTCTTTTAAAGATTCTATTGAATTAATATCACCAGTAGAAGAAAAGGTAAAAAAATTATTAAAGATGCTTTATGATAATCAAGTATCACCTATTCATTTAATAGATATAATAGGTCCATTTGCAGATGAATATGTAAATGATTTTAAAGAAATTAATTTTAATTAATCTCATATAATATTTTTTATAAATACCTAAAAGAAATATTTATATTTATAGTAAAATATAAATATAAATGTATTTTTAAGAAGGTGAAATAATTGATATTTGGAATAGGGACAGACATTATAGAAATAAATAGAGTTGAAATTGCATCAAGGAGAAATCCAAAGTTTCTTGAGAAAATGTTTACAAAGAGAGAACTTGAGTTTTTAAATAGTAGAAAATTTAAATCTGAGACTTTAGCTGGATCATTTTCAGTAAAGGAAGCTGTAAGTAAGGCATTAGGAACTGGGATAAGAGGTTTCACATTTAAAGATATTGAAGTTCTTAGAGATAACCTAGGAAAGCCTGAGGTTATATTAAGTGAGCATATAATAAGTATCTTTAAATTAAAAAATATAAACATACATGCTAGTATATCTCATAATAATGATACTGTAGTATCGTTTGTAGTAATAGAGGTGTTGTAAATATGGAAATTTTAGGTAGAAAAAAGTGTATGATTATAGATAAGGAAACTATAGAATGCATAGGAATTCCTTCTATTGTACTTATGGAAAATGCAGCAAATTCAATTATTAAAGAAATTGAGGAATTTGGTGATAAGGTTGTTATATTTTGTGGAGTTGGAAATAATGGTGGAGATGGACTAGCTATAGCTAGAAAGTTACATTTACTTAACAAAAGTGTAAAAGTTATTTTAGTTGGTAATGATGAAAAATTAACTGAGGATAATAGAAAGAATCTAAAGATATTAGAAAATATAAATATAAATGTAATTAAATTAAATAAACCAATAAATTCAATTAATAGAAGCTATATAATAGAAGAAATAAGAAATTCGCATTATGTAGTTGATGCTATATTTGGAGTAGGTTTAAATAGAGAAATAAAAGGTATATATAAAGAAGTAATAGAATTAATAAATAAGTTTTCTAAATTTACAGTTTCTATAGACATACCCTCAGGGCTAGACTCAGATACAGGAGAGATTCTTGGGGTAGCAATAAAAGCTAATAAAACATTTACTATAGAAGTTATGAAAAAAGGATTTTTTCAAACAAAAGCTGTAAACTTAATTGGTGATATAGAAATAGTAAAAATTAATATTCCAGAATTTATAAAAGAAAAAAATAGCGAAAAAACTTACATAATAGAAAAAAATAAATATAAAGAAATGATTCCAATAAGAGATATCACTGGACACAAGGGGAAATATGGCAAGGTTTTAATAATAGCAGGTAGTAAAAAATATAGTGGAGCAGCATTTATAACAACTGAAGCTTGTGTTAGAACAGGTAGTGGATTAGTTACATTATTATCTCACAAGGATATAGTAAATTCATTAAAATGTAGATTAATAGAGGCTATTGTTGATGAATATTCAATAGTTAAAGATATTAAAGATTTAAATTGCTTTGATGTAATAGCCTGTGGACCAGGACTTAGTACTGAAGAAGAAAGCGTTAAAGTATTAGATAAAATAATAAAAGAAAGCAAATGTAAACTTATTTTGGATGCAGATGCTTTAAATATAATAAGTCAAAATAAATATATGCTAGATAGTTTAAAAGGTAGGGCTATAATAACACCACATCCAGGTGAATTAGCAAGATTAATGGGAGTTTCTATTAAGGAAATTGAATCAAATAGAATAGATATAACAAGAGATTTTGCCAAAAAGTATCAAATTATAGTATTACTTAAAGGGTATAATACAGTTATATCAGATGGAAAAAACACTTTTATAAATCCAACTGGAAATAGTAAGATGGCTTCAGGAGGAATGGGTGATTGCTTAACTGGAATAATAACCTCATTTGTAGGTCAAAAAGTATCTATGATAGATTCTGCATTGCTTGGCGCATACATACATGGATATATAGGAGATACACTTTCAAGTTCTAGATATTCAGTTAATGCAAGAGATATAATAGAAGAATTACCAAAAACAATAGAAAAATTATGTGAAAATTAGAATAAATCTTACGTTAGCTTAATATTAGTATTAATAAACAATTAAGCTACGGAGGTTTAAATGAAAGTTTTAGATAAAATAAAAAGTAATTTTAATAAAAAACAAAAAAATGTTAAATCAAAGGATAATAATCTAAAAAAGAAATTATTAATAACAGTTTTAATGATAATACCCTTTATTTCAATAATACTTATAATATCATTAAGACATGTGGTAACCCCAACTAATGAAGATATATTAAATACTGTTAAAAATTTAGATGATTATACATCTATAGTTGAATATACAATAACAAATGATAATGGAACATACAATCAAAAGGCGGAATTATCTTATTGTAAAGATAACGGTATAAGGTTAGATTTTGGGGAAGAGCTTACAAAAATATATACTGATGATAGTATAACTATGATTTACAATAAAACAAATGAAAAGTATGAGGTAGATAGAGAACTAGATAGAGTATATGACTTAGCCGCGATGAAAGAACTTTTTAAAAACCCAATTTTAGAATTTAAAGAAGGACAAGAAGAGTGGGGAGATTTAAAATATTTAAAGGTTGAGTTTGATTTAGTAACTAAAAATCTTCATATTGATAGGGCAACTTTATATATAGATAAAAATAAGAAAGAACCAATGGTTTTAAAAATATTTGATAGTAATAATAAAGAAAGAATAAAAATAGAATATAGAGAATTTTTGAATAAAAAGTTATGTGAAAAGGATAAGTTTAAAAAATAAAAATCAGCCAAAGATCAAATCAAAACATTACAAAGGGTTAAATAATTAATTTAAGTGTACATATAGGATAAAAAAATGGGTATCAAATGATTTTAAAAAAATTTAAAACAAATTTAAATATATAATACAAATCCTTTGACATTGTGACATACTTTTATATATAATTTGAATATACATAAAATTCTTTGTTGAATTAGGAGGAATTATCATGTCACGTCAAAAGGATTTAGAAAAGTTAGGTCAATTAGAAGAAAGTTGTAAATATAATGGAGATAATTTAATAGTATATATAGATAGGGAAAATAATAAAGAAATTGAGGATATTATGAAAAAAGGATATCAAGAGATGGCTTTATTAAATTTACAATTAGCTTTAATGACAGAACATGAATTAGTTGATGTTGATGATTATGAGACATGGCTTTGCGGAGTGTGATAATTCTTATGACGACTATGGTAGTAAAAAGAGGAGATATATTTTATGCTGATTTGAGCCCTGTTATTGGATCAGAACAGGGAGGGATAAGACCTGTTATCATAATTCAAAATGATATAGGTAATAGATATAGTCCTACAGTTATTGTGGCAGCTATAACATCTCAAATTAATAAAGCAAAATTACCAACACATGTTGAGATATCTTCAGAAGAATATGGGTTAAATAGAGATTCTGTAGTTCTACTAGAACAAATTAGGACATTAGATAAAAGAAGGCTTAAGGAAAAAATAGGACATATGACAGATGAAGATATGAAAAAAGTAAATAAAGCTTTATTAATAAGCTTAAATTTAATTTAAAGTAATTAACAAAATTTTAATAAAAGATGAACAAGCTATGCGAATGTAATCATTTGCGTAGCTTTTATTGTTTTATAATATCTATTAATTATATAAAAGTTCAATAAAAGATATGCAAAGGATATACTATTACAAATAGAGTATACTAAAGTGTTAAATATGAGATACTAATTCAAAATAGTATATATTATTATGTATACAAAGTGGAAAATATATGATAAAATAAAAAACGTAAATAGCGGAAAACTAAATCTATATAATGTTAAATTAATACTGGGAGGATAAAAAATGAAAATGAATAAACAAGAGCTAATGGACACAGCTAAAATTATAAGAAAAGACATAGTATCAATGTTAACTGAATCTGCATCAGGACATCCAGGTGGATCATTATCAGCTGCAGATATAGTAACAACATTATTCTTTAATGAAATGAATATTGATCCAAAAAATCCTAAAATGGAAAATAGAGATAGATTTGTTTTATCAAAAGGTCATGCTGCACCAGTTTTATACAGTGCTTTAGCAAGAAGAGGATTTTTTAGTCCAGAGGAGTTAAAAACTTTAAGAAAATTTGGTTCAAATCTTCAAGGACATCCTAATATGAATGATTTACCAGGAATAGATATGTCAACTGGATCACTTGGTCAAGGTGTATCAACTGCTGTTGGAATGGCTCTAGCAGGTAAGGTCGATAACAAAGATTATAGAGTATATGCTCTACTTGGGGATGGAGAATTAGAAGAAGGTCAAGTATGGGAAGCTGCAATGTCAGGAGCCCACTACAAATTAGATAATTTAACAATATTTATAGATTTTAATGGTCTTCAAATAGATGGAGATATAACTAAAGTAATGAACCCTTCACCAATAGATAAAAAGTTTGAAGCTTTTGGTTGGAATGTATTAGTAATAGATGGACATAATTATGATGAAATATTAGAAGCTATAGAAAAGGCTAAAAATCATAAAGGTCAACCAACTGCAATAGTATGTAAGACTGTAAAAGGAAAAGGTGTTTCATTTATGGAAAATGAAGCAAGCTGGCATGGAACAGCTCCAAGCAGAGAACAATGCGAAGAAGCTTTAAAAGAAATTGGAGGGGACAAATAATATGAGTAAAAAAATAGCAACAAGAGAATCATACGGAAAAGCATTAAAAGATTTAGCTGAAATCAACAAAAATGTTGTTGTATTAGACGCTGACCTTTCAAAATCAACAAAAACTGCAGAATTTAAATCAGTTGCACCAGAAAGATTTTTTAACATGGGAATAGCTGAAGCTAACATGATGGGTGTAGCAGCAGGTATGTCAACTTGTGGTAAAATACCTTTTGTTAGTACATTTGCTATGTTTGCTGCTGGTAGAGCATTTGAGCAAATAAGAAACTCAATTTGTTATCCAAGACTAAATGTTAAAATATGTGCAACTCATGCTGGTTTAACAGTAGGAGAAGATGGAGCTTCACACCAAGCTATTGAAGATTTATCATTAATGAGAAGTATTCCAAACATGACAGTTATAAATCCATCAGATGATGTAGAAGCGCAAGCTGCTATAAAAGCTGTTGCTGAATTTAATGGTCCTTGTTATGTAAGACTTGGAAGAGCTGCAGTTAATGTTATAAATGATAATGCTGATTATAAATTTGAAATAGGTAAAGGAGTTACTTTAAAAGAAGGTAACGATGTTACTATAATAGGAACAGGTATAATGGTTGATACAGCTATAGAAGCTGCAGAAATTTTAAAGGCTGAAGGAATAAATGCAAGAGTTTTAAATATTCATACAATAAAGCCTATAGATAAAGAACTTTTAATAAAAGCAGCTAAAGAAACTGGTGCAATAGTAACAGCAGAAGAACACAACATAATTGGTGGATTAGGTTCAGCTGTTTCAGAAGTTTTATGTGAAGAATATCCTGTACCAGTATTAAAAGTTGGTGTTATGGATACTTTTGGTGAAAGTGGAAAACCAAACGAATTATTAGAAGCTTATGGATTAACTGCAAAAAATGTAGCTGAAAAAGCAAAGAAAGCTATAAGTTACAAAAAGTAATAGAAAAAATTACCTTATTTATGATATAACAGTATAGTGAAGGCTATACTGTTATTTTTATATATAAAATTATGTATTTAAATTATGAGGGTAATATGTAGGGTGATTTAAATCGTATGGGTTCATAAAATTTAGAAACGAATTTAAATTGTATTTAATCAGAATACTTTAATTTATGTAATAAAAGCAATAGAAAAAATTTAAAATAAGCTCCTTTAGAATATGTATTTGAATTTCAATATAAATAGTGAACTTACATTATATTAATGATTAGTTGTATAAATTAGTATTGGCAAGAGATATATACAGAAATATGTATTTTATTAAATAGAATTGTTATATATAAAATTATAAATACATTAAATATATTTAACCAAGTTATTATTTTTACTAAAACCTATGATTAAAAAATTACATAATAAAAGCTATCAATAGAAAATAAGCTTTATTAATTATGAAATTTATATACTAGAAATAAAAAGTTATTTTAAAAGTACAAGTTATTAAGCTTAGAAAATTTATAAAAGATAACAATTAAATAAGCCTTTATAATTATCAATACTTTGTTATTCAAAGGATTTTGTAGCGTAGGATAGTATAATTAAAGCTAGAGAAACTAATAATAAAGTATTGAAGAATATTTTATTAAGAATTGGGGTGTTAACTAATGGAAAAGAGAGTATTAAAAGATTATGTAATAATAACATTGGGGGTAATATTAGTAGCAATATCAGTAGAATATTTCTTCGCACCAAATAACTTAGCAGCTGGAGGAGTTACTGGATTTGCTATAGTGGTAAATAATTTTATACCATCAATAGGTGTAGGTATTATAACATTAATAATAAATATTATTTTATTTGCTGTTGCATTTATATTTATAGGTGGAAATTTTGGAAGTAGAAGCGTTTATGCAACCTTAATGCTTTCAGTAGTTATGTGGATTATTGAAAAATTTCTTAATCCTTTTGCAATAACTCATGATTTAGTTATTGCTACAATAATAGGAACACTTATATCAGCTTTAGGAATAGCTTTAGTATTTAATGCTAATTCATCAACAGGTGGAACAGATATTTTAGCAAAAATTATGAATAAGTTTATGCATATTGATATTGGTAAAGCTTTATTAATAGTAGATCTTATAATTACAATTTCAGGAGCTTATGTGTTTGGATTGGATTTAGGTTTTTATTCAATGTTAAGTGTAATAATACTTGGTGTATCAGTTGATAAGTTTATAGAAGGGTTTAATTCATGTAAACAAGTAATGATTATAAGTGATCATACAGAAAAAATAAGTAAGTTTATACTAGAAGAGCTTGAAAGAAGCTATACCGCAATAAAAGGAGTAGGTGGATTTTCTAAGAAAGAAAGTTATATAATATATACAATTCTAAATAGAAATGAATTTATAAAATTAAAGAAACATATAAGAGATGTAGATAAAAGGGCTTTTATTACAGTTGGAGAAGTTCATGAAGTTTTAGGAGAAGGCTTCTCAGATATTAATGAAGCATAATTCTACAAAAAATTTAATAAGTTCTTGTAGAAATTTATCTTAATACAAAAAACTTAATAAAATATTATATTATATGTGTAGATACATGTGATATAATGGTTCTGTATAATGGACAAGGGGTTTATGGAGGAGTCCAATTTATAAGGAGTGTTTAGAGAATGATAGAATTTAAAAATGTATCTAAGGTTTATGATAATAACGTAAAAGCTCTATCAGATGTCAACGTAGAAATAGCATCAGGTGAATTTGTTTTTCTAGTTGGTCCATCAGGGGCAGGTAAATCAACATTCATAAAAATGTTATTAAAAGAAGTAGAACCTTCTTCAGGAGAAATAGTAGTTTCAGGTCAAAATTTAGCAGATATAAAGAGAAAACAAACACCATATTATAGAAGAAAAATAGGAATGGTATTCCAAGACTTTAGATTAATACCTAATCTTAATGTTTATGAAAATGTTGCCTTTGCTATGAAAGTAGTTGAAGCGGCACCAAAAGAAATAAGAAGAAGAGTTCCGATGGTGTTATCATTAGTTGGATTATCACACAAATATAAGATGTTTCCACATGAGTTATCAGGAGGAGAACAACAAAGAGTTTCTTTAGCAAGAGCAATAGTTAATAATCCATCAATTTTAATTGCTGATGAGCCTACAGGAAACCTTGACCCTGATACAGCGAAGGAAATAATGGAACTTTTAGATGATATTAATAAGGCTGGTACAACTGTTCTTATGGCAACACATGCTCAAGAGATTGTTAATGATATGAAAAAAAGAGTTATAGCTATTGAGAAAGGTGAAATTGTAAGAGACGAAAAGAGAGGTAGGTATAATGATGAAAATTAATACAGTAAATCATTTTATTTCTGATGCCTTTAAAAGCTTGAGAAGAAATAAAACTCTTTGCTTTGCATCTGTTATCACAGTACTTATTACATTTTTTGTTTTAGGTATATTCGTACTTATAAGCAAAAATGTAGGTTTAGCTCTTAATGATGTGCAGTCAAAAGTAGACGTTAGAGTATACTTAAAAGATGATATCAAATTAATTGAGCAAAGAGAAGTTGAAATAAAGTTAAATGAGCTTCCAGGTGTTAAAGAAATACAATATGAATCAAAAGAACAAGCATTTAAAAATTTCCAAGAAAGCACTAAGGAAAGTAAAGGACTATTAGAAGGATATAATTTAAATAATAATCCTTTCCCAGCATCATTTGTAGTAAAATTACAAGACCCTAGTTATGCAAAATCAATAGCAGATGCTGTTCAAAGTATGCCAGGGGTTGAAAGTATAGGAAATCAACAAGATATAGTAAATACAATTACTAAAGTAGTAAATGCATTTAGAGTTTTAGGATTTGTTTTATTTGTAATACTAACTGGTGTTGCTGTATTCTTAATTATGAACACAACAAAATTAACTGTTTACTCAAGAAGAAGAGAAGTTGGTATAATGAAGTTTGTTGGAGCTACTGATTGGTTTATTAGATGGCCATTTATAATTGAAGGAATGATAATAGGACTTATAGGTTCAGTATTAGCAATAATATTCTTAGTACTTGCATATAATGGATTTGTAAGTTGGATTTCAGATAAAGTACTATATATATCATTACTTCCAGTAAGCTATGTTGGAACTAATTTATTACTATACTTTGGATTAGGTGGATTAGTAGTTGGTGGTGTATCAAGTTATGCTTCATTAAGAAAATTCTTAATAGTATAAAATTATTAAATATGAATAAAATATTATTATAATAACTCAGTAGGAAGAAATTCCTACTGAGTTTAGTTTAATATGGAAAAATTTTATAATTTAAGTTATACTATTAAATTATATGGCTTGAGAAGATTGAAAGGATGTTGTGGTTATGTATCAGTATAATAAAAAGAAAAATCAAAACAACAAAAAGGTTATCTACATAATGTTAGGTACTCTTTTTGTTGTTTGTTTATGTTTAGGAAGTTTTTATTTAGGGAACTTATTTGCTACTAAGGGATTAGTTCTTGCAACTACTAATTCAAAGGTTGATAAAGAGCTTAAGGAATTTAATAACGTTAATGAATATAAAGAATTATTTAAAGTTAGAGATGCATTAATAAAGAATTACGATGGAGAAATTAATGATAGCATAGCCGCAGAAGGAGCAATAAAGGGAATGGTTAATTCTCTTGGAGATCCTTATACAATTTATATGAATAAAGATGAATATAAAAAGTTTAAAGAACAAAACTCAGGGGAATATATGGGTATTGGGGTGTATGTTGGTGTTAAAAATGACAAGGTTACAGTTATATCACCAATTGAAGATTCTCCAGCATATAAAGCGGGAATAAAAAGTGATGATGTTATTGTTGCTGTAAATGGACAGCAAGTAGGTAATGATGTAGATAAGGCTACTTCATTAATTACAGGAAAGGAAAAAGAAGAAATAACTTTAACTATAAAGAGAGCTGGTAAAGATACATTTGATGTTAAAGTAAAAAGAGATGTTATAAAAACTGATTCTGTAAAAGGTGAAATGATAGAAAAAAATATTGGTTATATTCAAATAAAATCATTTAATGCAAATGTTACAGAAGATTTTAAGAAAGAAATAGAAGATTTAAAATCAAAGGGTATGAAAGGATTAATATTAGATTTAAGGGGAAATCCAGGTGGCTATCTTAAGGAAGCGGTTGGGGTTGCATCACAATTCATACCAAAGGGAAAATTAATAACGTATACGGTAGATAAATATGATAATAGGTCAGAAGAATTATCAAAGGGTGGTATAGCAGAAGGAATGCCATTAGTTGTACTTGTTGATAAAGGAAGTGCCAGTGCATCAGAAGTTGTTACAGGAGCTTTAAGAGATTATAATGTTGCTACAATTATAGGAACTAACACATTTGGTAAGGGGATAGTTCAAGCACCAGTAGAATTTAAGGATGGAAGTGCACTTAAAGTTACTATATCAAAGTATTACACACCAAATGGAGAAAACATTCATAAAAAAGGAATAAAACCAGATATTAATGTAGAGTTATCTAAGGATGTATTAGGAAAACAATATAATAGAAGTTTAGATAATCAATTTAAAAAAGCATTAGAGATTATAAACCAAAAGGTAAGTAAGTAGGAGGAAAGATGGACTTAATTTTAAACGCAATAAAATCAGTAGCATATATTTTTATAGATCCATTATTTATAATATTTTTAATTGCTATGTCCTTTGTGTTTTATGTAAAAAATAAAAAATTAGCTTTTATGCAAAGAATGATTATAGGGGAGAATATTAATTCTCCCTTAGAATTAACTTTATCTCAAATAACATTAGGAATAATTGCAGGCTTTCTTGCAAGTATATTAATAAGCATTTTAGGAATAACGTTTAAAGAGGGGTCAGGTATAGAGTTAATATTTAGTTTGACTATTTTATCTATATTTTTTAGAGGAAGAGCAATTAAACTTCCTTACTTAGCATTTATTTTTGGAGCTTTAAGTATAGTGTTTACATATTTTAAAATTGGGGGAAGTGATATTAATTTATTTAGAATAAATATTACTTCTTTAATAGCACTTATAGGAGTTATATACATATTAAAAGGTTTTTTAATTATATTTGATGGTAGCAAAGGATCAATGGCAGTATTCTCTAAAAAAGAAGAAAAAATAATTGGAGGATATGTATTGAGTAGAAATTGGATGTTGCCAGTTGCAATATTTATAGCATTAAAATTGAGTGGAGATAGTGCCACAACATCAGACGTTATAAATACTCCATCATGGTGGCCTTTATTAAACTCAAGTAGTATACTTGAATTAATAAAAGTTTCAGTTTTAGTAATGGTTCCTTTTTTTACTTTAATAAATTATAGTGCAACTACTTTTACTAAAACTAAAAAAGAAAAAAGTAGATTAAGCGGAATATATACAATTTTATATGGAATTATAATTATTTTAATTTCAATATTAACAAAGTTTGGACTGGCTATGGAAGTATTAGCAATAGCACTAACCCCTATAATATATGAATTTATATTTAGGTTTGAAAGAAAAATGGAAGATAAAAGAGAACCTATATTTTTTAGTGATGACGCAGGAATATGTGTTTTAGATGTAATTCCTTTTTCAAGAGGATATAATGTTGGAATTAAAGCTGGAGATAAAATAATAAGATTAAATGGTAATAAAGTATTAAATGAAAAAGAAATATATGCATCAATTACTAATAATTATATGAGTGTGGAATTAGAATTAATAGATTTATGTGGAAATAATAAAAAAGTAATGTTTGAAAAAGGAAAAATGCCAGGAATATTACTTGTACCAAAATCTATAGATGAAAATAAGAAAATTAATTTAACGAAAGAAAAAATATTAGAAATGGTTAAAAAGTTAAAGAATAAATAAATTTGAGATGAGGTGAAGTTATGGGTGAATTTAAAATAAAATCAAAGTTTAAGCCTATGGGAGATCAACCAAAAGCTATAGATAAGTTAGCTAAATCTATTAATGAGGGAAATGAATTTCAAACTCTTTTAGGTGTTACAGGTTCAGGTAAAACTTTCACTATGGCAAATATAATAGAAAGAGTTCAAAAACCTACAATAGTGTTAGCACATAATAAAACATTGGCAGCACAACTTTGTTCAGAGTTTAAGGAGTTTTTTCCAGATAGTATAGTTGAATATTTTGTTTCTTATTATGACTATTATCAGCCAGAAGCTTATGTACCTCAAACAGATACATTTATTGAAAAAGATGCATCTATAAATGATGAAATAGATAAGCTTAGACACTCAGCAACATCAGCATTATTTGAAAGAAAAGATGTAATAATAGTTGCTTCAGTATCTTGCATATATGGATTAGGTAATCCAGATGAGTATAAAAAGCTTACAATAAGTCTTAGACAAGGTATGATAAAAGATAGAGATGAAGTAATAAAGAAACTTATTGAAATCCAATATGAAAGAAATGATGTTGATTTTTCTAGAGGAACATTTAGAGTTAGAGGAGATTCTTTAGATATTATTCCAGCATCATCTTCAAGCAAAGGAATAAGAGTAGAATTCTTTGGTGATGAGATTGATAGAATTAGGGAGTTTGATGTTCTTACAGGAAAAATTTTAGGAGAAAGAAATCATGCGCAAATTTATCCAGCATCTCACTTTGCTGCATCAAAAGAAGTTTTAGATAGGTCAATAAATAGAATAGAAGAAGAACTTGAAGACAGGCTTAAAGAGCTTAATTCACAAGATAAGTTGCTTGAAGCTCAAAGGCTTAGACAAAGAACTAATTTTGATATAGAAATGATAAGAGAAATGGGATATTGTAGTGGGATAGAAAATTATTCAAGAATACTAGATGGAAGAGCGCCAGGAACTCCACCAAAAACATTGTTAGACTATTTTCCAAAAGATGATTACTTAATGTTTATTGATGAAAGTCATGTGACGCTTCCTCAAGTTAGAGCTATGTATGCTGGAGATAAATCAAGAAAAGATTCGCTAGTTGAATATGGATTTAGACTTCCATGTGCATATGATAATAGACCATTAAAATTTGAGGAGTTTGAAAAGAAAATAAATCAAGTTGTGTTTGTTAGTGCTACACCTGCAAAATATGAAGAAGAACATTCAAAGGTTGTGGCAGAACAAATAATAAGACCTACAGGACTTTTGGATCCTGAAATTGTTATTAAACCAGTAAATGGACAAATAGATGATTTGTATAGTGAAATAATAAGTACAACAAAGAGAGGTTTTAGAACCTTAATAACAACATTAACTAAAAAAATGGCAGAAGACTTAACTAAGTATTTAATAGAACTTGGTGTAAAAACAACTTATATGCATTCAGATATAGATACAATTGAAAGAATGAAAATAATAAGAGATTTAAGACTTGGAAAATATGATGTTTTAGTTGGAATAAACCTTTTAAGAGAGGGACTTGATATTCCTGAAGTTGCTTTAGTTGCAATTTTAGATGCTGATAAAGAAGGATTCTTAAGATCAGAAACTTCACTTATTCAAACAATAGGAAGAGCAGCTAGAAATTCAGAAAGTAAAGTAATAATGTATGCAGATACAATAACAGGTTCAATGGATAGGGCTATTAAAGAAACAGAAAGAAGAAGAGAAATACAAAAGGAATACAATAAAGAGCATAATATAGTTCCAAAGACAATAATAAAGGATGTAAGGGAAGTAATAGAAGCTACTAAAGTGGCTGAAGAAGAAACTAAGTATGAAATAGAACATCAACCTAAAAATATGACTAAGAAAGAAAGAGAAGATTTAATTAAGAAATATACAGATGAAATGATGGATGCTTCTAAAAATCTTCAGTTTGAAAGAGCTGCTGAACTTAGAGATATGATAAATAAACTTAAAAAATAATAAAAAGCTAATCGGTATTTTAAAGATTATCGGTTAGCTTTTTTATTTATAAGATAGACCAAATTTATAAATTATTAAAGGAAAATAATTAAATAACAGAAGTGTTTTAATAAAAAAAGTGAAAGAAATATAACAGAATATAATTAAATAATATGATAAAATTATTTTGTATATAATTTAGGAGGCGTTAATTATGAAAGATGAAAGATTACTTAGAATAAAAGAAACAGCTGAAAAATATTACAGAGATGGACAACTGTTCTGTTCAGAATCTATAGTTAAAACTTTAAAAGATGAATTTATGCCAGAGTTAAGTGATGACGTAATAAAATTTGCATCAGGATTTCCAGTAGGAATAGGGAGAGCTGGATGTACATGTGGAGCTTTAACAGGTGCTGTAATGGCTATAGGAATGATATTTGGTAGAAATGAACTAGGTGGAGAAGAGGTAAATAAGACTTTAGAACTATCAAAAGAATTACATGATAGATTTAGAGAAGCAAATAAGCTAACTTGCTGTAGTGTGTTAACAAAAGGTATGGTTATGGGTTCAAAAGAACACAAAGATCAATGTGTAAGATTTACAGGAGAAATGGCAGAGGCTGCTGCTGAAATAATAATAAGAGAAAAAAATTTATAATAAAGAGTTTATACATAAATGAAATAAAAGCTAAACAATATAATATTATATTGTTTAGCTTTTTTTATTCAAATAAAGTATATAATTATTAAATAATATTAATTATTAAAGAACTGAATGAATGGTATAATTGACAATAAAGAGAGATAAATTTAAAATTAATAATGAGAATATATGTTCGTGTATTTAATTATAAACTTAAGTTAAAAGAGAGGTAGTTATATGAAAGATAAAATTATAATAAAAGGAGCTAAAGTACATAATTTAAAAAATGTTAGTTTAGAAATACCTAGAGATAAGTTAATTGTATTTACTGGACTTTCAGGTTCAGGTAAATCATCATTAGCTTTTGATACATTATATGCTGAAGGTCAAAGAAGATATGTGGAATCTCTTTCAGCTTATGCAAGACAGTTTTTAGGTCAAATGAATAAACCAGATGTTGAAAATATCGAAGGATTATCACCAGCTATATCAATAGACCAAAAAACAACAAGTAAAAATCCTAGGTCAACAGTTGGAACTATAACAGAAATATATGATTATTTAAGATTGCTTTACGCAAGAGTAGGAATTCCACATTGCCCAAAGTGTGGAAAAGTAATAAGCAAACAATCTGTAGATCAAATAATTGATAAAGTTATGGCGTTAGAAGAGAGAACAAAAGTTCAAATTTTAGCACCAGTTATAAGAGGTAGAAAAGGAGCTCATGAAAAATTATTAGAAAATATAAAGAAAAATGGTTTTATAAGAGCAAGAATAGATGGTGAGGTATATGACCTTACGGAAGATGAAGTAAAATTAGAAAAGAATAAAAAGCATAATATAGAAGCAATTGTAGATAGATTAGTAATAAAAGAAGGAATAGAAAAAAGGTTAACTGATTCAATAGAAACGGCATTAAAGCTTGGAGAAGGATTAGTTATTATTAATGAGATAGGTGGAGAAGATACTCTTTATAGTGAAAATTTTGCTTGTCCTGATTGTAATATAAGTATTGAGGAATTAGCACCTAGAATGTTTTCTTTTAATTCACCTTTTGGTAAATGTGATTATTGTGATGGACTTGGTTCATTAATTGAAATAGATGAAAATTTAATAATACCAAATAAAGATTTAAGTATAATGGAAGGTGCCATAGCTTGTTGGGGTGAAGGTAGACTAAAAGAAGATTCATGGACATTTGCCTTTTTAAAAGCTTTAAGCAAAGAATATAACTTTGATTTAAATACACCAATAAAAGATTTATCAAATGAAGTTGTTAAAGTATTGTTATATGGAACAGAAGGTAAAAGATTAAAGGTTGATTATGTTAAAGATGGTGTAAAAGCAACATATAATTCTGTATGGGAAGGTGAAATAAATGCCCTTCAAAGAAGATATAGAGAAACAAATTCAGATTTAATAAAAGGTGAAATAGAACAATACATGAGTAATAAACATTGTCCAAAATGTAAGGGGGCAAGACTTTCAAAGGAAGCATTATCTGTAACTGTTGGTGATAAAAATATTTATGAATTTACTCAAATGTCTATAAAAGATGAATTAGATTTTATAAAATCTATAAAATTTTCAGAAAAAAATAAAATAATAAGCGAGCAAATATTAAAAGAAATTATTAGTAGATTAGAATTTTTAGTTAATGTAGGATTGGATTATTTAAATCTTTCAAGAAATTCAGGTACATTATCAGGTGGAGAGTCTCAAAGAATAAGACTTGCTACACAAATAGGTTCAGCCCTTATGGGTGTTTTATATATTTTGGATGAACCAAGTATAGGACTTCATCAAAGAGATAATGATAGACTTATAGGGACACTAAAACATTTAAGAGATGTTGGTAATACAGTAATAGTTGTAGAACATGATGAAGATACAATGAGAGCGGCTGATTACATTGTTGATATTGGTCCAAGAGCTGGAGAGCATGGTGGAGAAATTGTTGCGGCAGGTACATTAGAAGAAATAGAGAAAAATGATAACTCAATAACTGCTCAATATTTAACAGGAAAGAAAAAAATAGAAGTTCCGAATGAAAGAAGAAAAGGTAATGGAAATAAAATTACTGTAGTTAAAGCTAAAGAAAATAATTTAAAAAATGTAACGGTAGACTTTCCACTTGGAGTATTGACTATGGTAACTGGAGTATCAGGTTCAGGAAAGAGTACATTAGTTAATGAAATTCTTTATAAAGGATTAAATAAATTAGTTAATAAGAGTAAAAATTCAGTTGGAAATCATAAAGAAATTAAAGGTTTTGAAAATATAGATAAGATAATAGATATAGATCAAAGTCCTATAGGAAGAACACCGCGTTCAAATCCAGCCACTTATACAGGTACTTTTGATATAATAAGAGAATTATTTTCGCAAACACCAGAAGCAAAAATGCGTGGATATAAACCAGGAAGGTTTAGCTTTAATGTAAAGGGTGGAAGATGTGAAGCTTGTTCAGGAGATGGAATTATAAAAATTGAAATGCAATTTTTATCTGATGTATATGTACCTTGTGAAGTTTGTAAAGGAAAGAGATATAATAGAGAAACTTTAGAGGTTAAATATAAGGGGAAAAATATAGATGATGTTCTTAATATGACAGTGGAAGAAGCGTTAGAATTTTTTGAGCATATACCAAGAATAAAAAATAAGCTTCAAACATTATATGATGTAGGACTTGGTTATATAAGACTTGGTCAACCATCAACACAATTATCTGGTGGAGAAGCACAAAGAATAAAGCTGGCATTTGAACTTTCAAAGAGAAGTACAGGAAAAACTTTATATATATTAGATGAACCAACAACAGGTCTTCATATAGACGATGTTAATAGATTAGTTGGAATACTACAAAGGTTAGTTGATTCAGGAAATTCAGTTATTGTTATAGAACACAATTTAGATATGATAAAATGTGCTGATTATATAATAGATTTAGGACCAGAAGGTGGAGATAAAGGTGGTACCATCTTGGGAACAGGAACACCTGAAGAAATATGTAACATAAAAGATTCATATACTGGCCAATATTTACGTAAGATATTAAAGTAAAATAAAATTATGAAATAATTAGCTAGGTTTTAAGATATTTTACTTAAATACCTAGTTAATTATTATATAGTTTATTAATTGTAAGATAAATGTATGAATTTAATGGTATTTTGGTGTATAATCAAAAAGATAAAGTATTTTTTTTGAGGTGAAAAGATGGATTTTTCAAAATTTATTGCAGGTGTATTTGGAATAATTTTTATAGTAATATTATATTTCATAATTGTATACGCCTTAAAAATAATGGCTAAAGATGTTAAAAGCGGTGGAAATCCAAGTACTGCCAATAAAAAAGCTAGCAATAGAAGACCTATACCTAATAAAAAGAGATATCTAGGTATAGAAATAGTAAAGGCTGGTGAAAATACATCGCTAAAAGTTGGGTCGGTAGTCCCTATAAGAGATTTAGCCACAATAGGTAGAAGAAGTAACAATACCATAATATTAACTGATAAATATGTATCAGGAAACCATGCTAGAATAATGGCAAAAAATAATGTACTTATTTTAGAAGATTTAAATAGTACTAATGGAACATATTTAAATGGTGAAAAAATAAATGGTAAGGTTAAGTTATTTCCAAAAGATCAAATTGCTATAGGAACAGCTATATTCAAGGTTATTCCTTAGATAGTGGTGGGGTGATTAAATGAAAAAAGACAATAAAGAAAGAATAATGCTTGGATTAACATATTTATTATGTATAGCTCTTTTTACTAACCTAGCACTTTTAAAAGCTCCTATAGATAAAGATGCATTATATTTAGGTGGAATATTATGTGTAGTTATATTTATTGCTAATTTGATTGTAAGAAAATTTTATCCAGAGGGAGATAAGTTTATTCTTACATTTTCGTGTATTTTAGTAGTTATAGGTATAGCTATGCTTTATAGACTTGATCCAAAGGTTGCAGAAAAACAACTTATTTGGTTTTTAGCAAGTATAGTAGTATTTATTATAGTACTTAAAGCATTTCCTAACTTTAAAAATTTTGCTAAGTATAAAAATTTATACATGATTGGTGTAATAGTGTTTATGCCTATGGCACTTTTATTTGGTAAAGTAGTTTTTGGAGCTAAAAACTGGGTAATAATAGGTCCTATAAGCTTTCAACCTTCAGAGTTTGGTAAAATAGCATTGGTTTTGTATTTAGCAGCTGCTCTTAAGGAATATAAGGTTGGGGATAATTCAAAGGGGAACTTTAAAAATCTTATAAGACCAGGACTTGTAGTAATGTTTAGTTTAGGTTGTATGGTTCTTCAAAGAGATTTAGGGTCTGCACTTATTTTCTTTGGAATATCCGTAACTATGCTGTATATTGCAACAGGAAAGAAAAAGTATATATTTACATGTTTAGGACTTTCAGTAATAGGTTCAATTGGAGCATATAAATTTTTTGGACACGTAAGAGATAGAGTTTTAATATGGAAAAATCCATGGGAATATGCTCAAGATCAGGGATATCAAATAGTTCAAGGTCTATATGCTATTTCTTCAGGTGGAATGTTTGGATCAGGACTTGGAGAAGGGTATCCACAATATGTGCCAGTACATACAACAGACTATATCTTTGCGATAATATGTGAAGAACAGGGTATGATATTTGGTATAGGAATAATGATATTATATTTCTTATTATTTTATAGATGTATAAGAACAGCATTTGTAACTGATGATGAATTTTCACAATTAAGTGCAGTAGGATTTAGTGCTATGATAGTTTGTCAGGTACTTGTTATTATTGGTGGAGTATTTGCAGTAATACCATTAACAGGTATAGCATTACCTCTTATTAGTTACGGTGGTTCATCAATATTAACAATGTTTTTTGCATTAGGAATATTACAGAAAATATCAGAGGAGGGCTAGAATGAAAGGTGATATTAAAAATAGTGTAACAAAAGTAATGATTGTTTTCTTATTTTTACTTATAGCCCTTATATCATATATGGCTTATTTTCAGGTGTTTAAAGCTCCTAAAATTTCAGAGATGCCAGGTAATCAAAGATCATGGGCTAAGAGAAATGAAGTTTTAAGAGGGGAAATAAAAGATCGAGATGGGAATGTAATTGCAAAAAGTGTAAGAGAAAAAAATAATACTCAAAAGAGAGAATATGAGTATGGAGCTTTGTATGCTCATCCAATAGGATATGTTGATAGTAGATTTGGAATATCAGGGCTTGAAAATTCTTATGATAAACAGCTTACAACTTGTACATCATCAAGTTTCAATGAATTACTTCATAATTTTAGTATAGATAATTTAAAAAAAGCTTTTGAAAATAGAAATAATGATAAAAATAAAATAGGAAATACAGTAATTACTACTCTTGATACAAATTTACAAAAAATAGCATATAATGCTTTAGGAAATAATAGAGGTGCAGTTGTCGCACTTAATCCTAAAACAGGAGAAGTTATAGCATCTGTTTCAAAGCCTAGTTTTAATCCAAATAATTTAGAAGCTGAAATGAAGAAAGCAAATTCAGGAGATAAATTAAATAGTCCACTTATAAATAGAGTTACAGCAGGAAAATATCCACCAGGATCAACATTTAAAATAATAACAACAGCAAGTGCGCTTGAAAATATTCCAGATGTTACAGGCAAGACCTTTAATGATAGTGGTGAAATTAAATTCCAAGATGGAAAAAATTTAGCTAATGCAGGTGGAGCTTCATATGGAAATATTGATTTAAGAAAGGCATTTATAGTTTCAAGTAATGTTGTTTATGGAACACTTGCTATGCAACTTGGAAATGATAAGTTATTAAAAACAGCAGAAAATTTTGGATTTAATAGTCAGATACCAGCAAATGGTTTTACTATATCTCCAAGTGAATTTCCAAAGCTTGAAAGTTATCAAATTGGTGATATAGCAAGAAGTGGTATTGGGCAAGCAAGTATACTTGCAACTCCTATACAAATGGCACTAGCAACTTCAGCAGTTGCAAATAATGGTGTTATAATGGAGCCACAATTAGTAAAAAGTGTTGTTGATGACAAAGGAAAAACTGTTGAAACAATGAAATCTAAAGAATATAGAAAAGCTATGACTGAAGGTCAAGCTACAATTATTAAAGGATATATGCAAGGATTGGTTCAAAAAAATGTAAAAAGTGGAAAATGGAGTTTCTTTGATGGAATAAATGCTGCTGGTAAAACTGGAACAGCAGATCACAATAATGCAGATGGTAGTCCTGCAACTCCACATTCTTGGTTTGTTGGATTTGCTCCGGCAAATGATCCTAAGATAGTTGTGGCAGTCATAGTTGAAGAAGGTGGATTTGGAGCTGGAAAAGCTGCAACAGTTGCTGGAAAAGTAATGAATAGTGAATTAAATAAATAAAAAAGAGCATTTATAAATGCTCTTTTTTATTTATTTAATTTATCTATAATTTAATTATATTTTTATTTTGCTTAAGTGATATAATTATTTATATAATAATTATTATAGCTTGGAGGTGATTAGAATTTTTGATTTTGAATATCAATTAAAGATATTACCAGATAATCCAGGTGTTTATTTAATGAAAAATAATCTTGGAGAAATAATTTATGTTGGTAAAGCAAAAAATTTAAAAAATAGAGTAAGGCAATATTTTAGAAATTCAAAAAATCATTCAGAAAAAGTAAGAGCTATGGTGAAAAATATAGCTGAATTTGAATATATAATTACTGATTCTGAAATTGAAGCATTAATATTAGAGTGTAATTTAATAAAAAAGCATAGTCCGAAATATAACATATCTTTAAAAGATGATAAATTTTATCCTTTTATAAAAATAACTACTAATGAAGACTTTCCAAGAGTTTTTATAACAAGAAATTTTGCAAAAGATGGTAATAAGTATTTTGGACCTTATACTAATGGAGCTGCCGTATATGAAACTATAAATTTAATAAGAAAAGTTTTTCCAATAAGAACTTGTAAAAGATCTATAACTGAATATGGAGAAAGAACAAGGCCTTGTTTAAATTTTCATATAAATAAATGCAATGCACCTTGTGGAGGTTATGTCTCGAAGGCTGATTATGGAAAAATGATAAATTCAGTAATTGATATATTAAATGGAAAAGATAAAGATGTTACTAAAGAGCTTAAAGAGAATATGGAAGAGGCTGCTAATAATTTAGAATTTGAAAAAGCAGCATCTTATAGAGATAAAATATTAGCAATCGATACTTTAGTTCAAAAACAGAAAATGTTTAAAATAACTGATGAAGATGAAGATTTTATAAATATATATAGTGATGAAAAAGATAGCTGTGTTCAAGTTTTCTTTTTAAGAGAAGGAAAAGTAACTGGAAGAGAGCATTTTATGATTGAAAATACTTTTGGTGAAGAAGAAAGCGAAGTTATATCTAAATTTATAGTTAGTTTTTATAGTGGGGCTTCTAAAATACCTAAGAATATATATTTACCATATGTTGATGATCATGATATTTTGGAAGAATTATTAACAATAAAAAGAGGATCGAAGGTTTGGATTAAAATTCCTAAAAAAGGCGAGAAGAAAAGTATGTTAGATATGGTAAAGGAAAATGCTAAAATAACTTTACAGCAATTTAAAGATAAAATTTTAAAAGAAAAAGAAATAAATAAAATTTCTTTAGAAGAACTTGCGCAGTTACTTAATTTAGATGATATCCCAAATAGGATAGAAGCTTATGATATATCTAATATACAAGGGGTAGATTCTGTAGGAAGTATGATTGTTTTTGAAAATGGTAAAGCAAAAAATAGTGATTATAGAAGGTTTAGAATAAAAACTGTAAAAGGTGCCAATGATTATGATAGTATGAGAGAAATATTGACAAGAAGATTTGAACATGGTTTAAAAGAAATAAAAGAGATTCAAGAAAGAAACTTAGTATTTTCAAATGGTAAATTTTCTAACTTTCCTGATTTAATAATGATGGATGGAGGAAAGGGACAAATTAATATAGCTTTAGAAGTTCTAAATAAACTAAGGATAGAAATACCTGTATGTGGACTTGTAAAGGATGATAAGCATCAAACTAGAGGTATTATATATAATAACGAGGAGCTTATAATAAATAGAAGTTCAAATCTTATGCAACTTATAAGAAGAATACAAGATGAAGTACATAGATTTGCAATTACATATCATAGATCACTTAGGGATAAAAGAACACTTCATTCTATATTAGATGATATACCTAATATAGGGGCAAAGAGAAGAAAAGAGCTTCTTATGAAATTTGGTAGTGTTGAAAATGTTAAAAAGGCAACTTTACAAGAATTATTGGATACGCCGAGCATAGATAAAAAAGCAGCTAAAAGTATAATAGAATATTTTAATGGAACTAAAATTTAATTAAAATAATATAAATGTAATAGTAAAAGACTTGTTTTAATTTCCAATTTAGAATATACTAATTAATTGTAAAAAAAATATATTTCAAGGAGTTTTATGGATGAATAAGTATAGTGGATTATTCAAAAACATATATTCAGAAAATCAAATAGAGTTAAATGCAAAAATGCGTGATCATATATATTTCAAGGTTGGTGGACCAGTAGATGTGTTGCTTAAGCCTAATACAAAAGAGCAAGTAGTTAAAACTATAAAAGTTTGTTTAGAAAATAACATTCCTTATTATGTTATAGGAAATGGTTCAAACTTACTTGTTAAAGATGGTGGAATAAGAGGAGTAGTAATTAAGCTTACAGAACTTAATTCAATAAGAGTAGAAGGTAATAAGATTATTGCTGAAACTGGAGCACTTTTAAAGGATGTTTCAAATGAAGCTTTAAACAATAAGTTAACAGGTTTGGAATTTGCTTGTGGTATACCAGGATCTATCGGTGGAGCTGTATTTATGAATGCAGGTGCTTATGGCGGAGAAATTAAAGATGTTATTGAAAGTGCAGAAGTATTATTAGAAGATGGAAGTATAGTAAGTCATAATAATGAAGAGTTAAAATTAGGATATAGAACTTCAAAAGTTATGACTGAAAATGGAATAGTTTTAGAAGCTACTTTTAATTTAAAAAATGGTGAATATGATGATATAAAGAATGTGGTTG
Organism: Clostridium sp. TJA085; assembly: GCF_058310235.1. Taxonomy (NCBI): domain Bacteria; kingdom Bacillati; phylum Bacillota; class Clostridia; order Eubacteriales; family Clostridiaceae; genus Clostridium; species Clostridium sp. TJA085. The sequence continues at coordinate 413,838 of NZ_JBZEEZ010000002.1, read as the reverse complement.
AAGACTTAACTCAAAAAAGAGAATCTAAACAACCGTTAGAATATCCATCAGCAGGAAGCACATTTAAAAGACCAGAGGGATATTTTGCAGGAAAATTAATTCAAGATGCTGGACTTAAAGGTTATTCAATAGGTGGAGCAGCTGTATCATCAAAGCACTCAGGCTTTGTTATAAATAAAGGTGGAGCAACAGCTAAAGATATATTAGACCTTATAGCTCATATTCAAAAAGAAGTTAAAGATCAATTTGGAGTAGATCTTCATCCGGAAGTTAGAATAATAGGAGAAGATTTATAATTTAATAATTTATAATTTTTAAATAAGCTCATTTTTATGAGCTTATTTTTTATATATTAAACATCAAAAATAATTTTATATTTAATAATGAAAAAAATAAAGAGTTTATTAAGTTATTTAAATAGTCTATAAAATATAAAAGTAGTGATTTATAATATAATTTATTGCTAATATTATAATAGCTACATTGAAGGTTAGATTATATATTAAAAAGTATATATGATATAATTATATATATAGGACTTTTAAAGGAGGAGTAAGTATGAGATTCGTAATAGTTACAGGATTATCAGGAGCAGGAAAGACAGAAGCAACAAGAAGTTTAGAAGATTTAGGATACTTTTGTGTTGATAACCTTCCACCACAATTAATACCAAAATTTGCTGAAGCATGTAAGAATGGAAATATAGAAAAAGTAGCAATAGTTACTGATATAAGAGGTGGAATATTCTTTGATGATTTATTTGAGAGCTTAGTATACTTAAAAAATAATGATTTTAAATATGAAATTTTATTTTTAGAAGCATCAAATGAAGTATTAGTAAAGAGATTTAAAGAAGCAAGAAGAACACATCCTCTTTCACCAAAGTCTCGTGTACTTACAGGAATAATTGAAGAAAGAAATAAACTTAGAGAAGTTAAAGATAGAGCTGATGTAATAATTGATACATCAAAGTATGCAATTAGAGATTTAAGGGAAAAAATGAATTCATATTATGGTTCAGCAGAAGAGCCAGATAAAGAACTTTCAGTAACTGTTTTAAGTTTTGGATTTAAATATGGTATACCAGTTGATTCAGATTTAGTATTTGATGTTAGATTTATTCCAAATCCATTTTATATACCGGAGTTAAAGCAGTTTTCAGGTTTAGAAGAGCCGGTTCAAAAGTATGTTTTAGAGCAAAAAGAAACAGAAGGCTTTTTGGAAAAACTTATGGATATGCTTAAATTTTTAATTCCTAATTACACTAAGGAAGGAAAGAGACAGCTTATTATTTCAATAGGATGTACAGGGGGAAGACATAGATCTGTTGCAATAGCTAATAAAGTTTATGAGCTTTTATCAAAAGAAGGATATAAAACAGGCATTGAGCATAGAGATATAATTGAAGATGTAAACAAGGGAGAAAAGAAACTATGAGGCTCTCTGATTGGATTAAACCTGGCATTAGAGTTAAGAGATGGATTGCATTTGGATTATTTGGAGTGCTTTTAATAGCATTTGGATTTAATGAATTAGTTACTCATAGAGTTTATGATATTTATTATAAATTATTTTATATATGTCTTAATGTTACTGGGATATTTGTTATATATATATCAATAACAGAGGGAATGAAGTCTGTTATTGCACTTATGAATAAAGGTTATATAAGAATGTCTTTAGATAGTAGAAAGATAGAGACGTTAATAACTGAAAAAAGACTTTTAGTAAAAGGTCCCAAAATAGTTGTTATAGGTGGTGGCACTGGACTTTCAACGATGCTTAGGGGATTAAAATATTATACATCAAATATAACAGCTATAGTTACTGTTGGTGATGATGGTGGAGGTTCTGGAGATTTAAGAGAAGATCTTGGAATGTTACCACCAGGTGATATAAGAAACTGTATATTGGCATTAGCTGATACTGAACCTTTGATGGAAGATCTTCTTCAATACAGATTTAAGGATGGAAGGCTTAAAGGACAAAGTTTTGGTAACTTATTTTTAGCTGCCATGGATGGAGTTTCAGGAAACTTTGAAGAAGCAGTACAAAAGATGAGCTCCGTTCTTGCTGTAACTGGTAAAGTTTTACCTGTTACATTAGATGATATGAAACTAATTGCAGAACTTGAAAATGGAAATACTATAATAGGTGAATCTTATATACCAGAAGAAGCTATAAAGCAGAAATCAAAAATAAATAAGTTATCTATTGAACCTAAAGATGCTAAACCTTTAGAGGAAGCAATTAAGGCAATAGAAGAAGCTGATGCTATAGTTATGGGACCAGGAAGTTTATACACAAGTGTTCTTCCGAATCTTTTAGTAAATGGTATTGTAAGCACAATAAAGAAATCAAATGCTTTTAAAATATATATATCTAATGTAATGACACAACCAGGAGAAACTGATGGATTTAATGTATCGGATCATATAAAAATTTTAAGAAAATATGGTGGGAAAAATATAGTTGATTGTGTTATTGCAAATGTAGGTAGTATAAGCGATTTTATGAAGGAAAAGTATAAGGAAAAAGGATCAGAACCTGTTAAAATTGATAATAAAAAACTAAATGATCTTGGAATCGACATAGTTGAGAAAAATCTTGTAAGAGTAAGTAAAGGAACTATAAAGCATGATTCAGATTATTTAGCACAAGTATTAGTTGAAACTATAATGGAAAAGAAATTATTATATGATAGAAAGAAAATAATTGAGTACATGTACCTTTCACAACGTATAAAAGAGAGAGATAAGACAGAAAAGAAACATAAAAGAGAAAGTACCAATAGTCAAGAAAATTAGTATTTGATTATTTAAATAAAAAGAGCTAAATAGAATTCTTAATATTTAAGGATTTTTCTATTCAGTTCTTTTTTTATTGTTATTTTAATTTAAAAATAGAAAATAAATAGTTTTAGAATTTTATTTATGGACATGTAATTTTCGAAATTAATATAAGTATATATAAAATATAATATTAATCTTAAAATTTTAATGATTTTAATTTAACATTATATGTAAATAAAAATTTTTAGAATTAATATTTATGAATTAAACATGAAGGTAGGTATATTATGAAAAGGTCAAGTGGAATTTTAATGCATATATCATCTTTGCCAGGGAAATATGGAATAGGAACATTAGGAAAAGAAGCATTTGAATTTATAGATTTTTTAAATGAGTCTGGACAAACTTATTGGCAAGTATTACCTTTAGGGCATACAAGTTATGGAGATTCACCTTATCAATGTTTTTCTGCATTTGCAGGTAATCCATATTTTATTGATTTTGATAATCTAAGAGAAGAAGGATTTTTAAAAATAGAAGATTATGAAAATATAGATTTTGGTGAAGATAGGGTTAAGATAAATTATTCTAAATTATTTAAAAATAAAATGAAAATTTTAAAAAAGGCATATGAAAATTCAAAAGAAATAAATAAAAAAGAAATAGAGATATTTAGGGAAAAAAATAAATTTTGGATTGAAGATTATGCATTTTTTATGGCTCTTAAGGAAAAATTTTCTCTAGTAAGTTGGCAAAATTGGGATGAAAAAATAAGGTTAAGAGATAGCAAAACTTTGTATGAATATAAAGAAATATTAAATGAAGAAATTAATTACTGGATATTTTTACAATATAATTTCTTTAAACAATGGAATAAGCTTAAAAATTACGCAAATAAATTAGGTATAAAAATAATAGGAGATATACCTATATATGTAGCTGAGGATAGTGTAGATATTTGGTCTAATCCCAAGATATTTTTATTAGATAATAATAAAAGGCCTATAAAAGTTTCTGGTTGTCCGCCAGATGCTTTTTCAAAAACTGGACAGCTTTGGGGAAATCCAATATATAATTGGGCTTATTTAGAAAAAACAGATTATTATTGGTGGGTTGAGAGAGTGAGACAAAGTTTAAGTATTTATGATGTTTTAAGAATAGATCATTTTAGAGGCTTTGAATCATATTGGGAGATTCCTTATGGAGATAAAACTGCAATAAATGGTAAGTGGGTAAAAGGTCCTGGAATTAAATTATTTAATGCTATAAAAGAAAAACTTGGAGAAGTTAATATTATAGCAGAAGACTTAGGATATTTAACTAAAGAAGTAATAGATTTTAGAAATAAAACAGGCTTTCCAGGTATGAAGGTATTACAATTTGCTTTTGACTCTCAAGGGGATAGCTACTATTTACCACATAATTATATAAATAATTCAATAGCTTATACAGGTACCCATGATAATGATACCGTAAGAGGTTGGTTTGAGGTTACAGGAAATAAAGAAGATATAAAGTATGCTATAAATTATTTAAGACTTACTGAAGAAGAGGGTTATAATTGGGGTATGATAAGAGGGGCTTGGAGTAGTGTATCAAATATATCAATAGCTCTTATGCAAGATTTTTTAAATTTGGGAAATGAAGCAAGAATGAATTTTCCATCAAAATCAGAAGAAAATTGGATGTGGAGAGCTAAGAAAGAAGATTTAACTAATGAATTAGCTAAAAAAATATATGAAATTACTAAAATTTACAGGAGATTAAAAAAGTGATAAAAATATAATAAATAAAAATAATACCTAATAAAAATTTTTAAATTTATTAGGTATTATTTTTATGTTTTCTAATTTATTAAGAAAAAAGTATTAGTTTATGTAAAAATATATATTTCCTTGACAACATTGGTATAATTATTTACATTAAATTATGCTATAATTAAGAATTGTATATAGTTAGATATTAAATGAATTATCGTATATAGAAGGAGATTTATAAATGTCGTTTTCATCAAAAGTTAAAGGAGAAATCTGTAGATATATTGATATAACAAAAAGAGAAGCTTTGGCAGAAATATCTGCAATTATGAAAGTTAGTGGAACTATTGCTTTTACCGGTAAGGGATTAGCATTTAGGATTACTACTGAAAATCCTTCAAGTGCAAGGCTTATATTTACTTTATTAAAAGAACATTTTGATATTCACTCTAAACTTATGGTAAAGAAGAGTAATTCCCTTAAGAAAAATAATATATATATGGTTGTTATTGATGCAGAAATGGGAGTTAAGGAACTTCTTGAAGAAACTGGAATATTAAAAGAAATTGATGGTATTATGAGTTTAGATTATACTATAGATCCTTCTTTTGTAGATACTATTGAAACTAAAAAGGCTTATATAAGAGGTGCGTTTTTAGGTGGGGGAAGTATTAGTAACCCTGAAAAAACATATCATTTAGAATTTGTAACTCATAGTGAGGAATATGCAAATGATTTATGTGCTCTTGTAAATAGCTGTGGACTTAATTCTAAAGTTATTCAAAGAAAAAATAGTTTTATTATTTACATAAAAGAAGGGGAACAAATAGTTGATTTACTTAATATATTAGGTGCACATACATGTCTTTTAGAATTAGAAAATATAAGAATCAAAAAAGAAATGAGAAATAATGTTAATAGACTTGTAAACTGTGAAACAGCAAATCTTTCAAAAACTGTTAATGCAGCAGTTAGACAAGTTGAAAGTATTAAGCTTATAAGAGATAGTATAGGACTTAAAAGACTTCCTCAAAATCTTAGAGAGATAGCTGAACTTAGACTTCAATATCCTGAGGAATCTTTAAAGGAACTTGGACAATTACTTGATCCTCCAGTAGGAAAATCAGGTGTAAATCATAGACTTAGAAAAATTGAAAAGATAGCAGAAGAGGTAAGGTCAGGTACATACTAATGGCCTTTCTCTTATATATGAAAGGAGTGTGGGTAAGTGGGAGATAAAAAATTTTGTCATTTACATCTTCACACAGAGTACAGCCTTTTAGATGGATCTGGAAAAGTTAAGAAGCTTGTAAAGAAAGCTAAGGAGCTTGGTATGGAAAGTATGGCTATTACTGACCATGGAGTAATGTATGGGTGTGTTGATTTTTATAAAGCAGCTAAGGAAGAAGGGATAAAACCTATACTTGGTTGTGAAGTTTATGTAGCTAGTAAGTCAATGCATATTAAAAATATAGATAAAGATAATAGTACAAATCACTTAGTTCTTTTAGTTAAAAATGAAATTGGTTATGAAAACTTAATGAAGATAGTTTCAGAGGCTTCAATAGAAGGATTTTATTATAAACCTAGAGTAGATCATGATTATTTGAGAAAACATAGTGAAGGGATTATAGCATTAAGTGCATGTCTTGGAGGAGAAGTACAAAAGGCATTACTTAATGATAACTATGAAAAAGCAAGAACTGTAGCTTTAGAATATAATGATATATTTAAAGAAGGTTTTTATTTGGAGCTTCAAAATCATGGTATGGAAGAACAAAGAAAAGTAAATGAATTAAATATAAAGCTTTCAAAGGAGACAGGAATACCTCTAGTTGCAACAAATGATGTTCATTATATTGAAAGAAAAGATTCAAAATCACATGATATTTTAATGTGTATACAAACAGGAAAAACTGTTGATGACATAAATAGACGTAGATACCCTTCTGATCAGTTTTACTTAAAGTCACCAGATGAAATGTATGATATGTTTTCTTATATACCAGAGGCTTTAGAAAATACTATAAAGATATCAGAACAATGTAATTTTGATTATGAGTTTCATGTATCAAAATTACCTAAATTCCCATTACCAGAAAATGAAGATAATCCTTATACATATTTAAGGGATACATGTTATAAAGGACTTATAGAAAGATATTCAGTATTTGATTGTATTAAAGAGGATAAATATGATTATGATAAAGTCTTTAATATGAGGGAAGAAAGTGAAGAGGCAAGAGAGCTTATTGATAGACTTGATTATGAACTTGGAGTAATCAAGCAAATGGGATATGTTGATTACTTTTTAATTGTTTGGGACTTTATAAAGTATTCAATAGATAATGGAATACCAACTGGGCCAGGGAGAGGTTCAGCAGCTGGTTCAATTGTTGCATATACTCTTGGAATAACAAAAATAGATCCAATAAAGTATAGTTTATTATTTGAAAGATTCTTAAATCCAGAGAGAGTAAGTATGCCAGATATAGACTCTGATTTTTGTTATGAAAGAAGACAAGAAGTAATAGATTACGTTGTTGATAAATATGGGGAAAAAAATGTATCTCAAATTATAACTTTTGGAACAATGGCTGCAAGAGCATGTATTAGAGATGTAGGAAGGGCAATGGATTATTCTTATGCAGAAGTTGATAGAATAGCTAAAATGATTCCAACTATGCTTGGAATAACAATAGAGAAAGCATTAGATTTAAATCCAGAACTTAAATCAGCCTATGATACAGATGAGCGTGTTAAAAATTTAATTGATGTTAGTAAAGATTTAGAAGGTCTTCCAAGGCACTCATCAACTCACGCAGCTGGAGTAGTTATAGCATCAAAGCCATTAGTTGAGTATGTACCACTTCAAAAGAATGATGAAATGATAGTAACTCAATTTGGAATGACCACATTAGAAGAGCTTGGTCTTCTAAAGATGGATTTTTTAGGCCTTAGAACGTTAACTGTTATGAATGATGCTGTTAATATGATTAAGTATAATAGAAATGTTGATATAGATTTAGATAAAATAGACTTTGAAGATAAAGAAGTTTATAAGATGATTGGTGAAGGTAAAACTGCAGGGGTATTCCAGTTAGAATCAGCTGGGATGGTAGCTTTCATGAAGGAACTTAAGCCAGATTCATTAGAAGATATTATAGCGGGTATTTCATTATATAGACCAGGTCCTATGGCTGAAATACCTAGATATGTTGAAAGAAAGAGAAATCCTGAAAAGGTTGAGTATTTAACACCAGAGTTAGAAGATATATTAAATGTTACATATGGAGTAATGGTATATCAAGAACAGGTTATGGAAATAGTTAGAAAGCTTGCAGGATACTCAATGGGAAGAAGTGACCTTGTTAGAAGAGCTATGTCAAAGAAAAAGCATAAGGTCATGGAAGAAGAAAGAAAAAACTTTATATACGGAATAGAAGATAAAGATGGAAATATTGAAGTACCAGGATGTTTAAGAAATGGAATATCAGAAGATGTAGCAAATAAAATATACGATATGATGATGGATTTTGCTTCATATGCTTTTAATAAAAGTCATGCTGCAGCTTATGCAGTTGTTGGTTATCAAACAGCTTATTTAATGAAGTATTATCCAGTTGAAATGATTGCAGCTATGCTTAATTCAGTAATGGGAACAAGTGAAAAAGTTGCATCATATATAAAGTTTGCAGAAAGTTTAGGCATACAAGTGGTTCCACCTGATATAAATAAAAGTTATTCAAAATTTACTGTTGATGGAGATAAAATAATATTTGGTCTTGCAGCAATAAGAAATGTTGGAGTAAATGTCGTTGAAAATATAGTAAAGTCTAGAAATGATAAAGGTGAATTTTTATCAATAATGGATTTTATAAATAAATTAGATCTTGGAACAATTAATAAAAGAGCTGTAGAAAGTCTTATAAAAGCTGGAGCTTTAGATTCATTTAAAGTATATAGATCAAAGCTTTTAGCTGTTTATGAAAAAATAATGGATGGTGTTTCAGGAGAAAGAAAGAGAAATATTGATGGCCAAATTAGTTTATTTGGACTTGATGAAGAAAATGCAAGTATGCCAGAAATTAAATATCCTGATATAAAGGAATTTAATAAAAAGCATATCCTTTCAATGGAAAAAGAAATGACAGGTATATATTTATCAGGACATCCTTTAGATGAGTATGGAAAGAGTTTAAAGGTACAAACTACAACAACTATAAGTAATATATTTAAAGTTTATGAGGCTATGGAAGAAAATATTGCTAAAGGTATAAGCTTAGATGATATGTCAAGTGAAATGCCAATAAAAGATAATCAAACAGTAATATTAGGTGGAATTTTAACAGAAGTAAATCAAAAGGTTACTAGAAATAATACAATAATGGCATTTTTAAAGCTTGAAGATTTAAGTGGAGAAATAGAAGTTATCGTTTTTCCTAGAACATTAGATAGAGTTAGAGAAAGTATAAACGAAGATGCACTTGTTACAATAAAAGGGCGTATAAGTCTTAAGGAAGATGAACCACCAAAGCTTATATGTGAAAAAATTGAAGGTCTAGAAAAAGTAGATTCAAATAAAATATATATAAGAGTAAATGATGCTAAAGAAGCAAAAATATTAGCAAATGAAATAAAAAATAATTTTAATCAATATAAAGGTGAAACAGTAGTTTATATATTTAATAATGAATTAAGAAAAAGTTATAGACTTTCAAGAGAATGTTGGCTTGATTTAAATAGTGATGCAATAACAATATTAAAGGAAAAATTAGGTGATGATAACGTAAAGGTAGTGGAATCTTAAAATCTTTAAAAATGTAATTTAAAAATAAAAAAAGATGGTTTAAGAAGTTAATTTTTAAATCATCTTTTTATTTTTTAAAACTATAAGTAAATAATATAAATCTACATAATTTTTTAATAATTAGATTAGTTTATAATATTGTTATATATAATAAATGAGTTTAATAGAATTATACAAATGCTTATATTATTTAATAGGAGGGAATTGTATGGAAAATTCGGAAATTAAGAAATTATCGAAAGAAAATCTTAAGGGGAACTGGCTTAAGTTTGTATTGGTAACTTTAGTAGTTTTTATTTTAACAGGAATTCCTGAACTTATATTTAATGAATCAAATATATCAATAGCAAATAATGTGTTAACTTTTATAATATCGGTATTAACAGGAGTATTTTCAATAAATTTATACTTAAATTTAGTTAGGAATGGTAAATTTGATATAAATAATATAACAAAAGATTTTAAAGTATATTTAAGATATGCAGGGTTTTCGTTAATATTAGGAATAGTTGTAGTTGTAATAACAATAATTTTAATTTCTATATTTATAGGAAGTATATTTAGTATTACTTTTTTTGAATATGAAATTAGTTATGTTATATTTTCACTTATTTTAGTTGCAGTATCATTAAGTTTAATGATGCTTATAATAAATACATTCTTTTTACCAGTGGAATATTTAATAGTTGATGGATTTACATTATCAGAAAGTTTGTCAAAGTCATTTAGTTTAATGAAAGGGAACAAATGGAGATTCTTTAAATTTCAATTATCATTTTTAGGTTGGATGATACTTGGAATATTAACTTTAGGAATAGGATTACTTTGGGTAATTCCTTATTATAGTACATCATTAGCTAATTTTTATTTAATAATAAGGAATGGAAAAGATTCTTGTGAAAAATTTAATTTAAATGCATAAATAAAGTATAACTATTCAAAATTTTATATATTAAGGTAGGAAAGGTATGATAAAAATATAGATTTTCATACCTTTCTTTTGCTTTTTATTAAAAAATCTAAAAATACAGAAAATTCATTTTTTCTCTTGATATTTTATCGAAATAAGTAGATAATTGTTATGTAATAGCAAATAAAAGCTTTATAAAATATATAAAAAATAATTAATTTATAAAATAATTAATTAATAAAAAGGCAATAAAAATGCAATAATTGTATTAAAGTAATAACAATAGTCAATAATATTGAATGAAAGATAAATGAAAATTTTTACAAAAATTAAATCCAAAAAAATAATAAGATTACATATAATTTTGAATTTCATAGGGTATAATAATGATGTGGAATGATTACAACAATTCAATATAAAGAATATTGTAGAATATTTTAATATAATATCAATATATTAAAAAAATTAAACAATTTACATTGATAACATTGATAATTTTCAGCAATTTATGTACAATTATAATCGGTCATATAAACGTGGGAAGATTTATTACCGGTGGGACAAGATGTGTCCTGTTTGGTGAATAAGGAGGAGTAATCATGAAAAAGATAGCTATTTTAACTAGTGGTGGAGATGCACCAGGAATGAATGCTGCAGTTAGAGCGGTAACTAGAACAGCAATAGCAGCTGGATTAGAGGTAATGGGAGTTCAAAGAGGATATAGTGGTTTAATTAACGGAGAATTATTCACTATGGACAGAAGTTCAGTTTCTGATATTATTCAAAGAGGTGGAACAATTTTAAGAACAGCTAGATGTCCAGAATTTAAACAAGAAGAAGTAAGAAAAAAAGCAGTTAAAATCTTAAAAGCATATGGAGTAGATGCATTAGTAGTAATAGGTGGAGACGGATCATTTACAGGAGCAAAGCTTCTTTCTAAATTAGGAATTAAAACAATTGGTCTTCCAGGAACAATTGATAATGATTTAGCTTACACAGATTATACTATTGGATTTGATACAGCATTAAACACAGTATTAGATGCGATTAATAAGATTAGAGATACTTCAACATCTCACGAAAGAGTTTCAATAGTTGAGGTTATGGGAAGAAATTGTGGAGACTTAGCTTTATACGCTGGTTTAGCAGGTGGAGCTGAAGCAATAATAGTTCCAGAAAAAGGATTCGATAAAAATGAATTATGCAAAACTATTCTAGAAGGAAGACAAAGTGGAAAGATGCACAATCTTGTACTTTTAGCAGAAGGAGTAGGTGGAGCTTTCGAATTAGCTAAAGAAGTTGAAGAAGTTACAGGAATGGAAACAAGAGCAACTGTTTTAGGACATATCCAAAGAGGTGGAAGCCCAAGTGCTTTTGATACAATATTAGCTTCAAAAATGGGATCAAAGGCAGTTGAAGTTTTACAAGAAGGAAAAACTTCAAGAGTTATTGGAATAGTTGATAATAAAATAGTAGATATGGATATCGACGAAGCTTTAGCAATGGAAAGAAAATTTGATGAAAAGACTTATGAAATTGCAGAAATAATTTCAAAATAGTTTTAAATAATAAATTAATAATGCTATAAATAAATTTTTATATATAGATTTTGGGTAATTACAAAAAAAGAGGGAGTGTTATTTCGAATGAAAAAGACTAAGATGATTTGTACAATAGGTCCAGCTAGTGAAAATGAAGAAATATTATCACAAATAATCCAAGCTGGAATGAATGCTTCAAGACATAACTTTTCACATGGAGATCATGAAGAGCATGCAGGAAGAATAAAAAAAGTTAAGGAATTAGCTAAAAAATTCAACAAAGAAATAGCTATCGTTTTAGATACAAAAGGACCAGAAATAAGAACTGGAAACTTTGAACCAAGCAAGCTTGAACTACAAAAAGGTTCAGAATTCACTATATATGTTGGTGAAGAAGTTCTTGGAGATGCAACTAAATGTTCAGTAAGCTACGATGGATTAGCTAATGACGTTAAACCAGGAAACACAATCTTAATAGATGATGGTTTAGTTGGATTAGAAGTTAAAAAGGTAGAAGGAAATAAAGTAATCTGTGAAGTTATGAACACTGGATTAGTTGGAAGTCACAAAGGAGTTAACGTTCCTGGTGTATCAATAAAATTACCAGCTTTAACTGAAAAAGACGAAGCAGATTTAAAATTCGGTTGTGAAATCGGAGTAAACATGATAGCTGCATCATTCGTAAGAAAAGTTGAAGACGTAAGAGCAATCAGAAAAGTTTTAGATGAAAATGGTGGAGAAAACATCCTTATCTGTCCTAAGATAGAAAACCAAGAAGGTGTTGACAATATAGATTCAATAATAGCTGAATCAGATGCTATTATGGTAGCTAGAGGAGACCTTGGAGTTGAAATTCCAATAGAAAACGTACCAGCAGTACAAAAAATGATCATTCAAAAATGTAACAAAGCTGGAATCCCAGTTGTTACTGCAACACAAATGTTAGATTCAATGATCAGAAACCCAAGACCAACAAGAGCTGAAGTTTCAGACGTAGCTAATGCTATATTAGATGGAACAGATGCAATAATGTTATCAGGAGAAAGTGCTAACGGAAGCTATCCTGTAGAAGCTGTTAGAACAATGGCTAAGATTGCTGAAGAAACTGAAAAGCAATTAGAATACAAAGTTGCAACTTCAACAGCAACTCATCATGTTCCTGCAATATCAGGAGTAATAAGCAGAGCTACTTGTAATGCTGCTAATGAATTACAAGCTGCTGCAATAGTTTCATCAACTCAAAGTGGAGCAACTGCAAAGAGATTATCACAATGCAGACCAGAATGCCCAATATTAGCAATTACTCCAAGCGAAATTGTTGCTAAACAATTAGCTTTCTCATGGGGAGTATATGCAATGGTTTCAGAAAGAATGGAATCAACTGATGAAATGATGGAAAAATCAACACAAATAGCTAAAGAAAACGGATTTGTTAAAGCTGGAGATACAGTAGTTATAGCTGCTGGAGTACCAGTTGCAGAAGTTGGAGCAACTAACTTAATGAAAGTAACTGTTGTAAAATAGTTTAATTTATATAAGTTAATTAAAAATAACCTTTAGATTTATTTCTAAAGGTTATTTTTTATGAAAATATTTAAATTTATAAAAAAATATAATAAAGTATTGTATATTATTTATAAGATATGTTAAAATTATAAGATGTATCTAAAGTAAAGATTATTATTGGCAACTGATTCTATTGCACCCTTAGTGGTGCTAATTTTTTTAAAAAAATGAACAAAAAGTAAAACTTTAAGTTTTACTTTTATAACTATTGTAAATGTTTACTAAAAATATTATTATAAAATTAGAGATAGCGCTATCTTGAATTTTTTATACTTTAATCAAAATTTAATACATGGTACAGAGATTTAGAGAATAGACCACAATTAGTATATTAAAAATATACTTTTGTGGTATTTTTTTATTTTCTGACATCGTAGGGGGGACAAGAGATATGTCAAACTTTTCAAAAGTTAACAAAGCAGATATGACAGTAGATTTATCTAATCAAACAAGAGATATATTAGGATTTTTAAAACCTGCTAAACCAATAGCTAGGTTGCCAAAGGATAAAATAGATTCTGCATATAAAAGGTATAGAATTCAAGTATTTATTAGTATATATATAGGATATCTAACTTATTATTTTGTAAGAAGTAATTTTTCATTAGCAAAAGCTTACTTAGTAGATCAAGGATTTACTAAGCTTCAATTAGGATTTGTAGCATCAGCACTTGGAATAGCATATGGAATTAGTAAATTTGTTATGGGAAATGTTTCTGATAGATCAAATCCAAGGTATTTTTTAGGAATAGGACTTATTTTATCAGGTATAGTAAATTTCTTCTTTCCAATTACATCAAGTATAACATTAATGTTTATATTAATGCTTGCTAATGGTTGGGTTCAAGGAATGGGTTGGCCACCTTGTGGAAGAACAATTACTCACTGGTTTTCAGATAGAGAACGTGGAGTAAAAATGTCAATTTGGAATACTGCTCATAATGTTGGAGGCGGACTTATAGCAACAATAGCAGTAATTGGTGTTTCAATGTTTGGCAGCTGGAAAGGAATATTCTATTTACCAGCAATAATTGCAATTATAATTGGAATTCTTTATATGATATTTGCAAAAGATACTCCTCAATCAGTTGGATTACCACCTATAGAGGAATATAAAAATGATTATCCAGAAGTTCAAGTTGATGATAGAGAAAGAGAATTATCAGCAAAAGAAATATTATTTAAGTATGTATTTACAAATAAATATTTATGGGCAGTAGCTTTGGCAAATATTTTTGTATATTTAGTTAGATATGGAGTTATAAACTGGGTTCCAACATATTTAGAAGAAGTTAGAAACTTTAGTATGAAAGAATCATCAGTTGCATTTGCACTTTTTGAATATGCAGCAATACCAGGTACTATAATAATTGGATGGCTTAGTGATAAAGTATTCCATGGAAGAAGAGCACCTCTTGGAGTATTCTGTATGATTGGTGTATTTATCGGGGTATTTATATATTGGAAGAGTTCAAATCCAATAATTATAAATTGTGCTTTAGCTTCAATTGGAGCTTTAATATATGGACCAGTTATGTTAATTGGAGTAAGTGCATTAGATTTAGTTCCTAAAAAAGCAGCAGGAACAGCAGCTGGTTTTACAGGTCTTTTCGGATACATGGGAGGACAAGTGTTAGCAGAAGTTGCTATGGGTGCTGTTGTTGATAAGTTTAATTGGGATGGTGGATTTATACTACTTATGGCATCATGTATATTAGCAATAGTATTCTTAGCATTTACTTGGAATGTTCATGATAGATCAAAAGCTTAATAGTAAAGGTTATCAATTAAAAATTCTATATAAATAAAAGAATATTATCACACTCCTTGCAAATAATATAACTTAAGGGAGTGTGATAATTTATGAATACAACATTAGGCTGTTCAGTTCATAGTTGTATAAATAATGAAGGTGGACTTTGTGGAGCAGAATATATTCTTATTGAAGGAGAAAATGCTTACACATCAAGTCAGACACATTGTAGTAATTATAGAGAAAAATCAATAATAAATGGATTTAAAGCTTTGGGGAATACTGATTTTATTGGAGAAATAATGCAAATGGTTAATGATGGTAGTGATATAAAACTTAGTCCAACAGTTTCTTGCAATGCAAAATCTTGTTTTTATAATGGAAATGGTAAGTGTGAAGCTAGAAACTTAATAATAACTAAAAACACTGAAAGAAATGATGTGTTAACTCAATGTGAAACTTTTATAGAGTCATATTAAATATTTTTTATACTATAAATAAAATATTTAATTTATCAATTAGTTAAAACAATAATTAATAAAAATCATAATATATAATAAAACAACATATCTTCATAAATAATTTGCATGAGGTGGATAAATGAAAGATAGTATTTCTTTAGGTTTTTCTTATAATGAAAAAAAAGTTAAAAGCTTATTAGGACTAGGATTAGTTATTGTTGTTACTTTTAGTGGTATATTAATTACATCTATTGCAAACAAAATTAAATAATTATAAAGAGCTGTCAAATGAAAGTTTGACGGCTCTTTATATTATAGAAATTAATTTTAAGCTTAGAAATTTTATTTAGAATATGAATTAATTTGATAAGAGGGTTATATCAATATTTATACAACTTTTATATAACTTTATGATATAATAAGTCGGTATTACATGTTAGGAAAAAGGTGAAACGATATGGTTATAAAAAACAAAGAGTACACTTTAGATATATTGTCACAAGGATATGAAGGTGAGGGAATTGCCAAGATAGAAGGATTTCCTATATTTATTGAAGGAGCTTTAAAGAGAGAAAAGGTTAGGGCTTTAATTGTTAAGGTTAAAAAAAATTATGCATATGGCAAATTATTAGAAGTTATAGAAAAATCTGAAGGTAGAGTAGAAGCAAGATGTGAAAACTTTAAAAAATGTGGTGGGTGTAAAATTCAACATATGAATTATAAAACACAACTTGATTTTAAGTATGAGAGAGTTAAAGATTGTATAAAAAAAATCGGTGGTCTTAATGAAGATATAGTAAATTATCCTATTGGTATGAATGAAAATCCATATAATTATAGAAATAAAGTTCAATTGCCTGTAGGAATGGTTAATGGGAAATTATCAATTGGATTTTATGCACCAAGAAGTCATGACATAATTAATATAGATAGATGCTTTATTCAGGAAGATGATTCAGATAAGATAGTGAAAATCTTTAGAGATTGGATGGAAGAAAACAATATAAAACCAGCTTTTGTTGATGGTAAATTTAATAAAGAAGGTTTTTTAAGACATATAATGATAAGAAAAGGCTTCAAAACAGGAGAGGTTATGGTTGTCTTAGTTGCAACTAGAAAAGAATTAAAAAATATAAATGAGCTAATACAAAAGTTAGAGTTTAAAATTAAAGGTTTAAAAAGCGTTATACTAAATGTAAATAAAAAAGATACAAATGTAATACTTACACCTGAATGTTATACGTTATGGGGAGAAGATTGTATTACTGATTACATTGGAAACTTTAAATTTAATATATCACCTCTTTCATTTTTTCAAGTTAATCCTGAACAAACAGAAGTACTGTATGGAAAAGCACTTGAATATGCAAACTTAACAGGAAATGAAACGGTATTTGACGCTTACTGTGGTACAGGTACAATAACACTATTTTTATCACAAAAAGCAAAGAAAGTTTATGGAGTTGAAATAGTTGAGCCTGCAATAGTAAATGCTAGAGAGAATGCTAAAAAAAATAATGTTGATAATGCAGAATTTTTTGTTGGTAAGTCAGAAGAAGTTATACCAAAGCTTATAGAAGATGGAGTTAAAGCTGATGTTATAGTAGTTGATCCGCCTAGAAAGGGTTGTGATAATAAATTACTTAATGCTATAGGTGAAGTAAAGCCAGAGAGAGTCGTATATGTATCATGTGACCCAAGTACTTTAGCTAGGGATTTAAAGGAACTTGATATATTAGGATATAAAACTATAGTGGTACAACCAGTTGATATGTTTCCACATACAGCACATATAGAAAATGTTGCATTATTAGAAAGAAAATAATTTTGATAGAAATACTTATAAATTAAATATATTTTAATGGAAGAATATTAATATATATTCTTCCATTTTTATTAATAATTACAATTATGTTTATTTAGAGGTTAATTATAATTTAAAGAAAGAGAATTAGATAATAGAATGAGATTAGATAAATTTTTAGCACAGTCATCAATTGGAAAGCGTAAAGAAGTTAGAATTTATATAAAAGAAGGAAAGGTAAGAGTTAATGAAAAAGTAGTAACAGTACCTGCAATTAATATAGATGAAAAGATAGATAAAATAGAATATCTTAATAATGTAGTAGAATATTCAGAAAAGGTATATTATATGTTTAATAAACCTTCTGGGTGTATTACTGCAAAGATAGATAAAGAGCATAAAACTGTATTTGAATTTTTAAGTGAAGAAGATAAAAAAGGAATATTTCATGTTGGAAGGTTAGATAAAGATACTGAGGGTTTATTATTGTTCACTAATGACGGAGATTTTGAACATAAGTTAATGCATCCAGAAAAGCATGTATGTAAAACTTATTTCTTTTGGGCATTAGGTTCTTTAAGTAATGAAAATATAAAAAGCTTAGAAAATGGAGTTAATATAATAAAAGGTAGAGTTTTAACTAGACCTGCTAAGGTGAAAATTAATGATTATGGCTTATTTAAGGATTTTGAAGATGAACTTAAAAAGTTAAATATAAATTTAAAAAATTACAATCAATCCGTTGTTTCAGGATATATTACTATTTCAGAAGGACGAAAGCATCAAGTGAAACGTATGCTTAAAGCAGTTGGATGTAATATTTTATATTTAAAGAGAATTGCTATAGGAGAAGTAGTGTTGGACACAAAATTAAATTTAGGTGAATATAGACATTTAACAGAAAAAGAACTTCAAAGTTTGTTTAGTATTTAATATAATTATTATAATAAAATTAAGAAAGTAGAAGTTTTAAAATTTATTATATATTAAATTAGTATTGTTTTGATTTGATATATCTTTTAATTACATAATGTTTATAAATTTATTTAACATAAGTATCATTTAATTATAATATAAAATGGAGATGATTTATTTTGAATTTTGATGATGGATTAGAGAAATTAGGAATAAATAAAGGGGAAATAATAAGCAGATTTGCGAATAATACTAATTTAGTTGAAAAGTTTATAAAAGCTTTTCTTAAGGATAATACATATTATGAATTAAAAGAAGCTGTTGATAATTTAGATTATAAAGAAATAGAAATAAAAGCACATACATTAAAGGGAATATCTTTAAATCTTAGCTTTCATACATTATTTTTATTATGCACAGAACTTGTAAATGATATTAGAGCTCACAAATACAATAAAATAAAAGAACTTTTTTTAGATATAAAAAATGAGTATGAAAGAATTTGTAAAATTATATCAAGTATAAATTAATCTTGGAATTAATAATTAAATAAAAATTTATTAAATTAGTGAGGTGTATCTGTTATATTATAAGAATGTAAAAATTAAAAATGGGGGATAATTTTATGAAAAAGAAGGGACATATTCATAATAATTTAAAAAGATATAAAGAAATAAATGAATATCTTAAAGAGAAATATGATTCTTCAAGTGAATTTTATAAACAGTTATTAGATGAGTATATATATTCTAATAATGAGTTTGATATAGATGAAATTAAAAAACATGAATTATATTTAGAATCGCAAGTTGAATTGGATTCATTAAATGAATTATACAATAAAATGAAAATAGAAGATTTTATAAATAATCAATTAGTTATTAAAGAAAATAATGAAACAAAATACGCTTTTATTTTATTAGATATTGATAACTTTAATAAGATAAATAAAAAATATGGACGAATGTTTGGAAATGAAACTTTAAATAAGGTAGAGTTAAAATTAAAGTCATTAGTTAGAGATAATGATTTTATTTCAAGGGTTAGTGGAGATGAATTTATTATTTTTATTAAGGATATTAAAAATAAAAATGATGTTTTAATAAGAGCTTATGAAATATGTAAAAGTATTAATTTAATATTTTTTTATGATTTTCCAGAACTCCATGTTTCTTGCTCATGTGGAATTTCCATAGCAAAGGAACATGGAAACAGCTTTAATGAGCTTTATAATATATCATATATAGCTCTTACAGAAGCTAAGAAGTTAGGAAAGAATTGTTGTAAAATTTATGGTGAAGAGAGTATAGATATAAATAACAAAAGTTTTAATGAAAACATAAATAATAAAATTTTGATTGTTGATGATATAGATATAAATAGAGAAATTTTAAAGAGTATTTTTTCAGATGAATATGAGGTTTTAGAAGCGGAAAATGGACAGGTGGCTTTAGATATTATAAAAGAGAAAGGTAACGAGATTTTAGCTGTAATTTTAGATATAATAATGCCTATTAAAAATGGATTTGAAGTTATGGCTGAAATGAAAAATAATAATTTAATTAATGAGATACCTGTTATTGTTGTTACTATGATTGATGAAACGGAAAATGAGGTTAAAGCTCTTGAAATGGGTGCCGTTGATTTAATTGTTAGACCATATAATTCAAAAGTTATTAAAGAACGTATAAGAAATGTTATAAGTAGAAAAGAGCTTAGTAAAATAAAATATCAAAACAAGATATTAAAGGAGCAAAATGAAACTGCTGAAAGGTATCGTATAATAGTTGAACAAACAGGGGCTATAGTTTATGAATGGAACCCAATAGATAGAACATTTTATAGTTCAGCAGGAATTAAAGAATTTCTTATAAGTACAACTAAGCCATGTTTAGTTTTTTCAGGTAAAGATACTTGTTGTAAGTATTTTCATCCAGAAGATTATGGGATTATATTAAATACATATTTTAGAGATATCTTAGAGGGTAATGGTAAAACAATTGTTACTGTACGATTAAAAAAACTTGATGGATCATTTGTATGGTGTGAGATAACAATTAATTGTGTAAAAGATGATGACAACAATATACAACGTATAATAGGTACAATAGCTGATGTTGATGAAAAAATTAAATCAGAACAAAAGCTTTTATATATGGCTAAATATGATGAGTTAACTGGAATATATGATAAGGATGAATTTTACAGATCAACTTTAGATATGATTAAAAAAAATAATCAACTATCATATGCAGTAATTGTTATGAATATTTCAAAATTCAAGGTTTTAAATGATATATTTGGCTTAAAAGCTGGAGATAAATTATTATGTTTTATAGCAAATTATCTAAAGAAAAATTTAGTTGGAGATGTAAGGTTTGGAAGACTACAAGCTGATAGTTTTGCAATGTGCGTTCCAGCGGATGAGAAATTTATAATTAATTTAATAAAAGATATAGAAAAGAATATATCTATATATCCATTAGATTTTAATATAATAGTTAATTTTGGAATTTATTTAGTAGAGAAATATGATGAATGTGTAAATTTAATGTGTGATAAAGCAAATATTGCATTATCTACTATTAAAGGAAATTATGTAAAAAGATATGAATTTTATGATAGTAAAATGCGTAGAGATTTAATTAAACAACAAGAGTTAATTAATGATGTTAAGTTAGCAATGCAAAATGGAGAATTCAATATACATATACAACCTCAAATAGAATATAAATCAGGTGAAATTGTTTCAGGTGAGGCATTAGTACGTTGGAATCATAAAATTAAAGGAATGATTCCACCAAATGTTTTTATAAATTTATTTGAGGAAAATGGATTTATTACAAAATTGGATATGCATATATGGGAATGTACTTGTAAATTAATAAGAAAATGGATTGATAATGGTCAAAAAGTAGTACCTATATCAGTAAATGTATCAAGAATAGATATATTTAATTTAAATTTAAATGATCATTTCAATAAACTTATTAAAAAATATAATTTACCTAAAGGAGTTTTGGAATTAGAGATTACAGAAACAGCTTATATGGAAAACTCTGTACAACTTATTGAGATTGTAAATAAGTTAAGAGCAGATGGATTTAAGGTTCTTATAGATGATTTTGGTAGTGGATATTCTTCCTTAAGTATGCTTAAAGATATTGAAGTAGATATATTAAAATTAGATCGTAGTTTTATTCAAGATGCAAATGTTAATAAAAGAAGTGAAAAAATTTTAACTGCTATAGTATATATGGCAAATGCATTAAAAGTACCTATTATTGCTGAGGGAATTGAAACAAAGGAACAAGCGGAATTTTTAGGGGAATTAGGTTGTGACATAATACAAGGATACTATTATTCTAAGCCACTACCTATAGATAAATTTGAAAATTTACTAAATAGCAAAAACTAATAGGAGATTAATTTATATGAGAAAAAGAAAGGAAGGATATGAAAAACGAATAAAAAACATAACAATTATAAGTAATATTATAATTATACTTTTATTAGTTATATTTTTCATATTCTTTATAAGATCTATAGATAGCCTGAAAAAACAAATAAACTATATTTTTTATCATACATTTAATGTATCATCTAGTGTAAATAAAATAAGTAGTAATTTAAATAATATTGGGGTAGGTGTATCTAAGTTATCAAATTTAACTAACGAAGATGATTATAAAGATATAAAGTCAAGCATAGATAAAGATAAAAATAATATTAAAAATGAACTTAAGTACATAAAAGATAATTATTTAGGTCCTTATAAAGACTATGAAGAATTTTACAATAGTATAATGCAAGTAGAAAGTAAGTTTGATGAAGTTTTTAAAGGTGCTAAATATAACAATGGTGATTGGATTAAAAAAGAACTTGGTAAAAAGGTATGTCCGTTAGTTACTAAGTATAATAAAAAGGGATATGAAATTATTGAAAATGCTCAAAAAAAATGCTCAGAATTAAATGAATACTATGAACATATAGATAATGTTTTGGTTATTGGATTAGTTATAATTGCTTTATTTATTCTAATAGTTTCTACAGTATTTAAGAAAGCTATAAAGTCAATGAATAAAAAAGTTTATGATGGTTATGAAATATTAAGTGTTCTTTCAAAAACATTAGATGCTGTATTTATTGTTTTTAATTTAAAGGATAAAAAGAAGGAATTTATTAGTTCAAATAGTTTAAGAGTTCTTGGAATAAATAATATTGAAATAGAAAAAGATAAATTTTCATTTATTAACTTAATTCATCCAGATGAAAGAGAAGAAATAAAAGAATTGCTTGAAAATGCTAATCAAGAAGAACCTTTAGAAAAAGAGTTTAGATTTTATAAAAATAATGAATTAGAGCCTATATGGTTAAGACTTAATATATTCCCTGTAAAAGATAATTATGATCCTAAAAGTAATGTATCTAAATATATAGTAACTATTAGTGATCAAACAGAGGAGAAGAAAAAGAAGCAAGCACTTAGTGATGCTTTAAGGTTAGCTCAAGATGCTAATCGTGCAAAAGGTGATTTTCTTGCTAATATGAGCCATGAATTAAGAACTCCTATGAATGGAATTATAGGTATGACAACATTAGCTAAGACAAACATAAACAATACAAAAAAGGTAGAGCAATATTTAGATAATATATCTATTTCTTCTAATCATTTAATGATGTTAATTAATGATATTCTTGATATGGCAAAAATAGATAACGGAAAAATGTACATAACACATGAATTATTTGATTTTAACGAAATGATAAATGATGTAAATTCTATGATATATCAACAAGCTATAAAAAAAGAATTATCTTATAATGTGAAAATGACAAATATAGTTTATAAAAAGATTATTGGCGATTTTATGAGAACAAAACAGATACTTATAAATATTTTATCAAATTCAGTTAAATACACTCCTTCTGGTGGAAATGTACTTATGGAGATTAGTCAAATTCAAAGTGGAGATAAACTAAAAGTTAACTTTACAATAAGTGATAATGGAATTGGTATGAGTGAAGAGTTTTTAAAGAATTTATTTAAACCATTTGAAAGAGGTAGTAATATAAGTAATAAAAATATAGAAGGTACAGGTCTTGGACTAGCTATTACAAAAAATCTTATAGCATTACTAGATGGAACAATTAGAGTTCATAGCAATTTAAATAAAGGATCAAAATTTGTAATTGAATTGCCTTTTGATATTGATAAAAATTATAAAGTATCAGTAAATGATTTGCAAAATAATAAATTAAATACATTTAGTAATAGTAATATAAAATATTTATTAAAAGGAAAGAGATTTCTTTTAGCAGAAGATAATGATTTAAATGCGGAAATTGCGATATCATTTTTAGAGCAAGCATCTGCTAAGGTAGAACTTGCGAAAAATGGGAAAGAAGTTTTAAAAAAGTTTTTAAAATCACAAAAAAATTATTATGACTGTATATTAATGGATATACAAATGCCATTGATGAATGGATATGACGCAACTAGAGCTATAAGAAATTCGGTACACGATGACGCAGAATCTATACCTATAATTGCAATGACAGCAGATGCTTTTGAAGAGAATATTACAATGTCATTAGAAGCAGGAATGGATGGACATATATCTAAACCAATAGAGATAAACGTACTATACAATACTTTAAAGGAAATACTTATAAATAAAAAAGAAGGAAAATCTAATAATTAATAGAGAAATTTAATTTGATATAAAGTTATACTATTTTATTATTTAAAAATATAAGATTTAAATAATAAAATAAATTACAAAATTTAATTTATAAACTATATGAAAAATAGACTTTTTAAGATTTTATTTTAACTTAAAAAGTCTATTTTAAAATATAACAGAGAAAATTATTTACTTATATATTGTCCAAAAACCCAACCAGTATGTCCATTATAATTTACTTTATACCATCCATTTGAACTACCTAATACAGTAACGACTCTATTATTAGGTATAGTTAATATACAACTACTATGAGTAGTATTAGATGTTCTTAAATTTAATCCTGAGCGAGCAGTTATTCTAGCTTTCTTCATGCTTTTGTTTTCGTTATTAGAAGATGATGATTCTATGAAATTAGAATTTACTCTTACATAGTCTTTAGAAACATAAGCGTGTCCACCTATATATTCTATTTCATAGAAGTTACCTTTTGAACCTGTGATAGTAACTTTATTATTTCTTCTTAAAGAACCAATTATTCTTGAGTTAGTTGAAGCACCACTTCTAACATTTAAATAACTATTAACATTAACAGTACCAGTTTTCTTATCTGTAGAATTATTTGATTTTTTAATTTCTTTACTAGGTGATATATTTTTCGTAGTTTCTGTATAAGTTGAATTTATTCTTACATAATCTTTAGAAACATAAGCATGTCCACCTCTATATTCTATTTCATAGAAGTTACCTTTTGAACCTGTAATAGTAACTTTATTATTTCTTCTTAAAGAACCGATTATTCTTGAGTTAGTTGAAGCACCGCTTCTAACATTTAAATAACTATTAACATTAACAGTACCAGTTGATATTTTCTTAGCTTCAGATTGTATAGCTGTTTGTTTTTTAACTTCAGATTTAATATTTATTTTTTTAGTTGTATCTGTTTTTACTGATTTATAGTTTTTTACATAGTCTGAATAAACATAAGCTGAATCACCATTATAATTTATTCTATAAAAATGATTATCTAATCCTGTAATATCAACTTTAGTATTATTTTTTAATGCTCCAATTGCTTTTGATTTAACTGAAGGGTTACTTCTTACAGTTAAATAAGTATTTACTCTTACAGTACCTTCAGCTATTTTAGGATTAGTTTTACAATTAGATTTTTTAGGGCTAGTTTTATAAGCAACCTTTTTAGCTTCTTCTTTTACATATTCATAGAAATGAGAAGTTGGAGTTATATTTTTTCCATCATATAATCCTCTTTCATGATATATATTATTATTAAATAATGCCTTTTGATTATCAACAACATAAGCTAATGTATGTTCTTCATTAGCCCATCCCATAAAAATATATGCATGCATTTCTCCAGCAAAACATACATCACCAGGTTCTAATTGGTTTAAATTAGTTACTTTTTTCCATCCAACATTTTTTAGTGCTTTTTCTAAATTAGTTGTATATCCAGTCTCTTCAGGAATATTTACTCCAACACGTCTTAATGCTTCTGAAGCAAAGTAAACGCAGTTGTTGCTAGTAATACCATTATGAAGTTTTACAGCTTTTACATCAACAGATTTTTGATGTTCTGGATCCATCATATAATAATATAAATTTTCTTGAACTTTTGAATGAAATTTTGGTTTTACTGCAGATGATATTGTATTTTCACTTGAGGCTTTAACTGGTGAGTTTACTTTATTAGAATCAATTTTTTTTGTTTCTGAAGAAGATGTAGTATTTATATCTTTTTTTACTTTTTCTTCAGATTTTTTATCAACAGTATTTTTACTTTTTATAGTTTTATTTTCTGTTTTTTTGTCTTTAGTAGTTTCAGTATTTTTTGTTACATTATTATTAGTTTTCACTTCTTTATTGTTAGCTTTAGAATTAGAATCTTTTACATCTTTTTTAACTTCTGATTGATTATTAGAATCTAAAGCTTTTGAAGTGATATTTGTATTACTTTCAATTTTTTGTGTACTCATATTATCGGCAGATGCCGTTAATGAAGATGAATACAATAATGATCCTGTAGAAATTGCACTTGCAATTAAAAACATAGCTATTTTCTTACTTTTCATTATTAATCCCCCTAGTTTTCTTTTGTATATTTATCAATTAATATTTTACAATAAAATTACTTTGCAAAATGTTAATAAATTATAAATAAAGAAAAAAAAACAATATA
Source organism: Clostridium sp. TJA085 (assembly GCF_058310235.1). Taxonomy (NCBI): domain Bacteria; kingdom Bacillati; phylum Bacillota; class Clostridia; order Eubacteriales; family Clostridiaceae; genus Clostridium; species Clostridium sp. TJA085. Next base: position 387,642 of record NZ_JBZEEZ010000002.1, on the reverse strand, counting down.
TAACAAAAAATAGATAGAGATATAAAGTGTTTTATAATATTGTTATATTAAAAGTATTTTAATATAAATTAATAGAATTATATTATTTGCAACTGTTTATGAATTTTTTAAATAAATTAAGCATTTTTAAATCTTTTAATGCGAGAATTTCAGGATGCCATTGAACCCCTATAACAAATTTTTTATTAATCATTTCTATAGATTCAATAACACCATCTGGAGCATATGAAGTGGCTTTAAAACAATTACTAAGTTTATTAATACATTGATGATGTCCACTATTAACAATATATTTATTTCCTAATAAAGAATTAACTAAACTATTATTTATTGTTGTTATAAGATGAGTTTTTTCACCTAAATAGTTTTCTTGATTATGCTTAATATGATTTTTCTTAAAATAAGATATATCTTGATATAATGAACCATAACAAACTACGTTTAATAATTGCATACCTCTACATATTCCAAGTATTGATTTATTTAAATTAATAGCTTTTTTAGCCAATGTAATTTGATACCAATCCATTAATTCGTTTGATTTATTTTGAAGAGGTTTTGGGGATTCACTATAATAAAGTGGATTTATATCTAATCCTCCAGGAAATAAAAAACCATCACAAAGATTTAATTGATAATTTAATACGTCAAGGTTTTTTGTTGCTGGTAAAATAATTGGCACACCTAAAGCATTTACAATAGACTTAGAATAATTATTGTTATTGTAATCATAATTATCTCCAATAAAATAAGTTCTTTTATCAGTAGATATAGAACTAGGTATTCCTATTATAGGTCTTTTCATAATAATCACCTCAACATAAAATAGAAAAGAACTTTTATAATATTATATTCTTTATATAAAAAGTTGATAAATTTAGTTATATATTTAATTTATAAAAATTAAGGGTAATATAAATTTTATATAATTAAGAATTTTATTGTTTAAGTTTAATAAAATATAAATAGTTTGATTCTTAAAAATCTTAAGTAGTATATAAAAACAATTAAAGAGAATAATAAAATAAGGAGTAATTTAAGATATTAATCAACTTAGGTTACTTCTTTTTTAATCTAAAATAAAGGAGGTTTCTATATGTATAAATCATTATCACCACAAAAGAAATGGATTATAAAAGGAATTCCTATTTTATTTATAATAAGTGCTTGCATTCATTCATTATATAAGTTAACAGGTGAGAATAAAATACTTGCAGCATTTTTTCCTATGAATGAAAGTGTTTGGGAACATTTGAAGATGATTTTATTACCTATAATTTTATGGTGGAGTATTTATTATTTAGTTAATGGAAAAATATACGATATAAATAAAAGAAAATGGTTTACTGGTGCTCTTGTATCATTGATTATTTCTTTAATAACTGTACCTTTATTATATTATTTTTATACTGGAGTCTTTGGTATTGAATCAGTAATTATAGATATTATAATATTATTTTTAGCTGTTTTAATTGGACAATTAATGGGATTATATGTTTATAAAAGGTGTAAGGGTATAAATTATAAATTTTGTATTATAGTTTTTATTATATTAATATTACTTTTTGTTTTATTTACATATTTTCCACCTGAATTACCTATCTTTCTTGATAGTACAACTGGAAAATATGGAATTAATTAAATATAACAAACATTAACATATTTACATTGAAAAGTAAGTATGTTATAATATTAACAAATTTAATAAATCTTCAGGGCAGGGTGAAATTCCCTACCGGCGGTAAAGCCCGCGAGCTATTAAATTAGCAGATTCGGTGAAACTCCGAAGCCGACAGTATAGTCTGGATGAAAGAAGATTAATAATAATTAAGTATTATATTTAATGAAATAATTTTGGTAATTATATTTTAAGTATAATTTTTATACAACATTAATTATTAATAGTATATTATTAAAATTTGTTTTTTAAGCTCTGAAATAATTTATATTTCAGAGTTTTTTAATATTAAATAAAAATTTAATATTAAAATATAATTTAAAATAAATTTAATTTAAAAGATATTAGATACAATTATATATTAAAAATTAAAAAATAATTATAGTATATTGTATTAATATTTTATTTAAATAAAGTTACTATTAATTTATAATATATAGCTTAATTATATTTATAAGGTTAATCAAATTCATTTAAGGTCCTGAGAAAATATTCTCAGGGCTTTTTTATATCCTAAAGAATTATTAAAAATTTAAAAAAGAGAGATGATGCTAATGGATGAAAAGTATATGAAGCTTGCGATGAATTTAGCTAAAAAAGGTGAAGGAAAGGTTAATCCTAATCCTTTAGTTGGAGCTATTATAGTGCAAGATAATAAGATAATTGGTAAAGGTTATCATAGAGAATTTGGGGAAAATCATGCTGAAATAGAGGCTTTTAATAATTTAGCTTCTGACAGTTATGGTGCAACTATGTATGTAAATTTAGAGCCTTGTTCTCATTATGGAAAAACTCCACCTTGTGTTGATAATATTATTAAAAATAAAATTTCAAAAGTGATTATAGGATGTTTGGATCCAAATGAATTGGTCAAAGGAAAAGGTATTAAAAAACTTGAAAATGCGGGAATAGAAGTTAAGATTAGTAATTTAGAAGATGAATGTAAAAAACTAAATGAAGTTTTTATAAAGTATATAAAATTAAAAAAACCATTCGTAGTTTTAAAGAATGCTATGTCTTTAGACGGAAAAATATCAACATATACTGGAGAATCAAAATGGATAACTGGGGAAAAATCAAGAGAATCTGTGCATAATTTAAGGAATAAATATATGGGGATAATGGTTGGTATCAATACTGTTATAAAAGATAATCCAGAATTAACTTGTAGATTAAAAAATGGAAGAAATCCAGTAAGAATTATAGTTGATAGTAATCTTAGAATACCTATAAATTCTAAAGTAATTTTAAATAATAAAAATTCATTTAACTTAAAATTATTAAAAGAATTTAATACTGAAATAGAAAATATAAATGATTTTTTAAAAGAAGATAATAATTTAAAAATTAGAAATAATATAGTTTTAAAAGATATAACAATAATTGCAACTACTAAAAAAGCTAACAAAGAAAAAATAAAAATTTTAGAAAGCAAAGGTGTCATAGTTTTAATTACAAAAGAAAAAGAGAATAGAGTAGATTTAAATGATTTAATGATTAAACTTGGAAAACTAAATATAGATAGCATTTTACTTGAAGGTGGATCAGAATTAAATTTTTCAGCTATTAAGGAAAGAATTGTAGATAAAATTATATGTTATATAGCTCCAAAAATAATTGGGGGAAGTAGCTCAAAGACACCAATAGGTGGACAAGGGATAGAAAAAATAAGTGATGTAATAAATATAAAAGATATGAGCTTTAAAAATATAGGAGAGGATATAGTCGTTGAAGGGTATATAAGATACTAAATAAATTACAAAGCTACTTAATAATTATAATTTAAAAAAATTTATTATATATAATTTTGAGGTGAAAATATGTTTACTGGAATTATAGAAGAAATAGGAGAGGTTAAATATATAAAAAAAGGGATAAACTCATCAAGACTTTTAATAAAAGCAAAAAAGGTTTTAGAAAATACTAAGATTGGAGACAGTGTTTCAACGAATGGAGTATGTCTTACTGTTACAAATATAAGTAATGATAATTTTGAAGCTGATGTTATGTCAGAAACATTAAGAAGAAGTAATTTAGGAGGTCTAAAAATTGGTAGTAAAGTTAATCTTGAAAGAGCATTAACTTTAGAGAAAAGATTAGGAGGTCACATTGTTAGTGGACATATAGATGGAACTTCTAAAATAATATCTTTTTTTAGAGAAGATAATGCAATTTGGATAACATTAAAAGCAGATAAAAATATTTTAAAATATATTATTTTTAAAGGTTCGGTAACAATAGATGGGGTAAGTCTTACTGTGGCATATGTAGATGATGAAATTTTTAAGGTTTCAATAATACCTCATACAGGAAGTGAAACAAATTTATTAAGTAAAAATATTAATGAAACAGTGAATATTGAGTGTGATTTAATTGGAAAGTATGTTGAAAAGTTATTAGGTTTAAATCAAATAAGTAATGAAAAGAAAGCTAATCAAATAAGTGAGGAGTTACTTATAAATACTGGCTTTATATAAAAGAAAAATAAATATTTTAACTATATTTAATAGCTTTATTTTAGATATAAGAAATATTATTAACTAAAAATAATTTATATTATATAAATAATAATTTAGGATTTTAAATATTAGTATAAAGGTGGATGGTAACAAATGTTTAAGTTTAATAGAATTGAGGAAGCAATAGAGGATATAAGAAGTGGAAAGATGGTTATAGTTATTGATGATGAAGATAGGGAAAATGAAGGAGACTTTTTAATGGCTGCTGAAATGGTTAATGGTGAAGCTATTAATTTTATGGCAAAGCATGGAAGAGGCCTTATATGCATGCCAATTGAAAAGAAAATCGCAAAAAAATTAAATTTTCATCCAATGGTTTCAAATAATACAGATAATCATGAAACTGCTTTTACAGTATCAGTAGATTATAAAGATACTACTACAGGAATTTCAGCTTTTGAAAGAGCTTTTACTATAAAAAAAGTTTTAGAAAGTAATAATTGTAATGATTTTAGAAGACCAGGGCATGTATTTCCTTTAATTGCAAAGAATAATGGAGTTTTAGAAAGGTTAGGACATACAGAAGCAGCTGTTGATTTAGCAAAACTTTCAGGTTTTAAAGGTGCTGGAGTTATTTGTGAGATAATGAGTGAAAATGGAGATATGATGAGAACAAAAGAACTTATTGAATTTGCTAAAAAGTTTGGTATTAAGATTATTACAATAGAAGATTTAGTTGAATATAGAAAAAATAAATTAGAAGTTAATAATTTTAAAGATAATCTTATTAAATGTAACTTTAATGAAAAGGAACTTACTTTTAATAATAAAAATTTAAAGTATGAAAGTAGTAATAATGAAGTTGTTGTTGAAAGAGTTGTAGAAACTAAAATGCCAACTAAATATGGTTATTTTACAATGTATGGTTTTATAAATAAATTAAATGGTGAACATCATGTGGCTTTAGTTAAAGGAAATATAGAGGGCGGAAAAAATATTCTTGTAAGAGTTCATTCAGAATGTCTAACTGGAGATGCCTTAGGGTCAAGAAGATGTGATTGTGGGGAACAATATGACGCTGCTATGAAAAAAATATCAAAAGAGGGGAGGGGAATACTTCTTTATATGAGACAAGAAGGACGAGGAATAGGACTTATAAATAAGTTAAAGGCTTATGCTTTACAAGATGAGGGATATGATACAGTTGAAGCAAATATAAAACTTGGATTTGAAGCTGATATGAGGAAGTATGATGTAGCAGCAGCTATACTTAAGGATTTAGGAGTTAAAAGCTTAAAGCTCATGACAAATAACTTAGATAAGATATATAGTTTGGAAAATGAAGGTATAAGTGTAATAAATAGAGTTCCTATTCAAATGGATTTCAATGAAAATAATGAGTTTTATTTAAAAACTAAAAAAGAAAAAATGAATCATATTTTAAATTATTAAACTGATAAATTATAAGATTTATAATAAAAATTTTTAAATGATATTTTAAACAAATTTTTTAGGAGGAATTAATATGAGAATATTAGAAGGAAATTTAGTAGCAGATAAATTAAAAGTTGGAATAGTAGCTGGAAGATTTAATGAATTTATAGTATCAAAATTATTAAGTGGTGCTTTAGATGGTCTTAAAAGACATGGTGTAGATAAAGAAAATATAGATGTTGCTTGGGTTCCAGGTGCTTTTGAAATCCCTCTTATAGCAAAGAAAATGACACAAAATGAAAAATATGATGCTGTTATATGTTTAGGGGCAGTTATAAAGGGATCAACACCTCATTTTGACTATGTATGTGCAGAGGTTTCAAAGGGAATAGCACAAGTATCAATGCAAACAGAAAAGCCAGTAATATTTGGAGTATTAACTACAGATACAATAGAACAAGCTATTGAAAGAGCAGGAACTAAAGCTGGAAATAAAGGTTATGATGCAGCAGTATCAGCTATTGAAATGGCAAATTTATTAAGTAATTTATAAAAATTATAAAAAGACTAGAGCTTTTAAGAGTTCTAGTCTTTTAGATTAATATTTATGCTTTTCTACCAATAGTAGTATTGTCACAAGTTCTATCTCTAAGTTCAGGAATAGGGTGAGTATCAACTTCAAAACGATAATCTTCTTTCTTTTTGCAAATATAATCATCAATTACATTATGACTTGGTACGATATCGTTAGAACTATTTACGATATTTTGGAATTTGCAGAAATTACTATTAGCAGGAACTTTAGAAACATCAATATAATCTTCTTTATCTGAAGTTTCATTTACAGTTCCTTTTAATATATTTCTTACATAATCAACATTTGATCTAAGTTCAAGAAGTTCAGGGAATTCACCATTTGGAATAACTTGTTGCCATTCTTTATTTTCATATTTTTTTAGTAATTCTGCTGCTTTATGTAGTTGAGCAATTTCCATATGTAAGTTTTGTTCCCATAATGATTTTATGTATGGGTCCTTTTCTGTCATATAACATGAATAATATAAATAGCATTCTGTATATTCATGGTTTAAAAGATTTTCAAGCCAAGTACAGTTAGGATCCATTAAGCTTTCATATTGACTAACGTGTTGTTCTTCAATCAATCCAATTTCTTGGTATAATTTTCTTCCTATATCTTCTTTTGCTAAGTTAGAAACATTCATGTAATAATTCATTGTTTGTTGTTCAGCAGCAGTTATAATAGATACGTTTAACTTTGTTATAGGGTCGGCTGTAGTATTATCTATAAAGCGTTTAACATTATCAAACGGATAACGGTGCTCTGATATAGTTGGACGACCTGGCATAATTTCAGTAAATCCTCCAACTAAGTGTTCAGCATGTATTCCTTCTTTCATTTCTAAAAGATCCGCATAACGATATAAGTGGTCAAAATCTTCTAATAATGCAAAGTCTAATGCTTTTTTTACATTAGGATCTGGTTCTCTTTGAGCTAATACCGCAGTTAAATCAACAGCTAATTGTTCGTAACTTATTGTGTGTTCTAGTATAGATTCATTTTTAGGTTTTAAGTTTGAGATTTTCATTTGTTGTTGTTTTTCTATACGACGAGTAAGAGCGATTTCTCTACGAAGGTCATTATTATTACAATGTCTAGCAAATTGATGTGAGAACCAGTTTGCCTCAAATTCTGTTCCGTTCATAAGAATAATTCTAGTTTTAGTATATGGGTCTACTTCATGCTTATTATAAGGTTTTGGATAAATATCATTCCAATTTTCAAATGAGTTCCAAATATCCATAGGTTTTTCATTAAATGGATTCATAGTCATATCTTTACCTCCAATTTTAAAGTTTCATTTATTATTGTTACAATAATAGGGAATATTATGTATTACTATAAAATTTAAATATTAAAAAATTTTGGTTAAATGTTTACAATAATTTTGTAAGGTGTTACTATTTAATTGGAATTAAATGGAGGTGGAAATGAGTTTATTAAGGGGTATTGGGAATGTTTTAGTATATGTTATATTCTACATTTTATATTTGTTTTTAAGTATATTATTAAATTTTAGATGGAATATAATCATATCTGGAACTTTAATGATTATTTTTTTTATAATTGTTACAAGGCAAGGAATAAATATATTTAAAAGATATAAGGGTAAGATTATAAAGATAAAAATATTAAGCTTTATACTTAATATAATGATGTTATTTATGATCTTTATATCTATACTTGTATTGAAGGATTTTTATAAGCTTGAAGATAAAGGTGTTGCGTTATATGCTATTGCTTTAAAGACAGAAGGGGAGTCTGAAGAATATAATAGTAAATTTAAAGTGCTTGATTATAAAAACAATAAAATATTTTATACAGAAGAGCAAGAATCAATAATAGAATTAATAAAAGAATATATTAATGAAGCGAATAAAAAGAACAAAAATATTTTTGGAAATTTTGATTTAAGTACTTTAAGTATTAAATTAGATTACGATAAAAATGTATTCCATAAAAGAAGTAATAATTATAAGGTTGGAGGGTATTATCTTGTAGATGCTAATAGTATGTATTTAAGTGTAGAGGATCCTTATATAGATGTTTTAAAAGGTTATGATTTATTATATGACTTTGATTTTAAAGAAACTTTTTTGCACGAATATACACATCATATAGTATATGAATTTATGAAGAAAAATAATATAGATGAGAGCAAAGTCCCTATATGGTTTATAGAAGGAGTATCGGAGTATGTTGGAAACTTAGGTAATAGTTTATATGAGCCACAAAAAATTATAGAATTTGAAAAATTAACTGATTATGATAATTGGAATGAAAGTATAAGTGAAGTAGATGTTTATACTCAAAGTAATTATGCTGTAAGTAAAATTGCGAATCAAAATGGAAATATTGCAATAAAAAATATATTATTAAATATTAAAAATATGAATTTTAATGAAGCTTTTAAGAAAGTTACAGGAACAGAATTTAAGGAGTTTGAATATAATTTTATAAAAGATTTTAATAATGGTTTTATTGAATATAATGATTTAGTACAATATATAGATGACTATAATATTAATGATGAAACTAGAGTTAAATGTTATGAGAAGTATTTAGAAAAGAATAATATAATTAGTGCTTATGAAACTTTAGCTAATATATATGATAATAGATTAAATAATTATGAAAAGGCTAAAGCTACTTTAAAAAAATGTATAGAAAATAATCCAAGTAGTCCTGAGGCTTGGAGGTATCTTGCTTTACTTTATGATGAAAAGGGAGAAAAAAGTTTGGCAGAAGAAGCATTTAATAAAGAAAAGGAGTTATTAAATAAATAACTATTTTTAATAAATTTAATTATAAAAATACTTAAAATCAATATATAATTTTATAAACAATAAATTATATTAAAAAATTTAAATGAGTAGTTGACAAGTTGGAAATTAAAGTATAATATATATTTAAATTTAAAACAGATTTTTAAATTCTATGACGAGAAAAAGTAAGTTATATAATTGTTCCACAGAGAGTTGGCATTTTGCTGTAAGCCAATGTTCAGTATATTTCCGAAAATCATCTCTGAGAAGTAAAGCTGAAATGATATTTTAGTAAGCTTTATCGGATTTTCACCGTTACAGGAAAAGCGTATTAAGATGTACGTAATTAAGGTGCTATGAACATAGTTAAGTGACATTTAGTTTATTTATGTTTATAGAATTAGGGTGGTAACGCGATTTAACCTCGTCCCTTTTATTAGGGACGGGGATTTTTTATTTTTATAAGTTTTTGATTTAAATATTTTAATAAAATATTTAATTAAAGTTATTTTATAAAAAGAATGTTAAATAAATTAAAAGGGGGCAATTTCATGGACATAGAAGGAGACATACAATTAGAATGATTTTTAAAATTGATTAATTGGGGGCGTTTTTAATGAAAAATTTATCAAAAAAAGATTTATTATTAGTAAGCTTAATGCTTTTCTCATTATTTTTTGGTGCAGGAAACTTGATTTTCCCGCCATTTTTAGGACAGTCAGCTGGAGTAGATACTTGGATTACTATGATTGGATTTTTAATTACATCAGTAGGATTTCCTATTTTAGGTGTAGTTGCAGTAGCAAAATCATCAGGACTATATAATTTAGCAAGTAGAGTAAGTCCTTTATTTGCAACGGTATTTACAATTCTTATTTATCTTTCAATTGGACCTGGACTTGGAATACCAAGGGCGGGAAGTTTACCATTTGAAATGGCAGTAAGACCATATTTAGGAGAAGGCTTTATATCTCATGGATTGGCATTATTTATTTATACATTTATATTTTTTTCAGTAGCTTATTGGCTTTGCTTAACTCCATCTAAATTAGTAGATCGTATGGGGAAAGTTTTAACTCCTACGTTATTAATATTAATTTTTTCAATATTTATTGCAAGTATTTTTAAGCCATTAGGTGCTTATGGTGAAGTAACTGGAGAATATGTAAATGCACCTTTAGTAAGTGGATTCTTAGAAGGATATATGACCATGGATACAATTGCAGCATTAAATTTTGGTATTGTTATCTCACTTGTAATTAAACAAAAGGGAATAAAAGGAGAAAAGGCAGTTGTAAAAAATTCAGTAAAAGCTGGTGTATTTGCAGGTGGATTATTAATTTTAATTTACTCAATGCTTGCTCATTTAGGTGCAACCAGTGGTGGTAGATTTGGAGCAACTGAAAATGGTGCTCAAACTTTATCAAATGTTATGACATATCTTTTTGGAGATATGGGAGCTGTACTTCTTGCAGTAATATTTACACTAGCTTGTCTTACTACTTGCGTAGGACTTATAACATCATGCAGTCAATATTTTGTAACATTAAACTCAAAGATAAGTTATAAAACTTGGGTTAGAGTTTTAGCATTATCAAGTATGGTTCTTGCTAATATGGGACTTACAAAAATTTTAAGTATTTCAGTTCCTGTACTTGATGCAATTTATCCAGTTGCTATTGTTTTAATTTTACTTGCAATGTTTGATAAACTTTTAAAGGGAAATAAGTTAGTTTATTCAGCAACAGTTTTAATTACAGCTTGTGTAAGTGTTATTTATGCATTAAGCAATACTTCATTAAATATGAAATTCCTTGAAGGTATAGTTAGATGGTTACCACTTTATGATAAAGGGTTAGGTTGGGTAGTTCCAGCATTTTTGGTAGCTTTATTAAGTTCTTTAGTTGTATTATTTAAGTATAAGGTTAATAATAATGAAATTTTAGAAAAAGAAATTAATGAGGAAAAGGTAAATTTAAGTGAATTAGAGTTATAAAATTCTTATTTGATTAATTAATTTATTATATATAGAAAGAATAAGAAGTTTGAATATAAAGTATTAATAATAAAAAATTAATTATTATATATTAATACAATAATAAATATAGACTGTAGAATTTTTATCTACAGTCTATATTTTATACTATAATGTTTAAGGATTATTTAAAGCAATTATTAATGCCTTGAGCTATTCCTTCACATATTTGATTATAATTTTTATCATTACTTAGGTAAGAATCTTCTTTAGGATTTGAAATAAATCCTAATTCAAGTAAAACAACAGGAACTTTTGACCAATTAAATCCAGTTAAATCGTCTCTTTTAACTACACCTCTATTATATATACCAGTAGTTTGGGTATAAGAGTTTAGTATCTTTTCACCATAAGAATAACTTTTCTTTGCTATATTTTCTGTTATATATCCTTTGACTTCAGGAACAAGTATAGAAGCTCCTTTAGCGCTTGGTGAATCAACTCCATCACAATGAATTCGTATTAGTAGATTTGCATTAGCTTTATTTCCTATATTTGCTCTTTCTATATTACTACGTTGTTCACTTATATTATCTTTAGTTAAAATAACATTATAACCTTCTTTTTCTAATAAATTTTTTAATTTAATACTTATTTTGTGAGTTATTGTATATTCAGGTATACCACTACTCACACCAGTTGCTCCACTAGTATCTTTTAATTTTTTTTCTTTTGAATCTGGTGATACACATTCTTTTTCATTTGAGCTTTTACTTGAATGTCCTGGATCAATAACTATAGTTATCTTTTTTAAGTTATTAGTATTTTTATTAAGATTATTTTCATTTAAGTTTTTATTATTAGATGTAGAATTAGTATCTTTAGTATTTTTCTTTTCTTTATCGTTAGATTTATCAATATCTTTAGTATCATTGATTATATTATCTGATTCAGAATTTATTTTTGAATTAACAGTATTAGAATCAAATGAATTAACTTTAGATTTATTATTAGTACAACCAAATAAAAGTATTGATAAACTTAACGTTAATAAAATGAATTTCATAAATTTCTTCATTTATATTACCTTCTTTTACTTAGAATTTTCAACTGATTTTATAGTTTTTACATTTGATACTTCATATTCATTAAGTTCTTTATCATCACCTTTAAATGATGAATCTGGAGAATACCAAGACTTTGAATTAAAATATGATTTATAAGGTTCTGTTCCAAATATATAACCATGTCTTGCATAAATTTCATTTCTCATAAGAGCTAATGTTTCTTTGTTGTACTGATTAATGTCGGATTTATCTATATAACTTGAGTTACTATAGGGAATTAAATAATCTCCTTTATAATCATAAATATTTTTAGGAATATTATTAGTTGGAGTTTCATTTTTAAAGCTATAAATATTTTGTGATGAATCTGTAGACTTATGATTTTCTTTTGATTCATCTATTTTTTTCATTAATTCGTTATAGTTTATATAATCTTTTTCGTTATAGCCATATTTCTTAGCTAAAGATAAATAACTAAGGCATGCATCGTAGTTTTTGCCATCAAAGTTTTTATCTGCATAAAATGTACATAATTTATATATTAATTTATTGGTATCTTCTTTATTCAAGTTAGTAAGGGGAGACATTTCATCTATGAATGATGAATCACCTTTTAATACATTATATATTGAATTAATAACATCATCATTATATCTATATTCTAAAGCATTATTATAATCTTTTAATTTTTCAAAAGTAGATGTATCAGAATCTGCTTTATTTACATAATGATTATACATTAGTGAATCTCTTGAAAAATAAATGAAACTACCAATGGATAAAATAACTATAATAATTATACTTATTATTATGTATTTCTTTTTTTTATTTTTAGGTTTAATTTGGTCATCATAAGAATATGATTCCTCATCTATTTTATTATTGTTAATTATATTATTAGTATTTTTATTAATAGTTTCTTTAGATGAATTATTAATATTATTGTTTAAATCATAATCATTTTTATCATATAGTGTAGTTTTATCTAAATCATTAGAATCGGATTTTTGTGATTCATTAATTTTGCTTTTACTATATTTTGACTCATCAATATTAATTTTATTTTTATTAATAATATTATTAGAATTAGTGTCAAGATTACTCTTTATATTAATATCATTATTTTTTGATAACTCTTCATTAGATAAATCTTTAGTATTATTAGATGATATTTCTACTTCATTTTTAATAATTTTATTCCCACATTTATTACAAAACTTAGCTGAACTTTCTAATTTATTTCCACATTTATTACAATATTTCATTAAATACACCTCTAATCTTTAATATCAGTTAAAACTAATAGACCATTAGAATTTCTTTCAAAAGTATAAGTATTTTTAAATTCTTTATATTTTGGAACGTTATTATTTTTAGCAATAGAGTATACTTCATTACAAGTAACTTCTCCAGTATTTGTATCATTATTAAATTTATAATTTAGTATTTCTGTACTATTAAATGATTCAGTAATATTTTGTTTATAAATATCTGGTACAACCTTCTTTTGTTTATTATATATAGGACTATTTTCTTTAAGGTATGATGAAATATAATTAAAGTCATTATAATTAACAGCATAAGCGAACCCAGATGAGTAATTATTTAAAAGGCTATAAAGTTCTGTTTTAAAATCATCTTCTGATGCTTTAGCATCAGCAAAATTAATGTAAATTTCAGATGAAGAATCAACAGTATATTTTTTACTCATAAGTTTTTGACCATTTTCATTTGATATAGCATAAATAGTACTATTTGGGTCAACTGGACCAAAATCCTTAGCATCTTTTACTTTAATTCCAGTATTTTTGTTATTTATATATAAGTCAGCGTTTGGTATATCACTATCTATATGTATAATTTTTAAATCTTTAAATACTTCTATATCTGGACAATTATTATCAAAAGTATTTACATCTATAACTTCACTTTTATTTAAATAAGAATTAGATAATTCTGCTGTGATATTATAGTTTCCAGGCATTAAAGGTCCTATTTCTGTTGATTCGTTTAAATCACTATAAGTTTGATCTAACACTTTAATTTTAAAATTTTTAAAATTGCAATTTACTTTCATAAATGTAGGTTTAACAACAACTTTATATACTGGGAAAAAGAAAAACTTTTTAGAAATCTCTTTTATTGATAAAGGATAACCAGTATCAACATATTTTCCAGCGTTAAAGTTATCATTTATATCAGAAAATTTAGATGGATTTTTAGTAAAATAATCAATTAAAACATTTGCATTTGTTGTATTAATTTGTAGTTTTTGATTATCACAATAAAGAATTTCTTGAAGTTCATCAGCGTTTTTATTAGATATTGCATTAGAAAAATCCATTGCAATTTCAGACTGTGTTTTTGAGGTTGATTTTCCATAAATAAAAATACCTCCTATTAAAATAAATAAAATTATAATAAATCCAATTATAAGTTTAAAATAATTTTTATTTTTGTTTGAATTAGAAATAGTAGAGCAATTAGGACAAGAGCCGTTTTCAAGCCTACTACCACATTTGCTGCAAAAATTCATAATATATCCTCCTTAGTAAAAACTTATATAAATAATTTATCATTTTTATGTATAATTTACAAATATAATTAAAAATTGACATAAATAGTATGCGGAAGGTATAATTTTCAATATAATATTTAATTAAATTAAAGGGGGAGAAATAATGTATTGTACCAAGTGTGGAAGTAAGATTCCAGATGATTCAAAATTTTGTCCAGAATGTGGAAATAGTTGCGGTGGAGAAACAAAAAATAATAAAACAACTATAAATATATCAACTCCAGAAGTTGATATAAAAAAGCATAAAAGTTATGTATTAACTGCAATAAAACATCCATTTACTAGTATGAAGGATGGTATACTAGGACTTTCATTGAAGTTAAGTTTAATATATGGCATAATAATAACTTTGTTAATTCCTTTAATAAAGGTATTATCTATAAAAATATTTAGCTACAACTTATTAAAATCAATTATGGAATTGGTTTATAGTATATCAGGAGAGTATTTTAGTAAGAATGATTCTATATTTTTAAAACAGCAATTTAACACTCAATTAGATATAGTATTTCCTACTGGAAGTGTATATTTCTTAGATTTATTAAATTATATATTATTTTACGGAATAATAATTTTTATAGTATATTTAATTTATAAATATTTAATAAAAGAAAAGATAGATAGAAAAAATTTAGGAAATATATTTTTTGTTTTTTCAGTAATTAATTTTATACTTGTTATAATTCAATCTTTAGCATTATTTATAGGATTTATACCTTGGGCTATAGTAAGTATATTTGCTTCAATAACTTCAGTAATTTTAATTTATAGTGGTTTTAACAGTATATTAAAAGGAAAAAATAAATTAGTGTATTTATTTTCATTTGCTTATGTAATAGCATTTGGAATAGTTTTATGGGTTTCAATTAATAATATAACATCTATAATAACAAAAATTATTTATCATTCTAGTGGATTAAATTTTTAAAAATTCAAAAGTAATAGATTTAATTATAAAATTTTTAATAAAAACGAATTAAAATATTTTTGTAAATAAAATAGAGTTGCTTTAAAAGTATTAAAGCAACTCTTTCATTATGTAGACTATTTTATTGTTCTAAATTCAAAGCCTTTATCTTTAAAATATTCAATTATTTGAGGTAGAGCTTTTGCTGTTTCAGCTTTTCCATAAGTATCGTGCATTAATACAACAATACTATCTGCATTTGGACCAAGTTCATTAACGCTTTTCTTCAAGAATTCAACAAGTTCAGGTGCGTTTTTCTTTTTACCTTCAGCATCACCATTTAGAGCGTTCCAGTCAATATTACTTATATTAAGTTCTTGCATTTTCTTTTTAAAAGGTTCTCTACCTTTCCATGACCAATATCCACCAGGTAATCTTATTACTCTAGTTGAAAAGTCTTTTCCTAAAACACTTTTCATAAGTTCATCATTTTTATTAAAGTCTTTTAGCATATTATGTACATTCATAGTTCTACCTGGGTATAAGTAAGCATAATCATGGCTATAACTATGATTTGCAATAGCATGTCCATTTTTAGCTATTTCTTTTAATAATTCCTTAGCTGTATCATTTGCAGCTAGAGATTTTCCCATTATAAAAAATGTACCTTTAACATTATATTTTTCTAGAGTTTTAAGGACTGTTGGTGTATTAGTAGTTGAAGGACCATCATCAAAAGTTAAGTAAACAACTTTTTTACCATCTGTTCTAACAGGGTACTGTTTAGCTCCAGTTAATAAATCATTTGTATTTTTTGCTACCATTTCAGCATCATCAGCATTTGGGTCATCTTTTAATGCTATATATCCACTATTATCTAATTTTTTTTCTTCAGGCTTTTCTTTTGCTTCGTTATTAATATTATCATTATTGTTGTTATTAGATGAATCAGTAGTAACTTTGTTAGTATCGGCTTTAACAACTTCATTATTAGTACTTTTTTTATTTAAAATTAAAAATAAAGGAATACAAATAATTAATATAGCAATAAATGAAATTGAAATTATTTTTCTTCTTCTCATTGCTTTTTTTCTTTTCATTATTTGCATACTTTTACGATTATTATTTTTCATTTTTTATTACCCCCTTTTATTTCTATATTTAAACTATATATTAAATATTAATATTATTAGTTACATAATGGTTAATTTTTAGCAACAATTGCTGAAAAATGAGCTAAAAATTATTATTTTAATAAATTATCATTTAAATTATCTAAATATGTATTTAAGTTTTTTATTACTAAAATAGATATTGATATTAGACTATGTTTTTTAGTGGATTGGTTTATATAGGTATAAAATATTTAATTTTATATTTAGGTTATTTCATTATAAGAAATCAAATAGAGAATTAATTACAAAAGATTTGTTATTTAAGTATATAATAATTAAATTTTGAAATTATATCTATAATAGAAGGAGCTAAAATTTAGCTCCTTTTTTAATAATTATAAATTATATTAATCCTTTTTGTCTTCTTTCTCTTTCAGCAAGCTTTGGCATTATTAAACCAAGTCCTACTAATACGAAAGGAGTTATTATATTTAATACTAATTGGAAAGTATTTTCTGAATACATACCACCTATACAAGCAAAAGCTGTGAAGAAGAAGCACCATGCTCCTAAAATTATTCCAAGAACTTTGCTCTTTGTGAAACGATATTCTGCATGGAACTTGTCTCCAGCTTTCTTTAATGCGATATAAGCTACAAACACCCATAAATAACGTAATGGCATACAAACAGCATTTAATTTAACTAACCATTTAACTATAGCATCAACATTTCCTATACCAAATGCAGGAATTATAATTAATATTGATACAATTATAGTAATTAATATATTACCATTTATAAATGCACCATGTTCATTTTTCTTAAGTAATTTTGATGGAATAAATTGTTCATCAGCATTTTCAAGTAAAATACGTAAAGGAGCATCAATTGATAGTATTAAAGTTGAAATTTGTCCTATAACATTTGTTATAGCATATATTACAACGAATGTATTTCCGATTCCGTAATACTCACCAAGTTTTTGGAATGCATAATAAGCACCATTAGTTAATAAGTCTTTTGGTACATTATCAGAACTAAACATCATACCAAGAGAAATAGTTCCTAATATAGCACATACTGCAACCATAATTGCTAAAGCAATCATACCTTTAGGGAATCCCTTTGAAGGATTGTCCATTTTATTTACATAAGGTGAAATCTTTTCACATCCTCCAACGGCAAATACTAATATTGAAAGACTAGTAAAGTATTTAACATCAAATGTAGGCATAAATGTTTTAAATGACCAATCAATATTTACTAATTTAGCATCAGTAATAGCAGGTGCTGCTATCATAAGAAGTATAAATAAGATTGACATAACAAACATTGATGTACCAGCAATAGTTGTTATTCTTTTTAAAGGTTTTATACCTCTTGATGCAACCCATATTCCTATTAAGAATATTATTAAACAAAGTGTTTGTAAAAGAATTGGATTTAAAGAACTAACCCCGTTGTTTTGGAATATAGCCCAGAAACCAGCAATAATAGCACCTTGTGGCTTTTGAGAAATATAAGGAAGATGTACAACCCAATAAGTCCAACCAGCATAATATGCAAGTCTAGGTCCAATAGTTTCATTGATCCATGAACTTACACCACCACCTAAATCTTTGAAGGCAGAACCAAGTTCACCTACCATTAAAGCATAAGGTACAAAATAAATAGCAAAAATAAGAATCCATGATACTATAGCCTTTAATCCACCAAATTCTGAGAATCCATTAACTACATTACCGAATCCCCAAACAGCAGAGAATGCCATAAGAGCAAGGCTATACCACATAATTTTTTTAGTTTCTTTAGTTTCTTCCATATGAAACTCCCCCAATTATAAAATTTTTATTTTAATAAAACTATAGATAATTTCAAATATACAATTAAATGTACATTTAATTGTATAATAATTGTATAAAAATAAGTTTAATATAATGAATATAAATAGTCAAGGACATTTGTGTATTATAGGCGAACAATTTGTTTGTATTTGTGTAATAACTAAATATTCTAAAATACCACTAAAGGAGAGGAAATATTTGATTAATACTTATTATTACTACACAAGTTTAGGAAAAATTACTATTGTTCAAGAGGAAAATTATATAACAAAAATTTATTTTGGTGAAAGTAAAGAAGTAAACTCAAATAATATAGAAACGGAATTAATAAAAGATGCAAAAATTCAAATAGAAGAGTACTTAAATGGAAAGAGAAAAAAATTTAATTTACCAATTAATCCAAAGGGAACAGAGTTTCAAAAGAAAGGTTGGAAATCTCTGATGAAAATACCTTATGGAAAAACATTAAGTTATAAAGAAATTGCAAATTTTATTGGAAATAAAAATGCTTCAAGGGCAGTAGGAATGGCTAATAATAAAAATCCAATACTTATAGTCATACCTTGTCATAGAGTAATTGGATCAAATGGAAATTTAATTGGATATGCTGGTGGAATTGATATGAAGCAAAAACTTTTAAATATAGAAAAAGAAAATACGTTATAAATTATAGGTATATAAAATAATTGGTTACTATCACAAATAAAAATAAACTCTATAAAGGAGTATTCCTTTATAGAGTTTACTTTTATTTAGAATTTTCTTTTATATAATTATTTAAATTAGTTATTTGGTTATTTAACTCATCAATTTTTTTATTAGAATTTGAAAGTTCATTATTAGTATCAGAAAGAGTTATTTGTTTATTGCTATATTCTTTATCTAGTTTAGCTTTTAGTTCATTATTTTTATTTGAACCGCAACCTATGATAATTCCAACAAAAAAACAAATAAATACTAATACGATAGTAAGTAGTTTTTTTACTAATTTATTCATTAATTTCTCCCCTTAATTAAAAACATTTAGAGCAAGCATCTAATCCTAAACTTTGTGCTTCTTTTAATGATGCTTGTCTTGCGTTGTTTGGATTAGTATTTCCACAATGGTTTGTTCTATGATATTTTTTACCAGTTGCAGTTATTCAAACAGTAGTTCCAACAGTATTATTGTTGTTATCTTCATAATTTGAAGAATTATTTTTTGCTTTTGATGAAGAGCTTGTATTATTAGTAGTAGATTTATGAGAGCTATTACTACTTTTTTTTATGTTAGTACTAGATTCAGCCGAAGTAGTTTGTTTTTCTTTTAATTCTTCTTTTGCTTTTTCTGCTTTTAATTTTTCAGCTTCTTTTTTTGTTTCAATTTCATCTTTTTTTGATTGTAAAGTAGAAATCTCATTTGTTAGCTTAGATATTTTAGAATTATTAGATTGCAATGCTAAATTATTATTAGAGATTTCAGATGATATACTAGAATTTCTAGATTGAGCTGAAGCTATTTCATCTGCAGATGCTGATGAAATATTACCAAATATAATTCCTAAAAATAAAAATATAATACCAAAAGCTAAAATTTTCTTATTTTTTGATATAAATGATTTAAAGTTCATTATTTAACTTCCCCCTTTGTTTTTAATCATGATTATAATAATATAATGTTTAAAATATATAGTATAATGTTACAAAAATTTAAAATATTGCATTTAAAAATAAATTTTGGATAGTTGTAAAATATATATAATAATTATATTTTTATAATTTAAGTTAGGAGGAAATATGTTTTTTATAGGAATATTCGGAATAGAAAGTAAGTCAAAGGAAATAAAAATTTTAGAAAATCTTCAGTGTAAAAAATGCAATTTAAAAACTAAGGGTAAATTGATAAAAACATTTGACTGTTTTCACTTTTTCTTTATACCTTTATTTAAATGGAATGAAAGCTATTATGTAGTTTGCAACAGATGTAATTCTGTATATGAAATTCCAAAGGAAAAAGGTAAAGCAATAGAAAGAGGAGAGAATGTTGATGTAACTTATTGGGATTTAAAAGAGATTAAAAGAGAATATAATAACAATTATTATCAATATGAAAAAAGATGTCCGAATTGTGGAAAAGTAATAGAAGGTGATTTTAAATATTGTCCATATTGTGGAGAAAAAATAAATTAATTATTAAAAATAAAAAAGTTTAAATCATGTACACAGCAATAAATCAAATTATTAATAAATTACTTCTATAATTAAATCAAAATTATTTTATTATAAGGAGTAAAATTCTATGGGTAATATAGATAATGAAGTTTCTGAAAGTAGAAAATCAAAAATATTAATGTGTGTTGTTATAATGACATTTATGTCATGTATTGATGGAAGTATAGTAAATGTTGCACTTCCACTTATAGCACGTGATTTAAATGTAACAATGGCTCAGGTTGAGTGGGTAGTTACAAGCTATCTTTTAATAATTTCAGTATTAGTTTTATTAAATGGAAGAATAGGAGATATAAAGGGTAAAAATAAAGTTTTTAAGTTTGGAATTTTAGTATTTACTATTGGATCTATTTGTAGTGGATTTTCAAAAAATTTAGTATTACTTATTGTTTCAAGAGTTATACAAGGTATTGGAGCATCTTGTACAATGGCAGTTAATATGGGAATAATAACTGGTATATATAAGGAAGGGGAAGGTAGAGGAAAAGCTCTTGGAATATCTGCAAGTGCAGTTGCTTTGGGAACAATGATAGGTCCATCAATTGGAGGTATACTTGCATCAATTAGATGGGATCTTATATTTTGGATTAATGTACCTATTGGAATAATAAATTTAATATTAGCCAACAAGGTTTTAGAAAAAGATAATATTAAAATTGAAGAGAAAATTGATGTTAGAGGAACAATTGCTTTTGGATTTTTTATAGTTTCACTTATATTGTCAGTAACTAAAGGTGAGTTTGTAGGATATACAAATAAATATATATTATTTGGATTTTTAATTTCAATAATAGGGCTTATTATATTTTTATATTTACAAAAAACAGTTAAGTCACCAGTACTAGATTTAAAATTATTTAAAAATAAATTATTTTCAACAAGTATATTATGTAACTTCTTAACTTTTATAGGACTAAGTTCAGTAACAATAATATTACCATTTTATTTGCAAGATGTACTTAAAATGTCAACTTTACATGCGGGATTTTTTCTTATGATATATCCATTAGTATTAGGAATAGTTTCACCATATAGTGGTAAGCTTTCTGATAAGTTAAATTCAAAATATATAGCCACTATTGGTTGTTTAATATTATCAATAGGATTAATTCTTTTAGGTACAGTAAAAGAAAATACATCTTTATTTCAAGTTGCTATTTATAGCGGAATAATGGGACTTGGTAATGGTTTATTTAAATCACCTAATAATGGACTTGTTATGAAGGAAATTAAAAAAAGTCAACTTGGGATAGCAGGAAGTGTTAATGCATTACTTAGAAATGTTGGCATGGTGTTTGGTATAACTCTTTCAACAACTCTTTTATATAATAGAATGAGTCATATTATTGGTTATGAAGTTTCAAATTATGTACCAGGAAGAAATGATGTATTTATTTATGCAATGGATATTGTATTTTTAACTACAGGCTTTATATGTGTATTAGCAACAATATTAAGTATAATAAGGTCAAAAAAGTATTAAGGAAAATTAATATTGACATAAATTTCAAATAGTGATATATATAAATTATGCATTAGCACTCAAGTTATAAGAGTGCTAATAAAAATATCTTTTGAATTTGAAGGGAGAGATTTAAATTGGAAAAAAGACAATTTAAAGCAGAATCAAAAAGATTATTAGATATAGTAATTAATTCGATTTATACTAACAGAGAAATATTTTTAAGAGAATTAATTTCAAATGCAAGTGATGCAATAGATAAAATTTATTATAAAACATTAGGTGATAATTCATTATCATTTAATAAAGATGATTATTTTATAAAAATAGTCCCAGACAAAGAAAATAGAACTCTTACTATATCTGATACTGGTATAGGAATGACAAAAGAAGAATTAGATGAAAATCTTGGTGTTATTGCAAAGAGTGGTTCACTTAAATTTAAAGAAGAAAATGATTTAAAAGATGGATTTGATATAATAGGACAATTTGGTGTTGGATTTTATTCAGCATTTTTAGTTGCGGATAAGGTTACTGTTATAACAAAAGCTTTTGGTGAAGAAAAAGCTTATAGATGGGAATCAGACGGAGTAGATGGATATACAATAGAAGATTCAGAAAAAGAAAGTCATGGAACAGATATAATTCTTCATTTAAAAGAAAATACAGAAGATGAAAATTTTGATGAGTTTTTAGATGAGTATAAATTAAGATCTTTAATTAAGAAGTATTCAGATTTTATAAGATATCCAATAAAGCTTGATGTTACAAAATCAAAGCTTAAAGAAGGAACAGAAAATGAATATGAAGAATACAAAGAAGAAGAAACAATAAATAGTATGGTTCCTATTTGGAGAAGAAATAAAAATGAACTTACAGATGAAGATTACAACAATTTTTATTTTGAAAAAAGATTTGGATTTGATAAACCATTAAAACATATTCATATAAGTGTTGATGGTATGATAAGTTATAATGCAATACTTTATATTCCAGAAAATATGCCATATGATTATTACACAAAAGAATATGAAAAAGGATTAGAGTTATATTCAAATGGTGTATTAATAATGGAAAAATGTTCTGATTTATTACCAGATTATTTTGGATTTGTAAAAGGTATAGTTGATTCACAAGATTTATCACTTAATATATCAAGAGAATTACTTCAACATGATAGACAATTAAGACGTATTGCTAAAAATATTAAAAATAAAATTAAAAATGAATTAGAAAATATGCTTAAGAATGATAGAGAATCTTATGAAAAATTCTATAAATCATTTGGAAGACAATTAAAATATGGTGTTTATGATGAGTTTGGAGCAAATAAGGATACATTAAAAGATTTATTAATGTTCTATTCATCAAAAGAAAAGAAAATGGTAACATTAGCTGAATATTTAGATAGAATGTCAGAAGATCAAAAATATATTTACTATGCAGTTGGTGAATCAAATGAAAGAATAGAAAAAATGCCACAAACAGAAATGGTATTAGATAAAGGATATGAAATTCTTTATTTCACTGAGGATATAGATGAATTTGCAATTAAGATGCTTATGAACTATAACGAAAAAGAATTTAAGTCAGTATCAAGTGGAGATTTAGGAATAGAATCAGAAAAAGATAATGAAAAGGCAAATGAAGAAAATAAAGATATATTTGAAGCTATGAAAGAAACTTTAAATGGAAAAATAAAAGAAGTTAAAGCTTCAAGTAGACTTAAAAATTATCCAGTATGTTTATCAAGTGAAGGTGAACTTTCAATAGAGATGGAAAAAATATTAAGTCAAATGCCAAATAATGGTGAAGTTAAAGCTGATAAGATATTAGAAGTAAATACAGATCATGAAGTATTTTCTTCATTAAAATATGCTTTTTCAAATGATAAAGAGAAGTTTAATCTTTATACAAATCTTTTATATAATCAAGCATTACTTGTAGAAGGATTAAGCATCCAAGATCCAGTAGAATTTACAAATGATATATGTAAATTAATGAAATAGTTTGAATGAAATAGACTGTCTAAAAATTAGACAGTCTATTTTATTTATTTTAAGTTTGTATAGCAAAGGTAATAAAAAATATACATTAAAACTACTTTAATATAACTTTAATAATACAATTATTAATTTTATTTATTAAAGTTATATTAATAAAGTTAATAAAAGGTAAAAATTACTAACAACTACTAAAAAGTATTAAATTTGATATTATAATTAAATAGACTTTTTTATATTAGGGGGAAAATTATGTACTGTAAGAATTGTGGTAAGGAAATCGATGATAATGCTTATGTATGTGTACACTGTGGAGTAAAAGTTAATAATGAGGATGATAAAAAAATTGATAATCCTTCAAACTTAGCAGGAGCAGTTTCTTGTTGTTTTCCAATTGTAGGATTAATATTATATTTTTTATGGAAGGATGAGAAGCCAAATTCAGCAAAACTTATTTGTAAATGGATGATAGGTGGAATAATTGTTTGGGTAATAATTTATATTTTATTCTTTATGCTTGGAATAGCAAGTGAGTTATAATACATATGGAAAAAATACTTCATTATATGTTTTTTTGTCATAGACTACCGGAAAGATCATTTTTTTTCAAAGGTAAGCAGTTTCCAATATGTGCAAGATGTACGGGAATACTTTTAGGATATTTAATAGGAATTATATATTTGATTATAGTTGGTAAAAGTAATTTTGCTATTATAGTATTATTAATAACTCCTCTTTTAATTGATGGAGTAGGACAGCTAAAAGGAAAATGGATAAGCAATAATTTTAGAAGACTAATTACGGGAATATTTGCAGGTATAGCAACTATACTTTTTTTAAAATTTTCAGCAGAATTAGGATTAAATAGCGGTAGATATATAAGTAAATTTATATTGAATAAATAGAGAAAAGGAGAGTATTGATTATTTCAGTACTCTCCTTTCTTGTTTAACAATTATATTCTAATTTTAGTTTATTTATATTATTTTTTATTTAGAAATGAATTGGTATTTTTACTAATTAAAAAAATGTTAATACATAAACTTATTGACTTAGAGTAAACTCTAAGTAATACAATATAATTTATAAAAATTATGCAATATAAAAATTGGAGTATAAAGATGGAATATACTATAGGACAAATTTCAAAAATAACAGGATTAAGTGAGTATACTATAAGATTTTATGAAAAAGAAAAGCTAATACCAAATATAAAAAGAAATAAAAATGGAATCAGAATATTTAGTGAAGAAGATTTAAACTGGGTAAACATAGTAAAGTGTTTTAGAGATACAAATATGTCAATTGATGATATAAAAAATGTAGTAGCTCTTTATGAAGAAGGAGACCATACATTAGAAGAAAGAAAAAAACTTATAGAAAAGCATAGAGAAAAGATAGAGAATCAAATAAAAGAATTAAGAGAATATTTAAATAGAATTGATGCTAAATTAAATATGTATGAAGGAAAAATAAAGGATAGACATTAAAATATTTATATAGATTTTAAATAAAATATAAAGGAGGAAAAGTTATGAATAACTTTGATTTTTATAATCCAACTCATATAGTATTTGGAAAAGATAGAATAAAGGATATAAATAATCTTGTACCAACAGATTCAAGAGTATTAATTCTTTATGGTGGTGGAAGCGTTAAAAAATTTGGAACATTAGATAAAGTAAAAGAAGCTTTAGGAGATAGAATTGTATTTGAATTTTCAGGAATTGAACCAAATCCAAAATATGAAACATTAATAAAGGCAGTAGATTTAATTAAGAAAGAAAAGATAGATTTTTTACTTGCAGTAGGTGGAGGCTCTGTTATAGATGGAACTAAGTTTATATCATTAGCATCACATTATGATGGAAATTTGACTGATTTATTAATACCAAACTTTACTTTAGAAAATATAAAAGTAGCACTTCCAATAGGAGTTGTATTAACATTACCTGCAACAGGTTCAGAGATGAATAGTGGTGCTGTTATAACATATGATAAGGGAAAATATAGTGTTTATAGTCCTTTAGTATTTCCAAAGTTCTCAGTATTAGAACCAGAAATAACATTTACTTTACCAAAAACTCAAGTTGCAAATGGTGTTATTGACACATATGTTCATGTTCTTGAACAATATTTAACATATCCAGTTGATGCAAAATTTCAAGATAGAATGGCTGAGGGGATACTTTTAAGCTTAATTGAAATAGGAAGAAAAACTATTGATGAACCAGAAAATTATGACTTAAGGGCAAATCTTATGCTATGCGCAACTATGGCATTAAATGGATTGCTTAAGATGGGAGTTCCAGGAGATTGGAGTACTCATAAGATTGGTCATGCACTTACTGCTTTATTTGAAATTGACCATGCAAAAACTTTAGCAGTAGTTTTACCAGCATTATGGACTGTAAGAAAAGATAAAAAGAAAGCAAAATTAGTACAATATGCAGAAAGAATATTTAATATTACAGAAGGTAATGATGATTATAAAGCTGATATGGCTATACAAAAAACAAGAGAGTTTTTTGAAAGTCTTAATATAACTACTAAACTTTCAAATTATAATATAAATAAGGAACAAATTGAATTAGTAGTTGATTCATTAAAGAAACAAGGACTAACTAATTTATCAGAAACAGGAGATTTAACACCTGATATAGTAAGAGAAATATTAATAGAAGCGTTATAAAAAATAAAAACCAATTAATGATAAATTAATTGGTTTTTTATTTAAGGTTTAATGAGATATCTTTAATATAATAATTCTGTTTTATTTATGTTAACTATAAGTTTTTCTTAATATTATAAATATTTCATTAGTTTATAGTAAACTTTAATTAATAGAATTATTTATATGTTTTATTTACTTATCAATAATAATTAAATTTAAATGTATTTAAGGTATTATTAATTACTGGTTTAAAGAATTTGTATGCTAATATATAAAATGCAAAAATATAAATTTTATTTTAGAAACTTAAATTTTATGTATGAAAGGAATGAGGAGTATGAATAATTTTGATTTTTACAATCCAACTCATATAGTATTTGGAAAGGATAGAATAAAGGAGCTAAGTAGTCTTGTACCAAATGATTCAAGAGTATTAATTCTTTATGGTGGTGGAAGTGTTAAAAGGTTTGGAACTTTAGAAAGGGTAAAAGAAGCTTTAGGAGATAGAAGTGTATTTGAGTTTTCAGGAATTGAACCAAATCCAAAATATGAAACATTAATAAAGGCAGTAGATTTAATTAAGAAAGAAAAAATAGATTTTTTACTTGCTGTAGGTGGAGGTTCTGTTATTGATGGAACTAAGTTTATATCATTAGCTTGCAATTATGATGGAGATTTAACTGATGTTTTATTAAGGGAAGTATCAGGAAAAATCAAAAAAGCTTTACCTATAGGAGTTGTACTAACTTTACCAGCAACAGGCTCAGAAATGAATAGTGGTGGAGTTATAACATATGATAAAGGAAAATTTGTAATTGGAAATCCTTTAGTTTTCCCTAAGTTTTCAATATTAGAGCCTGAAATAACATTTACTTTACCAAAAACTCAAGTTGCAAATGGGGTAGTTGATACATTTATTCATGTTGTTGAACAATATGTAACATATCCAGTTGATGCAAGATTTCAAGATAGAACAGCAGAAGGAATACTTAAAACTTTAATTGAAATCGGTAAAGATACAATTGAAAATCCAAATGATTATGATTTAAGAGCAAATCTTGTTTTATGTGCAACAATGGGACTAAATGGTTTAATAGCTATGGGGGTTCCAGAAGATTGGAGCACTCATATGATAGGACATGAACTTACAGCTTTATATGGAATAGATCATGGGAAAACTTTAGCAATAGTTCAACCAGCATCATGGAGTGTAAGAAAGAAGGAAAAGAAGGAAAAGTTATTGCAGTATGCAGATCGTGTATTTAACATAAAAGATGGGGATGAAGATAGTAGAATTGAAATGGCTATAAGTAAGACAAAAGAATTTTTTGAAAGTTTAGGAGTTAAAACAAAGCTTTCAGATTATGGTTTAGATGAAAAAAATATTGATGAAGTAATAAATTCATTACAAAAACATGGACTTACAAACTTAGGGGAAAATGGAGATGTAACATTAGAAGTATCAAGAGAAATATTAAATAAAGCTTTATAAATTTTTATTGTAAGGTTAATTTAATTAAATTGAAGAAATATCATATTAAGGTTTTAAAAATGAAAAATTTTTATAAATTTACCGGTTAACTATTTATAATTTTGCAAAAAAGTATTATTATAATAATATAGGTGTATACAATTACATTAGCAAAATTATGGATATACAGAGGAGAAATTTATGAAGATTGGAATTTTAACAAGTGGTGGAGATGCTCCAGGAATGAATGCAGTTATTCGTGCTATAGTAAAGGTTTCTAATAACTATGGTATTGAGACTTTTGGAATAAAGAGAGGTTATACAGGTCTTTTAAATGAAGAAATTAAAAAGATTGGTGAATTTGATGTAGATTATATTTCAGAAGCAGGAGGAACTATACTAAAAACATCTAGATGTCCAGAATTTACGACAGTAGAAGGAAGAATGAAAGCAATAGAAAATTTAAAAAAATATAATATAGATGCTGTAATTGTAATTGGTGGAGATGGTTCTTTTCAAGGAGCAAATAAATTACATGAATTAGGTGTAAAGGTTATTGGAATTCCTGGAACTATCGATAATGATTTAGAGTATACAGATTATTGTATTGGTTTTGATACAACTTTAAATACAGTATTAGAATGTATAAGTAAGATAAAAGATACAGATGCATCACATGAAAAGCCAACAATAGTTGAGGTTATGGGGAGATACTGTGGAGATTTAGCTCTATATTCAGCAATGGCTGGTGGTGGCGATATAATATCAACACCAGAGAGAAAATTAAGTTTTGAAGAAATTGCACAAAAGCTTAAAAAGAATATAGAAAAAGGAAAGCAAGACAGTATTATAATAATAACTGAAAGAATGTATAATATAGAAGATCTTCAAAGATATTTAGAAGAAACATTAAATATTGGAGTAAGAAACACAGTTTTAGGCTTTATACAAAGAGGTGGAAATCCATCTGCTTTTGATAGAGTTTTAGCATCAAGAATGGGTATTCATGCTGTAGAGCTTCTTAGAAAAAATGAATCTGGAAAAGCAGTAGGAATTCAAGACAATAATATGATAAGTGTTGATATATGTGATGTAAATAAGAAAAGAGACATAAAGGAAAGCAAGTACAATCTTATGGAATTGCTTTTATAAGATAAATATAGATTTAGTTTACGCATAAAATAAAAAGGACATTTTTAATGTCCTTTTTATTTTTTATTATTTTCACTATTGGTATAATTAGATTCATTTATAAGGTTTTTAAACATTTGATGGACTCCTGTACTTGCAAGTCCAGAAAACATACCAGCAAGAATTATATCTAAAGTAATTGATTTGTTTATAAAGATATTTAATGATAAACCAAGTATTAGCATAATTAATGGGATATATTTATTAGGAATAAAATCTAAGCTACTTTTAATTAAATAGCCAATGCATAAACAAATTCCAACTATAGTAGGAATGCAATAATTTTGCAAAAAACCTAAATCCATATTTAAGCCTCCATGTTTTAGAATTAATATATATTATTTAAAATATTTTAAATTTGATATAAAACAATTTGGGTTGATTATAATAAATTTTTGAATTAAAATTATATTATGGCAAAAATAACTTAATAAGACAGTTCGAAACCATCCTGTCTATAAACAAAACTAGGATTATAATATATTATATATATATTTTATTTGTTTATTAGGGCAGTTTATGCCCTTTTTTTTATGCAAAAAATATTAAATTAATTATATGACTATAATTATTGAAATGTTTTAGTTTATAAAATGAATTTTATAATGTATTAATAAAATACAGATTTAGAAATGTCTTATTTAGTTAAATAATTAAATAAGGAGAAAATTTTATGAGTTATTTTTTAGAAGGAGAAGAAAGTTTTGATTCAAGTCATTTTTTAAAAGGACATTCTGGTAAATGTAAAAATTTACATGGGCATCGTTGGAGGGTAAAGTATGGACTAAAAGCAGAAAATCTAATAGAGAGTGGTAGCTCTAAAGGAATGATAATAGATTTTTCTGATATTAAAAATATAATAAAAGAGTATTTTAAAAATTATGATCATGCTTTAATTTTTACTGATGAAAATGTAACAAATGAAGAAAGAATTTTTATAGATGCATGTAGAAGGATGAATTTTAAAATAGTTAATATTTCTGTTAGATCAACAGCAGAAAATATGTGTAAATTATTTTTTTGTGAACTTGAAAATGAGCTTTCAAAAGTAATTAAAAATAAAAATTTTAAAATTGATTATATAACTGTATATGAAACACCAAATAATAAAGCAACATATAGGGAGTGTAATTAATGAAAGTAGTTGAAATTTTTCAAAGTATAGATGGAGAAGCAAATAGAGCTGGTTTTATCACTAATTTTATAAGACTTTCTGAATGTAATTTAAGATGTTCATATTGTGATACTTGTTATGCACAAAATGAATCAGATGGTGTAGAAATGAATGTAAATGAGATTTTAAATAAGCTTGATTTTAATATAAAAAATGTAACATTAACAGGTGGAGAGCCACTTTTACATAAAGAAAATGTTAGTTGCTTATTAAAAAAATTAATAGAAAATGGATTTAATGTAAGTGTAGAAACTAATGGTTCTATAAATATTAAGGAGTATATAGAAGAATTTCCAACTGTATCTTATATAGTTGATTACAAAAGCCCTTCAAGTAATATGGAAAATAAAATGATATTAGAAAATTTTGAGGTTGTAAGAAATATAGATTGTGTAAAATTTGTTGTTTCTAATTTAGAAGATTTAAAAACTATGGAAAAAGTATATAAGGAAAAAAATTTAGAAGATAGAAATATTAATGTATTTGTTAGTGCAGTATTTAATGAAATTAATCTTGAAGATATAGTGAATTATTTGAAATTAAGAAAATTAAATGGAATAAGACTTCAATTACAAATGCATAAAATAATATGGAATCCTATGAAAAAGGGAGTTTAAGAAAATGAATATTTGGAATTCAAAGGAAAAGGAAGAAAGAGCAATAGAGTTAGTTAGAGAACTTTTAGAATTAATTGGAGAAAATCCAAATAGGGAGGGATTAATTGAAACTCCAAAAAGATATGTAAATATGTTAAAGGAAGTTTTAGAAGGTAATAATTATTCCAATAAAGAAATAGCAGAAATGTTTAATAAATGTTTTAATGAAAGTTTTGAAATATCAGATAGTGACGAAATGGTTATAGTTAAAGATATACCTATATTTAGTTATTGTGAACATCATTTAGCTTTAATGTATAACATGAAGGTTACAGTTGCATATATTCCTAATGGAAAAGTAATAGGACTTAGCAAAATAGCTAGAATTGCAGATATGGTAGGCAGAAGATTGCAACTTCAAGAAAAAATAGGTAAAGATATAGCAGAAATTATAGAAATTATAACTGAAAGTTCTGATATAGCAGTTATTATAGAAGGGGAACATTCCTGTATGACAACTAGAGGAATTAAAAAGAATGGATCATGTACTAAAACAAGTATTTATAAAGGAAAATTTAAAGAAAATATACTTTTAAGACAAGAGTTATTGTTAAATATGAAAGGTGGATTTTAGTAATGAATAAGGAAGAAGCAATAGTAGTTTTTAGTGGTGGACAAGATAGTACAACTTGTTTATTTTGGGCAAAGAAAAAATATAAAAATGTAATTGCAGTATCTTTTGACTATGGTCAAAGACATAACCTTGAACTTGAATGTGCAAAAAATATTTGTAAAAAGTATAATGTGGAACATTATATATTAGATTTAAATTTGTTAAATCAATTAGCTCCAAATTCATTAACTAGAGTAGATATAGAAGTTGATAAAGAGGTGAAGAAAGATACAGTTCCAAATAGCTTTGTAGATGGAAGAAACCTTTTGTTTCTAAGTTTTGTTGCAATATTTGCAAAGCAAAGAGGAATAAATAATATAATTACGGGTGTTTCACAAAGTGATTTTAGTGGTTATCCAGATTGTAGAGATATATTTATAAAATCATTAAATGTCACATTGAACTTATCAATGGACTATCAATTTGAAATAATAACACCACTTATGTGGATAGATAAAGCAGAAACTTGGAAATTAGCGGATGATTTAGGTGTTTTAGATATAGTTAAAAATGAAACTTTAACTTGTTATAACGGAATAATAGGAAATGGATGTGGTCATTGTCCATCATGTACATTAAGGAAAAATGGTTATATAAAGTTTAAAAATAAATTTAAATAATGGGGGGAGTTTTTATTATGCAAAATTTAAATAGAGAAAGTGAAGGATTAACACTACTTGGAAATAAAAATACAAATTATGAATTTTCATATACACCAGAGGTTTTAGAAGTTTTTGAAAATAAACATAAAGATAATGATTATTTTGTAAAGTTTAACTTTCCAGAGTTTACAAGTCTTTGCCCAATAACTGGACAACCTGACTTTGCAACAATATATATATCATATGTACCAAATATAAATATGGTAGAAAGTAAGTCTTTAAAATTATATTTATTTAGTTTTAGAAATCATGGAGATTTTCATGAAGATTGTATTAACATAATAATGAAAGATTTAATTAAAGTAATGGATCCTAAATATATAGAAGTTTGGGGAAAATTTACTCCAAGAGGCGGTATATCAATAGATCCTTATTGCAATTACGGTAAGAAAGGCACCAAATGGGACCAGGTTGCTTACAATAGATTAGTAAACCATGATCTTTATCCAGAAAAAATAGATAATAGATAATAGTGTATAAGGATATATTTAATTAAATATATCCTTATTAAATTTAAAAATAAAAATATATAGATAGTTTTAATAAAAAATAAACTTATATATTAAATAACTAAGTTATTTATATAATATTTATACTTAATTTATTTATAATTTTTAATATTTTACTATCAGGCGTATTTTCTGTAATTATATAATTTATATCAGATAGAGTTCCAAATTTATAAGTTCCATCAAAATTAAATTTTCTATTTTCTATTAGAAGATAAGTTTTATTTGATGCTTCAATTATTGCTTTCTTAGTGTTACCTTCTTCTAAATCAAAGTTATTTATACTTTTATCAAAAATGTTTATTCCACAACTTCCTATAAACGCTTTATTAAACCTATATTTAGAGATACCTTGTATAGCTTCAGAACCAACAACGCCTCCAAGTTTTTTGTTATACATACCGCCTATACAAATAACATCTATTTTAAGTTCAGGGTTATTAAAAAGAGAAGTTATTTCAACCATATTAGTAACTAATGTTATTTTTTTTGAACTTTTAGATAATAATTCAGCAAGTAAGTAGTTTGTACTTGATATATCTAAAAATATAGTATCATTATCTTTTATATTTTCAAAAGCTTTATTGGCTATAATTTTTTTTGTATCTATATTATTTATAAGTCTATTAGAAATATTTGTGCTTTCAGCTAAATTTCTTGGAAGTATAGCACCACCATAAGTTCTTTCAACCAAACCTTCCTTTTCAAGTTTATTTAAATCTTTTCTTATCATACTTTCTGTAACATTAAATTTATTACTTAAATCTTTAACTAAGACTTTATTATTTTTTTTAACTAATTCTAATATTTCATTAAGTCTTTCTTCCATAAACATTTTAATTCACCTCATTATTATTATATATAAAATGAGAATAAATGAAAACAAATAAGAATTGAATATATTGACATTAATAATTAATAACTATAAAATATAGATAAATGATAATAAATAAAATTAAATGATAATAAATGGGAGGTGATTTATGTGAACAAAGCTGTTGTGTGTGAAATAGAAAAATACGCTACACATGATGGTCCTGGAATTAGAACAGTAGTTTTTTTAAAAGGGTGTCCATTAAAATGTATATGGTGTGCAAATCCGGAAACTCAAAGAAAAGAAAATGATATTTATTATAACGAAAATAAGTGTGTAAAATGTAAAAGATGTATAAATTCATGCAATAATGATGCAATTATTTTTAAAAATAATAAAGTAGTAATAAACAGGAATAAGTGTATATTATGTGGCGAATGTATAAAAACATGTCTAATGTCTGCTTTAAATTTTGTAGGAAAAGAACGAGATGTAAAAGAAGTGTTTGATGAAGTTTATAAAGATAATATTTTTTATAAACAATCTGGTGGTGGAGTTACTATTTCGGGTGGGGAAGTTTTGATGAATAGTAAATTTGTATTAGAACTTCTAAATATGTGTAAGGAAAATTATATTAATACAGCTATAGAAACAAGTGGGTTTGGAGACTTTAATGATTTAAAGAATATAGCAAATCTTTGCGATACTGTTATGTTTGATATAAAAAGTACTGATGATAATATGCATAAGAAGTTTACTGGAGCAAGCAATAAAATTATATTAGATAATTTAAAAAAGTTAAGTAAAATTCATCATAATATAATTATTAGGATTCCTGTAATTACAGGTTTAAATGATAATGAAGAAAATATTTCAAAAACAGCAGATATAGCTATTGAAAACGATATAAAAGAAATTCATTTATTACCGTATCATTCATTAGGAAAAGACAAGTATAGACAACTTCAAAGAGATTATAAATTAAAAGAATTGAAGAACTTAAACGAAATTGACATAGAACATTTAAAAAATATTGTTCAAAATAAAGGCTTAAAATGTGTAATTGGTGGATAAGAGGAGGTTAAATTTATGAAAGTTTATGAGATTAGAAGTGAGAGAGTAAAGGCTTTAAGAGAATCAGTTTTATCACAAACACCTAGTGTTTGTATTGAAAGAGCTAGATATGTAACAGAGGCGTATAAGGAATATGAAAATGCTCCAGTTTATATAAAGAGAGCTAAGGCAGTTGAAAAAATATTAAAAAATATGACTATATACATTAAAGATGGAGAACTTATAGTTGGTAATCAGGCTTCGAATGAAAGAACTGCTCCAATTTTTCCTGAATATGCAGCAAAATGGATGGAAGATGAAATTAAAGAAAAAGGAAATTTTGATAAAAGGGAAGGAGATAACTTCCATCTTAATGAAGATGATATAGATGAATTATTAGAGATAGTAGATTATTGGAATGGAAAAACATTAAGAGATAAATGTTATGGAGAAATACCAAAAGAAATAGAAGATGCAATTTCAGTTAAAGTAATACATGGTGAAGGAAATATGACATCAGGAGATGGACATATAGTTCCAGATTTTGAAAAGGCACTTAATTTAGGATTAAAAGGTGTAATTGATGAAGCAAAGGAAAAACTTAAAAATGTAGATATAAGTGAAAATGATGGATTAAGAAAAAAAGCATTTTTAGATGGTGTAATTATAACTAATGAAGCAGTAATTAAATTTGCAAATAGATATGCAAATCTTGCTATGGAACTTGCTAAAAATGAAGATAACGAAAAAAGAAGACTTGAATTAATCAAAATCGCAGAAGTTTGTAGTTTTGTTCCAGAAAATCCACCAAGAAGTTTTTATGAGGCTGTGCAATTAGTTTGGTTTATTCATTTAGTAATTCAAATTGAAAGTAATGGACATTCTGCATCACTTGGAAGACTAGATCAATATTTATATAAATATTATAAAAATGATATTGAAAAAGGCATCATAACAAGAGATGAAGCAAAGGAAATATTACAGTGTTTATGGATAAAACTTTATTCAATATTAAAAGTTAGACCAACTTCACACTCAGGATATGGCGCTGGATATCCAACATATCAAAATGTAACTATTGGAGGCTCTAACTTTGATGGAAGTGATTGTGTTAATGAATTAAGCTATCTTATTTTGGAGAGTGTTGGAGAAGCAAAGCTTACTCAACCAAATCTTTCAGCAAGATTACATTCAAATAGTCCAGAAAAATTTATAAGAGAATGTGCAAATGTAATAAGAACAGGTTTTGGGATGCCTGCATTACATACAGATGAAATAATAGTACCTGCCCTTTTAAATAAAGGTGTAAATTATAAAGATGCATATAATTATACAATGGTTGGTTGTGTTGAAGTAGCAGTTCCAGGTAAATGGGGATATAGATGTACAGGAATGACATTTTTAAATATGATAAAAGCCTTGGAACTTACATTAAATGATGGTTTTGATAAGAGAACAGGAAAAACTCTTTTAACTGGAAATGGTAATCTTACAAACTTTAATACTTATAATGAACTTTGGGAAGCTTGGAATAAAAATATTAAATATTATACAAAACTTACAGTAGCTCTTGATAAACTTGCTGATACTCATATTGAAGAGTTTCCAGATATGTTATGTTCATCACTTGTAGATAATTGTATAGAAAGAGGCAAGAGTATAAAAGAAGGTGGCTCTGTATATGATTTTGTTTCAGGTCTTCAAGTTGGACTTGCAAATGTGGCAAATTCCTTAGCAGCATTAAAGAGTGTAGTATATGAAAATAAATATTTAAGTAAGGAAGAAGTTATGTATGCTTTAAGTAATAACTTTGAAGGAGAAAAAGGAAAAGTAATTCAAAAAATATTATTAGAAGCACCAAAGTATGGTAATGATATAGATTATGTAGATAATATAGCAAAAGAAGCTTATGATACTTATATTAATGAAATAGTAAAATATACTACAACAAGAAATGGAAAAGGCCCAATTGGTTGCAAATATGGTTTATCAACTTCTGGAATTTCATCAAATGTACCTATGGGAACAGTAACAGGAGCAACTCCAGATGGTAGGAAAGCATGGACTCCAGCAGCAGAGGGAGCATCACCAGTTCAAGGAACAGATATAAATGGACCAACCTCTGTATTAAAATCAATAACTAAACTTAAAACTATATTAATGACAGGTGGTCAATTATTAAATCAAAAGTTTTCACCGGAATTATTAAAGGGAGATGCTCAATTTGAAAAGTTTGTAGCTTTAATAAAATCTTTTGTAGCAATGAAGGGATGGCATATACAATTTAATATAATTTCAACTGAAACATTAAGAGCAGCACAAAAGGACCCAGAAAAATACAGAGATGTAATAGTTAGAGTTGCAGGGTATTGTGCACAGTTTGTTACATTAGATCCTACAACTCAAGAAGACATAATATCAAGAACAGAAGAAGCATTATAAATTTAATTAAATAAAAATATTTTAAAGTGCAAAATTTATATATTAAAAGGGGAGAAATAATTATGATATACATGTTAGATACTGCAAATATAGCTGATATAAAGAGAGCTTTTGATTTATATCCAATAACAGGAGTAACAACAAATCCAACAATAATATCAAAGGAGAATAAAAAATTTTTAAGACTTTTAAAAGATATAAGAGAAATAATTGATAAAGATACAATGTTACATGTACAAGTTTTAGGTAAGACTTCAGAAGAAATGGTAAGAGAAGCTAAATATTTAAATAAAACTATAGGGGGAAATCTTTATATTAAAATTCCTGTAACTAAAGAAGGAATTAAAGCAATAAAAGTTTTAAGTAAAGATGGGATAAATATAACAGCTACTGCAATATTTACAGCTCAGCAAGCATTAATGGCTGCAGTAAGTGGTGCTAAGTTTGTTGCTCCATATGTAAATAGAATTGATAATATAAGTGGAAATGGTGTACAAGTAGTAAAGGATATTATTGATGAATTAAAACTTTATAACTTGGATTGTAAAGTTTTGGCAGCATCATTTAAAAATGTTCAACAAGTCCATGAATTAAGCAAATATGGGGTTCATTCAGTAACTGTAAATCCAGAAATAATGGATAAAATGCTAGAGCATCCGTTAACTGATTGGAGTGTTGAACAATTTATTAAAGATTGGGAAAGTGTATATGGTGAAGGTAATTTAACAACTGATGTAAAATAGTAAATTTAAAAATTTTATGTTATTAAGAAATTAATCGTCTATAAATTAATAATAATTTATAGACGATTTTTTATATATAAAAAATTTGAAAAAATTTAAATAAATTGTATAATTAAACCAAGGGACTTTGGAGGAATTTATGAAAAATTTATTTGACTTAATTGATTTAAAAAATGGTGATATAGTTTCTGTTGTTGGATCTGGTGGAAAGACGACATTTATGTACAAATTATCTAAAGAGTTATCTAATAAAAAAGTTATTATAACTACCTCTACTAAAATGTTTATCCCAAAAGAAGATGAAAAATTTAATATTATATTTTTAAATGAATCTAAAAATATTAATTTAGAAAAAGGTATAAATTTTTTAATTGGAGAAATTGTTTCTGAAAACAAATTTCATACAAATGTAGAATTAATAAATGAAAATGTATATGGATTTGATTATTTATTAATAGAGAGTGATGGTTCAAAGAGAAAGCCATTAAAAGGTTGGAATGAAACTGAACCAGTAATAAGTAAGAGAACAAATAAAACAGTAGGAATAATACCTATAGATATTATAGGGAAAATTGCTAAAGAGGATATAATTCATAGAATAGAAAAGTTTTCAAAAATATCTCTTATATCAGAAGGTGAGGAAATAACTCCTGAGGCTATAGCAAATGTTATTTCAAGTAAAAATGGATTATTTAAAAATAGTGTTGGAGAAAAAATATTATTTTTAAATAAGATAGAGAATAAAAAACAATATGAAATGGCATGTAAGTTGCTAAAAATATTAGAGAGGAAAAATATAAATATAAATAAAATAATAGGTGGAAGTCTCTTAAATGAAAGTTATTTTTTATTTTAAGTTTTATATTGAGGTGTTTTAGTTGGTAGCAATAATTATGGCATCTGGGATGTCTAGAAGAATGAGTGAAAATAAGCTTCTTATAAATTTATATAATAAGCCTTTAATAAGATGGACTATTGAATTAGCAAAAAGTTGTGATTTTGAAGATGTAATAGTAATTTATAAAGATAAAGAAGTTAAAGATATAGCAGAGAATTTACAAGTTAAAACTATATATAATGGAAGGTTTAAATATGGACAAAGTGAGAGTATAAAATTAGCTTTAAGTTCTTTGAAAAAGGAATATGATGGATATATTTTTTTTACTGGAGATCAGCCTTTTATTAAAAAGGAAACTATTAAAATACTTATGAAAACGTTTATAAAGAGGGGTGGAATAATACTTCCAAAAGTAAATGGCAAAAATAAAAGTCCAGTAATTTTTTCAAGGGAATTTAAGTTTGAATTAATGAATATTGAAGGTGATATAGGTGGAAGAAATGTAATAAAAAATAACATTAAAAAAGTTACACCTGTTTATTTTAATAAAAGTATAGAGTTTTTTGATATTGATACAAAAGAAGATTTAAAAATGGCAAAAGCTATATATGAGGGGGAAAAGTTATGAAAGATGAAATAATAGTAGTAAGAGGTGCTGGAGATATAGCAACTGGGACTATTCAAAAACTTAAGAGGGCAGGATTTTCAGTGGTTTCACTTGAAGTTCAAAAACCTTCATCAATAAGAAGAAATGTATGTCTAAGTGAGGCTATATATGATGGCGAATGCACAGTTGAGGATATAATTGCTAAAAAGGCTGAGTCAATAGAAGAAATGCATAATGTATTAAAAGAAAATAAGGTATGTGTTATGGTTGACTCAAGTGGTGATTTAATAGAAAAAATAAATCCAATTGCAGTTGTTGATGGAACTTTATGCAAAAAAAATATAGGAACTAATAAAAGTATGGCTCCAATAACAATAGCATTAGGACCAGGTTATGAAGCTGGAAAAGATGTTGATATAGTTGTTGAAACAAATAGAGGGCATAATTTAGGGAGACTTATATTTAAAGGGCCAGCTGAAAAAAATACTGGAGTTCCTGGAATTATAAAAGGATATGGAAAAGAGAGGGTTGTTTATTCACCTTGTGAGGGATCATTACACATAATAAAAGATATTGGTGATGTAGTTGAAAAGGGTGAGCCAATATGTAAAGTTGGAAGTGAATATGTATATGCAACTATGAGTGGTTTGTTAAGAGGAATGATAAGAGAAGGGTTTTATGTAACTAAAGGATTTAAAATAGCTGATATAGATCCAAGAATAGAAGAAAAGAAAAATTGTGATTTAATTTCAGATAAAGCAAGATGCGTAGGTGGAGCAGCTTTAGAAGGAATACTTTATTTAAGAAGTATTATGGAGGTTTAAATTATGGAAGAGAGAATTTTGAGAAATATAACTATGGAATTAAATAATTGTAGAAAGGTTGCTCTTGCAATTATAACTGAAGCTGGAGGTTCAACACCAAGGAAAGCAGGGACAATGATGAGTGTTAATGAAGATGGAGTTATAGTAGGAACAATTGGTGGAGGAGCTGTTGAAGCAAGAGTAATAAAAGAGTGTAAAAATGCAATAAAAGAAGGAATAGGTACAAGCTTTGATTACAGATTAAATGAAAAAGGAAATCTTAAAATGACTTGTGGTGGAGATATTTCAGGGTACATAAAAGTGTTTATACCAAAACCAAAACTTATAATATTTGGGGCTGGACACATATCACAAAATATTATAAAAATAACAGATAGCATGAACTTTAGAAGAATAATAATAGAAGATAGAGAAGAATATAAAAGCTACGAAACATTTAAAAATGTTGATGAGTTCATAGTTACAGATGATGAGAATTATATTGAAAACATTGATTTTAAAGATTCTTTTGTAGTTTTAGCAACTAGAGGACATGCTAGTGATCGTAAATGGCTTAAAGCTGTTATAGATAAGCCATATAAATATATAGGGGTAGTAGGTAGTAAAAAGAAGGTTTCAGGATTGAAAGAATATCTTGTAGAAAAGGGAATTGAAGAAAAAATAATAAATAATATTCATATGCCAATAGGGCTTGATATATCAGATGGAACGCCAGAAGAAATAGCATTTAGTATAATTGCAGAAATATTATTTGAAAAAAACAATGGTAACTTAATATGTATGAAGGATAAATCAAAAAAATAATTTAATTAACTAAAATATTTCTAAAAGGGTGAAATTTTATATGAATAAAATAGGA
The DNA here is from genome assembly GCF_058310235.1 of Clostridium sp. TJA085. Classification (NCBI taxonomy): domain Bacteria; kingdom Bacillati; phylum Bacillota; class Clostridia; order Eubacteriales; family Clostridiaceae; genus Clostridium; species Clostridium sp. TJA085. Next base: position 346,432 of record NZ_JBZEEZ010000002.1, on the reverse strand, counting down.
TTAAAAGATATTTCAGATGTTGTAAATGAATATGTTGTTTTACTTTCTAATGTATTAAAAATAGATGTTGAAATTGTAGATAATAATATGAATAGAATAGCAGCAACTGGAATATATGAGAATCAAAGTGGTCAAAACATAGAGTTTTCAGGGTATGTTTATAAAGAAGCATTAAGATCTGGGGAACCAAAAGTTATTGAAAATCCTGGATTAGATATACTTTGCAAAAATTGCAAAGATAAGGGTAAATGTAAAGAGTGTATGGAAATATGCGTTCCTATAATATATGGAAATGATAAACTTGGAGTTATAGGACTTATATGCTCAACAGAAGAACAAAAAGTTAGATTAATGGAAAATCTAAATACTAATTTAGAATTTTTAAAGAAAATAGCAGATTTTATAGCAATAAAAATAATGGAAGAAAGAGAAGTACTAGATAATAAAAATAATTTAGATTTTTTAAAACAAATAATAAATTCAGTAGATGATGGAATTATAACAATAAGTAAAGATCATAAGATGACATTAGTAAGCAATAAGGCTTTAACTATGTTAAATCTTACAATAGATGTATTAAATAAAGAAATAAAAATAGAAAACACTGGAGAATATTATCCTAGAGGAGAACTATTTAATTTAAAGATAGATAGAAAAAAATATTCAGTAGTTGGAAAAATAATATATAATTACATAAATTTTAAGGAGTGCGAAAAGATATTAATATTTAAGGAATTTAAAAGCGCACAAAAAGAAGCTGTTAATTTAACATTTGGTAAAAATAGAATTTCTTGTGATGAAATAATTGGTGAATCTCATCCAATGGTTCAATTAAAAAGTAAAATAAAGAAAATAGCTTCATCTAAATCAACAGTACTTATTACTGGGGATAGTGGAACAGGAAAAGAGTTAGTTGCAAGGGCAATACATGCAGAAGGTGATAGAAGAAATAAACCATTTATTGCTATAAACTGTGGAGCTATTCCAGAAAGTCTTTTGGAAAGTGAACTTTTTGGATATGCTAAAGGTGCATTTTCAGGAGCAAATTCAAATGGAAGAGTAGGTAAATTTGAACTTGCAAATAAAGGAGTAATTTTCTTAGATGAAATAGGAGATATGCCACTTTATTTACAAGTTAAGTTATTAAGAGTTCTTCAGGAAAGAACTTTAGTAAGAGTTGGATCAAATAAGCTTATAGATTTAGATATAAGAGTTGTTGCTGCAACTAATAAAAATTTAAAAGAGCTTGTTGAAAAAGGTGAGTTTAGAGAAGATTTGTACTATAGATTGAATGTAATACCTATAGAAGTTCCTCCTCTTAGAAAAAGAGATGATGATGTTATCTTAATAATAAATAAACTTATTAAGAAGTATAATAATTTATTTAATAAAGATGTTCATACAATAGAAAATGAAGTGTATAGAATATTAAAGGAATATAATTGGCCTGGTAATGTAAGAGAGTTACAAAATGTAGTTGAATTTATGGTAAATGTTGCAGGTGAAGATGGAATAATAAAAAAAGATATGATACCAAAATCTATATTAGATTTTGAAAAGAATAATGTAGATTTTGAAGTTAAAAATATAGAAGAAAATATAAAATTTGATAAAAATGAAATAAAACCTTTAAAGGATATGGAAATGGAATATATTGAAAAGGTATTAAATTTATGTGGTAAAGATACAGCAGGAAAGAAAAAAGCAGCTAAGATGCTTGGGATAGGTATTGCAACTTTATATAGAAAGATAGAAAGTCATAAAGAATAATTTTTAAATTTTATATTTATCATTTTGATAAAATTTAATATTATTTTGATATATAAGTATAAAAACTTAGAAAAATAGAGGGTTACGGCCTAATTATCACTTTGACAATTAATTCTCAAAATGATAATTAGGCCTATTTTTATATAAAAAAAGAATAGGTTTATATAAAAAAATATAAGTTTAAATATTTATACTAAACTGTTAGTTTTATTGACTTTATAGAAATATTTTCAAAATAATTGTAGATTTAATTAACAATAAAAAATAGAGGTGGTTTTGGCATAGCAATTGCTATCAGTATAGTTATAAGGAATAAACTCTAGAAAATAGTGGGGGATAAAAAAATAACTTTAGGAGGATAATGCTATGGAAAAAATATTATGGAAAGAAAATACTTTACCAAAAACAGATAAAGAAGGATGTGTAAAATTTTTAAGTAAAGAGGAAGTATCAAAAGCTAGAAACTTTCACAAAAGTTTTTCAGAATATAAAGAAACACCATTAGTTAGCTTAGATCATTTAGCAAAAAAAATAGGACTTTCAGGAATTTACTTAAAAGATGAATCTTATAGATTTGGGTTAAACGCTTTCAAAGTTCTAGGTGGATCATTTGCAATGGGAAAATTTCTTGCTGATAAATTAGGAGAAGATATTGCAAATTTACCTTATGAAGTAATAACTTCAGATAAAGTAAGAGATAAATTAGGAGATATTACTTTTGTAACTGCTACAGATGGTAACCATGGAAGAGGAGTTGCTTGGACTGCAAATAGATTAAAACAAAAATCAGTAGTTTATATGCCAAAAGGATCATCAAAAACTAGACTTGAAAATATTAGAGCAGAAGGTGCAGAAGCTAGTATAACTGATATGAATTACGATGATGCTGTAAGACTTGCTGCTAAATATGCAGATGAACATAATGGAGTTGTTATTCAAGATACAGCATGGGAAGGATATGAAAAAATTCCTGCTTGGATAATGCAAGGTTATGGAACAATGGCTTTAGAGGCTGAAGAACAATTAAAGGAAAAAGGAATTGAAAAACCAACTCATATATTTGTACAAGCTGGTGTTGGCTCATTAGCTGGAGGAGTTCAAGGATTCTTTGCATCAGAATTTGGAGAGGATTGTCCAAAAACTGTTATAGTTGAAGCAAACTTAGCAGATTGTTTCTATAAATCAGCAGTAGCAAATGATGGTAAAGCAAGAGCTGTTGGTGGAGATATGCAAACAATAATGGCAGGACTTGCATGTGGTGAAGTTAATACAATAGGATGGGAAGTTTTAAAGAACCATGCAACTGCTTTTGTATCATGTCCTGATTGGGTTTCAGCAAAGGGTATGAGAATACTTGGAAATCCATTAAAAGGAGATACAAAGGTAACATCAGGAGAATCAGGAGCAGTAACAGCAGGTCTTTTATATGAAATTATGACAAATGAAGATTATAAAGATTTAAAAGAAGCTTTAGAGCTTGATGAAAATTCAAAAGTATTATTATTTAGCACAGAAGGAGATACAGATCCAGATAAATATAGAGAAATAGTTTGGGAAGGTAAATATTAAATTTTTAGATTATATATTTGAGCATGGAGGTGAACTTTATGTTAGACGGACAAAGAAAAGAAGAATTAATAAGTTTATGTCAAGAACTTATTAGAAATCAATCACTTTCAGGAGAAGAAGAAAATGTTGCATTAGCTATAAAAAATGCATTTGAAACACTTGGATATGATGAATGTTTTGTAGATTCTTATGGAAATGTTATTGGACATATTAAAGGAAAAAGAGAAGGTAAAAAAATTCTTTTTGATGGTCATATAGACACTGTACCAGTTCCAGATGATACAAAATGGTCCCATGCACCTTTTAGTGGAGAAAGAGTTGATGGAAAGATATATGGCAGAGGAACTTCAGATATGAAGGGGCAATTGTCAGCTATGATGGCGGCAGCAGCTTTCTTTGCAAAAGATACAAATAAGGATTTTGATGGAGATATATTTGTAGCAGGAGTAGTTTTTGAAGAAATATTTGAAGGTGTTTCAGCAAGAAAAATAAGCGAAGCTATAAAACCAGATTATGTAGTAATAGGTGAGTCATCAGAACTTAATTTAAAAATAGGACAAAGAGGTAGAGCTGAAATAGTAGTTGAAACTTTTGGAAAGCCAGCTCACTCAGCAAATCCTGAAAAAGGAATAAATGCTGTCTATAAAATGTCAAAAATAATTGAAAAAATACAAGAAATAGAACCAGTAGAGCATGATGTTTTAGGTAAGGGAATTTTAGTTTTAACAGATATAAAATCATCACCTTATCCAGGAGCATCAGTTGTTCCAGATTATTGTAAAGCTACTTTTGATAGAAGACTTCTAGTTGGTGAAACTAAAGAAGAAGTTTTAGCACCAATTAAAAAAATAATAGATGAGCTAAAGAAAGAAGATAAAGAATTTAATGCAAAAGTATCTTATGCAATAGGTACAGAAACATGTTATACAGGAGAAACAATTCATGGAGAAAGATTTTTCCCAGCATGGTTATATGATGAAGATGATGAATTTGTAAAAGCAGCTCTTAAAGGTTTAAGAGAAGCTGGAATAGAACCAGAAATCACTCAATATTCTTTCTGCACTAATGGATCACATTATGCTGGAGAAGCAGGTATTAAAACTATTGGTTTTGGTCCATCAAAGGAAAATTTAGCTCATACAATAGATGAATATATAGAAGAAGAACAATTATTTAAGGGAGCTGAAGGATACTACGGAATATTAAAATCTGTTTATAACAAATAGAGGGTGATTAACATGAAAATATTAATAAAAAATGGGTTTATAGCAGATGGAAGTGGAGAAAAAGGATGGATTGGAGATATCTTAGTTAATGGTAATAAGATAGAAAAAATAAATAAAAATATAGATGATAAATCTTATGATAGATTGATAGATGCTAAGGGGCTAGTTGTAGCCCCAGGATTTATCGATACACATTCACATAGTGATCTTAAGATACTTGAAAATCCATATAATGAGATAAAAATAAGACAAGGTGTAACTACCGAGGTTTTAGGACAAGATGGTATATCAATGGCACCTTTACCAAAAGAATTTATTTCACCTTGGAGAAAAAATTTAGCTGGTTTAGATGGTGAATCTGATGATATAAACTGGGAATATGAAACTACAGATGGATATTTAAAACTTATGGAGGAAAATGGAGTAGGCTTAAATGAAGCTTACTTAGTTCCTCATGGAAATATAAGAATGGAAGTTGTAGGACTTGGAAATACAGAAGTTACAGATAAAGAAATAAAGGATATGTGTAAAGTTCTAAGAAGAGAAATGGATGCAGGGGCATTTGGGCTTTCAACAGGTCTTATATATATGCCATGTGCATATTCTAAAACAAAAGAACTTATAGAACTTTGTAAAGTTGTTGCAGAATATGATGGAGTATTTGTAGTTCATCAAAGAAGTGAAGCAAATGAAATAATATCATCAATGAAAGAAGTGATAGAAATTGGTGAAAAATCAGGTGTAAGAGTTCATTTTTCTCATTTTAAGATTTGTGGAAAGAAAAATTGGAAACATATAAATGAAGTTATAAGTCTTCTTAAAGAAGCAGAAAAAAAGGGGATTAGGGTAACAGTTGACCAATATCCTTATATAACAGGAAGTACAATGCTTGGAGTAATTTTACCACCTTGGGCTCATGATGGTGGAACAGATAAGCTTATGAAAAGACTAGCATCAAAAGAAATGCGTGAAAGAATGATATATGATATGAAAAATGGAATAGAAGGTTGGGAAAACTTTCTTGAATTCATACCACTTGATTCAATATACATAACTTCTGTAAAAACAAAAAAGAATGAAGATGTTATAGGAAAAAACTTAGTTGAAATTGGACTTTTAAGAGGAAAAGACCCTTACAATGCAACATTTGATCTTTTATTAGAGGAAGAAAATGCTGTTGGAATGTATGACTTTTATGGTAAAGAAGAACAAATAATTGAATTTATGAAATTGCCAGAACAAAATGTTTGCACTGATGGATTATTATCAGGAAAACCTCATCCAAGAGCATATGGATCATTTCCAAGAATACTTGGTAGATATGTAAGGGAACTTAAAGTTATAACTCTTGAAGAAGGAGTTATGAAAATGTCTAGTAAAGCTGCAGAAGCTTTTGGTATAAAACTTAGGGGATATATAAAAGAAGGATATTTTGCGGATTTGGTTATATTTAATAAAGATACTGTAAGAGATGTTGGAACATATGAAAATCCAACTCAATATCCAGAAGGAATAGACTATGTAATTATCAATGGAAATATAGTTGTTGAGAAAAATAAGTACAATAGAGTAAAGGCTGGTATGGTATTAAGAAAATAATAGGGGGAGAGTTTATGTTAGTTGTAGGTAATGGAAGATTAATAACTCAAAATAATGAAAACCCATTTATAGATAATGGTGCCGTAGTAATTGATGGTGGAAAAATAATTGATTATGGAAATACTGAAAATATTCTTGAAAAATATAAGGAAATAGAATATTTAAATGCAGAAGGAAAAGTTATAATGCCAGGACTTATAAATACTCATGGACATATATATAGTGCTTTTGCAAGAGGGATGAATTTAGAAGGTCCAGTATCTAAAAACTTTATTGATATACTTAATAATCTTTGGTGGAGATTAGATAAGGCATTAACATTAGAAGATATAAAATATAGTGCTTATAGTACACTTATGGATAGCTTAAAGTATGGTGTAACAACATTTTTTGATCATCATGCTAGCCCACATGCTGTTGAAGGAAGTCTTTTTGAAATAGAAAAAGTTGCTAAGGAGCTTGGAATAAGAACTTCTCTTTGTTATGAAGTTTCTGATAGAGATGGAGAAGAAATCTTAGAAAAAGGAATAAAAGAAAATGTAGATTACATAAAGCATTGTAAGGAAGAAAATAATAATATGAATTCAGCAATGTTTGGATTACATGCAAGTTTTACTCTTTCAGATAAGTCACTTGAAAAATGTGTAAAGGCAGCAGAAGGATTAGATTGTGGATATCATATTCATGTAGCAGAAGGAATTGCTGATGAAGAGGATTGTATAGAAAAGTATGATATGAGAGTTGTTGAAAGACTTAATAAGTTTGGAATACTTGGTGATAAGACTTTAACAATTCACTGTATACATGCTGATGAAGACGAAAGAGAATTACTTTTAAAAACAGGTACTTCAGTAGTTCATAATCCTGAATCAAATATGGGAAATGCAGTAGGAGTATCTCCTGTAATAAAACTTATAAAAGAAGGAGTTACAGTAGGTCTTGGAACTGATGGATATACACAAGACATGTTTGAATCAATGAAAGTTTGTAATATAATTCATAAACATCATCTTAGAAATCCTTCAGTTGCATGGGGAGAAACTCCAATGATGTTATTTGATAATAATAGAAAAATTGCACAGAAGCATTTTGAGGGAATGTTTGGAATAATTAAAAAGGATGCTAATGCTGATGTAATAGTAGTAGATTATAATCCTTTAACTCCAATGAATGCAAGCAATTATAACTCACATATTTTGTTTGGAATGATGGGAAAATCAGTTGATACAACAATAGTTAATGGAAAAATTGTTGTAAGAAGAGGTCAAATTGTTAATGTAGATGAAAATAAAATATTAGAAAAAACAAGAGAGTTAAGTGCTGAATTATGGAATAGAGCATAATAATGAAATTTTAATATTTTAAGTAATAATAATCCTTTTTGAAAACGTGAACATTTATATTTAATATAGTGTTGTTTTTAATATGAGTATAGTAAGTGTGTTAAAAATAAACTAATAAATTTTAATGTTATTAGTTTAAGATAATCTATAAAATTAAAATTTTATAGAAAAATAATATAAAAAATCTAATGGTAATTAGGGGGAGTAAAAATGGCAAGTTTAAAGGTTAATATATTAGGAATGGAATTTAATAATCCAGTATTTACTGCAGCAGGTCCAGGAGCTAAAGATGGAGATCTTTGTGTTAAAGCAGTAGAAGGTGGAGCAGGTGGAATTGTTACAAAAACAATATCAGTAGATCCAGCTCCAGTACCAAGACCTTGTATGGGAAAAACAAATTCAGGATTTTTAAATACAGAATTATGGTCAGAATTACCAAAGGAACAATGGATTGAAAAAGAATATAAAAGAGCAAAAGAAGCTGGAGTTCCAATGATTGTTAGTATGGGATATACAAAAGAGCAAATAGAAAAGGTTGCTCCTCTTGTAAAACCTTATGCAGATGCAGTTGAACTTTCAACTCACTATGTAGGAACAGATGTAACTCCAATTGTTGAGGCTATGAAGGCAGCAAAAGCTGCATTAGATTGTCCAGTATTCATGAAAATGAGTCCTCATACTGATATTCAAAAAATTGCTAAAGCATTAGAAGAAGCAGGAGCAGATGGATTAGTAATGATTAATTCATTAGGACCATGTATGGCAATAGATGTTGAAACTGGTTACCCAATTATGGGAAGTGAAAAAGGATATGGATGGCTTTCAGGTTCACCAGTAAGACCAGTTGCAATAAGAAATATATATGATGCATCACAAGTTATAAATATTCCTATAATTGGTGTTGGTGGAGTAACTTGCGGAAGAGATGCAGCAGAAATGTTAATGGCTGGAGCTACTGCAGTTCAAGTTTGTACAGAGGCTATATTAAAAGGACCTAGCGTTTATGGAAAAATAGCTAAAGAATTAGATGAGTTCTTAGATAGCCACGGTTATAAAGATGTAAATGAAATAATTGGATTAGCTCATAAAAAGTCAGCTGATAGACATTTTAGAACAACATCAATTGCACCAGAAGTAGATCAAGACTTATGTATTAAATGTGGAATATGTAAGACAAGCTGTGTATATGATGCAATTGAAGTTTCAGATAAATTAATAATTGATAAAGATAAGTGTTTTGGATGTGGATTATGTGTTACAAGATGTCCAAAACATGCATTAAGCATCCAATATAAATAATTTTAAATTGATACTTATTTATATTGAATTTATATAAATAAGTAAAAATAGATATACAAAACAAATAAATTATTTTTGAAAAGATGGTAGTTTGGGTATTTTATTTTAAATTACTTAAATTTAATAATAAAATATTATTCAAATTAATATTGCGAAATAACATAATTACGCGTTAAGACCTTCAAATGTTAAGTACACATTAGTATGACACTTACAAAATAGCTAAACATGATAAAAAATAGATTACCCAAAATTTTATAGTTCAAAAATCTAAGTATAATATTAAAAATTAATTAAGTAATAAAAAAATACCCTACTATCTTTTAATATTAATAATAAAAATAATAATTATTTAATAGTAATAAATTTATTATATTTATTAGTTTTAATAAAACAGAAAATTTTTAGATATTTATTAGAATATAAATATCTGTTTAAAGAATATGTTTATATAAGGGGAACATAATAATTTGATATAAGATTATATGGGAAAACTTGTTTTGTTAGTATATACAAAACAAGTGTGACTATGAGAGGTGGAAGTTATGGCTGAATTCATACTTAATGGAGAGAGGAAAGTTGTAAATCAGAATAAGAAGTTATTAACATACTTAAGAGAAGATTGTAATATAACATCAGTAAAAAATGGATGTTCAGAAGGTGCATGTGGAACATGTACTATTTTAATTGACGGAGTTGCTAAAAAGGCTTGTGTAGTAACTACTGATAAGGTTAATGGAAAAGAAATAACTACTATAGAAGGATTTACAGAAAGAGAAAGAGATGTATTTGCTTATGCATTTACAGAAGCAGGAGCTGTTCAATGTGGTTTCTGTATACCAGGAATGGTTATGAGTGCTAAAGGATTATTTAATAAAACATTAAATCCTACTTCTGAAGAAGTTAAAAAGGCACTTATAGGAAATATATGCAGATGTACTGGTTATGTAAAAATAGAAAAAGCTATTATGATGGCTGCTGAAATATTTAGAGAAAACAAAGAAGTACCAAAAGTACCTTGTAAAGGAATACCAAGAGTTGGAGAAAGATTAGAAAGAGTTGATGCAATGGAAAAAACTCTTGGAATAGGTGAATATGCTGATGATATTAGAATAGATGGAATGCTTCATGGAGTTGCCCTTAGAACTAAATATCCAAGAGCTTTAGTTAAATCAATTGATATTAGTGAAGCTGAAAAGATAGAAGGTGTAGTAAAGGTTGTAACTGCAAAGGATATTCCAGGAAAAAGATATTTAGGACATATATTTAAAGATACTCCAGCACTTGTAGAAGTTGGAGAAGAAACAAGATATTTAGGTGATGCAGTTGCTTTAGTAGCAGCAGAAACTGAAGAAATAGCAAGAGAAGCTATTAAGCATATAAAAGTTGAATATGAAGAATTAAAGCCAGTTACATCACCAGAAGAAGCAGCAAAAGAAGATGCTCCAAAGATACATGAAAAAGGAAATCTTTTATCACATGAGCATTTAGTAAGAGGAAATGCTGATGAAGCTATAAAAAACTCTAAGTATGTAGTTACTTATAAATATAAAGTTCCATTTACTGAACATGCTTTTTTAGAACCAGAATGTGCTGTTGCAGTACCAGAAGGAGAAGATGGCTTAGTAGTTTATACAGGAACTCAAAGTATATATGATGATTTAAGAGAAATAGGATCATTATTAGATTTAGGTCCAGATAAATTAAGAGTAATTTCTAAGTATGTTGGTGGAGGTTTTGGTGGAAAAGAAGATATGAGCTGTCAACATCATACAGCACTTCTTGCATATTTAACAAAGAAGCCAGTTAAAATGGTATTACCAAGACAAGAAAGTATTATAGTAGATACAAAGAGACATGCAATGGAAATGGAATTTACAACTGCTTGTGATGAAAATGGTATGTTAACAGGAATGAAAGCCGTAATAGTTGCTGATACAGGTGCGTATGCATCACTTGGAGGTCCAGTCCTTCAAAGAGCTTGTACTCATGCAGCAGGACCATATAATTATCAAAATGTAGATATAGATGGAAAGGCCTATTATACAAATAATACTCCAGGAGGAGCATTTAGAGGTTTTGGAGTTACTCAATCAGCATTTGCAACTGAATGTAACTTAAATAAGCTTGCAGAATTAGTAGGTATAGATCCATTTGAAATAAGATATAAAAATGCTATAAGACCTGGTCAAGTTTTACCAAATGGACAAATAGCAGATGAAGGAACTGGATTAGTTGAAACTTTAGATGCAGTTAAAGATGAGTATTATGCTAATAGGGATAGAGCTGGAATTGCTTGTACATTTAAAAATGCAGGTATAGGTGTTGGGCTTCCTGACACAGGTAGATGTAGAGTTGCTGTAGTAGATGGTAAGATTCATATTAGAACATCAGCAGCATGTATGGGTCAAGGACTTGGAACTGTAGTTGTTCAAATAGTTGGTGAAGTTCTTAAATTAAAAAATGAAGATATAGTATACGAAACACCAGATACTAAAATAACTCCAGATTCAGGAACATCAACTGCTTCAAGACAAACAGTGTTTACAGGCGAAGCTACAAAAATTGCAGCAATGAAGCTTAGAGATGCATTAAGAGATAAAACTTTAGAGGAGCTTGAAGGTGAAGAGTTCTATGGTGAATATCTAGGTGTAACTGACCCAATGGGTAGTCCTAAAGAAAATCCAGTAAGCCACGTAGCTTATGGTTATGCAACTCAAGTTGTAATTATAGATGACAAAGGAAAACTTGTAAAAGTAATTGCAGCTCATGATGTTGGACGTGCAATTAACCCAAGAAGTGTAGAAGGTCAAATTGAAGGCGGAGTTGTAATGGGACTTGGTTATGGATTAACTGAAGATTACATTATAGAAAATAGTGTACCAAAATCAAAATTTGGAACATTAGGTCTTTTAAGAGCAAATCAAATACCAAAAATAGAACCTATAATAATTGAGAAAAATACAGCAGAATTGTCATTTGGAGCTAAGGGGGTTGGAGAAATTACATGTATACCAACTGCCCCAGCTGTACAAGGAGCTTATTATAAATTAGATGGAGTGTTTAGAACAGAACTTCCACTTAAAGATACTTTTTATAAAAAGAAAAAATAATATAAATATATAGAAATAGTTAATCAAAAATTTCTATTTCTAGACTTATTATAAATATGCTTAGTATTAAAAAATAAATAATAATACTTAAAAGATAAATTAATATGAAAAGAGGTAAATGTTATGAAAAAAGTAATTAACACAGAAAAGGCACCAGCTGCTATAGGACCATATTCACAAGGTATTGAAATTCAAAATTTAGTTTATACATCAGGACAATTACCATTAAACCCTGAAACAAAAGTTTTAGAAACAGAAATAAAAGCTGCAACTAAACAAAGTTTAGAAAATTGCAAAGCAATTTTAGAAAAGGCAGGAACAGGATTTGATAAAGTAATAAAGACAACTGTTTTTGTAAAAGATTTAAATGATTTTGCTGCAGTTAATGAAGTATATGGAACATACTTTAATGAAAATCCACCAGCAAGAAGTTGTGTACAAGTAGCAAAATTACCTATGGATGCACCTATAGAGATAGAAGTAATTGCTATTAAATAAATATTATTTTGGTTAAGGATGCTTTTAAGCATCCTTTTTTAGTATAAATATTTTATTTAGGATAAACTAAAAATATAAGCATAAACTTAAATAATATATTAAAAATATGGTATAATTCTATTGAAATCATGAATATATTTTTGTTTTTACTCAGGAGGAAACAGTATGGATTTAATAACGGTATCGGCTATAAGTGTTGGAATTTTTTCTGCATTATGGGCATTTATAAGCGATGCTCTTGGATTATTGACATGGGTTGGGTTTATAGGATTTACTAGTTATTTTGCATCAGGAGGAAAGGCTGTTGGGCTTAAAAAATCAATTGTTGCAAATATTACAGGAATAATTTGGGCTATGTGCATAATTGGAGGAACTAATTATTTTGGCTCTCCATATATAGCTTATATACTTACAGGATTTTTTTCTTTTGTTATGTGTTTTCAATCTAAGGCTAAGCCTTTAACATTTATTCCGGGAGCATTTTTAGGAGCATGTTCAACATTTGGAACTAATGGTAACTGGAAGATAGTATTAATATCAATAATTGTTGGTAATTTAATAGGTCGTTTATCAGATATAGTAGGATTACTTATGCATGGTAAATTTGGAAAAGAAGATTAAGATTAATTTAATAAATTAATAATTAAAATAGTTACTTTTATAACTTCTTAACTGATTATTGTTAGGAAGTTTTTTTATTTGTGAATACTATATAATTAAATCACATTAAAAAGTTAATATAAATAAGTTTAAACAGTATATTAGATATAAAATTAAAATAACTATATAAATGTATTTAAATATAAAAATTAGTTTGGTATTTAAGTTATTTTAATTTTATTCAGATAGACTTTATATAAATAAAGATGTTAATATAAATTTTGTAGTAATTTTATTGTAGGTTAAATATAAGTAAAAAGATATAATTATATTTAATTAAGAAAAATAACATTTGTTTATAATTTAATGATTAAAGGATGATAAAGATGAGTATAGCTATAATGGCATGTAGAAAACTTATAGGAAAGTGTGCAGGATCAGGATGCTTTAAGGCATATAATAATTCTGATAAATATTTTTCTATATATAAAAATAATAAACAAGAGCTTGCAAGTTTCTTCTATTGTATAGGATGTAAAGATACATTAATAGAAGGTGAGAATTGGAGTCATAAGTTAAGTCAGTTAAAGAAAAATAATGTTAAAGTAGTACATATATCAGATTGTATAAAAAGAGAGTGTAAGACGTATAAAAAGCATGAGGAGATTTTAAAAAAAGAAGGTTTTGATGTTGTCCATGGAACTCATTAAAAAGAAAAGACCAGATGAATATTCATCTGGTCTTTTCAATAAGAAAGGTTTGTTTATTTATATTAATTATTATGGTTGTTAGCTTTTTTTGTGTTTAAAGTTAATGATAGAAGGATTAAAGCAATTACTGCTCCGCATATTATAAAAATAAATGCTCCATTCCATCCAAAGTTATCAGCTATAAATCCTATAACTAAGTCAGCCATAAGCTCACCTAGGATATATGCACAAAGTCCTGATAATCCAACTGCTGCACCAACAGCGAAGTTTGGAACAATATCAATTAGGTTCATACCTATTAATAATTGTGGACCATATATAAAGCATCCTATTACAGCTACTGATATCATAGTTACCATGTAGTTAGAAGTTGTCCAGTAAGCTACAACAGCGAAGATAACTCCTACCATACATATTATACTTAAAGGAGCACGTTTTCCTTTAAATAATACGTCTGATAACCATCCAAGTAATATTGATGCAGGTATTGCTGCGTATTCAAATAAGAACATAGCCCAGTTTGCATCGGCATTTGTAAAGTTCTTAGCTTCGTGTAAGTATATTGGAATCCAGTTAACAACACCTTGTCTGATTAAGTAAACAAAGATATTTGCTAAACATAAATACCAAACATATTTATTAGTTAAAACATATTTGAAAATTATTTCTTTAGTTGATAATTTTACTGGGTCTTCTTCAGTTTTGATTTCTGAATAGTCATTTCTATATTCATCAATTGGAGGTAATCCAACTGATTCTGGAGTATCAGCTCCAACTATAAATACGAATATTGCAACTACTATACATATTACTGCTGGTAAGAAGAATATGCTTTGGAAATTACTAGCTCCAAATAATACTAAAGCTAATGTAGCTAAAGGAGCTATAAGTCCACCACCAATGTTATGTGAAGTATTCCATATTCCCATTTTAAGTCCTCTTTCATTTTGTGAGAACCATTTACCTATAACGATTGAACATGGAGGTGCTCCCATAGCTTGGAATAAACCGTTTATAATCATAAGTATTAAAAATATCCAAACAGTACTTGTGAATCCCATAAGGATACTTACTACTGCAGATGCTAAAAGACCAAAACCTAAGAAATATTTAACGTTTGATCTATCTGCTAAACTTCCTAAAACAAACTTACCTAAGCCGTAAGCTACAGCAAGTCCAGTACTAATTAAACCTATATCAGTTTTTGTAAAGTGATAATTACTAATTAAAAATGGTGATGCAACTGCAAAGTTTTTTCTAACTAGATAATATCCAGCATAACCAACAAATATCATAAGAAAAACTCTTAAACGATACATTTTGTAGGCTGAAGGGATTTTATCTTTTGCTAACCTTGGCATTGCAGGTGCAGGTTTAAAAAAATTAAACATTTATAAATCCTCCCTAAAAACATAATAAATTGATTACGTTTTCTGTATTTAAATCACATTAATATAATAAAATAAAAAATTAACAACAAAATCTCCTAATTGTTTCGCAAATGTAACAATTAGGAGATTTTGTTGTAGCTTTTATTATTTATATACATTTTTGTTAAATATATTCATAATTTCGTCACGATTCATAGCTGCTTTGTTGAAATCATAATCTAAAAATATAGTATTATATATGTTATTATTGGCTTGTTTTGTTGAGGTAGCCTTTGAATAGTTAGATAAATTATTAGCAACTTCTTGAGATAATATAAAATCTATAAAGCTTTCTGCTGCTTCCTTATTTACACAGTTTTTAAGTTCTGCTATAGAATCTACATTCCAACCAGTGTTTTTAGGAACTATGCTTATTATATCTTTGTTAAATTTACTTTGAAGAAGTTGATCTCCTAAAAAGTTTACTGTAACTGCATATTCACCAGATGAGACTCTTTGAATTGAATTAAAACCACTTACAGTATAGGCAGGTACATTTTCTGTGAATTTGGATAAATATTCTTTATATTTATCTTTACCTAACTCTTGATATAAAGAAGCTAAAAATGTATAACCAGTACCTGAGGTTTCAGGGTTAGGCATTATTACTTTTCCGTTATATTCTTTTTGTAGTAAATCATCAAAGGTTTTAGGAAGTGAAATTCCTTTACTTTTAAAATCCTTATCCCATATTTTCTTATTTATTCCTATTGCTAATACATCAACTTGAAATCCAGTCCAGTAGCTATCTGGATCTTTGTATTTTGCTTGTATATCATTAGAGTTTGGTGATTTATATTTTGCTAAAGCTCCATGTGACTTTAAAACTTCATAGGCATCACAACTTCCTCCTATAAATATATCACCACTTGATTTTCCTTTTTCAGCTAATATTTTATTAACAGCTTCTTCGGTAGGGAGTTTTATAAATTCATATGTACAGCCAGTTTCTTTTTTAAATTTTTCTAAAAGTGATATAGCTTCTTCTTCTCTCATTGCTACATAAACTGTTAAATGTTTTCCTTTTAGATTCAATTTATCCTTTTTATTATCTTTATTTTTAAAGGCAAAGATAATAAAAATAATTGATATTAATATAAAAAAGATAATTATGACTTTTTTATTTAAAATCTTTTTCATTTATTTCACCTTTAATATAAATATTTTTACCATTTTCATCGCCTAAATATTGAATTGCTAAATAATTTTTATATATAGCAATGTATATTGTATTATTTGCATTAATAGTGTTTAAACCATTTATAAAAATTTTTAAAACACCTTTTGAATCCTCATTAAGATTAGTATTTAAAAAATCTTTATTATCTTTCATAGTACTAAATTTATTTAAACATTCTATTAGCTTCTTTTTTTTCTCATTATTAAGCGTGTAAGATAAGTTTTCTTTTTCATAAATAATTTTTGTTTTATTAGATTTTAATATATTTAATATGTTTGGATAAGTATATAAGTTATTAAATAAGCTGTTTCTAAGAGTATTAATCAAATATGAATCATCATAAAATTTCTTATTGTCAATGGTTAGGTGATTATTTACTTTATACTTTTCGGAAGTGCCGTTTGAGTAAAATATTTCACCTGATATTGTTATGGTGTTAGTATTTTTAATTTTATTCTCCTTAGACATTTTTGAAGATTTTATGTCATTGAAATATTGAACTGTATCATTCATAAGTAAATTATCAGTTGAAGTAGTAGTGCCTAAGTAGTCATTATGTATTATTATTTTTGTTGGAAATTTAGTTGAAAAACTTTTTTTATTAAAACTAGAACTATCTATAATAGTTAAGTTATTATAAATTGCTTTTGTTGAATAAAGTAAAAAAGATAAAATTAAAATTATAAAAGCTATATATAATACAATAATATTTTTAAAATTCTTATTCATAAAAAATCCTTTCGCTATTTATAAAGGACTATTTCCTTTGTTTAAAAAATGTTAATGTTGCAGTTGTACCTTCATCTAAAATACTTTCAATTTTAAAACTTCCATTTTGAGTAGATAAAATTTCTTTGCATATATTAAGCCCAAAACCGTTTCCTTTTATATTGTTTATATTTGACATATTATTTATATCAAATCCTATTCCGTCATCTGATATATAAATTTCTATTCTATCATTAAGGTTTTTTGATGAGATTTTTATATACTCACATCCGCTATATTTTATTGAATTAATTAATATGTTTATAAATACTTGTTTTGTTTTATCATAATCGCCGTATATAAAAAGGTTATCGTAATTTTTTATTACTTGAATATGATATTTTTGAAGATTTACACTTAAAATAGACAAGCATTCATCAATTAAAGATTTTATATCTATATAAGTTGATTCAATTGAAAAATTTTCTTTATTTCCTTTTGATATGGTTAATATTTCTTCAACTAAAGATAATAATCTTCTTCCTTCTTTTTCAATAAGGGAAGAGCTATGTATAACTTTTTCTTTATCTGATAACTTTGGTATTATTTCTGAAAAACCAATTATTGCAGTTAAAGGGGTTTTGAATTCATGAGATATATTGTCAAAGAATTTTTTTTGTTTAATTTTTGCAGACTTAAGTTCTTTAATATAAACATCTATATTTTTACTCATTATATTAAAGGTATTTGCTAAATCTTCTACTTCATCTCCACTTTTGATTTCTATTGTTTCACCAAAATTACCATTAGCAATTTCATGTGTTTTATCCTTTAACATAAGTAATGGTGTTACTAATTCTTTTGAAAAGTTATATATTAAAATTATACCTATACCTAATGAAATGATACTAACTAAAATCATTATTAATAGGGTATTATTCAATATGCTTCCGTAAGAATCATTTTTAAGTATAAGTCTTAATACACCACAATTAATATTATTATAAAAAATTGGTGTAGACAAAAATATGTAGGGAACACCATCAATTTTTTTTATTATGTAAGCTTCTGAACCTTCTAATGCTTTATCTATATCTAAATTATAAAGGCTTAATTGTTTTTTATCAGAATCATAAAATATTTGTCCTGAATTACTTATTATCTGAACTCTTGTGTCAAACCTGTTACTTAAATTTGTAGCAATAAATGGAGAAAGTGATTTAAAAACCTCTTCTTTATTTGGATTTTTGTTTGATTCTAATAAGTTTTCTATGTATGCCCCCATAGTTGTATTTTCTTTAAGTAAGTATTTAAGAGAGTTATCTAATAAATTTTCTGAAAGGGTATTGAAGGTTATTATATATATAAAAGCTATAATAGGTATTAAAATTGATATATTGGTTAAAATTATTTTTTGTTTAAGAGTTAGATTCATCTTCAATATCAAATTTGTAACCTGCTTTATATAAAGTTTTTATATATTTTTGACAAGAGTCTAATTTTTTTCTAAGCCTTTGAATTAAAATGTCTACAGCTCTAGTTGTTCCTTCAAAATCATATCCCCATATTTTATTTAATAAATCTTCACGACTAAATACTCTACCTTTATTTTCAGCAAGACAAAGTAAAACTTCAAATTCTTTAAATGTTAAATCTACATAATTAGAATCTATAGAAACCTTTCTTTCAATAGGGTTTATTTTAAGATTTCCAAAGGAAAGTAAAGTTGGTTTTTCTTCAGAGGTTTTTTCTAATCGTTTGGAGATAACTTTTACCCTAAGTAACAATTCCGTACTGTTAAATGGTTTAGTAATATAATCTTCTGCACCAAGTCTAAACCCTAAAATTTTATCGTTAATATCGTCTTTAGCTGTAAGCATAATTATAGGTACATCTTTAATTAATTTAATTTTATTAATAAGTTCAAAACCACTTATATCAGGAAGCATAGCATCTAAAATTATTATGTCAGGTTTATGTTTTATAGTAAGGTCTAAAGCTTCATTTCCACATGTTGCTGTAATAACATTATAATTTTGTAATTCTAAGTTCATTTTTATAAGTTGTAATATACTAATTTCATCATCAACTACTAAAATATTCAATATTTTTCTCCTTCTATTTTAATATTGTTAAATGGTATACAATAGATTATACAAAATGAGTAGCTTTTTTACAATTAGAAAGGTTTTCATATCATTAAATATTGATAAAAAAAATATATATAAATTATTTTTAATTTATCAATAAAAATAAAAAGTTTTAATTTTAAATTAGATTAAATATAAATTTAACAAAAGTTAACAATAAGTTACTATTATATTAAAGTAATTATATATGCTTGACTAAATTAAGTTTCATTACTACAATGATATAAAACATAGTAAATTTATAAATTAAATAAGTTCTCGGTAGGTGAGGCTACCATAGGGATACGGGTTGCTGCCGCTGATTAATGGAGACATTAATTTGAAGGTTAGCAGTATACGTCGAATTTCAAGGCGTATTCTAATGCAATTTCATTGCCCTACGGAGTTGAAGCTTGAACGAGGTAATTTAAAGAGTTTATTATCCTTGTTCTGCTTTTAAGATTTTAACAAGGATTTTTTTATTTTTTAAATTACTAATAATTTTAATAAATAAGTGAGGTGAAAATAAATTGGAAACTGCAAGTAGTATTTTGGGAATTGATGGGCACCTGAGAAGCCTATATTTAATTAAGCAAAACATAAATAATATATTAAAAATACGAAGCCAGTATCTGGTTTATTTGTTTTGCCTGAAAATATAGAGACTTAAAATTAAGTGCCTGTCTACTAAAGCTTTAGTTGACAGGTTTTTTTATGCCTAATTCTCATTACTATTAAAAAGTAAGGAGGGTTTTAACATGAAAATTTTAAGAAAAGATTTTTCAAATAATAAAGTTAATTTAAGAAGAGAAGAAATAAATAAAAAATTAATTGAATTTGGATTATTAGAGAAAGAAGAATTTTTTAAAAAATTAAATACAAAAATAGAAGGTTTGGAAAAAGAAGAAGCTGAAAGAAGAATTGAAGAATATGGTTACAATAAGATTAGTTACGGAGAAGGAATAACATGGTATAAAAGACTTTTTGATGCCTTTATAAATCCTTTTTCATTAGTATTAATATTATTAGCAATAGTATCATTTTTTACTGATTACGTTATTCCAGCTCCAAAAGATAAAGATTTAACTACTGTTATTATAATTTTAGTAATGGTAACAATTAGTGGTATTTTACGTATTTTCCAAGAAGGAAAATCTAATAAAGCTGGTGAGAAACTTAAAGAAATGATTGAAACAACAGCAACTGTTATTAGAGGTGGTAAAGATATTGAAATTCCTATGGATGAAATAGTTAAGGGAGATGTAGTAAAGCTAAATGCGGGAGATATGATTCCTGCAGATATAAGAATTATTTTTGCAAAAGATTTATTTATAAGTGAATCAGCAATGACTGGAGAATCAGAGGCTGTAGAAAAGTATGGAGATCTATCACAAGAAACTAAGAGGAAAGATATAAAAAGTACTTTTGAATTAGAAAATTTAGCGTTTATGGGAACTAATGTTATAAGTGGTACTGCTATAGGAATTGTATTAAGTACAGGTAATAATACAGTAATTGGTAGTATGGCAAATGTTATAACAGAAAAGAAAGAAATGACAAGCTTTGATAAAGGAGTAAATTCAGTAAGCTTTTTATTAATAAGATTTATGGCGATTATGGTTCCGGTAGTATTTGTTATTAATGGAATTACAAAAGGTGACTGGTTACAAGCATTTCTATTTGCGTTATCAGTAGCAGTTGGATTGACTCCAGAAATGCTTCCAATGATAGTTACAACAAACCTTGCAAAGGGTGCTGTAAAAATGTCAAAGTATAAAACAATAGTTAAAAACTTAAATTCAATACAAAACTTTGGGGCTATGGATATACTTTGTACTGATAAGACAGGAACACTTACAGAAGATAAAATAGTTTTAGAAAATCATCTTGATATACATGGAAATGAAGATATTAGAGTACTTAAGCATGGTTATTTAAATAGTTACTTTCAAACAGGACTTAAAAATTTACTTGATGTTGCTATACTTCAATATGGAGATAAAGAAGGATTTTCTAATTTAAGTGAAAAGTATAAAAAAGTAGATGAAATTCCTTTTGATTTTTCACGTAGAAGAATGTCTGTTGTTTTACAGGACCAAAATGGAAAAACTCAATTAATAACAAAAGGTGCAGTTGAAGAAATGCTAGAAATATCTTCTTATGCAGAATATAATGATGAAATTGTAGAGTTAACAGAGGAATTAAGAAAAGAAATATTAGAAACTGTTAGTAAACTTAATACAAATGGTATGAGAGTAGTTGCAGTATCACAAAAAAATAATCCATCACCAGAAGGTAGTTTTTCAGTGAAAGATGAAAGTGATATGGTTCTTATGGGGTATATAAGTTTTCTAGACCCACCAAAGGAGTCATCAAAGGATGCTATAGAATTTTTACATGATTATGGAGTAGAAGTTAAAGTATTAACTGGAGATAATGAAAAAGTAACTAAATATGTATGTAGTCAAGTTGGTATAAATGTTAAAAATATATTATTAGGTTCAGAAATTGAAGATATGAAAGATGAAGAGCTAAAAAAAATTGTTAGACATACAAATGTTTTTGCAAAATTATCACCAAGTCAAAAAGCAAGAATTGTATCAGTATTAAGAGATCATGGACATGTTGTTGGATTTATGGGAGACGGTATAAATGATGCTCCTGCAATGAAAAAAGCAGATGTTAGTATTTCAGTAGATACAGCAGTAGATATAGCAAAAGAATCAGCAGATATAATTCTTTTAGAAAAGAACCTTATGGTACTTGGAAAAGGTGTTGTTGAGGGACGTAAAACTTTTGCTAATATAATAAAATATATAAAAATGACAGCAAGTTCTAATTTCGGAAATATGTTTAGTGTATTAGTTGCAAGTGCGTTTTTACCATTTTTACCAATGCTACCAATTCAAATATTAGTATTAAATCTTATATATGATATTTCATGCATAGCAGTTCCATGGGATAGGGTTGATATGGAATATTTGAAAAGACCACGTAAATGGGATGCCTCATCAATTGGAAGTTTCATGGTATGGTTTGGACCAACAAGTTCAATATTTGATATAACAACTTATGCAATTTTATATTTTATAATATGCCCCATTGTAGCAGGTGGACATTATGGAGCTTCAGGAGTTAATAATGTAGTATTTTTAGCAGTATTTAATGCGGGCTGGTTTGTAGAATCACTATGGACACAAACTTTAGTAATACACATGATAAGAACACCAAAAATTCCATTTATTCAAAGTAGAGCTTCAAGTTCAGTATTTTTATTTACAGGACTTGCAATATTAATTGGAACAATTATTCCATATACTTCATTTGGAGAAATTTTAGATATGAAACCAATGCCGGGAGTATATTTTATATATTTAACTTTAACAATATTATCTTATATGATTTTAGTAAATGTTATTAAGAAAATTTATATAAAAAAATATGGGAAATTATTATAATATATAGATTAATAATATAAGTGTATAATAATTATATAAAAATAAAATTATTAAAAGAGAGGAGGAAGATTATGTTTTCATTTTTAGATAAAAAATATAATTCAGTAAAAGTGAATGATTTAAAAGATAAATTAGTAAATATAAATTTAATAGATATTAGAGAACCATATGAATTTAATAATGGACATTTACCTAATGCAAAAAACATACCTATGGAAAATATAGTTAACCAACCTGAAAAATATTTAACTAAAGATAAAGAGTATTATATAATATGTCAGTCAGGAGTAAGAAGCAGTAGAACTTGTGATTTTTTAGATAGAAAAGGATATAAAATAATAAACGTTTCAGGTGGAACAGGAAACTATAATGGAAAATTAGAAAAATAATAAAAAAATTTGTACTAAATATAATTTTAGTACAAATTTTTTTTGCATAAAATAGAATTAAGTTAATAATATAAAGTATATTAATTGTAAAAGAAATAAAATAGAAAAATATAGAATTAAATATTTAATGTGATAGTTTGCTCTTATGACGAATAAGAGTTTTTAGAATAATTCTAATATAATAGATGATTATATTAATATTTAATTATTAATGTTTTGTTATATATTAATTATTAATATTAATGTAATAATTAATATATTGAAGAAAAGATTTTAAATAGTATACTTAATATTATTATAAAATAAAAATTGGAGGACATAATGAACGGATTTGAATTTTATGTTGATTTAATTAATATATACAGAGAAGTAGATTTGAGATTAAATTATAAGCTTAGTAATCTTTTAAAAATGATAAATACTAAAGGAGCAGTAAATGCAGCTAAGTATATAATAAAAGAAGATGATGATATATATGGATTGGAATTATTAATGAATAATAATATGGAAGATTTAACTATAGAAAATCTTATTCTTAATAATAAATATAAGGATCTTTTTACTGATAAAGATAGAGAGTTAAGTAATTTAAGATTAAAAAAATATAGAAATACCGAAAATAAAGATTTAAATGAAGAATAAAAAATCTATATCAAAAGGAATATATTCCTTTTGATATAGATTTTTTATTTTTATATTAAATTATTTTAAAACATATAAAAATATACATTATTATATAATAATTGTAATTAATTAGTACACATAAATTTAATTACATTTAAATAGTAATAAAATATTACAAAATATGAACTAAGTGTTAAAAATGTATTGAAATTTTAAATAAAATGTTTTAAAATTTTAAACAAGATATAAAATAATTAAATTTTTTGTAAAACTTAGGAAGAGTGGAGTGAGGGAATAAATGATAAAGCTAATTGGAGTTTTAATTGTAATATTAGGGTTTGTATTTAAAATTGAAACTTTATTTACAGTTTTATTGGCAGGACTTGCAACTGGTTTTGTTGCAGGAATGGACTTGAATGAAATTCTAACAGTTTTAGGCCAATCGTTTGTAGCAAATAGAGCTGTTTCATTATTTATATTAACGTTGCCTGTAATTGGAGTATTAGAAAGATATGGTTTAAGGCAAAGAGCTATTTATTTAGTAAAAAAATTGGGCAAGCTTACAACAGGCGGAGTTTTAACTGCTTACACAGCTATAAGGCAAATTACTGGAGCACTTTCAATAAGAATAAGTGGACATCCTCAATTTGTTAGACCATTAGTTAATCCAATGGCACAAGCAGCGGCTAAAAATAAGTTTAATAATATAGATGAGGCTGATGAAGAAAAAATAAAAGGTTTATCAGCAGCATCAGAGAATTATGGCAATTTCTTTGGGCAAAATCTTTTTGCAGGAAGCTCAGGAGTTTTATTGATATCAAGCACATTAACAGAGTTTGGATATAATGTTACTGCATTAAGTATAGCCAAAGCTAGTATAATAATGGCTTTAATAGCTTTCTTAGTATCATTATTACAAAATTATTTATATGATAAAAAAATGCAAAAAAAATATTCTAAAAAATAATTCAACAAAAGAGGAGGGGAAATATGCAACAGTTCATAGATATAGCTTTGGAGATTTTTTATATAACAATGGGTTTATTTATGATTGTAATAGCATATAAATCGTTTAAAACAATAGATTCAAGTAAACGATATTATACAGCATTATTTTGGATTATGATGTCGCTACCATTTATATTTGGTAAGTTGCTTCCTTACAACGTAACTGGTGGAATACTTGTCTTATCAAGTTTGTTAACAGTTTCTAAAAAAGTTGTTTTTGCAAAATACGATACAGCTACTGAAGAAGAAGGACAAAAAGCATCAGAAAGAATTAAAAGCAAAATATTTACTCCTTCATTAGTATTGGCTTTTGCAGCAGTTATAGTAGCTATGGGATTGTCTGATTATAAAAATTCATCACAATTTGCAATTGGTGTTGGGGCAATAGCTGCAATGGTAGCAGCTTTTGCAATAACAAAAGCTAAACCTAAAGAAGCTGTTAATGATGGAGCAAGGCTTCTTCACCAAATGGGACCAACAAGTATGTTACCGCAATTACTTGTTGCGCTTGGAGCATTATTTACACAAGCTGGTGTTGGTGATGTTATATCACAATATATTTCAGGTGTAGTTCCGCAAGGAAATAGATTATTAGGAGTTACTGCATACGTACTTGGAATGGCATTATTTACAATGGTTATGGGAAATGCATTTGCAGCATTTTCAGTAATTACAGCAGGAATAGGAGTACCTTTTGTATTAGCACAAGGAGCAAATCCAGTAATAGTTGGAGCATTAGCACTTACTGCTGGATATTGTGGAACACTTTTAACACCTATGGCTGCAAATTTTAATATAGTTCCATCTGCATTGCTAGAATGTAGAGATCAAAATGAAGTAATTAAGACTCAGGCACCAACAGCTATAATATTATTAGTTGTTCATATATTTGCTATGTATTTCTTAGCGTTTTAAAAAATTTAAGGGTATAGTAACAAAGGAGGAATTAAAATGAAGATATTATTAACTGGATTTGATCCTTTTTGTGGTGAAAAAATAAATCCAGCACAAGAAGCTGTAAATATGGTTTCAGATAATATAAATGGTGCAGAAGTAATAAAACTTATAATACCAACTGTATATGAAAAATCATTAAAAGTTATAGAAGAAGCTATAATAAAACATAAACCAGATGTAGTAATATCAATTGGTCAAGCTGGGGGAAGATATGATATAACTCCAGAAAGAGTTGCAATTAATATAAATGATTTTAGAATAAAAGACAATGAGGGAAATCAACCAATAGATGAGGTTATAAGAGCAGATGGAGATGCTGCATATTTTTCAAATTTACCATTAAAAGCAATAGTAAAACATTTAAATGAGAATGGAATACCAAGCACTCTTTCAAATACAGCTGGAACTTTTGTATGCAATCATGTAATGTATGGAGTTTTATACATGATAAATAAAAAGTATCCAAATATTAAAGGAGGGTTTGTTCACATACCATATATAACATCTCAAATCTTAGATAAAAAGAATGTACCTTTTATGTCGTTAAATGAAATAGTAAAAGGTATAGAATTAATTTTAGAAGCATGTACTATCTATGATGAAGATGTAAAAGTAATTGGTGGAGAAATATGTTAGTGGATAAAGTATTTGTATATGGAAGTCTTAGAAGTGGGATGTTCAACTATGAGAAATTATTAAAGGGTAAGGTTAAAGGGTTAAAAAAGGGGACAATTTATGGGGAATTGTTCCATATAGAAAATAAGGGATATCCAGCAGTAATTTGTGGGGAAGAAGAAATTGCTGGTGAATTAATGACATTTAAAAATTTTAATAAAACTTTATTTGAACTAGATGAATTAGAAAATTTTAAAGTTTTAGATGAAAATTCAGAGTATTTAAGAGAGGTTGTTGAAGTTTCTTTAGAGGATGGGACTAAAGAAAAAGCATATTTTTATAAATATAATACAAAATCTATTTTAAATAAAGAAGATAAGTTATTAAAAGTTAAAAGTGGGGATTGGTTTAAGAGGTAATGTAGAAAGAAGTTATCAAATATTTGGTAGCTTCTTTTTTGTATAATTTATAGATTATAAACCAAAAATACAATAAATATTAACAAAAATATAGTAAACTTAAAAAACATATAAATATTAAATTGAATATGCTAAATTATTTTTATAATTTAATCATTAGGGGGAAAAATGAAAGATAAAAAACAATTAAAAAAGAAAAATCCAATAAAAACTGTACTTAATATTATATTTTATTTATTTATAGTTGCAGTTATAGTTTTATCAATCTTTAATATAATGGGTGAAAAAGAAGGAAAACATCCAAGTATATTAGGTTATAGTACATATTATATAATGACTGGTAGTATGGAACCAAATATAAATCCAGGAAGTTTAGTGGTAGTTAAAAATGGTACAGATCAATCAATAAAAGTTGGAGATGTAATAACATTTAGAGGCTCAACAGGCAAGACAATAACAACTCATAGAGTGCAAAAGGTTGTAAATAATGGAACTGAATTTATAACAAAAGGAGATGCAAATAATACAGCTGATCCAATTCCAGTTAAAAATATGCAAGTTATAGGAAAGGTAATGTTCCATATACCTTATTTAGGAAATATATCTCAATTTATTCAAAGAAATTTAGTTATAGTAATAATATTTATTTTGGCCTTATTTGGTATTAGTACAGTTATCGATAAAGTTAGAAATAAATAATAAAAATATATTTTATTAATAAATTTAACAAAGTGTTAATAAAGTAAAATAAATATAAAAACTATTGTATAATAAAAAACTAAATGATAACATTTTATTATAAAAATGAAATTTAGGAGCTTTGAAACATATTCTGTATATGGGCACTTGGAATATGTGGAGCTAGTAGTGCAACCGACTAATTTATATTATTTTAAATATAGATTAGTCTTTTTTTATATAAAAATATATTAATTAAGACTAATGCAATTAAAACTAAAATTTTATAGAAGCTTTGAAGTATGTTCTGTATATGGGCACTTGGAACATATGGAGCTAGTAGTGCAACCGGCTAATTCTACATGATTAGCTTATTTTCTTAGCTAATCCTTACATTATATTCTAAAAATATAAAATAAAGTAAAACGGAGGATTAACAAATGAAAAAGAAAAAAATTATTAGTGCAATAGCGGCAGTCGCAGTAGTGGCATCATTATCAATAGGATCATTAGCTTGGTTTACATCACAAGACAGTGTAACAAATAAATTTTCAACAGTATCAACAACTGATCCAAGTGATCCAAATGCAGGAATAAAAATAAATGAGAATTTTGATAAAGAAACAGCTAAAAGTGTACTTCCAGGAACAGAAGTAAGAAAACTTGTAAAGGTTGATAGTAAAGCAAATTATGATCAACTTGTAAAAGTTAAATTAGAAAAGGTTTGGAAGGATTCAAATGGAAATAAAATAACATCTGTTTGGGTAAAAGATAATAAGATAGTTGCAAAAGGAACAGTAGGAGCTGAAGAAGTTGTTTTAAATGATGATTTAATTAAATTAAACTTTGGAGATAACCTAGATAACTCAAAAGGAAAATGGATTGATGGGGGAAAAGGAATTTATTATTATAATGGAATTCTTAAGCCAGGAGATGCAACAAGTGCTTTATTAAATAGTGTTACATTAGATGGACAAGCAGATAACTTCTATAAAGGTTTAAGCTTTGACGTTGTAGTTACAGCAGATGGTATCCAAGCATCAAATGGAGCTGTAAGTGATGGGTGGAAAGAAGCACCTCAAGCTATTAAAGATTTAGGCGGAGTATCTAAATAATTAAATAAATATAAAAGTAGGGTGATAATATATGAAAAATATTTTAAAAGCTTTTGTATTAACCCTATCAATTATATTACTTACTGGAATTAAGGGGGAGGCAGCAGAGGTGCTTCCCCCTAATGTTAAATTGGTAGGAGATGCTAATGGAATAGTATTTGTTAATGGTGATGAACCTTTTTTATGTAAATATAATATGCTTCCTGGGGATAGTGTAAAAAGAACAATGACTCTTAAAAATTCTCATAAAGATTCTTATGATATATATGTAAGAGCTGAAAGAGTTACTAGAAGAGAAAAATATGATTTATTAAAAAAGATAAATTTAATTGTAAAGTATGATGGCAATATTATATATAATGGTCCAATAGCTAGTAAAAATGGGTTAAGTAATGAGATTTTCCTTGGTAATGTTAAGCCAGGAGAAGAAAAAAAGCTTGAAGCTGAAGCTGTATTTGATGGGAAAACAATCGGAAATGAGTACAAAAATAAACATGCTGAAGTTGACTGGATATTTACTGCTATAAAAATTCCAGAGCAAATGATTAATAAAGAAAATAATTATAATCTAAATAATAAAAAAATGAATGGTATTTTACCTAAAACTGGTTACGAAAATTTTTATTTTATAGGTATATTAATTGCTTCAATAGGAATTATTTCTGTTTTAAAAAAAGATAAGAAATTTAGTAAGTAGTAGTGATGGGATTTAAAATTATTTATATATAAGAGTTATACGATTTAAGGATACTTCTTAAAAAGGAGGAAAAGTATGATTAAAAAGAAGAAAATTATAATTGCAACAATTGGAATAGCGTTAGTTAGTTTAATTAGTTTAATCAGCTTTGCAAGTAATGCATTTTTTACATCTTCTGATAAAGTGAAAAATGATTTTAAAATTGCTAAATATGAAGTTACTACTAAGGAAAATTTTCACCCTAGTAAATATAATAAAAATGATACTATAAAAAAAGAAGTTTATGTAGAAAATACAGGAAGCTTACCTGCTTATATAAGAGTTAAAATAGTTCCAGTATGGAAAAATGGATTACCTATACAAGTTAATGGTAAAAGCACAGTTGATTTAAATATTATTAATTTAGATAGTTGGGCAAAAATAGGGGATTATTATTATTATAAGGGAGTATTAAATCCTAAATCTTCTACAAAAAAATTACTAGATAGTGTAAAAGTTAGTGATAATATAAAAAATTTAGATGGTGATTATGATATAAAAAATTTATCTGTTGATGTATTTACTGAAAGTATAATACATCTAGATGAAACAAAAGAGAACCAAAAAGAGATTAATATTAAAAGAATAAAAGAAGCTTGGAAAGTTGATGAATCTAAGTTTATTGATAAAAAAGAGTAAGGAGTGATTTTACTAATGAATAATAAAAGAAAAAAATCTAAAGTTATTTTAGCAATGACAGTAATATTCACTTTTTTTACTTTTAATATTACTCCATTGAGTGTTAACGCAGATAATAGAAAAACAGATAATAAAAGTTTATTTACTATAAGTAAAACAGCAGAATATTATCACAAAGGTGATAAACAAAAACAATTAAAAGATAGAGAATATACTATAAATTTAAATGCTTCATTTAATGGAGCGACAAAGTCAAATCCTAAAGATGTAATATTAGTTTTAGATAAATCAGGAAGTATGTTATATAATAATGCTGAAGAAAATTTAAAATATGCTGCAACTACATTTGCAGACAAGTTGCTTTCAGATAAAAATAATAGAATATCTATAATAACATTTTCACAAAGTTATAACATTATAAAAGATATTAAGGATGCAAGTAATGGTTGGATATTAGGTAAAATATATAATTATCAAGATAATAAAAATATACCAATATATATTGATACAAAGAATTATATTAATAATAATACTAATTATTATTGGGGATATATAAATTATGGAACTAAAAGTGAAAGAAGGGTATTAGTTAACCATCTTTATAATGGATATTTAATAGAATCTGGTATACCTTCAGATTCTGATTTGTTAGTTGATTTTACATCAGATAAAAATACAGCAATAAATAAAATAAAAGATATAGGAGCAGGTGGAGGAACTGATGCTGAATCTGCTTTAGATAAGGTTCAAACTCAATTGGAAAAGATTAAAGATAGCAAAAGAGGAAAGTATGTTATATTTTTTACTGATGGATTACCTAATGCAAGTATAAATTATGAAGGTAATGATTTTGAAAATGTTATTAATCAAACATTAAAAACTTATAAAGGATTAGAAAAAGAAAATAATGATACTAAATTTATATCATTAGGTTTTAAAAGTGATACATTAGGTTTAAGCGGATACTATAAATATATGTCAGAAAAATTTCTATCTGGAATACAGAATTATAATAAGGAAATAGATAAAAATAGTAAAAATGGTGTAATTTATATAGATGATGTAAATGATATAAATAAAGTTTATAAT
Source organism: Clostridium sp. TJA085 (assembly GCF_058310235.1). Lineage (NCBI taxonomy): Bacteria > Bacillati > Bacillota > Clostridia > Eubacteriales > Clostridiaceae > Clostridium > Clostridium sp. TJA085. The sequence goes on along the minus strand of NZ_JBZEEZ010000002.1, from coordinate 315,531 downwards.
AAAATTTATGAAAAGATTATAAATTCGGTAGAAAATGTAACTATAAAGGATGTAGTTCCTGATAATTTTGAAATAGTTGATGGTAGTGTAACAAATGGTGGAGTAGTAAAAGGAAACACAGTTATTTGGGAAAATCAAGTAATTACAAAACAAAATAAAACTTTTTCTTTTAGAATTAAGGCAAAAAATTCATACTTTGGTAACGTAACAAATGATATTGATTATATGAATATAGATGGTGCAATAAATACTAATGAAAAAGCAACAATAGAATATATAAATCCAATTAATGATAAAAAATTTATAGAAGAGTTTCCTGTACCTAGAGTAAATGTTCCTAATTCATATAATTTAAAATTACAAGATAAAATTGTATTATATGGAGATAAAATAAATTTAAATACTTTAATAAATAAGCTAGTTATTAAGTATGGTCCTAAAAATGGGTATATATATACATGGACAGATGATAAGGGAAATAAAATAGTAGTAAATAATCAAAGTAGAAAGTTTAATGAAAATAATAATCTTAAAGAAAATAATATAGTAATGAAAGAAGATACTAATTATACTTTAGAAATAACTAATAAGGATATACCAAGTTTAAATTTAAAAAGTACTGCCAAGGTTAAAGTTATTAAACCAAAAGTAGAAATATTAAAAAATGTTATTGATTCAACTGGAAAAAGTATAGATTCAGCTCAACTATTTTCATTTAATATGTCTCAAAATTATAATGGCAATATTCCTGTAGAATTTACTAATCAAAATTGGAATGTTGATATTTATAACAATGAGAAGTTTACTATTAATAATATTACAAGGGGAACATATAAATTTAATGAAGGTGATTTTCAAGGTTATAACATAAAATCTTTAACAGTAGATAATCAAGTTATTTCTTTGAATAAAGATGCTTTTGAAATTGGTATGTCAGATGATGGTAATGTAACTTTAAACGGGAAAAAGATAGGTAATAATAATCCTGTGATAAAAATAAATATAGTTAATGAATCTAATCCACTTAAATTTTTTAATAGTAGTGATGTAATAAGAAATACATTTGAAAAATGTAAGTAATATAAGCCCATAAAGCAATATTTATATACTAAGGTATTTACTTCAATTAAATTGAGTAAATACCTTATTTTTTATGAAAACTTTTATAGTATTTTATAGATAAACTTAAGTTAATAACTTTAATAATATGTAAAATAAATAATAAGATATATTAAAAGCAAGAATACATTAGATATTAGAACATTAAATATATTTTTTTTTATTTAAACTAACTTTAATACGAAAAATAAACAAATAAAAGATAATATTAACTAAAGGATATTTTACCTCATTTATAATAGATGTTAATATTAAGACAAGATTTGGACAAGATGTTGAGAGGGATGATAATTATGAGTCAAAAAAGATATGATGAAGTTGTCATTGAAAAAGAAAAAACAAAAACAAATGAATTAAGAAAAGAACAAGAAAAAATGGCTAACAAAATAAAAGAAAAAGAATTACATAAATAAGACTACACCAATAAAATAAAAGAACATATTGTTTGATTAAGTAAATCTTAATTAAGCAATATGCTCTTTCTTTTTATGTGAAGAAATTTAATTTTATACTGTCATTATTTTTAAAGTATTATCTTTAAATGATGAATCTCTATTAGAAGTAAGTACTATAATAGTATCCAATCTATTTGCAATTTTATTTTTTAATACAAAGTTTCTACAATCATCTAAAAATTTATTATCGCTTATAAAATCATTATATACAAAAGGTGTTACACCGTATTGTAATAATAAACTTCTAGCAACCTCCTTATTAGGTGTTATTGCAATTATATTAGCTTTAGGTCTGTATTTTGATATAGATTTAATCATTTTACCATCTAAAGTATTTATTAATATAGCTTTAGTTGGAAAGTTATTAGCCATATTGACTATAGAAGAATACATTATATCATCATATCCTAAGGTTTTATTTATACATTCTTCTAATATTTTATTTTTAATTTCTAATTTGTTTTCTCCATCTTTTAATAATTTGCATAATGTATCTAATACTTCAATTGGATTATTACCTATAGATGTTGATCTTGTAAGCATAACTCCATCAGCATTATCAGATATTATTGTGAATATATCGCTTATTTCAGAACGATTAGGTTTATTAAATGTAATCATTGAACTTAATATTTGATTAGCAACTATAGATATTTTATTATTTTTAATACATTTATTTATTATATTTTTTTGAATTGCTGGTATTTCTTCGTATTTAATAGTTATACCCATTTCATTTCTACAAATAATAACCCCATCACAAAAACTTAGTATATCATCAATATTGTTGATACAATCAATATTTTCAACATTACATAATAATTGAGTCATTGAGCTTTTTCTATATTCTAATATTTTATCAAAATATAGTAATATATCATTTTTAGTTCTTACAGAAGATACAGAAATAAAATCAGCACCAATATTACAAGCAAATTCAATATCTTTTTCCATTAAAGTTGTAATTAGAGGTTTTTGTTCTTTTATCTTAGAGCAATTTAATTGTTTATTTGCAGATATAAATCCTGGAACTATAACCTTGCATTTAATTTCACGTCCTTGAATTTCAATAACTTCAAATTGAACAAGACCATTATCTATAAATAGTTTATCAGAAGGGGATAAAATTTTATGTAGATATGAGTTTGATATGGAGCACCTAGTATCATCTCCAATAATTTCACTACCACATAAGAAAGAAAAATTTTGACCTTTCTTTAGAGCAAAGCCACTATTTATAAAAGAGTTAGTTCTAATTTTATTGTCTTTAATATTTATAAGAATTGCTGTAATTGTATTTAATTCTTCGTCAACTTCCCTTAAAAGCTTAACAGCAAGTTTTGCTTCATCATATGAATAATGCAATAAGTTTATTCTTGCTACGTTCATACCATGATTAATTAATGTCTTTAAGCTTTCTTTATTAAAATTAGATTTGTTTAAAGTAGCTATTACTTTTGTTTTTTGCATTATATCACCTCAAATAATAAATTTGTAAATTGTTATAATAAGATTATACATATTTAAATATAAAAAAGGGGTTAAATTTATTTAATTATTTAAATGTTTACAAATTTTGTCTTACGAAAATGTAAGTTAAATGAAATATAAATAAATATGAGATTATATGTAAAGAAGTTAATATATACACATAAGATAATTTCAAGGAGGGCATACTGATGAAAAATATATTAGAAGTTAAAAATATAGAAAAATATTATGGAAATAAAGATAACGTTACAAAAGCATTAGATGGAATAAGTTTTGATGTTACAGAAGGAGAATTTGTTGGAATAATGGGAGCATCAGGAAGTGGTAAAACAACACTATTAAATTGTATTTCAACAATAGATACAGTAACTACAGGTAAAATACTTTTAGATGGGGAAGATGAAACAAGATTAAAAGGAAAGAAATTGGAAGAATTCAGAAGAGATAAGCTAGGATTTATATTTCAAGATTATAATTTATTAGATACACTAACTGTTTATGAAAATATTGCGTTAGCCTTAACAATACAAGGCAGAAAACCTAAAGAAATAGATAATTTAGTTAAAGATGTATCAAAAAAATTAGGAATAGAGACACTTTTATCAAAATATCCATATCAAGTATCAGGAGGTCAAAAACAAAGAGTTGCATCAGCTAGGGCAATTGTTACTGATCCTACATTAATATTGGCTGATGAACCAACAGGAGCACTTGATTCAAAATCAGCAAGACAATTATTAGAAAGTTTTGAAAAGATAAATAAAGAATTAAAAGCAACAATACTTATGGTAACCCACGATCCATTCACAGCAAGTTATGCAGATAGAATTTTATTTATAAAGGATGGAAAAATATTCAATGAAGTAACAAAAGGAAATAATTCTAGAAAAGAATTCTTTGATAAAATAATTGAAGTTGTTACTCTTCTAGGGGGGGAAACTAATGTATTTTAAGTTAGCAATAAATAATGTAAAGAAAAGTTTTAAAGATTATACTATATATTTTCTAACATTAACATTTGCGGTATGTATATTTTATAGTTTTAATTCAATTGATGCCCAAAAAGACATGATGGGTATTAACAAACAATATTTAGAGCTTATGTCAAATGGAATGTCATACATATCAATATTTGTATCAGTAATACTTGGTGGACTTATTATATATGCGAATAACTTTCTTATAAAAAGAAGAAAAAAGGAATTAGGTCTTTATATGTCTCTTGGAATGAGCAAAGGAAAAATGTCAAAACTTTTAGTTATAGAAGAACTGTTAATAGGTATAGGTTCATTAATTATTGGACTTATTGCAGGCATGTTAATATCACAGCTTTTAGCGATTATTACTTCAAAATTATTTGAAGTAAATATAATAAAATACCAATTTATAGTATCTGTAAATTCAATAATAAAAACAATAATATATTTTGGTGTTATATTTTTAATAGTTATGATATTTAATACATTTAATATTTCAAAATATAAGCTTATTGATTTACTTAATGCTCATAAAAAGGGAGAAAAGAACAAAATTAAGAACCCTTTTATTGCAGGAATTCTTTTTATAATTTCAATAGTTATGATAGTATTTGCTTATAAATTAATACTTAAAATTGGATTAGATTTTACCAAACCTGAATTTAAAATATCAATACTTTTAGGAATAGTAGGAACAGTATTATTTTTCTATGGCTTAACAAGCTTCTTAATAGTTATAATTCAAAAAAATAAAAAAATATATTTAAAAAAATTAAATATATTTACTTTAAGACAAATGAATAGCAAGATAAACACAAATTTTATATCAATGGCAGTTATTTGTTTAATGTTATTTTTAACTATTAGTATATTATCAACAGGTGTAGGTTTTAAGAAACAAAATATTGATAATATTGCTAAATATGATGCTTCAGTTACTGCATATTTTGATAAAAATAAAAAAGATTCAATTAAAAATATATTAGATAAAACTAAGTTTAAAATTATAAGTGGAGATAAGTATGCTTACATAAACCTTTATGATACAAAAGTAAGTTTTAATAGTCTATTGGGAGAATATGCGAATGGAAATATAAAAGAAACCATTGAGAATGGGCATATGGGAAATATAAAGGCTATTCCATTATCAGAGTTTAATGAATTAAGGGCATTAAATGGAGAAAAACCTTTAAAGTTAGATGAAAATAAGTTTTTAATACAATCTAATATGGAACAAATGAGACCTACAATAGAAAACTTTATAAAAAAATCAAGTGAAATACAAATAGAAAATAAGAAATATACATTAGAAGATAATAAATTAATAGAAAATCCTATATCTACTCAATCAGCAGCAGAAGTTCTATTTAATATTATAGTTCCAGATAGTGTTGTAAATGGATTAGAAATTAATCAATCTTTCTTAGATATACAATATGGAAATGATAAAGATAAATCGCAACAATATTATACTGAATTCTTTAAAAATAATAATGATTTTAATGGTACTTTTTTACGACTAACAACTAAGATAGAAACATTAGAAGTTATGAATGCTTCAACTGCATTAATACTATATATTGCATTATATTTGGGAATAATTTTCTTAATATCAAGTGCAGCAGTGCTTGCTCTTCAACAATTATCAGAAGCTAGTGATAGTGCTGAAAGATATAATTCATTAAGAAGAATTGGAGCACCAGAAAAAATGATAAACAAAACAATATTTATTCAAACATTATCATATTTTATGCTTCCATTAGCACTTGCTATAGTTCATTCAGTAGTTGCTATAAAGGTTACTAATTCATTTATAGCATTATATGGAAAGCCAAGTATAATATCATCTTCGTTATTAACTATGGTATTTATAATAATATTATATAGTGGATATTTTATTGCGACATATTTTGGTTATAAAAATATAGTTAAAAAGATTTAATTAAATAAAAATAGGGCTATTGTAGTAGCTCTATTTTTATAAGTTCAAATATTTTATTGAATATTATGTAAATTGACTTAGAATAATATATAATACTATTTAAAATAAAGTATATTTTATAAATATGTTTAAATGAAGGGATAGGAGGTTTTTTTATGTTTAATATTGGGATAATAGAAGATACAGAAATTATAAGAGAAGAACTTGGGAAGCTTCTTTCAAGGTATGGATATAAAACTACATTAATTATTGATTTTGAAAATGTAATAGAAGATGTTTTAAAAACTAATTTAGATTTAATATTATTAGATATAAATTTACCTTATTATGATGGATATCATATATGTAGAGAAATTAGAAAAAAATCATCTGTTCCAATAATAATAGTAACAAGTAGGGATAGTGATATGGATGAAATTATGAGTATGAATTTGGGTGCTGATGATTTTATAACAAAGCCTTATAACACTCAAATACTTTTAGCAAGAATAGAAGCAATTCTTAGAAGGGTAAATGGAGTAAAAAATGATTCCAATATACTTACATATAAAAATTTAAAATTAGACTTATCAAAAGGAATAATTATTCTAGAAGATGGTAATACATTAGAACTTACAAAAAATGAAATAAAGATATTATCATATTTAATGGAGAGAAAAGGTGAAATTGTAAGTAGAGATGATTTAATGGAATATTTATGGAATTCTGATTATTATGTAGACGATAATACATTATCAGTTAATGTAACTAGAATAAGAAAAAAACTTCAAGAAGTAGGAGTTAAAGATATAATAGAAACTAGGAGAGGGCTTGGGTATATAATGCCATGAGTTTATTAAGTTATTTAAAAGATAAAAGTATATTTTTAATAATAAATTTAGGATTATTTATATTAATGTCTATATTAATGAATTTTTTAAAATTTGGAAATGGAATAATATTTATTATATTTTGTATATGGTTTATGCCTTTATTTATTTATATAATATTTCAATTTTTAAGAGAAAAAAGGTTTTATAGTGAAATAATAGAATTAAGCAATGAATTAGATCAAAAATATTTGTTAGCTGAAATAATAAATAAGCCTGAGTTTTTAGAAGGACAAATAGTTTATAATGCATTAAAAGAAGCTAATAAAGATATGCATGAGCATATAAATGTTTATAAAAATATGCAAAATGAATATAGAGAATATATAGAAATGTGGGTTCATGAAATAAAAACACCAATTGCATCAACAAATCTTATTATAGAAAATAATAAAAATGAAGTAACAAAAAATATTTCAGGTGAACTTAAGAAGATAGATAATATGATAGAACAAGTTTTGTATTATTCAAAAAGTGATGAAGCTAATAGAGATTATATAGTAAAGCAATTTTCATTAAAAGAAGCTGTAATGTATTGTGTTAAAAAGAATTCAAGAGATTTTATAAGTAAGAAAATTAAACTAAATATTGGGGAAATAGAAGCAAATATATTTAGTGATATAAAGTGGATTGAATTCATAATAAATCAAATATTAGGAAATTCATTAAAATACACTCCAAGTGGAGGAGAAATTTCTATAAAATGCAATAAAGAAAAAAATAAAATAATTTTAAATATTGAAGATAGTGGAGTTGGAATTGAAAAATCTGAATTAAATAAAGTTTTTATAAAGGGATTTACAGGAGAAAACGGTAGAATATTTGGTAAGTCAACAGGTATAGGATTATATTTATGTAAGAAGCTTTGTGATAAATTAGGACTTGGAATAGCACTAATGTCTGATAAGGGAAAAGGAACAAAGGTTAGTATAATTTTTCCAGTAGGAAATACCTATATATAAAATTTATAAATATTTTAGCAAAAGTGATTAATATTAAATTTAAAATGAAATAATACTTATATATGTAAAAATAGGAGTGGTTTAATGTGAGTAAAAGGATATTAATTACAGGAGCTGGAACAGGAATAGGTAAAGATGCTTCAATAGAATTAGCAAGATTAGGACATAGAGTTTATGCAACAACACATTATGATGACGAAGCAAAATGGATTAACGAATATGCAAGAGATAATGAATTACAAAACAATTTAATAGCCTTTAAATTAGATTTATTATCAGTTGAAGATAGAAAAAAAGTTTTAGAATATGATATTGATGTTTTAATAAATAATGCAGCCATTGGAGATACTGGTTCAGTAATAGAAGTTCCGATTGACTCCTATAGAAGAACTTTTGAAACTAATGTATTTTCAGTTTTAGAATTAACTCAATTAGCACTTCAAAATATGATTACAAAAGGAAAGGGCAGAATAATTTTTGTATCATCATTGGTTGGTAGAATATCAATGCCATTTTTTTCGCCTTACTCAGCTACTAAATTTGCAATAGAAGGAATTGCAGAATCTTTAAAAGATGAACTAAATATGTTAGAAAACTGTGATATAGATGTTGTATTAATAGAGCCTGGAGCTTATGCTACTGGATTTAATCAACTTAATATGGAAAAGAAGTATGTGTGGATGAGAAATAATTCATATTTTAAGGATAAATTTAATAAGATTAAGTGCAAAGAGCAAGAGCGATTTAAAATTTTAGAAGAAAAAGATACTGAGTCAATAGTTTTAAAATATATAAGAGCAGTTGAGGAACGTAAACCTAAATTTAGATATACATCACCTACATATCAATCATTTGTTATTCAAGGACTTAGACTTATAGGTAGATAAATTAATTATACTTTTAATAAATTTTTTAGAACTTAGTAAAATCTAAGTTCTTTTTATTTCAAATTTAATTTAATAAAAAAAGAATTTATATTAAAATAGTAGTAGTGGACTTTACAGAGTAATGAACTTTTTAAGGAGGAATAAATGAGAAGGATATTTGATTCTTTATTTAGTAGAATAGCCATAGTTGGACTATTAATTTTTATACAACTAATTATATTGATTATAGGGATATGGAAGCTTAGTGAATCATTTGTATACTTGTATGTATTTTTCTTTATAATAAGTGTTTTAGTAGTAATATACATAGTCAGTAGAACAGATAACCCATCATATAAATTAGCTTGGACAATACCTGTTTTATTATTTCCTGTATTTGGAGGTTTGTTTTATTTATTATTTGGTGGAAAGAAAATTAATAATAATTTTAAAAGAAAAATAATTAGAGTATATTATGAATTTAAAGGGGCTCTAATACAAGATCCAATGATAATTCGTGAGTTAGAGGAACAAGATAAATCAATAGCTAACCAAGCTAAGTATACAAGTAAATATGCAGAGTCTCCAGTATATAAAAATACGTTAACTGAGTATTTATCTCCTGGAGAAAAGTTTTATGAAAGATTAGTTGAAGAATTAAAAAAAGCAGAAAAATATATTTTTATGGAATATTTTATAGTTCATGAAGGTAAAATGTGGAATACTGTTTTAAATATTTTAGAAGAAAAAGCCAAACAAGGCGTAGATGTAAGAATGATATATGATGATATGGGATGCTTAACTACACTTCCTTATAAGTATAATGAAGAACTTGAAAAAAGAGGTATAAAGTGTAAAGTATTTAATCCATTTGTACCATTTCTTTCAATAATATTAAATAATAGAGACCATAGAAAAATAACTGTAATTGATGGACATACAGCATTTACAGGAGGAATAAATTTAGCTGATGAATATATAAATGAAATAGTTAGATTTGGTCATTGGAAAGATTCTTCAATAATGATAAAAGGTGAAGCTGTTTGGAATTTAACTATAATGTTTTTACAAATATGGAGTTTCAATAGTGGTGAAAATATTGATTATAATGATTTTAGATTCCCAAAAGATAAATTTAAATTTGAAAGTGATGGATATGTTCAGCCATATGCAGATAGCCCTTTAGATGATGAGATTGTAGGAGAAAATGTTTATTTGAATATAATTAATAAGGCTGAAGATTATGTTTACATATGTACTCCATACTTGATAATTGATAATGAATTAGTTACGGCATTAACTTTAGCTGCAAAAAGTGGGGTGGATGTAAGAATAATAACGCCTCATATAGAAGATAAGTGGTATGCGCATATTGTTACTAAAGCATATTATCCTCAACTTATAAAAGCTGGAGTTAAGATATATGAATATACTCCTGGTTTTATACATTCAAAAACTGTTGTATCAGATGATAAGGTAGGAACAGTTGGAACTATAAATTTTGATTATAGAAGTTTATATCTTCATTTTGAGTGTGGAGTTTGGTTATATAAAACAAGTTCTATAAATGCAATAAAAGAAGATTATATAAATACGTTAAAAGTTTGTACAGAAATAACGTTAGAAGATTGCAAGCATGTTAAAGTATATAACAGAATATTAACAGCTATATTTAGAGTTTTTGCACCACTTATGTAATATTTGCTTTATAATTAAGTTAAGAGGACTTTTTTTTAAAAGTCCTCTTAATAAATTAGTTTTTTACAGAAGAAAAATTAAGGGGGAAGTTTATGGTTTTAATCTTGACGTTTATATTGTTTCTTGCAATATTTCTTTTAGTTATAGATTTTTTCTCAGTACTTTTTAGACTTACAGGAATGCCTTTAAAAAAAGCAAGATTTCAAGTAATATCTTTACTTACTAGTACAGGATTTACTACAAAGGAAAGTGAAATGATAGTTAGAAATCCATTAAGAAGAAAACTTGCAAGTTGGCTTATGGTAATAAGTTATGTAAGTACAGCAACATTTATATCATTTTTTGTAAGAATGCTTTCAGATAGTGTTACGAGCATTGGATTTTTTACAGTAGTTATAATATTTATTATTGTAGTAGCTTTTTTTCATAAAACTTCATTACTTGAAAAGTTTGAATCAAAGATTGAGTTATCTGTATCAAAATCGAAAATATGGGAAAAGTTAAATGCTAAGCATTTTACTTTAATTACGGATACAAAGGGATATGGAATATATGAAATTTATTTAGCAAAAGATTCAAGTTTGATTGGAAAAAGTATAATGGAAAGTAATCTTAAAGATTTAGAAATAGAAGTTTTAAATATAGATAAAGGAGATGAATTTATAAAATTTCCTTCTCCTGATTACATATTTGAGATATATGATAACATAACTGTTTATGGTAATTTAAAAAATATAAGATCAGAATTTAAATATGTAAGTGGACAATAAACAAAAAAAGAACTACTAAGTAGTTCTTTTTTATTTATTTACTATCAAATATATAAAAATTATTTGAAATATAATTATTAAAGGAATACCATATTTAAATTTAATATGCTTTGTTTTGTGTCTAAATTTATTCATTCCTATAAAACTTCCAATACTACCACCTAATAAAGATAAAATAATTAATGTGTTTTCTGATATTCTCCATTTATGCTTTTTAGCTTTTTCTTTATCTATATACATAAATATAAAGCCCAATATATTAATGATTAACAAATAAAATATAAATAAATTATTCAACTTTCTAGCCTCCTTATATTACTGATTTAATATTTTATCAGATAAATAATATAAAAAGAACAAAAAGTTTGCATTTATTTACAAAATATGGTAACATTTATTTATAGAATATTGGTATAAAATGAAGCATGTCTTAGATATTTAAAGGTTTTTAAGGGGTGATGGGGAATGGCAAATACAAATTATGCTAAACTTAGAGAAATTGAGATGTTTCATAAAAAAAAGATGAGATATGAAAGAATTATGCAAAAAAGAAGAAGAAGAACTTTTACAATTGTTGCGTTAACCTTAATAATATTTAGTTTTTTTATTTATACTAAAATATCAAGTAGTAGATATTCAACATTTTTGATGAATAATAGTAAGTACGGAAAAGTTAAGAACAGCCTTTTAGCAGAAAATATTGACAATTTAATAAGAAATTTAAATATAGAAGAAGTTAATTATAAATGGAATGAAGACATTATAGAGAATAATGTACCAAATAAAATAGTTGTACATCATGCTGTTACAACTGATGTTGAACCACAAGAAATACATTCTTGGCACATAGAAAAAGGTTATGGTGGTATAGGATACCACTACTACATAAAAAAAGATGGAACTATATATAGAGGAAGAGAAGAAAAAATGCAAGGAGCACATGCTATAGGAGAAAATAGTAGAAGTATAGGAATATGCTTAGAAGGAAGTTATGATAAAGAAAATATAGAACAAGCACAGATGACTAGTCTTGTAAATTTAGCATCAAGCTTAGTTGTAAAATATAATATGGAAAATATAATAGGCCATAGAGATTGCAATGATACTTTATGTCCAGGAGAAAATATAAATATAGATAAAATAAAAGATAAAGTTGTAAGTGTATTAACTAATTCAATAGAATAAACACTCTTAAAATAAACAATACTAATATTAAAGTATTATTATTTTAGGAGTGTTTTTAATATGAAGTTATTACACATAATAGTGAATTCAAAACCTGAAGAAGAATCATCTAGCAGAAAAGTAGCAAGGCATCTTGTAAATACAATATTAGAAAGAAATCCTCAATATAAATTAGAGGAAATAAATTTGTACGAAGATTATATACCAAGATTAAAATATAATTATTTTAAAGGCAGGAATTGTTTAGTAGACAATAAAGAATATGAAAATTTAAATGATGATGATAAAAAAGAAGTTAATAGAATAAATGAATTATGTGATCAATTTAGGAGTGCTGATATGTATGTAATAGCTGCACCAATGTGGAGCTTATCATTTCCAGCTCCTTTAAAGGAGTATTTAGATTGTATAGTTCAGATTGGTAAAACTATTGAAATTAAAGATGAAAAAATAAAAGGTTCATTAGATGATAGAAATAGAAAAATGGTCTATGTTCAATCTTCAGGTGGGGAGATTCCTTGGATTTTAAGAGGAAAATTAAGTCAAGGAGTTGAATATTTTGAGGATATAATGAAATTTTTAGGAATTAAAAAATTTAAAGAATTATTAGTTGATGGAACAGGAATTGATAAATATACTAAAATGGATGCTGAACATAGAGCGATGAAAAAAATAGATGCAATTATAGAGGATTTTGATTCATAGAATAAATTTTGATAAATCTAGATAATATTAGAAACATTAAAATATTATCTAGATTTTTTTGCATAAAATAACAAAAAAATAACTAAATATAATAAAAAAAATTATAATTATTCAAAAAAACCTCTATCATATGAATAAAATTTCTGTTATTCTAGTTATTGTGTTTAACAAAAGAAAAATAAAAGTTGTATTAGGAGATGTTAATTGTGAAAGAAAACATAAAAGAATACGGAATAATAACTATAGGAGTTCTTCTAATTTCAATAGCAATAGAGTATTTCTTTGCACCAAATTGTATAGCGGCTGGAGGAGTAAGTGGACTGGCTGTTGTAGTAACTCATTATATACCTAGTTTAAGTGTTGGTAGTTTCTCATTTATAGTTAATTTATTTTTATTTGTACTGGCATTTATTGTAGTTGGTGGAGATTTTGGACTTAAAACTATTTATGCAAGTTTTGGCTTATCTTTTATATTATGGTTTATGGATAAATTTATACATCCACAAGCGTTAACGAATGATTTAATGCTTGCAACTATTTTAGGAACTATAATAGTTGCTATAGGACTTTCAATAGTATTTAATATAAATGCATCAACTGGAGGGACTGATATATTAGCTAAAATATTAAATAAGTACACTACTTTTAATATTGGTATAGCATTACTTTGTGTAGATTTTTTAGTAACTTTATCAGGAGCTATAACATTTGGGATAGATAAAGGATTTTATGCATTACTTTCTGTTGTAATAAATGGACCATTAATAGATAAAATATTATCTATTATGAATCAGAAAAAGCAAATTACTATTATAAGTAATAAAAATGAAGAAATATCAAAATTTATAATGGACGAATTAAAGAGAGGATGTACAGCTTTAGCAGGTTCAGGTGCTTATAGCAAAGAGAAGAAAGAAATAATTTATTCCATTTTAAATAAAAAGGAATTAGAAAAATTAAAAGATTTTATAGAAAAGATAGACAATGAAGCTTTCTTTACTATAGGAAATATAGAAGAAGTTCAAGGAAAAGGTTTCTTAAAGGTTAGTGGACTTTAATAATTTATAAGACAAGTGTTTTTATAATCACTTGTCTTTTTTTATAAAAATAATTAATAAAATAAACTATGTTGAGATAATAATTAAAATTAATGTTAACAAGAATAGATATAGTTAATAATAGTATTAATATATTGATATAATTGAAATAAAAGCAAATAAATTTATATAAGTTTATAGAAATAAATATATTATTTAAATTCATAATAAAAGATTATTGTGTATATTAAGTTTTAAAATAATCAAATATAAATTACAGAAGAAGAGGGGATTAATGTGAAAAAAGTAATATCAATTCCAGTTATAGTTGTATTATTATTTAGTTTAGTTTCATGTGGTGCTAATAGAAAAATTTACGATAGTGTTAATGACTTTTTTAAAGCATACAAGGAATTGGATTTAAATAATGCAAACAAGTATGTTGAAGATGGTGGATTATTAGCCAAGTCTATAAATAAATTTGATAGTTATAATGATAAAAGAAAAGATGCTATAAAATATTGGGCAAGCAAGATATCATATAAAATAAATAAAACAGAAGAAAAAAATGGTATAGGAATTGCAGATGTTGAAGTTACAGCTCTTGACGGAAATTATATTTATAATAATTATATGCAAAATGTACAAGCATTACAATTTAATGAAAATCAATTAAATAATAATAATAAATATGGAAATCCAATAGGTGGGGATTTCGATGATGCATTTTTAAGTGCTTTAGAAAATCAAGAAACACCACTTAAAACAACAAATATTAAAGTTAAGCTAAAGAAGATAGATGATACGTGGAAAATTACAAATGATAGTGAAGTACTTACTGCAATATTAGGTGGACTTAGTCCTAGTGAAATATTAGATTAATTAAATTTTGTTTATTTATATAGATTGAATTTTTTTAGATACATAAATAATATTATTTGTGTATCTTTTTTCTTTGATATAGAATAAATTAATAAATATATTTAGTAGATGATAGAATTAGTCTGAAGGAATATATTTATTTTTTGTTATATTAAGGGGGATTTTTATGAAAAGGTTTTTAATTACTTTTATTATTTGTATTGGATCTATATCTTTAATTGGATGTTCTGGTGTGAATAAAAGTATATCTGAAAATTCTAATGAAGTAATTAATCAGGAAGATAACAATGAAGAAAAAGAGAAAGAAGATACTAAAAGAAAAGAAGAATTAAAAAAAGCTAAAGAGGAAAAAGATGCAGCAGAAAAAGCAAGATTAGAGAAAGAAAAAAAGAAAGTAGAAGAAGCAAAAAAAAAGGAGGAAGTTAAGAGAATAGAAGAAGAAAAGAGAAGAAAAGAAGAAAAGAGAAGAAAAGAAGAAAAAAGGAAGTATGAAGAAATTAAGAAGAATCAAAATAAGGTATTTAAGTTATATTCTTTAGATGAATTAGGCGATAAAAAAATAATTATTGGTGAAGTTAAAAGTTCATCAAACTCTATAAAAGAAGATTTAAATAAAATAGCTGTAGAATTATCAAATAAAAAATTTAATTCAATGAAGATAGAAGTAAAAGAAGTTAAAAATAATATAGCTTATATAAATTTAAAGGACAGTGGAAATAATGAATGGGTGAAAAAGTGGTTTCAAGGTTCTTATGGAGGATTATCAACTTACACGGCACTTACAGAAAGTTTTTTACAAAAATCTTATAAAGGTGATTGGATTAGAGGAGTAGTTTTTACTTATAATAATAAACCTATTGAAGAGTATGATCATGTTAATTTAACAGGTACAATATATAGATAAAAAAGGCTACATATATGTAGCCTTTTTTTAAAATCCTAATCCCATTGGATAATTCATAAACATGCTAGAAAATACTGAAGCAAATACTAATACAAACATAATTGCAAATAATAAGCATACAGCTAATAGAACTAAAGGAGCTACAATATTAGTTCCTCCATTTTCTTTTAGAACTTCTGAGCTATCTCCAAACTTATTAAAGAATGATTTTAGAGAAGTAATTTTATTTTTACTATCATTTACATAAATACAGTTTCCATAAACTCCAAGTAAAATCATAATTATTAAGTCAAAAATAGCAGCTAATGTAGAACTGAATGTACCTATTAGTATACCTCCAAATAATTTTATTAAAAATACTCCAATAAACCATTTATAAAGCTTTCTATATAATAACCAATATGTTCCTAAGAAAAATGAAGCCCAATTCCATGATGCAAAATTTGATTTTTCGTGGTTATTTTTAAATTTTTCAAAATAATACTTAGTATTTTTATTTCCAATAAAATTAATAATATCTAAATCTGTTATTTTATTAGAAGTGCTTGTACTATTTTTTTGTTCTGAATTTTCTTCAGTATTTATGAATTCTTGTGAATTATTTAATTCTTCTGAAATCATATAATTCCCTTCTTTCTATAAGTTTTAAATATAAGTTCTTAGTTTATTATAACAAAATAGTAATGAATAATTGTATTAAATATAAGAAGGTATTGTTTCAATAAAGTAAAATTTAGTTCAATATAAATTAAAAATAAAAATATGTTTAAACATGAGGAAAGAGGGGATAAGTTAACCCCTCTTTAGTGTAGTTAAAAATTATAGTTATGCATGAATAGTTATTATAGGTAAATTACTTAGGTTGTTAGATTCATCTCCATCTGGTAAACTTCTTAGATATTCTTCGCCTTTAGCGGAGACTCCAACGCCAACACCTTTGATTTCTCCTCTTTTAGCCATTTCAATTGCAGCATTTTTATCAACTTGGTGGCCGTTTTGAAGTTCATATCCTATTATTAACCCGCCGTGTTTAACAACTTTAGTAATTTCTTGTGCATCACTTTTAGGTGTTGGAACTATTTTATTAATATTTTTTGGTACATTTCCGGTCATATTATCTTTTATAGTATCCTTCATTTAAATACACCTCCATTTGATACAGTAATAGTTTAAGTAATTTTAAAAAAATTATTCAGTAAAATATTAGATTATTATTCTAATATAAGTTTAAATTTAATAAATTATTATAAGACCATTATAAATTAATTTAAATAGTGGAGGTTCTTATGAAGTTAGATTTATATACTTTATATCTTTATAGATATGCAAAAGAATATTTATTTGAAAAAAATGTTGATATAATAAAGATAAAAGAATTTTCAAATTGTTCTAAAGTAAGATTTTTTGATAACTTCATATTTGAAAAAAATATTGCAGATAATGTAATAGATTTTTATGAATATTTAAAAAGAAGAAAATGTTTTAAAATTAATATGCTAGTTCATAATAAAAAATATCTAATATTAAAATTTTGGTGTAGTTTTTCTCTTGAATATTGGTATGGATATAAAGAAGATGATAAATTTGACATAATGAACTTTGAAAAAGTAAATGAAGATATTTGGGCAAAAAAATATTTGAATATTTCAGAAGAAGAAGAGAAGATGTTAAGATTAAAATTTAAGATGAATAACTATATGAATATTTAAATTAATCACAATATACCATAAGTATATTGTGATTTTTAATACTAAAATATAAAGATTATATAATTATTCTATTTAATTTATGTTTATAACTCCAGATTCAGTTGATTTTATACTTAAGATATCTTTTCCATTACCGAATTTTTTTGTATATATTTTTTTATCAAAAGTTTTATCATTTAATGCTATTATTTCGCCATTACGAGTTTTTGCATTTAATGAATAATCACTTACATTACCTCTATTATATATATTTATTATTCCATGAGTATTTGAAATACTAGTAGATGAACCAAGTTTAGTAAATGAAAAATCAATTTCTCCTGAATAGCATTCTATAGATGAGTTTCCAAAATATCCATTACAATAAATCTTTCCGTTGTCATTTTTAATTTTAGAGTTTTTAAAATTAGAATTTGTACAACTTATATCACCAAGTGTTTCTACATCAACATTAGTGGCTTTTATATCAGAAAGTTCAACCGATGAAGTATCTCCTTTTATGTTTAAATTATTCAAATTTAAATTAATTATAGATATTTGAGATAATGTTGGTTTTATAGTTAAATTTTTATTATAGCTCTTAGGTATAGAAATATTTATTGTATTATAATCTATGGATGAATCTAAGTTCTCAGTATTAAAAGTTAAAGTTCCACCATTTTTATTAAATTTTATTTCTTTAGAATTAAAATCTTTAACTATACTTTCTTTACCTGATATAGAAAATTCTAATAATAGTTCATTTGAATTATTAGGATATATTCTTATATCAGAATTATTAGATATTATATTTATAGAATCTATATCTTTATTTATAGTGTATTTGGCTTGTTTGGTTGTAGCAATAGTATTTTCAAACCAAGTTTCTGCATTAAATAATCGAGAATCAAATCCTAAGAATTTTTTGGCATCTTCTTTGTAATTTGATAATCTATAACCACTATTATAAAGTATTGCAACAGAACTTATATATGAAGCTATGCAAATTATAAGAAGAACTAATAAAGCAATTTTATATTTCTTTTTTATAAGAGGTTTTTTCATATTAGTTAGCCTCCTTACCAAATATTTTTTTTACTAATTTAATTGAATAGAATAAGCAAAATTTTAATAAATAATAAGTTAGCATTATAAAAAGTAAAGTTAATGAAATTGAGCCTATTATAAACATGATTATTGAAGCAGTAGGAAATTCAGTTATAAATGCTGGTGTATTACTTGCTCCTAATATAACTAATCCCATTTTTCCTAACAAAACAGATATACTACCTATATTTAAAGCAATACTAAAAGCTATAGCTGCTATAAGTATTGCGATTATTGCAGCAAATATTCCGAAGGCAAGCCCTCCGATAGATAGAATTATTGGGATACATAATAAGAATAAAAAACAAATTAAAGCAAGTTTTATTACTCCACGTATATTGATTGAAAAATTTTTAGAGAAAAATTTTTTAGATGTATTATTAGTATCTCTAATATTTGAATTAGATGAGTAATTAATATGATCTATTGTTTCTTTTTTACAATCATTATTTTTACTTTTTGATTCTTCACTTGATTTAGTATCAGTACTAATATTAGAACTTGAAATTAAATCATTAGAAAATTGTTCTGTATCATTTATATTAGTAGATGTAGTTTTATCTGAAGTATCACTATAGTCTTTTACATATTTATTATAATCATTTTCGTAATAGTCTTTTGTATATTTATTATAATTATTTTTTAGATAAAGATTTTTATAATGAACAATTAAATCGTATGGATTTCCTAATTCATTTATAATGTCTTCTTCATTTTTTCCTTCAGAAAATCCAGATATAAAATTTTCTTGATAATCAAAAATAATCTCAGCAAGCTTTCTATCAGGAAGTTCTTTAAGTCCATTTGCAAGTATTGATAAAAATTCTGATTTAGTCACATTGACATCCCCCTATTATAACTAAATTACAAAAAGTTATATAGATTTTGTAAAAAATTTCATATTCATAGTATAATATTCGCTTAATGACAATTCAACGTATTGGTGCGTATTTAAAGATTATTTTAAGAGACTTAAGAATTTAATAAGATTTGTTAAGGATTTTTATAATTATTTACAAAATAAAAATTCTGAATTACATAATATTATTTTTTATACAATTTAATTACTTGTTTTCTAAATTTTAAAGTATAATTTTAGAAATAATATTTATTAAAAAGAATTTCAATATTTCAATTAAAGTCTTTATGAAGTTAAGTATATTAATAAAAATATACATATTAATAGCTTTATATTATGAAATTATAGAAATTCTTTTTAATTTAAATGTACTTTTGCTTAAAATTTAAGCTTTGAAATTTGTTTATACATTGATAATTCTTTTTCAGATGATACTTCCTCTAATGATTCATTCCAATCTTTATCAAATTTAATTTTAAATATTTCTATTTGATTTGGAGAATTAACAGGTGCTAATGCAACGTATTCAGTTCCACATAATAATTTTTTTTCTAAAATAGAATAATCAATTTTATTATTATTTTCATCTAAAAATGTCATTATATTTCCAGTATTCAAAATAATCACTCCTTAAAAGTTATATCACTATATTTTTCTACAAAAAAGTATAATTATTCAGAATAATAATTAACAGGCTATAAATGGCTTGTTTAAAGGATTTATTAAGAAATGTTGTTGATAATGTGGATAACTATGTTTATAATATGTAAAAATAAAGAATAATTTCCATAAAAAATATAGTATAAAAATACCACAATATATACCAAAAAAATAAAAAAATAATCAATATGATGGGTGTTGTAGAAATAAAGATTATTAGTTAGAATTTATTTAAGAAAAATAATTTATGTTGATGAAAAATGTTAACAGTATTCACAAAGCTGTGGATAAAAATTGTGGATAATGTGAATAACTTTAAAGGAGATAAAATATGGAATATAATAAAGAAATACTTGAGGCTAAATTTATAAATAGACCAAATAGATTTAATGCATTAGTAGAACTTGAGGGGGAGGAGATAACTGTACATGTTCCTAATACAGGAAGATGTAAGGAATTACTTGTAGAAGGAGTTAAAGTACTTATAAGAAAAGAAAATAATCCTACAAGAAAAACTAAATATGATTTAATTTCTGTATATAAAGGAAATGAGTTAATAAGTATAGATTCGCAAATACCAAATAAAGTAGTTATGGAAGCTTTACAAAATAAAAAAATAGAAAAATTAATTAGTTATAATAATATTTTAAAAGAAAAAACTTTTGGAAATAGTAGATTTGATTTTAAATTATCTAATGATAATGGAGAAGAATACTATTTAGAGGTAAAAGGTGTTACATTAGAAGAAGACGGTCATGCAATGTTTCCTGATGCGCCAACAGAAAGGGGAAGAAAGCATTTATTAGAGTTAATAGAAGTTAAAAAAAGTGGTAGAGGAGCAGGTGTGTTATTTTTACTTCAAATGAATAATATGAAAGATTTTGCACCAAATGATGAAAGAGATAATGAATTTGGTAAAGCCTTAAGAGAAGCAAGAGATAATGGAGTAGATATATTTGTTTATGAATGTGATGTTTTAAAAGATTCAATAACATTAACAAATAGAATTGAAGTTAATTTTTAGAAAATTTACTTCTAAAACATAATATTGTATTTTATAATTAAAGTAATAATTATAAAGTAAAAGGGAGTTATATATGAAATATAAGTTTTGTCCAAAGTGTGGTAGGGAATTAGAGATGTTTAATTGTTGGGATGAGGGATATGTACCTTATTGTCCAATAGATGATACATTATATTTTGATACTCCAAAACCTTGTATAGTGGTTGGAGTAGTGAAAGAAAAAGAAATTCTTTTATTAAAACAAAGTTATATATATAAAAATTCAAAAGTATTAATATCTGGATATGTAGGTCAAAATGAGTATGCAGAAGATACCGTTTATAGAGAAGTTCTTGAGGAAACAGGAATAAAAATAAAAAATATAAAATATCTAGGTTCTGATTTTGTTAAAGATAAAGATTTATTTATGATAACATTTATGGCTGATTATGATAGTGGTGATATAAAAAAATCAGATGAAGTAGAAGGAATTGAATGGGTTAACATAAATGATGCTATATCTCAAATGGAAGAAGATAAGATAGGGAAAAGAGTAGTTAAAAAGATATTAGAAAGTATGAATTTATAACAATTAAAATCCACATAACTATAGTTTGATATAGTTATGTGGATTTTTTAATAATTTTCAATTCTTTTAAGTTCTATAACTAATATATTATTATCATAAGAAATAGTTGTACTATCTACCATCATACCAACTAAAGATAATTCAGAGTCAAATTCATTATTTCCTCCTAAATGCCAATAGTATTGTTCAACTTCATGTTGGCGTGGAATATTAAGAGTTTGAGTTAAATTCATTAAAGTTTCATCTGATAAATTTTCAATTTTTGCCTTTATTAAAATAATAGATGTATTTTCTATAGTTTTTACGTTTACATTAATATCAGTACTATTTAAGTGATAACAAAATGACATAATTTCATTAATTATCTTAAGTTTTTTTTCTACATTAAATTTCATTTGTGTAAACCTCCCTTTTGAATGTTGTTATAATTGGTATTAAAATCATTGCTACAAATCCACCTGCAAGTCCATTATTATATAAATTTAACCCACCATGTAAATATCCTACATTTGTAACTAATGAAACATGAAGTATACCTGCTAGTATTCCATATTTCCAACCAAATTTACCTGATATAGGAGCAAGACAAGTACTGAATAGTATTGCGAGTTGAATTCCAGGATCAGATATATCATTAACTCCTATAATAGCACATATAGTAGCTCCAATCATTACAGGTACTATGTTTTTTATATGTTTTCCAAAACAGCCAAAACCTATTATAGTAAATAAACCACCAATTGTTGGACCGTTTAAGTCTCCACCAAATAATAATAAGTATATACTTGAGAAAATACCTATTATTCCCATATTAATATAAGATGTTTCTCCAAATAAAATATAAAAATCTGATACAAGTTTTCCAGAAAAACTATTTATTTTTTTTAAGTTATTTTTATGATCTTTTCCAAAATAGAGTCCAATACAAATTAAGTAAATAGATATTATAAGCATAAATATAAAAAGAAATGTGTTGTTTCCGGTACTCCAAACTAATTGAGTTTTAAAGTCTATTCCAAATATTCTAAAAATGGACATAAGAAGTGTTGCAAGAAGTCCACAAGCAAAGCCTATATTATAAAGGTTATAGCCGCCATGAGCTGAAATACAATGAGTTGCTATAGGAGTTAGTAGGAATCCTGTAAATACTCCTATTAATGACCCTAAAGTAATACCTAGCAATAGATTATTAGATGAAAAACTAAGTTGAGTAACAGTTGGGGCTAGAGTTGTTGATAATAACATTACTAAGGAATAATTCATTAAAGGTTGCTTTTGATATTTGGAATATAGATAAACACCAAACATAACAGGCCATATATTAATTATATTTTTGCCAAAGAAAGAAAAGCCAGTCATAAGCCATAATGCCATTATAGTTGAGCCATTAGGTTTAATTTTTAAAGCTACTAATATAAAAATACTTATAATACTTGTCAATGCTGCATTTACTAATGTAGCACCAATGCCAGCAATTTGAATATAATCAGTTATTAGAATATCAGGTGTTAATATTATGTTTTTTAATCCTATAAAGATTTCTTTAGGAGAATTAATAGTAAAAGCAGTAAGTATAAAAAATAGATATATTGAAATTAAGATTTTGTACGGGAGAAAAAATTTTTTTAGTTGAAGCATAAATAAAAAAACACCGCCTTTTATAAATCAATATTATTTGTAAACATTATATTACAAATAATACATACTTATCTATAAAATGAATAAATATTTTTTATTTATCAAAAATAAATATTTTAATTAATGGAAGTTGGTTATATAATAAGTTGTAAAGCAAAGCAATGTAAGTTTTTGGAGGGATAAAAATGAGTAAGGATAATGAAAAATATGTTCCAGAAATATTAGGAACATTTAGAAATCATATAATTGAAGCACCTTCTGCAATAAGAAAGTGTAGTGGAATAAAGATATTTGGAAAGAGAATTAAATCAATAATGTTTTCAACTGATGTTGCCATGATAAAAAATACAAATGCAGATGCAATAATGGCAGTATATCCTTTCACCCCCCAACCAAAAATAACTGAGGCTATAATAACAGCAGCTGATGTTCCAGTGTTTTGTGGAGTTGGAGGTGGAATAACTCAAGGTAGGAGAGTTATAAACTTAGCATTAGATGCTGAATTTAAAGGAGTAATAGGGATAGTTGTAAATGCACCAACAACAAACAGTGTAATAAAAAAGATAAGAAAAACAATAGATATTCCTGTTGTTGTAACAGTTGTATCAGAAGATACAGATATAGAAGAAAGATTAAATTCAGGTGCCACTATATTAAATGTATCAGGTGGAAAAAATACAGCTAGAATTGTTAAGAAAATAAGAGAAAAGTATCCTTTAGTTCCTATAATTGCAACTGGAGGAAATACTGAAGAAAGTATATTAGAAACAATAGAAGCTGGAGCTAATGCAATAAGTTATACACCACCATCATCAGCAGAGATAATGGGAGATTTAATGAATATTTATAGAGAAAAAGAATATTAATGTATAAAAGACTTTAAATTTATAGTATCATAAATAATAAAAAATAATAATATATTAGGAAAGAACAAATCTTAGGGTAGAGGTGCCGAGATTAAGAGTAATCTTTAGGAGTTTTGCAGACTATGAATAAGGATGAAAGGATGATTGGCCGAAGTTAAATTATAATGCAAATATAATTTTTCTGGGTATGTATATAATATATGCATAACTGTCACATAACGTGGAGAGCTACAAGGATTTTTAAATTACTATATAAGTGAGTTTAGAATATATTAATTTTAGGCTTAAGTTTTTGTAATTATAATACCTTAATGTTATAACGTTATTACCCGTCACAGGAATTTTCCTGTGACGTTTTGTTTTACTTAAATGAATTGGAGGAATTTAAATGAAACTATTTGGTAATATGAGGACTGAAGAAAATACTTTAGTAATTGGAGGAATAAAAACAACAAAGTTAGTTGAAGAGTTTGGAACTCCTTTATATGTTATGGATGAGAATTTAATTAGAGAAAATTGTAGAAGGTATTTTCAGGCCTTTAGTTGTGAAAATAGAGGTAATAAGGTAGCCTATGCTGGAAAAGCATTTTTAACTTTAGCGATGTGTAAAATAATAGAGGAAGAAGGCTTATGTTTAGATGTTGTTTCAGGTGGAGAATTATATACAGCATATAAAGCTGATTTTCCATTAAAAAAAGTATTATTTCATGGAAATAATAAAACATTAGAAGAAATTGAAATGGGTGTAAAACTTGGTGTTGGAACATTTGTAGTGGATAATTTATTTGAAATAGAACAGCTTAATAAAATTGCTAGAGATTATGAAAGAAAGCAAGATATTTATTTAAGAATTACTCCGGGTATTGAGGCACATACACATGAATATATAAAGACAGGACAAATTGATTCTAAGTTTGGTTTTGCACCAGTAGGAGATAATATAATAAATGCTATAAAAAGGGCTATAAAATTGGAAAACATAAATTTACTTGGGCTTCATTGTCATATAGGTTCACAAATATTTGAAATAACTCCTTACGAAGATGCGGCTGAGATAATGCTTAATTTAATAAATAGAGTTAAGAATGAAACTGGATATATAATAAAAGAGTTAGATTTAGGTGGTGGATTTGGAATATATTATAGTGATGAAGATAAACCAAGAGAAATAGAGGAATATTGTAATGCCATAATAAATAAAGTAGATGAAGTTTGCAAAAATTTACAATTGGAAAGACCTACACTTATTATAGAGCCGGGAAGGTCAATAGCTGGAAATGCAGGAATAACATTATATACTATAGGCTCAATAAAAAATATACCATCAGTTAGAAAATATGTGTCTGTAGAT
This sequence comes from Clostridium sp. TJA085, assembly GCF_058310235.1. Lineage (NCBI taxonomy): Bacteria > Bacillati > Bacillota > Clostridia > Eubacteriales > Clostridiaceae > Clostridium > Clostridium sp. TJA085. The sequence goes on along the minus strand of NZ_JBZEEZ010000002.1, from coordinate 289,908 downwards.
GGCGGTATGACTGATAATATAAGACCAGCATTATATAAGGCTAGATATGAATGTATAGTTGCAAATAGGGTTATATATGATGCTAAAGAGAAAGTAACTATATCTGGAAAGTGTTGCGAATCTGGTGATATATTATTAAATGCAATAAAAATACCATCTGTTTTAAGTGGAGATGTTCTTGCAGTTATGTCAACGGGTGCATATGGTTATTCAATGTCTAATAATTACAATAAGATTCCAAAGCCAGCAGTTGTTATGGTTAAAGGTGGAAAAATTAAAATTATATGTAAAAGAGAGAGCTATGATGATATAATTAAAAATGAAGTAATTTAAATTTAACTGAAGGGTATAAAGTGGGGAAAAGTATGGGAAAAAAATTTATTACGGACATAGTCTGTCCTATTATCTTAGCTGTAATATTAGCTTTACTAATAAACAAATTTTTAATTTTTAAAGTAGAGGTTCCTACATCATCAATGGAACCTACTATAAAAGTAGGAGAAAAGTTTTTAGTAACAAAAGTTTATAATTTTAATAATTTAAAAAGAGGGGATATCATAGTCTTTAAAAATAAAGAAAAAAATGAGATTATGATAAAGAGGCTTATAGGTCTTCCAGGAGATGAAATTGATGTAAGAGGAAATGAACTTTATATTAATGGAGAATTTATTCAAGAGGATTATGTGAAAAATCCAGATGGTTTTTTTGGGGAGTTCAAAGTTCCAGAAGGTAAATATTTTTTCTTAGGAGATAATAGAAAAAATTCAGCTGACTCAAGGTATTGGGAAGATCCATATATTCCAAAGGAAGATATAAAAGGTGAGGCACAACTTAGAATATATCCAATAAGGGAATTTGGAAGTATAAAATAATATTTTATTTAATAATATTAAAAGATTTTAATGTAATTTAGAACGAATAAACTAATTAGTTTATTCGTTTATTTTTGTTATTAAAAAATACTTAAGTGGTATTTAATATTGTATAATATTGAAATATAAATTACGTATGATATAATGTGAAAATAAGATTAAAAGTATTTAAAAAAGGACAAGAATATAATATAAAAATTTAAATTTCATGAAATAAATTTGTCAAAAAAGTATGATATAATTAAATTTAATTTAATATCAATATTTAGGAAAGGTTAAACAGGTATATAATGCATTTATGAGAAAAATTTATGTAGTTGATAGAAGTGAAGGACGATATTATATTTTACAGTCTTTAGATAATAAAATATTAAATGTTCCTAAAAATGAATTTTCTATAAAGTTAAAAAGTGGTGATGTAGTATATGAAGAAAATAATCAATACTATTATAGTGAAGAAGAAACCATTAAAAGAAAAAAGTATATTAGTGAATTAATGGAAGGAATGTGGGATGAATAATACTAAGTTAAATTTTTTTAAAGATTGGATTATACCAATAATTATAGCTGTTGTATTAGCTATATTAATAAATAGATTTTTAATATTTAGAGTTTATATACCAAGTTCATCAATGGCACCAACTTTAAATGTAAATGATAGGCTTTTAGTAACAAAAGTTTATAAGCCAGAAAATTTAAAAAGAGGTGATATAGTAGTTTTTAACTCTAAAGAACTTGATGAGATAGTTATAAAAAGACTTATAGGACTTCCAGGAGATGAAATAAGATTTGATGGTACTTCTGTTTATGTAAATGGCAAGAAGTTAGATGAACCATATGTAAAAAATCCTATGGAGTTTTATGGAACATTTAAGGTTCCAGAAGGTAAGTACTTTTTCTTAGGGGATAATAGGGCAAATTCAAATGATGCTAGATTTTGGAAGAATCCATATATAAATGGAGATCAAATATTAGGTAAAGCACAAGTTAAAATATATCCTTTCAATGAGATAGGATTTTTACAATAATTATAAGGAAAAGAGAGGTGGATTGTATGGAGCCAGAAAACCAAAAACAAAATAAAAATAAGGCTGGGATTATATATTTTTTAATAGCCTTAGCAATTATAATGTCCTTTAATTACATTAGAGAGACATCAATGAATAAAGAGATTAGTTATACTTCATTCCAACAAATGGTGAAGGATAAACAAATTTCAAAGGTTGTAATAACTACTGAGAATTTAATTATTACACCAAATGATAAGAGTGAATACAAAGGAAAGACTTTATATACAGCAAATATACCAAACAATGACTTACTTAAACAATTAAATTCAGCAGGAATTGACGTAACAGGAAAAAATCCTAAACAATCACCTATTTTTGACTTCTTAGTAAGTTATGGATTATTATTTTTATTCATGTTTATAATGTGGAAAGTAATATTCTCAAAAATGGCAGGTAAAATGGGTGGCGGAATGATGTCACTTGGAAAAAATAATGCTAAAGTTTATTTAGAAGATGAAATAGGCGTAACATTTAAGGATGTTGCAGGACAAGAAGAAGCTAAAGAATCTCTTGAAGAGGTAATAGATTTCTTAAATGATCCTAGTAAATATACTGAAATAGGAGCTAAGCTACCAAAAGGAGTTCTTTTAGTTGGACCTCCAGGAACAGGTAAAACATTACTAGCAAAAGCAGTTGCAGGAGAAGCAAAGGTACCATTTTTCTCAATATCAGGTTCAAGCTTTGTTGAGATGTTTGTTGGTGCTGGAGCTAAAAGAGTTAGAGAATTATTTAAGGATGCTCAAGAAAAAGCTCCTTGTATAATCTTTATAGATGAAATTGATGCTGTTGGTAAGAGTAGAGATAGTCAACTTCAAAGTAATGATGAAAGAGAACAAACACTTAATCAGTTATTGGCTGAAATGGATGGTTTTGATTCATCAAAGGGTATAGTAATACTTGGGGCTACAAATAGACCTGAAATACTTGATAAAGCATTACTTAGACCAGGTAGATTTGATAGAAGAGTTATAGTTGATAGACCAGATTTTCCAGGAAGAGAGGCTATACTTAAAGTTCATGCAAAAGATATTAAACTTGGAAAAGACGTAAATTTAGAAGAAATAGCAAAGAGTACTCCTGGTGCAGTTGGGGCAGACCTTGCAAACATCATGAATGAAGCAGCACTTAGAGCTGTTAGAGAAGGTAGAAAAGAAGTTATTCAAGATGACTTAAGAGAAGCAGTAGAAGATATAATAGCAGGTAAAGAAAAGAAAGATAGAATACTTTCACCAAAAGAAAAGAAAGCAGTTGCTTTCCATGAAGTTGGTCACGCTTTAGTTGCAGCTCTTTTAGATGGAGCAGATCCAGTTCATAAAATTACAATAGTTCCAAGAACTATGGGAGCTCTTGGATATACTATGCAATTACCTGAAGAAGAAAAATACCTAATTTCTAAGGAAGAGCTTATGAATCAAATAACTGTAATGCTTGGTGGTAGATCAGCTGAAGAAGAAGTATTTAATCTTGTATCAACAGGAGCTTCAAATGATATAGAAAGAGCAACTCAAACAGCTAGAGGAATGGTAACTATGTATGGTATGACAGAAGAGTTTGATATGATGGCTCTTGAATCAATACAAAATAGATATTTAGATGGTAGGGCTGTTAGAAATTGTAGTGAAGAAACTTCAACTTTAGTTGATAAAGCAGTTCTTAATATAATAAAGGAAGCTCATAAGAAAGCAAGAACTTTACTAAAAGATAATAGAGACCTTTTAGATAAAATATCAAATGTTCTTCTTGAAAAGGAAACTATTTTTGGAGATGAATTTATGGAAATAGTTTATGAAAAATATCCAGAAATGAGAATTAAAAAAGAAGAAGAAGATAGAATAAAAGAACAAGCTAGAAAAGAAGCTAAGATGCTTGCTGAAAGTAGAAAAAATTCTAAAAAGGAAGCTTCAATATTATCAACAGAAAAATTAGAAGCAAAGGATGAAATAGCTGTTACTAAGGTTTCTACTACAATAGTAGAAAATTTAGAGCAAAACAAAGAGAGTTTAAATTCTTCTAATAATGAAAAAAAAGATTTAAAATTAAGCAATGAAAATGAAGAAAAATCAACAAGTAATGAGAATAATAGAGATGGTAAATAGGTGAGTAACAATCTATTTTGGAAGGAGATATAGATAATATGGAAAACAACCTAGATTTCCTTATGGAAGAAGCTCATTTAAATGACACATTAAATATAATAAATGAAGAGATTTTAAGTTATATAGAAAAAAGAAAATATATAACAGAATATATTATAGATTACAGAAAAAAAGTAATAGAAGAATATAGGGATGATGAGGATAAAGTATTAGAATACTTTGACCATGAAGCTTATGTAAAAGAGGAAGCTTTTAAAAATATAGATAAAAAGCTTAAGGAATACACAATTTTGAAGGAATCACCTTACTTTGGAAAAATAAATTTTATAGAAGAGGGAGATTCTCCAGAAGAAATTTATATAGGTAGATTTGGACTTACAAGAGAAGGAACATATGAGCCAGTCATTGTAGACTGGCGTGCTCCTATAGCTTCATTATTCTATAAAGGAAATGTTGGTGAATCTTCATATACTTCTCCATCTGGAGAGATATCTGCTGATATACTATCAAGAAAACAACTTGTAATAAAAAATGGAGAACTTAAAGGTGTATTTGAATCAGCAATAGATGTAAAAGATGAAATACTTCAAATGGTTTTAACAAGTAATTCAAGTGAGAAACTTAAAGATATTGTAATGACAATACAAGAGGAGCAAGATGAAATAATAAGAGCTCCAAAGGATAAAGCTGTTGTTGTAAATGGAGTTGCGGGTTCAGGAAAAACAACAATAGCTCTTCATAGAATATCATATCTTTTATATAATTTTAGAAAACAATTTGGAGACAAAGTTTTAATACTTGGTCCAAATGATATATTTATGGATTATATAAATGGTGTACTTCCATCACTTGGTGAAGATGGAGTAGATAATATGACCTTTGAAGCTTTTGCAATTAAAGAAATAGGAATTAATGAACCTATAACAGAGTTTTCTTATTATATAGAAGAAGCTATGAAAGGTAATGAAGAAGCTTTAAAAGAATACAAGTATAAGAGTTCATTTGAATTTGTAAGAAAACTAGATGATTCCATAGAAGAAATGAATAAAAATTATTTTTCTTTAGATAGTGTAAAATTCTTTGGAGAAGAAATAGTTTCAAAAGATGAAATAAGAGAATTATTTAATAAACATTATGCTTATATGCCTTTATTTAGAAGAAGTGATAAAATAAAAAGAATACTTATTTCTAAAATAAAAGATAAAAGAGATGAGTATGTTTGGAAGTTAAATAAAGAAATACAAGAAAAAATAAGCTCTCTTACAGAAGATGAACTTATTTTTGAAAAAAATAATTTAGATTTTACTAGAAGACTAAGAATAAGAGAAATAGTAAGAGAAGTTATTAATGCAAGAGAAAGATTAAATGAATGGCTTAATAATGAAGATATAGTAAGTATATATAAGAAAATTACAAATACTGATAATCTTGGCTTTATGGATCTTGCAGGTATACTTTATTTAATGATAAAGTTAAATGGTAAAAAAACTAAAAAAGAATATAAGCACGTAGTAATTGATGAAGCTCAAGATTATAATTATATTCAATTTATAGTATTAAAAGAATTAACAGGAGCTAAGAGTTATACGATAGTTGGAGATAGTAATCAAAGGCTTATTGATACAAAAGAAGTTCCAGCAATGCTTAAATTAAATGAAATATTAGATAATGTAATGGAATTTAGTTTAAATAAAAGTTATAGATCAACTCAACAAATAATGGAATATGCAAGTAAATTCTTAGATGAGGAAAAAATTGTACCATTAGTAAGAAGTGGTGAGTCCGTTCTTGAAGAAGAAACAGAAAATATTGAAGAAACTATAGATACTATAACTTCTATAATTGAAGATTATGAAGAAGAAGGTCTTGAAAGTATAGCTGTTATAACTAAGAAAAAAGATGAGCTTAAAAATTTATCTCATAGACTCAAAGGAAAAGTTAAAATACTTACATTTGATAGAAATGACATAATATATAGAGGCGGAAAAGTTTTAATACCAGCATATTTTGCAAAAGGATTAGAATTTGATGGAGTAATCATTTTAGAGGATGACACAGACACTCCAAATCTTGTAAAATATATAATGTGTACTAGGGCCCTTCATAGATTATCAGTTATAAAACAGATAAACAAATAGCAAAAAAGATTGCGTAAATTTACGCAATCTTTTTTTTGCTTATAATTATAATCCATCATAATATTAAACAGTTAAAGATTAATTAGGATTTAAGTTTATTTAAAGATAATTTAATTTTTAAACTTTTCAAAATCTATTATTATATCATTATAAATTTTATTTACTAAATTAAAATCCATGTGAGAAACATATATTTTTTCAAGCTTATCATGTGTAAGTTTAGCTTCTGTTATTAAAGATAAACCTTTATTAAGAAGTATATCAAATTCAGTTCTATCAAAGTCTAATTCTTCTTTATAATTTGCTAATATATTTCTATCACAAAGGGAGGATAAATCAAAAACAGTTGCATTTAATTTTATTTTTGATAATTCATTTTCACTAAATATACCTATTCCTTCTGAAGGTATTATTATATGCTCTAATTCATCAGGTAAAAGAGGATGATGGTAGTACTCAACATATAAACCAAGCTTTTGAGCTGAAATTCCTAATGATTTTAATAAATCACTTTTATAAAGACCAGGTTCACCTTTAAGTACAAATAATTTTGTTAAAGATTTTGATAGAAGTTCACTAAAAGAAACTATTCCATTTGGAGTAAAAGCAGTAGCAAAAAGATGTCTTTCACCTCCAAGTGTATTGGATGATTTAATAGGTAAAACTGCTGACTTAATTGTTTCTTCAAGATTTAATAATAAGTCTTTATTTACAGATGATTTATTTATATTTCGCCAATCCAAATATACTGAATTTGCAGCGTTAAAAAATGTATAAGCTCTAGAAAAACATTCACTTATTTGATTACTAAGGGATATAATTTCATTCTTATATTTAGATATATTTTTGTTATCTAAAGCGACAGCTAAGTCAATAATTTTATCTATAGCTCCAGGGGAACGTGGGTCTGTCATATGAGGAGAAGTTGCATCTAAAATTGCTGCTTTTAGTTCTTTAACTAAGACACCATCTAATGATTGATCATCAGATGAGCAGTGATATTCCTCAACTGTATATCCGTTAGATTTAAAGTGGAAGGCAAGTTTTTTCATAAGAGAGGATTTTCCAGTTCCAGGTCCACCTTTAAGACATATAATTCTATTGGCATCTTCTTGAGATAATAAATATTTAAAAAGGGAATAAAAACCTTTTGGTGTATTATTACCTAGAAACATATGACGATTTTGAGTTGTGTCCATTATTTCACCTTCTCATAAAATATTTCAGTAATACATTATATATTTGTATAGATTTATTTGTTACTATTAGGGAATTATGTTTTAAAATAGTTATGAAAATAAAAAAGGACAGAATTCCTGTCCTTTTTATTGCTTTTTGGCAAAATAATATCTAATACCAATTACCAATACAGCCAGTAAAAATAAGATTACAAACCAACTCACAAAACTAGGTTTTGTATTAGTTATATTAGAAAGAATATTAATATTATTTATCATATAGCCCCCTATAATACAATGATTTTTTCTATGCTTATAATATTATATGCAATAGTAATATAGTTCTCTAAAGAGAACTATATATTCCTTTAATTGATTAAAATATTAATTTTATTTTGAATTGATAATAAAACAATAAAGAGTTAAAAGATTTTAAATAGAATTTACTTATAAATAGATTATAATACAAAAATTTCCAAAAATTCAATATAAAAAATAACTTTTTGAAAAATTAAAGTTTTATTAAATTAAAAATAGAGTAGCTAAAAAGCTACTCTATAAAATTTGATTAAAACAAATGATTACTATAAATTATAATTAAATTAACTATAATCATGGTCTATTGTTATTATGCAATTATATTGAGGATGTATATCTTTTATTGATTTTATTAAATCTTTTTTTAAGGCATTTTCATCCATTATTTTATTTAGTGCCTTTGAATTAACTACTATATCAAAAATAAGATTTTTTTCATTTCCTTCACCAACTATCCTAAAGTCATGCATAGACTTAATTAATGGATTATATTTAATAATTTTTGATACTTCATTATGAGCTTCTCTAATTTCATCATTAGATAAACATATTGGGTCCATATGAATTACTAAATATACACCAAGTTCTTTAGAAATTTCTCTTTCAGCTTTATCTATTATATTATGAATTTTCATAATATCAATATCTGATGGTATTTCAGCGTGGACTGATGCCATACATCTTCCAGGACCATAGTTATGTATAACAAGATCATGTATTCCTGTTATATAATCGTATGATAAAAGCATAGAATGTATATCTTTTACTAATTTAGGGTCAGGTGCTTCGCCTAGTAAAGGATTAATTGTTTCTTTAACAAGTGAAAATCCAGAATAAATTATAAATAATGCAACTAGAATACCAACATAACCATCAATTGGAATAGTTGTAAATTTAGCAGCAAGTAAAGATATTGCAACACAACTTGATGTAAATACATCACCTAAAGCATCAACAGCAGATGCTTTTAAAGCTGTTGAGTCAATTTTATTTCCAATAAATTTATTAAAGAATGAAAGCCATACTTTAAGAAAAATAGAAATAATAAGAAGAATAAAAGGAATCCATTCAAATTTAATAGCTTCGGGATTCATTATTCTATCAAATGATGTTTTTACAAATTGAAATCCAACTAGCATAACCATAAATGCTACAACAAGAGCTGATAAGTACTCAATTCTACCATGTCCAAAAGGATGTTCTTCATCAGCTGGTTTATTTGCCATATTAAATCCAACAATAGTTATTATTGAAGAAGCCGTGTCAGATAAGTTATTAAAGGCATCAGCAGTAACTGCTATACTTGATACTAATGTACCGACACTAAATTTTATTAAAAATAATAAAAAATTAACTATTATTCCAATAATACCACCTAAAAATCCATAAGAATTACGAACTTTTTTACTAGCGGTATTTTCACTATCTTTTATGAATTTTTTTACTAAAAATTGCGAAATCATTAATATTACCCCCGTTTAATTTATATATTTTATTCTATATTAGAGTTAAACATTAATCAAATAAAGTAAACATTAATTTTATACTATATTTTAAATTAAATTTTATTTTTTATTTGGTAAAGAAATATTATTTTAATTTAGAATTTATATAGTTAAAAGTATATTTTAAAAGTTAATATTTATTTAAATAAATGTTTATTTTATTTCAGGTTATTTATATAATTTTAGTTTAAATGAAAAAATTAAAATTTATGCTTTATACATATTTTAATTTAAATAATTAAAGGTTAAATAAAGTATTAAATCATTAGTTTATAATTATTTTTAGTATTAAATGTGGTAAAATATATAATAAATAGTTATTTAGCTTTAGGAGGAATAGTTATGCAAAAGAAATTAGCAAATGAATTAATAGATTTCTTATATAATAGTCCAACAGCATATCATGCTGCTTCATCAGTAAAAGAAATTTTGGATAAAGAAGGATTTCAAGAATTATTTGAATCTGACTCATGGAAAGTTAAAAAAGGCGGAAAATATTATTTAAAGAAAAATGATTCAGCAGTAATAGCTTTTACTGTTGGTAATGGTGAAATAGAAAAAGATGGTTTTAGACTTATTGGAGCACATACAGATGCACCAGGATTTAAAATTAAGCCAAATGCTGAAATGGTAGGAGAAAATCATTATTTAAAATTAAACACAGAAGTATATGGTGGACCAATACTTTATACTTGGTTTGATAGACCACTTGGAATTGCTGGAAGAGTAATAGTTAAGGGTAAATCAGCATTAAAGCCAGAAGTTAAACTAGTAAATATAAATAAGCCAGTATTAGTAATACCAAGTTTAGCTATTCATATGAATAGATCAGTAAATGAAGGTTATGAATTTAATAAACAAAAAGATACATTACCTTTAGCTGGATTTGTTAATGAAAGTTTAGAAAAGGAAGATTTATTATTAAATCTTATTACAGAAGAATTAGGTGTTAATAAAGAAGATATATTAGATTTTGATTTATTCCTATATGAATTTGAAAAAGGATGCATAATGGGAGTAAATGAAGAATTTATATCAGCTGGAAAGTTAGATGACCAATGGATGGTTTTTGCAGGAATTAAAGCTTTAATAAATAGTTCAGATATAGATGCAACAAAAGTTATGATTTGTATAGATAATGAAGAAATAGGAAGCTTAACAGCTCAAGGAGCTAATTCAAATTTAATTAGAAGAACATTAGAAAGAATTGCAATTGCTCTTGATAAAAATACAGAAGAATTCTTTAGAGCACTTTCAAATTCAATAATGATTTCAGCAGATTTAGCTCATGCAGTACATCCAAATTTACCAGAAAAACATGATCCAACAAATAGACCTGTTCTTGGAAATGGACCAGTTCTTAAAATTGCAGCATCAGGAAGCTATTCAACAGAAGGAGTTGCAGCTGGAATATTTGAAGCTGTATGTAAAGAATCTAATGTTCCAATGCAAAAATTTGTAAATAGATCAGATGTAAAAGGTGGAACAACAATAGGACCAATGTCAGCAGCTGATTTATGTATACCAGTTGTTGATATGGGAGCACCAATATTAGGAATGCACTCAGTAAGAGAACTTGCAACAGTAAAAGATAATTTTTATTCAGTAGAAGCATTCACTAAATTCTTTAGCTTAAATTAGTTATTATAAAGAGCAGTTATTTAAATAATTGCTCTTTTATTTTTATAGTAAAATTAAAAAATTCTCATTTTATATAAAGTATATTTTAATTTTAAGTTGTTATTATTAATACATAATATAAATATTAAATTTTTAGGAGGATTTTTTATGAATGAAAATAATATAAATGAAAACAAAAATATAAAGGATACAGAATTTATAGAATTAAATAATAATAAAGATGATTCACAAAATAATTCAAAAGAAAAAAAAGCTAAGAAAAAAATTAGTAAAGGAAAAGTGATAGGACTTTCAATATTGGGAGTTCTATTATGTGGAACAATAGCTGCGGGAGCTATAACACATGAAGTTATTGAGAATAAATATAATCCAATAGAGCAAGTAGAAGAAAAAATAGAAATGAAGTTTGCAGAAAAACCAAATTATACATTAGATCAAGCTAAAGAAATAGCTTTAAAGAAAGTTCCAGGAAGTTTAGTAAGCGCAAAAGAAGATGTAGATGATGGTGTTGTAGAGTATGAGATAGAGATAAAAGATAAAGATAATATGCTTCAAGAAGTTAATGTAGATGGAAGAACAGGTGCTATAACAGAAATAGATAATAATTGTCATGATGGTCATGGGGATAATCATCATGATGATTAATTTAATTATTAACTATTATAAATAAGAGAGATTTAAAACCTCTCTTATTTTTAAAATATTTACATATAGTTTAGCTATTGTGTGATTAAATAGTAGTATAGGCAATTTATATTAATTTAATTTAGGAAGGAGGATTTTATGAGAAAAATTTTAATTGTTGAAGACGAAGAAAATATGGTTTTATTTATACAGATGGAATTAAAATATGAAGGTTATAATGTTGATGTAGCAAGTGATGGTAGAAAAGCTGTAGAATTAGCATTAAAAAATAATTATGATTTAATATTACTAGATTTAATGTTGCCAGGAATAAACGGTTTGGAAGTTTGTAGAAGAATAAGAAAAGAAAAAGATACACCTATAATAATGTTAACGGCAAGAGATAGTGTTATGGATAAAGTTACTGGTCTTCAAAATGGAGCAGATGATTATATTGCAAAACCTTTTGCAATAGAAGAATTATTAGCTAGAATGGAAGCTATATTTCGGAGAATAAATAGTAAAAATATAAAAAGTGAATTTAAATTTAAAGATATAACATTAGACGTAGAAGGAAGAATAGTAAAAAAAGATGAAAAAATTATAGAATTAACAAATACAGAATTTCAACTTTTATTAATACTTATAAGAAATAAAAATAAAGTTCTAACTAGAGATGTATTATTAGATAATGTTTGGGGATATAACTCAGAGGCAGAAACTAATATTGTTGATGTATATGTAAGATATATAAGAAATAAATTAGATAAAGATGATAAGGAAAAATATATTCAAACAGTAAGAGGAGTTGGATATGTTATGAGAGATAATGATTAAAGAAAAGTATAAGAAATTACCTATATTTTGGAAAATAACAATAGCATCTGCAATAGTATTTGCAGTATTTATATTATTTATAGCAATAGCTCAAACAGCAGTATTTTTTGATTGGTTTATAGATCATAGAAGTAAATATGGAATAGAACTTAATATTTTTGATGATATATTTGAATCTTATGGTTATTTAATATTAATAACTGCTGTACTTGGGTTATTTATAAGTGTGATAGGTGCAATGGCAATATCAAGATTATTTCTTAAAAATATAAGAGAACTTACAAATACAATGGAACAAATAAAAAATGAAGGAAGACTAGATAAAAGAGTTAATATAATTGGTGATGGCAGGGATGAAATTTCAAAGCTTGGTATAGTTTTTAACTCTTTAATGGATGACTTAGAGGCTTCATTTAATAGGGAAAGAAGATTTGTTCAAGATGCTTCTCATGAACTTAAAACACCACTTACTATAATAAAAGGTCATTTATCATTATTAAATAGATGGGGAAAAAATGATAAGGAAGTGTTAGATAAATCAATAAAGGCAAGTAGTGAAGAAGTAGATAGATTAATAGATTTAGTAAAAACATTACTTGATATATCAAAACTTGATAACTTGAATGAGAGGTTAAGTGGAAGTTGTAATACGGAAGAAGTTTTAAAAAATATTTTAGATGATTTTTCTATTATAAAATCTGATTATAATATTAAAGTTAATTATAATGGAGTAAAAACTTTTCCTATGAGCGAGTTACATATGAAGCAACTTATTATAATTTTATTAGATAATGCTATAAAATACTCAACTACTAATAAAAATATAGATATAATATTTGAAAAAAATAATAACAATAAAATATTAAAGGTTGTAGATAGAGGTATTGGAATACCAAAAGAAGATATACCATTTCTTTTTGATAGATTTTATAGAGTTGATGAATCAAGAAATAGTAAAACAGGTGGAAATGGATTAGGTTTATCTATAGCAAAAAAATTAGTAAATATATATGGCGGAACTATATTTGTTAATAGTAAATTAGGGGAAGGATCAATATTTGAAATAAAAATATGACAATAGCAAAATAGCCATTGACAATAGGATTTTATACTCTTACAATCTATAATTGAACGTGTTTAAAAGTTAGTGATTATATATAATTAAGGGGATGAAGAATTGAAAAATTACAAAGGAATTTTATTTGCAATATTAGCTTCAGTTGCATTTGGGTTAATGCCTATATTTGCTAAATTTGCATATCAAAATGGTTCAAATCCAACTACAGTATTAGTATTTAGATTTTCAATAGCTGCAGTTATACTTTTTGTATATTTACTTATAACTAAAGTATCAATTAAAGTAACAAAAAAACAATTTCTATATTTATTTTTTACAGGATTTTTTGGCTATACAATAACTACTCAAACATTATTTATGTCTTATAATTATTTAGGGGTAGGACTTGCAACTACATTACATTTTGTTTATCCAGCATTTGTTTGTATATTTGAATATATTTTATTTAAAAAGCTTATGAGTAAAAATAAATTAGCATCATTAATATTTGCAGGAATTGGAGCATATGCTTTAATTGCATTTGAAAATAATACATTAAGTATATTAGGTGTAGTTTTAGCTATAATTTCTGGAATAAGTTATGCAGGTAACATTATAATGTTAGCCCTTGAGGAGCTTAAAGATGTTGATAATAGAGTAGTTACTATGTATTTATCTTTTGGAGCTGGTGTTGGAATGATACTTTATGGACTTATAAATAACTCATTAGTTATGACATTTACAGTTAATTTAGTATCTTCATATATGTTAATATCAGTTGTATCAACAATATTATCAATAATATTATTATTAAAAGGTATAGAACTTATAGGTGCATCTTCAGCATCAATACTTGGTACGTTTGAACCAATTGTTAGTATTATTATGGGGGTAATATTATTTGGAGAACATCTAACATTAGCATTAATTTTAGGTACAATATTTATAATAATATCAACTATAATATTAGCAAAAGATAAATCAAGCATCGAAACTGTTGAAGAGTTAATTGAAGAAAAGAATTTAGGGGAATTAAATACAGAAATAAAGTAATATTATATATTTAAAAAGATGGTATTTATAAATGAGATTTTTTATCTTTTTTATAAATACCATCTTTTTTATTTTTATAGAAAAATAAAAAGTAATTTTTTTTATTATTTTGGTAAAAACTAAGTTAACAAGTAAAACTTTGCAAAGGAGAAGATTAAAGTGAATAACAAAAACTCATCAAGTAGGAGAAATGTACTTAATGAATTAAAGCTTAGTTTTATGAAAATAAAAGAAAATTATAAGTATATAAAAGCTTTATCAAATGAAGGAGAAGATGTAATAGGGGCAGGGCAATGGTTATTAGATAATATTTATCTAATAGAAAAAGAATATAAAACAACTAAAAAGAATATGCCTAAAGAATATTTTGAGGATTTAAATGAAGTTACTTTTAATAATGAAAATTCTCCACGTATTTTTTTTCTTGCAAGAAAGATGTTAAATGAAAATAATATGAATGTAACAGAAGAAGAATGTATAAATTTTATATTAAAAAATAATAAAAAGTTAACTATGGGAGAACTATGGGCATTTCCATTAATGCTTAGAGCTTCAATAATTATAAGCTTATCTAATATAACTGAAAATTTAAAAGAGATATATAGTGATAAATTAAATGGTAAAAAACTAGCTTATAAAATAATTTCAGATAAAGAACATAAAAATTCAGATGAATATTATGAAATTATAAAAAAATCAACATTTAATTTTAATAATCAGTTATATAAAGTTTTAAAAGATAATTCTTATGAAGATGAAAATTTATATAGTATTTTAAAGTTAAATTTAATTGAAAACAGTTCAGATAAATGTGTAATGAAAAATAAATTATTAGAATCAAAATTAGAGTTAGAAATAAGTTTATTAATTAATTCAATAAGAGAGATAGATTCTATAAATTGGAGAAGGTTTTTTGAAGAAACATCTATGGTGGAGAAAATTTTAAAAAATGATCCTAATAATATTTATAATAGAATGGATTTTGAATCAAAAGATTATTATCGCCATAAAATTGAAAAAATTTCTAAATTAAATAATATTGATGAAATTTTAATAGCTGAAAAATTAATATTTCTAGCAAAAAAAGCAAGTGATTTGGGAAAATGTGATTTTAAAAGGCATATAGGATACTATTTAATTGATGATGGAATTAAATATTTAAATGAAGTTCTTGAAATTACAAATAAAATAAAGAATAAAATGAATTTTAAAAGTTTCTTTATGATAAATGTTTTAGGAACATTATTTTTAATATTAATTACACTTTTTATGGGAAATTTATTAGGTGCAAATTATAATTTAGGTCAATATATACTTGCAGCAGTAATACTTTTAATTCCATCAAGTGAAGTTGTAGTTACATTAATAAATTTAGTAGTTAGTAAAAGTGTAGAAGTGAGGCATGTACCAAAGTTGGAGTTAAATTCTATAAGTTCAGAACAAAAGACTATAGTAATAGTGCCAACAATAGTTAATTCAATAAAAGATATACATAAGCTTTTAGAAAAACTTGAAGTAGCATATTTAGCTAATAAAGAAGATAATTTATATTTTGCTATACTTGCAGATTTTAAAGATAGCAAAGAAGAATTAAATGATTATGAAAAAGAAATAAATTTAAAGGCTATAAGGGAAACAGAAACTCTTAATATAAAGTATTGTAAAGGAGATGAAGATGATAAGTTTTTCTTCTTTAATAGAAAAAGAGTTTATAATCCTCATGAAGGTGTGTTCATGGGTAAAGAAAGAAAAAGAGGAAAAATAATGGAATTTATAGCTTTATTAAAAGGGGGCAAAAACCATACATATAATGTTATAAGTTCAAATATAGATTGCATTAGAGATGCCAAGTATATTGTAACTTTAGATACAGATACTTTTTTAACAAGAGGAGTAATAAAAAAATTAATAGGAGCAATGAGTCACCCTTTGAATAAACCATTTTGCAAAGAAGGTATTGTAAAAAGAGGTTATACTATAATGCAGCCTAAAGTTTCAATATCTTTAGAAAGTAAAAATAAAAGTAAATTTTCAAAAATATTTGGTGGTGATAGTGGAGTTGATGGTTATTCAACAGCATATTCTGATACTTATCAAGATTTATTTGAAGAAGGTTCATTTACTGGTAAAGGAATTATAGATATAAATGTATTTTATAATGTTCTTAAAGATGAAATACCGGAAAATAGAGTATTAAGTCATGACCTTTTAGAAGGATGTTATGTAAGAAGTGCATTAGTAACTGATTGTGAGTTTATAGATAATTATCCATCAACATATATATCAAGTACAAAAAGATTACATAGGTGGGTAAGAGGAGATTGGCAATTAATTTCATGGATGTTTTCAAAAAAGTTATCTGCACTTTCAAGGTGGAAAATATTCGATAACTTAAGGAGAAGTCTTTTAGCTCCATCAATATTAATAGGGATTATAATAACTTTATTATCATTAAATAGAGGTATTGAAATAACTATATTATTATTTTTAGCAATAGCAACACCATTATTATTTACTGTTACGGATTTTGTTGTTACCCCTAAAAATAAACTTATAGGAACTTTGAAAAGTTTTAAAGAAGTAATTCTAATTATAAGTTTTATACCATATCAAACGTATATAATGGTAGGGGCAATATGTAAAGCATTATTTAGATTTCTAATATCAAAAAATAATTTATTAGAATGGCAAACAGCAGAAGATGCTGAGAATACAGTTAAGGATAGTATTGGATATTATTATAGAAATATGTGGTTTTCTGTATTAGCTGGAGGATTATTTATTGTATTTGGATTTAATTCATCTTTTACACTAGGTGGGTTAATGACAGTAATATCTATACTATGGTTATTTGCACCATTAATAGCCTTTAATATAAGTACTTCAATAAAAGAAGAAAAAGATGAGCTTACAAGAGGTGAAAGAAATTATTTAAGATGTATAAGTAGAAGGATATGGGCTTATTATGAGGATTTTGTTAATGAAGAAAATAATTATTTAGCTCCTGATAATTATCAAGAAAAACCTTACAAAGGAGTTGCACATAGAACATCACCAACTAATATTGGAATGGGGCTTATATCAAATATTGTTGCATATGACTTAGGATATATATCATTAGGTGAAGTTATAAAGAGATTAGAACTTATAATAGAAGGAATGAATAAACTTACTAAATATAAGGGGCATTATTTTAATTGGTATGATACAAAAACCTGTACACCATTATGGCCAAGATATATATCAACAGTAGATAGTGGAAATTTATTAGGTTATTTATGGATTATAAAAGAAACACTTGTTGAATATAAAAATAATCCATTAATAAGAGAAGAAGAAGTTTTAAGTTTAGTTGATACATACAATATATTAGGAATAGATTATAGTAATAATCTCAATGTATCAAATAATTTAAAAAATGAAGATTATATACAGATTTTAAAACAACAATTACAATATATTAAATTAATAAAAGAAGAAAGTACAGATAGAGAAGAAGAATTTAAATATTGGTTAAATAAGTTAGAGAAAGAAATTGAAAATAAAATAAAATATTCAGAGTATATTTATGGAGATATAAATAAAATATTATTTGAATATTTAAAGAAAGAAAACCCATCGCTTATAGAACTTAAAAAAGAAATAAAAAAGATTGAAAGATTATCAGAAGATGACTCTAATAAAGTTTTAGAAGAAAAAGTTAAACAATTAGATGTTTTTGAAAAGAAAATTGATGATTTAATAGAAAAAATAGAAGTAATTATGAGTGAAATGGATTTTAAAATTTTATATTCAAAAGATAGAGGATTATTTTCTATAGGATATAATGTAGAGGAAAATTCTTTAGGTAATTCATATTATGATTTATTAGCATCTGAATCAAGAGTAGCTTCATTTTTATCTATAGCAAGAAATGAAGTTGATACTAGTCATTGGTTTAAACTTGGCAGAGCAATGACTAATGCATATAGAGGGATGAGTTTAGTTTCATGGAGTGGAACTATGTTTGAATATTTTATGCCCAATTTAATAATGAAAAGTTTTGAAGAAACTCTTTTAGATAAAACGTATAAGTCAGTTATAAAGGCACAAATAGCATTTGCTAAAAAGAAAAATATTCCGTGGGGTATATCAGAATCAGCTTATTATAAATTTGATATAGGAGAAGTTTATCAATATAAAGCTTTTGGAATTCCAGGAATAGGATTAAAAAGAGGGCTTGAAGATGATTTAGTAATATCACCATATTCAACACTTATGGTATTACCTTGTATTAAGGAGAAGTCCATAGAAAATCTAAGAAATTTAGAAAGTTTAGGAGCAGTAGGAAGATATGGTTTTATAGAAGCTATAGATTTTACTGGAAAAAGAGATAATAAAATAAAAGGGCATATGTATAAAGGTAAAGAAGTAAGATGTTATATGGTTCACCATTTAGGTATGTCTTTATTAGCTTTAGATAACATATTAAATAATAATATACTTAAGCAAAGATTTCATAATATAAAAGAAGTAAAAGCAACAGAAATATTACTTAAAGAAAAGATACCTAAATATATAACATTTGAGCGTAATGAAGATATTGCAATTAATAGAGAATATATAGAATGTGAAGATTTTACTCCAAGAAGATTTAATAGCAGTACAAATAAAAATCAAGAAGTTTTGTTGTTATCAAATGGAAACTTTTCAACTATGATTACCTTACAAGGAAGCGGTTATTCAAAAGAAGGAAATAATTTATTATATAGATGGAAAGGGGATAGTACTGTTGATAATAGTGGATTATTTTTATACATTAAAAATTTAAATTCTAATGAATATTGGAGTGCTACTTTTGAGCCTTGCAGAAATGATTGTGAAGAAACGGATATAGAATTCTCGGTAGATAAAGCAAAATTTACAAAAAGATGTGGATTAATAAAGAGTGAAATGGAAGTTGTAGTATCAAGTGAAGATAGTATAGATATAAGAAAGCTAAAATTAAAAAATGTTGGAGAAAAAGGAATATCTATAGAAGTAACAAGTTATATGGAAGTAACATTAACTACTATGGAAGCTGACACAGCACACCCAAGCTTTTCAAATCTTTTTATTCAAACTGAATTTGATGAAAGCACAAAAACAGTAATAGGGAAAAGGCGAGCTAGAGTTAAAGATGGAAAAGTTCCTTATATATTTCATAAGCCAATATGTGATTATGAGTTTGAAGGGGTAATGAGTTATGAAACTTCAAGAATGAATTTTATTGGAAGAAATAGAGACTTAGATAAGCCTTTAGCTTTGGATAATAATAATAGTTTAAAAAATACAGTAGGAACAGTATTAGATCCTATAATTAGTACTAGAGTAAGATTAAACTTAGAACCAAATGAAGAAAAAATAATTTATTTTATAACAGGAACTGCATCTGAAAGAGATGAGGTTATAAAACTTTCTAGAGAATATAGTAATATTAAAAAATTAGAAAATGAGTTTAATACATATAGTAGATTTATGCAAGTTGAACTTAAAAACCTTGCTATTACATCAGCACAAGCTAATATATATCAAAGTTTAGCTTCATATATATTATTTTTAAATAATGAAAGAAAAGATAGAGAGTTTTATATAAGAAATATAAATAAACATCAGAAAGATTTATGGGCATTTGGAATATCAGGAGATATAAAAATTATAATGTTACTTGTTAATAGTGATGAAGATATTAATTTAGTTAGGTCAATTATAAAAATGCATAAGTACTTTAAAAATAAAGGAGTTAAAACTGACTTAGTAATTTATAATAATGAAGAATCAAGTTATGAAATGCCACTTCAAAGAGAAATATTAGAAGAAATTAATGTTTTATCTGGTGAAGAAATTTTAAATAAACAAGGAGGAATATATCTTCACAATAAATCAACAATGAATGAAAATATAAGAGATTTTTTAATTGGTATATCATCAATTTTTATAGATAGTACAAAGGGAAATATATTAACTCAATTAAAAGAACAACAATTTTTAAATAATAAGAATGATAAATATACATATGAAGAAAAATATAAATATAAAAAAATAATAGAAAATAAAAACAAAATAAGTATGTATAATGAATTAAAGAATAAGTTAGATTTTTTTAATGGGTATGGTGGTTTTGATAAAGAAGATAAAGGTTATGTAATAGTGCTTAGAGAGAATAATAATACGCCAGCACCATGGATTAATGTTATTTCTAATGAAAGGTTTGGATTTCATACATCTGAAGTTGGATCTATGCACACTTGGTGTGAAAATAGTAGAGAAAATAAAATAACTCCTTGGAATAATGATATAGTTAAAGATTCATTAGGAGAAGCAATTTATATAAGAGATAATAATGATTTGAAATATTTCTCAATAACTCCAGAGCCTGTTAGAAATGATGGAGAGTATATAATAAAACACTCATTTGGATATTCAAGCTATTCTCATACAGTTAATAATATAAGAGGTAATATGATAGTATTTGCTCCAAAGGGAGAAAGGGTTAAAATTCAAAAAATAATACTAGAAAATATAGATAATATTGATAAAAATTTATCAGTATATTATTATGCTCAACTAGTACTTGGAGTTTTAAATTATCAAACAGCTAGATATATATCAACCTACAATAGAGGAAACTATATTTATGGTCAAAATCCATATTCAGAGTACTTTGGTAATTTGAAAGCGTATTCAACTATAATAGGTGGAGAAAATATAAGTTTTACCTGTGATAGAAAAGAATTTATTGGGATTTCTGGTAGTTTAGAATCACCAAATGGTTTGCAAGAAGATAAATTAAGTGGGGCATGTGGAAGCAGTTTTGATCCATGTTTAGTTACAAAGTGTGATATTACATTAAAGCCTGGAGAAAAGAAGGAGTTGATAGTACTTTTAGGAGAAGAAGAATCTGAAGAGAAAATAGAGTGTTTAATAGAAAAATATGAATATATAGAAAAGGTAAATGACGAATTAAATAATATTAAGGAGTATTGGGGCGATTTCCTAGGAAATATACAAGTTAAAACAAAAGATGAATCAATGAATTATCTTTTAAATGGATGGTTACTATATCAAAATTATAGTTGTAGATATTTAGCGAGAACGGCTTTTTATCAATCAGGTGGTGCTTATGGATTTAGAGATCAACTTCAAGACTCAATGTCTCTTGGTATTATAAATCCAAGTATAACAAAAGATCAAATTATAAGAAGTGCTTCAAGACAATACTTAGAAGGTGATGTTCAACATTGGTGGCATCCTATAATAAATAGTGGAATAAGAACAAAATTTTCAGATGATTTATTATGGTTACCATTTGTAACAGCTGAATATATAGAAATTACAGGAGATTATAATATATTAAATGAAAGTGTTCCTTATTTAGAGGATGAACCTTTAAAGGGAGATGAGGATGAGAGATATACAATAGTTAATCAATCAAATAAGGAAGGAACTATATATGAACATTGTATAAAAGCTATAGAAAAATCACTGAAATTTGGTAAGCATAATATCCCACTAATGGGAAGTGGGGATTGGAATGATGGAATGAGTACAGTAGGCAATAAGGGAAAAGGTGAAAGTGTATGGCTTGGATGGTTTATATATAAAATTTTAGTAGGATTTGATGATATATGTAATTATATGAAAGATGATGAAAAAGTAAATAGATATAGAGAAATGAGAGAATTTATAAGAGAAAATATTGAGAAAAATGCTTGGGATGGAGGATGGTATAGAAGAGCTTATTTTGATGATGGAACACCTCTTGGTTCTAGAGAAAATGGTGAGTGTCAAATAGACTCATTAGCTCAAAGTTGGTCAGTAATATCAGGAGGTGGTAAATTAGAAAGAGCAAAAGAAGCTATGGAAGCCGTAGATAAAAATCTAGTGGATAAAGATTTAGCTTTAATAAAACTTTTAACTCCACCTTTTGAAAAATCAAAAGAAGAGCCAGGGTATATAAAGGGGTATGTTGCAGGGGTAAGAGAAAATGGAGGACAATATACTCATGCAGCAACTTGGGTTATTTTAGCATTAACAAAGCTTGGAATAGGAGATAAAGCTGCAAAATATTTTAATATGATAAATCCAATTAATCATGGATTAACTGAACTTGATTGTAGAAGATATAAGTTAGAACCATATGTTATGGCGGCTGATGTTTATGTAAGAGAACCACATGGAGGCAGAGGTGGATGGAGCTGGTATACAGGAACAGCTAGTTGGATGTATAAAGTAGGATTAGAAAATATATTAGGATTTAAAATTTATAAAGGAATAGGATACAAAATATCACCATGTATTCCAAGTGATTGGGATGGTTTTGAAATAAAAATAAACAATAAATCAGAAAAATATAATATAAAGATAAAAAAATCATTTAAAAATAAAATAATAATAAACGGAAAAGAAATAGAAGAAGATTTAATTCCTAAAAACTTAGGAGATGCAAGTATAGAGGTTTATTACAAAGATATTAAAAACTAAAAATTTAATAATAGTAAGAGATATAGTTAAATTCCTTTTTCTATATCTCTTTTTTCTTTAAAATAAATTTATTGAAAATATAATTAAAGTTTAAAGAAAAAAATGAATTAATTTTAATATTTTACTTATATTTATAAACAAATTAAAGAAATTAATAGAAAAATGTTAAAAAAATATCATAATTGACATATATTTTAATAGGTGCAATAATAAAAAAGTAGAAAACATTTACAGAAATGATAGGGGCGAGAATATGAATTTTAAAGAAGTTTTAGCAGATAATCCAGTAATAGCAGCAGTAAAAGATTTTGAGGACTTAAAGGTAGCTATAAATTCAAATATAGAAATTATATTTGTTCTTTTTGGTGATGTCCTTAATGTAAAAGAAATAAGCAGTATGATAGAAGAAAAAAATAAAATAGGAATTGTACATATTGATTTAATAGATGGATTAAATCAAAGAGAAGCAGCAATTAAATTTTTGAAGAAAGAGACTAAGTTTAAAGGAATTATTAGTACAAAGCCTCAAACAATAAGATTTGCCAAAGAAAATGGTTTTATAGCAATACAAAGAAGTTTTGTATTTGATACAATATCACTTAAAAATGTTAAAAATCATTTATTATCAGATATTGATGCAGTAGAAATATTACCAGGTCTTATACCAAAAGTTATTAATCAAGTTACAAAAGGCTCTGAAAAGCCAGTAATTTGTGGTGGACTTGTAGAAAAGAAGGAAGAAGTAATAATGGCATTAAGTTCTGGAGCATCATCAGTTTCAACAACTAAAAGAGAAATATGGGGAATGTAAATATGGTATTTGAAATTTAATGATAAATTAAATTTATGATTTTAAATACGATATATTATATAAAAGCAAAACATATAGACTATAAAAGAGGTGTAGAGATGAAACAAAAGTATATTATAGCTTTAGATCAAGGAACAACAAGTTCAAGAGCAATAGTTTTTGACAATGAACAAAACATATTAGGTGTAAGCCAAAAGGAAATAACTCAAATATATCCTAGAGAGGGTTGGGTTGAACATAATCCTATGGAAATATGGGC
Organism: Clostridium sp. TJA085; assembly: GCF_058310235.1. NCBI lineage: Bacteria > Bacillati > Bacillota > Clostridia > Eubacteriales > Clostridiaceae > Clostridium > Clostridium sp. TJA085. The sequence goes on along the minus strand of NZ_JBZEEZ010000002.1, from coordinate 265,947 downwards.
AACACAATATGGTGTTCTTCAAGAAGTTATAGCAAAAACTAATATAACTCAAGAGGATGTTGCAGCTATAGGAATTACTAATCAAAGAGAAACAACTATAATATGGGATAAAAACACTGGAGAGCCTATATATAATGCAATTGTTTGGCAATGTAGAAGAACAGCTCCTATTTGTGATAGTTTAGAAGAAAAAGGGATGAAAGATTACATAAAGGAATCAACTGGTCTTATACTTGATGCATATTTCTCAGGTACAAAAATTAAATGGATTCTAGATAATGTTGAAGGTGCTAGGGAAAAAGCTGAAAAAGGAGAATTACTTTTTGGTACTGTAGATACTTGGCTTGTATGGAAGTTAACAAATGGAAGAGTTCATATAACTGATTATACAAATGCATCAAGAACAATGCTATTTAATATAAATACATTACAATGGGATGAAAAGATTTTAAAAGAATTAAATATTCCAAAATCAATATTACCAGAAGTTAAAAATAGTTCAGAAATATATGGATATACTAATCTTGGTGGTAAGGGAGGAGTAAGAGTTCCTATAGCTGGAATTGCTGGAGATCAACAGGCGGCTTTATTTGGACAAGCATGTTTTACAAAGGGTTCAGCAAAAAATACTTATGGAACTGGATGTTTCTTACTTATGAACACAGGGGATGAAAAGGTTGAAAGTAAAAATGGACTTTTAACAACAATAGCAGTTGGAATAGATGGTAAAGTTCAATATGCATTAGAAGGTTCAGTATTCGTTGGGGGAGCAGTTATACAATGGATAAGAGATGAGTTAATGCTTGTAAGTGATGCTCAAGATACTGAATATTTTGCAAAAAAAGTTAAAGATAATGGTGGTGTATATGTTGTACCAGCTTTTGTAGGACTTGGAGCACCACATTGGGACATGTATGCAAGAGGAGCTATATTTGGATTAACAAGAGGATCAAATAGAAATCATATAATAAGAGCAGCATTAGAATCAATAGCATATCAATCAAAAGATGTATTAAATGCTATGGAAGAAGATGCAGGAGTAAAAATTAATGTTCTTAAAGTTGATGGTGGAGCTAGCAAAAATGACTTTTTAATGCAGTTCCAAGCAGATATATTAGAAACAGAAGTAACAAGACCAATAATTACAGAAACAACAGCACTTGGAGCAGCATATTTAGCAGGACTTGCAGTTGGATATTGGAAAGATAAAGAAGAAATAGCTAAGTCATGGTATGCAAGTGAAAACTTTAAACCAAAATCAGAAAAAGAGCATATAGAAAAATTATATTCTGGTTGGAAGAAAGCTATAAAAAGAGTTAGTGGCTGGGAAAAAGAATAGTAATAAAAGTAAAATTTTATTTTTAAATTATAGCTGAAAACGTTTGACAAAAATAAAAAGCTATGATAATATATAACCATAATATAATATGAGTGTTAAGAGAATTAGAGTCAAGCACATAAGTTAGGGATTATTAATCCCTAGTTTCTGCTTGACTTTTTTTGCTTTTAAAATTTATAAAGCGAATTCTAGGAGGTTTTTTTATGTATGATGTTGCAATTATAGGAGCAGGAGTTATAGGAGCTTCAATATTTAGAGAACTTACAAAGTACAATTTAAAGGTAGCAGTATTAGAAAAAGAAAATGATGTATCAATGGGAACATCAAAAGCAAATTCAGCAATAGTTCACGCAGGTTATGATCCAAAAGTTGGCACATTAATGGCAAAATATAATGTTAAAGGAAATGAAATGTTTGAAGATCTTTGTAAAGAACTAGATGTACCATTCAAAAGAAATGGTTCATTAATAATAGGTTTCTCAGATGAAGATATGGAAACTATAAAGGCATTATATGAAAATGGTAATAAAATTGGAGTTAAAGGCTTACAAATTTTAAGCAAAGAAGAGCTTCTAGAAAAAGAGCCAAACTTAAGCGAAGAAGTTGTTGGAGCTTTATATGCACCAACAGGAGGTATAGTTGGACCATTTGAATATACAATAGCACTTATGGAAAATGGTGTATCAAATGGAGGAGAATTAATATTAAGAGCTGAAGTAACAGATATAAAGAAAGAAAATGATATATTTAAGATAAAAACAAAAAATGGACAAACAATTGAAGCTAAATATGTAATTAATGCAGCAGGAATTCATGCAGATGATGTACATAATTTGATTTGCAAAGAAAGCTTTAAGATAGTTCCAAGAAAAGGTGAATATTTTGTAATGGATAAAACTCAAGGGGATATCGTAAGTCATACAATATTCCAATGTCCATCAAAACTTGGTAAAGGAATATTAGTAACACCAACAGTTCATGGAAATCTTTTGGTTGGACCAGATGCAGAAGATTTAGAAGATAAAGAAGATACAAAGACAAAAGGTGATAGATTAGACTATATAAGAGAAACATCAATGAGAACAACTAAAAAAGTTAATTTCAGAGAATCAATTAGAAACTTTGCAGGACTTAGAGCAACACCAGATAGAGGAGATTTCATTGTAGAAGAGGCAGAAGATGTTAAAAACTTTATAGATGTTGCAGGAATAAAATCACCAGGATTATCATCAGCACCAGCAATTGCAGAAGATGTTGTTAAAATATTAGAAGGTTGCGGATTAAAATTAGAAGAAAATAAAGATTTCAATGGTGTTAGAAAAGAAATAAGATTTATGGAATTATCACCAGAAGAAAAAGCTGAAATAATTAAAAAAGATCCAAGATACGGAAAGATAGTTTGTAGATGTGAAAGTATCACAGAAGGTGAAATAGTTGATGCTATACACAGATGTTTTGATAAAAATATGACATTAGATGGTGTTAAGAGAAGATGTAGACCAGGAATGGGAAGATGTCAAGGTGGTTTCTGTGGACCAAGAGTTCAAGAAATTATAGCTAGAGAATTAGGAATTAAGTTAGAAGATATTAACCTAGAAAAAGACGGTTCATATATATTAGTAGGAAAAACAAAATAGGAGGGGTAGTTATGTACGATTTAATAGTAGTTGGAGGAGGCCCTGCAGGACTTGCAGCAGCTTATGAAGCATACAATGATGGAGTAAAGAAAATTTTAATTATAGAAAGAGACAACGAGCTTGGAGGAATATTAAATCAATGTATACACAATGGTTTTGGACTTCACACATTTAAAGAGGAATTAACTGGCCCTGAATACGCACAAAAGTTTATAAATATGCTAGAAGACACAAATGTTGAAGTTAAACTTGGTACAATGGTTCTTAATATAGATGAAAATAAAAATGTACATGCCATAAATGAAGAAGAAGGATATATAGTATTAAGCGCAAAAGCTGTAATACTTGCAATGGGATGTAGAGAAAGAACTAGAGGAGCTATAAATATACCAGGAGATAGACCATCTGGAGTATTTACAGCAGGAGCTGCTCAAAGATATATCAATATGGAAGGATATATGCCAGGAAAAAAAGTTCTAATATTAGGATCAGGTGATATTGGACTTATAATGGCAAGAAGAATGACTCTTGAAGGAGCAAAAGTTTATGGTGTTGTAGAACTTATGCCATATTCAAATGGATTAAATAGAAATATAGTACAATGTCTAGAAGACTATGATATACCACTATACTTATCACATACTGTTGTAGATATTGTAGGTAAAGAAAGATTAGAAAAAGTAGTAATAGCTGAAGTTGATAAAAATAGAAAACCAATAAAAGGAACTGAAAAGGAATTTGAAGTAGATACATTACTTTTATCAGTTGGATTAATTCCAGAAAATGAATTATCTACTAAAGCAGGTATTACAAAAGATATGAGAACAAATGGACTTATAGTATCAGAAAGTATGGAAACATCAATAGATGGAATCTTTGCTTGTGGTAATGTAGTACATGTTCATGACTTAGTTGACTTTGTTACTCAAGAATCAAAGCATGCAGGAAAGTCAGCTGCAAAATATATAAAGAATGAGTTAAATAAAGGTGAAACAATAAATATAGTTAATGGTCAAAATGTAAATTATACAGTACCTCAAAGATTTAATGTAGATGCAATAGATGGTAGCATGACTGTGTTTATGAGAGTAAATAATATATATCATGATAAAGCATTAGTAGTAAGAGAAGGAGATAGAGAAATAGCAAGCTTTAAGAGAAAGCATCTAGCTCCATCAGAAATGGAAAAAATAATATTACCAAAGAAACTTCTTGAAGGAGTAAAGGGTGATATTACAATATCATTAGAATAATATAAAATAATAATTAGTAGGGGAACTCAACTTCTCCTACTGAATAAGATTAAAAATAAGACCTCAACCTAAAAAATAATAAAGTTATAAAAATTAAGTACAACAAAAATGAAAAACTAACAATATTTACAAATTAAGTATAAATAAGATACGGAAATTTAATTGTTTAATGAGAGAATTAGTAAAATAGAGTATATTATAGGACGGTGAAAATCTATGATTAAGGAATTAATTTGCATAAGTTGTCCAATGGGATGTCATTTAAAAGTAGATACAGATAAAAAAACAGTTACAGGTAATACTTGTAAACGTGGTGAAATATATGGATTAAATGAAGTTACAAATCCAGTTAGAGTAGTAACTTCAACAGTAAAAGTAGAAGGTGGAGAACTTCCAGTGATACCAGTAAAAACAAATGGAGCAATTCCAAAACCTTTAAACTTTGAATGTATGAAAGTTATAAATGAAACTGTAATTAAAGCTCCAGTAAAAATGGGAGATATAGTTATAAAAGATGTACTAGGAACAGGAATAGATGTAATTGCTAGTAGAAATATAGAAGCAGTCTAAAAAGCTAAATATAGCTTATAGAAATAAAGATTTAATCACATACGTACCTCTTTAAGGGCAATTTAAACTTTAAAAGTTTAAATTGCCCTTAATTTGTGATTATTATAGAGTAATTGTAATAATTTTGACTTTATTTTGTAATTGTATATAATATATATAAAATTTATACTTTATATAGTATATATGAGTTACTTTAATGAAATTTTTATAAATTTATATATATATTAAAAGTTAAAAGTTAGTTAATTATTTGATGAAAAATACTATTGTTAATATAGGTATAAACCTAGGAAAATGGCTTTATAAGGAGTATTAAGATAGTTTTATAAAGTTAATTTAAGAAGTAATTAAGATAGTATTTACAATTTGTTAAAAACAATTAAATTAATGTAATTGAATATTATTAAAAATAGTAATAATATTTCAGGTGGAATTTATTTATTTCCGGATTTTACGTAACTTTAAGAGAGGAGCAAGGTATGAAAAAATTATTATATTTTATAATACCATTAATAATTGGGGTATTATTTGCTTTTGGACTAAATAAGTTTTTAGACCATGAAAATAGCAAATTGATGAAAGAAAAAAACTTAGTGCCTCTTATGGGGGAATATTCATCAGATATAAAGGATAAGGGTGTACTTATAAATAATGAATTATTATCTAAAAATAATATAATGATTTTAGGTTCATCAGAATTAAGTAATATAATAAAAAGACAACATGCAGCAACATATTTTAATAGTGGAAGAACTAAAAATGGATTATTTACTGTTGGAAGACCATATAATCAAACATTACAAGAAACACTTATACTTGGATCTACTAATCCTGATATAGATAATAAAAAGGTTGTAATATTTGTATCTATGCAAGCATTCTTAAGTAGAAAAGGAGTGCCTGGAAAAGATTTTCAATCATTATTTTCGCCAACACAATTTTATGAATTTTTAAATAATAATAATATAAATAAAGAAACAAAAGATTATTTAGCAAGAAGAGTAGCATCACTTTTAAAAAGTAGTGATGAATATTCAAGTGAAAGAGTTTATGCTGAACTTTACACTGATAACTCAACTTTGGGTGATATATGTAGTGTATTATTTAAGCCTTATTTTTTTATTAGAGAAAAAGAAGTTATGTTAAAAGAAAAAGGTCTTTTATATTTAAAACTTAAAAAACTTAATAATAAAAATAAAACTAAAAAATTAAGCAACAATTCAATAGATTGGAAAAGAGAAGATGAAATAGCATATAAAGAAGGTCAAGCAAAGGCTAAGGGAAATAAATATAAAATAGATTATAACAATTATAAATTTATTTCCAAGAAGTTACCGAAAATGAAAAATGCGTATTCAAAGATTAATTTATTAAAATCACAAGAAGTAGATGATTATAAGAATCTTTTAAATACTTGTAAAGAACTTGGAGTTAAACCTACTATAGTATTATTACCAAATGCAGACTGGTATTATGATTATACTGGAATTACTAAGGATAAGAGAACTAATTTTTATAAAACATTAGAAGAATTAGCTAGCAAGGATGGTTTTAAAGTAATTAATTTACAAGACAAAGAACCAACTCTAAAAAATAATAAAAATACAGATTACTATTTAAGAGATATAATGCATCTTGGAACGAGAGGATGGGTTGATATAAGTGAAAGGATTTATAAAGAATATAATCAAGGACAAATACCTGTTAACTAGTATAATAGTAACTTTAATAATAATTGCAGCAATATTAATAGTAACATTTACACCATTTAAACAAATACCATTCATTTACAATGAATTCTAATTTGAGGAGGATATTAAGATGGAAATAATTAAAGGGATTAAGAAATATGCTAATACTGATAGAATTGCTTTAAAATGCGATGGAGAAGAATTATCATATAAAGATTTAGATAAATTTTCAGAAAGCATAGGAGTTTATTTAAAAGAAATACATAAGGATAACACTCCTATAGTTATATATGGTAATAAAGATAATTTAATAATGTCATGTATGATTGGGGCATTAAAATCAGGTAGAGCTTATGTTCCATTAGATATAAGCTTTCCTTTAGATAGAGTTTCAAATGTAACTGAAGAAGTAAAACCAAAAGTACTATTTAACTTTAGTGATTATGATAAAGAGGTTTTTGGAGAAGGAATAAAAGTAATTAATAAAGATGAATTAGAAAAAATAATATGTGATAATAAAAATGAAGTATTAACAGAAGATTCATGGGTTAAAGAGGATGAAAATGCATACATATTATTCACATCAGGAAGTACAGGAAAACCAAAAGGGGTTCAAATAAGTAGTAACAACTTAGATAATTTTGTTGAATGGATTAGTGAGTATTTAAATATTGATGGAAGTGAAAAAGTTATAATGAATCAAGCTGCATATTCATTTGATCTTTCAGTAACAACAATATATCCAGGATTAACTCATGGAGAAACTTTATTTTCACTTTCAAAAAAGACTTTAGCAAACTATAAAGAACTTTTTAATCAATTTAAAGATTCTGATATGGCAATATGGGTATCAACACCATCATTTGCAGGGGTATGTGTAACAGAAGATACATTTAATTCAGAGATGTTACCTAAATTAGAGTCAATGATATTTATAGGAGAAGTTCTTCCAAAAAATTTAGCTAAAGATCTTAAAGAAAGATTCCCTAACACTAGAATAATAAATGGATATGGACCAACAGAAGCTACAGTTGCAATAAGTGCAAATGACATAACTTCACAAATGATTGAAGATTCAAAAAGCTTACCAGTTGGTGTTGTTATGGATACAACAAAAATTAGAATAATAGATGATAATGGGAATGATGTAGTAGATGGAGAAAAAGGTGAAATCGCTATAATTGGTAAATCAGTATCAAAGGGTTATTTTAAGAATGAAGAAAAAACAAATGAAGTTTTCTATTATGATGAATTTAATGGTGAAAAATTTAGAGCGTATAAAACAGGGGATATGGCGTATCTTTTAGAAGGTAAAATATATTACTGTGGAAGAAAAGACTTTCAAATAAAGCTTAATGGATTCAGAATAGAAATAGAAGATATAGAAAATAACTTAAGAAAAGTTGATAATGTAAAAAATGCTGTTGTATTACCGATATATAAAGATGAAAAGATTGCATATTTACAAGGAATAGTTCAATTAGAAGAAAAAAATGACCTTAGTAATTTAAAAAATGGAGTAAGAATAAAAAAAGATTTAGAAAAATTTATTCCAAATTATATGGTTCCAAGAAATATTAAGATAATAGAGGAATTCCCAACAAATATAAATGGTAAAATTGATAGAAAGAAACTTATGGAGGAGATTTAATGACACAGTATGGAGATTATTTATATCTATACATATTATTATTAACAACTATACCTGCCATAGTTTTAGGTTTATGTGGTAAGAAGATAAAAATATATGGAATGATTGCTACTATATTTATGATTTTTCTTATTATTGGTATTAATGTACAGTTAGGATTTTTGTGTACATTCATAATATGGGAATTAATAATAGTATATGGATATTTATTTATTAGAAAAAAAACAGATAGTATTATAGTATATAGAATATTTTTATTTGCTTCAATGCTACCTGTAATAATTAATAAAATATCACCGCATTTTGATTTAATAATTCCAGGTGCTAAGATAACTACTATAGGTTTTATCGGTATATCATATTTAAACTTTAGAGTTATTCAAATGGTTATTGAAATATATGATGGTGCTATAAAAGAAGTGAAATTATCTACATTTTTATATTTTGTTTTATTTTTCCCAACATTAAGTTCAGGACCAATAGATAGGTCAAGAAGATTTGAGAAAGATTTAGATAAGGAAATTTCAAAATCAGAATATATAAATGAATATTTAATGCCAGGAATAACAAAAATATTTTTAGGTATTTTATATAAGTTTGTAATAGCATTTTTAGTAAATACAATGTGGTTTACTAAAATACCAACAAACCATTTAACATTTGGTCATGCATATCAATATATGGTAGCTTATACTTTATATTTATTCTTTGACTTTGCAGGTTATAGTTTATTTGCAGTAGGTACAAGTTACATATTTGGAATAAAAGCACCAGATAACTTTAATAAGCCATTTATTAGTAAAGATATGAAGGAGTTCTGGACAAGATGGCATATATCACTTTCAAGATGGTTTGGAGATTATATTTTTTCAAGATTTGTAATAAGTTCTATGAGAAAAAAAAGATTTAAAAAGAGAGTTACAGCATCTCATGTTGCACAAATGATAACAATGATAACAATGGGATTTTGGCATGGATTAACATGGTATTATATAGTTTATGGTATATATCAAGGTGCTGTATTAGTACTTACTGATATGTATCAAAAAAAATCAAAGTTTTATAAAACTCATAAAAAGGAAAAATGGTTTCAATATTTACAAATATTTATTACATGGCATATAGCTGGATTTGGTCTTTTAATATTCTCGGGATATTTTGCGATAGTTAAATAATAAGGTTTAATTAAATGTTATATAAACTTAATATAAATTTACTGGAGAATTTTAGCTTTTAGTATTAAAATATAAATATATATTTTAAAAATAATTAAACTTTAATAAAAAATAAAGATTTGTATAATAGTATATAAGAGAGAATTTAAAAATAAAGGAGAATTTAGATATGCAAGAACAAGTAATAGAAATTTTTGAAGAAGTAACAGGTTGTGATGAAATAAGAGACGATTTAGATTTTGATTTATTTGAAGCTGGTCTTTTAGATTCACTTGCAATAATTGAAGTTTTATTACAAATTGAAGAAAGATTAGGAATAAAATTACAACCAACTGATTTAGAAAGATCAGATATGGCTACAGTAAATAATTTAGTAGCATTTTTAGAAACAAGATAATATTAACTTTATAAAAATTAATATTTAAGTTACATAAAAAGAGATATTCAATTTATTGAATATCTCTTTTTTGACGCTTAATCTTTTGGTTATTTTAACTTATAGTTAATTTTTATTATTTTTAAGATAAGATTTTGGTTGCTTTTGTATTTCTTTTACTGATTCAATTTCAGATAATCTATCTGCCATACTATCAGTGTAATTAAATTCTTGCCAAGCTATATTATTTACAACTATATCATCAGTAACAGGGTTTGGAATCATTGTTATATCTCCATTTGGAGCTGTACTTATTAAGTCTTCATCTGGAAGATGATAGTCATCTCTTTCATTAGGAAGATATGCATGTTCACCAGGATTATTTCTTATTTTTGCTGAATCTACTTTATTTTTTTTCATAATTAATCCCTCCTCTTGTTTAGTTTCTCCATAAAGAAAAAATATATTAGATTTATTTAAAAATAAATTTATTTATATTAACTTCTAGTAAGCATTACATTTTATATGATAAAGTATTAATTATAGAAAACTTAAGATTATAAATATTTAAAATAAAGTGGTGAAAAGATTATGTTTCAACTAGAGGCTATTAAAAGTTTCAATGATTTAGAATTTAGCGTTTATGATTATGTTATGAAAAATAAAAATACAGTAGTATATATGAGAATAAGAGAGCTTGCAGATGAAGCACATGTATCAACAACTACAGTTTTAAGGTTTTGCAAGAAACTTGGATGTGATGGTTTTTCTGAATTTAAGATTAAGTTAAAAATGTATTTAGAAAATGAAGAAAATTTTAATGTGAAAAATGATAAAAGTATTATAGTTGAATTTTTAAATAGAGCAGATAGCAATAATTTTAAAAATGATTTAGAAAAAGCATCAATTGCTCTTAAAGAAGCTAAATATATATTTTGTATAGGTTTTGGTAGTTCAGGAGCTATGGCAAATTATGCTTCAAGGTATTTTGCAGGGCTTGGAAAATTTTCATTACCAATAACTGACCCTTATTATCCAACAGAAAGTGTTTATGTAGAAGGAAGTGTTACACTTGCCTTTTCAGTATCAGGTGAATCAAAAGCAGCTGTAATGCATACTAATAGAATGAAAAGTGCTGGGGGGAAAATTATATCAATAACAAATAGTAAAAATTGCACTATAGCAAGTTTAGCGGATATAAAACTTGCATATTATGTACCACAAGAAAAGTATGGAATAAATGAAGCAACAACTCAAATACCTGTACTGTATATAGTTGAAGATTTAGGAAAAAGAATGAAAAATTTATAATTTTAAAATAATTAAAGTTATAAAAAATTTATATGTCTATTTAATTGAAATGTTTTATATAAAAAAGCATCTTATAACAAGATGTTTTTTTTATATAACAAATTATTTAAAAGATTATGTGTTTTTTATTAGTTCAAATATATTTATCTAAATTTTAAAAGGAAATATAATTAAGTCAATATAAGAAAGAACTATTTAAGGTATAGTTTATCTGTTATAAAATTTGTATAAATAAATTATAAAAATAAAGTGGGAGGTTTTAATTTGAGTAAAAAAGGATTGAAGATAGTTACAATAGGTGGAGGGTCAAGCTATACTCCAGAATTAGTTGAAGGAATTATAAAAAGATATGATGAGATGCCAGTTGCAGAATATTGGCTTGTTGATATAGAAGAAGGAAAAGAAAAACTTGAAATAGTAGGGAATCTTGCAAAAAGAATGGTTGAAAAAGCGGGAGTTCCAATGGAAATACATTTAACTTTAGATAGAAGAGAAGCTTTAAAAGATGCAGATTTTGTTACAACTCAATTAAGAGTAGGTCTTTTAAAGGCCAGGGCTAAAGATGAAAGAATTCCTTTAAGCTATGGATATTTAGGACAAGAAACAAATGGAGCTGGAGGACTTTTTAAGGCACTTAGAACAGTTCCGGTTATTCTTGATATAGCAAAAGACATAAAGGAACTTTGTCCTAATGCTTGGCTTATAAACTTTACAAATCCAGCTGGTATAGTTACAGAAGCACTTTTAAGATATGGAGTTCATAAAAAGGTAATTGGAGTTTGCAATGTTCCAATAGGTATGGAGTTTGGAGTAGCTGAACTTTTAGGAGTAGAAAAAGATAGAGTAACAATTGATTTTGCAGGTTTAAATCATATGGTATATGGACAAAGAGTTTACTTAGATGGAAAAGATATTACAGAAGAAGTTATAAATAAAATGGTAAAGGGAGAAGATATACAAGGGGTTGCAAATATTGTATCATTAGGATGGGATCCAGCGTTTATAAAGGCATTTGGAGTGCTTACTTGTCCGTATCATAGATATTATTATAAGAAAAAAGATATGTTAGATAATGAATTAAAAGAGTTTGCGGAAGGAAAAACAAGAGCGGAAGTAGTAATGAAACTTGAAGAAAGGCTATTTGAACTTTATAAAGATGAAAATTTAGATGTGAAACCAGAAGAACTTTCAAAAAGAGGTGGAGCTCATTATTCAGATGTTGCATGTAATGTAATTAATGGTATTTATAATGATAAGCATAATATAGTTGCTGTAAATACAAAAAATAATGGAAAGCTTAAGCAATTTGATGATAATTCAGCAGTAGAAATAAGCTGTTATATAACAAAAGATGGTCCAGTACCAGTTGAGACAGTAACAGATTTACCAATAGCAGCTCAAGGATTAACATCACAAATAAAAGCATTTGAAAGATTAGCAGCAGAAGCGGCATATACAGGAGATTATAATACGGCTCTTCTTGCAATGGTTACAAATCCATTGGTATCAGATGATATAAAAGGAAGAAAAATATTAAATGATATGTTAGTTGCTCATAAAAAATATTTACCTCAATTTAAGAAGGTTATAGATGCAATTGAAAAGGTAAATTTAGCAGAGTTTTAAAATTATAAAAATACTATTTTTTAAAACTACATGGCTTTATAAGGCTATGTAGTTTTATTTGTGTTATAATCATTATATTAGTTTTGACTAATTTAATTGAAACTTATTGATTGTACTGATATAATAACTTTGTTTTCTTAAACTTATGATAAAAAGTTAAGTACAAATGTTTATTTGGAGGAGAGAGATTATATGCCAGTAAGAATAGCCATCTTAGGTGGACCAAGATGTGGAAAAACTACACTGATACAACAATTATATGTTGATTTAAAAATAAGAGATTTAAATGTTGGAGTTGCGACTGAGTATAGTACTGATTACTTAAGAGATAAAGGTATGATAGAAACAATAGCGGAACAATATGGTATATATTTAGGACAAGCTCAATTAGAAGAAAGTTTAAATGAGTTTGATTATGCAATAACAGATTATGCTACATTTGTTCCATATATATATGCTAGATTTATGTTAGGTGATAAAAAGAGAACAAAAAAAGAAATAGAAATATTAAAGGATTTGTACATATTAGCATTAAGAGATTTACCAAAGTATGATTATATATTCTTTGTACCAAGAGAATTTGGTTATACACAAGATGGAGTAAGATGGCAGGATGAGGATTTAGCAAATGCCATAGATAAAGCTATATTAAGTTTCCTAGAAGCGGAAAATGTTAAGTTTGAAGTAATAACAGGTTCAACAAAAGAAAGATCAGAAAAGATTTTAGATAGAGTTGGAATAAAAGAAGTAGAAATAAAGGCAGCAATGCCACAAAAATAATATAATTATAAAGACTTATTAAAGTTTAAATTTAAACTTTAATAAGTCTTTTTTTATCATTAAATTTAATTTAATATACATAAAAAATAACATTTATTTAAGTCTAAAATTAATATGAAAGTTTAATAAATATAAGAATTAAAGTATACAAATTTTAACTGTTTAGTGATTATTTAAAAAATTTTAAAATAATAATACGCTTAGTGTGATAAAAGTTCTTAAATAAGTGTGAATATATAAATGAAAGTTTAGTGATACTGTATAAAGAGTTTTTAATTTTAAAAATAATATAGATAAAACTTTAATTATAGATTTCACACGAATTTGGCACGATAATTGCTAATTTTATTTAATACTAAGGGAAAATAAATTAAAAGTACATATATTATAGTCATATTGGAGGGTTTAGAAATGGAATTCAGAATTGAGAAAGATTCAATAGGAAGCAAAAAGGTGCCAAAGGATGTTTATTATGGAGTACAAAGTTTGAGAGGGCATGAAAACTTTAGAATTAGTGGATTAGATTTAGAAGAATCTTTCATAAAAAGCTTAGCTTTAGTTAAAAAAGCTTGTGCTATTACAAATTGTGAGGTAGGGGAGTTAAAAGATAACTTAAAAGATGCTATAGTAAAAGCTTGTGATGATTTATTAGAAGGAAAGTATTTAGATCAATTTATATTAGATCCAATTCAAGGAGGAGCTGGAACTTCAACTAATATGAATATGAATGAAGTTATAGCTAATATAGCAAATGAGTATTTAGGTTATGATAAGGGGTTACAATATCCAGTACATCCAAATGACCATGTAAATATGGGACAGTCAACAAATGATGCTATACCAACAGCCGGATTAATAAACTGTCATTTGTTATTAAGAGAATGTATAGAAGAATTAGAAAAATTTAAAAATGCACTTTTAGTAAAAGGACAAGAATTTGAACATGTAATAAAAATGGGAAGAACAGAAATGCAAGATGCTGTTCCAATAAGTTTAGGTTCAGAATTTACTGCATATGGAAGAGCAGTAAGTAGAGATATAAAGAGATTAGAAAAAAGACTTGATGAAGTTTTAATAGTTAATCTTGGTGGTACTGCAATAGGAACAGGAATAAATGCAAATAAAGATTATATAAAAGAAGTTTGTATAAATTTAAATAAATTAAGTGGATTAAATATAAGACAAGCTGAGGACTTAGTAGATAGCACTCAAAATGCAGATACAATGGCAGCACTTTCATCAGATTTAAAAGTTTGTGCTATTAATTTAAGTAAGATTGCAGGAGATTTAATTTTAATGTCATCAGGACCAAGAACAGGATTTTCTGAAATAAATCTTCCAGCTAAACAAAATGGTTCGTCAATAATGCCTGGAAAAGTTAATCCTGTAATGCCAGAATTACTTAAACAAATATCATTTCAAATAATGGGAAATGATACAACAGTAACTTTAGCAACACAATCAGGACAATTAGAACTTAATGCTTTTTATCCAATTATACTTTTAAATGTATTCCAATCAATTAGAATATTAAAAAATGGAGTGCGTACATTTACTGAAAACTGTGTTAAAGGTATTGAAGCTAATGAAAATACATGTAAAGACTTAGTTGAAAAGAGTATAGGAATAGTTACAGCTTTAGCACCTTCTTTAGGATATGAAAAATCTGCTGATATTGCAAAGAAAGCTCTTAAATTCAATAAGAGTGTAAGAGAAGTTATAAAGGAAGAGTTAGGACTTAGTGACGATGAAATAAAGAAAACACTTAATATAGATAAAATGGTTAGAATTAGTGGTTAAAGGTTTTAATTGAAAATTTATGATTTTATAAATGAAAGGAGCATAAAAAATGCTCCTTTTTTATTTATCAAGAATTATATCAGAGTTAAAAACATATATTGCAATTAACATAATTAGAATAAACTCTGATGGAGAAATATAGAGATTAAGACTATCTTCAATAATATTTGTATATTCTAAAGCTAGTTTATATTCTTCAGGAAACAAGCCTTTTAATCTATTTTGAAGATTTAGGTTATCTAAAGAAATAAGGCTCATTCTATCATATATTAAATCTATATGAATATTAAATAAATTTTCAAATACAGAAATTTTAAAAAATTTCTCCATATTTTTATCAAATTCAATAAGTTTATTATTAGTCTCATCAAATGTAGCATAAGCAAAGTTAAATTTATAATTATCACTATGATGAGATATAACCTTAAGATACTCGTTTAAGATATCATTAAAATCTTCATAAGAAGCGTGCTTAGTTGATGAATGTATTTCAACTTGATTAATTAGAGTTTTATATGCTTTAAACATAGCCTGTTTTTGATTTTGAAAAGAGTGACTATTAACTTTACTATCCTTATCATATATAAAGTATCTATCCTTAGTTGGAAGTTTATCTAGTATTATTTTTTCTTCAATCAAAGGACGAGTAAGGTTTTCACGCATTTCTTTTGGAAGATCCGGACTATTAATTTTTATATGTTTTTTATTATTTATAAAATATTCAGTATATGAATTAGCGACAGCAAGCTTTACATCATTTCTAAGTTGTCCGACATTAAATGTGCAATTATAAGATAAAAAGCACAGCATTGCATTATAGGAAATATATATAGGTTTATTTAAATTAATACTTTCTTCTTTTATAAAAGTTTCAATTAAAGTAAGTTTTTCTTCTAGACTTCTTTCATTAAGACTTGGTATTTTTATTTTTATAGAAATTCTTCTTAAGAAAGTACTAAGAAGGGTTTCATTTATATCTTCGTTAGTTGCACAAATTATCCTAACATCAGATTTTATCTTTTTTGATACTTCACCAAATCTTCTAAAATACCCTGTATCCATAAATAAAAATAGCATTTCTTGTCCTTCGCTTGGAAGATTGTGTATTTCATCTAAAAATAAGATACCTCCATTTGCTTTTTCAATAAGTCCAGCTCTATCTTCAGTTGCTCCAGTAAATGTACCTTTTTTAACTCCAAAAAGATGAGAGCTTAAAAGTTGTACATTATTTGCGTAATCTGAACAGTTAAAGTGAATAAAAGGCATATCTTTATTAAAAAATGATACTGCATATTCATGCATAAGTTTTGCAAGCATAGATTTACCAGAACCAGTTTCACCTATTATTAATGAATTCATTCCATTAGGAGGATAAAGTATAGCTGTTTTTGCAAGCTTACAAGCATCTGTAAGAGATGGATAAAGATAGGAAAGTTTATCAAGTGATGATTTTAAATTAAAGTCTATATTATTAGGATTTTTTAAATAATATTTTACTGGTCTAGAAGAGTTTTTATACAATTTTTCTTCTTTAACTAATTTATTTAGATTTTTGCTTATATTTGAACGTTCTATATTTAATTCATTACAAATATCTTGTGTAGTAACCCCATTACCTTTATCTAACTTTTTAATTGTCTCATAAATTAAATCAATTCTTTTCACCATTATGTCACCTCAACCCCATTATTGTATATAAGATAATTCACTCTTATTAAAAAAAATAATTATGTATAAATTTAGTGTGCTATAAATGTAAAAATTTAAATTATTATGTATTATTTTAAAGCACACATAATATAAAATCAACAGATTATGAAAATGATATCATAAAAATTAGCTAAAATACTAGCCTTATAACTAATGAAAATTTATGGCATGATATTTGCTTATTGTTATTTGTACAAAAATAAATTAATAAAAATTTTATAAATTCTAAGGAGGAATTATCTATGAAAAAAATATTTTTATTTTGTGATGCAGGAATGTCAACAAGTCTTTTAGTTTCAAAAATGCTTGAAGTTGTAAAGAAACATAACTTAGACATTCATATTGAAGCTAATCCTTGTGTTAAAGCTCATGCAATGATTCAAGATGAAAGACCAGACTGTGTTCTTTTAGGACCACAAGTAAGATTTATGCTTGGAAAAATGCAAGAAATATGTGATCCATTAGGAATTCCAGTTGATGCTATAAATGCAGCTGATTATGGAGTTATGGATGGGGAAAAAGTATTAAAAACAGCTATAAAAATGATAAAAAAAGCTCAAAGCAAATAACTATAAAAAGTACAAGCTATTAAGTGAAAGAACTATAGTGTAATCATGGAGAAAATTAGTAAGTAACGTATATAAACAAAAGATAAAGTTATAAAAAGGGTTTAATAAAAGAGAGAGGGGAACTTATTATGAACTTTATAATGAAAAAGTTTGAAAAGATATTAATGCCTATGGCAGAAGTTATAGGAAAAAATAAATATTTAATAGCAATAAGAGATGGTTTCTTAATATCAACACCACTTCTTATTGTGGGATCATTATTCTTACTTATAGCAAACTTCCCTATTCCAGGATGGAATGATTGGGTAGCACAATTTTTAGGTGAAGGATGGGCAGCTAAACTTACAACTCCAGTTGCAGCAACTTTTGATATTATGACAATACTAGCTATAGTAGGTATTGCATACAGTTTAGCAAGACAACTAGATATAGATGCAATTCAAGCATCAGCTACAGCATTAGTTGCTTTCTTTATAGTTACACCTTATAAAATAAATTTTACTCCTAAAGAGCAAAATGTTGAATACATAGTAAAAGGTATTCCACTTGATTGGGTTGGATCAAAAGGATTATTCCTTGGTATGATTGTAGCTCTTGTTTCAGTAGTAATTTTTGCTAAAATTCTTAAAAAGGGATGGGTAATCAAGCTTCCAGCAGGGGTACCTCCAACAGTTGCAAAGTCATTTGAAGCATTAATACCAGCAGGTATAGTTATAATAGTATTCTTCTTAATAAATTATATTTTTGCAGCAACATCTTATGAAACAATTCATAATTTTGTATTTAATATGTTACAAGTACCACTATTAAAATTAGGTAATACATTACCAGCTATGATAATTGCATATATTTTCTTACATGGATTCTGGTTCTTTGGAATTAATGGATCAAGTGTTGTTGGAGCTGTATTTAATCCAATATTAAAGGCATTATCAGTAGAGAATTTAGAAGCTTTCCAAGCAGGACAACCGATTCCAAATATAATTACAGGACAATTCCAAGATATGTTTGCTACATTTGGTGGAGCTGGAAGTACACTATCATTACTTATCGCAATAGTATTTATTTGTAAGAGTCAAAGGGTTACAAAGATTGGTAAACTTTCATTATTACCAGGAGTATTTGGTATTAACGAACCAATAATATTCGGATTACCAATAATGCTTAACCCAGTAATGTTAGTTCCATTTATGTTAATACCAACAATTAATATAATTATTTCTTATTTTGCAATGTCAAGTGGTTTAGTTCCATATACTAACGGAGTACAAATTCCATGGACAACACCACCAGTTATTTCAGGTTTCTTAGTGTCAGGATGGCAAGGTGCAGTATTACAAGTATTACTAATAATTTTAGGTATAATTATTTATATTCCATTTATTAAAACAATAGATAATCAATACTTAAAAGAAGAATTAGAAGCAGCAGCTAATGAAGATGAAGATGATGATTTAGATTTCGATGATTTAGATTTATAAAATTTATTATAAAAGTTTAGGAGGAAAGAAGAGCAATGGTTAAAGTATTATTAATATTAAATCATGTACAAGCTGGAATGGGAAGCGATGAAAATGCAGATTTACCACCAGCTGGAAAAAAATCAATAATAGGACCAGGAAAGATGATGGAGCCTTACTTTAAAGAAATGGATGGTAAGATAGTTGCTACATTATATTGTGGTGATATGTATTATCAAAAAAACGAAGAAGAGGTGAAAAAAAAGTTCTTAGCAATGGCTAAGAAGCTAGGTCCAGATGTAGTAATATGTGGTCCAGCTCTTCATTATCCTAACTTTGGAGAAATGGCAGGTGGACTTGCTGAAGAAATTAATAATAATTCCGATATACCAGCATTTGCTGCTATGTCAGCTGAAAATCCAGCAACTACAAAGTATAAAGATAGAGTTATTGTTGTAAAAACACCTAAAAAAGGTGGGATTGGATTAAATCAATCAATAGAAAATATTTGTAACATGGCAATAAAGCTTGCCAATAAAGAAAATATAGAAACTTTAAAGAAAGAAGTATGTTTCTAATAAAAAAACAAAAGGGTTAAAACTTTAAATTTGCAGTATGAGTGGAGGAATAAATTATGAAATGGGCTATGATAGCTACTTGGAGAATGGCAGTTGAAGGGATTACAGAAGCATCAGAAGATCTTAAAAATGGAGGATTTGCAGGAGATGCAATAGAAAAAGCTATAAAGGCAGTTGAAGACTTTCCTTATTATAAATCAGTAGGATACGGTGGACTTCCAAATGAGCATTGTGAAGTAGAGCTTGATGCAGCATATATGGATGGAGATACACTTTCAATAGGAGCAGTTGCTGGAATAAAAGATTACAGCAATCCAATAAGTATAGCAAGAAAATTAAGTGAAGAAAGATTTAATTGCTTTTTAGTTGGAGCAGGAGCAGAAGATTATGCACACAAAGAAGGTTTTGAAAGAAAAAATATGCTAACTGATAGAGCAAAACAACATTATAAGAAGAAAGTAAAAGAAACTTTAGAAAAAGGCTTAAGCCCATATGACGGTCATGACACAGTTGGTATGATAGCTGTAGATAAAGAAGGAAAAATGGTAGCTGGAACTTCAACAAGCGGACTTTTTATGAAGAGAAAAGGAAGAGTTGGAGATTCACCAGTATCAGGTTCAGGATTCTACTGTGATAGTGAAGTGGGGGGAGCGTCAGCTACAGGTCTTGGAGAAGACTTAATGAAAGGATGTATTTCATATGAAATAGTAAGATTAATGAAAGAAGGAATGCATCCACAAGAAGCTTGTGATAAAGCTGTTCAAGATTTAAATGATAAATTAACAAGAAAACGTGGAAAATCTGGAGATCTTTCATTAGTAGCACTTAATAATAAAGGTGAGTGGGGAGTTGCAACTAATATAGCTGGTTTTTCATTTTCAGTAGTTTCAGAAGATGAGGAACCAACAGTATATGTTTGTAATAAACAAGAGAACGGAAAAACTACTTATGAAAAAGCATCAGAAGAATGGTTACAAGCTTATCTTGATAGAATACATTCACCAATAACATTTGATTAATAATTTTAAGGTAGCTAATATTAGCTACCTTAAATAATATAGTTAAAATTATTTTAAAATGTAATTTTAATTATGTTTAGTATATAAAATAATATTTTATATTTTAAATATAAAAATAATTTATTATTAATTATTTAAGGAGATGTGATTTATGAAAGAGGTAAAAGATGAGCTTAATATAAAGTTTAAAGAAAAAGTTTTAAGCTACAAAGATGAGCTTATAGAAAGTATAAGAAGACTAGTTAAAATAGATAGTATTGAAGGGGAAGCTAAAGATGATGCACCGTTTGGTGAAAATCCTAAAAGAGCATTAGAAGAAGCATTAAAAATAGCAAAGGAACTTGGATTTAAAACAAAAAATATAAATAATGCTATTGGTTATGCTGAATTAAGTTTAGGAGAAAATTGTAGTGATGATTATATTGGAGTAATTGGACATGTTGATATAGTTCCAGTTGGTAAAGGATGGTCATATAATCCTCTTGATGTAACAGAAGCAAATGGAAAAATATATGGTAGAGGTGTTTTGGATAATAAAGGACCAATAATGTCAGTTCTTTATGGCGCAAAAGTAATAAAAGATTTAAATATACCCTTATCTAAAAAAATAAGAGTTATTTTTGGTACTAATGAAGAAACAGGATTTAAAGATATTCCTTATTATTTAAATTCAGAAAAACCACCTGTAATGGGATTTACTCCAGATTGTAAGTATCCAGCAGTATATGGTGAAAGAGGAATACTTGATGTAACAATATGGAGTAATGAAATAAAAAATTATTATGTAGAAAATATTAAAGGTAATTTTAGAAATAATATGGTTCCAGATTTTGCAGAAATATGCATAAAGAGAAATGAATTTTTAAAAGGTGAAAGTACAAGTTGGGAAACAAATATAACTGAAAAGGTAAGTGCAAAAGGTAAACAAGCACCAGGAAATGCACCAGAAGTTGGGATAAATGCAGCTACAACTTTATGTAAAACATTAAATGGAATTGGAAGCTTTAAGGGTGAACTTGGCGAATTCTTTAAGTTTGTTCATAATAATTTTCATGAGAATCATTCATTAGAAAAGTCAGGAATAAAGTGTGAAGATGAAATATCAGGAAAACTTGTTATAAATCCATATAGTATAAGTAAAAAGGGTAATAAACTTGGAATATCAGTAGTGTTTAGGTATCCAATAACTTATAAATATGAGGATATTATTGAAATAATAAATAGTATAAAAATAGAAGGATATGAAGTTGAAGTTAATAGAAGAATGGATTCAGTATGTTTTGATAAAGACCATATACTTCTTAAAGAATTACAAAAGGCATATGAAGGTGTTACAGGAGAAGATGGAACACCAGTTACAACTACGGGGGGTACTTATGCAAAAGTATTTCCTAATATAGTAGCTTTTGGACCATCATTTCCAGGTCAGAAGGGAATAGCACATAATAAAGATGAATATATGGATGTTAATGATCTTTTATTAAATACAGAAATATTTACTAATGCTTTATATAATTTAGCTAAAGAGTGATAGTAATTAGATTAATTTATTATTTAAATATTTATTATTAAAATTTATAAACAAAAATAGTGTAAATGTTATCAAAAACTGTTATCAACTATTTTAGGTTGTGGATAATTTTTTGTATTTATTTATGTTAATAGATTTTAGATTTAAAATTTTTTGGTATTTAATTATATATTCTTATTAAATACAAGTATTATTAAAACTAATACTTGTATTTATAATTAGTTTTTTGAATAGAAATTTAATTATAATATGTTATTATAGTTTTATAATAAAAGCTATTTTTAAAGTATTACTAATTTTTATATAAAATTTTATTAGTATTTGAATGATTATTAATATTTAATTATGTAATAGCAACAATAAATAATTAATAAAGATATAGCCTATATTAATATCAATTGAAAATATAGATTAAAATATAATTTATAAATTGAAAGGGGATAGAGAAATGAATATATATGAAGAGGCGTTAAAGTTTCATGGAGAACTTAGAGGAAAGCTTGAAATTAAGTCAAGAGTTAAAGTTGAGAGTAAAGAGGATTTAAGTTTAGCATATACACCAGGAGTAGCTGAACCTTGTAAAAAAATTCATGAAAATAAGGAATTAGTAAATACATACACAAGAAAGTGGAATACAGTAGCAGTAGTTTCAGATGGTACAGCAGTTTTAGGACTTGGAGATATTGGCCCAGAAGCAGCTATTCCTGTAATGGAAGGAAAGAGTGTATTATTTAAGGAGTTTGCAGATGTTGATGCAATTCCAATAGTTTTAAATACAAAAGATGTTGATGAAATAGTTGATACAATAGTTAGAATATCACCAACTTTTGGAGGAATAAATTTAGAAGATATATCAGGACCTAGATGTTTTGAAATAGAAAAAAGACTTCAAGAAAAACTAGATATTCCAGTATTTCATGATGACCAACATGGTACAGCAATAGTTGTATTATCTGCTCTTATAAATGCACTTAAAGTTGTTAAAAAAGATAAAAAGGATATAAAGATTATTGTAAATGGTGCAGGAGCAGCAGGATGTGCTATAACAAAACTTCTTTTATCTTGGGGAGCTGGAAATGTTGTTATGGTAAATATAAATGGTGTTATTCATAGAGATATGGAACATGAAAGTGAAATTCATAGAGAACTATCAGAAGTTACAAATAAATATAATGAAAAAGGACATCTTAAAGATGTAATAAAAGGAGCAGATGTATTTATAGGAGTTTCAGCACCAAATGTACTAACAACTGAAATGGTTAAAACAATGAATAATGATGCAATAGTATTTGCAATGGCAAATCCGGTTCCTGAAATATTTCCAGAAGATGCTATAAAAGGTGGAGCAAGAGTTGTTGGTACTGGACGTTCAGATTTTAATAATCAAATTAATAATGTATTAGCATTCCCAGGAATGTTTAGGGGAGCTTTAGATGCAGGTGCTAAGAGAATAACAGAAGAAATGAAACTTGCAGCAGCTTATGCAATTGCAGACTCAGTTAAAAATGATGAATTATGTGAAGAATATATAATGCCAAAAGCATTTGATAGAGATGTACAAATAAAGGTTGCTGAAGAAGTTAAGAAGGCGGCGATTAAATAAAATAATTAGTGATAATATTGAGTATTTATCATAAATAATCATTAAATTTGAATAATTATTTAATAAAAAGTTAAAAAATATACAAATTTATTTACTCATATTAAATAGGATTGTATTATTTAATAGAAATCAATTACATTAAGTCTACATTTAAGATTTCAATATCTTAAATGTAGACTTTTTGCTTTATGGGGGAACATATGAAAAATAAAAAGATTCAAGCAATTATAATAGCTAGCGCTATGACTGTTAACTTAGTTGTACCATCAACTAATGTTTTAGCAGATGAATTAGGAAACAAGGTAGAAATTAATACTGTTTCTGAAAATACAGATATAAATAAAAATATATCTAGTACTATTTTGAAAAATAATGAAGTAAAAGAAGGTGAAAAAAATAATATAAATTTAGAAAATTCAGTTACGAACAAAAATGAAAGTATTACTAAAGACATTAGTAAAAAAGATAATACATATAAATTAGGTTGGAATAAGATAGGTGAAGATACATATTACATTGATACAGATGGGAATAAAAAGACTGGATGGCAAACAATAAATGGCATTAAATTTTATTTTGGACAAGATGGTAAGTTAAAAACTGGTTGGCAAAATATTGGTGATTCAAAATATTATTTTTGGGAATCTAATCAACCAGCAAAATGGTCAGGAACTCCTGTTGGAGCAATGGCTAATGATAATTGGATTAAAATAGATGGAGTGTATTATAGTTTTAATAGTGATGGAAGATTAAAAATAAAAGATATAGATTCAAAGAATGAATCAAATAAAAAATTAGAAGAAGACAATTTAAATACATCTATAAATAAAGAGTTAAGTAAGATAGATATAAGCAATGTAAGTGATGTATTAAATAATGAAGAACTAAATAAATATGTTAACAAAAAAGAACTTATATCAAGAATAGGAGTAGATAGTTTAAATCAATTTAAAAATACTGATGCTGTACATAAAAATTTTATGAATTGGCTTTTAAATAATAATGAAGCTATGGAATATTATTTAACTGGTGGGCTACCATCAACAACAACTCAAGGTTCAATGGGAGCTTATCGTTATGAAAATAATTCAAAAGTAAATAAAGAAAAAGAAATAAGTGCATTAGAAGTTTGGTCAAAAATTTGGAATTTTGATAAGGAGTCACAAACTGGAATAAATTTAAAAATTGCTATAGCAACAGCATTAGAATTTGCAAGTCCAGTAAACACATGGCTTACAAATAAACCATTAGATTCAATATCAAGATACAATAGTTTTAAAGATTCAAATAAAGAAGGAATACTATTTCCTTGCTTTAAAGATTTAAGTATAAAAGATTTAAGAAATGTAGTTAATGCAAAAATAACAGATGAAGATATAATATGGCTTAGACAATATGTAAAAGATTTAACAGAAGGAAAAGAAGATAAAAAATTTAAATGGCAACATGATCATGTTCATAATCCAGATTTATTAAGTCAGGATAAAATAGCAAATATATGCTCAACAATACAATATACTAAAACAAACCCATATGGAAAAAGTATATTTGGAGCAGGATTTTATGGAGATAATCCAACAATAGAAAAGGTAGTTGAATATGGTGGAGTTTGTGGATCTATATCAAAGTTTAGTACAGCAGCATGTCAAGTATTTGGGGTACCTGCATATCCTGTAGGTCAACCTGGACATTGTGCATTTCTTCATTTAAATTCAAAAAATAATTGGCAACTAGGATATGATGTATTTGGATGGGAAAAGTCAGGTGGATATTATAATTCAATTCCATACATGTTAATAAATGAAGAGTTAAATTTAAATAATAATCAAGATGCATATATAAAATCTGAACAACTTAGAATTATTGCAAAAAATATTAATTCTAAAGAAATATCAGAAATTTTATTAAATGAAGCAATAAAAATTGAACCAATAAATTATATGGCTTTTGAAGATAAAATAAATATTATGCTAAAAGATTCAAATACTACATTAGAGCAATATAGAGAATTAAATTTACAAATAATGAATAACTTTAAAAAGTATCCTCAAGTTATGGAAAATTTACTTATTAAAATTAGAGAGAAAGTATTAAATGGTGATAGAAAAGAAGTACAATATTATGTAAATAAATATGAACCAGCACTTAGACAAGTTTCAGATAATAGACAAAAACCTTATGCAAATAAGCTTTTAGGTGAAATGGTTCAAAACGGATTATATTTAGCAACGTTTAGTTTTGATGGCGTTAATGGAGGAAAGCTTGTTGGAGTAAAGAAAGGTATTGATGAATATAGTATTGATGGAGGAAAAACTTATAAGTTAGTTAATGAAGATTCACAAATGTTAAGTGAAGAAGAGATAAATAGTTTAACTTCTGAAAATGGAATATTAGTAAGAGTAAGGGGAAGTGAAAATCCAAATATAATTAAGATAAAAAAAGGTTCAAATATAAATATATCAATTAATGATGATGAAAACTTAATATTTGGTTTAAATAAAACTATGGAGTTTTCAAAAGATGAAGGAAAAACTTGGACTCAATATGATGGAAATAATTTAGGTGATTTAAGTGGAAATTTAGCATTATTAATTCGTAAAAAAGCAAAAGAAGATACATTAAGTAGTGATATAGTTAAAGTTAATTTTACGGATAACGAAGCTCCAAAAGGATTAATACTACATAAAAATATGAAAGTAAAAGCTTTTTCAAGTGAACAAAATAATTCAGATCAATCAGTTAATAATGCTATAGATGGAAATAAAAATACTATTTGGCATACAAAATGGGATAGAAGTGATAAAACACCATTTATAACAATAGAACTGAATAAAGAATATGACATAAAAAAGTTATCATATACACCAAGACAATCAGGAAATTATAATGGCAATATATCACAATATAATATATATACAAGTTTAGATGGTGAAAATTATACAAAAGTTAAATCAGGTTCATGGCAATCAAATAGAGAGATTAAATTTTCAGATTTTAAAGAAGTAAAAGCAAAATACGTAAAGTTAGAGGTTGTAAATGGAGTTAATGGATTTGCTTCAGCTGCAGATATAAGCTTATATACAGAATAGAAATATAGAATATTTAAATAAACAATAAAAGGGATTTAAAATTTAAGTCCTTTTTATGTTTTATTAATATAATTTTAAGTATTTAAACTATAAAATTTAATTGTTAAATTATTTACAGTAATATCCATTAGGTGGTTATAGGTTATCAACTAATATTCTAATAAATTCAACAATTGCACATATTTAAATTAAAAGATATTAGTATACTTATAATAAATTAGAGAAAAAATTAAATTAAATAAGGGTTTTTAAGTTATGTACATTGAACCTGTAACTATGTTATAATCGAGGGTAGATTGTAATAATAAAGGTAAGATAATTTTAAAATAGAAATAAAAAGCACTATTAATATATAAGGAGGAAATATCTTGGCTGATTTTAAAAAAGAAATAGAAAAAAGAAGAACCTTTGCAATAATTTCTCACCCAGATGCAGGTAAAACAACATTAACAGAAAAATTCTTATTATATGGAGGAGCTATAAGACTTGCAGGTTCAGTAAAAGCAAGAAAAGCTTCAAAACATGCAGTATCTGACTGGATGGAAATTGAAAAACAAAGAGGAATATCTGTAACATCATCAGTTATGCAATTTAACTATGGTGGACACTGTATAAACATATTAGATACTCCAGGTCACCAAGACTTCTCAGAGGATACATATAGAACTCTTATGGCAGCGGATTCAGCAGTAATGGTTGTTGATGCAGCTAAAGGGGTAGAGGATCAAACAAAAAAATTATTCCATGTTTGTGCATTAAGAGAAATGCCAATATTTACTTTTGTAAATAAGATGGATAGAGAATCACAAGATCCATTCCAATTATTAGAGGATATTGAAAATGAACTTGGAATTAAAACATATCCAATGAACTGGCCAATAGGCTCAGGTAAAGAATTTAAAGGTGTATATGAAAGAGACAACAAAAGAATTATAGCATTTACAGGTGGAGCCCACGGACAAAAAGAAGTTGAAGCTATAGATGGTGATGTTGATGATCCTAAATTCAAAGAAATATTAGGAGAAGCACTTCATGAAAAATTAATGGAAGATATAGAGCTTCTTGATATAGCTGGAGATGAATTTGATGTAGAGAAAGTAAGAGCAGGGGAACTTACTCCAGTATTCTTTGGATCAGCTCTTACAAACTTTGGTGTTGAGCCATTCTTAGAACATTTCTTAGAAATGACAACATCACCACTTGGAAGAAAATCAAGTATAGGTGATATAGATCCATTTGATGAAAAATTCTCAGCTTTTGTATTTAAGATACAAGCAAATATGAATAAGGCTCATAGAGATAGAATTGCATTTATGAGAATATGTTCAGGTAAGTTTGAAGCTGGAAAAGATTATTTCCATATGCAACAAAATAAAAAAATAAAACTTACTCAACCACAACAATTTATGGCTCAAGACAGAGAAATTGTTGAAGAAGCTTATGCAGGAGATATAATTGGGGTATTTGATCCAGGTATATTCTCAATTGGAGATACTATTTGTACACCATCAAAGAAATTTAAATTTGAAGGAATACCAGCCTTTGCTCCAGAACATTATGCTAGGGTTAGACCAGTTGACACAATGAAGAGAAAACAATTCATTAAAGGGGTTACTCAAATAGCACAAGAAGGAGCAATCCAAGTATTTAAAGAACTTCATATCGGTATGGAAGAAATAATAGTTGGTGTTGTTGGTGTTCTACAATTTGAAGTATTAGAATATAGACTTAAAAATGAATATAACGTTGATATAAAGATGGAAAGATTACCATACAGATTTGTTAGATGGATTGAAAATGATGCTAACATTGATGTTGATAAGTTAAACTTAACATCAGATACAAAGAAAGTAAAAGATTTAAAAGATAGAAACTTACTTATATTCCAAAATACTTGGGGAATTAGCTGGGCGTTAGAGCATAATCCAGGGGTAGTATTATCAGATGTAGGAAAGTCAGAAGAATAGTAGTATAGTTATATATTAAAAAGTGATTTATTATATTACAGGTAGAATGTTTAATTTAATAAAAGTATTTTTAGTGTCTTTTTCTTAAATATTAATAAGAGTTTTAAAGTTTATTTTATTTATATATATTAGAATTTTATTATAGTTATTATAAAAGCGATGAAATACTAGAATCTTATTTAAATATTCTACTAAGTAATATAATAATTAATTATTGTAAATGATAGATAATATATTATTTAAAATTAATAGCTTACATTAAGTAGACTAGAAATTTTGGATGTTATCAATAATTAAAAAGTAAATGTTTAGCTTAGAAATTTACAGTTAAATATTTAAGTTAAGCATGTTAGCTAAAGATAAGTTATAAATTATAAGAAGAAAAATTTTAAATATTAATTTTAATATTAATCAGCAGTTTATGCTACATTTTAAAGGACGGTAGATTACTATGAAAAAGATAAAAGTATTATCAGTTTTTGGAACAAGACCTGAAGGAATAAAAATGTGTCCATTAGTTAAGGCACTTGAAAAAGACGATAGATTTGAATCAATAGTATGTGTAACAGCACAACATAGAGAAATGCTTGATACAGTACTTGAAATATTTGATGTTCATCAAGATTATGATCTTGATATAATGGCTCACGGACAAACAATAGTTGATATATCAAGT
This sequence comes from Clostridium sp. TJA085, assembly GCF_058310235.1. Taxonomy (NCBI): domain Bacteria; kingdom Bacillati; phylum Bacillota; class Clostridia; order Eubacteriales; family Clostridiaceae; genus Clostridium; species Clostridium sp. TJA085. The sequence continues at coordinate 236,536 of NZ_JBZEEZ010000002.1, read as the reverse complement.
AAAGTTTTAAAGGGAGTAGATGAAGTAATTAAAAAATGTAAGCCGGATATAGTATTAGTTCACGGAGATACTTCAACAACTTTAAATGGAGCACTTGCTGCATTTTATAATCAAGTTCCAGTAGGACACGTAGAAGCTGGGCTTAGAACATATGATATATATTCACCGTTCCCAGAAGAAGCAAATAGAAAACTTACAGGTGCTATAACAACACTTCACTTTGCTCCAACAAAAACAAATAAAGCTAATCTTTTAAAAGAAGGTGTAGCAGAAGAAAAAATATTTATTACAGGAAATACAGTAATTGATGCGTTACTTAGTGTAATAGATGATACATTAATGTTTGAACAGCCAATATTAAATGATATAGATTATAAAAATAAAAATGTAATATTACTTACAACTCATAGAAGAGAAAATTGGGGAGAGCCAATGGAAAATATCTTCAAAGCAATGATTAAGCTTATTGAAGAAGATGAAAGAGTAGAAGTTATATTCCCAATGCATAAAAATCCTGCAATAAGAGAGTTAGCTCATAAATATTTTGATAAATATGCAGGAAGAGTATTCTTAATAGAACCTCTTGAGTATGTTGAATTTGCAAATCTTATGTCAAGAGTTAAGCTTATAATGACAGATTCAGGTGGAATTCAAGAAGAAGCACCAACACTTGGCAAACCAGTAATGGTACTTAGAACAGAAACAGAAAGACCAGAAGCAGTTGAAGCAGGTACAATAAAACTTGCAGGAATTGAAACAGATAAAATTTATGAAGAAGCTAAGAAACTTTTATTAGATGAAGAAGCTTATAAAGAAATGGCACATGCAGAGAATCCATATGGAGATGGAACAGCTTGTATAAAGATATTAGATGTAATAAGCAATTACTTTTCTAAATAATTATAAAAATTACTCAATTAGATACCACCAAAAAGCTATAAATTTTGGTGGTATTTACAAAGTAGGAGGAATATAAATGGATAAGCTTTATTTAGTAATACCTTGCTATAATGAAGAAGAAGTACTTCATGAAACTAGTAAGAGATTACTTGATAAAATGAATACAATGATTGAAAGAGAATTGATACATAAAGATAGTAAAATTCTTTTTGTAAATGATGGTTCAAAGGATAAAACTTGGAGTATAATTGAAGAATTACATAATCAAAATGACATTTTTTCAGGAGTTAATCTTTCAAGAAATAAGGGTCATCAAAATGCGCTTCTTGCAGGACTTATGACTGCAAAAGAATATGCAGATATGACAATATCATTAGATGCAGACCTTCAAGATGATATTGATGTTATAGATAAATTTGTTGAAGAATATTATAGTGGATCAGATGTAGTATATGGTGTGCGTTCATCTAGAGAAACAGATACATTTTTTAAAAGAACAACTGCTCTTGGTTTTTATAAGTTTATGAATACACTTGGAGTTGATGTAGTTTATAATCACGCTGATTATAGACTTATGAGCAAGAGAGCTCTTGAAGGTTTAAGTGAGTTTAAAGAAGCAAATCTTTTTTTAAGAGGAATAGTCCCACTTATAGGATATAAGTTTTCAATTGTAGAATATGAACGACATGAAAGATTCGCAGGAGAATCAAAATATCCTCTAAAGAAAATGCTTACATTTGCTTGGGATGGAATAACATCATTTAGTGTAAAGCCAATTAGAATAATAACAAGCTTAGGGTTCTTTATATTTTTCATAAGCTTTATTGCAATAATATATTCACTTGTTTCTAAATTTATGGGAAATGCACAAGCTGGTTGGACTTCACTTACTGCTTCAATATGGATGATTGGTGGAATTCAACTTTTATCTCTTGGAGTAATTGGGGAATATATAGGTAAAATTTATACTGAAACAAAGAGAAGACCAAGATTTATTATAAAAGATACATTAATTGATGGAAAAAAAGAAAATGTTAGAGATATATAAAGAAATAGGGGAGAGGTTATGGGAGAAGTAATAAGAAAAATAAAGGATACTTTCTTCAATAAACAATTTATATTATTTGTAATAATAGGTGTTATAAATACATTTAATGGAGTTGTTTTTTCATATATATATTCAAGCTTTTTAAATGAAAATGTAGCCTTTGTATTTGGATATATATCAGGGCTTATTATATCTTATGTTTTAAATAGTTATATAACATTTAGAGAGAGATTGGAATTTATTAAATTTATAAAATTTGCAATATCTTATATACCAAATTTTATAATTCAAAATATAATTGTTTTAATTGTATTCAATATGATGGGATTTGATAAGCTTATTGCTTATGCACTTGCTGCAATAATAGGGGTTCCTGTTACTTTTATATGTATGAAATTTTTTGCATTTAAAGAAAAATAAAAATTTAAATTAAAAATACTTAATAAATATTATTTTTAATAAAATTTATTAAAAGAGTTATGAAAATTAATTTTCATAACTCTTTTTTTATTTACTAATATTTTTAAATAATAAAAATAAATAAATAGTTAATAAATAGTTAATAAATAGTAAATAAAAATAATTGCAAAAAGAAATATAGGTGTTAAAATATAGTAAAAATAAAACTTATGAGGTGATATATGGTTAATATAGCAATATGTGATAATGATTTAAATGATATTAAAAAATTAGAATACATTTTAAAAATAATATCAATAAATAAAAACATAAAAATGAACATTGAAAAATTTAATCATGGTAAGGAACTTATGAGAGTTTATAAAAATGATGTAGCAAAATATAATGTTATATTTTTAGAAGTTGATTTGGATGATATTAATGGAATTGATGTTGCTAAATATATTATAAAGAGAGATAGATTTGTAAAATTTATAATTTTAAGTAGAACTAAGAAGTATGTATTTGAAGGGTATGAAATATTAGCAGTTAATTATCTATTAAAACCTGGAATTAGGGATAGAATAGAGAAAGAATTATTTAGAGCTCTAAAAATAGATAATGATAAAGAAAATTTTCATGAGATAAGTAAAAAAGGAATAAAAAAATTAATTGAAATTAATTCAATATATTATTTTGAGGTAAATCATAGAAAGATAAATGTATTTATGAATGATTGGCAAGTTGATTATTATGAAAAACTTGAAAATATAGAAAAAAAGCTTTCAGAAAGAGGTTTTATAAGGTGCCATAGAAGTTATATGGTGAATTTATCTAAAATAAATGAAATTATAAAAAATGAACTAATTTTAATAAATGGAAGTATATTGCCTATAGGTAGAAAATATAAGAATAATTTAATTAAAACATTAAATTATTATAGAAATTTAAGAAATGAAATTTCTTTATGATTTATATAAATTAGACTTTTTATGTAATTTATTACATTTAAAATGTAATTAAGTACAATAATGTTTTATCAAATTATAAAAAATGGTATAAGTTATTAGGGAAGGGTGAGGTCTTAAATATGGAAGGAACAAAAAATAAAAATTTTTTTTGGAAGTATTTAAAAAATATTATTTTTTATTTTTTAGTATTTATTTTTTTGTTAATAGCTTTATTTTCAATAATGGGTAATAAGGGAATAGGTGAATATAAATCTTTTAATATATTAACTGGTAGTATGAGTCCTAATATAAATCCAGGGAGTTTAATTATAACTAAAAAGGTAGATGTAAATAAAATAAAAGAAAATGATGTAATAACTTTTAAGGGGAATAATACAAACAACGTTACTACACACAGAGTGGTTGAGGTTATTAATGATAAAAGTGGAAGAATTAAATTTCAAACTAAGGGAGATGCAAACGATGTTTTAGATCCTATGTTAATTGGACAAGATCTTGTTGTTGGGAAAGTAATTTGTTCAATGCCATATTTAGGATCAATTATTAACTTTATTATAAAATTTAAGTTTATAATTATGGCTTTAGTAATATGTTCATTAGTATTAAGTAGCATATTCGATAATAAAGTTAAGATTAAAGGGAATATATAAATAAATTTTATATATAAATATTTGAATTTTGGGAGGATTATTTTATGGGAAAAAAGAAAATTATAGGACTATGTTTAGCAGTAGGATTAATGGTTGGAGTTGTTGGAGGATCACTTGCTTGGTTTACTGATACTGATACAGTAACTAATAATTTTGCAACACAAGGAAATGGAATAAATGAGGATAATGGAATTAAAATACATGAAAACTTTGATTCAACATTAGCTCAAAAAGCTTTACCTGAAACAAAGGTTAATAAAGATGTTAAGGTAGAAAATAAAGCTTCATACCCACAACTTATTAGAGTGAAATTTGAAAAAAAATGGGTAACTGGTGAGGGTCTAGACATTAAAAATATAGAATTAGGATTTCAAAATTTAACTACAACTGGAGAAGAAGGTAAATGGATTGAAGGAACTGATGGTTATTATTACTTTAATGGAGTTGTACAACCTAAAGGAGAAACTGTTGATCTTTTAGATTATGTTAAATTAAGCAAAAATATAGACAGTACTTATAAAAATAAAAAATATGACGTTATAGTTAATGCAGAAAGTATTCAAGCATCAAATGGAGCTGTAAGTGACGCTTGGAAGGAAGCACCAGAGGCGATAAAAGCATTAGGTGGAACTTTAGAATAGCAATATATACAATTTTATAAATAATATTTAAAGGAGTGAAAAAATGAGCAAGGTTTTAAAGACTATTGGTATGTCTTTATCACTTCTTTTAATGATTGGAATAACGGGGGTTGCAGATGAACTTGCACCCCCTAATGTTGAATTAGAAGGAAATTCTGAAGGTATAGTGTATATTCCAGGAGATGAGCCTTTTTTACAATTTAACAATATGATTCCAGGAGATAAAATAAAAAGAAGCTTGATAATGAATAACAAACATTCAGAAGAATATGAAATATTTTTAAGAGCAGAAAGAATTAATGAAAAAGAAGAATTTGATTTATTAGAAAAATTAAATATGAATATAATACATGATAATAAAGTGTTACATGATGGAGATGCAACAGGCGCTCCAAGTATAGAAGAGAATATATCACTTGGAGTTATAAATCCAGGTGAAAAAAAAGAAATTACCGCTGAAGTAATTCTTGATGGAGCTGAAACAGGAAATGAATATAAGGGAAAAGAAGGTTCTGTAAGATGGATTTTTACGGCAGTAAGAACTGGAAATACAAATGATAATATAGTAAAGCCAAACTTACCTAATGATACAAATGATAATATATCAACTAGACCACCAAAAACAGGTGATAATGGTATATTAAATTATTTATTAATAATTGTTATTGGAGCTATATTACTTGTAGTTATAAATAGAAAGGGAGGTAAGCAAAATGAAAAAAACTAAAATAATCATATGTGCAGCACTTGCCTTTTCAATATTTTGCTCTACTGAATTAAGTACAAAGGTTTATGCTATGGGTAAAGAAGTTATTGGATGGTTTACAGATAGTGCTCAAGTAACCAATAATTTTAATTTAGCAACTATTGATATAAATACAGAGGAGTCTTTTACTCCAGCAGAGAATTGGAATGGAGATAAGTATGAAAAAATAGTTAAAGTTAAAAATGAAAGTACAGCAGATGCTTTAATTAGAATATCTATAAATCCAAGATGGGTTGATGAGAACGAAAATCCATGGGCAGGAGATATTAGTTTTATTAAGTTAAATTTTTCAGATAGTAATAAGTGGATGAATGGAAATGATGGTTATTACTATTATAATGAAATTGTACCTAAAGGGGAGACAACAGATGAGATTTTAAATTCTGTTCAACTAAATATCCCTCAAAATTTAAAAGAAAGATATAAAGGGAAAACTGTAATAATTGATGTAGATTCAGAGGCTATACAAGCAACTGAAGAAGGCTATAAAGCCATATGGAAAAATTTAAACTCTGATATAGAAAATATGTTAAATGGATTATGCAAAGGGAGGTAAAGGTGATTTATGAGAATGAAAAGAAGAAGAAAAAATAAATTAGTATTAAAAAGATATGCCTTTATCTTAGGTGTTTTAATGTGTATTACAGCTTTTATAACATCATTAGTTTCAGAGTTTGATGTTTATGCAAATAATAATATAAAAACTTCTGAAAGTTTTGATGAAGTAAATGGAATAAAGTACCTTAAAACAGCAGCTCCAACAGGTGAAGAAGGGGTATATGAGATTACATTTAAGATAAAGGGTACTCCAACTACTGAAATAATTCCATCAGATATAATTATGGTAATGGATACATCAGGTAGTATGAAAAATGATATGAGAACATTAAAAACATCTATGAATAAATTTGTAGATGAAGTTTTAAAAATAAAAGATACAAGGGTATCAGTAATTGAATTTGCAGGTCCAAGCGATTTCCGTACAGAAGGAAAAAGTTCAGATGCTAAAGTAATTCAAGAATTTAGTCAAGATGCAGAAACTATAAAGTCAAAAATACAAGCTACAACAGCAGGTGGCGGTACAAATGCTCAAGCAGCATGGCAAGCTGTTGGAAATCAATTAAAGAAAGCGAGAAAAGGAAGTAAAAAATATGTTGTATTTTTTACAGATGGTATACCAACAGTTAAAAATGAAATTAAGTCAGTTGAAGCTACAGATTTAAATAAAATAAGAAAAGAAATAAAACCAGATACTATAAAAGCATATAATGAAGCGATAAAAGATAAAGGTGCAAAAGTATATTCTATTGGATTATTAGATAATATAAAAGGAAATTTGTGGGTTTCAACAGAAAAAGTAAGAGAATTAGCTAGAGAAATTTTAAATGCAACTCAAAATGCTGGTACTCATTTCATTGAAAATGGAAATAGTGATTTAGGTAGTATATATAAGGAAATAGCAAATAATATAATTACAGATATGTCAATGTCTACAAACACTATTATAACAGATGAAGTAACAAAAGAATTTGATATAATACCAAATTCAAATATACAAGTAATAAAACCAGGGGTAGAAGGAAAAGAAGATGAAATATTAAATATACAACCAACTATTAATGGTAATAAAATATCATTTAATCTTGGTAATGTTGGAACAGAAGGAAGAATAATAAAGTTTAGAATAAAACTTAAAGATGAGTATTATGGAATAGGGGATGAAAAAATAAAAACAAACGTAAAGGCAACAATGAATTATAAAGATAAAAACAATCAAAATAAAGAAATAACATTCCAAGTTCCAGAAGTTAATATTCCTTATAAACAAGGTTCAATAACTATAGAAAAAGAAGTAATAAATAAAGATGGCTTAAAAGCTCCTAAAGATGATAACTTTAATATATTATTAAAGGGAAATAGTAATAGTTACGCATTTAATTTAAAGGATGGAGAAAGTAAAAAAATAAACTTTACATTAAAGCATAAAGATGCTAAAGTTTCAGATGAAAATTTAGCAAAACAGGATTTCTTAAATATTGGAGAATTTAATATTAAGGAAATAGTTCCAATGAACTATGAAATTCAAAGTATAATTGTAAATAATGAAAATGTAACTAATAATCCTAAAGTTACAATAAACAACAGTACAACAGATATAAAAATAAAAATAACAAATAAATATGTAAATGATAATTACTTCTATGATAAAGATGGAAAGAAGAATGTACTTAAAGTTAGTAAATAAATTTAAATTATTAATAAGTGTAATATTGATAATTATAATAATTATATGCAGTTTTATTTTAATAGATAAAGTAAATAGTTATAAAAAAGCAAAGAACACCTATAAAGAATTATTAAATATAAAAAATGAATTAAATAATAAAGATCAAATATTGGATAGTAAACTAAAAGCTATAAATAAGGATTATAAGATGTGGCTCCAAGTTGAAGGTACAAGTATAAACTATCCAGTAGTTCAAGGAGTGGATAATGAGTATTATTTAAATCATGATTTTAACAATAATATAAATAGTTCTGGAAGTATTTTTATTGATTATAAAAATGATATAAAAGAAGATAAAAATATAATTGTTTATGGACATAATATGAAAAATAAAACTATGTTTCAGCCACTTATTAATTTTAAAGAAAAACAATTTTTTGAGAAGAATAAATATATAATACTAAATGTCAATAATAAGGAATATAAATATGAGATATTTGCAAGCTATTTAATTGATGCAAATATTGATGAATTAAGAATAAATTTTTCATCAAATGAAGATTTTCTTAATTATATAAAAAAAATTAAAGAAAAAAGTTTATATAATAGAAATTTAAATATAAAAAATGATGATAAAATTATAACTTTAAGCACTTGTAGTTATGAAACTAAAAGTACTAGAATTGTAGTTTGTGGAAAATTAATAAAATAATTTAATTTAAAATAAGGTTGGATGTAAAGTAATATCCAACCTTATCTATTTAAGGTATTTATAACTTAAATAGAATAAAATTTCTAAGTAAAAACTTTTCGACTTTTTTATACAGTTAAAATTTAACAATATTTGATGAATTATATAAAATATATATGAATTTATTAATTTAAGTTTAAATAAGCAAATTTTTATGTTAATTATACATATTAAGTTTAATAAAAAGAAAAAAATAATCCTTTAAAAGTAAAAAAAAGGAGAAAAAATATATTAAAAAAATTACAAGTTTCTTAACATTTAAAGAAAGATATAGTAGAATAACAAAGTAATACAAAATAGTATTAAAAAAATGTGAATTTATAATATATAATATGTTAAAAAAGGATAAATATTGATGGAAAAAGGAAGAATAAATTCATATTTATGTTATAATTTCAAAGGAAATGTAAAAAATACGGGGGAACTTAAATGAAAGAAGAAAATATTAATATTAGTGAAATCTTTGAAGCTCTTAAAAAGAGATGCAAAATGATAATTGGTATAACATTAGCATTTACAATTATCACTGGAATTATAAGCTTTTTCGTGATAAAACCAAAATATGAAGTTACAACAAAGCTTTTTATTGGTAAACAAGAAAGTAAAACAGAACAATATAATAGCAATGATGTAATGATGTATCAAAAATTACTTCAAACTTATGCTGAAGTTATAAAAACTGATGATTTAATAGAAAAAGGCTTAAAGAAAGCAAATGCAAGTCATGATGTTAAAGATATAAATGATGTAGAGGCAAGTTTAAAAGTTACTCCAAGAGCTGATACTCAAATACTTGAAATATCTTATACTGGAACAGATAAAGATGAAGTTGCACGTGTAGTAAAAGGAATTACAGATGAATTCATAAAAGAATCAAAGCAACTTATTCCAAATGGAAATGTTAAAGTTATAGAAAAAGTAAAAGTTCCAGAAAAGCCAGTAAGTCCAAATAAAAAACTTAATATACTTATAGCTTTTGTACTTGGTCTTATGGTAAGCGTTGGATTAGCATTACTTTTAGAATTTATGGATAATACATATAAGTCAAAAGAAGAATTAGAAGATGACTTAGATTTACCTGTTATTGGTGTTATACCAGAGCTTGATGATGAAACTAATAATAGAGATGTAAAGAGAAAGAAAGGTAGAAGGTAGGTGGAAATATGTTAATAGTTGAAAAACAGCCAAAATCAATACCAGCAGAAAGTTATAGAACTTTAAGAACTAATATTCAATATTCATCTTTTGATAAAGAAATTGAAAAAATATTAGTTACAAGTTCAGAACCAGGAGAAGGAAAATCAACAACAGCTGGAAACTTAGCACTTGCCTTTTCACAAGATGAAAAGAAGGTATTACTTATAGATTGTGACCTTAGAAAGCCAAGTATTCATAAGAAGTTTAGAATATCAAATAATATTGGTCTTTCAGATGTTGTAATTGATAGTTCAAAGTTTAGTAAAGCAGTAATTCATCACACGGAATATCTTGATGTATTACCATCAGGTAAAATTCCACCAAACCCTTCAGAGCTTTTAGGTTCAAAAGCAATGGAAAATTTACTTAATGAGCTGCAAAAACATTATGATTTAATAATACTTGATACTCCACCAGTACATGCAGTTACTGATGCTCAAATACTTTCAACAAAAGTTGATGGAGTTGTGCTTGTAGTAAGAGCAGAAATAACTAAAAAAGATTCAGTTGCATCAGCAAAGGCATCACTTGAAAAAGTTAATGCTAATATTTTGGGAGTTGTGTTAAATGGTGGAGAAAGAAGCTCAGGAAAATATTATTATTACTACGCTGACTAGGAGGACAATATATGATAGATATACATTCACATATATTACCTGGAATTGATGATGGATCAAAAAGTATAGAAATGTCTCTTGATATGATAAAAAGAGCAGAAAGAGAAGGGCTTAAAAATATTGTAGCTACTCCACATTTTAGGAGAGGATGTTTTGAAGTTACTTATAATGAAGTAAAAGAGTTAGTTTCAAAAATTAATAAGCTTTTGGAATTAGAAGGAATTGATATAAAGGTTTATGTTGGACAAGAAGTATATTTTTCAGAAAGAATAATTGATGATTTTGAAGAAGGAATAATTGGAACAATTAATGGTGGAAAATATATGTTAATTGAGTTTCCAATGAGAAAAATTCCAAAAGAAGCTACTGATTATATGTATGAACTTAAATTAAGAGGAGTTACTCCAATTATTGCTCACCCTGAAAGATATTCTGAAGTTATAAGTAATGTTGAAGTATTAAATCAATTTATTGATGAAGGATGCCTTTTTCAGCTTAATGCAGGAAGTATAAGAGGAGACTTTGGAAAAGATGTCAAAAAAACAGCAGAAAAGCTTATAAAATCTGGAGTATATGCTTTTATTGGAAGTGATGCTCATAATAATAAAGGTAGAAATACTGGAATATTTGAAGAGTCTCAAGAGGTATTTAAGAAAAATATTTTATTAAGAAGTGTATTTTTAGAAAATGAAGTTAAGTTACTTAATAATGAAGATATAATTTATGAAGGAAGTAAATTAAAGAGAAAGAAATTTTTCTTTATATAAAATAAAATTATAAGGGGGAAGTGCTTTGGAGAGAATAGAAGTGGATAGTCAGGCTCAAGAAAAAGAATCTACTTTATATAACTTTACAAAAAGATTAATTGATATTATTGGTTCATCACTTGGGGTTATAGCTTTAAGTCCTTTGTTTTTAGTTGTTGCTATTCTTATAAAAAAAGAATCAGAAGGGCCAGTTATATTCTCTCAAGATAGAATTGGGAAAAATGGAGTTTCTTTTAAGATGCATAAGTTTAGATCAATGGTTCAAAATGCAGAAGAACTTAAAGAAAAACTTAAGGAACAAAATGAAATGTCAGGACCAATGTTTAAGATGAAGGAAGATCCAAGGGTTACAAGAGTAGGGAAATTTATAAGAAAGACAAGTATTGATGAATTACCACAGCTTATAAATGTACTTAAAGGAGATATGAGTCTTGTAGGTCCAAGGCCAAGCCTTCCTAAAGAAGTAAAAGAGTTTGAACCATGGATGATGGAAAGACTTAATGTAAAACCAGGTCTTACTTGTTACTGGCAAGTATCAGGAAGAAATAATATTGATTTTGAAGATTGGATGAAACTTGATATTAAATATGTAAGGGAACGTAATACACTTACTGATTTAAAACTTATATTTACAACAGTTTTTGTTTTATTTGGAGATGAGAATGCTAGATAGGGGATGGATAATATGAAAAAATTAAATATTATAGGATTAGGTTACATTGGATTACCAACTGCACTTTCTTTTGCATCTGCAGGTGTAGAAGTTGTTGGTACAGATTATAATAAAGATATAGTAGATACTTTAAATCATGGAAAGACAACATTTAAGGAAGATGGATTAGATGAATTGTATAAAAAAGCACTTAATAAAGGAATTACATTTTCTAATGAGTACTTAAGAACAGACAGGTATATAATAACAGTTCCAACACCATATATAAAGGAGACCAAGAAATTAGATTCAAAATATGTTATTGCAGCTGTAAATTCGGTTTTAGATGTATGTGAAAAAGGAACTATTCTTATAATAGAATCGACAGTATCACCAGGCACTATGGATAAATTTGTTAGACCGATAGTTGAAGAAAGAGGTTTTAAAATAGGTGAAGATATACATTTAGTGCATGCACCAGAAAGAATAATACCAGGTAATATGGTATATGAATTAGAATATAATTCAAGAACTATAGGTGCTGATAATGTAGAAATTGGACAAATGGTAAGAGAATGGTACAAATCTTTTTGTAAGGGAGATATAGTAGTTACAGATATAAAAACTGCTGAGCTTTCAAAAGTTGTAGAAAATACATTTAGAGATATAAATATAGCATTTGCAAATGAGCTTTCAAGAATATGTAGAAGAGAAAATATGGACGTTTATGAACTTATAAAAATAGCTAATAAGCATCCAAGAGTGAATATATTAACTCCAGGCCCAGGTGTTGGTGGACATTGTATATCTGTTGATCCATGGTTCTTAGTTGGAGATTATCCAGATTTAGTTAACATAATAAAAGCAGCAAGAGAGGTTAATGATTCACAACCAGATTTTGTTATAGATAGAATAAGAGATGTTATGAATGAAAATGGAATAACTGATATTTCAAAAGTTGGCTTATATGGACTTACATATAAAGAAAATGTTGATGACATGAGAGAAAGTCCAACTCTTCAATTATTAGAAAAATTAGAAAGATATTTTGTAAAGGGAATTAAGGTATATGATCCATGGATAGAAGAAAAGAAGTTAGAAAATCAATATAATAGCTTTGAAAGATTTTTAAATGATGTCGAGTTAGTTGTTATACTTGTAGCACATGATCATATAAAAGATAATAAAGAATTATTAGATAATAAAATAGTATTAGATACTAAAAATATCATTAATTTTGCTAAAAAAATATATAAGCTATAGGATGAATGAATTATGAAAGAAATTTTTATTATTGGATCAAAAGGAATACCTGCAAAATATGGAGGTTTTGAAACTTTTGTAGAAAAACTTACAGAGAATAAAAAAAATAACCAAATAAAATATCATGTTTCATGTTTGAGTGATAATTTTAACGAATTTGAACATAATAATGCTAGATGTTTTAATGTAAAAGTCCCTAATATTGGACCAGCTAAGGCTGTATATTATGATATAAAAGCATTAAAAAAAAGCCTTGAATATATTGAAGAAAATAATATAAAAAATTCGATTATATATATTTTAGCGTGTAGAATAGGACCTTTTTTAGGATATTATAAAAATAAGGCTAAAAAATTAGGTGTTAAAATTTATGTTAATCCTGATGGCCATGAGTGGAAAAGAGCAAAGTGGAATTATTTTATAAAAAGATATTGGAAACTTTCTGAAAAATTAATGGTGAAAAACGCTGACTTATTAATATGTGATTCTAGAAACATAGAAAAATATATAAAGGAAGATTATAAAAAGTATAATCCAAATACAACTTTTATAGCGTATGGTGCAGATATGAATAAATCTAAATTAACTGATGAAGATGAGGTTTTATTAAAATGGTATAAAAAAAATCAACTTAATACTAAAGAGTATTATTTAGTTGTTGGAAGGTTTGTTCCAGAAAATAACTATGAAGTAATGATAACAGAGTTTATGAAATCGAAGACAGATAAAAACTTTGTATTAATAACAAATGTTGAAAAAAATAAATTTTATGATGATTTAAAAGAAAAAACTGATTTTGATAAAGATAAAAGAATAAAATTTGTTGGGACTGTATATAATCAAGAATTGTTAAAAAAAATAAGAGAAAATGCTTATGGATATATTCATGGTCATGAAGTAGGTGGTACAAATCCATCATTACTAGAAGCTTTAGCAAGCACTGACTTGAATTTATTATTAGATGTAGGATTTAATAGGGAAGTTGGAAAAAATGGAGCGGTATATTATTCTAAAGAAGAGGGAAGTTTATGTAAATTACTTAATAATCTAGAATATATTTCAGATGATGAAATAAAGAATATATCATTAATGGCAAAAAAAAGAATAATTAATAATTATACATGGGATATTATTGTAAATAAATATGAGGATACGTTTTTTAATTAAATATGAAAGATGTGAGTAGTTTCTAATGAAAATAAAAAATATATTTAAAATTTCAATTTTTAAATCTATTTGGTATTCTATTAAATTTAAAGGAAAAATATTTGTTGGAAAAGGTTGTAATATAATTATAGCGAAAAATGCAAAAATAAAAATTAATAATGGAATTTTAAAATTAGGAATTTCGTATAACATTCCTAATAAAATGATATTACAAATAGAAAAAAAAGGATTATTTATAGTAAATGGTAATGTTTCTATAGGAAGAGGATGTAAGGTAGTTATTGGTGAAAATGCTGAGATGGAAATAAATAATAATAGTTATATAAATGAATGTTCAAAAATTGTATGTATGAAAAAGATAAGAATTGGTGAAAATTGTGCAATTTCTTGGAATGTTAATATATTGGATACTGATTATCATTTTATTATAAAAGATGGAGTAATAAAAGAAAGGGAAAAAGAGGTAATTATACATAATAAAGTATGGATTGGATGCAATTCAACAATTCTAAAAGGTACTGTAATAGGAGAAAATAGTATAATTTCAGCTAATTCTTTAGTTAATACAATTATACAAAATAATATTTTGTTTTATAATGGAAAACAAATTTCAGGTTATGATTGGAAGATATAAATTATAAGCCAGGAGATTAAAATGATAAAAAAAGTATTTAAAATTATTAGAAAAAAAGGATTAAAGCAACTAATTAATATAATTTTAAAAAGATTAAAAATTTATATTGAAAGCTATATATATAAGTTTAAAAAAGATAAATATACATATTTGAATTATAATACAAATAAAAAAAGATTATTAAGAAATAATTATGAAATAAAAGAAATGTTCAAAAATGATGGGAATATTTTAAATGCAGCAGATAAAATAATTAATCATAAGTTTAATTTTTTGGGAATGAATTATTTAAATATAGGAAAAAATATTCTTTGGAATAGAGATTATATTAATAAATTTTCGTGGAAAAATAATTATTATAAAAAAATAAAAATTGTAGATAAAGATTATAATGCTGATGTTAAGTTACCATGGGAGTTATCAAGAATGCATCAATTGGTTATTTTAGGACAAGCGTATATTATATCAAATGATGAAAAATATACAATTGAGTTTATAAATCAATTAAATTCATGGATGAAAGAAAATCCATATAAGATGTCGGTAAATTGGACTTGTGCAATGGAAGTTGCAATAAGGTCAGTAAATATAATTATCTCTCTAGAATTATTTGAAGATAGTAAATTATTAAATAAAGATTTTAAATATTTAATTAATGATTTATTGTATAAGCATGGAAGCTTTATATATGAAAATTTAGAAATAGTTGATGGAGTCAAATCAAATCATTATTTAGCTGATATATGTGGGTTATTTTGGTTAGGAATATATTTTGGACAATATGATAATAAAACAAAAGAGTGGTTTGAATTTGGGTGTAAAGAATTAGAAGTAGAAATATTAAATGAGACCAATAAGGATGGAACAAGTTATGAAGGCTCCACTTCTTATCATAAATTAGTTACAGAAATGTTCTTATTTAGTGCGATATTTGCTGAGAAAAATGGATATTATTTCTCAAAAGATTTTAATGATAGATTAAAATTGATGATAGAATTTTTATTTAATATTTCAAAAGTAGATTATACAATACCATTATTAGGAGATAATGATGATGGAAGATTTATAATTTTAGAGAAATATTATTCAAGTAAAAAGTATTCAATAAAATATCTTATTGCCTTGGCATGTGGGTATTTTGGTTGTAAAGATGTAAATCTAAATATAAAAAATATAGATTCATTTAAATTTGTATATGGAAAAAAGGAAATTAAAAATAATTGTCAATTCATAAGAAATAATTGTTATAAATATGGTGGATATTACATGTTAAGAAATGAAAGAATTAATATGATAATTAGATGTGGAGAATTGTCATTTAGAGGTCAAGGTGCACATAGTCATAATGATCAATTGAGTTTTGTATTGAATATAGATGGAAATGATATATTTATAGATCCAGGAAGTTATGTATATACTTCAAATTATGAGTTAAGAAATAAATTCAGAAGCACATCCATGCATAATACAGTTTTGATAAATAATACTGAACAAAATGAAATAGATTTTGAAATTTTATTTGCGCTTAAAGAAAGAACATATTCTAAAAAGGTATTTTTTAATGAGTATAAGTTTATAGGAATCCATGAAGGATACAAAAGTGCTTATGGATTAATTCATAAAAGAGAAATAAATTTAAATAAAAATGAAATAAATGTAATTGATGAAATATTAGGAGAAAATAAAGAAATTAAAAAAGTTATTTTAAATTTATCACCAAATGTAGAATTGAAAATAATAGATAATGAGATAATTATAAATTCATATATTCATATAATAACGGATTTAGAATTTTATGTAAATAAATCTATGATGTCAGAATCATATGGCGTTTTAAATAAAAATAAACAAATAATTTTTGAAACTAGTTTAAATAAATTTAAAATAAAAATAAAAATATAAAAAGGAATTGTTATTATGAAAAAAAACTTGATAAATAAATTACTACAACCTTTAAAATATGTATATAAAAGTATTCCAGATTATTATAGATATGGACGAATATATAGAAAAAGATATAATGAACTATGTTCATTTGATGAAACTTTATCAAGAAATCAAGTTGAAAAATTACAATTACAAAAATTACAAAAACTAATTAAATATTGTTATGATAATGTTCCATATTATAAAGAATTATTTTTAAAAGAAAATATTATTCCAGAGGATATAAAAAATATAGAAGATATAAAAAAGATTCCATATTTAACAAAAGATATTATTAGAGAAAATGCAGAAAAACTAATATCTAATAAATATGATAAAAATAAAATTTCTCCAGTAGTAACAGGTGGAACTACTGGAGTTCCTCTAAAATTATATATGGATAAAGGTTATGACAAAGATAATGAGTGGGCATATACAACATATATATGGAAGGAAATAGGATATAGCCCTTTTAAAGTGAATAAAAGTGTGATATTAAGAGGAAATAAACCAGAAGGTGAATTTTTTGAATATAGAGGAAGAGATTTAATACTATCAGGATATGATATGAGTGATGAAAATATAGAAAAGTATGTGAACCTAGTAAATAGATTTAATCCAGACTTTTTTCAAGTATATCCTTCATTTGCTTATGAATTTGTTAAATTAATAAAGAAAAATAATTTAAAAATAAAAACTAAAATTAAAGCAGTAATATCTGCTTCAGAAAATTTATATAGTTTTCAAAAAGACTTAATTGAAGAGGTATTAAATTGTAAGGTTTATACTTTTTATGGGCATACTGAACATTCAGTATTAGCAAAGCAATGTCTTAAAAGTGGAAACCTTCATTTTATTCCCCAATATGGTTATGTAGAAATAATTAATGAAAACAATGAATATGCTAAAAATGGTGAAGCGGGAGAAATTGTTTGTACAGGATTTAATAATTATGTTATGCCATTATTAAGATATAGAACAAATGATATTGGAGTATATATTGAAGAAAAATGTGAATGTAATAGTAATTATAAAAGTATTTCTAAAATTGAAGGAAGAAAACAAGAATTTTTTGTTGATAAAAATAATAAAAAAATTTCATATATTTATCAAGATGTCCCATTATGGGAAATAAAAGATAAAATAAAAGCATACCAATATGTTCAAGATGAAAAAGGAAAACTAATATTAAAAATAGTTTCTAATGAAGAAATATCAAATAAGCAAGTTGAGTTAGTAAATTCAGTATTTAATAAATATTATTCAAATATTGAACTAAAAATTATATTTACAGATAAATTAGAAAGAACTAGAAGTGGTAAATTTAGATATCTTATACAAAATATTAAGTAAAAATAAGAAGTTGAGGGAATAAATATGATAATTCAAATTGGACCATATCCGCCACCAGTAGGGGGAATATCAATTTATATAAAGAGATTAAAAGAAATTTTAGATAAATTGAATATAGAAAATGAAGTATGGACTAATACTGATGTAAAAGAAAAGTATGGAATTAAAGTATATAGGAATAGAGAGATATTATTTAAAGTTTTAAAGTACAAGAAAAATATAGATATTATACATATAAATCAAGCTGGAAGAAAAAATAAAATTTATTTTGGAATTTTAAATTTGTTTTTTGGGAAAAAAATAAGAAAAATAATAACTATGCATGGAGATTGCACAGATCTTTTTGACGGATTTTGGGGTAAAATAGCAAAGTATACTTTAAATACATTTGATGTTATTATTTGCGTAAAAAAAGGAGATAAAGATTTACTACAAAAGAATGGAATAAGCACATGTATTATTGAAGAAAATGCCTATATAAATCCAATAAAATTTGAAAAATTACCAAATAAAATAGAAGAATTTATATTAAAAAAAGATTTTATTATTTCAAGTAATGCATCTTCTTTAGATAATTTATATTCAATTGAAGAGATAATAATAATGGTTTATAAATTAAAAAAGATATATTTTAATAAAAATATAGGTTTAGTATTCTTAATTCCTCAGATTGATGATATTAAAGAATTTAAAAGATTAAATGATATTATTAAAAAATTAGGATTAAAAGATGATATTTTATTATATAGTGAAGAAAAAGTAGAATTTTCTTCATTAATTTTAAAAAGTGATTTAACTATAAGAGCAACAAAAGAAGATGGATATGGAGTTTCTATACCAGAATCTATTAGTTTAAATACTCCAGTTTTAGCAAGTGATGCATGTAAAAGGGCAGAAGGAACAATTTTATTTAAAAACTATGACTATGATGATATGTTAGAGAAGACTAAAAATATTATTGATAATTATCACTATTATTTAAGAAAAGTAAAAAAAATAAAAATAAAAGATGCAAGTGAGACTATATTAAATCTATATAAAAATAAAGGTCAATAATAAAGAGGTAAAAATGAATTCAAATAATAATTCAAAAGGAAATTTAATAAGAAAAGCAACTATAATTTATGTTATAGGACAATTTATTATGAAAGGTGTTAATTTTTTCTTAATACCTTTATATACACATAAATTAGGAACTGTTGGATTTGGACAATTATCATTAATAGATATGATATATTCTTTTGCAACTATATTTATAACTATAGGAATAGGATCAGGATATACTAGATTTTATAATGAATATAAAAGTGAAGATGAAAAAAGAATATTAAAAAACACAACAATAACTTTTGCAATAGTTTTAGCGGTTATAATAACAATTTTAGGAACTATATTTTCTCCAGTATATTCTGAAAGCCTGTTACATATAAGTAATTCTAATTTTTTAATGTTTTTATTGCTGGTAAGGTGTGCTACAGATCAAATAATATATATATTATTAATAGAGTATTCAATGACATATAATGCTAAAAAAGTGGTAATTATAGAAACTTTGAAAGTTATATTAAGTACAATTTTAATAATAATATTAATAAATATTTTAAAAAACGGAGTTATGTCTATATATATGGGATATGTCATTGGCAATATTCCTATAATGATATATTTATTTATAACTCAAAGAAAATCTTTTGAAATTACAATTAATAAAAAGATGTTGCAAGAAATGTCAAATTATAGTATACAATTGATTCCATCAGGATTATCAAGTGTAGTATTAAATTTAGCAGATAGATATGTTATAGAGTATTTTTGTGGTTTATCAACTACGGGGATATATTCATTGGGATATAAGATAGGAATGCTTATAGATCCAATTTTTATAGATCCATTTAGAAAAACATTCACTCCTTTTAAATTTTCGGTTTGTCATGATAGTGATGCAAGTGAAAAACTATCATCTAAATATGAAAGTTATAATATTTTAGGAATAGGAATTGTGTTTTTAATATCAATATTTAGTAAAACTCTTATAGGAATAATTTCTACTCCAGATTTTATAGATGCATATAAGATAATACCATTAATATTAATATCATATTTTATATACGGTAAATCGCAATTTTATAGTTTAGGAATGCATGTATCAAATAAAACATATTACGATGCTTATGTGATGATAATTGGAGGAGTATTAAATATTATACTTAATATCATTTTAGTTCATTATTTTGGAATGTATGGTGCAACTATATCAACAGTTATATCATATTATATTATGAATATTTTATATAAAAAAGTATCTGATAAATTATCAAGTTATGAGTTTAAAACAAGTAAAAAAACAATATTTATGTATTTAATAACTATAATAATGTATGCAATATATTTTACTTTAACATTATTTATTAAAAGTTCAATATTAGAATTTTTGTTTGAGTGTATAATTGCATTTTTATGGATTTTCCTAGTAGATAAATTAAAGATAATAGCTGTGAAAAGTATAGTTATAAATATATTTTCAAAATATTTAAGGAGATAGTAATGAAAGAAAAATTAAAATTGTTGACCTTTGATACACAGTCTGCAACTACACTTAGCTTAATTAGAAATTTGGGACAACAAGGAATAGAAATATTATTAGTAAAAGACAAAAAAAGTAGTATAACTAGTTTAAATGAAAAATCAAAATATATAAAGGAAATAAAGAAAATAACATGGCATGATAATGATGAAAAACAATTTATATATGATTTAATTAATATAGGTAAAAAAGATGCATATATTATTATTGCAGCTGACGATAATATTAATAGTATAATATGTAATAATTTTAGTGTTCTTAATAAATATTTTAAGTTACCATATAAAAATGCTGATATTATAAAATCTAATATAGATAAAAAATTATTCTATAATTTAATGAAAGAAAAGAATATAGTGATACCTAAAACTATTTTTGTAAACAAAGAAGCTGATTTAGTATATATTAAACAAAATTTTAAATTTCCAATAATATTAAAGCCAAATAAAATGTATAATAAAATTTTTAGAAATATATTTGGTGATAAATATTATAAAATATATTCTTATGAGGAGTTACAATCTTTCAAAAATGACATTTTAAAATTATATGGAGATTTGATAATACAAGAGTGTGTTAATTATAAAAAGTCGCTTTGTGTCTATGGATTTTTCAATAATGAATTTAAGAAAGTTAATGTACTAAAGAAAGATCTATTAGGAGAAGGTGGAACTACAGTATTAGGGCATTTAGTAAATGATGAGGATATAGTTTATATAAGCAATAATATATTGAAAAGTATAGACTATAATGGTTTTGCAGAATTAGAATTTTTGTATGATGAAGATAATAAAGAATATAAGTTGTTAGAAATAAATACTAGGCCGGTTCAATGGTGTAGTATAACAAAATATGTTAATAATTCATGTGAAGTATACCCATTTGATGAAAGTAATAAATTAAAAGCAACAAATAAAGATATATATATATATTATGAAAGTGGATTAATAGAATTATATAAACAAAAGAAAATTTCATTAAATAAATTTTTGAAAATAATGTTTGGATATAAATATAAATCTATGTTTTCAGATTATAGAGATTTAAGACCTACTATTAGATATAAATTAAGGTGTTTAAAACAAATATTAAAATAAACTAAGGCAGGAAAATGTAATGAATATATGTAAATGGTATAATGATGCGAACTCACCAGTTGTATTTATGATAGATGATTTAGCAAATGTATGGGTTGATACTAATAATAATGGAGAGATTGATATAGAAGAAGATTGGGGATATGCAGGATTTTCTGAAAATTCTTCATTTAGATATTTAGAAAATAATATTCTTAGGGATTTTAAGAATATAAAAGTTACTTTTTTTGTTCCAGTAGGTAATAGAGTTGGAATGATAGAAAATCCTTATATAAAATCAATATCAAGACCAATTAATAATTCAAATAAAAGTAAAGAATTTTTTAAAAAAATAAATGATAGTACAAAATTTGAAATAGCATACCATGGAACTGATCATGGAAGAGTTGGAAAAATAAATGAAGATTTTATACAGGAATGGGAACTATTCAATAGTGTTGAAGAAGCCAATTTAAAAACTAGAAAAGGAATTGATATTTATATAGATACATTAGGAAAAAAACCATTAGGTGGTAAGTACTGTGGATATATGAGTAATCAATTTTCAGATTGTAGTATAGATGAATTGAAATTTTTATGGTGGTGTAGATTCTGTAATTTAGATACTCAGGCTGCATCAAAGGAAAATAGATTAATTAAAGAATTTCATGGAATAGATACAAATTTTATTACTAATAATGATATAAAATTTTTTGGAAAAAACAATATTATAGATATTCCAACAACAGTTAATGGTGGATTGCTTACAGGTATATATTCAAGAAATGGGAATTTACCAAAAAAAATATTAAAAACTTTATTTCCACAAATTTTATCAAGAAAAAAATTGAAAATTATAGATAGTTTAATTGAAAATAAATTAATAATATCTATACAAGAGCATATATCTCCAGCTAGAGATGATGGTAGAAGGCAAACTCCCAATATATATGATGATAAAAAAAGCTTAGTTAATATATTTAAGTATTTAAAAAATAAAAATATATGGAATTGTACATGCAGTGAACTTGCTTCTTATGTATATTATAGAGAAAATATTAAATTTGAGATAGTTGAAGATGGTTTTGATACAAATTTTAAAATGTTGGAAAAATATGAATATAGATTTATTACTATAAAAATTAAAAAAGTAAAAAGTATAAAAACACCTTCTGGAAAAATTATAAAGGGAATAAGTGGAATTTTTAATATTCCATTAGAAAATGGAATATATAAGTATGTAGATTAGATATAGTAATAATAATTTATTGGGAAGAGGAGATTTGTTTGGAAAAAATTAATTCTGATATAGATGCATCTAGTAAAAGTTTATCAAAAATAATGTTTTGGATAATTATTTCGATAATGTTTTTTAATGATGTTATAAGAGAAACAATTTTTGGACATAATATATTTTCAAAATATAATATTATTTATATAATACTAAGTTTTATTTTATTTTATAAATTAATTGTTTACAAAAGATTGAAAATAGTATGGATTATAATATTATTCTTTTTTTGGAGTATTGGAATAGCATTTAATAATAATTTTGATTTAATAAGTAAATTTAGAATAATATTTTTTCTTATAATTCCATTATATTTTTGTGTTGATAATTTTATTACGATAAAAAGTATAAATAGATTTTTGAAGATTTATAATAAAATAATAATAGTGTTATTATTGTTTGGAACTATAGATTTTTTCTTGGATGGAAAGTTAATGAATTATGTTATATCAATATTTAATAGATATCCATTGAAAGATTTAATGTATGAAGAAAGAAGTTGGGAAGTATACAGATATTATTCAATTATTGGACATCCACTAACCAATGCAACATATTTTCTTTTTTATCTTATTATTAATTTTACATATGGAATAAAAGATAAATTTGTAACTAATAAAGCAGTTATTATAATTGTTGGGTTATTAGGACTACTTATTTCAGGAAGTAAAACTGCAATTTTAATAGGGCTAGTTTACATTATATTAATGTATGGACTTGGCGGAAAGAAAAAAATATTAAATAGTATTTTAATATTAAGTATTATTATCTTATTATTTAATACAAGTTTTTTTAGAGAAATATTATTAACAAGATTTAAGGTTGCTATAGATTCAGGAGATATTACAACTGGTAGAAATTCATTAATTTCTATTTTAGAATCATCATCTTATGTATTAAAGCCAAAATTTTTAGGATTAGGTTTAGGAGTATCAAGAAAGGTGGCAATTAGTTTAGGAAGTAATATATTTAACTTTGAATATCCATTTATAATGTTATTATATGATTTTGGATATTTAGGTGAATTAATTATATACATATATATGATTTTAATACCTTTAGTTAAAGGAATTTTAAATAGGAATATGGTACATATAATTTCTATAGTAGCTATTTTCGTTATGGTAAATACTAATAATGGAATTGCAAATATATCTGATTCTACTGTTTTATATGGAATTTTTATCCTTGTGTTGAATAGTATATTTTTTAATAAGAAAAATGATAAATTTAAAATAGATATATAGATTTTAAAATATAAATTTCTTGAATATTAATAATTTTAGTTAATGTAAATGGTGAAGAAATCTTTAGAAAAGAGGAAAAGTAATGGAAAAGATCATGTATATAACAGATTATGTTGAAGGTTTTCCTGTAGTTGCATCAGTAAGATACTCAGATCTTATGGAGCAATATAATAAAGCATTTGATGTTATTGTTGTTAATGATTTAAAGTATGGAGATTCAAAGAGTAAATATTCAAAAGAAAATTTAAAATTTTATACTGGAAAATTAAATTTTAATGTTAATAATAGAGGTTCAAATAGAAATTCTTTTAAAGATTTATTTAGGCAAGATTGGATATTAAAAATTTGGAGGAATTACAAGTATAGCTATTTGAAATTTAAAAGAGAGAATGATAAAAATTTAGATAAAATTATTGAAATTATAGAAAATAAAAAAATAAAAAAGGTTTTTATAACTGTTCCAGATGTTTATTCAATATATATTGCTAAATATATAAAAGAAATAAATAAAAGTATAATAATTATTACTGAAATTAGAGATATATTAAATCATAATATAGGTAAAGGGAATCCAAGATTTATAATGAAAAAAGCAGAAAGAAATATGTTAGAAATTTCAGATGGATTAATAGTTTTATCAGAAGGAATAGAAAATTATTATAGACAAATGGATAATACAAAGACAATTAAATTAATAAAAAATGGATATAATAGTAGAGACTTTGAAGAGTTTGATTATACATATGAAAGTAAAAAAGGAAGAATAGTTTTAGCTCATATAGGATCTATTTATAAAGGAAGAAATATAAAAGATTTTATTTTAGCATTGATAAAATATAGTGATGAAAGAAATATAAATATTATATTTAATGTTGTTGGATTCTTAGATAGTGAAGCATTAAATGACTTAGAGGAAATAGATCATTTAGTAAAAGAGTCTAAAGTAGTTTTAAATATTATAGGAACTGTTGAACATAAGAAAGCAATAGAATATTTAGTTAACTCAGATATTGCAGTTATATTAACACATATTAGCGGAAGTGGATTTGCTATTCCAGGAAAGACATTTGAATATATAGGTGCAGAAAAACCTATATTAGCAGTTACTAATGATAAACCATTAGTTGATTTAATAAATCATAAGTATGGGGAATGTGCTAAGCATAATATTGATGATATAGTAAAAAAACTAAAAATTATATTAGATACATCATATGATTTTCAAGATAAATATAAATATACACGTAAGTTTCAAGCTGATAAAATAATAGATTTTATAAAATCATTTTAGAAAGGAAATTTATTATGAGAGTATTAATGCAATCAAGGCAAAATCTATTTACTTTGCCAGGAGGAGATACAATACAATTATTAAAAACTAAAGAGTATCTAGAAAAAAGAGGCATAGATGTTGATATATCAACAGAACTTGAACCAGATTTAAATAAATATGATATAGTACATTTGTTTAATTTAACGAGAGTACAAGAAACTTATTTTCAAGCAAAAAATGCAAAAAAACAAAATAAAAAAATTATATTATCAACAATATATTGGCCTACTGATGAATTTGAAAGAAAAGGTCAAATTGGTATTAGAAAAGTTATAAATAATTTAATCAGTATAAATAATATAGAGAGATTAAAGGCTTTTTATAAATATTATATAAAAGATGAGAGGCATAAGGGAACTAAGTATTTAATGCTAAATAGTTTTAAAAAAATGCAAGATGAAATTTTACAATTAGTTGATTGGTTTCTTCCTAATTCGTATATGGAAATGGATGAGTTAGGAAAAAAATTCTATTTTAATAAGGATGATTATACAGTTGTTCCAAATGCGATAGACTTAGATAAAATAAATAATTTAGATGATTGTGAATATGAAGAGAAATATAGTAAGTATAAGGATTACATATTATGTGTAGGTAGATTAGAAACTAGAAAAAATCAATTAAATGTAATAAAAGCATTAAAAAATTCAAGTTATAAAGTACTATTTATAGGAGCTATATCACCTGGGCATAGAAAATACGGAGAAAAGGTAATTAATGAAATAAATTCAAATTCGAATTTTGAATATATTGAAAAAATTGATAATGCAGAATTATATAAGATATATAAGCAATGTAAGGTTCATATATTACCAAGTTGGCTTGAAACACCAGGATTAGTTTCATTAGAAGCAGCTGTAATGGGGTGTAATATTGTAGTATCTGATAGGGGGACAACTAAAGATTATTTTAAAAATTATGCTTATTATTGTAAGCCTGACGATATAGAGTCAATATTATGTGCAACTAATAGTGCTATGAATAATGACTATAGTAATGATTTTAGAAAATATATTTTACAAAATTACACATGGGAAAAAGCCGCTGAAAAAACAGAAGAAGGATATAGAATTTTATTAAGTTTATAAAAAGAAATCTTAGGAGGAATTTATATGAAAGGAATAATACTAGCTGGAGGAAGTGGAACAAGACTTTATCCAGTAACAAAGGCAATGTCAAAACAAATGGTTCCAGTATATGATAAACCAATGATATATTATCCAATGTCAGTTTTGATGCTTTCAGGGATAAAAGATATTCTAATTATATCAACACCAAGAGATATAGTTCATTTTAAAGAATTATTTAAAGATGGTTCAGAACTTGGATTAAATATAGAATATGCAATTCAAGAGCAACCAAATGGACTTGCAGAAGCATTTATGATAGGAGAAGAATTTATAGGTAATGATAATGTTGCCATGATACTTGGAGATAATATATTTTATGGACAAAGCTTCTCAGAAAAGTTAGTAAATGCAGCAAATCTTAAAGAAGGTGCAATGATATTTGGATATTATGTTCAAGATCCAAGAGCTTTTGGAGTTGTTGAGTTTGATAAAGAGGGTAAAGTGTTATCTTTAGAAGAAAAACCAGAAAAGCCAAAATCAAAATATGCAGTTCCAGGTCTTTATTTCTATGATAATTCAGTAATTGAAAAAGCTAAGGCTTTAAAGCCATCAGCAAGAGGAGAACTTGAAATAACTGATTTAAATAAAGTTTATATGGAAGAAGGAAATTTAAGTGTAACATTACTTGGAAGAGGAATGGCTTGGCTTGATACGGGAACTCATGCTTCAATGCTTCAAGCATCAAATTTTGTTGAAGCTGTTCAAAATACTCAAGGAACATATATTGCTTGTCTTGAAGAAATTGCATATAGAAAAGGTTGGATAGGTGAAGATAAAGTAATAGAACTTGCTAAACCTTTAATGAAAACAGGATATGGAAAATATTTAGTTGATATTGTTGAAGAAGCTGAAAAACAAAAGGCATATGAAGAAGTTGCAGCAACTAAATAGAGAGGATGAAATAAAATGGGAAAGTTTAATTTTATTGAAACCAAAATTAAAGATTTATATATTATAGAACCTACAGTCTTTGGAGATGAAAGAGGATACTTTATGGAAACATATAGTAAGAAAGATTTTTTTGAGGCTGGTCTTGCTATGGAATTTGTTCAAGATAATGAATCAAAGTCAAGAAAAGGTGTATTAAGAGGACTTCATTTTCAAACACAAAAAACTCAAGGTAAGTTAGTTAGAGTTACAAGTGGAGCTGTTTATGATGTAGCTGTTGATTTAAGAAAAGGATCACCAACATATGGACAGTGGGAAGGTGTACTTTTAACATCAGAAAATAAAAAACAATTTTATGTTCCTGAAGGATTTGCACATGGTTTTCTAGTAGTTTCAGATGAAGCAACTTTTAATTATAAATGTACAAACTTCTATGCACCAGAATATGATGGTGGAGTTTTATGGAATGATCCAGATATTGGAGTAGAATGGCCATTAGAAGGAATTGATGAAATTTTATTATCAGAAAAAGATAAAAATCAAAAAACATTAAAAGAACTTGATTTACCATTTGTATATTAAGCATTGGAGGAACGTATTATGAAAATACTTATTACAGGTGCAAAAGGTCAACTTGGTAATGAATTAATTTCAATAATTAATTCAGGAAAATCAGAAATAGGGGATATGCCAAGTTATGTTAAAGATTATGAAGTTATAGCATTAGATGTTGATAAACTTGATATAATAAATCTTTCACAAGTTAAAGAAGTTGTAAGAATTGAAAATCCGGATGTAATAATAAACTGTGCTGCAGCTACCAATGTTGATGGATGTGAAACAGATAAAGAATTTGCATTTAAAGTTAACACTTTAGGAGCAAGAAATTTAGCTATTGCAGCTGAAGAAAATGGTTCAAAATTAGTACAAGTTTCAACTGATTATGTATTTAGTGGTACAACTCAAGAAACTCCTTTTACAGAATTTGATTTAACTGGACCATATAGCGTATATGGAAAAACAAAACTTGAGGGAGAGAAATTTGTCAGAGAATTATGCTCAAAATATTTCATAGTTAGAACAGCATGGCTTTATGGATATATAGGACATAATTTTGTATATACAATGAGAAAACTTGGACAAGAAAGAGATAAGTTAACAGTTGTTAATGATCAAACTGGAAATCCAACAAATGCAAATGATTTAGCTTACCATATTTTAAAGCTTATAGAAACAGAGGAATATGGAGTATATCATTGTACAGGAAATGGAGAATGTACATGGTATGATTTTGCTAAGAAGATAATGGAACTTTCAAATATTGATTGTGAAGTAGTTCCTTGTACTTCAGAACAATTTAAAACAGCAGCAAAAAGACCAGAGTATTCATCATTAGATAATATGATGCTTAGATGTACAATTGGTGATGAAATGAGAGATTGGGAAGAAGCTATAGAAAACTTTATAAGTAATCTTAATAAATAATAGGAGTGAATAATAATGAAAACATACTTAGTTACTGGTGGAGCAGGATTTATAGGATCAAATTTCGTACTTTATATGCTAAATAAGTATAAAGATATAAAAATACTAAATTTAGATAAATTAACTTATGCAGGAAATTTAGAAAATTTAAAATCAGTTGAAAATGATGAAAGACATATATTTGTTCAAGGAGATATTTGTGATAAAGAATTAGTTACAAGACTTTTTGAAAAATATGATATAGATTATGTAGCTCATTTTGCTGCTGAATCTCATGTTGATAGAAGTATAAAAGAACCAGAAATATTTGCAAAGACAAATGTTTTAGGAACAGTAAACTTACTTAATTGTGCAAAAAATGCATGGGAAACAGAAAATGGATGGAAAGAAGGGGTTAAGTTTCTTCATGTATCAACAGATGAAGTATATGGTTCACTTGGAGATACAGGATACTTTATGGAAACAACACCATTAGATCCACATAGTCCATATTCATCAAGTAAAGCAGGATCAGACTTAATGGTTAAGGCATATGCAGATACATATAAAATGCCAGTTAACATAACAAGATGTTCAAATAACTATGGACCATACCAATTCCCTGAAAAATTAATACCACTTTTAATAAATAATTGTTTAGAGCATAGAGATTTACCTGTATACGGTGATGGTATGAATATAAGAGATTGGTTATTTGTTGAAGATCATGCTAAAGCAATTGACATGGTAATTAATAATGGAAGATTAGGAGAAGTTTATAACATTGGTGGACATAATGAAAGAACTAACATTCAAATAGTTAAAACAGTAATTTCATATATTAATGAAAATGTTGATAAAGAAGTTACAGAAAACTTAATTAAGTTTGTTGAAGATAGAAAAGGTCATGATAGAAGATATGGAATAGATCCAACTAAAATCAAAGAAGAACTTGGGTGGTATCCAGAAACAACATTTGAAGTTGGAATAAAGAAAACTATTAAATGGTATTTAGATAATAAAAAATGGATGAATAATGTAACATCTGGAGAATATCAAAGTTATTATGAAAATATGTATAGGTAGGAGATAATATATGAAAAAGATAAAAGTATTATCAGTTTTTGGAACAAGACCTGAAGGAATAAAAATGTGTCCACTAGTTAAGGCACTTGAAAAAGACGATAGATTTGAATCAATAGTATGTGTAACAGCACAACATAGAGAAATGCTTGATACAGTACTTGAAATATTTGATGTTCATCAAGATTATGATCTTGATATAATGGCTCACGGACAAACAATAGTTGATATATCAAGTAAAGTTTTAAAGGGAGTAGATGAAGTAATTAAAAAATGTCAGCCAGATATAGTATTAGTTCACGGAGATACTTCAACAACTTTAAATGGAGCACTTGCTGCATTTTATAATCAAGTTCCAGTAGGACATGTAGAAGCTGGGCTTAGAACATATGATATATATTCACCATTCCCAGAAGAAGCAAATAGAAAACTTACAGGTGCTATAACAACACTTCATTTTGCTCCAACAAAAACAAATAAAGCTAATCTTTTAAAAGAAGGTGTAGCAGAAGAAAAAATATTTATTACAGGAAATACAGTAATTGATGCGTTACTTAGTGTAATAGATGATACATTAATGTTTGAACAGCCAATATTAAATGATATAGATTATAAAAATAAAAATGTAATATTACTTACAACTCATAGAAGAGAAAATTGGGGAGAGCCAATGGAAAATATCTTCAAAGCAATGATTAAGCTTATTGAAGAAGATGAAAGGGTAGAAGTTATATTCCCAATGCACAAAAATCCTGCAATAAGAGAGTTAGCTCATAAATATTTTGATGAATATGCAGGAAGAGTATTCTTAATAGAACCTCTTGAGTATGTTGAATTTGCAAATCTTATGTCAAGAGTTAAGCTTATAATGACAGATTCAGGTGGAATTCAAGAAGAAGCACCAACACTTGGAAAACCAGTAATGGTACTTAGAACAGAAACAGAAAGACCAGAAGCAGTTGAAGCAGGTACAATAAAACTTGCAGGAATTGAAACAGATAAAATTTATGAAGAAGCTAAGAAACTTTTATTAGATGAAGAAGCATATAAAGAAATGGCACATGCAGAGAATCCATATGGAGATGGAACAGCTTGTATAAAGATATTAGATGTAATAAGTAATTACTTTATTTAAATTTTTAGTTAGTTAAAAAGGAAAAAGAATTATGAATAAAAAATAAGAAAGGCAATAATACCATCAGCAGGCCTTGGTACAAGATTTTTACCAGCGACAAAAGCACAACCAAAAGAAATGCTTCCAATAGTTGATAAACCAACAATTCAATATATTATAGAAGAAGCAATAGCTTCAGGAATAGAAGAAATACTTATAATAACAGGAAGAAGCAAAAAATGTATAGAAGACCATTTTGATAGATCAGTAGAACTTGAGCTAGAACTTAAAAAATCAGGTAAAAAAGAAATGCTTAAAATGGTTGAAGATATATCAAATATGGCAGATATATATTATATAAGACAAAAAGAACCTAAAGGACTTGGACATGCTATAAGTTGTGCTAAAACTTTCGTAGGGAATGAACCATTTGCAATATTACTTGGAGATGATGTTGTATATAATGATGAAAAACCATGCTTAAAGCAACTTATTGATTGTTATAATGAGTATAATACATCAGTACTTGGAGTACAAACTGTACCAGAAGATAAAGTAAATAAATATGGTATAGTTGATGGAATATTAATTGAAGATAGAGTATGCAAAGTTAAAGGATTAGTTGAAAAGCCAAGTGTTGAAGAAGCACCATCAAATGTTGCTATACTTGGAAGATATATTGTTACACCAAAAATATTTGAAATTTTAGAAAGAACAAAACCAGGTAAGGGTGGAGAAATTCAACTTACAGATGCATTACTTGAGCTTATAAATGAAGAAGCAATGTATGCATATAACTTCGAAGGAAGAAGATATGATGTTGGAGATAAGCAAGGTTTCTTAGAAGCAACAGTTGAATATGCATTAAGAAGAGAAGATTTAAGAGATGGCTTTATGGAGTATTTAAAAGCATTAGCAGAAAAAGAAGAAAATAAATAATAATTACTTTATTACCTCAAATGTATTATTAAATTAAATTTTAATAGTATATTTGAGGAAATTTTTTTATCTATATATAAATTTAATTAAATAGTATAATAAACAAAGTTTTTTATATATAATATTATTATGTTAATTTTAGAATATTATAGGTTACTATTAATATTAATCTTCATATAACATAATAAATAAAATTTAATATAGGGGGAAATAAAAAACAAATGAAAAAAGAAAGTATAATAAAAATATTAATATTATCTGGTATTTTATTAAGTTTTATTCCAGCATTAGATGGAAATGCTGCAACTTATCATAAAAATAATGTAAAAAAGATAAGTAGCAATGTGCAAGCAGGATGGATAAAAAGAAATGGTACTTGGTATTATAGAAATAGTAATGGCACTTTAGCAACAGGATGGAAAAAAGTAAATAATAAGTGGTATTACATGGATAGCACAGGAAAAATGAAGATAGGTTGGGTTAAAGTAAAGGGAATATGGTATTACTTAAATGATAATGGGGACATGGCAACAGGATGGAAAAAGGTAAGAGATAAATGGTATTACTTAAGTAGCAATGGAGAAATGAAAACAGGTTGGATTAAAGTAAGAGGAAATTGGTACTATTTAAATAATAATGGGGATATGGCAACAGGATGGAAAAAGGTAAATAATAAATGGTATTACTTAAGTAGTAATGGAGAAATGAAAACAGATTGGATTAAGGTAAAAGAAAATTGGTATTATTTAAATGATAATGGAGAGATGCAAACAGGGTGGCTTAAGCTTGGTGATAAAAAATATTATTTAAAATCTTCAGGTGAAAGAGCTACAGGAAAAATAAAAATAGATAATAAGGAATATGAATTTAACAGTGATGGAACTTTAAAAATAAGAAAAGCTGAATGGATTAAGAAGAATGGAAAGTGGTACTATAAAAATGAAAATGGTACTTTAGTAAAGGGTTGGAAAAAGATAAATAACAAATGGTATTATATGAATAAAGATGGTGAAATGCAAACAGGTTGGCTTAAACTTAATGATAAATGGTATTATTTAAACAATAATGGAGATATGGCAACTGAGTGGAAAAAGGTAAATAATAAATGGTATTACATGAATAATAGTGGAGAGATGCAAACAGGTTGGATTAAACTTGATAATAAGTGGTATTACTTAAATAAAGATGGTGATATGAGAACTGATAGAATAAACTTAGGAAATAAGGCTTATGAGTTTAACAGTGATGGTTCAATGAAAGATCAAAAATATGCTAAAGGAAAAATTACAGATTATACAATGAATCTTAGAAAAAGTCCAAGCCTTAAGTCAGCAGTTTTAATAACAATTTCACCAAATTCAAAAGTTGAAATTTTAGGTAGAGAAAAAAGTGATCTTACTTATTATCATATTAAATATACTGATGATGGACAAGTTTATTATGGTTATGTAAGTGTTTATTTAGGTGGAGATACAGCAGTAGAAGTTTATGAAGATAATAATTGTAATGATTATTTAGGAATATTATCTGAAAAGTATGAATCAAATGGTGATCCAGGTTGTGTGTCTTCAGGAGAAGGAGATTATGGTGGTAAATCTTATGGAGCTTGGCAATTATCATCAAAGTTAGGTTCTTTAGATAATTTTGTTAACTGGCTTTCAGGAGAAAATAATGAATTTTATACAAAGTTAATTAATGCAAGAAAGTTAGATAATGGATCAAATTGTGGAAAGAATTTTGATGCAGCTTGGAAGACAATTGCAAAAGAGCATTACAATGAATTTTATAATTTACAACATACATATACAAAGATAACTTTTTATAATGATTTAGTAAATAGATTAGAAAAGAGTGGAGATTTTAATAAAATTTTAAATGATTTTTCTGCTAGAAATGTACTTTGGTCAACAGCAGTACAACATGGTGGATATGGAGCTTACAGAATAATAGAACCTCTTAAAAATATTTCAAACATAGAAGATTTTATAACAGCTGTATATAAAGAAAGAGGACGTAGAAATTCAAAAGGAGCTTTGGTTCATTTTCCTAATTGCTCAAAAGCTGTACAAGAGGCTGTTGCAAGCAGATACAATAGAGAAAGAGAAGATGCTATAAGGATATATAGAGATGAAAAGTAAAGGAAGAATAAAAATGAAAAATAAAAGAAGACTTTTATATAGTTTGTTCATTTGTGGAATTTTAATTTTATTTCCAATATATGCTTTTGTTGGATGTGGAAATAAAGATTATAATAATGAAAATACAAAAATAGAAGATAAATCTAAGTCTAAAGAAAATATTAATAAGCAAGATAATACAGGTGGAAATAATTCTATAAACATAGAAGAAAATAAAAATACAAGTAAAGAAAGTACTAAAAGTGAACTTAATAAAAATATAAAAAATAAAGTTAATAAAGAAAAAGATTTAAATAATAAAAAGCCTTCAATTAATAATGAAGGTAATGATACAAAAAAAGTAGTTACTGCTAAAGAAAGTAATAAAGGAATTAAATCTGAAAATCAATTATCTAATAAGAAAGAACAATCAAAAACAGTATCAAGTAAATTTACATCAAAGGATGCTGTAATTGCTTGTGAAAAAAAGTATGGTAAAGATTCAGATACAATATATTCATGTAGTGAAAATATGAAAAATGTTAATGGTGAAAAAGGTTATTTGGTTCAAGTAAAATCAAAAGAGCTTATGAAACAAGGTGGAAATGGAGTAGCATTTACTGTACTTGTTACACCAAGTGGGAAAATAATAGAATTATAAAGAAAATATAATAACATAGATTGATTATATACGAAGTGTTTTATTTAAAAACACTTCATATTTTTTATATGATAAAAATTTTAAAAAAGATAAACTTAAATTTTAGCATTAATATTTGTAGTAAAATTATTATCAAAAAGAAAAGAGCAAAATTAAATATGAGTTAATTTTGAACAATTATAGAATTAAATAGTTATTTTAAAATGTAAAATTTGAATAAAATAACAAAAATGCATATTATACATAATTAAGTATTTTTTTATTTGGGAAAATTAGTTATAATAGTACTGTGTAAAGATATACAAGGGGGATTCAGAATGAATTACAAAGAAAAATATAGCAATTGGTTAGAATCAGAAATTTTTGATGAAGCAACAAAAAACGAACTTAAAGAAATAAAAGATGAAAAGGAAATTGAGGATAGATTTTATAAAGACTTAGAATTTGGTACTGGTGGACTTAGAGGAGTAATTGGAGCTGGTTCAAATAGATTAAATATTTACACAGTTGGTAAAGCAACAGAAGGACTAGCAAGATATTTAGTTAATAAGTATAAAGAAAACATATCAGTATGTATAGCTTATGATTCAAGACATATGTCGCCTGAATTTGCTGAAGAAGCTGCTCTTGTACTTGCAGGACATGGAATAAAAGCAAACCTTTTTGAAGCTTTAAGACCAACACCTGAATTATCATTTTCAGTAAGAGAACTTAAAGCAAATGCAGGAATAGTATTAACTGCATCACATAATCCAAAAGAATATAATGGATACAAAGTATATGGAAATGATGGTTGTCAAATTACTGATGAAGCTGCACATGCAATTATTACAGAAATAAATAATGTTGATTATAAAGATATTAAGAAAATTTCTAAAGAAGAAGCTTTAAATTCAGGACTTCTTAACATAATTGGAGAAGAAGTAGATAGAAAATTTATTGATAAATTAAAATCATATACTATAAGAAAAGATTTAGTTAAAAAACATGCAAAAGATTTAAAAATAATTTATACTCCATTACATGGTACAGGTTTAATGCCGGTTACTACAATATTAAAAGAACTTGGATATGAGAATTTACATGTTGTAAAAGAGCAAGAAAAACCAAATGGAGACTTCCCAACAGCTCCATATCCAAATCCAGAAGATCCAAAGGTATTTGAAATTGCACTTGATATGGCAAAGGAAATTAATCCAGATATAATATTTGGTACTGATCCAGATGCAGATAGAATTGGTGCTATTGTTAAGGATTCAAAAGGTGAATATAAAATACTTACAGGAAACCAAATGGGAGTATTACTTACTAATTACATCATTGAATCATATTCAGATTTAAATGAATTACCAGACAATGGTGCAGTAATTAAAACAATAGTTACAACTGAAATGGTAAGAAATATTTGTAAGCATTATAATGTAGAATTATTTGATGTTCTTACTGGATTTAAATATATTGGAGAAATGATGACAAACTTTGAAAAGACAGGTAGTCATAAATTCTTATTTGGATTTGAAGAAAGTTATGGATGTCTTTTTGGAGATCATGCAAGGGATAAGGATGCAGTAGTTGCCGCTGAGCTTATTGCTGAAATGACTCTTTACTATAAAACAGAAGGGTTAAGTCTTTATGAAGCATTTATAGAACTTTGTAAAAAGTATGGATTCTATAAAGAGCATTTAGTTTCAATTACTTTAAAAGGTAAAGAAGGACAAGAGAAAATTAAAGAATGTCTTGATAGCTTAAGAAAGAATCCGATAATGGATGTTAATGGAGTTATGGTAGAAACTTTCTTTGATTATAAAGCATCAACAGAAATGAATTTAAAAACAAGAGAAGTTAAAGATGTTACACTTCCAAAATCAAATGTACTTAAATATGTACTTGAAGATGGTTCATGGTTTGTTGTAAGACCTTCAGGAACTGAACCAAAAATTAAGATTTACTTAGCTGTTGTTGGTAAGTCAGTTGAAGATTCAGAAGAAAAAATTAAAGCTTTTGAAAAAAATGTTATGGAAATAGTAAATTTATAATATTTTATTTAATATAGAACCTTTATTAGCATAGTATTCGCTAATAAGGGTTCTTTTTTATAGTAATAATATTTAAAAGTTAACAAACAAAAATTAACAAATTAATAAAGAAAAGATTAAGAAAATATTAATTACAACATAATATTGATAAATATTAATAAATTAATATTGAAACAGAAAAAAAGACTGTATATAATAATGGTACAAAATATATTTTAAAATTAACATACGATAAAAGGAAGTGGATTATGGGAAATATTAAAAAATTTAAATCTATAAATGATATAGAATTAAATGAGTTTTATGGGGCAAGCGAATTTATTTTTAAAGAATATATTAAGAAATCGGATAAATACAAAATCATACTTATTGATGAAAATTATTCGGATTACATATTTAAAGAAATATATGATATGCAGATAAATGGACATATTGTAATAATACTTTATCCAGAGAAGTTAGACAAAATAACAAAAAATATAGAGGAAATTAATCATTTTTTAGATGCTGGATGTCTTTTTATTCTTGATGCAAAAAGCCTTGAGGGGGATTATGGAAGAAGTGTAAAAAATGTTGCAAAGTATTTACTTGAGAAAAATATATATAATTTTATAATAAAAAATCGTGTATCAGAAGACAGAATCGAAAACAAAATAATAAAATTTAATAACGTAAAAGATAAATTATTAAATAATTTAGAATGTTTAGTTAATGATGAAGTTATAGAACAAAGTAATAGAAGAATAAAGAAGAAAAAACTATTAGGAATTTTTTAAAGACTTTACTTATTGTAAGGTCTTTTTTATTTTATATTAATTAAAGAATTTTAGTAAATAATTATTTAATTTAAATTACTTCATTAAAAATTTCTTAAATAATATTATTTTAATAAATTTTTACATTTATAGTAATATAATAAATTAGTAAAATGAAAGAGGGATGGTAGGATATATGATCAATAATCAAAGCGATATACATAATAATGAACAACATAATTTAAAAATAAATGAAGTTAGTATAGAGCATAATAGAAATAAAAAT
This sequence comes from Clostridium sp. TJA085, assembly GCF_058310235.1. Taxonomy (NCBI): domain Bacteria; kingdom Bacillati; phylum Bacillota; class Clostridia; order Eubacteriales; family Clostridiaceae; genus Clostridium; species Clostridium sp. TJA085. Next base: position 198,603 of record NZ_JBZEEZ010000002.1, on the reverse strand, counting down.
AGAAATATTAGAAATAAACATAAAATGAATACAAATAAAGACTTATTTATGATAATATCAGTAATTTTAAGCAGCATAATAAATATTGAATTTATTTTACCGTTTTGGATTAAACTTGGATATTCGAAGAATATATTTATTCAAACAATATTTATAACACTTATTTCACTAGTTTTATATATATTATTTAATTTTTTAATAAATAATGAGAAGATTAGTATTCATGCAAATAATTTTATAGTTATTTATATATTATTTTTAATAGCTATAACTTTTTTTAAAGCAAGAACTAATAATATGTCATTTATATTTAATCCATTTGATTCTATATATAACTTAAAATCTGAAATTTTATCTCCATTAATAAATATAGTTGGTAACTTATTAATGTATATACCGATTGGAATATACATAAAATTTAAATTTAATAAGAATATTACAACTATGACAGTTATATTTATAATATATATATTATTAGTTGAATTAACTCAAGGTATAACTAAAACAGGAATATTTGATGCTAATGATATTATTATGAATACTTTAGGTTTTATAATTGGTATGAAACTAATCTCAAAATATTAGAGGTTAGTTTTTTTATATTTATTTGTAGAGTAAAATCGACATATTTCCAGGGAAATTTGTATTATAATATAAATTCTAGAATTAATATATTATATACAAAAAGTACTTAAAACTATAAATTTTTTTATTGATAATATTAATATGGTATGTTAAGATTTTCTTTAATGCCAAAAAAAGTTATATGAAAGGGATGTGGACAACTATGGATTCATCAATGAAACCCAAAAAGGAAAAATTTTTGAGTAAGAAAAAATTAATAGACAACCTATTAGTTATGCTTGGCATAATAATATTTATATCAATATTTTCAAAGTTTTTTGGAGAAGACAATACATTAGTTGGTGTAACAATAATAACTGCAGCTCTTATGTTTAGTGCTATGGATGTTAGTATAAAATTTAAAGATGCAATAGCATCAATAATTATTGTATTTACAATTATGGGAGTAACTTCATACGTAAGTATGCTTAATGCTTTTATTGGAATACCACTAAACTTTATATCAGTATATTTAATTACATATATATTTTCAAATAAAGTAGAAAATAAAGCTTATCTTCCTTTTATGTTATGTTATGTATTTATGCAAGGAAATCCAATACTAGGATTAAATCAGTTTTTAATAAGAATAGGGGCACTTTTTATTGGAAGTATTATAGTTGCATTAGTATATTATTTTACACATAAAAAATCAAAAGATGATGATAAGAGAAGTATAAAAGAAATGTTTACTACAGAATTTCATGCTAATAAAATACAAGCTAATTTTGCTTTAAGAATGGCAATTGGAATCACTATATCAATGTTTATTGGAAGTTATTTTGGATTTCAAAAAGGCATGTGGATAAGTGCTACTGTTTTATCACTTACTCAACCTTATTATGAACAAACTAAAGAAAGAATACCAGAGAGAATATTTGGAACTATAATTGGTGCAATAGCATTTGTTATTATATTTTATTTTATTGTTCCAAAATCACTAGAGTCTATGGCTGTTTTAATAATAAGTTATGTTTATATGTTTGTTAAACCTTATAAATATCAAATGATATTTGTTACTCTTAATGCACTTTCAGCTGCAATGATTTTATTTAATTTTACTGTTTCAATTCCAATGAGAATAGCTTTTATGTTAGTTGGAGTAGTTATAGCTATAATAGTAAATAAATCAATGAGACATGTTAAAGAAAAAATTGATAAAAATGAAATTTAGCTAATTATATGATAGTTGTAATGTTATAAAGATAAATCTGTTATAAAATAATATATTATAAATAAATCGTATAAAAAATAATCTAAATACAAAAGCTTAAAATGAAAGCTTTTTGTATAGGAGGTTTTATTATGGCAAAAAAGAATCAACCATCATCATGGGAAAGTAAAAGATTTAAAACACCACAAAAAAATGATATGAATCCAGTACCAGAAATTCAAGGTAAGGAAAAACATAAAAAATAATTATAAAAATAAGCAAGGATTTTAATTAAAGTCCTTGCTTACTTTTTTATGCATAACATACAATAATATGTTAAAATTAGATATATAATACAAAAAAATAGGAGGAACTATGAAAGGAAACTATATAAATGAATATACATTCCTTAAAGGAAGAGGAATAAGATACGCTGTATTAGTTGATAAAGATGATAATTTAAAAACTATTCCGTATAACTTTGATTATTTAACTTTTTTAATTGGAGGTATTTCTTATATTATAAGAAAGGAGTTTATAAAAGGTATTGGGTTATTATTAATACAAGCTCTTTTAGTCTTTTTAATAGAAATGCCTTTTGGAATTTTAGCTGATTTTGCTTTAACCTTTGTACTTTCATTTTTTACTGGTAAGGAATATGTAAAGAAACTCATTAAAGATGGAGCTATAGCTTTTGAAGAATATAAAGAAAATGGATATTCATTAAAGTACGAAGAAGGACAAGTTATAAGTAGATCTAATGATAAAAAAGGAAAAAGAATGATGGATGAATATAAAAATAGTATTAAAAAGCAAAATACTTATTTTTATATTTTTGGAATTTGCCTTTTAGTAGGAGTATTTTTAGTTTCAGGCTATAAATTTAGGCACTTAGAAAGTAAACCTACAAATGTTAATATGCAGGCTGTTACATTAGAAGATGAAGAGAGTAACAAAGAAATTAAATTACCAGAAAAATTTGTTTTACTTTTAAATAAAGGTGATGATTTACAGTATTTTTCAATAGTAAACTTAAATGAAAAAGATAAGAAGATTAGTGGAAAATATTATGATGGAAAAGTTCTTGTTTCAGAAAAGGATAATGATACTTCAACTCCATTAAATGAAATAGTAAAGAAAAAAGGAGAAATTCCAAGCTTCGTATTTAAAAAATATTTTAGTATAGATAAAAATATTCCAGAAGTAAAAGTTAATATCTCAGAGGTTGAAAAGGTGTTACCTAAATTAAAAGAAAGTGATGTAAAAGAAAAGTTTAAAGAGATTTTAGTTAATTCTACAAAACTTTCAGAAGAAGATTATGAAACTTTAATAAAAAGTATAACTTATTGTTATGATAATGCTTCAGATGATGTAAATAATGAAATTAATAAAGACGTATTTTTAAAGTACAAGGAATTTGTAAGTGAAATAAATATTAAAGAAAACTATGATTTTAATAAGGGTAATTATTATGAACTTGGTTTAGAAAGTATAGCATCAAAAGACATAATAAATACATTTAAAGATAAATTAAATGGTAATGTTATGTATTATTTAAATAATATTGATATTGAAAATAATAATATTGTAAAAGAGATTAAGAAAAAGGTAGCTGAAGAAGAAAAGAAAAGACAAGAAGAGCAAGAGAAAGAAGAAAACAATAATAATGTGAATAATTCTAATGATGATGATAATATAAATAATAGTGAAAGTAATAGTAACAATAATAATTATAGACCATCATATAATACAAATAATTCAAGACCAAACAATTCATCTGGTAATTCAAGTAGTAGGCCAACACATAGACCAACACATAGACCAAATAGGCCTTCAACACATAAGCCAGTTAATAAGCCAAGTAATAAACCAAGTAATGATAATGTACAGAATGAAGAAAATTCAGGTTCTAATGGAGAACAACATAAACCAGAAGTGGATAATAATTCAGGAGACAATAATGTTGAAAATCAAAAGCCAGATAAGCCATCTGATGGAGAAGAAAATTAAAGCTTTATATTTTAAGTAATTACTATAAATTTAAAAGAAACAATTATCCTATAAAAGAAAATAGAATATAATTAAAAAGTATAAATTATGTAAAGTGTACCCCGTTAAGAAGATACAGTAAAAGGTGCTGTTATAAATTTACTTGACGGGGTAATTTTTATTTCAAAATTTATTTATATAAATAATTTATAATAAAAGAATAAATTAATATATGGTGTAAGAAAAAAAATTTTAATTATAGAATTAAATCTTTTAAAAAGTCATATAATAAATAATATATTTGATAAATGAAATATAAGCTTAGTATATATTTAAAAATATCTTCTTTAATTTAGTACATAATTTTTTCTTTTGATATATACATTTAGAATAATCAATGTTGTATTTTTCAGAATATCTTTTTAATGGACAACGAACACCACTATACATTAAAAAATCAAAAAGTTGTCTTTCTTCAGTGGATAAAAGCTCTCTTGCTTTAAGTATACGTTTATCTTCATAGTTATTTATAAAAATATCTTCTGTTGATTTATTATCTTCAATTAAATCTATAATTTCTAATCCGTCTTCATTTTCTATATTTAAACTTGTAGCACATTTTTCTGAAGGATTTTGTCTGCAAAGATAAGCAAAGTTATTTATTACAGCAAATTTAACGTAAGATGGAAATTGTGTTTTCTTTTCAACATCAAAGGCTTTAATAGCTTTTAATATAGAAAGTATTCCGTACTGAATAAGGTCATTATAATCATAATTATCTATAAAAGGATATTTTTTAATTTCCTTTTTTACTAAAGGTAAATATTTTTCTATTAATATTTGTTTTGAATTTTTATCATTATTTTTGGCAAGTAGAATTAAAGTTATGTCTCGCATTATTATGTCCCCCTTTCAATTTATACGTTTTATTTTTAGTTTTTAATTAATAATTTTCAATAATATATTTACTTATATATATGCAAATAAAATAAAAAATAATAAAAAATATGAACGTATGTTCGTATAAATGTTAAAAATTTTGCTTAGCTACATTATGAGTAACTAAGCTTATATTTTAACTTTGCTTATACTTTAGATTTAATTATTGCTATATAAGTTTTATTATCTTTAATTATGTTTATAAAAAATAATTCTTTATTAAATAAAATATATTTTTATAAATATAGTATAGCATTATAAGGATTTTATGTAAATAAAAGTATAAAATGATTTAAAGAAATTTTTAATATAAAAATAAAAAACAAGTAGTACTATAGTTCTACTTGTTTAACTTCATTAGTTTTATAAAGTACAAAAGTAGGAAATAATATTCCTACTTTTATGTCTTAATTAATTTTCAAAAATAAATTTATGCAATTCTTTTGTTTCAGCTGGTATATCAAATGTCATATAATAAACACCTTTTATAAGCTTTCCATTTTCATGTTTATCACAAGGAACTCTTAGTTCATCAATTTTATTAGCTCCAGTATCAATTATATCTTTACCTAAGCTTATAAATTCATTTGAACTTATATTAGTAGTTACAAGAGGTAATAATTGATTTAAAATTCCTGGATAATCAGTTACAGGAGAATTTTTTATTTTATCGAAGACAGCAGTTATAACTCTTCTTTGTCTTTCAGTTCTTCTTTGATCTCCGCCATCATATCTAATTCTACAATAAGCAGTAGCTTGAACACCATCTAAATGTTGCATTCCTGTACTTGTTATATGAGGTGAATTTGTATGATCATAATTATTTATACTATCTATATAACCATTTATATATTTTAAATCACCTTTAGTAATATTCATATCAATTCCACCAAGCTTATTAATAACATTTGGTAGTGAAGTAAAGTTTACTGTTATAAATTTATCAATATTCAAATCGAAATTAGTATTGATAGTATTTAATGCAAGTTCAGGACCACCATAAGCATAAGCATGAGTAAGTTTTGTCATTCCATGACCTTTCACATTAACATATGAATCTCTCATAAGAGAAGTAAGCTTAATTTTATTATGTTTATTATCAATTGTAAGAATCATGTCAGCATCAGATCTTCCTACTTGACCTTGAGGAGCATCGATTCCAAATAATGCAATATTAGTTATATCTGATTTTTTAGCTTCATTTTGAGCTTCTTCATTAATACCAAGATTATTTTTATTAAGTTCTACTTTATTAGTTTTATTAAGCATAGCATATACATATCCAGCTCCAAGTCCTATTATAAATAATATTGCAATAACTATACCTATAACAACCTTTTTCCAAGTTGCCATTTTTCTTTTTGATTTTTCCCCCATTTTTTGTTCTCCTTTCAGTATAAAAGATTAAAGAGCAAACTTTCTAATGGCTTTAGCTACTCCAGAATTCACATTTGTATCAGTAATATACTGAGCTTCTTTTTTCAATAAATCAAGTCCATTACCCATACAAACTCCAATGCCGGCATATCTTATCATAGAAAGATCATTCTCACTATCTCCAATACACATTATTTCATCTTTATTTATATTAAGCATTTCTGATAAATGCTTAACTGCATTTCCTTTTGAAGTTCCTTTTTTCATTACTTCAAAATTATTAAGTCCTGAACTTACAACTTCATATCTGCCAAGACTTAGGAATTCATTTTTTGCTTTTAAAAGTTCTTCATCATTATTTTCATTATTTACAGCGATAAATTTTAAAATATCTCCTTCAAGCTTTATTAAAGTATCTGTTAAGTCTTTAGATACTATAAATTTAATTTTATCTTCTTCTGGGATATTTTTATTAGTAATTTTATAAGCATGATTTTCTTTAAACTCAGTAGTAGATATTGCTGTATCATGAGTATTAAAGTAAGCATTAAAATTGTAGTTTTTTGATATATTATATATTTCTAAAGATTCATCAAGTGATAATGGTCTTTCATATAAAACATGAGATGATTTTTTTTCTCTTATGTAGGCACCATTAGATGAAATTATAGGGGCATCAATTCCTATTAAATCAGAATAATATTTAGCTGATGTAAATAATCTACCTGTAGTTAAAGCAATTATAATACCTTTTTCTTTGGCTTCTATTAAAGCTTTTTTATTATCTTCTGATACTTGATGATTATTATCTAAAAGCGTTCCATCCATATCAATACAAATTAATTTTATAGACATATAAAAAAACCTCCTTTACTTAAGTTTGGAATAAATTAAATATTATAAATTTACACATTCAAAATTTTATCATTATTAAAAAATAATGTAAAGTTAACTATTTATAACGATTAAATTACAATAAAAGCAATAAATTTAAAATTATATTAGCAAAATTATATTATGTATTTATAAGAAATATATTTATAAATAAATTCTAAGTTAAAGATAATTTAATTAATAAAATGAAAAATAAAATTAATATTAAATAAGAAATAATTAAAAAGAAGCTTCTTAAAATTAAGAAGCTTCAATTTCATTTAAATTATTTAAATTAGTTTCATCATTTTTAGATTTAGATCTAAATATTACATATCCTAAAAGTATAGCAACTATTGTTGGAATAAGCCAAGGGAATCCTTGAGCTCCAAGTGGAATAAAGTTTAAGTTTACTCCAGGAATTATTCCAATTACTCCAAAAACTAATGAAGTATAAACTCCAAGTCTTACAGCATTTATATTAGTTAAGAATTTATCTAATAAAGTTGTTACAATAAGAGTTATAGCAACTGGATATAATATATTAAGTATTGGTCCTGATATTTTTACAATATGATCAACACCAAGAGAACCAATTCCGATACTAATTACTGAAATAATTAACGCATTAACTTTATAAGGTAATTTTCCTTTTGATATTTCAGTAAAGAATGATGCTCCAGCAGATATTAATCCAATTGAAGTTGTAAGACATGCTAGCCCCATAGCTATTCCTATAATTGCTGGACCAACATTTCCTAAAATATTTTTTGAAATAAATAAAAGTAATGTTGTTTTTGTTGCATCAGCTGGTGCAGCAGTAGCAGTTTGTGCTCCGATAAATGTTAAACCACCATACACAAAGGCTAGTCCAATAGCAGCAACTACTCCAGCTTTTATAGTCATAGGAACTAAATCTTTTTGTTTATAACCTTTAGCAATTATGTTACCAGATACTATTGCTGCAAAAAGTAATGCTGCAAGAGCATCCATTGTTTGATATCCTTCAAGGAATGAACTTGAAAGAACTGATGTAGCTCCAGTACTTTCAATAGCATCAATTGGAGATATTATTCCTTTAAAAATAATTATAGCTAATATAATAAGTAATGCAGGTGTTAAAAATTTACCTATTAAATCAATAACACTTGATTTTCTAAATATAAAAAATAAGTTTATAGCAAAATATACAACCATCCAAGCTATTGATGGAACTTCTGGGAAAAATGGATGTATAGTTAATTCATAAGTTGTTGCTGCAGTTCTTGGAATTGCAAGCATAGGTCCTATTGCTACAAATAAAAGTGTTGCGAAAATTAAAGCAAACTTAGGACTAATTTTTGAAGCCATTGTTTCAAAAGTACCATCACCTTTTATACATGCAATTATAGCAAGTAAAGGTAGTCCAACTCCAGTTAAGCAAAAGCCAATTATAGCAAATATATATTCACTTCCAACCGATTTACCAAGAAACGGAGGGAATATTAAGTTACCAGCACCAAAAAACATAGCAAATAGAGCAAAGCCTACTATTAAAAAATCTTTTGTTCTTTTGTTCATAATTAAAACCTTCCTTTTATAAATTCTTTTTAAAATTAAAATAATATAATTTTATTTTTTAACGTAAAATCAAATATATTTAAAGTTTGTAAACTTTTTATTTATTTACATTTTAATATATCAACTATATTAGCATTAAATTTTATAAAATTCAATAAATAAACTTTGGAAATGATGTAATATAGATTTGATAATGGCAAAAAAATTATCAAATTATCAACAGATAACGTTTAACATTGATGAATAGTTATATAGAAAAATAACTTAATGTTATGATATAATAAATTCGTATTTTTAATAAATTTTATAAATTTAACTTTACTAGGATAATTTTAGTAGATAATATTTAAATTATTGTTCTAAAGAGGGGGATAAATAATGAGAGTAAAAAAAGCAATAATACCTGCAGCTGGACTTGGAACTAGATTTTTACCTGCAACAAAAGCACAACCTAAAGAAATGTTACCAATAGTTGATAAACCAACTATACAATATATTATAGAAGAAGCTATTGCATCAGGAATTGAAGAAATATTAATTATAACAGGTAGAAATAAAAAATGTATTGAAGATCATTTTGATAAATCAGTAGAACTTGAAATGGAACTTGAGAAATCAGGAAAAGATGAACTTTTAGAACTTGTAAGAGATATATCAGATATGGTTGATATTCATTATATAAGACAAAAAGAACCTAAGGGATTAGGTCATGCTATTCATTGTGCTAAAACATTTGTTGGCAATGAGCCATTTGCAGTATTATTAGGGGATGATGTTGTAGATAGCAAAAAGCCATGTTTAAAACAACTTATGGATTGCTTTGATGAATATAAAACATCAATATTAGGAGTTCAAACTGTTCCAGAAGAAGATGTTTCAAAATATGGTATAGTTGATGGACTTCATATTGAAGATAGAGTATACAAAGTAAAGGATTTAGTTGAAAAACCAAAACAAGAAGAAGCACCAACTAATGTAGCTATTCTTGGTAGATATATAATAACTCCACAAATATTTGAAATATTAGAAAATACAGCACCAGGAAAAGGCGGAGAAATTCAATTAACAGATGCTTTAAAAACATTAATTTCTCAAGAAGCTATGTATGCTTATGACTTTGAAGGTAGAAGATATGATGTTGGAGATAAGTTTGGTTTCTTAAAAGCTACAATAGAGTTTGGACTTAAGAAAGATGAGTTAAGAAATCAGCTTTTAGATTATTTAGAAAATAAAGACTGGGAAGAAGTTCTTAAATAAATATAAATTAAAAATATAAACAAAATAAAAAAATAATACTTTTAAAAAGTAACATGAATAGAAGGTATAAACTAAAAGCTATTATGAAATAATTATTGATTTATTTCATAATAGCTTTTTTATATAAATAAACAGATAAGTAGAAATATATATTAAAGTTTAATATTTTAATTATTTTATTTAAATATATAGTACTTTTTGATAAAGAATATACATATAAACTATCAATATAAACAATAATGTTTCTAAAGTGTTAATTTGAAACAAATTATTAATAAATAGAGGTTTTTTATACATATTTTTACTAAAGTAAAATTACAAATAATCAAAAAATAATAAAATTAACTAACAAATATTAATTAGTAAAAAATCCCGAATAAAACAACAAAAAAATATATAAATATTAGTTAACATTTACATTTACATATTATATATAAAATGTCTATTATCCCTTTAAAATGAAGGATATAGCCATTTTTAAATTTTTAAAAATTTGGATAAGTTTTCAATGGAATATTAAAGAAAAAACGTATAGTAAACGGGTGAAGTACATATGTATATTATATGTGTACATATAACAAAATGATAAAAAAACAAGTATTTATTTAATAATTTATTAATCGTGTTTAAAGTTTACTAAAAATATAAAATTGCTTCTTTAAATTTTTGATAGAATATATAAAAAGGGGGCAGCAGTATGAAAGCTAAAAAAGCAATAAGCACATTTTTAATTAGCGGATTAATAGTAATTTTATTCACAGGGTGTGGAAGTAAAAGTTCTACATCATCTAAAAATTTAAAAAAGTTAAATTTAACAACTGGGGCAATTAAAACTATGGATTCTGTAAAGGCTACTGATTCTGAGTCTTTTAACATATCTCAAAATACTCAGGAAACATTATTAGTATATGATAATGATAAGCCAGTGCCTGGAGCAGCAAAATCTTTTGAAAAGAGTAAAGATGAAAAAACATATACATTTCATTTAAGGGATGGTCTTAAGTGGAGTGATGGAAAAGATCTTACATCAAAAGACTTTAAATATGCATGGATGAGAATGTTAGATCCTAATGTTGCAGCTGGATATTCATTCTTTTTATTTGGTGTAAAAAATGGAGAAAATTATTTTAATGGAAAAGCAAAAGCAGAAGATGTTGGAATAAGAACACCAGATGATAAAACTTTAGTTGTAGAACTTGAAAATCCAATTCCATATTTTTCTCAATTAGTAGCATTTCCAGCTTTAGCACCACAAAGAAAAGATGTGGTTGAAAAGCAAGGTGAAGAATATGGAAGTAGAGAAGAAGGATTAGTATTTAGTGGACCATTTATGATTTCTAATTGGCAAAGAGGAGCTAAAGTTGAATTAGTTAAAAATCCAAACTATTGGAATGCAAAAAACATTAAATTAGATGAAGTAAATTTAACTCAAATTAATGAAGCAAATACACAATATCAAATGTTTTTAAGTGGTCAGCTTGATGTAATGTTTAAGGTTAATGGTGAATACATAAAAGAACTTCAAAAAGGAGTTAGTGAAAATAAATGGGATGAAGTAAGTGGTGTAATGCCAACTGTTTTCTATAATCAATTTAATTTTAAGTCAAATAAAATATTACAAAATACAAAAGTAAGACAGGCTTTATCCATAGCTATAAATAGAGAAGAATATACAAAAGATATATTAAAAAGTGGAGTTCCAGCTTATGGATTAGTTCCAGATGGAATTGTAGTTGGAGACATGAATTATAGAAAAAAAGTTAAAGAACCATTGAAAGAAATAATAAAAGAAGATCCTAAAAAATTATTTGTAGAAGGATTAAAAGAGTTAGGACTTGATCCAGATCCTTCAAAATATAATATAAACTTTTTACTTCAAGGAAGTAGTTCAAGTTATAAAAACTTAGGAGAATATTTACAAAATACTTGGAAAAATAAAATTGGAGTAAATATTAAACTTTCAATACCAGCAGATTTTTCAGATTTCTTAAGAAAAGAGGATTCAGGAGAATTTGATATAGCAATGGCTGGATGGGGTGCAGACTATAATGACCCTATGACTTTCTTAGATTTATATGGGGCAAAAAATGGAAGTAATTATGGAAAGTATAATGATCCTAAGGTTAATAAGTTATTAGAAGAATTACAGACAGAAATAAATATTGATAAAAGGCTTGATATGTATAAAGAAATAGAAAAAATTGAAGTTGCTGAAAATCCAGCAGTAGCTCCAACATATTATTTAGATATACATTCATTCCAAAAGAAATATGTTCATGGAATGCAATATCCAAAGTTTGGTGGAAATTATCAATTAAGATGGGCATATATAGAATAAGCTAAATAAATAAGGGGGCAAAATATATGGTTAGATATCTTTTAAAAAGATTAGGATTAATGATAATAACTTTATTTGTTATAGTATCAGCTACATTTTTCTTAATGAATAGTATGCCAGGAAACCCTGTAAGGGCACAAGCTAAAAAATTACCAGAGTCAGTACTTAAGACTATGGAAGCTAAATATGGATTAGATAAGCCAATTACAGAAAGATATGTGCTATACATTAAGAATCTTGTTAAAGGAGATTTAGGTGATTCTTTTGTAACTCCAGGACTTGGAGTTGGAGAAATAATTAAAGATAGATTTCCAGCATCAGCAAGAGTCGGAGTTCAATCAGTACTTTTAGGATTAGTAGTAGGTGTGTTGCTTGGAATTATAGCAGGATTTAAGAGAAATACAGCAATAGATTATGTAGTTATGTTTATTGCAATACTTGGAGTTTCTATTCCAAGCTTTGTTCTTGCAACTTTAATACAAAGTACTGTAGGAGGAAATAGTGGACTTCCTATTGCAGGTTGGTTTAGTAGTAGTACTCCATTTTTAGAAAGATTTAAGTTTACAATATTACCAACAATAGCATTAAGTTTTAGTAGTATAGCAACTTATGCAAGATATATGAGAACTTCAGTTTTAGATGTTCTTGGACAAGATTATATATTAACAGCAAAGGCTAAAGGTTTATCTTTTGGGGCAATAACTTTTAGACATGTTTTAAGAAATTCTATGTTACCAATAATAACAATACTTGGACCACAAATAGCTACAATAATAACAGGAACTGTAGTTATTGAAAGAATATTTGCTATTCCTGGTATTGGTAATGGATTAGTAGATGCAATATATACAAAGGATTATAACGTGATTATGGGACTGACATTATTCTTTGCAGCTCTTTATATATTATCACTTCTTATGGTAGATATTTTATATAGTGTCGTAGATCCACGTATTAAATTAGAGGGTAAATAGGAGGGGGAAATATGGCTGAATTAACTAGAGAAAAGTTTAAAGTTGTTGGTATAGATAAAAATAAAGCAGAACAAATAGCTAGGCCAAACTTAACATATTGGCAAGATGCTTGGAGAAGGCTTAGGAAAAATAAAGTAGCTTTAAGCTCATTAATTATTTTAATGGTACTTATACTTATGTGTATAATACAACCTATTATTGCAGGTGATAATTATATGGTTCAAAATATAAATGCTATGAACCAAGGACCTTCAGCTTCTCATTGGTTTGGAACTGATAATCTAGGAAGAGATTTATTTGATAGATTATGGATTGGTGGAAGGGTGTCATTAATTATTGCTTTTGTTGGTACTTTAATTGAATGTGTAGTTGGAATTATATATGGAGGAGTAAGTGGATACTTTGGTGGAAAAGTAGATAGCATAATGATGAGAATAGTGGAAGTTTTAAGTGGAATTCCATATTTAATTGTTGTTATATTAATAGCTATAAGACTTGGAAATGGTATATTACCTCTTCTAATTGCACTTTGTATAACAGGATGGACAGGTATTGCAAGAATGGTTCGTGGACAAGTAATGCAACTTAAAGAGTCAGAGTATGTTATGGCAGCAAAAACTTTAGGTGCTAGTCCTTTTAGAATTATAATGAAACACATGATTCCAAATACTTTAGGGATTATTATTGTATATATAACTTTTGATATACCAAGTTACATATTTGCAGAAGCGTTTTTAAGTTTTATTGGACTTGGAATTCAACCACCACAAACAAGTTGGGGTGCTATGGCATCAGCTGGACAACAAGTAATGCAATTTTACCCAAGTCAGCTTATATTCCCATCATTAGCAATTGCAATAACAATGCTTGCGTTTAACTTATTAGGTGATGGATTAAGAGATGCTTTAGATCCTAAGCTTAGACAGTAATAATGGTTCTTGATTTGGGAGGTAGAGAGATGTCAAAAGTACTTGAAGTTAAAGATTTAAAAGTAAGGTTTAAAACTTACGCTGGGGTTGTTCAAGCTGTTAGAGGTGTTAGTTTTGATTTAAAAGAAGGAGAAACTCTAGCAATAGTTGGAGAATCTGGTTGTGGAAAGAGTATAACTGCTAAATCAATAATGAGATTATTACCAACACCACCAGCAGAAGTAGATAAAGATTCTAAAATTATATGTAACGGAAAAGATGTATTAAGTTTAAATAAAAGGGAGCTTCAAAGTTTAAGAGGTGGGGATGTAGGAATGATATTCCAAGATCCTATGACTTCTTTAAATCCTACTATGAAGCTTGGGAAGCAAATAATTGAGGTTTTAAATATACATAGAGGATTAAAGGGCGAAGAAGCCAAACAAGAAGCTATTAGGCTACTTAAGCTTGTTAATATTCCAAATCCTGAAACTAGAATAAATCAATATCCATTTGAGTTTTCAGGTGGTATGAGACAGAGAATGATGATTGCAATTGCACTTGCATGTCATCCAAAGGTATTAATTGCTGATGAGCCAACTACAGCACTTGATGTAACTATTCAAGCACAAATAATGGAGCTTATAGATAAATTAAAAGAAAAATTTAAAACAGCTGTTGTATTAATAACTCATGATTTAGGAGTTGTTGCAGAACATTCTGATAAAATTCAAGTTATGTATGCTGGAGTAATATTAGAAAGAGGAAGCGTAAAAGAAATATTTGAGGATGCAAAACATCCATATACATGGGCGCTTTTAAGATCAATGCCTACTCTAGATACAGAGCATAAAGCTGAATTATATTCAATAGAAGGAACACCACCTGACCTTTTAAATCCACCAAAAGGATGTCCATTTGCAGCTAGATGTGAGTATGCAATGGAAATTTGTAAGGAAGAGATGCCAGAAGAAACAAAACTTTCAGAATCTCATAAGGTTAATTGTTGGCTTATGCATGAATATGCTCCAAAGGTTGTATCACCTTTAAAGATAGGAGGAAAAGCTAATGAGTAAAGAAGTATTATTAGAAGTTAAAGATTTAAAAAAGTATTTTAATGTAGGAAAAGGAAAAACATTAAAGGCAGTTGATGGAGTTAGCTTTACTATAAATAAGGGTGAGACATTAGGTTTAGTTGGTGAATCAGGATGCGGTAAAACTACATGTGGTAGAACAATAATAGGTCTTTATGATGTAACTGATGGAGAAGTATTGCTTGATGGTGTTAATATGAGCAAGTTAAGCAATAAGGAAAGAAGAAAGTATGCAAGATTTGCACAGATGATATTCCAAGATCCTTATGCATCATTAAATCCACGTATGACAGTTGGAGATATAATAGCAGAAGGTATTGATATACATAAACTTTATACAGGTCAAGCAAGGACAAATAGAATATATGAGCTTTTAGATCTTGTTGGACTTAATAAAGAGCATGCATCAAGATTTCCACATGAATTTTCAGGTGGACAAAGACAACGTATAGGAATAGCAAGAGCACTTGCTGTTGAACCTAAGTTTATTGTATGTGATGAACCTATATCAGCTCTTGATGTATCAATACAAGCACAAGTTGTTAATCTGCTTATTGAGCTTCAAAGAAAAATGGATTTAACATATCTTTTTATAGCTCATGATTTATCAATGGTTAGACATATATCAGATAAGGTTGGAGTAATGTATTTAGGAAACTTAATGGAATTATCAGATAGTAATGAATTATATGAAGAGCCACTTCATCCATACACTAAGGCTCTTATGTCTGCTATACCAGTTGCACAATATAGTGAATGTGAGAAAAAGAGAATAGAACTTGAAGGTGAAATAAGTAGTCCTATAAATCCGAAACCAGGTTGTAGATTTGCAAGCAGATGTAAGTTTGCTAAGGATATATGTAAGAGTGAAACACCTGTATTAAAAGAGGTTAAGAAAGATCACTTAGTTGCATGTCATTTATATTAATTTTATAAAATAATATAAATTGAAAATTGATTTTAAATAAAGATTTATAGAATTAGTTTTAAATAGAATTAGTTTTAAAAAAAGAAGTTAAAGCATATTGCTTTAACTTCTTTTTTTTATCTAGGAATAAATCCAATTTTCTTTTGCATTTTTCTTAAAGTTTTATTAGCTATATATGAAGCTTTATTAGCTCCTTCTTTATATATAGCTTCAAGAGTTTTCTTATCTTTAATAAGTTCTTTAACTTTATCTTGAATTGGAGATAACTCATTAACGATTGCTTCAGCTACATCTTTTTTTAGATCTGCATAACCTTTACCTTCATAATTTTTAACTAAACTTTCAGGTTCTACATTATTTATTGCAGCTAGTATATTAAGTAAGTTTTTAACTCCAGGTTGTTCATCTGAATAATTAACGATTCCGATACTGTCTGTTACAGCTCTTGAAATTTTCTTTCTTATAACATCAGGTGGATCCATTAATAATATGAATGAGTTTGGATTATCATCAGATTTTGACATTTTCTTAGTTGGTTCTTGTAAACTCATTATTTTAGCACCTGTTTTAGGAACATATCCTTCAGGAATCTTAAATGTTTCACTATAATTGTTATTAAATCTTATAGCTATATCTCTTGTAAGCTCTAAATGTTGAATTTGATCTTTTCCAACTGGAACTAAATCAGTTTGATAAAGTAAAATATCAGCAGCCATAAGTACAGGATATGTAAATAATCCTGTTCCTACTGAATTTCCAGCTTTTTTTGATTTATCTTTGTATTGAGTCATTCTTGAAAGCTCACCCACATATGAGTTACAAGTTAAAAGCCATGCACATTCTGAGTGTGCAGGTACATGAGATTGAATGAAAAGAGTATTCTTTTCAGGATCAATGCCACATGCTAAATATATTGAAAGAAGTTCTAAAGTTCTTCTTCTTAAATCTGCTGGTTTTTGTGGTACTGTTATAGCATGTAAATCAACTACACAGAAATAACAATTGTATTCATCTTGAAGCTTAACCCAATTTTTTATAGCTCCTAGATAATTACCTAATGTAAGATCACCAGAAGGTTGGATTCCACTAAAGATGACTTTCTTAGCATCTTTATTTTCCATAGTGCGTCACTCCTTAATTTTAGTTATATATAAAATTATAGGGGGCATATATATTAATGTCAATTTGTATATATTAAGTTATATTTTTATTTGTATTTTTAGATTTTATGTCAGGAATAAGTTTTTTACGCCATTTAATATAATAAATTAAAAATGTTACAAATGGTAGAAGACAAAATACAATTAATGAAATAAGCTTATATAATTTTAATAAATCAAATAATAAGTAATGATGTCTAGCTAAAGGAAGAGCCAATACAAATACTAAAATTGAATATATAATTGAAAATAAAATTTTGTTAGTAAATATATTTGAATAAATATGTCTTATTGCTATTACAGCAAGGGTATATTTAAGTGTCCATATACATACTGTTTTAGCTATAAAAAATAAATCTCCAAATTCTATAAAGCCGTTAATTTGAATTCTTTGTACTCTTATAAATTCTGGATAATAAATATTATAAGCTCTAAGAGGTCCAAAAGTTCCAATAGCTGCAGCTATACTTATAACTACAATAAAAACAACAAAAATATTAGTTAAAGTTGTATATTTTAAAAATTTATTTTTTTTATCCATATATTTTAAAAATGGAAATGTTATTGCAGTTGAAGCAAATGAACCAAGTATAAGAAGTACTGCATATATAAATTTTTTACTAATTCCATAGCCCATAATTGGTAATAACAGCTGTGGCTTTATATATTTAAATGTAAATATTTCTACTATGAAAACTGAAATATATATAAAAGCACAAGATATTATTACAACAATCATAATGGTATCTAATCTTCTTGTTATTAAATAAGCAGTTGGAATTATAAACAATAATAAAGAATACCAAACTGGAGTTTCTAAAAATATATTTGTATGAATTGAATCAGCTTGTATTGCAGCTGTTTCTACTGATGTTATAAATAAATGTAATGAAAATAAAAATATAAAAATATTACTTAATGTTTTAGGATATGTAAGTTCAAATATTTCTTTGAAGTCAAAAGTATCAGTTTTCTTACATACATAAAAAATAAAAAATGAAAAAGCTATATAAATAATTCCAGCTATAATTGCTGCAACCCAAGTGTCTCTATCACCTAAATCTATAAATATAGAAGAATAACTTCTAAGACTTATTGCTGAAACTATAAGTATGAGAAATATATAATGTTTACTTGATATTTTATTCATTTAATCACCTCTAAAACTATAACTTACCATATTCAAGTATAGTATTAGCAAAATAATGAATATTAAACATTTATAGAGGAATAATATTTTTAGGTGATGCTTATGGATAAAAATTTACAAATAATAAAAGAGAGATTTAAGGATAGCTTTGACGTTAAATATAGAGAGATAAACGGCGAGCTTGGTAAAATGACTTTAGTATTTATTGATAATTTGTGTAGTACTCAGTTTATAAGTGATTATATTGTTGCGCCAATAAGAGCTCAAAGAGTTCCTTGCAATAACTTAGATGAACTTATTACTAATGTACTTGAGATAAATATTGCAAATTATGTAAAGGATAAAACAAATATAGATGATGCTATGCTTCATATAGTTTCAGGAGATATTGTAATATTTGTTGAAGGCTATGAAGAAATGATTTATTGCGAGGTAAAGGGATACGTAAGAAGAGGTATTGGCATACCAGTTACTGAATCAGTTATAAAGGGGCCAAGAGAAGGGTTTAATGAGCTTTTTGTTGATAATATTGCATTAATAAGAAGAAAAATTAAAAATCCTGATCTTAAGTTTGAACCAGTTTATGTTGGTGAAAAAAGTCAGACTGTTATTTGTGTAGCTTACATAAAGGGAATAGCTCCTAAAAATTTAATAGATTATGTAAAAAAGTGTGTTAACGATATGGATTTAGATTTTGTACTAGATACAAACTATGTTGAAAGTAAACTCAAAGAAAATAATTCTCTCTTTGACACAACTGGATATACAGAAAAGCCTGATGAAGTAGCAGCAAAGATTATGGAAGGAAGAGTAGCTATATTAGTAGATGGAACTCCATTTGTAGTTACAGTGCCATATTTTTTTGTAGAGAATTTTCAAATGCCAGATGATTATTATATAAATAGGATTTTTGCTAACTTTACAAGAGGATTAAGAATTTTAGCATTTATATTTGCTACATTTGTACCAGGAATTTATGTTGCAATAATAACATATCATTTTGCGCTTATACCGTCATTATTTTTGTTTAGGCTTGCTGTATCAAGAGCTGGAGTACCTTTTCCAACTATTGTTGAAGTGCTCATGATGATGTTTGCATTTCAAATAATAAAAGAAGCTGGTCTTAGACTTCCCCAGCCAATTGGAGGGGCAATGAGTATAGTAGCAGCACTTATTTTAGGTGATGCGGCAGTTGGTGCAGGAATTGCATCTAGAATAACTATAATTGTAGTTGCACTTAGTTCTTTGAGTTATTTCTTAATTCCAAAGCTTTATGGTGCAGTATCAATTTGGTCTATAATTTTTGTTATTGCTGGTTCTATATATGGATTACCTGGTATATTTTTATGCTTTATAGTATTCCTTACTATATTGGCAGATTTAAAGAGTACAGGATATCCATATTTATTCCCATTAGGAAGTTTAGAGGAGTTTAAATTTAAAGATTTATTATATAGGGGTAGATTAAGTAGAATATCAAAAACTATAATTGGAAAGGGTGGAGATTATGACAGTATTAAGAAAAAGTTTTAAAGTTTTAATTGTTATTTTGCTTATTCCAATTATGTTGACAGGTTGTTTTAATTATAAAGAAATAAATACAGCTACATTCACAACTTGTGCTATATTCGATATAGCAGATAATGGAGATGTATTAATTTATTTAGATTGTGTAAAGCCTTATAGAAATGCAAATGAAAGTTCTGATAAAGGTAAAAGAATAATATATAAAGGTACTGGAAGAACTGCTTTTGAGGCAATAAGAAGTATAAATATGGCATCAAGTTATAAGGTTAACTTCACTCAAAATAGAGCAATAATATTTACAGAAAAGGCTGCAAGAGGTGGAATAAACAAATATCTTAGTTTAATAAATACTGATCAAGAGTTCCAAGTTAAGCCATATGTTTTTGTATTTTTTGGAGATGTTGAACAATTAATAAAAATAAGTTCAAGTGATGAAGAGTATCTAGGGGTACTTTTAAGTGAATTAGTTCAAAAAAATAAAACTAATCCAAGAGCAATAACTACTAATATAAATGATTATTTAGTTGAATCAAAGGTAGGAAATAACTACACAGTACTTGGAGGATTAGATATTAGAAAAGATGCATTAGATGAAAGAGTAGAGCTTTCAGGTGGTGTTCTTATGAGAATGACTGAAATGGTAGAGAGAATAGACGTTATTGAATGTATGAGCTATAATTTTTTAACAAATAGAATAAAAACGGGCACTTTGGAAGTTAAAAATCCTCAGATGAAACAGGGCTTTTTAAGTTTAGAAATATTAAATAGTAATACTAAAACAGATATAGAATATAAGGATGATGAAGTTATATTAACAAAAGATATAAAAATAAATGCTGTAATTGCTGAATCACAAGGAAGATTTATAGTAACTGAAGAATCACTTAAGGAGCTTAAGAGAAATGAAGAAGAAAACATTAAACAATATTTAATGCAATTTTTTAAAAGATTTTCAAATAGTCAAGTTGATGTGTTACAAGTTGAAAGGCTTTTAGAGATGAAATATCCAAAACTTCAAGTTGAAAATATATTATCAAAAATAGATTTAAGAATAAATGTTGATGTTAATATATCAGAAAGTAATAGAGTTGAGGATAGTTATTTTTAGTATAAAATTATAATAAACTCTTAGTAATATATGATTTTTTATATATTACTAAGAGTTTTTATTTAAAGCATAGTTTATTTATTAATTTTAAGTAAGAATTGTTATAAACTTAAATAAGTTATTTATTATTTAAATTCAATATAAATAGAATGTTGTGTTATTTTAAAGAAAATATATTATATTGTTTATGAAATTAAAAAATTATGTATTATTTTTATAATATCAGTAATTTAGTAGTAATTCATAATAATATATTTAATTTGAATAATAATTTTTAATGATACAATTTGGAGCAATGCTTCAAATAGAGTAGTATTATATAGAGAGAAACACTTTATATAAAAAGGGGAAAGAGCTAGTGGATATTAAAAAGTTACACTCCTTAATTCAAAAAGATGAGGGGCAAAAATTAGATTTTAAATTGAAGTTAGACCTATGGTCAGAAAGTGGGAAAAAGGAATTTGTAAAAGATATTTGTGCTATTGCTAATTCAAAAGGTGGTAGAGGTTATATAATAGTTGGAATTAGAGATAAAAGTAAGCGTGTAGAAGGTATAAGGAAAGATGATATGTTTTCAGAGGAGCAAATTCAGCAAATAATATCATCAAGAACTGAACCTCCAATCCCTTTATTAGTAGAGTTTTTTAGGATAGAAAAGAAAAAAGTTGCTGTAATTACTATATGTGATAGTAGTGAAAAACCACATCAAGTTAAAGAGCATGGTATTTTTTATATAAGAAGGGGATCTACAACTGATGTTATGAGAAGAAGTGAGCTTATATCTGCATTTGAAGATAATATGGAGTTAACAGTTGAAACTACGAGTGTTATTAGAAGTAATATAAACATGTTAGATGATTCTTTAATAGAGAGTTATTTTTTACAAAAAGGAATAAATATTAATGATAAAAATAAAATAGCATTATTAGAGGCATCAGGAATAATAAATTATGTAAGTGAATTAAATGAATACAGATGTACCTATGGAGGCCTTTTGGTATTTTCAGAAGTTAATAGCTTATGTATACCAAATAATATTATAAAAATTGTAAAAGGAAACTACAGTAAAATAATACAAGGTAGTTTAATTACTATGGTGGACAAGGCTGAAAAGGAATTAAATAATATTTTGGATAAAAGTTATCCTAAAATTGCAGTTTTTGAAGCAATAAAAAATGCAATACTTTATAGAGAATATACAGATATTAATAAGTTTATAGAAGTTGTAATAGATGATGATAAAATAACAATTACAAGTCCTGGGGACTTTATTGATAAAGATATTGTAAAGCTACGTGGAAAAAGAAATATGTGGATTTATGAAAAGTTAATAACAATAGATAGTAAAAAAAGATTTTTAAATAATGGAAATGGACTATCAAGAATAAAGGAAGTTTTTAAAGAGAATAAAGTTAAATTTATAAATTCAAGTGAGGAAAATTGCTTTAGTGTAGTATTACCAAATAATATAAAATAAAATTTATTAAAGTTAGGATTAATTTAAAAGTTATGAATATAATGTAATATAACTAAAAATAAGGAGTGGTCCTAATGATTAGAGTATTTTGTAACAGAAGAGGTTCAGGAAAGACTAAGAAATTAATTGAGCTTGCAAATAACTATATAGATAAAGCTAAAGGAGACTCAGTATATATAGATAAAAACACTAAACACAGAAGCAGTTTAAATTGGAAGATAAGATTTGTATCTATGGAAGAGTTCAAAATATCTGATTGTAATGGATTTTATGGATTTATTTGCGGAATGATATCTGCAAATTATGATGTTGAAAATATATATATAGATGAGTTTTTAAGTATAGTTTCTTGTGACATCAATGATACCTACTATTTATTTAATAAATTAAGATCACTTACAAAACAATATAATATAAATTTATTTATTAATATTGATTCAGAGGAGAATGTTCCAAGCTTCTTAAAAGAGTATATATGTGATGCTGCTTAAAAGATAAATATTTAAAAAGTAAGTTAAAAGATTAAAAATTATAAAAATATTTTCGTTGAAAACAATTACTTTAATAATTTAAATTTTGTTTTTTAGTTAGATTAAAATTTGTTTTTAGGTTTTGAAATACACTTGAGTATATTAGCATGGGGTATAAATCAAGATAATTATAAATTAAAAAATTTTTAAAATAATAAAAGCAAGGACTGTATAAAATTACAGTCCTTTTATATTTATTCTAATTGAATGTTAAATGACAAACTTTTTTATAATATTTAAAATTAATTTATTTAAATTATACTAAAGTATTATTTAAGTTAAAGTATGCTTAAAATTTTATAATAAGGTGCCTTTTTAATTGCAAAATTTACATATTAAATATATACTATTTATTAGGCATTTAGTATATGGATTTGGAGGAATTTAAGATGGCTAGTGTATTAGACGAATTATTAGAACGTGGTTATATAAAGCAATTTACTCATGAAGCTGAAACAAGAGAATTATTAGAAAAAGAGAAAATAACTTTCTATATAGGATTTGATCCAACAGCTGATAGTTTACACGTTGGACATTTTATAGCAATGATGTTTATGGCTCATATGCAAAAGGCAGGACATAGACCAATAGCTTTACTTGGTGGTGGAACTGCAATGGTTGGAGACCCAAGTGGTAAAACTGATATGAGAAAAATGCTTACAAAAGAGCAAATTCAACATAATGTTGACTCAATAAAGAAACAAATGGAAAGATTTATTGATTTTACAGATGATAAAGCTCTTATTGTAAATAATGGAGATTGGTTATTAGACTTAAATTACATTGATTTCTTAAGAGAAGTTGGAGCTCATTTTACAGTAAATAAAATGCTTTCAGCAGAGTGTTTTAAAAAGAGACTTGCAACTGAAAATGGTCTTTCATTCTTAGAATTTAACTATATGTTAATGCAAGGATATGACTTCTATGTGTTAAATAAGAAATACGGATGTAAAATGGAACTTGGTGGAGACGACCAATGGTCAAATATGATTGCTGGTGTTGATTTAGTTAGAAAGAAATCAAGAGATAATGTATTTGCAATGACTTGTGCACTTTTAACTAACAGCCAAGGTGAAAAAATGGGTAAAACTGTTGGAGGAGCTTTATGGCTTGATCCAGAGAAATGTTCACCATTTGATTTCTATCAATATTGGAGAAACGTAGCAGATGCAGATGTTGAAAAATGCTTAAAACTTTTAACTTTTGTACCAATGGATAGAATAAAAGAACTTAGCAGTCTTGAAGGTGCAGCAATTAATGAAGCTAAAAAAGTTCTTGCTTTTGAAGTAACTAAGTTAGTTCATGGAGAAGAAGAGGCTAAAAAAGCTGAAGAAGCATCACAAGCTCTTTTTGCAGGTGGAAATGATATGACTAATGTTCCAACAGAAGTTATAAAGAAAGAATTTATAGGTAAAAGCTTAATAGATGCATTAGTTGATGTTAAAATATTCCCATCAAAAGCTGAAGGTAAGAGAATAATAAAGCAAGGTGGTCTTACAATAAACGAAGAAAAGGTTACTGATTTTATGAGACTTCTTACTGAAGAAGATTTAAAAGATGATGGAGCATTAATTAAAAGAGGTAAAAAGAAATTCTATAAGCTTATAGCAGAATAAAATATTTATATAAAAATTAAAAGTTTAAATTGTTTTTAGTTAATTATGTAAATTTAAACTATAAAAACCTTGGTAGCACGCTATCAAGGTTTTTTTAATCTATTGATGTTATGTAATTTTTTACTTTATTTACAACGTCATTTTCACCAACATAAACTATTATGTCTTTTTCAAGTATATTAAAGTATGGACCAGGTGAAAGAAATAAGTGGTCATCTCTTTTTATACCAACTATTGTTGCACCAGTATTATGCCAAAAATTAAGTTCACCTAAATTTTTACCTATCATTAAGCTATTAGGTTGAACTATACTTTCATAAGGAACTATAAGTCCAACATTTCTAAGTTGTGTTGCAAATTCTATTAAATTTTGGATTTTATTTTCTAAATTTTTTTCAAGATTTTTCTTTTCATCAAGTAAATCGTAAATTTCTTCTTTTAAATTAGTAAATTCACTTTTAGTTTTAAATTGTTCTAAAAATTTTAAGGCATTATCTCTACTACATATTCTAATACCACTTTTTTCTTCAACTTCAACAACATTCATATCTCTTAATAGTGCTATTGCCCGACGAATTGTTTCAGGAGAAACATGATATATACTTACTAAAGTAGAACGTCCTGAAAGTTTTTCACCTTCTAAAAAACCACCGTTTACTATTCTAGAAGCAACATCAATTGCTATCTTTAAATATGCTGGAGTTGATGCTTTTCTTGCCATATTGAATCACCCCTATCAGTGATTAATTGTACCATAAATGTAATGAACTTAATAGATATTAGGGGAGAATTTAAACTTGATAAGTATACATTATTTGAAATTTGAAAACTTATATGGTATCATAAAGTTGTTAGATGAATAATATAAATTAATGAAGTATTGAATTTTGCATTAATTTATATATGATATTAGGTTATTAAAAGTAAAAAATAAGTAAAGTGACAACTTGTTATTTAGAATAAAGTTATCACTTTGATTTAATTTAATAACGTGGTATCAATAGAGATAAAAATTTTTAACAATACTGACAACTTTAAAAATAAAAAAGAGTTGTCAAAAGAAAGGGTGTTACGATGAAAAGTGTAATTCAAAATATAAAAAATAATATAACTTATTATTTAACTATAATTATATCTTTAGTAGTTCTTATATGGGGAGGAATTTTTACTGATAATTTTAAAACATTCTTTGATAAAGCATATAAATTTACAACGGAAAATTTCTCGTGGTATTTTATGGCTTTAATGGCCTTCTTCTTTGTATTTAGTATTTATTTATTATTTAGTAAATATAAAAATATAAAGCTTGGAGATGATGATTCAAAACCAGAGTTTTCAAATATTTCTTGGTTTGCAATGCTTTTTAGTGCAGGGATTGGAATTGGACTTGTTTTCTGGGGAGTTGCAGAGCCATTAACCCATTATTTAAATCCAGTTGGAGCTGAAGCCGCAACAAAAGAAGCTGCAGCTTTTGCTTTTAGAAAATCTTTTTTACATTGGGGAATATCAGCTTGGGCTTGTTATGCATTACTTGCTCTTATAATTGGATATATGCATTTTAGAAAGGGTAAACCAATTCTTCTAAGTTCAGTTTTAATTCCTTTAATAGGAGAGAAAAGAGCTAGAGGACCTATTGGAAAAACTGTTGATATATTAACTATTTTCGTAACAATAGCGGGTATAATTACTTCTCTTGGAATGGGAACTTTACAAATAAATAGTGGACTTAATTATTTGTTTGGAGTGCCTGAAACAAAAACTGTACAAATTTTTATTATTGCTATAATAACAGTTCTTTTCTTAATATCAGCAACAACAGGAGTTAAAAAAGGAATAAAAATATTATCAAATTTAAATTTAGGTGTTGCTGTAGTATTTTTCTTAGGAGTATTTCTTATAGTTCCAAAGATGGATTTATTTAATAATTTTACTGTAAGTATTGGACAATATGTACAAGCAATAACTGTTGATAAGTTTAATTTATTTGCAAAAGGGGATTGGTATTCTAAGTGGACTATATTTTATTGGGCTTGGTGGATTGCTTGGGCACCATTTGTTGCTATTTTTATAGCTAGAGTTTCAAAAGGAAGAACAATAAAAGAGTTTATTAAAGGGGTCCTATTAGTACCAGCTGGATTTTGTATGCTTTGGTTTTTAGTATTTGGAACACTTGGTATTTCTGCACCATTAGATGTTGCACATAGAGCAGTACAAAAAACAGAAACAGCACTTTTTGTAATATTAAATGAATTTAGTGGTGTTGGACTTTTATTAAGTATAATAGCAGTTGTCTTGTTATTTACATTCTTTATAACATCAGCAGATTCAGCAACTTATGTTTTATCTGTAATTGCAAGTGATGGAATATTAGCACCAAAAAATTCAAGAAAAATTATTATAGGTGTTACTCAAAGTTTACTTACAATAGCATTTTTATTTGCAGGAGGATTTGATATGATTCAAACGGCAACTATTGTAATGGCGCTGCCCTTTGGTATAGTTATTTTAGGAAGTATAATATCATTTATAAAAGAAGTTAGGTGTGAAAATATTAAGGAAGTTGACGAAGCATTTTATAATGATAAGTTACAAGAAAAAGTTAATGTTGGAACAGAAAATAGAAACTTTAATGGAAACAGGGGAACTGTTAAATTAAGACTTCCTAAAGGCTTAACAATTATAAATGTTAATAATGTAAACCATAAAATAAGTTAATATAAAGATAGGGTTTCTAAGTGCATTAGAGCCCTATTTTTTTATATATTTTTAAACTCATTGGAAAAAAATAAGTATATGATGATATAATGTTTATTAGCTTATAAAATGATGAAAGAATATTAATATAGTTATTAATTATTATATTTAATTCATCTATTAATTAATATTTCTTTAATTTTAGTTTTATATAGAATATATTAATAATATTGATTGTTTATATACAAATATAGATATGGAAAGGTGATTTTAAGACATGGCTTTATATGCTATATCAGATTTACACTTAGCTTTAAGTGGGGATAAGCCAATGGATATATTTGGAGAACATTGGAGAGACCATCATGAAAAAATAAGAGTAAATTGGTTATCTAAAATAACAGAAGATGATACTGTTTTAATTGCAGGAGACATATCTTGGGCAATGAAATCAGATGAAAGTGAAGAAGACCTTAAATGGATAAATAATCTTCCAGGTAGAAAAATAATTTCAAAAGGAAATCATGATTATTGGTGGGGAAGTATTAGTAAGTTAAATAAAATGTTTGAGAATACTAAATTTCTTCAAAATAATTTTTATGAATATGGAGAATATGCTATCTGTGGAACTAGGGGATGGATATGCCCAGGGACAGATAGATTTACAGCACATGATGAAAAAATATATTTAAGAGAAGGTATAAGGCTTAGACTTTCATTAGATGAAGCTAAGAAAAAGGGATTTAATAAATTTATTGTTATGCTTCATTATCCTCCAACAAATGAAAAGTTTGAACCTTCCCAGTTTACTGAAATATGTAAGGAATATGGTGTTGAGAAGGTTATATATGGGCATCTTCATGGAAAGTGTTTAAATAGAGTTTTAGAGGGAGATTTCCATGGAGTAGAATATATAATGACAGCAGCTGATTTTATTGATTTTAATCCTAAGCTTATAAAAGAATAGTTGATTTTTGTAAAAGGGCTAAAATTTTATTTTTAGCTCTTAATTAGGTTTTAAATTTATAATAGATATACTATTTAAGATTTTTTATTAGTTAACATAATTTTAATTATAAATGGTATATCACATAAAGTTTAAATTTTGGTATAATATAGTGTAGTAATAAGGAATAGGTGGGTTATTTAAATGGCTATAAATGATTGGAAGAGTTTTTTAGTGCCTTATGATCAGGCAGTAGACGAACTAAAAGTTAAACTAAAAAGTATAAGAAAAGAATACAGAAAAAAGAAAGAATATTCTCCAATTGAATTTGTAACTGGTAGAGTTAAGGAAGTTGCAAGTATATTAGAAAAAGCCAATAAATTTGGGATTCCTGTTGATAGAATAAGATATGAAATGGAAGACATAGCTGGTATAAGAGTTATGTGTCAGTTTGTTGATGATATAGACAGGGTTGTTGAGCTTTTAAGGGGAAGAAATGATATGCAGGTTCTTTATGAAAAGGACTATGTAAGAGGGGTAAAATCAAGTGGATATAGAAGCTACCATATGATAATTAAGTATACTGTAAATATGGCAGAAGGACCAGTTGATATTTTGGCAGAATTTCAAATAAGAACCCTTGCTATGAACTTTTGGGCAACTATAGAACATTCATTAAACTATAAGTACAAGCAGCAAATTCCAGTTGAACTGAAAAGGAAGCTTAAGAGTGCTGCAGATGCTGCATTTAAGCTTGATGAAGAAATGCTTGAGATAAAAGATGAGATTAAAGATGCTCAAAAATTATTTGAGGTTAAATCAGGAATAATATCAGATATTATGAATAACATATTAGTTTTAATATCTTTAGGAAAAATACCTGAGGCAAGTAGATACGAAAAATCGTTAAATAAATTAATAGAAGATGGAGATGTTTGGGAACTTAATGATCTTCTATGTCTTATAAAAAGGGAAATAGATAAATATAAAGATTAATTTTAAATATAATTTGAAAATAGTGCTAGATGCTTAAAGTTTAAGTATCTAGCTTTTTTATGTTTTAAATATATGATTATAATTC
This sequence comes from Clostridium sp. TJA085, assembly GCF_058310235.1. Classification (NCBI taxonomy): domain Bacteria; kingdom Bacillati; phylum Bacillota; class Clostridia; order Eubacteriales; family Clostridiaceae; genus Clostridium; species Clostridium sp. TJA085. Next base: position 169,300 of record NZ_JBZEEZ010000002.1, on the reverse strand, counting down.
TATTAGTTTTATATTTATTTTTTGATTTAATGTTGAGTATAATAGTAAGAAATGATATAATTTATAAATGATAATTATTATTATATAATAATTAAGTTGAATTTGAAGTTTATTACTGTATTTTTAAAAAGGTATTATATAAAAATATAATATAAATATTAGTTTTAAAAAATGTTATAGAAAACTTTATTATATATTGTTTAAGAGGTGTTATAGTGAAGGACGTTAATTTAAATGAAAAAGAAATAATAAAAATGATAGAACAAAATCCTACAAGAATAGCTGAAATTGAAAATCCAACAGAGGATATGAAAAAAGCAGCTCTTAAAGGTAATGGAATGATGATTAAATTTATGAAAAACCCAAGTGTTGAACTTCAAAGACTTGCTGTTAAAAGTGACCCTTTATCAATAGAGCATATTGATAATTTAGATGAGGAAGTTGCTATTTCATCTGTAAGAGCTTTATGGAATTCATTAAAGTATATAAAAAATCCAAATGAAAAAATTATTGAAGAAGCAGTTAAGTCAAAAGGATGGGCAATTCAATATGTAGAGAATCCTTCAGAAGAACTTAAGCTATTAGCAGTAAATAAGGATTATGATGCAATAAAATATATTAAAAATCCTTCAGAAGAAGTTCAAGAGGCAGCAGTATTAAACTACTGGGGAGCAATAAGATTTATAGAAAAGCCAACTCTTAAAGTAAAAAGACTTTCTGTAATTAAAGATGAGGAAGCTATTAATTATATAGCTGGATATTCTTACGATGAAATGAAGCTTTTTATAGAGGATAATATAAATGTTGTTAAGTATCTTTATGAAAGTATAGATCCAGAACTTGTTGTTGATGTATTAATTGAAAAATTAGATAAAGGTGAAATGACAAGGGAGTATATGAAAAACTTCTTGGATTTAGAAATATTAGAAATGGATAAGGTTTCTTTCATAAGAGAATACGGAGATAAAGAAACTAAAAAACTTTTAGTGGATTGTAAGCTTTAGGGAGGTAGACAAAATGAGATATTCAGATACTTTAAGTGCAGCAGAGTTAGTTATGTCTTCAAATGATGTTCCACTTATTATTGGAGAAAGTGGAATAGGAAAGACTGCACTTGCAAGAGAAATAGCAAAAAGAAATAATTATGTTTTAATTACAATAGATGCAAATCTTTTAAAGGAAGGGGAAATAGGTGGACTTCCAACTGTTGTAAGAGGCAGAACAGTGTATGCAACTCATGATAAGCTTTCTAAAGTTTCAGAGATTATAGAAAATGGAAGAAATGTATTGTTATTTATTGATGAACTTAACAGATGTGAGCATGCTGTTCAACAAGAGCTTATGAACTTAATATTAAATAGAGAAATAAATGGATATAACCTTCCAGAAGAAGTTAAAATAATTGCAGCTATGAATCCATCAAATAAATATGATAATTACAGAGATAGTGAATATGCAGTTGTTGATATGGACCCAGCTCAAGAAGATAGATTTGTATGGCTTGATATGGAAGTTGATGTTAAAGAGTGGATTAAATGGGCTATGAGCAAAGATGGAAATATTGATGAGGATATTATTGAATTTATAAGTACATTCCCAGAATATTTAAATACTCCAAACTCAAATGAAAGTATTAAAGCTACTCCGAGAAGTTATGAAAGAGTTTCTAAAGCTTATAAAGTTTATAAAAATAATAAGGAAAGATATTCTTTTGATGTATTTTTAAGTACAGTTAAAGGTAATTTAGGAGTTAATATATCAACTGATTTTGCAAGTTTTATAAAAAATAAGAAAAAACCTATGCTTAAACCAGAAGAAATATTTAAGTTTGATATTTTACCTGAAAATATTAAAGAAAGAATATTTAGTGAAAATAGTTCAAGACTATATATATTAGCTAAAAGTAGTTTGTTATATTTAGAAGGATTAGATGAGTTTAATAGTGAAGTTTCTATATTTGGAGAAGTTTTAAGATGTTACCCAAGAGATTTAAGACTTGGAATAATGAAAGAAATAAAGCATGAAGGAAGTAAAAGAGTTTATGAAGCTCTTCTTGATACAGATGAGTTTTTAGAAGCATTTTTTGATATTTATGCTTAAGATTATGTTACGTTAAAAAGTATATTAGTAGGAGGAAGGATATGGCTACAAGTTTTGAGGATAAGAGAAATTTACTTTTAAAAGAAGCTCTTGAATTTCAAAATATAAATGATGTTTCAAGTAAGTTTAAAAGAGAATTTTTCAGTTTAATAGAAAAAATAATAATAAATGAAATTGAAGAGGAAGACAGCTTTTTTGGTAATTTTATGCTTAAAATTGACAGAGATATAAAGCTTGATATATCTTGGCCACTTGCTACAACTCCTACATTAAATGGATTTAAAATGTTTTTTAATCCAATATTATTTTTAAATAATACAAAAAGAGAAATGGGAGCCCTTTTTAAACATGAAATATATCATATAATGTTTAATCATTATGAGAGAGAAAAAGATCTTAAAAATACTTATAGCAAAGAAGCTGTAAGTGTTGCCATGGATATATCAATAAATCAATTTATAAAGCATCTTCCTATGGAATGCAAAAGACTTCAAGCAGTAGCTATGGAATATAATATTGAACTTAAAGAAGATAAACCATTAGAATATTATGCAAAAGAAATAGATAAGGCTATTAAGAAAAGAATAGATAAAAATAAATCTAAAAAAGATAGCGATAAAGTAAAAAGAGAATATAATAGTGAAACAGCTCATGATATTTGGGAAAATATTGAGATGGATAATGAAAGAGTAAAAGAACTTACAAAAAAGACTGCTATAAGTTCAGCTAAAGGTGATACTCCAAAAAGTATATTAGATATTATTAAAGGATATAAAGAAAAAGAAGAAATTGATTGGCAAAATACTTTAAAAAGATTACTTCCAATAGTAAAGAGTGGATATAAGAAAACTATAGTTAGAAGAGATAGGAGACAGCCAAATAGGGTAGACCTTAGAGGTGTTTTACGTGATTCTATTCCAGAAGTTATTGTTGCAATAGATATAAGTGCAAGTATGAGTGATGAGGAAGTACATAAAATAATGATTGAAATACTTTCTATAACAAGAAGTAGAGTGGATAAAATAAAGGTTATAGAATGTGATGATGAAATAAGAAGAGTATATGATATAAAAACCCAAAAAGATATTAAAGCTAGAAGTAAAAAAAATGGAGCAACTAAATTTTCAAAGGTTTTTGAATATATAAAAGATAATAGATTACAAGATAGAGTTTTAATTTATTTTACTGATGGTGAAGGTGAGGCAGAACTTACTATAAAGCCAAATATAAAAAATGTTATATGGGTAATAACAGGGGACTCTAATCTTTCATTAAAAAAACCTTTTGGAACTATAAAGCATATTAATAAAACAATAAAAAAATCAGAAAGTGGAGATGCTGCTCTTCAAATGATTAGAGGAGTTATTCATGATTGGGCAAGGTGATTTATTATATAAATTATAGTTATGTAAAGTTATATGATTAAATTAATATTAATAGAATTAAATAAGATTATATATTATATAAGATTATAAGTATTTTAAATTTGTTAAGTTAATAGAAAAAATGTGTACTTTATGTTAATATTAATTTATAAGGGGTGTTAACATGCATAAGTTAAAAAAACACAATAAGTATTTAACGTTACTTGTATTAATAATGTTTGTAAGTTTTGTATTCAATATAATTATGTATTTAAATAATAGTAGATATGAACATAGAGTAGGAATGAATTCATACAAGAACATAGTAACTATAAAAGTTAGTAATGATAAAATATATAATATATTAAACAAGGCTACTGAAATAAAAAAGATTAGCAATGAAGAAGTATTATTATTATATAAAAATTATGGGGCTTTATCTGAATGTCTAATTGAACTTTGGGATGATTATAATTATTATAATTCTAATTATTCAGGAGTGTTTTCTAAGAAGAAAATAGATACAAGTTCTATATTACAAAATGAAGTATATTCAAGAATAGAAAATTATTTAGAAAATAGTTTAAGTAATATAATGAATACAGAGGAAAATGAATTAAAGCTTTCAGGAAAAGGACTTCAGGATTTCCAAGTGATGAAGAGTTTATCTGAGAAAACTAAAATGTTTTATCATGAATTTAATGATAAAAATTTAAGTGGATTAGATGGTAAAGAGAAAGAAGAAAAAGCTGTAAAAGATAAATGTTGGATTGATATGTTAAATAAAATAAATCAAATAAATGAAAATTATACAGACTATGATTTTACAAAAGAAGTAGTTAAAACAAAAATAATAAATTAATGAAATTTTGTAAATAATAAAAATAAAAGGATGTCTTAATTAAGACATCCTTTTTGTGTGGATTAGTGACATCCACCACCACATGAACCGCAACCACCTTCTGGAGCGATTACTGGTTTTAAGCTTAATCCGTTTCCGTTATTTTCTTCTGATGCAAGTAAGATAAATCCACCAAATTCATCGATTAATGATTTTTCCATAATGAAGTTTACTTCATTTACTGCTTCAACAACATCATTATCGTTAGCTTCATCAACAGTAATGTTGAATACTGGACCACTACAAGCCATTCCAGCTAAGTTTATTCTTATATTATAATTTTCAACTTTATTTTCATCTAAAAATTCTTTAAATTCATTGTAAGCTGCATCGCTTATTGTTATGTTTTTCATATATTTCACCAATCCTTATAATTAAAATTAAATTTTGAACTTATAATTATTATAACACAATTTAATTCAAAGTAAACCAGTCAGAATTAAAAAAATTATGTAAATTTTAAAAAATAAAGGTATACTAAGTTTTAAGGCGAATTTATTATTAAGTAAGGAAATAGTATTAAATGTAGAAAGGATGGTTTTTAGTGAAACCATATGTAAAAAAATTTGTAGTAGAAAAAATTAAAGAATATAATGACAAGTTAAAAGAGGAAGAAATAAATGAACATAAAATAGTAAAGCTTAAAGGACCTTTTAAAAGTACAGAAGGATATCTTTATGAAAATGAACAAGGTATAGAATTAGATTTCTTTGAACTTGTAGGTAAAAATAATTATTGGATGAGATTAGACTTTAGAGAAGTTGAAAGTACTTATGGTATTATAAAAAATGCTCATGGAAGAGTTGGAGTTGTTGGACTTGGACTTGGTTTTACTGTTCAAGAAATGGCAAAGAGAAAAGAAGTTAAAGAAATAATAGTATATGAACTTGAAAAAGATATTATAGATCTTTATTTAAATAATTTTGGAGAGAATGAAAAAATAAAAATAATTAATGAAGATGCTTTTAAAGTAAAAGGAGAAACATTTGATTATTTTTATGTTGATATATATGAATACAAATTAACAGAAAAAGTTGTTGAAGATTATAAGCATTTTATGAAAGCACATAAAATAACTGATTATGTCTTTTGGGGAGTAGAACATTTCTTATTAAGTTGTAGATATGAAGAAATAGTATGGGTTTATATTCCAGAGCTTTGGATGGATTTAAGCAAACATATATTTGTTTCACTTCAGGAATCTGGTTACTTAAAATGGTATAAGCAACTAAATGGTTCTCTTGTATCTAAAATTTTAGAGGAATTTAAAGAAGAGCTTAATAAGTAAAAATTATATTATAAGGCAACTTAATTTAATATAAAATAATTCTAAGTTAAAATATAATCTATTTTATAAATAAATTTATTATAAAAGCAAATATTTAAAATAAGTAAAAAATGAATAAATTATCATAATAATTCTAAAACTACTAAAGTGTAATAAGGCTTATTAAATAAAGCTTAGGAGGAATTATTATGAAGGTCACTAATTCAGAGGAATTATCTAAAAAGATGGAACAGCTTAGAGCTGCTCAAAAAAAGTTTCAAACATACACTCAAGAACAAGTAGATGATATTTTTAGAGCAGCTGCAATGGCAGCTAATAATGCTAGAATTGAGCTTTCAAGAATAGCTGTTAAAGAGAGCGGAATGGGAATAATAGAAGATAAGGTAATTAAAAATCATTTTGCATCTGAATATATTTATAATCAATATAAAGATATGAAAACTTGTGGAATTATAGAGAGGGATAAAACTTTTGGAATTACAAAAGTAGCTGAACCAATTGGCGTAGTTGCAGCAATTGTTCCAACTACTAATCCAACTTCAACTGCAATTTTTAAGGCTTTAATATCTTTAAAGACAAGAAATGCAATAATTATATCACCTCATCCAAGAGCTAAAAATGCAACAATTAAGGCTGCTAAAATAATATTAGATGCAGCTGTTAAGGCAGGAGCTCCAGAAGGTATAATTGGTTGGATTGATGAACCATCAGTTGAACTTTCTCAAAAGGTTATGCAAGAAGCGGATATTATACTAGCAACTGGTGGACCTGCTATGGTTAAAGCAGCTTATTCATCAGGAAAGCCAGCAATAGGTGTTGGTGCTGGAAATACTCCAGCTATAATTGATGAAACAGCACATATTAAGATGGCTGTTAACTCTATATTACTTTCAAAAACTTTTGATAATGGTGTTATATGTGCATCAGAGCAAAGTATTATAGTTTTAGATGAAGTTTATAATGAAGTTAGAAGTGAGCTTATGGATAGAGGAGCTTATCTTTTAAATGATAGAGAGTGTGATCAAGTAAGAAAAGTTATTTTAAATGAAAAGGGTGGATTAAATGCAGCCATAGTTGGTCAATCAGCATATAAGATTGCCAAGATGGCTGGGGTTAAAGTTCCAAAGGATGCTAAAGTTTTAATTGGAGAAGTAAAATCAGTTGAACTTGAAGAACCATTTTCACATGAAAAACTATCACCAATACTTGGAATGTATAGAGCAAAAACTTTTGATGAGGCTTTAAAGAAAGCATCAAGACTTATAGAACTTGGTGGATATGGCCATACATCAGTACTTTATACAGATCAAGTTAAATCAAGAGATAGAATTGATAAGTTTGGAACAACAATGAAGACAGCAAGAACTTTAGTTAATATGCCATCATCACAAGGAGCTATTGGAGATATATTTAATTTTAAACTAGCACCATCTTTAACCCTTGGTTGTGGTTCATGGGGTGGAAACTCAGTTGCAGAAAATGTTGGTCCTAAGCATTTATTAAATATTAAGAGTGTAGCTGAGAGGAGAGAAAATATGCTTTGGTTTAGAGTTCCAGAAAAAACTTACTTTAAGTATGGATGTCTTCCAGTTGCTCTTAAAGAATTATGTGAAATGGGCAAGAAGAAAGCATTTATCGTAACAGATAAAGTTTTATTTGATCTTGGATATACAGATGAAATTAGAGAAATATTAGAAGAATGTGATATAGAATTTAAAGTATTTACAGATGTTGAGCCAGACCCTACACTTGGAGCTGCAAAAAATGGAGCAAAAGAAATGCTTTCATTTAATCCTGATGTAATAATTGCAGTTGGTGGTGGATCACCAATGGATGCAGCAAAAATAATGTGGGTTCTTTATGAACATCCAGATGTTAAATTTGATGAACTTGCAATGAGATTTATGGATATAAGAAAGAGGGTATTTAAATTCCCTGAGCTTGGAAAAAAAGCTATGATGGTTTCAATTCCAACATCAGCAGGTACAGGTTCAGAAGTTACACCATTTGCTGTTATAACAGATGAAGAAACAGGTGTTAAATATCCACTTGCTGATTATGAATTAACACCAAATATGGCTATTGTTGATGCAGCACTTATGATGAGTATGCCAAAAGGTCTTACAGCAGCATCAGGAATTGATGTATTAGTTCATGCATTAGAAGCTTATGTATCAGTATTAGCTTCTGAATATACAAATGGATTAGCACTTGAAGCAATAAGATTAGTGTTTAAGTATCTTCCAGTTTCATATTTAAATGGTTCAGAAAATATAAAAGCAAGAGAGAAAATGGCTCATGCAGCATCAATGGCAGGTATGGCCTTTGCAAATGCTTTCTTAGGAGTTTGTCACTCAATGGCTCATAAGCTTGGAGCATTCCATCATATACCACATGGAATGGCAAATGCTTTATTAATAAAAGAAGTAATTAAGTTTAATGCAGAAGATGCACCAAGAAAACAAGCAGCATTTCCACAATATAAATATCCAAATGCTAAGTGGAGATATGCAAGGGTAGCAGCTTATCTTGGACTTCCAGGAGATAATGATGATGAAAAAGTTGAAAGTTTATTAAAGGCTATTGATGATTTAAATGATACAGTTGGAATGCCAAAATCAATAAAAGAAGCTGGAGTTTCAGAGGATAAATTCTATGCTACTTTAGATGAAATGGTTGAGCAAGCATTTGATGATCAATGTACTGGAGCAAATCCAAGATATCCACTTATGAGCGAAATAAAACAAATGTACATAAATGCTTATGAAGGAAATAGGGATGCAGAGCCAGTTAAGGAAGATAAGACAGAAGTCTAATTAAAATAAATATATTATAATACATATGAAATTAAAAAAAGAGATTATCTAAAATAATAGATAATCTCTTTTGTATTAAATTACTTAACAACTATATTAACTAATTTTCCTTTTATAACTATAATTTTAACTATGTTTTTACCTTCTGTATTTTTAATTACATTTTCATCAGCTAAAACAGCAGCTTTTATAGTTTCATCATCTGCTCCGTTTGGAATAACAACTTTAGCTCTTACTTTTCCGTTAATTTGAACAGCTATTTCAACTTCATCTTTAACTAATGCACTTGGGTCAAATTTTGGCCAAGCTTCGTTAAATACTGAAGTAGTATTAGAGAACTTGCTCCATTGTTCTTCAGCAAAGTGAGGTGCAAATGGTGCTAGAATTTTTATAAAGCTTTCGCATACTTCTTTTAAGAACTTAGTATTTTTAACTTGTTCTTTGTTGTATTTTGATAGGGCATTTATAAATTCCATCATTCTTGCAATTGCAGTATTAAATTGCATTTTTTCTCCATCTTCAGTAACACCTTTAATTGCAGTGTTTAACCAGAAGTTAAGTTCTTTTTCAGCCTTATCAACTGTATCTTTAGTTTGGTCTCCATTTATAGCTTCTAGTGCAGTTTCTAAGTTTCTTTCGATTCTATCTACAAATCTTGCAACAGATTTAATTCCGTCATCACTCCAAGCTCCACCTTCAGTATAAGCAAAACCAAACATTAAGTACATTCTAAATACATCAGCACCATATTCTTTAATGTAATCATCTGGTGAAATTGTATTTCCTTTTGATTTACTCATTTTAAGTCCATCTGGTCCTAAAATTAATCCTTGGTGAACTAATGAAGTAAATGGTTCATCAAAGTTTAAGTATCCCATATCTCTTAATGCTTTTGTTATAAATCTTGCATATAGAAGGTGCATACAAGCATGCTCTGGTCCTCCAACATACATATCAACAGGAAGCATTTTATCTATAAGTTCTTTATTGAAAGGTTCTTTTTCATTTTTGTTATCTGGGTATCTTAAGTAATACCATGATGAACAAACAAATGTATCTAAAGTATCAACTTCTCTTTTTGCTTTTCCACCACAGCAAGGACAAGTTGTATTTACAAATTCCTCACACTTAGCAAGTGGTGATTTACCATCTGGTGCAAATTCAACATCATATGGTAATTGAACTGGAAGGTCTTTTTCAGGTACTGGAACTGTTCCACATTTTTCACAATAAATCATTGGAATTGGAGCTCCCCAGTATCTTTGTCTTGATACAAGCCAGTCTCTTAATCTAAAGTTAACTTTTTGACTTCCTTCATTAGATTCAGCTAGTTTTTCAACTATTTTAACTTTAGCTTCTTTTGTAGTTAATCCATCAAATTCACCTGAGTTAACTAATATTCCATGCTCGCAGTATGGAAGTTCTACTTCTAAGCCATCTTTTGGCGCTATAACTCTGTTTATTGGAAGATTAAACTTAGTTGCAAAAGCAAAATCTCTTTCATCATGAGCTGGAACTGCCATAACAGCACCTGTACCATAGCTTGCAAGTACATAATCAGCTACCCATATTGGAACTTCTTTTCCGTTTATAGGATTTATAGCATAAGCACCAGTAAATACTCCAGACTTTTCTTTTGTACTTGATTGTCTTTCTATATCTGATTGTTTTATAGCTTCTTCTTTGTATTTTTCAACAGCTTCTTTGTTTTCATCAGTAACTAATTTGTTAACTAATTCATTTTCAGGAGCTAAAACAACATATGAAACTCCATTTAATGTATCAACTCTTGTAGTAAATACGTTAAATGATAAATCACTATCTTTAACTTTAAATGTAACTTCAGCACCAGTTGATTTACCAATCCAGTGTTTTTGCATAGCTACAGTTTTTTCTGGCCAGTTAAGTCCATCAAGTTTTTCAAGTAACTCGTCAGCGTAATCAGTAATTTTTAAGAACCATTGAGTTAAGTCCTTTTTAGTTACTTCAGTTCCACATCTTTCACATGCACCATCAACAACTTGTTCATTAGCTAAAACTGTGTTACATGATGGACACCAGTTTACAGGAGCTTTTTTTCTGTAAGCTAATCCTTTTTCATAAAGCTTTAAGAATAACCATTGAGTCCATTTATAGTAATCTGGTCTACAAGTTACAAGCTCATTTTCCCAGTTGAACATAGCTCCCATAGCTTTAAGTTGAGCTTCCATGTTTTTAATATTTTTTTCTGTTGAATCTTGTGGATGAATACCTGTCTTTATAGCAAAGTTTTCTGCTGGAAGACCAAAGGCATCAAATCCCATTGGTTGAAATACGTTGTAGCCATTCATTCTTTTAAATCTTGCCCATGTATCAACTGGTCCATAGTTAAACCAGTGTCCAGCGTGAAGTTGGCTTCCTGATGGATAAGAGAACATTTCAAGAACGTAAAGTTTTTTATCTAAATTGTTTGGGTCAAATTTATATAATTGTTCATTTTCCCACTTTTCTTGCCATTTCTTATCTATGGCAGTTCCATAGTTTCCCATTAAAAATTCCTCCTTAAATATATCTTTTATATGTAGCACATAATATGCTTTATAATTTGCAAATTTAAATTTTGTTTTATTAAATTCAAGAAATAAAATTGAAATTAATAACAAAATTATTAGAAAAGGAAATACATATAAAAATATTTAAAATAAGATTTAGATTAAAAATATTTTATTTCCTTTTAAGTTTGAGAGTGTTTATTTTAATAAAATATAATAAAAAAGTTAAAATCCTTACTATAATTTTTATTAATTAAAAAAGTTTAAGTTTTTATTATAAGTTCTATAAAAATTAAAGAAAATAAAAAAATCCTTAAGCCTCTTAAAAATTTAAGAGACGAAAGGATACTTCCGCGTTACCACTCTTTTTAGGAATTTAATAATTCCTCACTCAATAATTTAACGGTTTCCCGTACTTGCTTCAACACAAGTAAGCTCCTAGGCAAGTTCCTATATTTGTGATGCTATTTTGCACCAAACAATAGCTCTCTAAAAAACACAAGTTTATAGTACTACTCCTATTCAAAGCAATATATAATTAAGTTTTAAAAAATTAGTGCTATAAAAACTATAACACTTTTTCTAATTATATATTAGAAAATATAATTAAGTCAATGATATTTTAAGTTATATAGATACATGAAGGAAATATTAAGAGATTAAAGGAGAACAGGTGCCATTTGTTATAGCAATTGATTGATAGAGTTATAGATAATTAGGGAGATTTCACAATATATAGCACTTGTAATATAATACATAGTATAAGGCCTAAACAAAAATTTGTAATTTGGAGCGTGATATTTTGTATTCCAGGTCAAAAAACTTGAAAGGTATTATTAAGGGAATTCTTTTAGTAATACTAGGGTCAAGTATATTAGCTTTTGGTACTTATAATTTTAATTACCAAAATGGCATTACAGAAGGAGGGGTTTTAGGATTACTTCTTCTTGTTAAAAATATTTTTAATATATCGCCATCAGTAACTAATCTTATAATAGATTTTTCATTATTTGCTCTTGGAGCAAGATTTTTTGGAAAAAGATTTTTAATTTTTTCTATATTCTCAACAGCTTGCTTTTCAGTATTTTATAGAATATTTGAAAGCGTAGGTTTTGTTGTGCCAAGCCTTAATGAATATATGATTTTTGGAAGTATTTTTGCAGGACTTTTTGTAGGAGTTGGTGTAGGATTTGTACTTCGTGGAGGAGGAGCATCAGGTGGAGATGATGTTATTGCTCTTTTAGGTAGTAAATTTACTCCTTTAAAGGTTAATCATGTTTATATGTTAACTGATGCCATAGTACTGTTACTTTCATTAGTATATTTAAGGGTAGATCAGGTTATGTATTCTATATTAGCTGTTACTATAAGTGGAAATCTTATTGAGATTATATATGAATATAAAAATAAAAGTATTGAAAATGATAAGATAAATAAAGATGAAGAAGAAAATATAGATACAAAAAAATCTATAACAACATAGAGATTTTAAGCTATTATAGTTAATTCTATAATAGCTTTTTTGTTTTAGATAATTATACTTTATATTTAATAATATTATATTAAAAAAATATGTATCGATACATTTGACTGCCTGTCCTTAAGGTAATAACATAAAATAGAGATTATTAAATATTAAATTTTGGAACAATAATTAGTGTATAAAAAGTAAAAAATAATTTAAAGAATGAGAATATAAATAAATTTGAGGTTTAGGAGATAAGGGTTATGAAGAAGCCAATAGATAGAGTATTAATGATAAATAGTTTTTGTACAGTAGGAAAGGTTTCTATTACAAATATGATGCCTATTATGAGTGTTAGAGGAATAGAAGCATGTCCAATGCCTTCAATAGTATTATCAAGTCATACTGAAGGATTTAAAGATATTGCTACATTCACTGGTAAAACTTTTATAGAAGATGCAACTAGAAGTATGAAAGAAAATAATATATATTTTGATTTAAATTATATTGGATATTTAGGAAATATAGAAAATATAAATCAAACACAAAATTATTTGAAGGAAGTAAAAGATTGTATAAATATAATTGATCCAATATTCGCTGATGATTTTAAATTATATAGTGGATTTGATATGAATTATGTTTATAAAATTAGGGAACTTTTAAAATATAGCAATATAATTACTCCAAATTTTACTGAAGCTTTATTTTTAACAGGAAGGGAAAAAGAAATTAGAGAAATTTATAATGAAGATTATATTAAAGATATAATTTATGATTTAAGAGAACTTGGAGCTAAAAATATAATTATAACTTCAGTACCATCAAGTAAGGAAAATGAATTAAAAATAGCTGTATTTGATGGAGAAGATTTAACTTTTGTAACTCATGAAAAGATGAAAAAATCATATACAGGTACTGGAGATATTTTTGCTGGAGTTTTATGCACAGAAGTTTTAAGAGGAACAGATTTAGTTACTGCTTCAAGAAGGTCTGGGGAATTTGTTAAAGATTGTATTGAATATAGTATGCAATTTGATTATCCAGCTATTGAAGGAGTTTTACTTGAAAAGCAATTATATAGATTAATTTAAAAAGTATGGTAACATTACCATGCTTTTTTATGTTTATACATAATATAATAAGAATATTGGTATTAGTTTATTAAAAAAATAATAATATAAAATATATGACTTAAAAGATTTTAAAATTATAATTGTACTAAAACATTAAACTATTTTTATAATAGGTGGTGAAATTATGGTTAATATTTTAAATAATATCCCTTTGAAAATAAATGCTGTAAAAGTGGAGCATTTATTAAAAGGTTGGTCAAGTGATAAAAAATTTTATATTGAAGATGATAAAGGTAATAAGTACTTACTTAGAGTTAACGATATTTCACAAAAAGAAAATAAATTTAATGAATATAAAAGCATAAAGCTATGTGAAAAACTAAAAATAAAAACATCCAAAGCTATTGAAGTTGGTATTTCTAAAGATTTAAAGTATGTTTATATATTAGTTAAGTGGGTTGAAGGATATGATGCACTAGAAAAAATAAAGGAATTTAATGAAAAGGAACAATATAAGCTTGGTGTAAAATCAGGGGTAATTTTAAAGAAGATACATACAATAGAGCCTTTTGAGTTTAAAGGAACTTGGGAAAAAAGATATGAAGAAAAAATAGAAAGAAAAATTAAGCTTTATAAAGAATGTGGATATAAAATAAATGAAGATTTAAAGATGATTAACTTTATAAATAATTTAAAACCTTATATAAAGGGAAGAAAGCAAAGTTTTCATCACGGAGATTATCATATTGGAAATTTAATTATTACTGATAATAACAATATTGGAGTAATTGATTTTAATAGGTTTGATTATGGTGATCCATGGGAAGAGTTTAATAGAATATTTTTCTCATGGAGAGTAAGTGTTCCGTTTGCAATTGGTCAAATTCATGGATATTTTAACAATAAAGTACCAGAGGAATTTTTTAGGCTTTTAGCATTGTATGTTTGTACAAATTCTCTATCTGCAGTTTCATGGGCAGTTCCGTTTGGAGATAAAGAAATTAATTTTATGATTGAAAACGCTAATAATCTTGTAAAGTGGTATGATGAATTTAATACAGTTATTCCGGTTTGGTACAAAGGTCCAAAGGATATGAAGTTACTATATAAATAAATTATTATATATCTAGAAATAATAATTTAAGTCGTTTAGCTTGATATGAATTTAATATATAAATAGATTATTTAACTTGGATTTTACTGGAGCTGTCAATATTAATTTAATATAGAAATAGATTATACTAATAAAGGCATATAACTTTAGATTAAAAGTTATATGCCTTTTATTATTTTCTCTTAAAGAAATTTAAATATATCAATAAAATTATAAGTACTAATATAAGAAAAAATAAAAATAATAAGTCTTTGTTGAAAATAAATGATACAAAACTTGTTCCCATAAATATCCCCCTTTAACCTCTTCTTTTACATAAATTTATGTTGTAAATTAGAGAAAATGTTTAATATTAATAATCATTTGAAGTATAAATTAAGTGAAGCAAAATCCTATATTAAAATATAAAATTTAAAAACTAAAATTAAATTAGAAAAATAAATTATATATAATATTTTACCTTATATTTCCATAAATATTAATGAGATTAGATTTATAAATAATAAAAATTATTAAATATATAGAGTAGGTTAATAAAAAATTTAAATATAATAATAAATAAAGTTTAAATAGGGGTGATTATTTTATGAGTAATCTAAATATGAAACAAGTAATGCTTGATATAATATATAATGCTGGAGAAGCTAAAGTTGAAAGATTTGATAAAGCAGAAAAGCTTCTTAAGAAGTCTGACGAGTTACTTTTAAAGGCTAATTCAATTGAACATAAAATTATTCAGGAAGAAGCAGCAGGTAATAATATAGAAGTAACAATTTTAATGGTACATGCTCAAGACCATTTAATGACAGCAATAGAAGCTAAAAATTTAATAGAAGGCATAATTGATTTTTATAAAATAAAGACATATTCAGATAGTTCATATAACCCTATTTAATTAATAAATTTTAAGGGGGAAATTAATTAAAAATGTTAAAGGTTTTATTTGTTTGTTCTCAAGGAATAACAAGTGCAATTGCAGTTAATGAATTAAAAAAGGCAGCTGATAAAGAAGGAATTAAAATGGTAGTATCAGCAGTTAGTACTCAAGAATTTGAAGATGAAATAAAAAATGGATATGATATTGCAATGATTGCACCTCAAGTTAGGCATAGGTTTGATTATTTAAAAAATCATGCAAAGAATTTTGATACTCCATTTGCATTAATTGAATCACAAGGTTATAGACAACTTGGTGGTGATAAGCTTTTAGAACAAGTTAAGGAGATTCTTAAATTGTAATTTAGTTCAATAAAAGTTAAATAAGAAAAAAAGTATAGATTTAAATAAAAATCTATACTTTTTTATTAATTTTTATTATTCAATAAAAACAACTGGTTTAATTAAATTTTTTGGTTTGTCCTTCATTAAAAGAAGAGCTTCCTCTATTTTATCAAATCCAGTGAAGCGATGTGTTATTAATTTAGAAGGATCTACACGTTTTGTTTCAATTAAGGAAATAAGTTTTTCCATACGTAGACGTCCTCCAGGCATTAATCCAGCAGAAATTTGCTTATGTGCCATTCCGCATCCCCATTCAACACGTGGGATTTTTACATAATCACCTTCACCAAGATAATTTACATTTCCAATTTTTCCACCAGGTTTAAGTACTTTAATAGCTGTGCTGAAAGTATCTACATCTCCACCGGCAATAATAACTTTATCAACACCTTTTCCATTTGTTAGTTTCATAACTTGATCTTCAATTGAACCATTTTTATAATTAATTATGTGTGTAGCGCCATAATCTTTAGCAATTTCAATACAGTTTGGTCTACTTCCAACAGCATAAATTTCAGAAGCACCTCTAATTGCTGCACCAGCTACTGACATAAGTCCAACTGGACCAATTCCTATAACAAGAACTTTATCTCCAAATTGAACATCTGCAAGTTCAACACCATGGAATCCTGTAGGCATCATATCACAAAGCATAACTCCAGATGCATCATCAATGGATTCTGGAAGAATAGCCATATTTCCATCAGCATCATTTACATGAAAATATTCTGCAAATACCCCATCTTTAAAATTTGAGAATTTCCAACCAGATAACATTCCACCAGAATGCATAGCATAACCAGCTTGAGCTTCTAAAGAATCCCAATCTGGTGTAATAGCAGGAACAACAACTCTATCTCCAGGTTTAAAATCCTTTACTTCACTTCCAACAGCTTCTACAATACCAACAGCTTCATGTCCTAAAATCATATCTTTACGATCACCAATTGCACCAGCCCATACTGTATGAACATCTGATGTACATGGTGAAAGGGCAGTAGGTCTAACAAGTGCATCCTTTGCACCTAGAGAAGGAACTTCCTTTTCTACCCAACCAATTTCTCCTATTTTTTTCATTGCAAAACCTTTCATTAAGTCTCAACCTCCTTTGAAATTTTACTATATAATTATAACATATAGAATGGGATATTAGTAAAATATATAATAAAATGTATTTAAATGGAACACTATAATTTAATATTTATTTAAATACAGAAATTAATAATATCATTAATAATTGGTTAGACAAGAAAAAAATGGTATAATTTATGTAATTATTATAACTTTACAAAAAATATAACAAAATAGCTTTAACTACTAAAAGAAAAAGGGGGATAACTTTGGATTATTTTGGAGTTTTTTTAGGTATTGTTTTCTTTATAATAAATATAATACTTATTATAAAAACAATAAAGAGTAAAAAAGAATTAAAAGGTTATGAGTATAATATTGTAGATTTAAATTTAAAAAATGGAAGAGAGAAAAATAATTATAAAATTTCTTATTATTCAATAATAATTATGATAGTCTCTATTCAAATCATGGTTATATGTTCATTAATAGTAGGAGATATTAAATTTATAATGTTTGTAGGTTCTTTTTATGCAATGATATTAGCTTTAAATAATCAATATTTTTATGTATCTAAAAATAGAATTGGAACTTTATATAAAATAAATAATACAGAAAATATTAATTATATTGAAGCGGAGTTTAATAAGGACTATTGTAAGATGAAACTTTGTTATAAAGATAAAAGTGAAAAGAAATTATCTTTAAGATGTCGTAACACAAATGGACTTATAAAAAAATTAAGAGACCATAATTATGAAGTTCATTATATACAAAATTAAATGGCAGTATTACATAAAAGTGATGCTGCTAAAATTTTATGTATAAAATAAGTTTTTATATAGTTAAATTTAAGAATATCTTTAGAAATAGTTGATATAATTGTTTACAAGTAAATTAATAATAAAATAATGTAAGATTATAATATAAAATTTAGGACATTATAAAGTTATAAAATAAATTAACAAAGGAGGAAGTTTATTTGGAAATCTTTAATATATGCTTAATTACAGTGCTTACAATATTTAATTGTTTTCTTTTTATCGCTTTTATGAAAAATGGAATATACTTAAAGAAAAATAGTGCGGAATTTGTTGACCTTTTAAAAAAAGGATTAAAAATTAGAAGAATTAATTTTAACTTTATAGTTTTACTTTTAGCTATACAAGTTGGGTTATTTCTTATAGCATATTTAAAAGAAGAAAATTTATACTTCGTACTTATAATATACATATCACTTATGATTATTAATGACAGAGGATTTTATGTAAGTGATAAAAAAATTGGTAAGATGCTTAAGCTTCAAGATACAGAAGGTGTAGAGTATATAACAATAGCTCGTACTATTGACTATGCAGAGTTTACATTAGTTTATAATGATAACAGTATCAAGAAAATTAGAACACAAAACAAAAATGTAGAAGGAATAGAAGATGCATTAAAAGATTGTGGATATGAAGTTTATGAGAAGTCAAAATAATTAATGAAAAAGGCTAGTAGTTATTTAAACTACTAGCCTTTTGTTATTTAAATTAAATTCGTTTAAGCTTTTTATATATTTTAATTATAAATAAATATAATAACCAAACTAAAGGTACTACTTGTCCAATATAAGTAATTAATGCAGTGTAAGTATAAATAAAAGGTGATAATATAATTTCTAATAATCTATCTAAATTACTAAAGACAAATAATATACCTATTAATTTTAAGTATAAAGGTCTATTTTTTATAAATGTATTAGTAGTGTAGCATAAAAATATTAACAATAATACTGAATAAAATAAAATACTTGAATAATTCAAATAAAAACCCTCCTTATCATTTGTAATAACAGTATTATACAATATTATTTATAATAGTAATAAATTAATAATTGTAGAATAAATTGTATAATAATGGCGGAATTATAATAATATCAGTATATACTATTATTTTCTTATAATTAGTTAAAGGCTTACAGTTATACATATAATTTTAATATTTTAAAGTAGCATATTTTAACTTAAGAAATAATAAAAATACAGTAATATTAAGTTTTGTGGAGGGTTTAACTTGGGAGTTTTAGGAGAATTAATAAATTCTTTTACTGGTCAAGGAATCGTAGGATTTTTATTTGTTTTTATTATTTTAGCATTAGGGGTAACTGGGATAATTTTAAGCTTGAAACTTAAAAAAAATTATAGTGAGTTGAAAAGTAACTTTGAATCTTCACCAATAATTAATGATGAAACAGGTGAAAGAAATCTTGAAGATAAAACTCTTTATAATATTTCAGAAGAGTTTAAAAGAAGTGCATCTAAGGGAACTGAGAACATAAATACAGAAGTACTTATGGCAAAACATTTAAGTAATAGATTAGGGGTAAACGAAAAAGCACTTCATTTATTTCCAGCTTCATCAATAGCCTTAGGTCTTCTTGGAACTTTTTTAGGACTTACAGTTTCAATTAACTCAACAAATACTGTTTTGGAATCAGGTGTTAATTCAATGGAAGCTTTTTTAAGCCGTATGGAAATACCTCTTCAAGGAATGTCAAGTGCATTCTGGACAAGTATTTTTGGTGTTATTATGTCTTTGATTTTAAATTACGTAATTCAGCTTTCTAAAAAGGAAAAAGAAAGTTTTTATGACCAATTTGAAGACTACTTAGATAATATTTTATATAGTGAGCATGCTTTTAGTTTTGTTACTCAATTTGAAAGATTTAATGATGTTATTAAAGGCTCAATGATTGATTTAACTAAAGAAATTAGAGTTTTATTTAAAGAAGGTATTGATGAGCTTGTTAAAAATATTAATAAAAATACAGTTGATATGACTGAATCTGCAAAGGTTCTAGCAATATACACTAAAGATTTAGAACTTGTAATAAGTTCTCTTAATAATTCTGTGGATAATTTTAAAGCACCTATTGATAAATTTAAAGGTTCAATTGATGATTTTAATATAACAACTGAAAAGCTAGAATTTATAATGAATACTTCAATAAATAAGCTTTCAGATAAAATGGATGTTTTAGCTGAGATTCTTAATAAATTAGATATATCAATGGATGGACAAAAAGAAGTTATTGAAGTTGTTAATGATGAAATAAGGTCATATAAGGAAATAGTAAGTAGAAGTTATAGAGAACTTTCAGAAGGAATTTATAATATTTCTAAATCTATTGATCAAAATAATGAAATTTCAAAAGAGCATATTGATGAATTAAAAGATGTTTTTGAAGGGGTTAATGAAACAATAGGAGATTTTGCAAATAATGTAGATTCATTGAAAGAAGGTATTGGAGAAGTTGTTTCAAGAATAATAAAAGAGGAGCTTTTAAATATATCAGATGAAATTGCAGAAAGGCTACAAGTTTCAATTAAAGGTATAGAAGAAGCAACAGATAGTTTAAGTTATAATACAAAAACTATTGGAGAGCTTGTACGTGCAACTAATGAGTGGGTTGCTGTGGCAAATGATGATTAAAGGAGGTCCTCTTTATGAAAATAAGAACTAGAAAATATAGAAGCAGAGAAGAAGGACAGTCCTACTGGCCATCTTTTGTTGATATTATGAGTGTTTTTGCTCTTGTATTTTTCTTTCTTATGATGATTTCAATGGCTATATCATCATTATTTGTTGACAATATATCAAAAAAGAGAGAAGAAATATATAATTCTATACAAGATAATTTAGATAAAAATAATGTAGATGAAAATATTATGTATTTTGATAGAAATGAAGGCAAGATGGTTTTAAATACAGAAACATTTTTTGATACAGATAAATGGGTATTAAAAAAGGACGGACAAAATTTAGCAAAACAGCTTAATAATATTTTTTATAATATTTTATCTTCTGAAAATATAAAAGATGAAATTGAATATATTGAAGTTGTTGGTCATACAGATTATGCAGGAAGTACAATAGAAAACAGAAAACTTTCAACAGAACGTGCAATGAGCTTTTTAAATGCTATGGTTCCAATGGATAGTCAGCTTGAAAACGAGTTTGGAGGGAAATTTAAAGCTTCTGGAATGTCAGAGTTTGAAACTAATCCAAATAAAGAAGATAGAGATAAAAAAACTTACACTAAAGAAGATATAGAAAATACTAAAGATCAAAGAAAAATTGAAATTAATATGGTATTTTCTAATAAAGATTTAGAAGAGGCTATAAAGTCTAGAGTAAGTAACTAGGAGGACTTTATATGGAAAGCTTAGATAATAAGGTTTATGGCTTTAGTGTAGAAGATGCATTAAGATATAGAGAAAGAACATCACTTACTGATAGAGTATTAACTTATAAAAGAGAAAATGGACTTCATAAGGAATTTTGGATTAAATATGAAAGTGATGGTTTACTTTATAATATAAATAAAGTTTCTGTAAAGCATAATGAAATCATAGATGTTATAATTGAAAATTCTCTTTATGAAAAAAGAATAAAAGTATCTATAAATATTCCAAGGCAGTTAAGGCGTCAATATAATTTTAAGGAAACATTAATTATATACACAGGTTATGATGTTAGAGAATTTTCCTTTTACGTTCAATGCGAAGGGGCAAGAATAGAAAAAAATATTATAAAGCTTACTGATGTATTAAAGTATAGAAAAAGTGAAAGTACACTTTTAAGCATAGTAAATAACATGAATGACATTGATGATATATTAGATATTACAAGAAAAGCTCCTTATATTATAGATATGGATATCTCAATAGATACTTATTTAAAGATTGTAAAAAACTGTAAGGAAATTTCAAAAAATGATATAAAGCTTTCTTTATTTTGTGAAGAACTTATAAAAAATAAAGCAATTGTAACTAATGATATTGTTGAGTGTGTAAAAAACATGTATACAAAAGGTTTAGTTACTAAAAACACTTTAGGAGCTATAAAATATTTAAGTATTACTTGCTCAAATGATAGAGAATTAAGCTTTATATTACTTGGAATAAAAGCAAAACTTAATTTTATTGATGATGATTTTGCAAAAGAGTTTGTAAAATTATATAAAGAGGCACCAAATGTCAAAGCTTTAGATAAAATATTAAATTTAATATTATATTCAGAAAGAGTTAAATACAATAAAGAGCTTATAAAAATAATATTTGGATTTCATAAAAGAAATAATGATGTAAAATCACTATTAACTGTATGTAGATGGCTTACTAAAAATAAAGTTTCGTTAGAGCTTTATGGAATAAGTCTTAAAGATAGAAATCTTTTAGTTAAAGCTTATAGGAAAGATATTATAGATTGGAAAGAGCTTTTATTATATTGTGATGGATATTACAATAAGAGCATTTATATAAGAGATGCTTTAACTAAGCTTTTTGAAGAGAAGATTTTAAGAGGTAAAGAAAAAGATAAAAGATTTATATATTCAAAGTATAATCACGTAGTAAAAGATTTAAGTAAATATAGTAAAGTTATATACAAAGATTATATTGATTTTATTTTAAGTCTTCAAAATAGAACTGATACATTTAAAACTTTAACTCTTGAAAATTATTTAAATAACTTTAGAGATTCGTTATCTAGAGAAGAAAAAAATAATATAGTAGAAAAAATAATAACTTTTTATATAGAAGAAGGCAATAGAGAAAAATATATAAAGGTTATAAAAGAAAATAAGGAAATTTTAAATTCTATAATATATAGAAATATAAAAAATATTAATTTTATAGAAGAAATTTTATTTAGTGATTTAACTAAAGAAATACTGTTTACAAATGAATTATTAAAAGATTTTTCAACATGTATTATAAAAAACAAAAGGTTTGAATTGTTATTTTATATTTTAGAAGAATATAAAAATATAGAAAATTATGATGAAAACTTATTTAAAATATTTAAAAGCTTTATATTTAATTTTAATGGAATAAATGAAGCAGTATACGAAAAAACAATATTCCCAATATACTATAAGTTATCTCTTGAAGAAAAGGAGAAGTTTTATAAACTTTTATTAAATAGAGAGGATTTACCTTATTATTTTAGGGAAGAAAATTATAAAATATTTAAAATAAGTAAAGATAAAAAATTTATAATTGATAGTTTCTTAAAAGGAAATAATGAAAGTGTATTTTCTAAAAATTTAACTCTTAAAGAGTATTTTAATGAAGATGATATTTTTTTAAAAGCATTAAAAAAGGGTAATGAAGATGACATTACAATAAAAATTGTTTTAGAAAAAATATGTAGTAAGTTTAAAGAAGATAAGACGTATGTAGTAAGTTTATGTTCTAATATAAAAAATAAAAATACAAAAATTAAAGATATAGAAATTTTTGCAAAGGATTATTTGAAATTTAAAAACGATAAATTTAATAAATATATATTTGAGGAATTTAAAGTAACAAATAAAATTTCAGGAGAAGTTTGTAATAAAGTAGAACTTACTAATATATTTACTTTAAAAACAGAAAGTGGATATATATTTAAAGAGGAAAGTATAAAAAATTTAATAAAGAAATATTTAAAAAGAAACTATATATCCTTTAAGGAAATTGAAGGTGAAGTTATAGTAATTGATGAAAAGCCTAGTAAAGCTATTAATGATAATAATATAAATTTATTTTTGAAAAATATGATAAAAGTTATATCACTGCAACAAGGACTTATGAATAATGGATGTATTATTTTAGACTTTGGAAGTGACAGCTTTATTTATTTTAAAGAAGATATATTTTTAGATAACCTTCAAAATATATCAATATTTAAATACAATATAGAAAATAAAAACAATAAAGAGCTTAGAATAGAAAGTAAAGATAGTAGAACATTTGGTACACAAAATAATGAAGTAGTTAATATAAAATTTAATGATAAAGAATTCAATATAAAAAATAATATAACCTTCAATAATATAGAAAAAAGCTCAGTTAATAGTTTAAAATATTTTATAAATAAAAGTATTAAAGCTTTAAGTTTAGATGATAAAAATAAAGAACAACTAATTAAAAATAATATTATAAAAAATATAATTTATAATGATAAAATTAAAACTTATATAGACCTTAAAAATTCCATTAATGAAATATTAAAGGGAGAAGATGAAGGCTTTAAAGAATATAAATACAATAAGTATTTAGATGATTTTCAAATACTTCAAGATAGTTTTAAAGAAAAGGTATTAGAACTTATATTAAAGAGATGTGATATAAGAAAAAAAGCTAAGAGTATAGCTATATATTCTTCTGTTTATGAGAAGGCTCGTGAAGCACATTTTAAGTATTTACTTAATTGCTTCAATAATCACTTTTTTGATTTAGAGGATAATGATTTTAAAGAAATATACAATAAAATAATAAGTATAATAAAAGAAGATAAAAATATAGCCTATGAGTACCAAAATGAAATTACTGAAGTATTTTTAAATGCACCAAAGAGATGTAATTATAGTGGATATGATGTGCTTTTTGAAGTGAAAAAATTTCCAGATATGTTTGATGTAGATTATATTAGAGATAAAATTATAAGTTAAATATAAAATAAACGTAGGTATAATATATACCTACGTTTATTTTGCAAACAATATTAAATTTGTTTAACAAACTTAGTCTCTATCATATGAGCAAGGATTGCATGGGTTGTCATGATCTTGTTTATGACATTGTTGGTTTCTTGGAGTTGGAATAGTTAAAACTGATAGCTTTTCTTCAGCTAAAGCATATATAGTTTTCTTTATTAATAATGAAGATTCTATATTAGCTTTGAATTTCAATTGATTATCAGGTTTTCCAGGTTTATTAGTATCAACGTCTTCAGCAGCAATTTCTTGATCAGTATTATCTTCAAGACTAGGAGCTCTATTAAATAAATCAGTTGTAGGCTCTATGCAGTCTATAGAAAGACAAGATTCAAAAATTTCCCTAATTATTACACCAGAATTTGATTTAGGAATACATAATTTACCGAAGAAGTTATAATTGTTTGGTAATCCTAATGTTTGATGTAATCCAGTAACAGTAGAAGTAGGAACATATTCAGCAGTAAATGGTAGGCAACCAACTCTACCAGTTACAATAATTTTTAATCCTAAAATTCTAAATGGGATGTTTTGCTCTATAACTTTACATTGTTTTCCTTCTTTTATACGATTATTTTCATAACAACAAGAAGTATTAGTAGTGTTAAATACAAAATTATTTGAAATAAATTGACCA
The DNA here is from genome assembly GCF_058310235.1 of Clostridium sp. TJA085. Lineage (NCBI taxonomy): Bacteria > Bacillati > Bacillota > Clostridia > Eubacteriales > Clostridiaceae > Clostridium > Clostridium sp. TJA085. The sequence continues at coordinate 144,131 of NZ_JBZEEZ010000002.1, read as the reverse complement.
GGAAAAGTTGATGGAATACTTGATCCAGGAACAGCTTGGGGTGTTACTGTTTTAGAACATATAGAAACTTTGCCCTCTGGATTAAGAGAACCAGTATTAGTTATTAATGCTCCTATATGATCATATTTAACACAAATTTTATCAATACAAACTTTATCTCCTTCATTATAATTTGTATTTGGAGGTGGTGTGCTTATAATTTTAAATGTTTGTTCTGATATTGCAAAATTAGGGTTTTCTAATTTTATGCAATCAAATATTCTGTTTGTAAGAACTGGCACTGCCTTAACATTATTTAAATCTGGCACTACTTTAGGTAATCCAGAACAACATTCAGGTTTACAATTTGGTTTAAATGGAGCACAGTCAGTACAGCATTTTATTTCATCACAATGATGATGGTCTTCATGATGATGACAATGATCTTCATGGTGGCAATTATCTTCATGATTACAATTATCATCAGTATGAGGTTTTTCTTCATAGCAATTTAAGTCATTTTCGAAGTATGACATATTATCTTCAGGATATTTACAATCGGACATAAAAAGTTCCTCCTTAAATAAAATAATTTTATAAATTAAATTCCTTACTTTTATATTATGGAGATAGCTTAAATTGTTTACGAATAAATTTAATTTTAAAGAAAAATATTGACGAATAAGTAAAAATAAACGTAGGCATAAAGCCTACGCATATTATAATTGTTTATTTATGAGGTTTCATTAATCCAGAATTATTACAGCAATGCTCTCTAGGAGTATCAATAGCTAATACTGATAAATTTTCTTGAATTAAAGCATATAAAGATTTTATTATTAAAATTGATGATTCTACAGTTGCATTAAAAGTAAAGTCGCCTTGTGTTTCTTGTAATTGATTTGTTGGTTCTATACATTCTATAGATAAACATTCTTTAAAGTTTTCTCTTAAAGGTATTCCAGAATTTAAATGAGGTAAGCATATTCTACCAAAGAAATTAAATTCAGAAGGTAATCCTAAAACTGTAGTTAATAGTCCGCTTTGAGGAGCAGATTCAGCAGTAAATGGTATGCAACCAGCTCTACCAGTTACAGTTATAACTAAATCACTAATATAGAAATTAAGTCCTCTTTCTAATACTCTACAATTAGTTCCGTTTTTATTATTATGATGATTATGACAGCTATGACAACAAGGAATATTTCCAGTTGTAATAGAAAAATCATTTGCTATAGTTGTACCATTTATTGTTGTTGGATTAATAGCTGTTGCTATAGCTGTTTCTGAGCATATTGTAATGTCACCGTCTAAGGTATTATCACCAGTAACTATAGCCCCTATTGCATCATAACTAAATGATACTCTATCAACACATACATCAGTACCAGCTGCATATGCGCCATTTTGTGGTGGTTGAGAATTTATAGTAAATTCTAAATTTTCAAGAAGTCCAGGGAAAGGAATTTCTAATTTCATACAATCAAATATTTTATCAGCTAATATTGGTACACTAAAAACTGAACTTAAATCTGGTGTAACCTTTGGTAATCCAGAACAACAATTTGATTTGCAATTTGGTTTAAATGGGTTGCAAGTTGTAGCTTGGCAACATCTTTCAGGTCTATCAAAACAATTTTCTTTTTCCTCATGATTTAATCTATCATTACAGTTTAATCTATCATTATGGTTTAATCTATCTTCAAAATAAGAATCTTTATCTTTACAATATCTATAATCGGACATAATTTGAAATCCTCCTTAAAATTTTATCAGTTGTCTATCAATTTTTTATATTTTATTGAAGTGTTAAAACTATTTTTTGTAAATTTGATTTACCTACTTATATACTATGAAAATTGTCTTATATGTTTACAGAAATTTTTATAAAGTATATTAAATTATTTAAAGGAGATTAAAATTAGTTGTAATTCATAAGAATAACCAAAATAGAATATATATTTCATAAAAATAACTTTTAGGAGTGAGCATATGTCTTTTGTAAGGGAATATGGAACAATTTTAAAAAAGTCAGATGGAAGTATATATTCAATAAATTATAGTAATGGAAGTTTTAGTGTTTATGATGATGAAAAAAATATTTGTAATGAGAAAATTACAAATGAAGATTTAAGCTTTGTTGATGTATGGTTTGATATAGATAATAAAGATAATATTTATGGAATTATAAATAATAAAGAAGGTAAAATTTTATATTTTAATGAACTTAACAATATTAAATCAAAAGTATCTTTTTATAATTATGATAAATATAAAACTTTAATAAAATTTCCTTATATAAAAAATATAAATGATGAAAGTCATATTATTTATTATTCAATGGATGCTTATGATGGGAATTTTTTTAGATTGATACATTATAACAAGGTTGGAGATAAAATAGTAAAACAAGAAATAGATAAAGTTGAATGTATTATTTTAAGTAATTTTTGTGTTGATTTTACTAAGGATATGATGTATGTATTTTATTTTAAAATTGTAGACCAATTAGAAGAAATTTTTGTGTCTTGTTATGATTTAAAAAGTAAAGTGTGGGGAAATCCAATTCAACTTACAAGTACAAATAAACAAAAGGTGTATTTATCTTTAGCAAAAGATAATGAGAATAATTTTTTTGTAACATATTCTGAAAATAATGATAGCAAATATTATTGTATGTGCTTAAAGGTTAATATTTTTGAAGGAAAAATAGTTAATAAAAATATTAAGGTTGTTAATGAGTGTGTTGAGTGTACTTTTCCTCAAGTAATTAGGGAAGGGGATAGCTTATATATTCAATGGGTTGAATATGGAAAGTTAATTGAATGTTTTTCAAAGGATTCTGGAGAAAGCTTTAGTAAAGGAATTATTTATAGTAAATCAATTGATAGTGATTTTATTAGATGTAACTATGGATCAAATAATTTGGAAGATAAAGATTTAAGCTTAACAACTGTATTTTTAGAGTACTGATAAATGAAGGTTTAATTATAAATATAAAATAAAGTATAGTAAATTTTTGTTAATTTTTATAATTAATACTTATAATAAAACTGTAATAACTTAAAATAGAAGTATAAGTATATAAAGGGGAGTGAGTTTTTTGAAGATATTTATAGATACTGCAAATGTAGAGGAAATAAGAGAAGCTAGTAAGCTTGGAATTTTATCTGGAGTAACTACAAATCCATCTTTAATAGCAAAAGAAGGAAGAGATATTAAAGATGTTGTAGAAGAAATTTGTAGCATTGTAGATGGTCCTATAAGTGCTGAAGTTATGAGCCTTAATGGTGATGAAATGGTAAAAGAAGCTAGAGAACTTTCAAAAATTCACAAAAACATAGTAATTAAAATTCCTATGTGTGAAGAAGGTCTTAAAGCTGTTTCAATTCTTTCAAAAGAAGGAATTAAAACAAATGTAACTTTAATATTTTCACCACTTCAAGCATTACTTGCAGCAAGAGCTGGAGCTAGTTTTGTAAGTCCATTCATTGGAAGGCTTGATGATATAGGAAATCCAGGAATTGAAATTGTAAGGCAAATATCAGAAATGTTTGCACTTCATGGAATAGAAACAGAAATTATAGCAGCTAGTATAAGAAATCCAATGCATGTTTTGGATTCAGCTATGGCAGGTGCAGATATAGCAACAATACCTTATAAGATTATAGTAAGTATGACAAAGCATCCTTTAACTGATGCTGGAATTGAAAAATTTATAAAAGATTATGAAAAAGCTAATAAATAAGGCTAAAAAAATAAAATTATAACTTTATTTTTATATGAAAAATCAATTAGTAATTATGTATAATTAAAGTAATTTATAAACAATTATAGGATTATAAAGGAAAAAGAAGAAAGAGGGGAGCTTTTAGAGAAATTTAAAGCTAACCTCTTTTTTAATATTTATTTTCGTTTGATAATTATTATTAAAAATTATATTATAAAATAGAAAGTGTAAGGTTTTATTTTAAATCAATTTTTAAAGTAGCATTAATTATGGTTTTAAAATTATTTAAATATATAGTATAAAAATTGGGAGCGAAAGCTATGAAAAAATTAAAAATAAATAAAAATGAGAAGGAGATAGAAGTAACTCTTATAAGAAAAAATGTTAAAAATATAAATTTAAGAGTTAAAGATTCAGGAGAGATAACTGTAACAGCCAATAATAAAGTTGATGAAGAATATATTATAGATTTTCTTAAAAGGAAGATGGATTGGATTTTAAAACATATAGATGAGTTTGAGGAAAGAAAAAAACTTAAAGTAAAAAAAGAAAAGTTACTTAAAGATAATAATATAATATATTTAGGAAACATATATAAAATTAAGGGTGTTAAAAGTAATAAGGAATATGTAAAGTTAGGGAAAGATGAAATTTATGTATTCTTAAAAGATAAGGATAATTTACATAAAATAAATTTAGCATTAAATAGATGGTATAAGGATAAAATTAATGAGATATTTTTAAAAGTTTATAGGGAAACGTTTAAAAAATTTAAGAGATATAATATAAAGCATGTTGAAATAAAATCAAGAAAAATGAAAAGAAGATGGGGTTCTTGTAATCCAAATGATAGAATAATTACTTTAAATAGTGAACTTATTACAAGAAATATTGAATGTATTGAGTTTGTTATGGCACATGAGCTTGCACATTTAGTTCATGCAAACCATAGTAAAGATTTTTATGAAGTTTTAGAAGATGTTATGCCAGATTGGAAAAATAGAAAAGAAGCTTTAGGAAGTATATAAAGTATAAAAAAGCTTTAGGAAACATATAAGGTATTATTTTAAAATAATATAAATAAGTGAAACTTAAATTTAATATGTAGTTTAATTAAATATATTTATTAAGAAAACTAACCAGTAGAATTTAAATTTCTGCTGGTTTTATTATTTAATGAACTTATTTATTATGAAAGTTTGTATAAGATAAGAAAAATATACTTAAATAAAAATATATTTGTAAAAATTTTTAAGGTAAACTAAAAGAGTTTATTTAAAGTATTTATTTTATTATAGAGCTTTTATATTAGTTTATTTTTATATTTTACAATATATTTAGTTAATAATTTGAAAAACAACTAAAATTGGTGATATAATCCTAATGAAAAGGATTAAATTAACTAGGGGAGAGAATATTTTGAAAAATAAGGACAGAGTCGAAAGGTGTTTGGAAGATTTAACTTCAAGATTAATAGATAGAGAAGATTTTTTGGGCATAGAAACAACAGAAATTGCAGAGAAGCTAAATTTAAAAAGAAATTCTGTTAGTCACTATTTAAACGTTTTAGTAGATGAAGGGAAAGTTATAAAAAGAAAAAGTAGACCTGTTTATTTTATTCATAAAGGTGTTATGGATAAGTATAAAGAGGAAAAGGATATAATCGAAGGCAAAAAGGAAAAATCTTATTATACTTATAAAGATGTTATAGAAGAAGAAATTTTAAAATTAAAAAGTTTTTTAATTGAATATGACAAAAGAAATATAACTATAGATTATTTAAAAAAAGAAGTAAGATTATGTGTAAATAAAATACTTAGCATTATAGTTTACAAGGATTTTGATTTTAATGATGAAATTTTGAAAAATAATTATAATGAAAGTGTAAAAGTTGCTCTTGATAAAAGTAGTAAGTTATATGGATTTAAGTATTATAAAAATGCAGTTAATGCAGTAAGTAAAATATTATTATTTTTTAATAAGTACACTGAAATTGATGAATTTTTTGATGACTATAATAAAACAAGAATAAGAGAAATAAAAAATAAAATTTTCTGGAAAGAAAATATAATTTCAGATTACATAATAAAAGAATTATCAAGTTTAATAAATTATAAAAATAGTTTTATTATAGATTTCTTTTTTACAATTTACATATTTACAATAACAGATAATAAAGATTTAAAAACAAATATTATACTTATGGCACATGGGGAGTCTACTGCTAGAAGTCTATCAAGTGTTGTAAATAAATATTTTGGAGAATTTTTAATAACTCCTTTTGATTTTTCATTAGATACTAAAAGAGAAGATAAAATTAAGACTATAAAAGGATATTTAAATTCAGTTTGTACTTTTGGAGATAATATTATATTAGTTGATATGGAAGAATTGCTTGAAATTAGTGATGAAATTGAAAGCATAGTAAAGGGACATACATTAATTATAAAAAATATAACTACTGATTTTATTATAAATATATCTAAGAAAGTTAATGAAGGTTCTGATTTAAATTCTATTATTCAAATACTTGAAGAAGAAAATAATTTTAAATATAAGCTTGTTAAGGGTAAAAAGAAAGAAAGAGCAATTCTTACAACTTGTGTATCTGGTATTGGAACTTCTGTAAAAATAAAAGAACTTTTATCAAGATGTATTGATGATAAAGAAATAAATATAATACCTTATGAGTATGGAAGACTTGCTAATAAAGGCTTAGATGATGAAATTTTTAATGATTATGATGTTAAGCTTATAATAAGTACAACAGATTTGAAAATTGAAGGAATTGAATGTATTTTATTAAATGATTTAATGAAAATTAAAAGTTATGAAAAGATAAATAAGGCTCTTATTGAAAATATAGATAAAGATAAAGTTCAAATAATAAGAAAAGATTTAGCAAAACATTTTTCATTTGAAAATATAATAAGTAAATTAACTATTTTAAATCCACAAAAAACAATAAATGAAGTTGAAACTATTGTTACATCTATGGAAAAGAAGTTAAAGAAAAACTTTACTCCAGAACTTAGAATGCTTCTTTATATTCATATGAGTATAATGATTGAAAGACTTATGATTAATAAGGGAATAGATTGCAAGGAAGATGAATTAAAGGATTATATTAAAAATAACAAAAGAATAATAAAAATTATAGAAGATAGCTTCTATGAAATAGGAAAAGAATATAATTTGGTCATAACAACAAAAGAAGTTCAAATTATACAAGAAATAATTGAGGGACGTATAGGGAAATTATAAATTAATTTAAAAAAAGACATGTATATCCTCCATTTAGGTTAGATATGCATGTTTTTTTGTTTATAAATTAATAGGTATTATTTTAAAGAAAAGAGAAGAATTTGTAGTAATATTTAATATTTTTACAAATTAACAAAATATTATTTAACAATAGGTTTTATTTGGTTCACAGAAAAATAATTACTGATTAATTATTATGATACAAATTATTGATAAAATTTTTTTATAAAATAAAAATATTAGAAATGGGGAAAAAGAATGAAAAAATTTCAAATAAATGATTTATTAAAACAAATAATTATTATAAATAGAAACATTAATCCAGATGATAAGGAAAAATTAATAAAACAAATAAAATATAAAGAAGTTACAAGTCTTCAAGGAGTTAAAATAATAGAAGGAATATTAAATTATGGTGTTATTTTAAGTGAAGAACAGATAGAATCACTTCCTTATGTAGATTGTAAGAGGTTAAACACTGCATTATATTTAATAATTAAATGTTATAAAATTATGGATATAGAAAGCTTAAATGAAGCTTTAGATTCAATGCTTACAATTAATATTGATGAAATAACTGGTGGATTTTATGAGAGAGATACAATTGCAGATGTATCAGCGGTAAACGATATTATTGATGGATATGTTTTAGCTTCTAAGCCTTTAGAAGATGATGGTTATAACATAGGAAATGATGAAATAAGTATAGATAAAATAAAAATCAATTATGGAAATAAAGAGATGATAAGAGAATTTAATCGTGAATTATTTAGTTAATTATAAAACTAAAGGAGTGATAAAAATGAAAAATATAATAAGACTATTATTAGGTTCAGCTTTTATTTGTACATTAGCGATTTCTCTTGTAGGGTGTAACAATAATTCTATATCAAAAAACATTGATGCAGCAAAGGACTTTATAAATAATAAAGAATATAACAAGGCAGAAAGTGCACTTGAAAATGTAATTGACCAAGATAGCTCAAATAGAGAAGCAAAACAATTAATGGATATAGTAAGTAATTATGAAGGTGCATTAGCTCATTATAATGCTGGTGAATATAAAGATGCTGTAAAAGAATTAAATGAGATTCCAGTAGAATATAAAGATTATAAAATTAAAGATGATATAGATAATTTAAAACATGAATTAGCTTTTCAAATTGATAAAACTAAAGATGTAAATGGATATATAAAAAAGGCAAAGGATTTAATTGCAAAAAATAAATATGATGAAGCAGAAGAAGTTATTGAAATGATAGATGTAAATTCACCAAATAAAGCTCAAAGAGATGAAATCAATAATCTTATGACAGAAATAAGTAAACATGATGATTAATTTAAGTAAGATTTTAAAAATAAAACTTAAATAAACAAATTAGTAAAGTAAGTAAAAGATTTAAACTATATAATATTAAATTTTAAATTAAGAAGTTTTATACTTAAAATATTAAAGGAAATTAGAAGAATTTAAAGAGAGCTAGAAGAATTTACTTGTATAAAATAGAATGATTTAAAGAAAAATAATAGTATAATGAAAGGAGTGGATTCATATTATGTATACAAATGTTTATAACATGCTTTATGAAACAGGATCAACTACTTTTGGTATTATTTTATATGCTGTGGTATATTTAATTGAAATATATCCCCTTTATGTAATGGCTAAGAAGGCCAATCTTAGCAATCCATGGCTTATGTTTATTCCAGTATTTAATATGTTTAAGCTATATCATTTAGCAGGACTTTCTTACTGGTATGTATTGTTATCATTTATACCATTTATAGGATGGATTGTACCTATAATAGTTTTATACAGAGTCTTTAGGAACTTTGATGTTGGAGTTCTTGGAAGTATACTTGGAGTTGTATTCTCCTTTATAGGCTTCTGGTATCTTGCATTAAGTAACAAGAGATTCGTTGGTGAAATACCAGATAGATTTAGAGAATATATTTAAAATAATTTAAATAATGTTAGTATGAGTCATCTATTTAAAGATGGCTCTTTCTTTATATTTTAAAATATAAAAAACTAAACGAGGAATTTATTTAAAACAAGTAGTTAATTTTAAAATTATTAAATTATAAAACATTAAAACTAATACTAAAATTCTAATGTGAAATCTACGTGAAATTAGAAAATAAAAGTCTATAAAGTGTTAAAATGAAAATTAATAAAAATCTATTTAGTTAAAAACTTATTTAGTAAATAATAATCTAATTTTAAACTGTAAATTATTTTAGCTTGAAATGAATAAGAGTTAAATAAAAATATCTATTAGGAGGTAACTTAATTTCATTATGGAAAAAATATTAGTAGTTGAAGATGATAAAAAAATAAATGAGCTTATTGTAGAATTTTTAAAAAGTGAAGGCTATAAGGTTATAGGAAGTTATGATGGAATTGATGGTTTTAGTAAATTTAAAGAGAATGAATTTGACTTAGTTATTTTAGATGTAATGATGCCAAAGCTTGATGGATATGAATTATGTAAATTAATAAGAGAAATAAGCAATGTTCCAATAATATTTTTAACAGCACTTAGTGAAACAGGAGATGAGATTAAAGCTTTTGATATAATGGCAGATGATTATATAACAAAACCTTTTTCTTTTAATATACTTATAAAAAGAGTTGAGGCTATTTTAAGGAGAACTAAAATAAATAAAAAAGATAATGATAATTCTAAAGAAAAATTAAAGTTTAATGAAATAACTATAAATCCAAATACTTATAAAGTTTATGTAAATGGAGAAGATGTAGAGTTTACATTAAAGGAATTTAATATATTAAAGCTTTTAATGGAATATTATCCAAATGTAGCTTCAAGGGAATTTATTATGGATAAAGTTTGGGGATATGATTACTACGGTGATATGAGGGTAATTGATGCTCATATAAAAAATATACGAAAGAAAATAGTTTATGATTACATAGGAACTGTTAAGGGAGTTGGATATGTACTTAAAGAATAAATGGAATAACCTTGGAATAAAGAATAAATTATTTATAATATCAACAACTGTTATACTTATTACATCAATAATAACTTATACAATTTTGTTTTTTGTAGCACCAACAATATATTCAAATTCTAGAGAAAAGTCTATAAAAAATTCAACAGAAAACTTAATTAAGCTTATAGAAAATGATAATGAAGAAAATTATATTAAAGAACTTGATAAATTTTCTTATGAAAATAAAGGGTTTGTATTACTTAAAACTTTAGATGGGAAAGTATTATATGCATCAAATGATTTTTTAATTAATAAGCCTCCATTTTCAAGAGAAAAGTATTTAGGTTCAACAATAAATAATATAAACAAAAAAGAAGAAATAAAAATAATTAAAAGAGTAAAATTAAAAGCTTTAAACGAAGAATGTATTTTAGAAATATTATCACCAAATAAATTAGGTGGAGAAATACAAGGGGCAATGCTTACAATATTACCTATAATATTTTTTATAACAATAATAATTGGAGTATTATCTCAATATGTTTATTCAGTAGTAATAAGCAAGCCACTTCTAAAAATAAATGATGTATCAAGAAAAATTTCAAAAATGGATTTTGATGAAAAATTAAATTATAAAGGTAATGATGAAATTGCAGAGTTATCTGAAAGTATAAATTCAATAAGTGAAAACTTAGAAGAAACTATAAATGATTTAAAAGAAGCAAATAAAAAGCTTTTAAGTGATATTGAAAGAGAAAAACTTCAAGACAGAAGAAGACGAGATTTTATAAAAGCTATATCTCATGAACTTAAAACACCTATTACTGTTATAAATGGGCAAATAGAAGGAATGATTTATAATATAGGTCCTTATAAAGATAGGGATAAATATTTAAAAGAAAGTTTAGATAGTGTAAATGATCTTAAAGCTTTAGTTCAAGAAATAATAAATCTTGCTAGATATGAGGAAAGTATAGCTTTAAATTATGAAAATATTAATTTAAATGATTTGGTTTATGAGATTGTTTATGGATATAATTATTTAAAAAATGAAAAAAGAATTGATATAAATATAAAAGAAGAAGGAAGTATTAATATTTTTGCTGACAGCAATATAATTAAAAAGGTTATATCAAATTTAATAAATAATAGTATAAAATATTCAGATAACAATAAGGATGTAAATATAATTTTAAAATCAGATGGAACTTTAAAAATAATTAATTATGCAGAAGGAATAGAAAATATAGATAAGGACGCTATATTTACAGCTTTTTATAGAGGAGAAAAGTCAAGAAATAAGGAAACTGGAGGAAGTGGACTTGGTCTTTATATAGTTAAGACCCTTTTAGAGCTTCATAAGGATATTGATTATAAAATTGATACTAAAGATGGAAAGTTTATATTTACATTAAAATTTAAGTCTATTAAATAAATTATAAAGATTAAATAAGTTAAAGAAAAAGAAAAGTAGAAGTAACAAAATGTTATTTCTACTTTTTTTCTTTAAAAATAATACTATTAATTTCACTTAATTACTAACTTCACTTAAATTTCATGTCTCTTTCATATTCATTACAGTTTAAAGAATTAATATGATACCTGTGATGAATATTAAAAAGAGGAGGGATAAAATGAATTTTTTGTTTAGAGGATTTTTAAGTGTAAAAGAAAGATTTTCAAAATCCTTTATATTGTTTTTAGTAATGACAGCTATTTGTGTATTTGTATTAGCTGGATTTTCTATAAGAAGTGCAACAGAAAAGGCTGGAGTTTTGGCACGACAAAAGCTTGGAGCAACAGTTACTTTTTCAGCCAATATGGAGAAGATTAGAGAAAATATGAAACAAGGCATGGAAGAAAAGGGTGAACCAAAGAAGATGGAAATGCCAAAGGTTTCAATTGATGATGTAAATAAAATTTTAAAGTTAGATAATATAAAATCTTATAATCTTATATCAAAGGCTGAAGGAATAGCAGACGGGTTTGAACCAATTACAAGTAGTGATGAAGAAGATAATAAAAACAATGGGAATATGCAAATGGGAGGTGGATTTAGAGGACCTATAAGTAATGCAGATATTACTATTTATGGAGTTTCAAATTTAAGTTCATTAACTACATTTTCAGATGGAGAAAGTACATTAGAGAGCGGAAAAACAATAGATGATAGTTTAAAGAATGATAAGGTTTGTGTAATTGAAGAAACTTTAGCTAGTCAAAATAGTTTAAAGGTTGGAGATTCAATAAAGGTTAAATCATCAATTAATGAAGATGATACAGTAACATTAAAAATAGTTGGAATTTATAAAAGTGGAGAAGAAGTTACAGATTTTGCAGTAAGAAATTCAGCTATGAATCCATATAATAAAATTTATGTTCCATATACTGTGGCAAATACTTTAAAGGGAGCTGATTATAAAAACACTTTAGATAGTGCAGAGTTTTATTTAAATGACCCAGTAAATGTTGATTCATTTATAGAAGCTGGTAAAAAGATTGATATAGATTATGACACATATACACTTGATGCAAATAGTAGAGCTTATGAAACTATGATGAGCTCAATTGATAATGTAGCATCATTTGCAAAAATGACTGTAATAGTTGTATCAATAGCAGGAGCTGTTATATTAGGACTTATTATAATGCTTTCAATAAGGGAGAGAAAAAATGAAATTGGAATATTATTATCTTTAGGAGAAAGTAAGATTAGAGTAATAAGTCAGTTTATAACTGAAACTATTATAATTTTAATTTTAGCATTAGCAGTATCATCGGTATTAGGAAATACTGTAAGTAAATCAATTGGAAATGTATTAATGTCTAAAGAAACAGAAGTTACGGAAAGTGTAAATAATTTTGGACCAGGTGGTCCTATGGATAGACAAGGTGGCCCAGGCGGTATGGATAAGGGCGGAAGAGGCAGAGAAGAAAAAGTTGAAACAATAGATAATTTAGATGTATCAGTATCTGGAGAAGATTATGGCAAAATGTGTGGATTAGCAGCATTAATATCTGTTGCTTCTGTATTAATTCCATCAGGTGCTATTATGAGATTACAGCCAAAAGAAATTTTAAGCAAGCATGATTAAAGCTTATAAAGGAGGGTTAGTTTATGTCAGAGTGCATATTAAGTTTAAATGACGTATCTTATTATTATAATAGTGATAATAATATATTAGATAATTTAAATGTAAGTTTTGAAAAAGGAAAGTTTTACACTATAATTGGACCTTCTGGAAGTGGAAAGACTACATTTTTATCAATAATATCAGGACTTGATAAAGCAAAGAGTGGAGATGTTTTATATAAGGGAGAAGCTCTTAAAAAAATTGGTCTTTCAAGTTATAGAAATAAGTGCATATCAATAATATTTCAAGGGTATAATCTTATAAATTATATGACAGCACTTCAAAATGTTATTTCTGCAATGTCAATAAAAGGTGTTAAAGTAAAAAATAAAAAAGAAGTTGCATTAAATATGTTAAAAAAAGTTGGACTTACTGAAAGTCAAGGTAATCAAAAGGTTCTTACATTAAGCGGAGGACAGCAACAAAGAGTTGCAATTGCAAGAGCACTTGCTTGTGAATCAGAGCTTATAATAGCAGATGAACCAACAGGAAATTTAGATGAAAAAACGTCAGATGATATAATTATGCTTTTTAAGCAGATTGTAAAAGATGAAAATAAGTGCCTTATAATGGTAACTCACAACAATGAAATTGCAAGAAATTCAGATAAAACATATAGGCTTAAAGATAAAAAGCTTATAGAACAATTTTAATAATTTAAACTGTAATAATTTAAAGTGTAGTAAATTAAAAATAACTAAAAATTTATAAATAACTAAAAATTATAAATTAACTAACAATTTATATCCATAAGCTAGAGATAAATATGATGTTAAATCCCCCCTAAAAATTTAATATATATGTATTTAAGGCTTATGGGTAAATTGAATATAAAAGCCATATAAAATATTAAAAAATAAAAGAGGGTGTTTTAAAAAACACTCTCTTTTATCTATTATGGGATATTTTTTGGTTAACTAGCTTAATTTAAATTAAATTACTTATTTTCTTTATTTTCTTTTTTGTCTTTATTATCTAATCCACATGGTACCCATGGATAATCTGGATGTGATGGATCACATGGATTTTGTGGGTTAACTTTCTTTTCTTCTTCATAAATTTGTTCATATTTGTTTAAGTTTTCTTTATCGCTCATAATTAACATCTCCTATCTATAACTCTCAATCACTTTATGTTTATATTATATATTAAGTAATAATAATTATCAAGAAATAATTTGAAAAGTTTTTATGAATTGAGTTCTTAATATTAATATAAAATAAATTGATAGTTTAATAATATTTTTACCACAGTGATGATTTTTATTATTAAATCTAGTTAATAATAGCTTATTTTAAAGAATTAGATAGGTTATTTTGATAATAGTACCTTTTGTTAATTATAAATTATAAAGAATTATTTATAACTTTGTTTAAATAATAAAAACTATTTAAACTTATTTATAAGTATTATAAATAAACTTATGCACAAAACTATAATAAAGATTATTAATATTATAAATGTGTTTAGAACATATATATTTAAAGATTATTTAATATTATAAAAGGATTTAGGACATACTATTTATTAGAGGATAAATTACATTTAAACCCTTTATTTATAAAGGGTTTAAGTGATTAATTAAAAGCTTATATTTTATTAATATAAATTTAATATTTAACATATTGTAAAGAATGTTTAGTTATAATAAAATCAATGTAATTTATAAAATATATATAGCTTTAAAGAGAAAGCTAATATATTTTTTAAGCGTTATTACAAACTAAAAGGGAGGTTTGAATTGTATGGATATAAAAGAAAAATTAATAGACTTAGTTGTCTTAAATGGGGATGAAAGTGAAATTAAAGCATTAGAAGCAAAAGCTTTAAATGAAGACATATTTGATATAGACAATGGCAGAGAAATTGTGCGTAAAAATAATGAAAGCCTAGGAAATTACATAGATAGATATTCAGTAGAAATAATGAAGAATTTTTCAAAAGAAAAGTATTTTAAGTTAAAAAGATTATCAGAAATTTATAGTAGCAAAGGTGATAGTAGTGAAGTAGTAGTTACTATGACAATTGAAGAAAAGCCTAAGCAAAATATTTTTGGAAAACACAAAGGTAAAATTGCAGTTGGAGCTTTAGCAGTAGCAGCAGGAACAACTTTATTTAAATTTTTCTCAAAGAAAAATACTAAATAATGAAAGTTTATTTAAAGAAAAAACTTAATATATTTTTATTAATATAGTTTAAAGAGAGATAAAGTATTAAAATTTATCTCTCTTTTTTATAACTTTTATAAATAAAATTTATTAAATTATAAAAATATATTGCTTTTATAATGAAGATTAATTAATATTTATTATATCATAGTATGTTATGATATTACTTAAATGGGGTAAAAAGTAAAATTTTAAATCTATGGGAGGGTTAAATGGGAGTAAAGTTAAGTAATGATGTTGTTGTAACTAAAGTTTTTAATAATAGTATAGTTTTAGTTAAGTCAAAAGGAAAAGAAAAAATATTATTTTCAAAAGGTATAGGATTTGGCAAAAGATTTGGAGAAAAAATTTTAAAAGGAACAGAAGTTGATAAATTATTTACTATTGAAGATGAAAATAATTTAATAAACTTAAATAAAATAGTTGATAGAGTTGATTCAGAATTTTTTGCTTTCTGTGAAGAAATCATATATAGCATATCAGAAAGTTTAGGAGAAGAATTAAGTGAAAATATACATATAGGACTTATTGATCACTTATATTTTGCAATAAAAAGGCTTAAAGATGGGGAAGAAATACAAAATCCTTTTATAGTTGAAATAGAAACTTTATATCCAAAAGCTTTTAATTTAGCATCAGAAGCTTCTAAAAAAATTGGAGAAAAATTTAATGTAAAAGTACCAAATGGGGAAATTGGATTTATAGCTTTACACATTCATTCAGCAATAAATAATAGTAAGCTTTCTCACACTATAAAGTATAGCTATTTAAGCAATTTAATAGTTCAAAATGTTGAAGAAAAATTAAAAATAAAAATTAATAAAAAATCATTAGATTATGCAAGGTTTTTAACTCATATAAGATTTGCAATAGAAAGATTATTAACTAAGAAAACTATAAAAAATGAACTTACAAGTGTTATTAAAGAAAAATATGAAAAGTCTTATGAAATTGCAAGTTATATAAGTAAATTGTTAGAAGACGAGTTAAATACTAAGATTGAAGATGATGAAATTGCTTATTTAGCTATGCATATCGAAAGATTAAAATTATCTTTGTAGAAATTTAAAAAAATATGTTGAAATCGTTGACAACATTTTCAAAATGAAATAAAATTAAATTGATAAAGCAAATAATGTTTAGATCGGCGTGTTACCAATTTAAATTTGGGCATTAGCTGGGGAGAATACCATACTAATGGTATAGGTATATTCTTTCCAGCTTTTTTTGTGCTTAAAAATAAATTTATAGCTATAATATCATAATTCTTACTTTTAATCGCCTATCTAAATATAAAAAATTTATGTTGGGGGGAATTATAATGGCAAAAGGAAATGGAAAAATACTTGGCCCATTACAAAAGCTAGGTAAAGCACTTATGACGCCAGTTGCTTGCTTACCAGCAGCAGCACTTCTACTAAGACTTGGAGCTCCAGATGTTTTAGACATTGTTTGGATGAATAAAGCAGGGGCTGCTATCTTTGACAATATGGCAATTTTATTTGCAATTGGTATTGCAATAGGACTTGCTAAAGAAAATAATGGTGTTGCAGGACTTGCAGCTGCAGTTGGTTATTTTACTATTACTAATGTGGCAACTTCCTTTGATAAAGAAATTAATATGGGAGTTTTAGCTGGAGTTATTGTGGGAGTAGTTGCAGGATTACTTTATAACAGATTTAGAGATATTCAACTTCCACAATTCTTGGGATTCTTTGGAGGAAAGCGTTTTGTACCAATAGCAACAGCATTTACTTGCTTAGCATTAGGATTTGTTGCAGGATACGTTTGGCCAATGATTCAAGGTAACTTAAATGCATTTGGTAATTCAATGGCTCAAGCTGGAGCAATTGGAGCATTTGTTTTTGGAGTATTAAACAGATTACTTATTCCTTTTGGTTTACATCACGTACTTAACACTATATTCTGGTTCCAATTTGGAATATTCCAAGGTCCAGATGGAGTTGTGACTTGAGATATTAATAGATTCTTTGCAGGAGATCCAAATGCAGGAGCATATACTACAGGATTCTACTTTATAATGATGTTTGCATTACCAGCAGCTTGTATAGCTATGATAGCAGCAGCTAAAAAAGAAAATAGAAAAGCTGTAACAGGTATGCTTATAAGTATAGCAGCAACTGCATTCTTAACAGGTATTACAGAACCAATCGAATTTACATTTATGTTCTTAGCACCAGTACTTTATGTATTCCATGCAATTATGACAGGAATAGCACTGGCGGTAGCAAATATATTTGGAATGAAGATGGGATTTGGATTCTCAGCAGGTCTTTTAGATTATCTTTTAAGCTTTGGTATTTCATCAAAACCAATAATGATTGCAGTTGTAGGTTTAATATTTGCAGCAATTTATTTTGTAGTTTTCTATTTTGTAATTAAGAAATTTAACTTACCAACTCCAGGAAGAGAAGAAACTGGAGCAGATTTATTAGAAGAGGTATCAGATGGTGATTACTCAGCATCAGCTTCTTCACCAATAAAAGCTAAGGCAGAAGCTATGATTAATGCTTTAGGTGGAAAAGAAAATATAGAACACTTAGATGCATGTGTAACAAGATTAAGATTAGTTCTTAAAGATTCATCAAAAATGAATGAAAGAGAAATTAAAAAATTAGGTGCTAGTGGAATAATGAAATTAGATTCTAAAAATGTACAAGTAATAGTTGGAACAATTGCAGATCCATTAGTATCTCAAATGAAAAAGCTTATGTAGTAAATTAATAGAAGTTATATATTAAACTTTTGAGAATTATATAATTTTAATAATAATTTATAGTTTTTGTTATATGGTATTTACTAAAGTCTAAAACTCACTCCGCTCAACCATTTGGACTTATTAATGTAAATACCATTGTACAAATACTTAAATTTAATTATTTATGTTAACCATATTATATAAATAAAAAACTATTAAATACCCAAAGAACGCCAATAATATTTCTTAAGTTTAATAATAATATTCTTTAGTTTTTGAGTTTTTAAATTAAAACTCTGTAAACACTCTATTTGTTTTTAAATAGAGTGTTTTTTAATATTTAATTATTTTTGATTTTAACAAAAATGGTACTTAAATTATATGTTTTTTTATTATTTATGTAATAATCTCATAATATTTCTTGCAAAGGGTTGTACAAGAAGTAATTCTAAAAAGATAACTATGCAAAAATTACGTGGCCAGTTAAGTGGAAATTCTCTAAAGACTATAATATCAAGACCATTTGCAAAAAATCCACCTATAGCGGTCATAATTATTGACATACCGATAACAGTGAAAAATGTTTTAAATAAGATATAGGCATTTAAACTATCTGTTGGTGAAGTGAAAATTTCTACTAATTTATCAGCTATTTTACTTACAATAAAAGTTTCAATTAACATTGCAATTATAAAAAGCAGTGGGAATGCTTTTAAAGTTGTAATAAGTGATAATTTTGATATTCCACCCATAGCAATTGAAATGTTAATAGTTGCCATACATATGCAAGTTAATGCACATATAATTCCTCCATATAATAAGCCTTCTTTTGCATTTCTAGGCATACAATTTTTCATTTAATGTCCTCCTATTTTGTTTAAAATTTTTTTGATTAAAAGAAAAAATGCGTGTATCCTTTGACAAGTGGTATGACACTTTGGTACAACGCATTGACTTTCATAAGTATAGCACAAAAAAATTTTTTGATGTAATAGCAAAAAATTTAAATAATTTGTTAATTTTTAAATATTAATTTTTTTATTTCAGAAACTATTGTATGCAAATCTTTATATGTTGTATCTATTTTTATGGTGTTCATTTTATTATATAAAGATAATCTTTCTAGGCTTCTTTCGATGTTACTAGAATCCCTTAAGCCATTTTTTATATCTTTTTCTATTCTAGAAATTAATGCATCCTTTTTACATATTAATGATATTTTATATACGTCTACATTACAAAGTATTAGTTTATTTAAAATAGTTTCCATTATTTCATCTGTATGAATAACCCAATTGAATATAATATATTGACCGGATGAGTTTTTTATAAAATTATTTAATATATAAGTTATATTATCTAAAACCATACTTTTATTTTCTTCATTTAATATAAAAGGATTCATCATCCAGCAATTATCACCATCTAACCAAAAAGAGTTTTCAAGTTCTTTATAAAGAAGTTTGCTTATAGTTGTTTTACCAACCCCCATAACACCATTTATTATTATTAGTTTCTTTCTCATAAAATTCTCCTTAAAAATATTAGTTTATATTAGATTATTTAAAAAGTTGTTTGTATTCATCTGAAAGAATTGAATACAGTGAGTAATCACATATTCCTTGATTATTTATTTCAGCTTGTCTGATAGTACCCTCATATTTCATATTACATTTTATCATTACTTTACCTGAGTTTGGATTATTAGAGTCATGTCTTGCTTCAATACGATTTGCTTTAACTTCAGTGATAAAATAGTCAATTAAAGCGTTTAATGCTTCAGAAGTAATCCCTTTATGCCACCATTTTTCTCCAATACAATAACCTACATTAACTATTCCTAATTTTTCATTTTGGTCGACAATACTAATACTTCCAATAGGTTCATCCCCTGTTTCTTTAAAAATAATTGCCCATTGATAATAGTTTTTGTTTTTATACTGAGAAATCCAAGAATTTAAAATATCTTTTGTAACTTCTATATTTTCATGAGGTTTCCAAGTTAAAAACTTAGTTACATTAGAACTATTTGCCCAGTTTCTAAACATAGCTTCTGAATCTTCTAATTTGAATTGTCTTAAAATTAATCTTTCTGTTTCAATATATTTTGTTCCTAAATGATTCATAATAGCCCCCTTTTTTAGTTATCTTTAAATAATTTAAAATTATTATGCTGAAAATTAACATTAATAGACCTTGACCATATTTTTTATAGGAATTTAAATTTTGAGGTAGAGTAGTATTTTTATCATCTTATAAACGTGAAAATAGCATAGATATTGGAGTGATTAAATTTAATAGTTTATTTGTACTTTTATATAGGTTATGTTTTTGTATTAAACCTATAATAATCATTAGTAAGGAAATACATATATTACAAATTAAAATAAAAGTATTAATATTATACGCATTCTATATAAATTATATCAAAATATTAGAAAAAATAGGGGTTTAAAGAAATTATTTTATAAAAGGATAAAATTTTATTATTCTATTATTAATTAAATTTTTTACTACAATTTAATAAAATAATTTTCATAAAATATGGTAATAATTATAAAACAAACATAAAATAATAATGGTGTAATATTTTTAGGGGGATTTATTGTGGATAGTAGGAGCATTAAATCAGTTGTTTTGTGTATTATTTTTGGAATTATATGGGGAACTATACTATATGAATTTGGAATATTTATAGTTCAAAATAGTAATGAGAAATTAAGTGATATTTTATTTATTGAAGGAATTATATGTATATTATTTGGTCTTTTTTCTCATGTTGGAGGAAATTCTATTGGAATTTATATGCAAGGACTTGAAGAAAATAATGCTCATTACATTGGTAGTTTAAATCTTTCTATATCTAAAATAGAGAAAAGTAAGTTTAAAAGTAATATTAGGTCAATTGTTAGTTTAAGTTTAAGTATGGTTTCTTTTATTGTTGCAGGAACGATATGTTTTGGAATTAATTTTATTCTTTAGAAGTTTAAAAAATAAGCTAAAGATATATAATATTAAACTTTGAAAAATATAGTATATTGAAAAATATGGTATAATATTAGTTGATATTATAACTAAAGGAGAATTTTTATGAAATTAGTTTATTTTATAACTCCAGCAGTTCTTTGGATATTAGGGTTAATAATTGGAACTGGAAAGGCAAACTTTTTAATAGCAGGATATAATACTGCATCTAAAGAAGAAAAAGAGAAAATAGATGAAAAAGCATTAAGTAAGTTTATGGCTAAATTTCTTGTTGTTTTAGGTTTTATTCAATGTATTTTACCAATTGCTCAAGTTTTGGAGGTTAATAATATTGATGTTATTTTAATTTTTGAAAATATATTATTTTTCTTAGTTGTAATCGGTGGAGTTGTATATATGAATACTGGAAATAGATTCAGTAAGTAAGGTAATTATTTATGTAGTTAATAATTTATAATTTATAATAAAAAACTATGGTTTAAGTAAATGTTTATTTTTATGAGTTATTTAAATTTTAATAATAAGTTTATTAGAATTAATATTAAGAGAAAGCTATAACTTTAAATAATAAATTTATAAAAATGTAAGTATAAGTGTAATGCTTATCCTATTTTATTTAAAAAATTTAGATTTAAATAAAATGAATATTAAAATTAATTAAAGATAAATAAAAAATCAATTTAAAATACAATAAATTTTAAAAAATATTTAAATTATGCTATAAATATTTCCACTAAATTAAATGAAGGGTTATACTTGTAAATAGAGTTAAAAAGTTTATTTTTGTTTTAAAGCTAATCATAATTTATAAAAAGAAATATTTTGTAATTGGAATTTATTTAATAAAAGAAATATTTTTTATTAGAATGTATTTAATATAAGTATAGTTTTAAAACAATAGCTTAATTCATATAAGTTATAATGGATTTAATTTTGGGAGGCATAAAATATGAAAGTAATATTAGTTAATGGAAGTCCAAACGAAAAGAAATGTACTTACACAGCATTAAGTGAAGTTGCAAAGACTTTAGAAGAAAATGGAGTTGAAACTGAAATATTTCAATTAGGAAACAATCCTATGGCTGACTGTATTGGTTGTGGAGCATGTAAAAAGACAGGTCAGTGTTTTAGAGGCGATAAAGTAAATGAATTTGTAGAAAAGGCAAAGGATGCAGATGGATTTGTATTTGGTTCACCAGTTTATTATGCTGCATCAAGTGGTGCTTTAAGCTCTTTCTTAAATAGAGTATTTGTTAGTGGAGGAAAGCATTTAGCATTCAAACCAGGGGCTGCTGTTTGTAGTGCAAGACGTGCTGGAACAACATCAACTTTAGATGAAATCAATAAGTATTTTACAATATCAAATATGCCAATTGTAAGCTCTCAATATTGGAATATGGTACACGGTTCTAATGTAGAAGATGTTAAAAATGACTTAGAAGGCATGCAAACAATGAGAATATTAGGAAGAAATATGGCTTGGTTATTAAAATGTATAGAGTTTGGAAGAGAAAATAATATTAATAAGCCAGAGTTAGAAGAAAGAATATGGACTAACTTTATAAGAAATTAATTTATACAAATTATTCCTTAACATCCTTGAAATGTATAAGTTTTGTTATATATAATAAACTTATATAAAGGGTGTAGGGGGAATAATATGAAGGGAATTTTATATAAAAATCCAGTTGTATCATGTATTATTATAAATATAGTATCTTTAATAACTTATATTTATTTAATTAAAGATAGAAATTTTATATTTACTGTATTTTTGATACTTATAGGAGTAATTAATAGAAAAATTATTGAAAATGGAATAAATATTAATAAACAAAAGAAAACTATAATTTATATTAGTTTCTTTTTAATGCTTGCTTTAGGATTAATTTATGGACTTTATGTAATAAATTTTAGTGAAAAGTTTTAAATTTATAGTAACTAATAGTAATCTGTTATGAGTTATTATAAAAAGTATTCTTGTATATTAATATTATATAATATAAAAGGGAAGTAGATAAGTGCTACTTCCCTTTAAATTTATTTAAATAATTTATCAGTTTTATAATATCTAATTAATACAACAATAATTATAATTCCTTTTAATATGCTAGTTAAACTTACAGCCCACCATACACCATTTATTCCTAAAAGATTAGGACTTGATAAAATATAAGCTAAAGGAACTCTAGCTCCAGTTAAAACAATACTTATTATTGATGGAATATGAGTTTTTGAAACACCATTAAATATTCCTGATGTTGTAATTTCTATACACATAAATATTTGTGAATAACCAAGTATTTTAAGGTAAGATGTACCTTGAATAATTGCTTCTTTCTCTGGAATAAATATTGAAAATACATAATTACCAAAGAATATAAGAAGTATAGAAGCAAATACACCAACACCAAGGGCAATTAATAAAATTGCTTTATAACCTTTAATAATTCTATCAAATTTTTTAGCACCAAAGTTTTGACCAACAAATGCTCCAAGTGCAACGGCAAGTCCTTCAGTAGTCATCCAAGATATAGATTCTATTTGAGAACCAACCTTTTGAACAGCAATAGGAATTGGGCCCCAAACTGCAATAATTCTTCCAAGTATCATTGCAAATACAGTAAATAATCCACTTTGAACTGCAACTGGAGTCCCAACTTTGCATATTGTTTTTGCATATTTAAAATTAAAGTTTTTAAGTACATTAACTTTTAAAAAATCATAATTGCTTTTAATTATGTTGTATAAAAATAATAATGATACAACTACTTGAGCAATAACAGTTGCAATAGCAGCTCCTAAAACTCCAAGTCCTTTAAAATTTCCAATACCAAGTATAAAAATTGGATCTAAAATCATATTTACAATAAGACCACATGTATTTACGAAAAAAGGCATTCTACTATTGCCAACAGCATTAAAAATTGAAGTAAATACTGGATTTATAAAATAAAAAGGTAATCCAAAAACAATAGCAACTAAATAAGTTTCTGCCATATTTATAACTGTTTGGTCACCTAAGTGAAAGAAGCCAATTAACGGCCCTTTAAAGAAAATTAAAACTAACGAATATAAAATAGATAAACCTATATTTATTTGAAGTGCAGTTCTAATATAATTTTTAGCACATTCATAATCTTGACGACCAAAGCTTTGTGCAACTTTAACTTCAGCTCCCATTTTTGAAACTAAAACAAATGCCATTGCAAGCCAAGTGAAAAATCCAGCAGTACCAACAGCTGCAACTGCTGAACTACCAACTCGTCCTACCCATATCATATCAATCATATTATAAGCCATTTGTATAAACGAAGTTCCCATTATAGGCAGGGACAGTGCAATAAGCTTTTTAATAATTGGCCCTTCAGTAAGATTTAACGTTTTTCCCATATTTAATACCCCCTCTATAAATTTATTTAAATATTAAGCTATAACTATTAATTATTAGATTATATCTTATACAATTTATCAAATTATTATATTATAGCTTTTATAATTTATAATTTCAAGAAAGAAAAATATTAAAAAATATTTTTCTATATATTAGTGGCTTAATAAAGAATTTAATATATAAACAATTGAAAACTACATTTTATTTACATTATATGATAATATTAAGTTCTATTATATATTAAGGGAGAATAATAATGAAAAAAAGGTTTTTGACAATTTTACTAAGTACAGCTATTTCAAGTACTTTATTATTAGGATGCCAAAATTCTAAATTTAATTTAAGAAGTAGAGAGAATAAAACTGCTAAAGAAGCCACATTATCATCAGGGGAATGGGAAGTAGGAAAAGATATTAATGAAGGTAGATATACTATTTTTTCTAAAGGCGATACTAATAAATTAACTATTTTAAATCCTGAAGTAGAGGATATATCAAATATTTATAAAAATGTTTATACTATTTTAGATGAAAAAGGTAAAGAGGGAGTTGAATCAATTACTTGTAATTTAAAAAAAGGAGAGGTTATTAATATTTCTGGAAAAAAACAAGTTCAATTTACACCTGCAAAAAAATTAAAGGACAATAGTAAATTAACTTCTGGTGATTGGGAAGTTGGGGTTGACATAGTACCTGGAAAATATAAAGTTAAGTCTGAAAAAGAATCAGGTAATTTTATTATTTTGAATAAAGATAGAAGTAAAGCAAAAGTAAATGAAATATTAGATTCTAACGGATGTAATGGGTTAAAAGAATTAGAATGTGAATTAAATGATGGTGAAATTGTTGAATTAAGAGGTGTACATATAGTAGATTTTGAAAGATTATAGTAGATAAAAGGGGTCTTATAATTTATAAATAAAATACTAAAAGGCTAGGTAGAATGTCTATATAAGACAGCCTACATAGCCTTTTAACTTACAATTTACGGGTAACTAATAATTATACTAGGAAGTTTATATTTTAAATAGATTAATATCTATTTAAAGTCTTTTTTAAATTCATCAACTAATTTTTTTTCATCTGCTTTGCTTAATTCATTATCTTTAACAAATTGCTTCATTCCTTCATCAAACATTTTGTTAAATTCCTTTATAATTTCGGCACTTGATTTGCCTTCTTCTTTTTCTATTTTAATAAGTATCTTTTCACAATCTTTCAAGAATTTTATTTTTTCTTTAGCTTCTAACTTAGTTTCATGTTTTAAATCTTTTATTGTATCTAAGTCTAATTTCTTTTCAGCTCTTGCAATACTTGATGGTTCATCAGTATCTTTAGTTTTTTTAATTTCTTGCTTCATCTTTCCAAGTTCATCAAGATCATTTACTTTTTCAGTTTTGATGCCTTCTTTAACTCCTTTAAAGAATTCTTTTGTTTCTTTGATTTCTTCCTTTTCATTTTCTTTAATATCTTTAACATCATTACTCATTTTAAATTCACCTCAATTTTTTTAAAAGATATTTATATAATTTATAATGTAATACTCTAAAGCTCCTTAAAGGAACTTTAGAGTATTATATTGTATGGCTATAAAAGGGGGATGGGGGGTTAAGTAGATTAATATTATATTAAGGATAAGCATTAAATTTTTTTTATTTAAAAGAATATTAATCTACTTAACTTATTTTTACTACATGTTTATTATAACAAGTAAAACTCAAAAAAGTTCATGTGTAAATCAAGTTTAATAGGTTTATAAGTAAATGTTTAAAATTGGTAATATTTGTTCATTTATGACTCAAATAATAAGATTTGAAATAGACTTTAAACAAATATATTTAAATTTAAACATAATAAAGAAATCATTTATTTATGTGGTAATATAGTAAATAATTTTCAATTAAATTATAGAGGTGGTATAAAAATGAAAACAAAAGAGGTAGAGTTAAATATTAATAAAGATAATGCAGTTTATATTTTACAGATGGAAATAAACAAGCTATCTGATATAACAGGAGCTAATTCTATAAAGCTTGCAATAGAGGAGATTTTATCAAAGCTTGATGAGGTTTTATGTGATGAAAATTTGAAAAATGTTTTTAAGGAAAAAGAAGAAGAATTACTTAATGATGATGTTTTAAAAGCAAAGGAAAATGTTATAGATTTTCTTAAAACTTTAATTTATGAAATAAATGATAAAGCTTACAATGACGTTAAGAGCATCTCTGATGAAACAGCAATTAATATTGTTGAGAATGCTTTAAAAATAAAAAATAATAAGTAAAAATATAAAAGATGGGCTGTATTAAAAACAACTCATCTTTATTTATTTAAATAAAATTTTCTTATTAGAATTTTTAGTTAAAATTTCTTTATAAATAAGTTTAATATTTTATCTTATAAACTCTTTAACATAATTAAGTTTTTAGTTGATTTCTATTTAAAATAAATTTTTTATTTTAAAGTATTTAAAGATTAAAAAATTTTTCTCAAAAATTTATATAACTGCATATATGTAAAGTAGATGAAGTTTTATAGGGGAGTTGGTTTTTATGAGAAAAATAGTTTTAGGATATTTACAAGAGGAGGCTATAAAATTAGGGATAGACCTTAAAGATTTACAAATTATTAGGTACATTTATGATTTTATAAAATTAGGTTTTGTTGTAAGTAGGGAAATTGATGGAGAAAAATTTTATTGGATAAAATCATCACATTTACTTAAGGAGCTTCCAATACTTGAAATAAAAAATTGTGAAGTATTAAGAAGAAGGCTTAAAAATTTAGTTGAACTTAAAATACTTGATTATAGGTTAGTTAAAAAAGGTGGATTATTTACTTTTTATAGGTTTGGAGAGAATTATAAATTATTGTTAGCTAGGGAAGAAGAAATTAATGAGTTTAATTTTAGATTTAAAAAATTTTGCCCTAAAATAACCGTTTTATAAAGAAGAAAGGGATAAGAGTTTTAAATCTGATGCTTTAAACTCAAAGGTAGAAACAAAAGATAATCAGGTTTATATAAACAAAGAAAAAGATAATAAAAAAATATATACAAAAAAAGTTTGTGAAGAAGTAATAGATTTTTTAAATAATGAACTTGGTACAAAATATAAAAGCAATACTAAGCAAACAGTAAAGCTTATTGAAAGACTTATTGATTTAGGTTTTGATATTTCGGATTTTAAGAAAGTTATATTAAATAAAAAAAGATGTTGGAAAGATACTGAGTATGAAATTTATTTAAGACCATCAACTCTTTTTAGAGAAAGTAAATTTGAAGAATACTTAAACGAAAAGTATAAGAAAAAAGATTTTAAGGAGAAGGAAAGAAAGCTTAAAGATGTTTATAAACCTTTTTTTGAGGATTAAAATTTTATAAAGATATTTATATAAGCCTATTTGATTTTTATAAAAGCTTAGATTAGTTTTATTAAATAATTTTATATTTTATGGGGAGAGTTTATGGGTATGAATAATTTTTGTAGTATAAAAAGTATTGAGGCTGAAATAGAAGTTTTAGGAGCTATATTAGTTAAACCAAAGCTTATAGAAACTTGTGTTATGAGTCTTAAAATAGAAGATTTTTATTTGGAAAAACATAAAAAGTTATATAAGGGTATACTTAATCTTTATTATGAAGGGAAGGATATATCCGTTACAACTTTAATTGAGGAAATAACTAGAGAAAAGCTTAAAGAAGTTGGTGGAATAAGTTATATTAGTGAGCTTATAACAAGTGGACTACCTGTTAATATAGAAGGGCATATAGAAATTTTAAAAGAAAAAAGTTACAGAAGAAAAATAATGATGGCTCTAAATAAAGGACTTAAATATATACAAAATGAAAAAATAAAAGCTTTTGAAATAGCAGGTAAAATACAAAATGACCTTTTAGAAGATGAAGAATTTAGTAAAAGAAAAATTTTAAGTGATGAGGATTTGTTTAGTAAAACTTTAGATAAAATTGAGAAAATTTATAATTCTAAAGGGAATATGTTTGGCATGAAAACAGGTTTTTATAAATTTGATAGTGTAACAAATGGTCTTCAAAAAGGAGAACTTGTTGTAATTGGTGGTAGACCTTCAATGGGAAAAACAGCAACAGCTTTAAGTATTGCAGAGGGACTTGCAGATAATGGCTCAAATGTATTGCTTTTTGAAATGGAGATGACAGAAGAAAGTCTTGGTATAAGAAGATTTGCAGCAAGATCAAATATAAAAGCATCAAAAATATCAAGTGCAAAGCTAAATGATATTGAATTTACTAAACTTATAAATACTTTTAATGAATTTTCAAAAAGAGGGAGAATATTTACTGACTGCTCAAGTTACCAAGATATTTTAAAAATAAAATCAAAGTGCAATGGGTTAAAGCTTTCAAAAGGCCTTGATGTAGTAATAATAGACCACTTAGGACTTATGGATATGAGTAAAGGTGAAAATAGAGTACAGGCAGTAGGGGAAGTAACAAGAAGTTTAAAGTTACTTGCAAAAGAATTAGATATTTGTATAATTTTACTTTGTCAATTAAGTAGAGCAGTAGAACAAAGGCGAGATAAAATTCCTATGCTTTCTGATTTAAGAGAAAGTGGAAATATAGAGCAAGATGCTGACTTAGTTATGTTTATATATAGAGAAGCTTATTATGATAATGAATGTGAAAATAAAGATGTAATATGTTGGGTTATTGCAAAGCAGAGAAATGGAAAAACGGGAACATTAGAGTTTAAATACTTAGATGAATTCCAAAGAATAGAGAACTTATAATTATTTTAGTAATATTATATTAATTTATAGAGATATTTAAACTTGATTATATAAAAGAAGTATCAATAAAAAAAGACTTAGATATTAATTCTAAGTCATTTTATTTTTATATATACTTTTTATTTATATTTTTCTTTTATAGGAATGTTTGTATCAATATTTAATATTATTTTAGATGGAACTTTTTCTTTTAAAATAGCCATAATTTTATCATAATCTGATAATTTAAAGTATAAAGAACATTCTATAAAATCGCCTATTAATTCAATTTTTATATGTTTTTCACAAGACACTGTAACCTTACTTATATTTTCCCACTTAATAAGCTCATAGGAACGATATTGTCTAACAAATCCATTTTCACAAATTCCTTTATCTAAAAATATTGATATAAAACCTATTATAGCCAAAGTTCCAATTATGTAAAAGCTTATTGTATCTGAATAAAAATAAACAAATATAACTAATGCAATTATAGAAACAATCATAATAAATGATTCTAACTTTTGATTTATTGCTTTAACTTTAAGATGTATTATTGAATGTATATGTCTTATTATAATGTATAGAAAAAATATACCTACCAAAATATTTAAAATATCCATTTCTTTAGCCCCCTTATTTATATTATTTATACAACCTTGTAAAAATATCCCTATAATTATGTTAAAGAAATTATTAATATAAAACAATATAATACAATACTCTATTCACAAAAAGTTAAAATTTAAAACATTGACGACACAAAGTTAATATATTATTATTATCAATGTGATAATGATAATAAATATCAATAGAAAGAGGTAAGAAATTATGCATTTAATTTATTCATTAATTATAGTTACGGCATTATCATTGATTTTACCAAAAGCTATAAGAAAATATTCAAAAGTATTTTATGGGTTAGCTACTGTAATTGGAATTCTAGTTACAGTTTATGAAATATTAAGATTAACAAATGGTTATAAACTAGAAGGGTTTATTGGAGCTTTAGAAAAAGCATTTATGAGAGGAAATGTTGCAATAGCATTTTTCGTACTTGTTATGTTTGCAGGAGCTTTAAATAAAAAGCTTAATATAACTAAAAAATTAATAAGTATTAGAGCAGAACTTGCTATATTAGGTTCAATACTTATAACTCCACATTGTATTATGTATTTTGTAAGATTTATAAATAAATTTATGTTAGGAAAACCAATTAAATTCCTTTATGTAACTTATTTAATTATAGGACTTATAGCATTTTTCATAATGATTCCTTTATGTGTAACTTCATTTAAAAAAGTTAGACGTAAAATGGACTTTAAAAAGTGGAAGAAGATACAAAGATGGGCTTATCCATTTTATTTCTTAGTTTATGTACATATAATGATAGCTTTATTTAATCACAAGTTAGATTGGATAAAAATAATTACATATACAGTTTTATTTGTTGGATATTTTATTTTAAAGATTTTCAATGAGAATAAAAATTAATTTCGCTTAAATTATATAATAAAAATTTATTATATTTAATTTATAAATACAAATATATTATTTTAATTGTAATATGAAACATTAATATTCATTATAATAGCATTTGAAATGCTTACAAAAAATCACCTAGATTTAAACACATAATTAAAAGTAGTTAAAGAAAATAAAAGTATTTTCTTTAACTATTTTTTTATATAAATTTTAAACATTAATAAACATAAATAATAAATTATTTTATAATATTTTTTTTGTATTTTTGAGATTTAATAATTAAAACACAACCTAATACAGCAAGTATTATTGTTATTATAAATGATAATAATATTGGTAGTTCATATATGTAATAAATAGGATTAGTGTAAAAGCTACTATGCATTTGCATATCAATGTACTGAATGATTTTTAAGCCGTATAATTCTAAGGATAATAATACCAAACTTATAATAATTGCAAGCCATCCAATATAACCTTTTTTATTCATAGTTATCCTCCTAATAGTTTAAAATGATTATTTATAACTACTTTTAAAAACTACATTAAATTTATGAAAGTATAAAATTTTATTATACTTTTAATATATAGTATCACATATAACCTATTTAATAACAGAAGTGTTAAAAATTTTTTATTTTTTTAATAGATTTTTATATTCTGTATATAAATTTTCATATAATTTCGTATGCTTTTTAAATTCTATATTATGTTAAAATTAATAAGTAATAATTATGAATATAAAATTTAATTATATTGATTTATAAAATCTAAAATATATATTAAGAGAGATAAAATATTATGGAAAAGCTTACATTACAAGAATTAGAATCAACACTTTGGCAATGTGCAGATATTTTAAGAGGAGAATTAACAGGTTCATATATTTGGAATTTTATTTTTAAAAAGATTAAATGATGAATTTAATGAAGAAAGAAATGAAAGAAAAAAAGAATTTAAAGAAGATGGACTTTCAGAAGATGAAATAGAAGAAATTTTAGAAGATGCTAGTATTTACGAAACTTTCTTTGTTACAAAACAAGGAATATGGGAAAAACTTTAAAATTTAAGTTTAAATATTGGATCTGAACTTGATAAGGGATTTAAAGCAATTGAAGATGAGTCGAAAAATACAGAAATTGTTGGAGTATTAAGCACAACTAACTACAATAATAAAGAAAAAGTTCCAGATAAGAAATTATCATAGCTTTTAACTCTTTTTAATTATGTAAATTTAGCAAATTCAAACTTAGAATCAGAAGATATGTTTGGAGATGCTTACCAATACTTAATTAAACAATTTGCAGACCAAGGGGGTAAAAAAGGAGGAGAATTTTATACTCCAACAGAAGTAGTTAAAATTCTTACTAATATATTAAAGACACAAGAAGGGGAAAGAATATATGATACAACTTGTGGTTCAGGTGCTATGCTTATTCAAAGTATAGGTTATGTAAAAAAACATGGTGGAAATCCAAAGAATTTAAGTCTTTTTGGTCAAGAAATAAACCTTTCAACATGGGCAATATGTAAGATGAATATGTTATTCCATGGAGCAAAAGGGGCAGATATTTAAAAAGGTGATACTATAAGAGAACCAAAGCATATTGAAGGTGGAGCTCTTAAAGTTTTTGATAAAGTTCTTGCAAACCCTCCATTTTCTCTTAAAAACTGGGGAGCAGAAGAAGCAGAAAATGATGGATTTAATAGATTTAATTATGGAATACCACCAAAGTCTTATGGAGATTTAGCCTTTGTTGAGCATATGCTTTCAAGTTTAAATATGAAAGGGAAAATGGCGTCAGTAGTGCCTCATGGAGTATTATTTAGAGGTTCAGCTGAAGGCAAAATAAGAAAAGGCTTTATTGAAGATGATTTAATTGAAGAAGTAATAGGACTCCCTCAAAATATATTTTATGGAACAGGAATACCAGCAGCTATAATTGTTTTAAATAAAGAAAAGATGGAAGAAATAAAAGGAAAAATATTATTTATAGATGGAAGTAATGACTTTGTAAAAGAAGGAAATAAAAATAAGCTTAGAGATGAAGATATTGAAAAAATTATATCCACATTTGATGCCTTTGAAGATGTGGAAAAGTATGCAACAGTTGTTGAATTTTATGAAACAACTGATAAATCAAGTAAATAAGTGAGATTAGTCTGTTAATTGAAATTTAAAAGAATAATATGTAAAAGTAATGCTTTGAGTAATAATTAATGAAAAAAATTTTTTGTGAATAAAAGTTATATAATATAGATAATTTTATGGGGGGATTAAATGTTTAGTAAATCAGATATTTATAAAGAGTTAGGTAAAGGTATTAATATATATCCTTTTAATGAAAATAATATAAAAGAGAATTCAATAAATTTAAGTGCCAGTAAGTATTCATGGGCAATGAAATCTGGAAAAGTTTTTATAGATAAAGATGGAAATATATATAAGAATAATCATAATAATAACTTAACAGAATTACATATATCAAGGGGAAAAAGTTGTGTAAGAAAAATAAATGAAAAGGAATATATAATATTATTACCACTATCTACAACCTTGATTGAAACGAAAGAGGTTCTTGCAATTGATAATTATATTGGTGGTACATATCATTCAAAAGTAGGAATTGTATCTTTAGGGATTGGTCATATAGGAACAATGGTAGGTCCTAATTTTTGTGGACATTCTCTTATTGCTATTCATAATGTATCAGATTATCCATTGAAGATAGATATAAATGATACAATAGTGTCTGTAATATTCTATTATTTAAAGACACCTATTGATTTTAAAAATGCAACATAAAATGGTCATCTTGATAAGATGTCTAATTTTGGAATAAGGTTAGATAAAGATGAGTTAGAAAATATAAATCAAGACTGGAAAAAGGATATAGTTGAAGTAAGAAGTAAGATGCTAAGAAGTGAATCATTTAAAATATATAAGAAAGAAATGCGTAAAAGAAAATTTTCAAATTTAAAAGAGTATATTAACTTAGTTAATATGTTAAAATTTTTTATAGCATTTGGAGTTTTTATCGGAACCTATGAAATTTGTAAACATCTTGATATTAAGAATGGAAATACAGTATGGATAGATAGGTTTTGGAATATAGGGCTTTCAGGTAGTTTAGTATTAATAATACAAAAAATATTGAGTTCATTTAATCCTAAAAGTAGAAAGTAAAGATTTGAAAGATATCAATAATTATATAATAATATTTAATTTAGTATTTACTTAATAATTATTTATATATTTAACTGAATATTAATTTAAAATTTAAAAACAAAAGTAAAATTTTAGGAGGGATAAAAAATATTATGAAACAGATTAATAATGAGTATTATTCAAAAAAGATATTTAAAATATTTGATGATTTATTAAATCAATTTAATTTAATAGATATTAAAGAATGGGGAAATCCAGCAGGTACAACTGAGGAACTTGATATATATGAAATAAAAAATAATGAAGGAACTGTATGGGCTTCATTAATTGAATGGGGCAATGCAAGAACTTTAGAAACAAATAGACTTGGACTTGTTGCAACTACACCTTCAAAAAATAATCTTTCATCATTAGGACATATTGTAGAAGTAACTATACCATTTGAATTTAATAGAAGATTTAATACTAGAGCATACGAGGAAGATGGAATAATAGAAATAAGAAATTATGGTAGGTTTACTGTTGGAAGAAAAGGAATTAAAAAGAAAGATTTTTTTGATTTTGTAAGAGAAAAAAATAAAGATTTAATAAATATTGATGAAGAAGATAAAGAATATATAACTGTATTTTCAATAAAAGATGAAAATTTATCAAAAGAAGATTTTGCAAATTCTTTAATAAGGTTTACTTATTTAATAAAAGAATTTAAAGATGAAAAAAGATAAATTTAAAGATGAAAAAGAAAAGTTAGAAGAACTTAAAAAGGATTAATGAAAAATCTTTTAACTGGTAAAATAAGAGTAGTATAATTTTATTATAGGTAAATAATTATTAAATAGATTAACAGTGAATATGACATTTGTAGGGAAATAAAATAATATTTGAAATGTGTTGGTAAAAAATAATAGAGAAATCTATGATTTCAGAGTATCGACTTTGTCGACACTCTAAATATATAATATTAATTAGTATGTAAATAAAGTTAATTATTTATTTAGGAGGAAGAAATGTCTAAAGAAGAGTTAAATGAATCTAAAATTATGCAAGTATTAGATTGGAGTTATGATAAAGCTGTAAATGGATTACCAGGAATGGAAACAGCAGGAGAATTAGCTGATAAATATATGAGTAAATCAAATTCAATTGATGAAGCTATAGATAAATTTATTAATTGGCAACAAGCTAAATGTGCAACCAGTGGATTTATAACTGGATTAGGTGGAATTATAACATTACCTGTTGCAATTCCTGCCAATATAAGTTCTGTAATATATGTTCAGATGAGAATGATTGTAGCAATAGCGATTATGAAAGGTTATGATTTAAAGGATGATCAAGTTAAAACTCTTGTGTATGTATCATTAACTGGTCAAGCAGCTACTGATATATTAAAACAGGCAGGTATAAAGATAGGAACAAAGATGAGTACGGTATTAATAAAAAGAATGCCTATTGAAATAATAAAACAAATAAATAAAAGAGTAGGCTTTAGACTTGTAACGAAATTTGGGGAAAAAGGAATTATTAATCTAGGAAAATGTGTGCCTGTATTAGGGGGAGTAATTGGAGGAACTGTAGATGCAGTTGGAACACGTACTATTGGGAAAACTGCAAAGAAAGTTTTTAATTAAAAGTAAAAATATCTTTAATATAATAGTATATAAAATTTAACACTATAAAGTCATAGAGAAATCTATGGTTTTTTTGGTGTATAATTAAGGTGTAATTACAATAATTTAGGGGGATTAAAATGTCATACTTAGGAAATGAGGAAACCTTAGTAGAACTACCGGCAGTAGAATACTTAAAAGAAAACTGATGAAAATTTAATAAGTATTTCAAAATTAAAGAAAATAATTGTACTTGATGAAGAGAGATTAAGAGATTATATATAAAAGGCTCTGTTAAAATGCAGAGCTTTTTTTCTTTTTATAAATATAAATAATTTAAAGTATAAAATTTTAATTATATGAAGTTAATTTAAGTCCAAAACTTTAAAGACTATCAAAAGTATATATAAAATAAATTATATTAAATTATGTTTTTAATATAAAAATAGTTAAATGAATAAATGATATTTAAGTATATAATAGCTGAACATAAGAAAAAATACTTTGTATATAAGAAAAATATGAGGTGAATTTATGGAATCAGTATGGAGCGAAAGCTGTAAAATTACAAAAAGAGAAAGCTTAAATAAAGATATAAAAACTGATATTTTAGTTATTGGAGCTGGAATAGCAGGAATATTAACAGCATATATGTTAAAGGAAAATGGAAGAGATGTTGTTTTAATTGATGGAGATAAAATTGCAGGGGGAAACACTAAAAATACTACTGCAAAAATAACTTCTCAGCATAATTTAATTTATCACAAATTAATATCAGAATTTGGAGAAGAAAAGGCAAGGCAATATGCAAAGGCAAATGAACTTGCTATAAAAAAGTATAAAGAAATTATTGAAGAGAGAAAAATCGATTGTGATTTTGAAGAAAGACCTGCATATGTTTATTCTTTAAATGAAACATATTTTCTAAAAGATGAAGTGGAAGCTGCTAAAAAACTTGGTATTAATGCTGAGTTTGTAGAAGAAACTGAACTTCCATTTAAGGTTGAAGGTGCTGTTAAATTCAATAATCAAGCACAATTTAATCCACTTAAGTTTTTAGAAAACATTTCAAAAGATTTAACTATATATGAAAATACTAGAGCAATAGAAATTAGGAGAAATGAAGTAGTTACTAATAAAGGAAAGATAACTGCAAATTATATAGTTATAGCAACTCATTACCCAATAATGAATGCACCAGGATATTATTTCTTAAAAATGCATCAAGAAAGGTCATATGTTATTGCTTTAGAAAATGTAGATAAAATTGATGGTATGTATATAGATGTTGATGAAAGTGGATATTCTTTTAGAAATTATAAAGATTTAATGTTACTTGGTGGAATAAAGCAAAGAACAGGAGATAATGAAACTGGTGGTAGTTATGATAAATTAAGAGAAGTTTCAAAAGAATTATATCCAAATTCAAAGGAAAAGTATCATTGGTCAGCTCAAGATTGTATGACTTTAGATGGAATACCTTACATAGGAAGATATTCAGATGATACACCTAATATATATGTAGCAACTGGATTTAATAAATGGGGAATGACAAGTTCTATGGTATCTGCAAT
Organism: Clostridium sp. TJA085; assembly: GCF_058310235.1. Classification (NCBI taxonomy): domain Bacteria; kingdom Bacillati; phylum Bacillota; class Clostridia; order Eubacteriales; family Clostridiaceae; genus Clostridium; species Clostridium sp. TJA085. The sequence goes on along the minus strand of NZ_JBZEEZ010000002.1, from coordinate 107,211 downwards.
GATAATATCAGATATGATACTTGAAAAAGAAAATGACTTTAAAGAAATATTTTCGCCAAAGAGATTTGACTTATCTTTATCAATAAATAATGTTGCAAAAGATATAAGTGAAACAGCCAAAAATTTTATTGCACAAAAAATATATATTCCAAGTAGTCAAATAGAGCATATTCAAAATGGTCATGGAGGAATTGTTGAATATAATGGAGAAAAGGTTGGAGTTTATAAAGACAAGAATGGAAAAGAATATATTGTATCAACAAAATGTGCTCATTTAGGATGTGAACTTAAATGGAATGCAGATGAGTTAACATGGGATTGTCCATGTCATGGATCAAGATTTGATTATAAAGGAAGATTAATTGGAGGTCCAGCAGTTAAAAATATTGTGGAAGACTAATTTTAAAGGCTTGTGTAAAGTTATTTGTATAACATTTTTGTTGAAATAAATAGAAAAAACATAATTAAAAAATGTAGCGAAATTAATGGGATTAATAGTATTAAGGAAACTTATGGTTAAAATAAAAAGAACCAAATTTATAAAGATGAGGTTCTTTTTTAATATAAGTTATAAAAGAAATTTACTAAATTTTAATAAACTTGAACAATAAATGGAAGAATACTAGAATTAATATAGAGAGGTATAAATATTAACAAAAGTTAAAATAAAAGGAGTGTTTGAGATTGAAAAAATATTATTGCAACAAAAGAAGAATGGAAGATAAAATAAAAACCTTTTCAAAATATGGTCACACAGAAAAAGGTGGAATAACAAGATACTCTCTATCAAAGGAAGCAATACTTGCAAGAGAAGAGTTTATAAAGAGAATGAGAGCAATTGGAGCAAAAATACAATTAGATGATATGGCAAATATATATGCAACAATAGAAGGTACAGATAAAAATGCAAAAAGAATTGTTATGGCATCTCATTTAGATTCAGTAAAAAATGGTGGTAATTATGATGGAATACTAGGGGTTATTGGTGCTATGGAAGTTTTAGAAACTATAGTATCTGAAAATATAAAACATAAACATCCAATAACAGCTATGGTATGGACAAATGAAGAAGGTTCATTATATCCACCAGCAATGATGTCCTCTGGAATATTATGTGGAAAATTTGATAAAGAAAAAATGCTTCAATCAAAAAGTATAGTAGATGGAAAGAGTACATTTGGAGAAGCTTTAAAAAAGAGTGGCTATATTGGAGATGAAAAAAATAGATTAAATCCTAATGATTATAAATGTATGCTTGAATTTCATATAGAGCAAGGGCCAATACTTGAAGCAAATAAAAAAGAAGTTGGAGTTGTTACTTGTGTACTTGGAATGGTTAATTACAGAATTAAAACTTATGGACAAGCAGATCATGCAGGAACAACACCAATGAAATTTAGAAAAGATGCACTATACGCAGCAGCAAAGGTTCTTATACATATTCATAATGAACTTGATAAACTTGATGAAAATCTTGTATATACAACTGGAGAAATTACATGCCACCCTTGTGTTCACACAGTAATACCAGACTTTGTATCTTTTTCATTAGATGTAAGGCATGAAAATCCAGAAGTTATTAAGGAAGTTGTTAATGTAATTAATAATATACCAAAGGAAGTTTGTAAGTGTAAAGTTGAATGTGAACTGGCTTGGGAACGTGATACTGTTTATTTTGATAAAGAACTTGTAAAACTTATTAAGGAAAGTGCAGATGAGCTTAATATAGAAAATCAATATATAAATAGTGGAGCTGGACATGATGCACAGTATGTAGCAAGTATGCTTCCTACTGCTATGATTTTTGTTCCGTCAAAGGATGGACATAGTCATTGTGAGGAGGAGTTTACAAGTGTAGAGGAATGTACAGATGGTGCAAGTGTTATGTTAAATACTGTACTTAAAGTGGATGAGAGATAGATTAATGTTTTATAATGAGGTAGAAAAATGGAAAGGTTTAAATTTTATTCAACAAATAATTTAACATATGGATTTAATTTGAAAGAATTAGAATTTATAATAAATAAATTTAACATTAATAATATTAATTATACAATAAATGATGTTATAGATATATATAATATCAATAGATATATTGATAAAGGTATATTTGAAAATAATTGGGATAGAGATTTGATTAATAAATGTAAAGAAACAAGTATTAAATTCAAATCTTTAATAGGAAGATTTTTTTCTGAGATTTCAGACGAAAATGTAATATCAAGGTATCTTGAAGTTGAAATTGTATATAGAAAAGATTTTTGGAGTTTATTTGAGTCATTTAATTTAATATCTAAAGTATCTAGCATTAAATTTGAAGAGCTTATTAGATTAGATGAGGTTATATTATATGATGTTCTAAAATATAAAAAAATTGTTAAAGGGTATGGTGAAATAATAAAAAAGGTATTATTAGAAGACAATTCATCTGCAAAAATTTTATTAGATAAATATGAAATGAATATTGATTTAGGAAATAAAAAAATTTATTTATCAGATGAACTTACAAAAGATGATAAAGAATAAATAATTTTAAACTATATTGACTCACCAATAGCACATTTGAATGTTTTAGAGATAATACGAAATATTAGAAATAGAAGTGAATTTTCTATTTCACCTAAAACTAAGCTTAAAGCAAAAATACGTATTGATAAAGAAAAAGAAAAATATTTAAGTAAAAATTTAGGGATAGAAACAGAATTTTGTGTTAGTTTTTCTAAAAAACAAACAGAAGAAATAATTTTTGAGGATGAAGGAGAAAAAATTAAGTATTCTTACAGTAGCAATTGGATTGAGGAAAATAAAGATTTTAATACGTTATTAAATAATTTTATATATTTATTTGATTATGCAGATTGGCAAATGAGAATAACTTTTGTAAGTAAAATGATTGAAATGGGAATTTTAGAAAGAACTGTTTTTTTTCGTTCAAGATATGATTATCCTAATGGAATTACGTTCAAAAGTAAAAATATTTTAGCATTATTAAAAATGACATCATATTATTTAGAACTAGAAAAGAACAATATAAGATTAGAAGAAATAATAGAATGGTTTTTTAAAAGTTATGTAAAAGAAGAATTTGGAGTAGAGGGATTTACAATAAAATTACCATCAAAAAATTCAACATACTTAGAGAAGTGTAGAATTATATTTCCTGAAATGGAATCAGTATTGAGGCAGTATAAATTATATGTAGAAGATGGTTATATAAATAAAGAATTATTAGAAATTTCTTCAACATCTTTAGATTATGGTAGTCTACCAAGCATATTAACTGAAAAAAAATACGTATATGGTAAAGGAGAAAAATTTGAAAAGGTAAGATACTACTTAACATCTGATCAATGTATGTTAACTTATGTTAAAAGAATTGGTGATAAATATGAAAACTTCTATGAATTGATATGTAATGAGTTAGTTAATATTAATGATTATATAGAAAATTATAATTATGATATTAATTGGTTAGTCGATAATAATATTATAGTAGTTAAAAGTAATGGGGATATTAAATGGAAAGATGAAGTTATTGTGGCTATATTTATGGACTTATCTATAAATGATGTAATTAGCTATTGGAGATATCCAAAGACTTTTAGGAATAAGATTGATGAATTAAAAGAAAATGATTTTTTAGAATTTTCATGTTCACTTTTATCAAAACCAGAGCAAGATTATATAAGTTTTTTATTAAATAAAAATAAGTTTTCAAATGGATATGATATTAGAAATAAGTGTATACATGGAACACAGGCAAACAGTGAAAATGGAAAAGAAACACATAAAGTTTATTATATGTATGCAATTATAGTATTTATAATTTGTATTATTAAGATAAATGATGAATTATGTATATTTGATTCTTTTAAAAAGCATTAATAAATAGAAGTTGTAGAAATAGTTTAAGAGTTTGATACACGCTTATAATGCAGTAAAATGGTATGTAAAATCAATTTTACATAGTAAAAAGTAATGATGTAAAAGAGTTTTGATAGTACAAAAGCTCTCCAAGGTATAGAATGTAAGCAGGAGGAATATCAAAATGGACATTAGTAAACAAATAAAAAAATATAGACTAGATTCAAAATTATCTCAGGAGGCTTTGGCTGAAAAAGTATTTGTAACACGGCAAACAATTTCAAACTGGGAAACTGGAAAGAATTATCCTGATATAAATAGTTTGGTACTATCAAGTACTCTATTTGGTGTTTCTCTTGATACTCTAGTTAAAGGAGATTTAGAGGAAATGAAAGAAGAAATTAAGGCGTAGGATATCAAAAGATTTAACCATGATGGTATGATTTTTACTATACTGCTTATGGCAACAGTAGTATTATGCATTCCATTATTTCTTTACTTAGATTTTATTGGAATTGCAATTTGGTTAATACTATTTGGCGTTACAATGTATTATGCAAACTAAGGCTATAAAATAATATAAAAAAGTACCTAAGTTTTATCTTAACTATGAGGAATGTAAATAAATTTAAAACTTCATCTAAAGTATAAACATTTACGTGTTTTATCTTAACTATGAGAGAAGTTTGATATAAGTTAGTGAAAGAAGCACTACAGAACTTTAGTATAGATATAATTAATTTGTAAATTACTATATAGAAAAAAATGTATAAATTTTCAATTACTTTAAAAAATAAATAAAAAAGGTTGTAATTGATTAAAGACTATGTTATACTAAACTAGTAGCAAAGTGCTAACAAAAAAGTTTCATTTAGGTAAATAGTTTCTCAAATATTAGAGATTATTATATCAATTTAGAATCTTTAATTTTAGGAGGAATATTTATGACAGATAAGACATTAAAGTGTAGAGATTGTGGAAGTGAATTCGTATTTTCAGTAGGAGAACAAGAATTCTACAAAGAAAAAGGATTTGACAACGAGCCAACAAGATGTATATCTTGCAGAAGAGCTAAGAAAGAACAAAATAGAAGATAATTTTAGATTGTTAAGGGTTGTAGTTTAAACTACAACCTTTTTTTATTTATAAAATAAATATTAAACATAGTTATTAGATTGGATAAGAGAGGTATGTGGAGGTATAATGAAAATAATCTAATATTTTAAACTTATAAATATTAGTCATTTATATATTTAATTATGTAAGATTAATAATAATTTTTGATATTAATAGTTCCCTTATTACAATTATATATAGTAATTTTAAATTTATATTGTTTACAGTTTTTAATATTTTTAATTAGAATATACACTACTAGAACAGGGTTATTTTCCTGATAATATAATTTTAAATATTTTATTATTAAGTTCAAGAATATATTTTTTGTTATGTTATATTTTATAGTTAACTATTAGCAAGTTAAATATGAGGTTACTAAAGAATGAAAAAGCGATTTTTAGCATATAGGAAGTTAGTTTGTGGGAATATGTGTTAAATTAACAAAAAATTATTAAATTTAATAAAAAAATAAAAAAATAAATAATTTTTTAATTAGATATTATTTACCAAAAGTAGTAAAATTTAAAAGTAACATATTACATAAGGGGGATAAAAATTACATACACCTGATAGAATTTCAGTGTTAAAAGAAAAAAGATTAGTATAGAAAAACAAACGGAGTTGCCACTTGAAAATAAACGGGTTGCTACTAAATTGGTAGTAGCCTATTTTTATGAAAAGGAGGAAATTATGGAAAAGATATTCATTTTTCTTTATGGAGTATATACAGTACTTAATTATCAAGTTATAGACATGAAAAGATTTAATAGTGAGGACATGACTTTATTTTTTATAACAGCAATTATAGGTAGTATAATTATGTTGATAGTTAACAGTGGATTTAAAGATTTCTTACATAAAATTTATGCTACAATCACTGGAGGTATAATAGTTGGAATACTAATTATGATTATTGGAAAAGGTGAGGTGCTTATAGCAAATTATTTACATGAAGCTATTGTTAATAAATCTTTAAATAGTGGATTTTGTGATTCTCTTATAAAATTTATAATTATTATATTGATGATTTTAGGAGTACCATTCCTATATACTATGTTAACTATATTTGTACCAGAGTTAATGAAAACGCGTTCTAAAAACTTTTTTGTAGATTGTAAACAAAGAAAAAGAACAGGAAGAAGAAATGAAATATTAAATCATTTACGTAGTAAAATTGGTAATGTAGAAGATTATGATTTAACAGTTTGTAATAATTTTGATGAAGATAAAATTTATTTATATGATAATACATTAAAATTTGTAGAACATGAAGGTAAAAAAAGATGGTGTACAAATGAAGAAAGGGAAAAGTTAAGATTAGATGATATTGAGAAGATAAAAGAAATATCTAATAAACTTAAAAAAATAGATTTTAATTTTATAAAGAATGAAACTTGGGCTATAAATCCAGAACATAAGGCATTTGTACAAAATATAGAAAATAAAAGTTATGAAATATATAATTTAATTAATAGAAGAAAATATATATGCGAAACTGACTATAATAATATTAAAAATGGTAGGTTAGGTGAAGAAGCTGTAAATAGGGAACTTAATGAATATGAAAATATTTATAATTTACCTAATATTAGATTAGAGGAACCAGATGTTAATGGTAATATGCAAAGTATAGAAAATGACAATATTATAATATCAAGAAATGGTGTTTTTATATTAGAAGTTAAAAACTTTGGACTTAAAGGAAATTATTCTATAGAAATTGAAAGAGATGGACGATGGATTAAAGAATACGATAAAGGTAAACGTGATGTAATGAAAAGTGCTACAGCTCAAAATAATAGACATATTGTTTATATAAATAAAATTATTAATAGAGTTTTAGGTAGAGGTATAGAAAATTACATAGATGCAGAGGGTATAGTGGTTATATCTAATGACAAAGTTTCAATTACAAATCATAGTGAAAATCAAAAGGTTGTTAGAAGCTCTGAAGTTTATTCGTACATAAAAAATAAAGAAGCTATGTTATCACTTGAAGAGATGAATAAGCTAAAAGATTATTTTATTGAGAATAATCTACAAGAACAAAGTTTTCCTATATATGATTATACAGATGAAATAATTAAGAATGTAGAAATATATAATGATGAAATGACTAAAATAGAAAAAATCTTAGATAATATGCTTGAAGCTAGTAGAAAGTTACGTGGAATTAAAAATTGTTAATCTAAAATAATTTTAAAAGATGTTACTACATATGCTAATATCATAAATAACAATAGATAAAGATAGAGAAATATAGTTAATAAATTTAAAAATAAATGGTGATATAATTGAATATCTGAATAAGGAAGAAGGAGAGTCAAAGAAGAATTCTCCTTCTTTTTTTCTGTTAAGAAATATGAGTATAAGTATGCTTAATTTAGATATTGCTATATAATATTTGTATATTGAAATAAATATAATGAGATGAATTAATAGACAGTATAAGAGGGTATTTAGTAAGTAGGAGGAATTAAAGATGTCATTAGCAAATAGTTTTGATGAATTTAAAAGAGAAATAGAGCTTATAATTAAGCAAAATCCATTAGAATGTGAATTATATTCCATTGTTGCATCAATTATTCGTGAAAGGGATAGTAGTAAAAATATTTCATTAAGAGATGTATCTAATATTAAGAGTTTTTACAATCATCAAAATCAAAGAGATAGAATGTATAGAATTAATAATGGTGAATTTGGTGCTTCTGATTTTTTGATAATGGATTCAAATTACTATTATTCAGGGAGTTGTGAAAATAAGATTTTGGGTTCAATTGAAGTCAAGGCTATATATTTAGAGTTAGATTCAGAAATAAATAATAAGAAAGAGCAGTTTTATGGCGAATTACAAGAATTTAAGAAATTAATTTACACAAATGGGTTAGTATGGCGTTTATATGAATATAATTCAAATTTAAGAAAAGAAAAATTGTTATGGGAAATAAAACTTGGTGAATATAGTTTATACAATAAATGTAGTAATCAAATATCATGTAATGATAAAATAAATTGGGAAAACGTTAAGGAATGGTATAAGTTATTAACAAATTTAGAGAAAATTCATTGGAAGGAAACTATATGTAAGGTAAACAATATTGATATAGAATTAATATGGGAGAGAATTATTGAAAATGAAGGTAAAGACTTTAAGCAAAAAGGTGGTAAGATATTTACATATAATTTAATAGGGGAAAATACTATTAAATTAAATACAACTAATAGAATTATATCTAAATCACAATTTGAAAAAGCTTTAAATTTTGTTCCTTTAGATAAACTTGAACCTATTCAAAACTTACAAGCTCCTTCATACATATATGGAATATTAATGGATGACAGAGTTAGAAAAGAAAATTGGTAGAAACCTCATTTAAAGATGATACGGTGAACCGTATTACAAATAAATAACATTTATGGTCATAATCGATTTATATAATTAGATTATGGCTATTTTTTTATATAAAAATATCATAGGTGGTTTTAGTAAAAATGGATTTTAGTTATATTTTGTAGTTGGATTTTAATAATATTATTTATAATTTTAAATTGAATATTTAAAATAGTTTTATTTTCTCTTATAGGTTCTTTACCTTTATGTTATATCCTATTAGTCCAAATTTAATTAAAAAATTAATTTTATGAGAAAAGAGATAAATAGTTAGGCTCTTTTAAAAATTATGGATTATATATGATTTTTTTCTAAGAATAGGATATACTATAAGCAAAATTAATTTTAAAAGTAATAAGGGCTATTAATATTATTGATAAGGAGCAAATTTATGGTAATAAGAAATATAGAAATAATTGATTATAACGAAATAGATAAATTGATACAGCAAGTACATAGCTTACATGTAGATAATAGGCCTGATTTATATAGAGAATTAGAACATCCACTTTCTAAAAAAGAATTTGAAGAATTAGTTCAAAAAGATAATGTAATTTCAATAGTTGCTGAAAATAATGGAGCTATCATAGGATTATGTATTGTTAGCATTAGAGAAAAAAGTGGTATGGTTAATAAAAAAGTAGCTTATATGGATGATTTGTGTATAGATAAGAGATTTAGGGGACAAGGTATAGGAAAGATGCGGTAGATATTGCAAAAGAAAAAGGTGCAAAAAGACTTGATTTGATGGTTTGGTCATTTAATAAGAATGCTATAAATTTTTATAGTGAATTGGGAATGAAACCCTCAAAGATATATTTTTGAAAAGGAAATTTAAAAAAATAAAGTGGACAAGGTTATTAAATTTGAAAAAATCATTGGAATAATAAATCTTGTGAAGATGAATTAATAGAAACAATTATAGATGGAGAAATAGAAGTTGTAGAAATAGTTTAAGAGTTTGATACACGCTTATAATGCAGTAAAATGGTATGTAAAATCAATTTTACATAGTAAAAAGTAATGATGTAAAAGAGTTTTGATAGTACAAAAACTCTCCAAAGTATAGAATGTAAGCAGGAGGAATATCAAAATGGACATTAGTAAACAAATAAAAAAATATAGACTAGATTCAAAATTATCTCAGGAGGCTTTGGCTGAAAAAGTATTTGTAACACGGCAAACAATTTCAAACTGGGAAACTGGAAAGAATTATCCTGATATAAATAGCTTGGTACTATTAAGTACTCTATTTGGTGTTTCTCTTGATATTCTAGTTAAAGGAGATTTAGAAGAAATGAGAGAAGAAATTAAAAGTGAGGATATCAAAAGGTTTAACCATGACGGCATGATTTTTACTATACTGCTTATGGCGACAGTAGTATTATGCGTCCCATTATTTCTTTACTTAGATTTTATTGGAATTGCAATTTGGTTAATACTATTTGGCGTTACAATGTATTATGCAAACCGTATTGAAAAACAAAAGAAAACTCATGATATTCAAACATACAGAGAAATTATAGCTTTTACCGAAGGAAAAAAACTTGATCAGATTGAAAAGCGTTGTGAGATTGGTAAACGCCCATATCAAAAAATGTTTTTAGTAATTTGTTCAGGACTTATTTCATTAGTTGTTGGTTTAGGAATGTATTTTTTACTTAGATTAATTAATTAGATTAAACTGTTATTAGTTAGAAATTCTTTAAATATTGAATAAGATAAAAATCAAAAGATTAAAAATTAAAATTTATATAGCTGAAAATAATGAAGAATTACTAATTTACTTAGTTTGTAGAGTTGTTTATTTTAGCTAGAGTTTTTAATTGTTTTAAATAATTTATATAAGTGTTAAGTATAATTTGAAATTTTAGTTTATATTTATAAATTATTAAAAGGAAGTATAGAAGGGATTATAAATGGAGATAAGGGAATTAAAAAATGAAGAATTAAATAAGGTTATGGAAATATGGTTGCTTAGTACAATAAAAGCTCATAATTTTATTAATGAGGAATACTGGAAAAATAATTATGATATTGTAAAAGAGATTTATATACCAATGTCTAATACATTTATATATTATGATGGGGAAGATATAAGAGGTTTTATAAGTGTAATAAATAATGAATTTATAGGTGCTTTATTTGTAGATAATAATTATCAAAGTATTGGTATAGGAAGCAAATTAATTGATTATGCTATAAAAAAATATAAAAACTTGAGTTTAGCCGTTTATAAAGATAATAAAGAAGCAGTTAATTTTTATGAAAGAAAAGGGTTTAAGTTAATTAAAGAGCAAAAAAATGAGGATTCTGGCTTTAGTGAATATATAATGGAATATAATAAAAAATACAATATTATATAAAGAGATAAAAATATATTTTTATCTCTTTTGTGTATTAGAAAAAGGTAAATTTTTAGTTAGAATTAAGTTGCAATTTTAATTCATTTATACTTTTAATCTTCTCAGAGAATATATTTTCAAAATTAGACTTAAAATCTTCAATATCTTTTGAAAGCTTCATTACTGTTACAAGTTGTTTCAGATGTTCACGAAGCTCTTTTATTCCATCTTCAGTTAAGTGTCTATACATTCTATATTTTCTATCAGATCTTTTTGTAAATTTATTATAAATAGTAGGGTTATATCTATCAATTTCATAAACAGCATTTGGTGCAATCATATCATAAACGTATTTTAAATTGAATTGAGCAAAGTATCTTGGCCTTCTATTTGTTGTAGGATCATATTGTATGCCATATAATCTAAATAAATTTTCAAAATACTCAGCAGGGAATTCATTTGAATATGGTTATAGATATTTTGTTATATATTTTGAAAGTAATAATTGAAGTTCATCTTTACCTCTTTTATCTTGATAATTGGTAGCCTCATCAATTAATGCTGTTATACCTACCTTGGCTAATGATCTAAGGAGAATTTTTGCTCTTTTAAGAACATGTTCTTGACCGGAAGATATAACCCCCCTTGATTCTGCTTCAAGATATAAATCACATAGTATTGGAATGGAATTAGCATCATACCATAAGCCAGTTCTACCACTGAATTCAGCTACTTCAAATCGATCAATTGGTGAAATATCATCACCATACATTTCTAAATATAAATTTGCAAGAATTTTTGAACCGATAATTGCAGGAAATCCATCTACACGAATTTCTCCTTTTCTTATTTTACCAATAGCTGAGAAAAGCGATTTATCCTTTATTACTCTTCGTCCATCATTTAATACGCAACAGCTAATTTTCACATCACCTATCAATAAATCTTTTTCGCTAACTACTGCACGAGGAATACTGATGAAATTTTCTGGAATAAGAAAATCTTTATTACATTCAACTAATGACTTTTGTGAGATATTGAAATATTGAATTTTATTTTCTTTAATTGAACAGAAGATTTTATTTTGTCCAATTGAATAATAGCCAACAGGATTAGTGTGTGGCATTTTTAATGCTTTTTCAACATATTTAATTTCCATATTATTACTCCTTTGTTAAAGGTCCGAAATTTATACTAAGGATTAAAAAAATAGGACCTTAATGTATGATTTATAATATCAATAATATATAAACTTGTAATTAGTATTATTAAGGTAAATTAGGATATATTAGTTATAAGTTTTTAGTTTATAACCAATATATTTTTAAAATTTAATTTAATATGACGCTAGAAAGAATTTTAAGAGTATTATATATTGAAAATAAACATATTAACTTATAGAAATTTTTTATAAATTGTCTATAGTAATATTATGAGAAAATTTAAATAGGCAAAACAAAATAAGAACAAAACTTTAATATTAATTTATTTAATATGATATTATAGCGTGAACAGAAGAAAGTTATATAGAAAGAGTGCATTTAATTTTTTAAATGCACTCTTTTAATTTAATAATATAGAGGAAATATTATGAATATATAGAATTATATAAGTATAAGGGTATATAAAAGAGGATTTAAAATGAAAAATTACAAAGGAAGGTGAAATTTATGAAGAAAAAAATACTACTACCTCTTGATGGAAGCGATAGAGACTTAATGGAAGTAAACTTCATAAAAGAAAATTTCAATCCAGAAAAAACAGAGGTTATATTATTAAATGTTGGAGAAGTAGTTTATGTTGAAGGGGCTGTTGTAGCAAAATTAATAATGTCAGAACAAGAAAATAGCTCCAAAATATTAGAAAGAGCTGCAGAAAATTTAAAAGGTTTTCAATGCGTAAAGAAATTCCAATTTGGTTATGCAGATAATATTATACTTAATTGTGCTGATGAATTTAATGTGGACATGATAGTAATGGCCAAAAATACTAAAAAGAAATTTGTTCAACTTGTTGGTTCAGTAACTTCTAAAGTAATAAAAAGAGCAAAATGTTCAGTATTAATGTTACCTCAAGTTTAGGTAAATTAATTTAAAATCAAAATAAATTACAATAAAAGCAATGAGGTAGTTAAATTTTTTGACTATCTCATTACTTTATTAAATAGTATATTTTGTAAAATATGCTGTTTAATAATTTAAAATATTTAAGCTTTTAATTTTTATGCGTAATTATTAAATTTTATATTATTATTAAGATACAATTTTAATAAGTTTTCTGTTTATTAAATTAAAATAAGTTTTTATAAATAATATTATTTAAATTTAAACAGGACACTATATGACCAATTTAAGTATTATTATAATAATAAAATAACGAAACAAAATTATGACATAGTTATTTTTAAGGAGAAAAATATGAGATTATTGGAAATACTATTTTATTTATTAAGAATTAATTGTAAAACTACAATTAAAGAATTAGAAAAAAAGTTTAATGTATCAGAAAAGACAATACGTAGAGATTTAGATAAACTATCAGTTTTAGGCATTCCTATAATTTCATATAGAGGGAAAAATGGTGGGATAGAAATAGACAAAAACTACATAATAGCTAAATATATATTAACAAAAGCTGACTTTGAAGATTTAATTTTATCATTATACATATCAGAAAATATAATGAGTGATTTAAAAAGAGCAAATCTTATTGATAAATTTAAACTTGTTAATTCAAAAAGATGTGAAGAAATATTATCTGAATTAGAAGAAAAATTCATAATAGATTTAAAGAGTGAGAAAGATAATAATAAAAATAATATAAACGAAGTAATTAATAAATGTTTAAATGAAAAGTCTTTTGTAAAAATACAATTAGAAGAAAAATTTATAGAGGTATTGCCTATTTCTTATATTTTAAAAAATGATGGATTGTATTTATATTGCTATGATGGGGAGTATAAGTTAATTCCAACAAAGAATTTACATAATCCTTGTCAATGCAATAAGTATTATGATGGAAAAATAATTAAATACAAAGATAATAAAAAGTTTTTAATTAATATTTAATTATAAAAAATAAAAATTATGAGGTGAGAATATGTGTACAGGATTAAGTATTAAATCAAATGAAGGTCATAATTTTTTTGGGAGAAATATGGATTTAGCATACAATTTCAATCAATCTGTTTTAGTTATTCCAAGAAATTATATAAATAAAAGTATAGTTACAGGTGAAAATTTCTCATGTAAATATGCAATTATTGGTATGGGTACTATTATTGATAATCATCTTGCTATGGCTGATGGTATGAATGAAAAAGGATTAGGCTGTGCAGGTTTAAATTTTGATGGTTATGCTTGCTTTGCAGAAAAGCCAGTAGAAGGAAAAGATAATATTACACCATATGACTTTATATACTGGGTATTAGCTAATCACGAAACAGTAGACGAAGTTAAAGAAGCTATTAAGGGTATAGAGTTAGTAAGTATTCCTATAAATGAAAAGACACCAGTATCAATGCTTCATTTTATGATTTGTGATAAAAGCGGAAAAGCAATAGTAGTTGAAAGAACTAAAGAAGGAATTGCTGTTTATGATAATCCAGTAGGGGTTATGACTAACAATCCAAAATTTGATTGGCATTTAACAAATTTAAATGAATATTTATATATTAATCCAAATCATCCAAAAGAAACTATGTGGAGTGATGAAAAATTAGGAGCATTAGGTATTGGAGCTGGAACATTAGGAATGCCAGGAGATTTTTCTTCAGTATCAAGATTCGTAAGAATTGCATACATTAGAGCTCATATGCCAGAATTAAAAGACGATGAGGCAGCTATAACTCAATTCTTTAATATGCTTGACTATGTAAAAATGGTTAAAGGTGGAGTTATAACACAAGATGGTTTAGAAGATTTAACTACATATACAGCTTGTATGGATCAACAAAAAGGAATTTATTATTATAGAAATTATTATAATAATAGAATAAATGCTGTTGATATGCACAAAGAAAATTTAGATGGAAATGAAATTAAAAAGTTCCCATATGTAATGAAACAAGATTTTAATTATCAAAATTAATAAGAAAATATAATAATTAAAATTTATATAAAATAAAAAGATAGAAGTAATTTTACTTCTATCTTTTTTTATGTTAAAAATTATAAATTATGCTACATTTATTTATAATAAGGAAAAGATAAATTTATCAAAAAATAAATTTAAAATATTGGAAGTTATTATTGAAAATAAAGGTAAAATAGTTTCTAGGTATAGCATAATTACCAAGCTTCAGAAGTAGATAATGATAAGGAAAGAAAATCATAATTATAAGATTATTAAATATATTTTTTATTTTACAATATAGTTACAGTAATTTTATTAAGTAGATCTTCAACAATATTTTTATTTACAAAACCAGTTTCTTCTTCAACTGCATTTGCAGTACCACAAGCTGAAGCAAATTTTAAAACATCTTCTATAGGAAGAGATTTTTGAAGTCCTAAAGTAATACCAGCAACATAAGAATCTCCAGATCCAACAGTATTAACTGCAGTAACATTAGGAATAGTAACTTTATAAAACTTACCATTAAATCCTGCTATAGAGCCTTCTTCTCCAAGAGATATAACAACAAATTCTATTCCTTTTTTATGAAATTCTTTTATTTCTTTTATTGCATCTTTAGAATTTGTAATTTTTCTACCAGTCAATGATTCTATTTCATCTTTATTAGGTTTTATAAAGAAAGGTTTTGCTTCAATTCCATTTTTAAGTAACTCTCCACTTGTATCTAGGAGAAATTTTTTATTTTCATTTTTAGCTATTTCTATTAAATTTTTATAAAAATCTTTTGGTATATTTTTAGGAATACTTCCGGAAGCAACAACCATATTGCAATCTTTTATTAGAGAAGTATATTTATTTAAGAATTTTTTTTGTTCTTCATTAGTTACTGTAGGGCCTGGTTCTAAGATTTCAGTTTGAACTAAATCATCAGTTATTATAGCCAAACACTCTCTAGTATTGCCTTTAATTTTAACAAAGTCTTGATTTATATTATATTCTTTAAGTTTATTTTCTATAAATTCACCAGTTTTACCACCTAAAAAACCTGTAACAATATGATTTTCATTTAAAATGTTAAGAACATTTGCAACATGAATTCCTTTTCCACCTGGAGTATTATGAACATCCAAAGCTCTCATTACAGAGCCTTTTTCAAGATTGTTTAATGTATATTTTTTATCTAATGATGCATTAAGATTAACTACTAATATCATATAGTTTAATTCCTTTCATTAATACCTGTTTTTACTACCACAAACTTCAATTTTGTGTTCAACTATTTTTTCCATGGCTTCTTTAGCGGGAGTCATATATTTTCTAGGATCATTGGCTTTAGGGTTTTCAACAAAGTATTGTTTTAATGCTTTTGAGAAAGGAATTTTTAGGTCAGTTGCTATATTTACTTTACATATTCCAAGAGATATAGCTTTTTTTACAAGTTCATCAGGAACATCAGATGCACCATGTAATACTAAAGGAACATCAACAGTTTTTCTTATTTCTTTTAATCTATCAAAGTCAAGTTTAGGTTCACCTTTATATAATCCATGAGCTGTACCAATTGCTATTGCTAAGGAATCTATTCCTGTTTTTTCAACAAAATCTTTTGCTTGAAGGGGATTAGTATACATAGCATCTTTTTCATTTACTACAAGGTCATCTTCTTGTCCACCTAATCTACCAAGTTCAGCTTCAACTGTTGTATCAAATTTGTGAGCGTAGTCTACAACTTCTTTAACTATTTTTATATTATCTTCATAAGAATGTTTAGAGGCATCAATCATAGCTGACCTAAAACCTAAATCAATATAATGTTTAATTTGATTTACATCTTCAAAATGATCTAAATGTATTGCGATTGGTATATTATATCTTTTAGAAGCAGCTTCAGCCATGGAAACTATATAATCACCACCGGCATAAGTTAATGTAGAAGGAGTTCCAGCTAAAATTAGTGGTGATTTTAATTTAGCTGCTGTTTCTACAACTACTTGTAGAGTTTCTAAATTATGAATATTAAATGCAGGAACTGCATAACCTTCTTTTTGAGCTTTAATTAACATTTCTCTTGTTGATATTATACACATTATCTGTTCCTCCTAATAATTAATCGTGATATTCTCCATTATTCCATTTTTCAATAAACTCATCAAAATAGTGTTCATCACCATTTGCATAATCTTCTTCAATCATATTATCTATTTTTTTCATAAGTTTTTTATTTTCTTCACTTGGATTCACTTTTGTATCAAGAAATACATCTATTATATTTTCTATAAGACCAAGACCTGTAATTCTTCCACCAAGACCTAATATATTTATACCTAATTGTTCTCTAGAATACCTTGCAGTTTCAACATCTCGAACTAAAGCAACTCTAGTTCCTTTAATTTTTGCTGCTGAATTTGTTATTCCAACACCAGTCCCACAAATAACAATACCTAAATCTGCTTCATTATTTACTACTTTTTCAGCAGCTAATTTGCCGTATATAGGATAATGAGTTCTTACATGGTCATATGTACCATTATCTATAACTTCATGTCCTTTTGATTTTAAATATTCAACTATTTTATTTTTTATATCTGTAACAATATGATCACAGCCAACTGATATAATCATTTAAATCCCTCCTAAGCCATTTTATTTAACATATCAACTCTAATTTGATGTCTTCCACCAGAGTATTCAGATAAAATAAATTTTTCACATATTCTTTTTGCGATTTCTAGGCTAGTAACTTTAGAACCAATTGATATTATAGAAGTATTGTTATGGTCTCTTGTCATTTTAGCAGAATGTTCATCAGCAACTTGAGCACAAACTATTCCCTTATGTTTAGCACAAACGTTAAAAGAACCAGTTCCGTATTCATCAATAACTATAGCTCGTACACCTTCGTTATTAAGCATTCCTTCAGCTACTAAATTTGCAGCATCAAAAAAGTTTAATCTTTTTCCTTCTGTTTTATCAATTACATTAAATCCTTTATTTATTAAATGTTCTTTAATTTGATTTTTAAAATCAGAACATTTAAACTCAGATCCTATTAAAATTTTCATAAAATTCTCCTCCTCATTTATTTATTTATCTAAAATATAATTTCTGTATATTTAGAATACTTATTTATATTTTCCTTACTTATATTATTATCAGTTATAATTGCAGTTACATCTTCTAAATTGTAAAATTGATAAAAATCTCTTTTGTTTAATTTAGAAGAATCTGAAACAATATATCTTTCAAGAGAATTATTTAATACAGTAGCTTGTATCATTCCTTCATCTTCATTAGAGTTTGATATAGCATTATTATAAATTCCATTAACACCAATAAATGCTTTCTTTATATTCATCTTAGATAGAGTATCGTTTGTTATGCTACCAACAAAGGCTCCAGTTCTATTACGATAAGTACCTCCAACTAAAATTAATTCGTAACGACTATCATTAATGAATTTATTAAATACATGTATAGAATTAGTTACTATTTTTAAATAATTTGAATTTATATAATCATAAACTAATTCTATTGTTGTACCAGGTCCTAAAAATATAGAATCTCCATCATTAATTTTATTTGCAATCTTTTTTGCAATTTCTTTTTTTGCCTCAATATTAATGCTTTTTTTCTTCAAGTGACTTAATTCTTCTTTTATTATAGTGGTATTTAATTGAGCTCCACCATGAATTCTCTTTAGTAATCCTTTATTCTCTAAGTATTGAAGATCTCTTCTTACTGTCATTTCAGTTACATTAAGAACCTTAGTTATTTCACTAACTTTAATAATTCCTTTTTCATTTAATAAATTTAAAATTACGGAATATCTTTCTTCTTTAACCATTAAAAAAATCCTTTCATTTCATTAATAAAAAGTTGTTAGAAAATGTTTTAAAATTTTCGTTTGTGTTTATAATATTACGATATCATCTGTAAAAAATAAAGTCAAGGGAAAGATTTGGATAAAAAAATGCCATGAAAACCTTGACAATGAATAAAAATGATAATAATATGATATTAAACAAACTTAATCGAACTAAAACAAACTTTTTAGAACTAAAGTCAATAATTATAAAGGAGAAGTGATTAAAATGACATTATCAAAGGACGAATTAGGAATGATTGCATTTGAAATAGTAGCATACTCAGGAGATGCAAGAACAAAATTATTAGAAGCTGTTAAACAAGCTAAAAATAAAAATATAGATAAGTGTAACCAGCTTATAGAAGAAGCAAGGGAATGTTTAAATGATGCACATAAAGCTCAAACAAATTTAATTTCTTTAGAAGCTAATGGTGAAGCATCAGAAATAGGGTTTTTAACTGTACATGCTCAGGACCATTTAATGACTACCTTATTATTACAAGATATTATTGATACTTTATTGGATATATATAAATAAATTATATAAGAATGAAATATAAAATAACTAAATAATAGAGGTAAGTGTATTTTATGGGAGGTTATTAACTATGGAAACTTTAATTAAGCATATAGAAAAAAGAAAACCACTTTTTGAAAAAATATCTAGAAATAAATATTTAAGAGCTATAAGAGATGGGTTTATATCTGCAATGCCTATAGTACTGTTTTCTAGCATATTTATGCTTATAGCATTTGCTCCAAATATTTTTGGAATTTATTGGAGTAAAGAAATAGAAGCGATTATACTTAAGCCATATAATTATTCAATGGGTATATTATCTATAGTAGTTGCAGCGACAACTGCTAAAAATTTTGTGGATGCATTAAATAGGGACATGCCTAGCAATAATCAAATAAATAATATTTCAGTTATGATAGCAGCAATAGTTTGTTTTTTAACAGTAAGTGTTGATTCTATAGAAGGTGGTTTTGCAAATGGATATATGGGATCAAAGGGCTTAATAACAGCATTTATATCAGCATTTGTAGTAGGAAATGTTTATAAATTATGTGTTAAATATAATGTAACTATAAAAATGCCAGAGGCAGTCCCTCCAAATATATCTCAAACATTTAAAGATATAATACCATTTGGAGTTTCAGCTATTATATTTTGGCTATTCGACTTAGGATTTAGAAACTTTTTTGAAATAAACTTTGCAGAAGGAGTTATTCAGTTCTTTCAACCCTTATTTACAGCAGCAGATGGATACGTTGGATTGGCTATAATTTATGGCGCTATGGCATTATTTTGGTTTGTTGGTATACAAGGACCATCAATAGTTGAACCAGCAGTATCAGCTATTTATTATGTTAATATATCTGCAAATTTATCACTTTTTCAAAATGGGGAACATGCATATAACATATTAACTCCAGGAGTACAACAGTTTGTTGCTACACTTGGTGGAACAGGAGCTACTTTAGTTGTAACTTTAATGTTTGCATTTTTATCTAAGTCAAAAGAACTTAAATCCGTTGGTAGGGCATCATCAATACCAGTTTTATTTGGAGTAAATGAACCTATTCTTTTTGGTGCACCACTTATTTTAAATCCAATATTCTTTATCCCATTTATTGGAGCACCAATTATAAATGTTTGGTTATTTAAATTTTTTGTAGATTTCTTTAAAATGAATAGCTTTATGTATGTATTACCTTGGACAACTCCAGCTCCAATAGGAATAGTATTGGGATGTGGATTAGGTCTTTTAACTATAGTATTTGCCGCACTTGTATTAGTAGTTGATTTTATAATTTATTATCCATTCTTTAAGGTTTATGATGATCAAAAAGTAGAAGAAGAATTACAAAAGATTAATGTTAAATGTGAAGATGGTTCTGGAGAAATAAAGGGAAAAAATATAAGGGAAGAAGTAGAGAAGATAGATAAAGAAGTGGAGAAGATAGATAAAGAAGTAGTAAAAAATAAAAGAGTTTTAGTCTTATGTGCTGGTGGAGGTACTAGTGGTCTTTTAGCAAATGCATTAGCAAAAGCAGCTAAAGAAAATAATATAAATATGTTAACTGCTGCAAATTCTTATGGGGCACATGTTGATATGTTAAAAGATTTTGATTTAGTAATATTAGCACCACAAGTAGCATCTAATTATGAAGATTTAAAGAAAGATACTGATAAATTAGGAATTAAAGCAGTAGCGGTAGAAGGTAGGAAATATATTGAATTGACAAGAAGTCCAGATAAAGCATTGGATTTTGTCACTGAAATTTTAAATAAATAATATAAATTAAGGAGGAAAAATAATGAGACTACCAAAAGATTTTATATTTGGAGGAGCCACAGCTGCGTATCAAGCTGAAGGTGCAACAAAAGAAGGAAACAAAGGAAAGGTTGCTTGGGATGACTTTTTAGAAAATCAAGGAAGATTTTTAGCTGATCCAGCAAGTGACTTCTATCATAAATATCCAGTAGATTTGGAACTATGCGAAAAATTTGGAATTAATGGAATACGTATTTCTATAGCTTGGTCAAGAATATTCCCTAATGGATATGGAGAGGTAAATAAAGAAGGAATTAAGTTTTATCATAATCTTATAGACGAATGTTTAAAGCGTAATGTTGAACCATTTGTTACTTTACACCATTTTGATACACCAGCTAAACTACATTCAGATGGAGATTTTTTAAATAGAAAAACAATTGATTACTTTGCTGAATATGCTAAGGTATGTTTCGATGAATATGGAGATAAAGTAAAGTATTGGATTACCTTTAATGAAATTTGGCCAGTTGCTTCAGGTCAATATATTACAGGAACATTCCCCCCAGCTATTAAGTATGACTTAGAGAAGGCTATACAATCTATGCATAATATGATGGTGGCTCATGCTAAAGTTGTAAAACTATTTAAAGATAATAATTATAAAGGTGAAATAGGGGTAATACATTCTCTTGAATATAAATATCCAGATAGTAAAAAAGAAGAAGATAAAAGAGCAGCTAAGCTTGAAGATATATTAGCAAATAAATTATTACTTGATGCAACATTTATTGGAGAGTATTCTGCGGAAACTAAAAAAGGTATAGATTATATATTATCTAAAAATGGTGGTAATCTTAATATTGAAAATGGAGATATGGAACTATTAAGGGAATCAAGCAAATATAATAGTTTTTTAGGAATAAATTATTATCAAAGTAGCTTTATAAGAGCATATGAAGGAGAATCAGAAATATATCATAATGGTACAGGTGATAAGGGAACATCTGTATTTAGGTTAAAGGGGATAGGAGAAAGAAGATTTGATAAAGATATTCCTAGAACAGATTGGGATTGGTTAATATATCCTGAAGGACTTTATGATATGATGATAAGAATTAAAAATGAATATCCAAATTACAAAAAGATTTATATAACAGAAAATGGAATGGGATACAAAGATGATTTTGAAGATGGAGTAATAATGGATAGCCCAAGAATAGATTATATACGTAAGCACTTAGAAGCAGTTGCAAAAGCAATTGAAGATGGTGTTAATGTAAAGGGATATTTCTTATGGTCTTTAATGGATGTATTTTCATGGTCAAATGGATATAATAAGAGATATGGATTGTTCTATGTAGATTTTGAAACTCAAAAAAGATATCCTAAAGAATCAGCTTATTGGTTTAAGCTTGTAAGTGAGAAAAAAGAGATAATTTAATTTATAATTGATAGATTATAATATTGACTATAAAAATATTTTATATATCCTAAATATAGGAATTAGTTTATTTTAAGTTATTTAATGGGTTAAGATTTTTGAGTTAGTAAAGTTAATAAATTAAATTTAAATATTTTAATGTTACTTAAAAAATAAATAATTACAATAAATAAAAAGATAGAAGTAATTTTACTTCTATCTTTTTTTATGTTAAAAATTATAAATTATGCTATTTCACTTACTGAATTAATACATTTATTGCTTTCCTTAGGAACAAATTCTTTTTCCCACTTAGAAATAACAACAACAGCTAATGAGTTACCAAGAACATTAACAACAGT
This sequence comes from Clostridium sp. TJA085, assembly GCF_058310235.1. Lineage (NCBI taxonomy): Bacteria > Bacillati > Bacillota > Clostridia > Eubacteriales > Clostridiaceae > Clostridium > Clostridium sp. TJA085. The sequence continues at coordinate 84,483 of NZ_JBZEEZ010000002.1, read as the reverse complement.
TCTTGCCATATCAACAATACGGTCAATACCAGCAATAAATGCAACTCCTGCTACTGGAATTCCTAAAGAACCAACAGTTGCTAAAAGAACTACGAAAGATGCACCAGGAACCCCTGCCATACCTTTTGAAGTAAGCATTAATACAAGCACTAAATTAATTTGCGCAGAAAGTGGAAGATGAATTCCATATATTTGAGCAATAAAAAGTGCTGCAATAGATTGATACAAAGTAGATCCATCTAAGTTAAATGAATATCCTGTTGGAATAACGAAAGAAGTAATTGCCTTAGGACAACCGAATGCCTCCATTTTCTCCATAAGTCTTGGTAAAACTGCCTCAGAACTTGCAGTAGTATAAGCTAAAATAAGTTCATCTTTTAAAACCTTCATAAGAGTTATAATACTTGTTCCAGCTATTTTTGCAACAATACCAAGTACGATAAATATAAAGAATATCATAGCACCATAAACAGTAACAATTAATTTTCCTAAAGGAATTAATGAAGTTAAACCAAACTTAGAAACAGTTACACCAATTAATCCAAAGACACCAAGTGGTGCAAGCTTCATAATTTTATCAGTTACCCAAAACATTGCATCAGCAATACCTTGACATAATGCAAGTACAGGTTTTCCTTTTTCTCCAATTGCAGCTACACCTAAACCAAACATAACTGAGAAGAAAATAATAGGAAGTAAATCACCTTTTGCAAGAGATTCAAAAATATTAGTTGGAACAATGTTTATAAAAGTATCAATAAATCCATGATTTGATGCAGCTTCTGCTGTATTCATATATTTATCAATATTAGTAGTTGCAAGACTACTTATGTTTACTCCGTTTCCTGGGTGAAATAAATTAGCTACAATTAAACCAATTATAATAGCAAAAGTAGTTATTATTTCAAAATAAAGAATTGTTTTTCCACCAATTTTTCCAAGTCTTTTAATATCTCCAACGCCAGCAACCCCAACAACAAGTGATGAGAAGACGATAGGTACAACAATCATTTTAATTAATCTTATAAAAATATCTCCAAATGGATGAAGATATGAAGTAACAACTGGGTTACCATAAAAGATAGCTCCTACAATAATACCTAGTGCTAGTCCAAGTATAATTTGAAATGCTAGTCCGAATTTTTTCATTTGTTTAATAGCCCCTTTCAATAGTTTATAATTCAAAAATTACTATTACGAATTTTATTAAATTAAATATTTGCAAGAATTGAATATGTAAAATTGCAATTTGCAGATTATAGTATAACATAAAAAAAAGAATTTATCCTTATATTTTTTAAATTTTTTAATATAATATTTGTATTTCGCAAAATAGATTGAAAAAATTTCTAATTTAAAATGAATAATTATGAAGCTAAATCTTGCAAAAATTTTAAAAAATGAAAGTTTTACGTTAAAAAATGAAAAAAACAAGTGCTTTTTAAATCAAAATTGTTATTTTTTATGAAAAAATATAATAAAAATTACGAACAATATAGTAAAAATATTAATTTTATAAGATATTTGTTTGTAAATTTGATTTTTAAAAATATGAAATTTTTTTATGGTATTTGATACAAAATAAATTAAAAAACCCAAATAAATGAATAAATAAAAGCTACTAAGAAATTTTTCTTAGTAGCTTTTTTATTTAAATTAAATCATCTAATCCATTAACTTTAGCTTGTTCATCATCATTAATAGGAATAACAATACACTTTTGTCCATTAATTACTTCAGATTTTATTTGAGATACTTTTTCAGGTTTAACTTGAAGTACAACATCATATTCAGACATATCCAAATTATTTTCTAAGTTTTCATCATTAGAATTATTAGTATCATTACTTTCTAAAGTATCTTCTGAATTTAAAGTATTTTCATCTCTGTTTTCAGAAGCTTCTTCTAATGCTATTTCTTCATTAGATTCAATATTTTCTTCTAAATCCATAGCTTCATTAGTGTCTGAGCCTTCTAAAGCTTTATTAGAATTATCTTCTGAAATATTATCATTATTTAAAGAAGCTTCTTTAGTAACTTCTTCAAGCTTAGTTTTAAGAACTTTAACTTGTTTCTTTAAGTGTTCTTCTTTTTTTCTTTGCTCATTTTCTTTAAGAACCTTTGAATCAATTAAGTTTTCAGCTAAAGGAACATCATCACCAAAGCTTTCAACAAAGGATTTTTCAATTTTAGAAGTAAGTTCTTCAGGGACTCCACTTTCTATTAAAAGGTTTTGAATATCTTTATCCTTTAAAGAAATAGGCTCTTTGTCTGTATCATCATACATTTCATTATATTCTTCAATCATGTTATTTAAATTTTCTTGCACATCCATAAAAACTTTATCAGCTAAAGCTTCATCAGGGAAGGAATCTTTAATAATTGATTTAAAAGCTTCTTTTTGAATAGTTGCAGTTTGTTTTGAATCACAACCTAAAGTATTTTCCATAAGTTCTGGGTGTGTATCTTTTGCATTTTTTGTGTAATACATAATGTAATTAACGTCAGATGAACGGTCAATAAATGCAGGGAATACAAAACCATTAGCAGGTGGCTTAACTACCCAGTCCCTAATACGTGTCTTTATAGTGTTATCTTCTTCAAAATATCTAAGTCCAGGCTCTGAAAGCTCAACAGGGCATATTGCACATAAAATATATTCATATACTTCTTCAGATTCATCTAACTTTTGATTGTCTTTAGTTTTTGTAAGAACATCATAAGAGTCATTAAAAACAAGTATTAAAAAATTACCTGTATAATCATAATTTTCTATAATAGATTTGTAAAAATCATCAAGTAAAGTATCATCATTTAGTTGACTATTTTTAAGCTGCATAAGTGAAATTTGTTTTTCGTTTATAAGATCTTCGTTAAGAGGAAAGTTAAGTTCTAAAATGTTGTTGCCTATTGTTCCAGATAGAACTTTCTTTGCAATTTCTAAGTATTTGAAGTATTCATCTTCATCTAAGTTTAGGAAAGTTTCTTTAAATTTTAAAAGTATGTTTTTTTCTCCATTAACATAGCAACCACACATCTTACTGAAGGTGCAGTAATCTTTTTTGAAACGCTTTTTTAACTCAAGTATATCTTTTTTTCTCATATATAAACTCCTCAATTTGGTATTTTTCATTTATTATTTAAGTATAGTATTTTTTTAGGGGGAATTAAAGAATTTATTAATTATAAATATATTTTTATAATTTAATCAAAAAGGTGTGCATTTTTATGTAAACTATTTTGAATTTATTCTTATTAAACTATAATCATAATGTATAATTTAATAAGAGAAATAAAAAACAAATTACAATTCCCAAAAAAAGAAAGGCTGAAAAAATATGATAAAACCAATAGTAAAAGATGTATTATTTTTAGGTCAAAAATCAGAAATAGCAACTAAAGATGATATATCAGTTATTAATGATTTAGAAGATACATTAAGAGCAAACCTAGACCGTTGTGTTGGAATGGCTGCAAACATGATAGGAATAAAAAAACGTATATTAGTATTTACCGTAGGAAATCTTATAATTCCTATGATAAATCCAAAGATATTAAAAAAAGAAAACAGTTATGAAACAGAAGAAAGCTGTTTATCCTTAACAGGTTTTAGAAAAACAACAAGATATGAAAAAATAGAAGTAGAATACTTTGATAGAAATTTCAAAAAACAAAAGGGTGTATTTACTGGCTTTACTGCACAAATTATTCAACATGAAATAGACCATTTTGAAGGAATAATAATATAAATCCAAGGAAGTGTTATTTATGATGAGGTTTGTATTAGCACCAGATTCATTTAAAGAAAGCATGACTGCAAAAGAAGTTTGCATAGCTATGGAAAAGGGAATAAAAAAAGTATTCAAAGATGCAACATGTATTCATGTTCCTATGGCTGATGGTGGTGAAGGGACATTACAATCATTAATTGATGCAACAAATGGAACAATATACGAAAAAGAAGTAACAGATCCCTTAGGTAACAAAGTAAAAGGAAAGTTTGGAATACTCGGTACAGAAAAGGTTGCTATAATAGAAATGGCACAAGCAAGTGGTATACAGTTAGTTCCAATGAACAAAAGAAATCCTCTTATAACAACAACCTATGGAACTGGAGAATTAATAAAAGAAACATTAAATAAAGGTGTTAAAAAAATAATAATAGGACTTGGAGGCAGTGCTACAAATGATGGTGGAGCAGGTATGTTACAAGCCCTTGGTGTTAAGTTTTTAAATGATGAAGGTAATGAGATACCATTTGGTGGAGAAAGCCTTAAAGATTTAAAAAATATAGATATAAGTGAAATGGATAAGAGAATATTTAATGTAAATATAGAAGTAGCTTGTGATGTAAAAAATCCTTTAATAGGTGAAAATGGTGCTACAAAAGTATTTGCAAAACAAAAGGGAGCATCAGAAAAGGATATTGATATTTTAGAAAATTCCCTTAAAAATTATTCAGAAGTTGTTTTAAAAGCCTTAGGAAAAAATATAAATGTAGAAGGTGCAGGGGCAGCAGGTGGTCTTGGAGCTGCACTTTTAGGCTTTTGTAATGCTAAGTTACTTAAAGGAATAGATATAGTAATAAAATATTCTCTCTTAAAGGAAAAAATAAAAGATGCAGATTATGTATTTACTGGAGAAGGTAGCATAGACTTTCAAACGAAATTTGGAAAAACTCCAATAGGGGTAGCAAGTCTTGCAAAATCCTTCAACATACCAGTTATAGCCTTAGCTGGTAGAGTTGGAGAAGGAACATCTGACTTATATAATCTTGGTATAACATCAATATTTGGAATACTTAAAGAAGCAACAACTTTAGAAGAAGCTCTAAAGAAAGGACCAGAAAATATAGAAAAAACAACAGAAAATATTTGTAGGTTATTAAAGGAAATAAAATTGATTTAGAATTTTCACTATGATAAAATTAAAGTATAAATTTTACTCATAAATTAAAATGGAATTATATATTTAAGTTTTCTAGGGTTCCGTAATTTTAAAAATTAGCAGGTCCGAGAGAAAACGCACATTTTTGTGTACACGGAAGGATAAAAGCCTGGGAGATATTTTTGTGATATTTCTAAGGCTTTTTTTATTTATAATTAAGGATTTTATTTAGATTTGGGAGGTTATACAAATGAAAAAGTTTATTATTGAAAATGACTTTTGGGAGCTGTTTCCTAATGCGAAAATTGGAGTTATTGTTTGTAAAGGCATAAATAATTCTATAAAAGATGAGGATAAATATAAGGATATGCTTTTAAGTGCTGAAAAAGAAGCATTAACACATTTAAACAATTCAGAATTTAGTAAAAATCAAGTTATAAAGGTTTGGAGAGATGCTTTCCAAAAATTTAAGAAAAAGAAAGGTGCAAGAGCATCAATTGAAGCTTTATTAAAGAGAGTTAATAATGGGAATCATATAGGAACAATTAATCCTTTAGTTGATATTTATAATTCTATTTCTTTAAAATATGCTATGCCATGTGGTGGTGAAGACATAGATAAATTTGTTGGAAATATAAGATTAACTAAAGCAGTTGGAGATGAGCCTTTTATAACATTAGGAAGTGATGAAAGTGCACCACCATGTGAAGGTGAAGTTGTATATAAAGATGATGCAGGTGCAATTTGTAGATGCTTTAACTGGCGTGAATCAGTAAGAACAATGCTTACTGAAGATACAAAAAATGCTTTTTTATGTATAGAATTAATTGATGAGGAAAGAACAGAGGAGTTTGAAAAGGCATTAAAAGAATTAGCTGAAATAGTTAATGAAGAATTAGGTGGAGATTTTAAAATTTCAATTCTTGATATTAATAATAAAGAAGTAGAAATTAATTAATAATTTAAAAGTGAATAAAAACGTATTTAAATACAAAGATTAGCAAACTTAAGGGGGATAACATAGTGGATAAATTTACTTACAAAGATATTTATATTGAAGATGGAAAAAGGGTACTTGAAATGAACGTACTTCCAGAGAAGTATTGTAATTTTGATTGCATATTTTGTCCAATTGGAAGATCAATAAATAAAATAGATACACAAACTTCTTTTGATGAAATGGATAATGCATTAATTGAATTTGAAAAAACTATTGAAGATACAAAACCAGATTTAATTTTTATTAATTCAAAGGGAGAAGCTTTAGTAAATGACAAAATAAGTGATATTATCGATTTAATTAAAAGAAAAGGAATACCTGTAAGATTACTTTCTAATGGATATATATTAGGTAGAGATGAATATATAAAAATTGCTAATAAATGTGATGAAATAATTGGGGAAATAAAAGCAATAAAAGAAGAAGATTTTCAAAAAGTACAAAGACCTATTGAAGGTTATACACTAGAAGAATACATTGAAAGCATGGTAAAGTTTAATAAACAATATGAAGGAAAATTTATATTTGAAATTACTATAATTAAGGGATATAACGATGATGATGAATCAGTTAAAAAGTTTAAGAACATTATTGAAAAAATAAATCCTAATAAAATAATTATTGAAAGAATGAATGATGAAGTTTTCAAAGAAAAGCTTGGAATAAGTGATGAAAGATATGCTGAAATCTCAAATGAGTTATTAGGATAAAATTTTTTGATTTTCATTACAATTTAAGAAAAAGTATAATATTAATCAATTTAGGTTTAATTATAATTTAACATATGAAAGGGTATAGAGTATGAAAAAAATAATTTTAGATTTAGATACTGGAATTGATGATGCAATGGCACTATCAATTGCTCTAGGAAGTCAAGAAATTGAACTACTAGGGGTAGTAGGAACTTATGGAAATGTTTATACAGAACAAGGAGTTAAAAATGTAGCAAATATTTTAACTATGACAGGAAATGAAAATATTCCTGTGTATGCAGGGGAAAATCATGCATTAAATAAAGATTCTTTTGAGAGATTAGAAATTTCAGCAAAAATTCATGGACAAAACGGTATAGGAGAAGTTGTTTTAAAAGAATCACAAAAAGATATACACAATAATGGTACACAGTATATTGTAGATATGATAAATAAATACGGAAAAGATTTAACAATTGTAGCAACAGGTCCTATAACTAATTTAGGAAAGGCTTTACAAATAGATAAAACAATTGCAGAAAAAGTTGGACAAATTGTTATTATGGGTGGAGCATTAACTGTTCCTGGAAATGTTAGTCCATTTGCAGAAGCTAATATTTCTCAAGATCCATATGCAGCAAAATTATTATTTGATAGTGGGGCTAATGTTATAATGGTTGGACTTGATGTTACAACTCGTTCAGTACTTAAACTTACTGATACAGATAAATGGAGAAAAACTAATACTGAAACAGGAAGAAAATTAGCTGATGCTGTTGATTATTATATTCATATTCATGATGAAATAGCACCAGGAGTAAATGGTTCTTATTTACATGACCCTTCAGCAGTAATTGCAGCAGTTCATCCAGAATGGTTTGAAATGTTACCACTTTACTTAAATGTTGAACAAGAAGGGCCTTCAGTTGGAAGAACAATAGCTTATGCAGAAAAAATAAGAGAATCTAATCCAAATGTGAGGGTTTGTATTAATGTAAATTCACCAAAGGTAGTAGAGTATTTAAATGAATCAATATTAAATTTATCTACAAAAAAAACTAAGGATATATTTTAAAAATATATCCTTAGTTTTTTATAGCTATTTTAAAGAGTGATTGTTATATAAACAAAATAGTTTTTACTAAAATTTTGTTTATTGTTGGTATTATAATTAACTTTATATTTATTTTAATAAAGTTAAATTCTTATTTTGGTCATATATTTTTTGTAAAGTATCTTTTTATATAAACATTGAAAATTGAATCTTACCTTTAATTAGTCTTATAACTTATATTTATTTTAAAAAAATTAAAATTGAATTATTTTTCTTTTTAATAGTTAACTTGACTTTCTATTAAACCTTTATTTATAAATTTTTATATTAATAAAATTATTTAAACTCCCTTAAATATGAATTATAAATATTTGTATTAATAAAATTATTTCCCCTATAATAGTATTTATAAATCTTTATTTTTAATAAACTTAATTTATGTTAATTCCCCTTATAACATCTAAATTGATTGATTCCTATAATTTATATAGTTATTTTAATAAAGTAACGTTTGTATCAATTATTTCAGGGTGTCTCTTAAATAAGAATTCACCTTTTCTAACAGAGCAGTTAACACCAACTCTTTCAAGTATTGCATCAAATTCATTTTTAGCATTTAAAACTATAAAGTTAGCATCTTTACCTACTTCTATACCATATTTATCTCCAATGTGAAGAGTTTTAGCACCATTTGTTGTAATTAAATCTAATGCATTATTAATTTCATCAAAAGACATCATATGGCATATATGAATTCCAGCATCTAATATATTCATTAAGTTACCATTTCCTAATGGATACCATGGGTCTGAAATTGAGTCTTGAGCAAAACAAACATTAATTCCAGAATCATTTAATTCTTTAACTCTTGTAAGACCTCTTCTCTTTGGATAAGTGTCATATCTTCCTTGTAAATGAATATTTTCTGTTGGACATGATATAAAATTCATTTTTGATAATTTTAAAAGTTTAAATAATTTAAATGCATAAGCATTATTATATGAACCCATAGCACAAGCATGACTTGCTGTTGTAAGTTCTCCGATTCCATTCATGTAAGCTTCAGCAGCTAAAAGTTCAACAAATCTTGATTGGTCATCATCAGTTTCATCACAGTGAACATCAATTAATTTATTATATTTCATTGCAAGTTCAACAGTTTTCTTAACTGATTTTTCACCCATTTCTCTTGTAAATTCAAAATGAGGAATAGCACCAACTACATCAGCACCCATTTTTAATGCTTCTTCCACTAATTTATCCCCACCTTTGTAAGAATACATACCTTCTTGTGGAAAAGCTATAATTTGAATGTCAATAATATCTTTATATTCATCTTTTAATTCCATAATAGCCTTTAAGCCTGTAAAGTTTGGATCAGTTACATCAACGTGAGTTCTCATATATTGAGTTCCATATAAAATTTCTTTTCTTAAAGCAATTTTTGCACGTTCTTTAATTTCATCTATTGTCATATTTCCTTTTGTTTCAGACCATCTTTGAATTCCTTCAAAAAGAGTTCCTGTTCCATTATTTGCACCAGGCATACGAGCTGTATAAACATAATCTAAATGAATATGTGGATCAACATAAGGTGGTACAACAAGGTCACCTTTTAAATCATAACTTTCTACATCTTTATATTTTTTAGAAAGATTTGGACCTATTTCCTTATAGACACCGTTTTCAACAAGTAAATCAACTAATTCATTTTTACCTTTTAATTTAGCATTTTTAAATAAAATAACTTTCATTTAAATAATCTCCCTTCAGTTTATCTTGCAATTACTAAAAATAAAAGTAAATTATTAAGTTAAATAAATTAAGTATTAATCATTAAATTATTAAAACAACTAAATAGAGTAGTAATTTGATATTTAATAATTTAAAAAATATAAATTTCAATATGCTATTAATAACTCAATAAATATAGATTTAAATATGTTATTTATTATTTTTAGTAAAGGTCTTGTCGATAATGGAAGTTTAACATGAAAAAATTAGCTAGTCATTGTACTAAATGTACAATAATATTTGGGTATTACTGTGCACGTAAAGAACATATTTTCATAGAGATATTTGTATTTTTAGTACATTGTTACAAAAATATCATTATTGTATACTGTGAATATGATAACATTTACATAAAAATTTTAAATAAGCTGTTTCTTTTATAATTTTTGTTTTTAGCTGGTTTCTTAGCAACATTCAATTTGATTATTTATTTAACTCTTTATAAACATTAAAAACATTAAATTCCTATTTATTTATTTAAAATGTTTTTAGGAAGCTAGCTAAAAATCAACATTAATTAAAATAAGCTTAAAATATCTATACGAGAAAAGGGGACTTTATTATGTACGAAAACGTAAAAATGGAAAACATGACTTGGCAAGAATTCGCAAAGAAAAAAGATGATGTAATTATATTACCAATAGGTTCAACAGAACAACATGGACCTCATCTTCCAACTTGCGTAGATACAGTATTAGCCAATGGATTTGCTTACAGAATTGCTGAAAAAATAAATGGGGTAGTTGCTCCAGCACTTTCATATGGATATAAATCAAAACCATTAAGTGGTGGTGGTCCATTATTCCCAGGAACAATAGATTTAAATGGAGCTACATTACAAGCATTAGTAATGGATATAATTGATGAATTTGTCCGTGATGGATTTAAAAAAATATTTATATTAAGTGCTCACTTTGAAAATGAAGCATTTATTGTAGAAGCTATGGATTTATGTTCAGCAAAATATGGAGATAAAGTTCAAATACTTCTTACTAACTGGTGGGATCCAATGTCACCTGACGTAATTGATAAAGTTTTTGATGAAGTACCATTCCCTGGTTGGGCTCTAGAACATGCAGCTGTTACAGAAACATCATTAATGATGTATTTTGCACCAGAGCTTGTAAGAGAAGATAAAATTATGGATACAGAAAATGCAAGCCCAGCAACTTATTATAAATATCCAATAGAAAAGGGAATAGTTCCTGAAACTGGAATACTTGCATCAGCTAAATCATCATCAGCTGAAAGAGGAAAAATAATTGTTGATGATGTTATCCCAAATATTATTAAAATTATTGAAGAAGCTTTCAATTAATGTTTAAATAGTACTTGAAAAAAATTAATAAAAAGTAGGTATTATTATGAAAACAAAAGGAATTATTTTAACAATGCTATCTTCAATTACCTTTGGTTTTGCCTTTACATTAGGCCCTATGACCTATGGTCTTGAAGGAAGCAACCCTGTAACACTAACATTTTTAAGAAACTTTTTAAGTTTACCATTTTTATTAGTAATTATTTTGCTTTTAAAAATAAACTTAAAGGTAACAAAAAAACAACTTAAAGATTTAATGATACTCGGTTTTGTTGGAAACGCAATAACAACATTAATGTTAAATATGGCTTTTGCTTATGTAGATGTAGGAATAGTTACACCAATACACTTTACTTATCCGATATTCGTAACACTTGGTTGTGTAATATTCTTCCACGAAAAATTAAGCAAACAAAAAGTTTTAGCATTAATTATTGCAATGTCTGGTATAGGATGTTTCTTTATTACAGCATTAACATCAGCTTCTCTTGGAGCTAGTACATTAATAGGATTAATTTTAGCTGTAGCATCTGGTATGTTTTATGCATTATATATTATATTTATGGACAAAAGTGGTTTAAAAAGTGAACCACCATTTAAAATAACATTTTATGTAGCAATTTCATCATCAATAGGTATGTTTATATACGGAACGATTACAAATGAACTTGTTTTTTCAACATTAACACCTAAAGCTTGGGGATTATCTGCAATATTTGCATTCTTATGCACAGTTGTTGCATTATCATTATTACAAGTTGGTATTAAACATATTGGAGCGAGTGAAGCTGCTGTTATAAGTACATTTGAACCTATAACAAGTGTTATTTTTGGAGCAATACTTTTAGGAGAAAAAATAACGTTAATGAAAATTATTGCATGTACATTAATATTTGCAGGAGTATTAATACTATCTTTTGCAAAAGAAAAAGTACAACAAACTAAAAAAGTAAAAGAACCAGTTGCAAATTAATATAAAATAAAAAGTTAAATTCAGTTTACTACTCTTACTATTTTTATATATTATAAATAAAAATAATGAAATTTATAAGCCAATAAAAACTTTTGTACATTCTTATTTTAAATAGTTATAATTTTAAATAATAAAATTGACAAAATAAATAATGGACTATATCAAAGTTAAATTATAATTTTGATATAGTCCATTTAATTTAAAAAATTAAGTTAGATTAAGCTTTATATTATTAAATTAATCTTATATTATAATTAGTTTTAACTTTTTAGTATAAGTTAAGCTTAAAGTTAAGTTTGATTTATGAATAAATATATTTAATTTAGAGTTAGTTAAAGTGATAATTTATTTTGTAAATTAAGAAATTCATAAATAAGTATACTATTAAAAAGCTCTAAATCAGTCATAGCATCATCTAAGTCTCTTTGCAAAAGATTTTTTATTGTTGATAATCTATAGAGTAAAGTATTTCTATGAATAAAAAGCTCTTGAGAAGTTTTAACTAAATGTCTATTATTTTTAAAATAACATTTTAAAGTTCCAACTAAGTCCATTCCATGATTTTTATCGTAATCTAATATAGGGCCTAGATTTTCATAACAATATTGCTCAATATCTTTAGTTTCAGCAAGTCCAATAAATAATCTTATAATGCCTAATTCATTATATTTAATAATATTTGACTCATTATTATAAATACCTATCATAGAAAGAGCTTTACAAGCTTCTTTATAACTAATTTTAATATCAGAATTACTTTCCCTTATACGACTAAAACTTAAATTCATTTCTACATTTTCAGAGTATCTAGAACTTGCAACCTTAAACATACCCTCAATATATTCTAAAGATTTTTTTGCATCTTCACAATTGTTAGCAAATACTAAACTCATTAAGTGATTGGCATATTCCATATGTAATAAAGTATAATTTTTTTCATTTAAACCTTCATCTAAAGAATTCATTATATGTTTAGTAACATTTTCAGAAGCGTGATGAGTATTTGATAATTTTTTAATTTTAAATATACAAATATAATGATAAGGTCTTAAATTTATATTATAAAATTCAGCTAAACCATTAATATCTTCATGCAACTGATCTTGTGAAAAAAGAAGTGATTCAAGAAAATGCTTTCCATTCTTTTTTTCTTCTCTTTTTTGTTCAATTTTTAGAAAAATTTCTTGTATAATATCAATTAATTTAATACCCCATGGCATTATAAATAAGGGAAGATTAGCTTCATTAGCTCTATCTATCATTTCTTTTGATATTTTACTTATATCTTTCTCATCAATTAAAATAACAATACCAGAAAGCTTTTTGAAAATACATTCTTCAATAAGTAATAAAAGGTTTTCATCATTTTCGTTATAAATAACAAAAAGCAGTTCCCCTCCATAAAGCCATTCTGAAATAGACTCGGTTGTCCTTACATAAGGCAAAGAAATTTGATTTTTTAATCCATTTTGTCCAGCTAGTAGCTTTGCCTTTGAAAAATATTTAAGCTGGAATAAATCCTTGCAGCAAAAACTCATAAAGTCACTCCTTTTTATCCCATTTCATTCCATTTTATTTATTTTACCATTTTTTTATAAACATGTTAATTGTTATGTATGTATTGTTTAGTATTAAATCACATAAATGTTTTAGAATAAGCTAAAACCGTAAATTGCAATAGATAAAAAGTTAATATTGATATAATAAAAGTGTAGTAATCTTTTAAAAAGAAATCTTTATTGAATTAATAATTTAATATTTCTATAAAATTAATATTAGAATATATAACAATAAACAGCAACATAAAAATAAAACTATAAAGCCCAAAATGCTTTATAGTTTTATTTTATAATTATATTTTTTAGATAATTTAAATCTTAACTAAGTTATCTATAGTTTATTTATTCTTACTTGCATTTTCTAAATATCTAGTTGCACATTGGGCAAAGAAAGCAGCACCTTCTGGAAGTACATCTTCATTAAATAAAACCTTTGGATTATGACCACTATAGCTTTCTCTATCTGTAAAACCAGCTGACAAGAACATATAAGCTCCAGGTACATGACTTAATACAATAGCAAAATCTTCAGAAGCACTGGCAGTAGTATCTCCAACTGGCATAAAGCCAGGAATATCAAGTTCCTTCATATATCCAAGCATTTCTCTTGTAAACTCAGGGTTTCCTATTAATGGTGGAACTGATGGAAGCCAAGAAACAGTAGCTTCACCTCTAAATGTTGAAGCAACACCTTTTGCAACTTCAACGATTCTATTTTTTAAATATTCATCTGTTTCCTTTGATACTGTTCTCATAGTTCCTTGCATCATTGTAGTTTCAGGAATTATATTACTTGCAGAACCTCCTGAAAGCTGACCAACAGTAAGAAGTGCAGGAGTTGATGGATTAGTTTCCCTTGCAATTAATTCTTGAAGAGCTAAATAAATGTGAACTGCTATGTTTAATGAATCAATAGCTTCATGAGGAGTTGCACCGTGTGAGCCTTTACCCTTTATATCAATTTTAAATCCTGTTGAAGAAAATAAAGATGCACCTTTATCATTATATGCACAAACTCCTACTGGAGCTTTTCCTGCACCAACATGAAATGATAATGCTCTGTCAACGTGAGGATTTTCTAAAACTCCTGCCTCTATCATAGCCTTTGCCCCTTGGAATGTTTCCTCTCCAGGTTGAAACATTAGTTTAATGGTACCATTAATATTTTCTTCATTTTCTTTTAGCATTTTTGCTGCACCTAGAAGCATAGCAGCATGTAAATCATGACCGCATGTATGAGCAGAGCCAGGATTTTTACTACAAAAGCTTAATCCACTTTCTTCTGTCATTGGAAGTGCATCCATATCAGCTCTAAGTAATATACAAGGACCTTTACCATTTCCAATTGTTGCAACTACGCCACTATCTATTATTTGTTTTGGTTCATAACCAAAGCTTTTTAATGTTTTCATAACAAATTCAGTAGTAGAAGGAAGGTTCATTCCTATTTCTGCATTTGAGTGTATATTTCTTCTATATGAAATTATTTCATCTTTTAATTCTTTTGCTCTTATCCAATAATTCATATGACCTATCCTTTCATTAAACTTTTAAATTTTATAAATTAATGTATTTGTAAAGTTATAATATATTAAAAACTTTTATATTGTCAAAAGCTATAAAGGGTAAATAAATCTTAAATTTTTCAAAAATAAGCGAATTTAATAGATTAATGATAAAATAAATATATAGAAGTTTTTTAAATGGGGGAATATTATGAGTATATGGTCAACATCTTGTTTAGTACTTGGAATAATATTTTTAATAGTAGCAATAATTTTTGCTGTATTAAAAGAAAAATCAACAATATTAATTAGTGGATTTAATTATTTTTCAAAAGAAAAGCAAAAAAATTATGATAGAAGTAGAATGAGTAATGATATGAGAAATTCATTTTTACTTTGGGCAACAATATTATTTTTAGGAGCAATTTTATCATATTTTTTAAATAAATATTTTGCCATTTTATCAATAATTATTTGGATAATTCTTTTTATAAAAGATGTTCATATTGATCCAGACAAGTCATTTAATAAATACAAAATAAAACAGTAAAATAAGTTTATAAATATAAATAATAAAATATTAATAGATAAAATAAAGCAGTAAACTTTAATAGTTTACTGCTTTTAATATATAAATTTTATATATAAATTTGGGTGGGAAGTTATTTTAAGGATTTTTTAAATTCTTTATATCCAATTAAAACAATCCAAACATAAGCTAAAGTTTTTGGTATCATAAGCATTCCAACAAGGAAATTTTCTGATGCCCAAAGTACAACTGGAATATAAAATGCAAAAGATAAAAATACAGCTATTCCAAGATTTTTATAATCTTTATCATTATATTTATTTCCATAACTGTATAAAAGATAAATCATTATAATTCCCATAATTGCGAAAGGTATATTTCTATAAATTCCCCAGCTTATTGGAGGATTATATATAAACCATTCATTTTGAGGGAATAAGCAAAGAATAATTCTAATTCCTGCAAGTAAATACATTGTTGTATCTAATGTTTTTGAGTTTTTAATTTCAAATCTAAGTTTAAAAATTTTATAAAGTATAATATAAAAAATTGTCATAGTTATTGATGTAACTAACTTACCAAAACCTAATGCTGCTGCATTATTTTCAAGACCAGTAGTTAATAGGGCATATATTCTAGGAATTAAGTGAAATGAATCACCAAAACCTAAAGTTACAGACATTATTCCAAAAAGTCTAAAGTATTTATCTTTTGTTTTACTTATCATTATAATTCCTAAAATAATTACAGTAGATAAATAAACTACGTGAAAAATTGGTTCCATAATTGCTTGCATAAATTTTAATCTCCTTAATTATTTATTTGTAGTTAAATTATTTTTAAATAGATTAAAACACTTTAATTTGAAGTTAATATTTTATTATATATGTAAGAAAGTAACGTTAAAAAATTTAAAGTACTTTTATTTAAATTAATTAGTTTATAATATCTATTTAAAAATTAAGGTTTGTCCCTTTGATATTAGTTTATTATTTATATATTTAATTAGGATAAAATCCATCTTAAATCCATCTTAAATTTAAATTTCATATTAAAATTGGCATTGACTTAAAACTTAAGCTTTATGATATAATCTAAACCACAAAGGGGTGGGAATAAGATGAATAGTATTTTTGAAAAATACAAAGTTTTGATAATTGATGATGAACAAGATATTGTTGATATTTTAGAAACTGTATTAAAGAGAGAGGGCTTTAATAATATTTTTGTAGCAAATAATGGAGAAGATGGAATAGAACTATTTAAAAAGATTAAGCCAGATATAGTTCTTTTAGATATTATGCTTCCAGATATAAGTGGATATGATGTTTTTAATGAAATTAGGAAATTAAGCGAAGCTCCAATATTATTTATATCAGCAAAATCAGAAGAAGTTGATAGATTATTAGGATTTGCAATTGGTGCAGATGATTATATTACAAAACCTTTTAGTCCGAAAGAAGTAGCATTTAGGCTTAAAGCAAGACTTAAAGCTTTTAATAATATTTCTATAAGTAAAAATATAAATGAAAATAAAATTATTAAGTTTGGTAATGTTGAAATAAATGAAGAAACAAGCGTAGTTTATAAGGATGGAAAAGCTTTAGAATTTACAGCAAAGGAATTAAAATTACTTAAATATTTAATTAATAATCCAAACAGAATAATTAGTAAAGAAATGATTTGCAATGAAGTTTGGGGAGAAAACTTTTTTGGATTTGATAATACAATTACAGTTCATATAAGAAAACTTAGAATGAAAATTGAAGATAATCCATCAAAGCCAAAGTACATAACAACAGTAATTGGCTTAGGATATAAGTTTGTAATGAATGGAGAATAAAAATGAAATGGAAACTTATTTTTCATTATGCTACATCTTTTATACTTGCATGCTCAGTTATTGTGTTAATAAATATAATTTTTATGAGAAACAACATTTATAAAGAAGGGGCATTATACAATTATCATCCAGAAGAGATAATATCAGAATTTAAAGATTACTTATATTTATCAAATGATAATCATATAGAAGTAAAACCTTCAGGAATTGAATTTTTAAAAGAAAATAATATAGGACTTCAAGTTTTAGACCAAAATAATAATGAAGTTTATAGTTATAATAAACCAAATAACGCACTAAAAAGCTATTCAAATAAAGAACTTATAAATAGTTTTAATAATAAAAGTAATACTTTATTTTTAGATGAAAAAACTTTAAATAACAAAGTATATACTTATCTTTTATTTTTAGATACTAATAAAGTAAAGAGAGTAAACTATTCTTATGATGTAAATTTAATTGAAAAGGCTCATAAGTTTCCAAGTTTAATTATAATGAATGTAATTTTACTTATTGTAATAAGCTTTTTATATACTTTAACAATAACAAAGCCTATAAATAGAATTGTTTATAAAATATTAGATTTATATAATGGTAAGTATTCTAAAGATAAAGTTAAGCTCGGAATGTATTATGAGGTTGAAAATTGTTTAAATAGATTAGAGGACAAGCTTCAAAGTAATGAAAAAGAAAGAGAAAAGCTTGAAAATATGAGAGAAGAGTGGATTTCAAATATTTCTCATGATATAAAAACACCTCTTACTTCAATTATTGGAAATGCAGAAATAATGGGAGATACTGAATATGAAATTGATGATTATATTAGGAAGAAGTGTTGTAACACTATAATAAGAAAAAGCGAATATATAAAAACTTTAGTTGAAGATTTAAATTTATCAACAAGGCTTAAAAACAACACTTTAGTTTTAAATAAGCAAAAAACAAATATAGTATCCTTAATTAGACATGTAATAATAGATATTATAAATGATGAAAAATATAGTCATAGGAATATAAATTTTACTTATTCAGATGAGAAAATATTTCTTGATTTAGATAAGCACTTAATAAAGAGAGTTTTTATAAATATTATAATAAATGCCTTTGTTCATAATGATAGTGATGTAAAGGTGAATATAAATATTAAAAAGTTAAATGATAAGGTAGAAGTTTTTGTTTGTGATAATGGAAAAGGTGTTTCAGAAGAAGAACTTACAAATATTTTTAAAAGATATTATAGGGGAACAAATACAAATAAAAAGGTAGAGGGTTCGGGGCTTGGAATGGCAATAGCTTATGATATAGTTAAAGCTCATAGTGGAGAAATTTATGCTCAAAGTAAACCGAATGAAGGGTTAAAAATAAATATAAAATTTAAGATAAAATAGTTATAATTAGAATGAAATATAATGAAATTTTAAAATGACATAGTTATAATTAGCATAAACATAAAATATAATAAAAATTTAAAATTATATAGTTATAATTAGTATAAGATTTGAAAGATGATTAAAGAAGCTTTGTATAATTTGCAAGGCTTCTTTTTATATATTATTAAGAAATATTTGTATTTCAATTTAATATTAAGTTATAAAGTTTTAAGTTAAAGTAATAAGAAATTTTAATATTTTAAGGTAAAGTTTTAGATTATTTATATAAAATATTATGAATTTATATAAAGTTTTTTTGTATTAATAAAATTTATAATTAATATATTTATTTAAAGTATTACAATAATATTTCAATTAAGCATATAATTTAAATAATATACAAAAAGTGTAACTTAAAATCGTATTACCTTTGAAGGGAGAGTTAATAAATGAAAAAAGAAATTTTAAAAAATCAAATTAAAAGCTCAACCAAGAAAGAATTAAGTGATTTAGTAATTAAAGATATAAATGTAGTTGATGTATTTCAAAGTGATACATTTATATGTGATGTTGCAATAAGAGATGGATATATAATTGGACTTGGAAATTATAATGGAAGGGAAGAAATTGATGGAACTTCAAAATATATAGTTCCAGGACTTATTGATGGACATGCTCACATAGAATCTTCTTTAATTACACCAAATGAATATTATAAAGAAGCCTTAAAGCATGGAATAACATCAATGGTAACAGACCCACATGAAATAGCAAATGTATTAGGTGTTGAAGGTATAAAGCTTATGATGGATTTAAGTGAAGATGTACCTTTAGATTTTTATTTTATGATTTCTTCTTGTGTTCCATCAACAGATTTTGAAGATTCAGGAGCAAGAATAGAAGCAGAAGATTTAAAGGATTTATATAATCATAAATTTGTGCTTGGACTTGCTGAAGTTATGAATGCACCAGCTGTTTTTAATTGTGATGACAAAATGATAAATAAATTTTTAGAAACTAAAAATAGAAATTTAATTGTTGATGGACATTGTGCAGGTTTTAATGAAGAAATGATAAATACTTATAGAGTTTGTGATGTAAAAACAGATCATGAATGTCATACAAGCAAGGAAGTTATAGATAGATTAAGACGAGGAATGTATGTCCTTATGCGAGAAGGAACAGTAGCAAAAAATTTAAAAGAGTTATTAGCTTCAGTTAATATATACAATACAAGAAGGTTATGCTTCTGTACAGATGACAAGCATATTGATGATTTAATGAAAAATGGAAGTATAGATAAATCAATAAAGATGGCAATTGATTATGGAATAAAAAAAGAAACAGCAATACAAATGGCAACATTAAATACAGCAGAATGTTACGGTTTAAATGATAAAGGGGCAATAGCACCAGGATATGTCGCAGATTTTGTAATATTAGATAATTTAGAAAACTTTTCTATAAATTCAGTATATAAAGATGGAAAGCTTGTAGTTAAAAAAGATAAGTTAATTTATGATTGGAGTAAAGAAAAGAAAACTATAAATATTAAAAATAGTATTCATTTACCTAAACTTTCTCTAGATAGTTTTAAAATTGATTTAAAGGATAAAAAATATATAAATGTTATAGGACTTATAAAAAATAGATTAGAAAGCAATCATTTAAAAATACAAGTTGATAATTTAGAAAATAAAGATGAATTTGTAAGTAGCACAAAAGATGATTTATTAAAGGTTGCAGTTATTGAAAGACATAAAGGAAGTGGACAGATAGGTCTTGGAATTATAAATGGACTTCAAATTAAAGAAGGTGCAATAGCAACATCAATAGCACATGACTCTCATAATATTATTGTTACAGGAAGCAATGATAATGATATGCTTCTTGCTGTTAATGAACTTGAGAGAATTGGTGGTGGAATTGTTGTTACAAAAAATAATAAAGTTTTAGCAAGTATTCAACTTGAGTTTGGTGGAATAATGACATTAAGAGATACAAAATATGTGTTAGAAGATCTTGAAAATTTACATGAAGCAGTAGGTAAAATAGGGCCAGAAATTGATTTTAATCCATTTTTAACATTATCCTTTTTAGCATTACCAGTAATTCCAGAGCTTAAAATAACAGATAGAGGTTTATTTGATGTAAATAATTTTAAGTTTATTAACGCATCTTATTAAGTGTTATATAATTATGAAATATATATAAAATTTAGGTAAAAACCAATATGTAAAGGATAAATTTACTTATAATTAGAAGTAAGATATGTACTTGTTTACTTTTAATATAGGAGATGAATTATAGATGATGGAAAATGATATCAAATATTATTTAAGTTTATCCAAGGAACCATTTAAATATGATGAATATATAAAAATATTAGAAGATTTAAATGAAATATATAATGATTTTTCTAACAACTTAAATGTAGATGCTAAAGTTTATAATATAATAAAAACTAAAGATGGTATAACGCTTAAGATTATTTCAAATTCTAATGATATAAACTTATATTCATACCCAACTTATAATTTTGAATTTAAGGTTGTTGATGATGTAGATGAATATATGGATCAAAACTTTAAGGAAAATGTTAAAAAATATGATGCTTCTGATATAAAATTTATAAAAGATGGTGGAGTAATTGTAAAATCAAGCCTTGGAACATTAGGAAAGGTTTTAAAGGTTGAAAGAGATACACCAGAAGAATATGATTCATTAGAAGAATATAATTTAGATATATTTATATCTGAGCTTGATAATTTATTAGCTGAAATAGATATAAAAGATTTTACAATTTACAGTAAACAAAAGAAAAATTTTTATGTATTAAAAGATGGAAAGTTTAGAGTTCATAGTCTTTATTCACGTTCAGCAGTTCAGTATGTTACAGAACTTATAGATAGCACATATGATTTTGTAAGAATAACTAACTGTGAAAATGTAGAAGAATATTTAGGAAGATTAATAGAACCATTTGAAGAATCAGAAGATGTATTTACTGAAAGATTACAAGATATGGTTGATTTAAAAAATAAATTTATGAGTTTACTTTATTGTGAATTAAATGCAGTATACAATAAATAAAATTAAAGTATTAATATATATTATTTTTAATAATGAAATTATACTTTTAAATTATAATATAATAAGTAATTTAAATATAAATTATAAAAAATATATAAAAACCAGTAGTATAAAATTCTACTGGTTTTTGTATGTATTAATTTAATTAATATTGGTTTAAAAAATTTTTTAAATTTATTATAAATGAAATAAAGTTTTATAATATAGATGAGCATAAATTATATGTATAAGTATAGTAAATTATCCAATAATAAATTTATATATTTAAATAGGAGAATTATTATGTTGTTAGATAAAGATTATTTTCAAAAAGATGCATTATATTTAGCAAAAGATTTACTTGGCAAAATTTTAGTTAGAGAAGTTGATGGAAAAATAATAAAGTCAAGAATTGTTGAAACAGAAGCTTATATTGGTAATGGAGATAAAGCTTGTCATGCTTATAATGGAAGAAGGACTAAAAGAACAGAAGTACTTTATTCAGAAGGGGGAATAGCTTACATTTATCTTATATATGGTATGTATAATTGTTTGAATGTAGTTACAGGAATAAAAGAAGAAGCTGAAGCTGTATTAATTAGAGCATTAGAACCTTTAAATGAATTTGATTATATTTCTAATAAAAGATTTAATAAAGATTTTGATAACCTTACAAAGGCACAAAAATTAGCCCTTACAAATGGCCCAGGAAAGTTATGCAAAGCTTTATTAATTGATAGAGAATTAAATGCAATTAAGCTTTATGAAAAAGGAAAGCTTTACTTAATAGATGATGGATTTAAAGATTTTGGTGTAGTTAAAACAAAGCGAATAGGAATTGATTATGCAGAGGAAGCTATTCATTTCCCTTGGAGATTTTACATAGAAGGAAATAAATATGTTTCTAAAAAATAAGATAGACAAAAAGTCTATCTTATTTCTTTTTCCATATAAATTGTAATTTAGTAAGTAACTTACCTGTATTATTACTTGTAATATTATGAACAGTTGTAATTTCATCATTTTCATTATTAACTATTTCGGATGTAATATGTAATGTGTCCCCATCAGTTGTTTCTTTTTTGAATAAAACTTTAATATTAAATAATCTATAATCATTTAATATTGTTCTTGGTAGAGTATCCATTGCCATTTCCATATATTTAACATTATTTACATGACCATTAGCATCTATATCACTAAATCTAATTGGATAATCTTTTATGTACTCTTCATTTTCAACATTTTTAATATCATCTAAAGGTGGAACTTCTTCTAATTCTCCTGAAATTCCATATATCTCACATTGGTCTTGTGAAATTTTTGTTGGACGTCTCTTTTCAAAATCTATTAATATAGCTGTTGAAACAACTTCTCCTATAATTTTACCTTCAGAATTTTTTATAGTATTTTTTCTGTAACCATAAAATTTCTTTGAACCTAAAACTGTAGTATCAACAGTTATAGTATCTCTAAATTTAGGATACTCGTATATTGTCATATCATATTTTAAAAGAACCCAAACGCATTTATTATGCACGAAACCTTCTTTAGTTTCTCCTAAATAGTCTGATTGTGCTATAACAACATCCCATAAATAATCAGCAAGAGTTGAGAATTTACATTTATGTTCTGTATCAACATCAAAAGCATTTATTTTATATTGTTTTTCAAAAGCTGTACTCAAAATATATTGCCTCCTTATAATTTTGTAAATATCAATAATAAATATTATAGCACAGCTTCGGAAAATATGTATTTTTTGGAATATATTAATAGTATAAATATATTTAAATTTAAAAAATAATATTATGTAGTGGAATTTAAAATAATTTATATGTAATTAAAGTTTTATAATAGAGCTGTATATTCTTCACTGTTTGTAAAATTTAAAATAATATGTAATTAAAAGTTTAAAGATAAATTTAAAGTTTTGATGTATAATAAAAATATAATTAAATTTAAAAAATTCTTTGATAAGGAGTAGTAACTAAATTTAGGTTCAATAAAGAGAGCTTTAGGTGGTGGAATTAAGGCAAGAAAGAATTTAGTGAATGGACCTTTGAGGAACAAAGTGAAATTTTATTTAAAAAAAATATATTTTTAACTAAAAAAGTATCTAAGTGGTTGGCTGCACCTTACAGCAGATAGAGTATGTTAGTACTTGAAATTGAGTGGTATAGTTTAAAATTTTATTCTATACAATTTAGGTGGCAACACGGATATAATCTTCGTCCTATTTTTTAGGGGCGAAGTTTTTTTATTTTAAAAGAAAATTGATTTTTCTAAATAATAATGTTTAATGTTATTTTATTTAGTTTAAATGATTAGATAAATCTAAATAAGATTTTGGTTATTCTGATTTTAATTTATGTATTTATTTAAAGTTATATATATGAATTTTATATGTAATTGTAAAATACAAAATTTTAATAAAAAAACAATTTCTAATAATTTTCATAATTTAAAAAGACTAATAACTTGAATTAATAAAAAATAAGGAGATGGAATTAATGAGTAAAGAAATAATATTAACAGGGGACAGACCAACAGGAAAGCTACATATAGGACATTATGTTGGTTCTTTAATAAACAGAGTAGAGCTTCAAAATAGTGATAAATATAATAGTTATATTATGATTGCAGACCAACAAGCTTTAACTGATAATGCAAGAAATCCAGAAAAAATAAGAAATAGTTTAATTGAGGTAGCTCTTGATTATTTAGCTGTTGGAATAGATCCACAAAAATCAACTATATTTGTGCAATCACAAATACCTGAGTTAAATGAGTTAACTATGCATTATTTAAATTTAGTTACTGTTTCAAGACTTGAAAGAAATCCAACAGTTAAAAATGAAATAAAAGAGAAAAATTTTAATATGAGTATTCCAGCTGGATTTTTAATTTATCCAATAAGTCAAGCAGCAGATATAACAGCCTTTAAGGCAACAGTTGTTCCAGTTGGAGAAGACCAATTACCTATGCTTGAACAAACAAGGGAAATAGTTAGAACATTTAATCAAACATATAACAAAGAAATTTTAGTAGAACCAAGAGCTGTTCTTCCAAAGAAAGGTTTAGGAAGACTTCCAGGCATAGATGGAAATTCAAAAATGAGTAAGTCTTTAAATAATGCAATATATTTATCTGATGATGAAGATACTATAAAGAAAAAAATTATGTCTATGTACACAGATCCAAATCATATAAGAGTAGAAGATCCAGGAAATGTTAAAGATAATCCAGTATTTATGTATTTAGATGCTTTTTGTGAAGATAAAATAACATTAGAAAATATGAAAAACCATTATGAAAAAGGTGGTCTTGGAGATGTTAAAATAAAAAAATATTTAAATGAAGTTATGCAAGAAAAGTTAAGACCTATAAGAGAAAGAAGAAAAGAGTACGAAAAAAATATTGATTATGTTTATAATATTCTAAAAACTGGTAGTGAAAATGCAAGAGTTATAGCAAGTGATACATTAAAAGAAGTTAGAGATGCAATAGGAATAAATTATTTTAAATAATAAAATAATCACATATATATAAGAAGATAAAAATAAAAAATATTTCTAATTAAAAGAAATATAAATAAAAGAATTTAATTAAAAATAAATTTGTTTTTTATAAAATAAAAGCTAAGAGAGGAAGGATGATAGTAAAAGGTAATTATAGGTTTATACTCTCTTAGCTTTATTAGTTATTATTAGTTTATAAGTGATATTTATTGTTAATAAAGTTATTAAGTGAATTTTTAATTCAACTTATTTTATAAGTTTGTAACTTGAAAATTTTCTAATAGGAGTAATTTATAAATGTTTATATAGTTTTACTTGCATATATGTTTTTTTCTACATCTATAAATACTTTTGCAATAACCTCATAAGCTTGTCCCCAAGCTTCTAAAACTTCAGCTGTTGCATCTTCTCCTAAAACATCCTTAATAGCTCTTAAAAGATTTTGTCCAACTATTGGATAATGTTCTGGTTTAATGTTAGCATTACAATGCTTTTCTCCAATCTTTTTTACTGCTGGAAGTAAAACTTCTAAGTTATCTATATTTTCAGCTGCAGCTAAAATAGTCATAGCCAAAGCTTTTGGTTGTTCACCTGATTTTTGTCTATCCATATTAAATAATGGTTTAACTTCTGGATTATTTTCAAACATATTTTTATAAAAAGTTTTAGTAATTTCTAATCCATGTTCCTTTAATGCAGGAACTGTACTTTTAATTATATTTATTGTATTTTTGTCTAGCATATAAAGGTCTCCTTTTAATATTTATTATTTTGAAATAATCATTATCATTTCATGAAATAAATATAGCACAATAAAATAAAATGTGCAAGTAAAATGCACATTTTATTTTATATATTTTTTTTGATATAATTTTATATAGATTTAATTACTAAAGGAGATAAAAAATGCAGTTATCAAAGTTTACAGATTATGCGTTTAGAATGCTAATATATTTGGCAAAAAACGAAGAGAGAATTTCAGTAATAGATGAGATGTCAGATGAGCTTAATATATCAAAGCATCATTTAAAGAAAATAGTTAATAAGCTTGCAAAAACTGAATATATAATATCTTTAAAGGGAAGAAATGGCGGATTAAGACTAGGGGTTGAACCTAAAGAAATAAATTTAGGTAACGTTCTAGTTTTAACAGAAGAAAATTTAAATTTAGTTTCTTGTATGGGAAATAGTGATATGTGTCCATTAATTAAAGATGATTGTAAGCTAAAAGTTGTTATATCAAAATCATTAAATACATTTATTAAAGAAATGAGCAAATATACTTTAGAAGATATATTATAATATAAAATTAAAATGTAAATACTGTATTGTATAAAACTTAACTTGGAGATGAGTTATTATGAAAAAAACATTGTATGATTATATAGATAAAATAAAGAAATTACCTATAAAAGCTAAGTATACAAAAGAAGAACTTTTAACTAAAGATTTTTTAATAGAGGAAAAAGATAATATTGAAATATATTATGCTCCACATAATGAATACATGAATAAGAAGGCTAAAATATTTATAATAGGAATAACTCCAGGATTTCAGCAAATGAGTACAGCAATAGCAGAGGCAAGAAAAGAACTTGAAATAACAAATGATATAAAAGAAATTCAATATAAGTGTAAAGTTGCTGGAAGATTTAGTGGTTCTTTAAGAAAAAATATAATAAGTATGTTAGATGAAATAGGACTTAATAAAGTTTTTAATTTAGATAGTTGTAGTGAACTTTTTTCTGATAAAGATTATTTATTACATACAGTATCATTAATCCCTTATTCAGTATTTGTAAAAAAGCAAAACTATTCAGGTCATACTCCAAAATTAATTAAAAGTGATTTTTTAATGAAATATGTTTATGAAAATTTTATTGATGAATTTAAAAGCTTAAATCATTTTAATGATATATTATTAATCCCACTTGGAAGAGCAGTCGAAGAAGTTTTATGTAAATTAGAAGATGAAGGCGTAATAAATAAAAATCAAATACTTAAAGGCTTTCCACATCCATCAGGAGCAAATGTTAATAGAGTAAAGCAACTTGAAGAAAATAAAGAAGAATTAACTGAATTTATTTTAAATTGGAGCAAAACAAAGTATTTAAATAAGTAAACATATAAAGAAGTACAATATAAATTAAAGAGATAGTATATAAAAATAAACATTATATAAAAAATTATTATATAGAAAATTATTATATAGAAAAGAAGTAGCATATAAATTAATGTCTTTTAATTAAAGAATAGACAAAAATTTTAAGCTACTTTTTTTTATATAAATTTTAAATCATTTTTATATTGATTATTGTACATAATAATGTATTATAAGTATAAAGATAAAGGATAATTATTATTAATAGAAATAAATTGTTAAGATAGAAATTATCAAGATAGAAATTTATATTAAGATTAAAAAACAAATATAAAAAGACAAATACTATTTTATTTTTTTACCTAAATGAATAAAAGTAAGATTTAAATTTCAAAATAATTTAAAATTAAAATATTTATTATTTTATTACTTATTATACTTTCAAATTAAAAATATAAGATTAGAACACAATAAAATATTAATTTAAAATATAAGATTAAATTTTACATATAGAAAAGGAGATAAGATGGAGAAAAATTTAAGAGAAACAGGCTTTAATTTTGAAAATAGTTATATAAATCTTCCAGAAAAGTTTTTTACTATACAAAATCCAAGTAATGTACCTGCACCAAAGTTAATTATATTTAATGATTCTTTAGCAGAAGATTTAGGATTAAATTCTGATGTTTTAAAAAGTGATTATGGAGTAAATATATTTTCAGGAAATGAAATTCCAGAAGGAGCAGAGCCTATTGCACAGGCCTATGCAGGACATCAATTTGGACATTTTACAATGTTAGGTGATGGGAGAGCTGTATTAATTGGAGAGCATATAACACCTAAAGGGGAAAGATTTGATATTCAACTTAAAGGTTCAGGGAGAACACCTTATTCAAGAGGTGGAGATGGTAAGGCAGCACTTGGCCCAATGCTTAGAGAATACATTATAAGCGAAGCAATGCATGGACTTAATATTGAAACAAGTCGTAGCTTAGCAGTAGTTACAATTGGTGAAAAAATAATTCGCGAAAACTACTTAGATGGTGCTATATTAACAAGAGTTGCTAAAAGTCATATTCGTGTTGGAACCTTTCAATACATTTCAAACTTTGGAAGTTATGAAGAACTTAAAGCTTTAGCTGATTATACTTTAAATAGACATTTTAAAGAGGGATTAAACAAAGAAAATCCTTACCTTTATTTATTAGAAGAAGTTATAAAAAAACAAGCAAGTCTTATTTCTAAGTGGCAATTAGTTGGATTTATTCATGGAGTAATGAATACTGATAATGTAACAATTAGTGGAGAAACAATAGATTATGGACCATGTGCATTTATGGATACTTATAATCCAGATACAGTATTTAGTTCCATAGATGTTTCAGGAAGATATGCTTATGGCAATCAACCAAACATTGGAGGTTGGAATCTTGCAAGATTTGCAGAAAGCTTACTTCCACTTCTTCATAAAAATAAGGAAGAAGCAATAAATATAGCTCAAAAAGCAATTTCAAATTATCCAGATATTTATAAAAAAACTTGGCTTAATGGTATGAGAAAAAAACTTGGAATTTTTAACGAAGAAAAGGATGATGAAACTTTAATAGATTACCTTTTAAGCATAATGTATAAATACAAAGCTGATTACACTAATACATTTTTAGAATTAACATTTAATAAAGTAGAAGATAGTGAGATTTTTAATAAAGAGGAATTTAAAAACTTTTATAAGTTATGGAAAGATAGATTAAGTAGACAAAAGCAATCAATGGAAGAATCAATAGAACTTATGAAAAATAATAATCCAGCAGTAATTCCGCGTAATCATAGAGTAGAAGAAGCATTAAAAGCAGCAACAGAAAATGGGGATTATAGTGTAATGAATAATTTAATTAAGGCTTTAAAAAATCCATATGCTCATACAAAAGAGCAAGAAGAATATGCTAAGTTGCCTGAAAAGACAAATTGCAATTACAAAACTTATTGTGGAACATAAATTATATAAATATATTTTATTTATATTTTAAAAAATTTAGTTTTAAATATTAATGTTAAATAATTAAGGAAACATATACTTTAACTATTTAAAAGCAATTTAATATATATTAATTACTAATTCTTTTAAACAATCTATAATATTAAATAATTTGGCAAAGTACTTAAATATATATTAATTACTAATATTAAATAATTAAAAGGCTGTCTTAAAATAGACGGTCTTTTTTAATTTAACTTATATTTTGAAGATATTATAAATATTGTGCAAAAAAATAATAAGCAGTAAGTTTAAAAATGAAATATTAATTTATGAGTTTTAAAGGTGTATTGTTTTTATTTTTATAAAATTTATGTAAAATATAAATAGAAGAAATTTAAATGTAGAGGAAGTAAAGAAAATGGGAACAAATATAAAAAAAAGATATCCAACCTATTTAAAAGAGTTTAAATGTATAGGTGGAGCTTGTGAAGATAGTTGTTGTATTGGTTGGAATATAGATATAGATAAAATAACTTTTAGACAATATTATAAAGTTAAAGATGAAAAAATGAAAAAAATGTTCCAAAAAAATGTACATAATAATGAATATAAAACAAGTGATGATGTAGATTACGGACAGGTAAAATTAAAAAAAGATAAGAGATGTCCTTTTTTAGATGAAAAAAATTATTGCATAATTCAATCAAACTTAGGAGAAGAATATCTTTCAAATGTTTGTACATCTTTTCCAAGAATATTAAATAAAATAGATGGATTTTATGAAATGTCACTTGATGTATCTTGTCCTGAAGCTGCAAGAATACTTTTATTAAAAGAAGAAGGAATTAAATTTTCAGATTCAGAAGAAACTTTAGGTAAACATATAATATCAAGTGAAGTAAATACAAAGGATAAAATTTTTAATAATTCACCAGTAAAATATTTTAAAGAAATAAGAGATTTAAGTATAAAAATAATTCAAAATAGAAATTTTGATATAAATGAAAGACTTTATATATTAGGTGAATTTATAAGCTCATTAGAGGAAGAGATTTCTTATAACTTTAAAGGAGTAAAACAGTTTATAGAAAATTATGATATAAATAAAATGAGAGATTATTATGGTAAAGATAATATGAGCTATATTATATCATTAGACTTTTTTAAAAAAGTAATGAAGTTTTTCAAAAACTTTAGAGAAGTGGATAGTCCTTTATTTAAAGAACATACAGAAGATATAATTAAAGCTTTTAAATTAAATGAAGATGATAATTTAAGTAAGTACTCAAAAAAGTATATAAAAGCTTTTGAGGATTATAATAAAGAGTTTTTATATAAAAATAGCTATATTTTTGAAAATTATATAGTTAATTTTATTTATAATTATATGTTCCCATTTTCAGAGAATGACTCAATATTTGATGGATATATAATGCTTTTAATGAGATATTCACTTATAAGATTTTATTTAGTTGGTATGTATTTAAAAAATAAAACTGCTTCAAAAGAAGAAATTGTTAAGTTTATTCAATTATTTTCTAAGGGAATTGGACATCATAAAAATTATTTAACAGATATGTTAAAGTATATTAAAGAGAAGGAATTTGATAATTTGGAGTTTTGTAAAAATCATTTAGGACTTTCAAATTTTAATTTTTAAATAGTTTTAGAAAAAAAGCTTAAGTTATAAATACTTAAGCTTTTTATATTAACTTACTTCAATTATCTAAAAGCTATAACTATACAAAAATACATCAAGCTTTTCATTAAAAGAATCAAACAAAACTTCCTTTTCATTTATACGTTTAAAGTTATGACTATCATAAAATCCATAATTACATCTAGTATCTGTATACAAATACAATGATTTCACATTTGAACTTTTCATATAATCAAACAAATAATTTAAAAGCTTCTTACCAACTCCAAAACCTCTGCACTCCTCTGATACAATAAACAGTTGAATACAACCATCAAAATTATTCTTTTTACCTTTAATAATTTCATTATATGCATTCTGTACTTTCATAAACTCCTTAAAGGATTTTCTATTTTCTTTATTAGTAAAAATAACTTTAAATCCACTAGAAATAAAACTAAAACTATTATAAGGTTTCTTTAAGCTACTTTTTTTATTTTTACTATTTCCTAATATAATTCCAATAACCTTTTTATCTTTTACAGCAACTTTACTAAAAGAACTTTCCAAAATACAGCTTTGAAGATATAAAGTTAATAATGAATCTAAATATTTTGTATCTTTAATAAAATCCTTAAATCCAAAGGCATCACAAATCATTTTTTTTACAGTATTATAATCATCTTTAATTAAATCTCTATAAATAATTTTACTCATTAAAATCAAACCCCTTTTAAATAAATGTTTTTTTAAGATTAAATACTTTATAATTATAGTAATATGTACTCTAAGGGGAGAGTCAATAATGTATTAAAATATATTTAAAAAAGGTGAGGGAGTTATGGAGAATTTATTTTCAATTGGAGAAGTTTCAAAAATTAAAGATATTACAATAAAGGCATTAAGGTATTATCATAAGGTTGGAATACTTATACCAAAGTATATAGATAAAGAGTCAGGGTATAGATATTATTCTATAGATCAATTTATTCATATTGATATTATAAAAGGTTGTAGAACTTTAGGAACAAGTATAAAGGAACTTAAGGAGCTTTTTAAAGAATGTAATACTGATGAATTAATTTTATTTTTAAATAAAAAGAAATTAGAGGCAGAAGAAAATATAAGGAAGATGGAAGAAATAATTGATAATATAAATAGTTTAAAGGGGATAGTAAGTTATTCAAAAAGCTTATTAAATAATTTAGATATAGAAATAAAATATTTTAAGAAACGTTATATAGTTGTAACTCCATGTAAGGAAGCTGGAAGTTTAAAAGAGCTTATTTATTATTCTGATTTAGATAAAATTATTAAAAATAAAAGATTAAATGTTTCTATTGAGAGAGGTATAATTTATAGTTTAGCTTTAGAAAATGAAAGTATAAAAAATAGAAATTTAAAATCTAAATATGTATTTAATACAATAGAAGAAGACTTAGAGTTTTTTGATAATGAAATTTATAAAGATGAAAATATTAAAGTTTTAGAAGAAGGAAGGTATTTAACTCTAGCTTATAGCAAGGATAATGAAAAAGAAAGTTTAATAAAGTTAAATGAGTATATTAAGAAAAATAATATAAACGTTAAAAGTTATATAGAAATTGATTTGCTTAATGATTTCTTTAATACAGATTATTATAGCTGTCAGGTACAAATACTTATAGATTAAAATAAGTAGGAGTTTTTTATGAGAAATTATTTAGGAAAATGGGTAAAGGTTATTAAAGTAAAGTAGACAGGTTAAACCTGTCTACTTTTTTTAAAATGATTCTATAATAACATCCATAATTCCACCACAAACCATTCCCATTGATTCAGCTACATCACCAGTCATATCAACATGTTCAATTAAGAAACCTTTATTTAGCATAATATTTCTAGCTTTAGATAATACAGAAGCTTCGCTACATCCTCCACCTATACTTCCCAAAGTACTTCCATCAAATTTATATATCATTTTAGCGCCAGCTTTTCTAGGGACAGAGCCTTTTGAAGATATTATAGTTATAACAGCTTTTGGTTTATTTTCATTTTTATATATTTCTGAAAATACTTCTTTATCAAAATCAGGATAAGAAAATTTCTTAGAATTAACTTTTAAAATATTTTTATTTTTAAACATAATAAGTTCAGAAACTATAGAAATAGCTATTTCATCAGGTGTAATTGCACCAATATCAAGACCAATAGGAGAGTTAACTTTATCTAATTTTTCCTTTGAAAAGCCTTCTTCAATTAATTCATCCATCATTCCTTTTACCCTACGTTTAGAGCCAATCATTCCAATATAATTAAGATTATAATTTAATACCTTTCTAAGTACTAAACCATCATGTCTATGACCTCTAGTTACTATAACAACAAAATCTGAATCCCTAAGATTAATAATATTAAAGGAGTTTTCAAAGCTTTCACAAATAACATTTTCTGCATTAGGAAAACGAGTTGAATTAGCAAAAGAAGGTCTGTCATCTATAACAGTTATAGCAAAACCTATTCTAGATGCAAAATCTACTAAAGGCTTGGCTACATGACCACCACCAAAAATTATTAATCTTGGCTTTGGAAAGAAAGGCTCTATTAGTAAACCTTTACTTTTTGAAATAGAAATAGTTTCTACTTGTCCAGTTGAAAGTGCAGTATTAATTTTTTCATAAATAATATTGTCTAATTCAATGGCTCTTTTACTTACTTCATCATAAGTTAAAACTAATTTTTTTTCTATGGAACCATATGTATCATTATTTAAATTTAAATATGTAAGCATTACAGCACGGTTACCACAATTAACTTTTTCCAATAAATCTTCGTAAAATTTTTCAAACATATCATATACCCTCTAACATAAAAAATTTTAAAACCTTTATACAAAATTTATTATAGTATAAATAGTTATAAAATGAAAATAAAACAAAATGTTTATATACAAATATTGTAAATTTTATTATAATTTAAATATATTAAATTATAATAAAATTATATTTAATTAATTCATTAAAAGAATAAATAAAAATTGTTTAAGGGGAATTAAATAAGATTTAAGGAGGGAATAAGTTTAAAGGGGTTAATAAAATATGGTAGGGGATGATTAAAATTTTAATATTAATACTTTTAGTTTGCTTGTTTGCATTAAGAGTTTATATAAGCTATAAGGTTAAGTTAGATTATTTTTTATCTGGTATGTATTTATTAAATATTGCAACCTTTATTATTATATCACTTGCTCTTGCTCTAAATAGTAATAGTAGAAATGAATTGTTTTTAATTAACTTAATAATGATTATGGGAATAATTATATTTAGTTGGGCTTTAGTAATTAGTATAAAAAATATAAGAAGTCAGTATATAAATACAAATAAATTAATATTATTTTTAATCAATATTGTATGCATAGTAACTATAATACCAGCAGTTTTAATATCAACTATAATATATATAATTGATGTAGGATTATTTATAAAACATATAATAGTACCACAATTAAATATTTAAATGAAAATCGCTATATTATTAGCGGTTTTTATTTTTAGTTACAATAATTTAAAAATAAGTATAAATTAATGATAAAAATAAATAATATAAGATAAATTTTTTTAAATAGATAAAATATATTTCTGAAATTGTTTTCATAAAGTGATATAATAAAATTTAGAAAATTTTTGTTTTTTTATATATTAATATTACTTTGTATATAAATTTAAAAATATTTACTTAATATTTTTTATTAATTTAAATTTGAATTATTTTATTATATAAAATTTAAGGAGTAAAAAATGGTAGTTCAAGATATTTTGAAAATTTTTTTAAGGCTAATATTAGCAGGTTTATTAGCAGGTGCTATTGGTTTTGAAAGAGAAATGAATTCTAAAGAAGCGGGAGTTA
This sequence comes from Clostridium sp. TJA085, assembly GCF_058310235.1. Taxonomy (NCBI): domain Bacteria; kingdom Bacillati; phylum Bacillota; class Clostridia; order Eubacteriales; family Clostridiaceae; genus Clostridium; species Clostridium sp. TJA085. The sequence continues at coordinate 49,763 of NZ_JBZEEZ010000002.1, read as the reverse complement.
GAACTCATTTTTTAGTTGGAATTGGAAGTGCCTTGTTTATGATTGTTTCAAAATATGGATTTTATGATTTACTATCACATCAATCAATTGGATTAGACCCAAGTAGAATAGCAGCTCAAGTAGTTAGTGGAATTGGATTTTTAGGAGCTGGAACTATATTTTTAGAAAAGAAAATAGTTAAGGGGTTAACTACAGCAGCAGGAATATGGGCAACTGCAGCAATAGGATTAGCAGTTGGTGCAGGAATGTATTTCATTGGAATATTTTCAAGTGTTATAGTTCTTATAGTTCTTCAGTTGCTTAAAAAAATTAATAGATTATGTTGTTATAGAGCATTTGATATAACATTAAAGTTATCAAGTACACCAGATAAAAAACTAATGGATATATTATCTAAAGAGTGTTATAAAATATCAAGACTAAAAACAAGTAAAATAAATGATAATAATGAAAGTATATATGTTTTAGAATTTGTATTAAAAACAAAAACTTTTAGTACCACATCAGACATAAGTAAAGAATTGTGTAGTGTAGATAATATAATATACTGTGATGTGGAAAATGTATAATTTACTATATAAAATTATTTATTAAGTTATTAAAATTTTACATATAAAAATAAATTATAGGAGCAATTTATTATGATAAAGACATTAAATATAGCACATAGAGGACTAAGTGGTTTATATCCAGAAAATACAATGCTTGCTTTTGAGAAAGCAATAGAAGCTGGATGTGATGGAATTGAATTAGATGTACATTTAACAAAAGATAATAAATTAGTTATATGTCATGATGAAGAAGTTGATAGAACAACTAATGGAACAGGATTTATAAAAGATTATACACTCAATCAATTAAAAAACTTAGATGCAGGAATTAAATTTGGTGAAGAATTTAAAGGTCTTAAAATTCCAACACTTGAGGAGTTTTTAGATTTTATGAAAAACAATAATAAGCTTATAAATATAGAAATTAAAAATAGTATAATTCATTATAAAAATATTGAAGATAAAGTTTATGAAATGATAGAAAAGTATGAAATGGAAGATAGAGTAGTAGTTTCTTCATTTGACCATTATTCAATAAGAAAGTGCATAAGGTTAAATAGAAAAATAAAAACAGGATTACTTTATTGCGATTGCTTATATGAACCATACAATTATGTTCAAATGGTAGGGGCTAATGCACTTCATCCAGAGTATAACAGTATTACAAAAGAAATTGTTGATAAAGCACATGATAATTTTTTGCAAGTTAATGTTTATACAGTAAACACAAAAGAAGATATGAAAAAAATGATTGATTTAAATGTAGATATGATAATAACAAATTACAGTAATATTTTAAAAGATTTATTATAAAAAGTATTTAAATTTATAAACAATAATTTAAAGATTAGAGTTTTATAAATTATATAAAACAATGATAAAAATTTTATATATATTAAAATTTATGAATAATAATTTAAATATAAGTATATAATAAGAAAAAGATTATTACAAAAGATAGGAAAGAGTTTTTAAGATTAATATATTAATTTATAAATTTTGGTTGAACATCATATTAACATAAACGATAGGGTACCTTTTAAAGTTTTAAGGTACTCTATTTTATTATTAAAGATATATTATTAAATAATTTTAATATTAAACAATAGTAATAATGAGTATAATTAAGCATTATAATGTTAATTGTGTTTAATTAGCTTTCAAAGCTAAATTTTCTTTATGAAATTACTTAATTATTTATATTATAATTATTCTCATGCTTTTAAAATAATTAAACAAATGAAAAGAAAGGATGAGTTTAAATGAAAAACAACACTTATAATCCTCTCCATGATAATAGATGGAAGATACTTATATGTGTAGTAACAGTAACTTTCATGAATTGCTTAGATAGTAGCATAGTTAATGTAGCACTTCCTATTATATCAGAAGACTTAGGTGTAACTATGGCTTCTGTTCAATGGATTGTTACAAGCTACCTTATAGCAATTTCATGCTTAATATTACTTGGAGGAAGATTTGGGGATGTAAAAGGTAAATGTAATACTTTTAAAATAGGAATATTTTTATTTACTTTAGGATCATTATTTTGTGGATTATCACATACATTACCTTTACTTGTTGCATCAAGAGTTTTCCAAGGGATTGGGTCTTCAATTACTATGGCAAATAGTCTTGGTATAATAACAGATGCTTTTTCAAAAGGTGGAAGAGGTAGAGCAGTTGGAATATCAGGGGCATCAGTTGCACTTGGTATAATGGTTGGTCCAGCACTTGGAGGAATGATAGTATCCTTTAGATGGGAATATATTTTCTTAATAAATGTACCAATAGGAATTATAGCTTTTGTAGCAGCAATGAAAATACTACCTAAAGAAAAGGGAGAAAAGAATAAAAAGATAGATATACTTGGAACAGTTCTTTTTGCAATATTTATAATATCAATAGTATTATCATTAACAGAAGGACAATTTATGGGATATAAAAGTACTCCTATACTTCTTGGATTCTTAATAAGTATAGTATCATTTATATTATTTATTTTTACAGAATTAAAAATAGAATCACCAGTTTTGGATTTAAGTATATTTAAAAACAACTTATTTTCAATTAGTATATTTTGTGGATTTATATCATTTATAGCAATAAGTTGTTTTACAATTTTATTACCATTTTATCTTCAAGATGTATTAAATCTTACACCATTTTATGCAGGGTTATTTATGATGATATATCCAATAACTTTATCAGTTATATCTCCTTTAAGTGGAAGTCTAGCTGATAAAATTGGTTCAGAACTTATAGCACTTATAGGTCTTTGCATGCTTTCTGTAAGTTTTATATTTATGTCAACAATAAATGAATTAACTCCTTTATGGCTTGTTGGAGTATATTCTGTTTTAATGGGAATTGGTAATGGAATGTTCCAATCACCAAATAATACACTTGTAATGTCTACTGTAAAAAGAGATAAGCTTGGAATTGCAGGAAGTGTAAATGCTTTAGTTAGAAATTTAGGTATGATATCTGGAGTAACACTTGGAACAACTCTTTTATATAGTAAAATGAGTAGTATGCTTGGATATACTGTTACAAATTACATTAAAGGAAAAGATCAAGTATTTATAAGTGCAACAGATTTTGTTTATGTAGTTGCAGCTATAATATGTTTTGTTGGAGTATTAATTAGTGCCACAAGATTTAGAAAGAAAAAGTTTGCTAATAAATAAAATTTACATAATATAAAATTAAATATTTAATATATTATATGAAATAAAGGACTATTTTAAATAGTCCTTTTTCTATTAATTTATAATTTATTTTTGAATTTAAATTATTATTTTTTCTTTAAAATATTTGAATTTTTAATTAATAAAAGCCTTTTATAAAATTAAACAAATTATAGAAAAAATATATAATTTTAATAAAAGTTTTTAAAAATATTTTATTATACTAAAAAATATATAAAATACACATAAGAAAAATGAAATAAGTTAATTTAGTATATTTGAAAACGTTTTAAAAAGATTTTATAATAACTTCTGATTATTATAATATTTAAATTTTCTTTTAAGAGATATTAGTTAACTATTGAAATTTTTATATTATAAAATTTGGATAACATAAGAAACGAAGTTGTATTTTCATTAAGATATTTAAAAATAATAGGTAATTGGGTTAATTTAAATAATTTAGTTAATTGATATAACTTAAGAGATAAAAGGGGGAGTTTTTTAATGAGTTTAAACAAAAAGGCAATGAAATCTATTGCTTCTTTTGGACTATCATCAATTATGCTTTTAAGTTGTACTGGGGTAAATGCCTTTGCCAGTGATAAAAGAAAAGAGGTGACGGATTATAAAAATGTGCTTGATATAAAGGGTAATATAACAAGCAGCTTATATGGAGAAAATTCAAATAATAAATACTGCAACTTTTCTGATAATGGTGCATGGCATGGATATTATTTACCTAAAGAAAGTGATACAAAAAATTATGGGGATTTCCAAGGTCCAGTAATAATTGGACAAGAATATCCAGTTAATTTATCAGATTCAATAAGTAAAATATACATAACAAATTCAGATACTGGAAAAGTATATGATTTAGCAAAAGATAGCAAAGCATCTTTTACATATTATCCAGGAAGGCTAGTTGAAAATTACAAATTAAAAGATTTTACTTTAGTTTTACAACTTATATTTCCAACTAATAGAACTGCATTAATTCAGACATCTATAATTAATAATACTGATAAAGATTTAAATCTTAAATTAGGATGGAAAGGTCATATATTTAATGAGTTTAAAGAAGGCGGAGGTTCAGCACCTCTTAATCAAAAATTATTAGCAACTAAAAATGGAGTAGAAATTACTTTCTCAAATATTGATTATACTTGGAACTTTTTCTCAACAGACCAAACTAAATTTACAATAAATTATAATGGTGATACAAATACAAAGGTAGATGGTAATAATTATACAACTGAATTAAATAAAGGTGTAAAAATATTACCAAACAAAGAGTTTAAAACATACACAACAGAAAGTTATACTTTTACAAAGGAAGAGCAAACTAAAGAAAATGAAAAGGTAAATAATTTATTAGCTAATGGAGATACATATTTTAATAAAAATAATGAACGTTGGCAAGGATACTTAAATAAAACTTTTGATGGAACAAAGAATGTAGATCCTAAATATGACAAAGTAGCAGTGAAAGCTATGGAAACTATAACTACAAACTGGAAAAGTAAAGCTGGTGCAATTAAGCATGATGGAATTGTACCTTCAATGTCATATAAATGGTTTTTAGGAATGTGGGCATGGGATTCATGGAAACATGCAGTTGCTGCTGCTAATTTTGATGGAGAGCTTGCTAAAAATAATATAAGAGCTATGTTTGATTATCAAATAAAACCAAGTGATAAAATTAGACCACAAGATGCTGGAGCTGTAATAGATGCAATATTCTATAATAAAGATTCAGAAAGAGGAGGAAAGGGAGGTAACTGGAATGAGAGAAATTCTAAGCCACCTCTATCAGCTTGGTCAGTATGGAATGTATATAAACAAACAGGTGATACAAGCTTCTTAGAAGAAATGTATCCTAAATTAGTGGCTTATCATAAATGGTGGTATGAAAATAGAGATCATGACAAAAATGGTATAGCAGAATATGGTGCTATGGTTCATAATGCTCATTATTTATATGATAAAAATGGAAATATAATTAAAGATAAAGATGGAAATCCAAAGTTTGATTCTAATGCAATCATTGAGGCAGCTGCTTGGGAAAGTGGAATGGATAATGCAACTAGATTTGATGTTAAAGGATCAGGCGAAGGAGATGTAGGAGTAAAGGTATTTGAAAATAAAAATAAAAATGGAAAAGTTGTAGGATATTCTATAAATCAAGAATCAGTTGATTTAAATGCGTATCTTTATGCTGAAGATGGTTTCTTAAAATCAATGGCAGAAGTTTTAGGCAAGGGGGAAGATGCTAAAAACTTCGAAAATCAAGCTAAACATATAAAGAAATATGTAGATGAAAATATGTTTGATAAAAATACAGGATTTTTCTATGACCTTCAAATCAATAATGATGGAACAAAGAAAAAGTTATTAGTTAATAGAGGAAAAGGTACTGAAGGCTGGATACCTTTATGGGCTAAAATGGCAACTAAGGAGCAAGCTCAAGCAGTAGAAAAAAATATGGTAGATCCAAATAAGTTTAATACTCCAATGCCATTCCCAACAGCTTCAAAGGATAATGCTAAATATTCACCTACTAAGTACTGGAGAGGTCCAGTATGGTTAGACCAAGCTTTATTTGGAGTAGAAGCACTTCAAAACTATGGTTATGATAAAGAAGCAAAAGCAATGACAGAAAAGTTATTTAATAAGGCTGAAAGATTAACAGGAGATGGACCTATAAGAGAAAATTATAATCCTGAAAATGGTGATGGATTAAATTGTAAAAACTTCAGTTGGTCATCAGCTTCATATTATTTACTATATAAAGATTTACTTGCAGCTAAAAAACCACACACAACTTCACAAACTGGATTTGCAATAGAACCTACTAAAGTTGATAATGATAAAAATAATTCAGATAAAGATAAAAATAATGAATCTGCAAATAAGGAAAATAACAAAGATAAAGTAGATGAAAATACAAATAAAGAAAATAATAAACAAGATGCTACAAAACCAACAAATAATAAAGATAATAACGTAGTTAATAATAAAGAGAATAATGTAGCTAATTCATCTAATAATAATCCAAAAGATAATAATGTTGTTGCAAATGTAGATAAAAATAATAAAGCAAACAAAGATAAAGTAGTAAATACTCAAGCAAACACTAAGGAAAATGATTCAAACAAAATAGATAATAGCAAAGAAGATAATGATAGTAATTTACCTAGTACTGGTTATAAATATGGAGCATTATCTATTGTTGTAGCTGCTATATGCATATTACTTGGAATAGTACTTATTAAAAAGAAAAATAAAGTAGAAGAACAAAAATAATAAGTATAAATTAAAAAAGAACTGTTTTTTGCAGTTCTTTTTTATATGGGAAAATATGAAGTTATGCTAATTTAAATATCAATAAAATTAAATTGTACGAAAAGTCCATATTAATTAATTTATTTTTTATATTATATGATTAATTATTTAAAAAGTAGAGAAAATATAAAAGGTCTAAAGTTATATATTTAAATTATTATAGAGAAGTTGTTATATAGATTTATTTTAAATTTATTGGTCTTATAATATTAACTTAAAGGAGATAAAATATGGATTTATTACAATTAAAAAATATTAATAAGTACTATAAGTTAGGCAATAAAGAAAAGTTTCATGCTTTGAAAAATATTAATGTGGCTTTTAATAGAGGAGAACTTGTATCTATAATAGGGGAATCGGGTAGTGGTAAATCTACAATGATGAATTTAATTGGTGGATTAGATTCAGATTTTACTGGACAATTACTTATAAATGGAAAGAACATAGGAGACTTTAAAGAGAAGGAATTAGATGAATATAGAAAAAAGAAAATAGGTTTTGTATTTCAAAGTTGCAATTTAATACCTCATTTATCCATATTAGATAATGTAACTATTGCACTTACTTTATCTAATGTAAGTAAAGATATTCGTATAAAGAAAGCTACACAGGTATTAAAGGAAGTGGGACTTGAAGATCATATAAATAAAAAGCCAAATCAATTATCAGGAGGTCAAAAGCAAAGAGTTGCAATAGCAAGAGCTTTAGTTAATGACCCTGAAATAATACTTGCAGATGAGCCTACTGGTGCATTAGATTCAGAAACAACAGAACAAGTTTTAAATATTATAAAAGATATTGCAAAAAAAGGTAAGCTTGTAATAATGGTTACTCACTCAGAGAAAGTTGCAGCCTATTCAAGTAGAATAATAAAAATATTTGATGGAGAAATAGTTGAAGATAAAGAGGAAACCCAATTAAATAATATTTCATTTAAAAATATAGAAGAAAATAAAAGCAATAAAAATTTAAGCTTTTTTTCAGCAATAAGACTTGCTGCAAATAATATGAATCAAAAACTTAAGAGAAATATATTAGTTGCAGTAGGGGTAAGTATAGGGATTATGAGCGTTGTATTAATGCTATCATTAGGTAATGGAATGAAAACATACTTTAATGATATGATAAAAAGTTTTATGAATCCTTTAGTAGTTGAAGTTAATATGCCAGCAGAAAAAAATTCTAATAATCCAAATAATCCAGCAGCTGCAATGAAAGCAATGATGGGAGCAAAGGAGCCTTTTAAAGAAAAAAACATAAAAGAGTTATCAAAAATAGAAGGTGTTAAAGAAGTAGAAAAGGGGTTTAGTTATATAAACATTTCAGGAAATAATATATTAGAATATGGAAATAAAAAATGTGATATTATGATGTTAAATAGCATGTCATCTGCTATAACTGATAAAAATTTAAAGATGGGTAAGTTACCTAAAAAGAATGAGATATTAGTAAGTGAGCTAATTTCAAAAGAACTTGGTGGAAATATTATTGGTAAGAAGGTAAAATTAAATACTTTAGTTCAAGGGATTGAAGTTGAAGGAACATTTAAAGTAAGTGGAATTTACACAACAGGAAATAAAGATCGTATGTCAGAAACAACAGAAGTTGTATTTATGAATTATGATGATTTAAATTCATTACTTAAAAAGCAAGGTGAAAGCTTAGATACAAGTGTAATATATCTTATTGCAAATACAAAAGAAGAGGCAAGTAATATAAAAACAAAAATGTTAGATATGGGGTATCAAGGTTCAGTTCAGGAAATTATGGGAGATCAAATGGTTACTATGTTAAATGTATTAACAATAGTTCTTGCAGGAATTGCAGCTATTTCTTTAATTGTTTCATCAATAATGATATTAGTAGTACTTCATATAAGTGTAGTTGAGAGAACAAAAGAAATTGGACTATTAAGAGCAATAGGTGCAAGAAGAAAAGATATAAAAAGAATATTTGTATCAGAGGCATTTTTGATAGGATTATTTAGTGGAATAATAGGGCTTATAAGTGCATTTTTAATAGAAAAATTTGCAAATATAGCTTCAATGAAAGTTTTTTATATTGATGTTGTAAATATAACACCAGCTTATGCTATTTGTGGTATTGTTGTAAGTACTATTATAAGTATGTGCTCAGGTCTTATACCAGCAAGAAAAGCTGCTAAATTAGACCCAGTTGAATCATTAAGAACAGAATAATAAATATTAAGGGAGTCTATTTGTGAAATTTTTATTTTAAATAGGCTCTTTAATTTTAGTAAAGTATATTAGTATTTAAAATTTTGTATTTAAATAAACTAAAGAATAAATTATAAATTGAATTATTTAAAAGAATATTAAGTAGAACATTAATAAATAAGGATTAAAATAGGATTAATAATTTAATACAATATTTATAAAATAATAGTAATTGTATAAATTTTTATGACTAAAATTAAATTTATTTTATTATATTGTAATATTTACAAAATAATGTTTTATATGATAAAATAGATGAAACATTGTAGCAGTGGAACAGTAGTATAGTTAGAAAAGTTAGGATTTAAGTACAAAAAATTAAAAGAAAAATTTAATAGTAGTATAGGAGGTATGAACATGAAAAGAAAACATGATTTCATAGCAGTAGGTTTCACAATATTTGCCATATTCTTTGGAGCAGGAAACTTAATATTTCCACCAGAGATTGGTATAAATTCAGGAAAAGATTGGTTTATGTCTTTATTAGGATTTTTTATTTCAGGAATAGGACTACCCCTTCTTGGAATATTGGCACTTAATAAAGCAGGTAGTTTAGAAAAGTTTGGAGAAAAGATAGGGTCTAAGTTTACAAATATTTATACAGCATTAATTTTAATATGTCTAGGACCAATTGTTGCAATTCCAAGAACTGGAGCAAGTACTTATGAAATGGCTTTATTACCTAATATAGGAGATACTATAAGTCCTGGTATTTTTGCAGCAATATTTTTTGCAATAACACTTATATTAACTTTAAAACCAACAAAAATTGTAGGATACATTGGTAAGGTATTAACACCAATAATTTTAATTATACTTTCAGTAATTATAATTAAAGGTATATTTTTTACTGAACATGTATTTAGAGATGGTACAGTAAATGGATTTAGTTTTGGATTTATAAATGGATATCAACCAATGGATGCACTAGGAGCACCAATTACAGCAGTAATTGCTATAAATGCAATAGTTGCTTTAGGTTACAATAAAGATTCAGAAAAAAAATCCATTTTAAAGAAAGCAAGTATAGTATCAAGTATTGGTTTTATATTTGTTTATGGTGGATTATTATACTTAGGAGCAGCTCTTGGAGGATATTTTCCACAAGATATAAGTCAAGCTGAACTAACTATAGGTATTGCTCATTTAATTTTAGGTAACTTTGGTAAAGTGGCACTTGGAATAGCTGTTGCAGCTGCATGTCTTACAACATCAATTGGTTTAACAGCTATGGTAGGGGAGTTTTTCTCAAAGGTATTAAAGATTAAATATGAAATTATAGTTGCAGTTATTTGTGTTGCATCAGCAGTTATGTCTATTGCAGGTATAAGCAGTATAATATCACTTGCAGTACCAATACTTATGATTTTTTACCCAATGCAAATAGTTCTTATATTATTTAATATAATTGGAGTAGAGAGTAAGTTAACTTATAAGATTACAGTATATACAACTCTTGTAGTATCAGTATTAGATGTTCTTCATACTCAATTTGGAGTAACAGCTCTTAATGGAATATTTAAATTTGTACCATTAGCTAATGTAGGATTTGCATGGGTAGTGCCAGCAGTTATTGCGATAGTAGTTTCAATTATACTTAATATGCTTTTAAAGAAAGAAGAAGCAGCTGTAGATATGTTAGATAGTTAATAAATTTATATAAGAGAAGGTATTAGATTTAATCTAATACCTTTTTAATATAGTTAAACGAATAATTACAGGAGAATTTTATTTTATGGTTTATGCGCCTTATTTGCTCTTCATTTTTAATAGAATATGAAGAGTGGTTAAGATGATAATAAAAAATTTAATAAATATAGTTAATAATGATGAATATAAAAAATTAATAGTATTTGCAATACCGTTAATGTTTAATAGTATAACTTCTATGATTATAAGTCTTTTTGAATTAGCACTTAGCTTAAATATTTTATTTTAAATATAAAAAATAATGGATTAAAAGTTTTAATATTAATTAAATAAAAAGGATATGTTATATTTTATAACATATCCTTTTTATTTTGAACGAAGTATTATATTATTGAAATATTTATATTATAAATTTAGTATTGAGCTTAATTACCTAGAACTTGTGATGCATTTCTGATTATATTTTCAATGTAATCAGAACTTTCTTCACCAAAGTAGTTTAGTATTTCTTCACAAGAGGATGAGTTTTTTGTAAGAATTTCAAGCATTTTAACTTGATTATTTAAGATAGCTAATTGTTTTTCCATATTTTTAATTGATTCTTTTTCAGTCATATTGAACACATCCTTTTTTATAAATTTTAATTTTATAACATTAAATCTTATTAAATAAGATTATTTGCTTTTGCAAACTCTGTAAGCTCATCTCTGAATTTTGGGTGAGCTATTTTTATTAAACTTTTAACTCTATCTCTTACACTTTTTCCTGTAAGGTTTGCGATACCATATTCAGTAACAACATAATCAACATCATTTCTAGAATAAGAGATTGCAGTTCCAGGTGCGTGTCCTGTTGATATAGTTGAAATTGTACCATTTTTAGCAGTAGAGTGAAGTGCTATAATTGATTTTCCTCCCTCTGACATAAATGCTCCAATTCCAGTATCGCTTTGTCCACCTGTTCCACTATATTGATTAAATCCAAAGCTTTCAGATGAACATTGACCTGTTAAATCAACAGATAAAGCTGTATTTATTGAAATCATTTTTTTGTTTTTTGCAATTACATATGGATCGTTTACATAAGAGCAAGATTTTAATTCTACACAAGGATTATCATCTAAAAAGTCATAAAGCTTTTGAGTTCCAAGAGCAAATGTTCCAATTATTTTATTTTTGTGAAGAGTTTTTTCACTATTTGTAATAACTCCAGAATCAAAAAGGTCAACTATTCCTTCTGTAATCATTTCTGTGTGAACACCTAAATCTTTTTTTGTCATTAAAGATTTAGCAACAGCATTTGGGATTCCACCAATACCAAGTTGTATAGTAGAACCGTCTTCAACTAAAGATGCTATATAATCACCAATTACTAAGTCAGTTTCTGATGGCTCTTTTGGTTGAAGTTCTGGAACTTTAATTGTATTTTCCATTATATAATTAACTTCACTTATATGAACTTGTGTATCACCATGAGTTCTTGGTAAGTTTTCATTTACTTCAAGAATTACTATATCTGCTTTTTCTACATTTTCACGTTCATAAACTAATGAAAGTGAAAGTGAGAAGAAACCGTGTTTGTCCATTGGAGTTGCAGCTCCAACAAATATATTAGGTTTTCTATATCTTAATCTTTTAGTAGCAGAATATCTTAAGTGAGTAGGGATATATGCTCCTAATCCATTTTTTCTAGCATTTCTTGCAGGTCCTCCCATAAATAGAGATTCATTAAAAAAGTGACCTTTCATAGATTCATCTGTATTATAAATATACTTATTTAAGCTTAACATTGTTACCACATTAACATTTTCAACTCTATCTTTAATTGTATGTAATTTATTAAGAAAACCTTGTGGTTCACATGGTCCTAGTGAACAAACTATTTCATCATTTGATTTGACAAGGTTTAGTGCGTCATCCACTGTTATAAGTTTTTCTTTATATTGTTTTGAATAATCCATAAAAAATACCTCCATTATACCATAAAATAAGTTAAAATTTTAACAAAGTGGTTAAAAAAAAGCGCAGCTAATCTATAAACCTTATAGAATAGCACGCCACTCATAATTCTCTCAATGCGTACATTTAAAACATATAAACTTTTTATATATATTATTTAACTTGAGTTCATTATATACCAAAATCAAGAAAAATAAAACACTATTTGAAATTGTTTACAATTTATTATTAAATTATTGTAAGTTCTTTTTTATTGCCTTCAATGAAGCAATTCATATCATATACATCATATTCATTAGGTTCTTTATTAAAAACTTTTTTAAATTCTTTTATGCAATCTTCAATAGCAAGCTTATCAGAAACAATATTACTTAATAGTTTCATATGATTTACATATTCATAAAAGCTCTCTTTAGTATATAATCCGTGATGAGAAGGAACATAATAATCTGCCTCATAACATTCAAGTTCTATTAATAGTGGAATAAATTTATCTTTTGAATAACTCCAAGCACCATTATACATATCTAAATAAAGAGAATCACCAACAAAAGCTGTAGTTTTATTATTTTCTTCTATTAAAACTATTGAATTATCATTTGAGTGATCACTAGATATATGTTCAACAAAAACTTTAACTCCACCTAAATCTATTTTTAAAAATTCATCATAAATTATATCACCTGTTGGTATTAAAATCTCTCTATCATCATTTGGATGTTCTATTTTTATATGTTCTAAACAAAATTCAATTTCTTGTCCATTTTTAACTCTTTCTTCTAATGCACTGTTTGTCCATTTTAAATCTCTAAGTGAATCAAGTTTTTCATTAGTTACTCCATTTACTATATTTATTAAGTTCATATAATTTGCTCCAACTATATGATCCCAATGCCAATGTGTTATAACTAAATATTTTATTTCAGAAGTAGCTATTTTTTGGGCTTCCTTTAAAAAGCTTTCTGCATGACTTTTTGAATTTCCACCATCAATAACTAAACTATATTTATCTCCAATTACAAGACCAAGGGTTGGTCTGTCTCCAGATTCTTTGTGCTCCATATAATATACTCTATCTGTAAGTTTTTTTAGCATATTTTCATCCCTTCTTTTTGTATTATTTAGTTAATTATAACATTTATATATATCTAATCTCAATTTAATAACTTTAAAAAAAATATAGCTTATTTATTAAACATTATTTAATAGTCTGTTCATTGTATTTGTTAATAAAAAATATTATGATAATAAAGTAGTTAGGATGCTAACTAAATTTATTTCAGTAGTGAAATAAAGGATTTAAGCAAAGTTTTGTGTACTTTTTACTTAAATGAAATTATGTTAATAAAAAATAGTAAACTTTAAAAGAAAAGGAGAGATTTTTATGCCAAAATTATTAATTCCAGCAATTATATTTATAACACTTGCATTAATTTTTTATACAGTAGGTGTATGGGGAGAACATAGAGCTAAAGTATTAGAAAAGAAACATGTTATCATTTTCTGGTGTGGTTTAGTTTGTGATACTTTAGGAACTTTTACAATGAGTAGAATTGCAGCAGCACATGCTGATAAAACAATAACACCAACACAACTTTTAATTCATCAATCAACAGGGATGCTTGCAATATTATTAATGTTATTCCATGCAGTTTGGGCAACTTGGGTTTTAAATAAAGGAAGTGAAAAAGCTAAACAAGCATTCCATAAATTTAGTATGGTAGTTTGGTTTATATGGTTAATTCCTTACTTTGTAGGAATGTACATTGGAATGGCAGGCTAAAATATAAATAAATTTGTTTTAGATTAACTTAATAGATGTAAAAGAAAAGGTGCTAAGTTTTAGCACCTTTTCTTAATACCAGGAGGTCAGGAGTATCAAAAAGGTTTATATTAATATATATTAATGAAAGTTGATATTTAGGATAAAATAAATGGTTAAATTTTAAGGATTTTTATAATTAATAATTGAAATTATAATATATATAATTATGTAAATAGGTTTAATTATATATATTAAGGTAAAACTTAAAGTCAACAGTAAAAATAATAAAATGTTTAGCGAGTTTAATTATTTTATATTAAGGCAAAACTAATTATTATTTAAGGATTTTTTAAAGAAATTTTTGTATATTTAAATAAAGAGATTTTAAAGGGGAGATAATTATGGAAAAAAAGCAGTATGTTTGTGCAAAGTGTGGAAATAATCATTATGAATCAGATCAATTTCAAGCTACAGGAGGAAATTTCGCAAAGATATTTGATATTCAAAATAAGAAGTTTATAACTATAAGTTGTACAAGATGTGGATTTACTGAGCTATATAAAGCACAAAGCAGTGATGGTTGGAACATACTTGATTTTTTAATTGGTTAATTCTTTGTATTTTAATTAATTATATAATAAATAGGATTTTAAGAGGGTTTTGCATTTTATGTAAGGTTCTCTTTTTTATTTTAATAGATTTTTCAAAGTTAAAATATTTTATAAAAAATTTCTTTCATTTTTAGTAAAGTGCATATTTATTAAATGAAAGGAGTTGATAAGCATGGCAACAAAAACAATAAAAGGATTAGCTTTATCAGTAAATTATAATAGGGGAAAGGATGAGAAGGAAAACGATATAATTAAGCATCAAACTTATAAGAATTTAAACTTACAAGCAAGTGATGAAAATATATATGCAGTAGGAAAAGCTATATCAGAATTAATATCTTATCCATTAGTTTCAATTGAAAGAGAAGAAGAAAGCGTATTAATATCAGAATAATTTAAGAAGAAAAATAGTTTTATAAATTAAAAGGGGGTATTTATAATGATTGATAGAATATTAGTTATGGGGTTTAAAAATGAGCTTGGTAAAAGGGTTAATTTAACAATTAGAGAAGTAAGAGATGATTTAACTAATACTGAAGTAAATGATTTAATGGACTTAATTATTGAGAAAGACGTATTTATTACATCTGGTGGAGCTTTAAGTGAAAAAGTTAAAGCAGAGGTAATTACAAAAGAAATAACAGAAATGGAATTAGTAATATCATAAAACATTTATTAAATAAAAGATTAATAATAAAAAAATAGGGACGTATTTAGCGTCCCTTAATACTTGAATTTAATTTTTAAATAACGCTAAATCAAAGTAGTTTATTTGAAAAATATATTTTTTGATTTGAATTAAAAGGTTATAGAAGCGTTTAATAATTCTTCAGCTTCAGTATTAGATAAGTTTTTAGATTGACATATTTCTTCGATTAAAATTTTCTTTGTACTTGTTAGCATTTGTTTTTCAACATTATTTAAATGATGTTTAGAATTGATTTTACTAAGATTACATATAACTTGTATACAATCTGTCAAAGTGCCAGATTTAATCTTTTCATTATTAATAGCAATTCTTTCTCTAAAATTGTTAGGGATTGAATCATAATCTATATCTAAGAATTCATCAATATGGTCAAATATGTTATCAATTTCATCTTTATCACTTACTAATCGTATATGTGATGGTTCAACTACGCTAAATGGTACCATTAATTTCATTGAACTATTAAAAAGGTGTATTTTATAATAATTTTGCATTTTTCCTTTGAATTCTTTTGATTCAATAAGATCAATAACACCTACCCCTTGGCTTGGATATACAATTTTATCACCGACATTAAACAAATAAAAAACCTCCTTATTATATTTTTCTTATGTGTATAACTTTTTTAATAATAGTTTTTATCCTATAAATTGAGATAAATTAAAAGCAATAATATAGCATTATTACTTTGAAGCAAAAAATTTTTTTATTATTTAAATATATTATAACATAATTTTTTATAATAATAAAATTTTTATTATATCACAAATTATTAATGGTATCAATTACAATATACATTTATATATTATTTAGGCAATAGGCTTTATAACAATATGTAATTTTATAAAAAAATAATTATTAAAAACAAAAAGCTGTTAATTTTTTAAATAAATATTGGTTAATATGGAGATTATATATTAATGTATGGGGTGAGATTATGAGAAAAGAATTTAATTTCTTATTTATAGCATTAATTATAACGAATATATTTTTTATCGGTATAGCAACAAAGTATAAAAATAAATCAGATATTATAAATAAGTCATTTAAAGTTTATTCAGTAAATGGAGAAAATGAATATTTAAAAGTTACTGATGGAATTATAATAGAAAGCTATAATAAAGATATATTAGAAGGAGGAAGAATTGAATATTTAGGAGTTCATAAAGAAAATTTAAAGTTTTATGAAATTCAAATATGTGTTAATGGAAATGGTGTTGATATAAATGGTAATGAAAAGACATTATTTTCTACTAAGTTTAAATCAGAAAATTATGATAAACATTTATTTTCCTTTCCAGGAGATTTAAAAGCAAATATAGGCAGAATCTCTGGAGAGTACATAACAAGACATTATGATAAAAAATATTTACTTAATAATATGTATTTAAAGTTAAAATTACAATTTGAAAATGGTCAAAAAGAGGAATATAAAGTTAAATTAAATGTAAAGAGGATTTAGAAGATTTTGAATAAATCTCTTTCTTTGTGGTGATACTCTAAGATAATTGAAGTGTATCTATTGCAAAGCGAGGGATTTTTTTGATTAAAGAAAAAATAAAACAAATATTATCAAATAAAATTATAATTGCTATAAGTTCTTTTCTTATAGGAGTTTTATTTATGAGCCTTGTAGGAAATGGGGTAAACCTTACAAAAGAAAGATATCAGTACCTTTTAGAAATGGAGAGTAAAGTATTAAATAACAGTAATTTATACAAAGAAATAAAATCTTATGATAATAACAGTAATAAGTATAAAAGTGATGAAGAAGTTTCTAGTGAAAATTTAAGTGAAGAAAACAATAAATATAAATTAAAAGAAGCATATTATGAAAAAGATGACGATGGAAATAAACTTATGTCTGTTAAGATTAATAGTTTAAATACAACAAAAGAAAGAAATGAATTTTTAAATACAAAGGCTAATAAAGTTATTTTATTAGAATTTACTTATGAAAATTTAAATTTAAGTGAAAATTTATTTATATCAGATAGTAATTTTAAAGTTTATGATAAAGAAGGAAATATATTAGAGAGTTATCCAATAAGTTCAGAAAAGGTTTCGAAGAGTATAAGTAAAGGTAAAAAGTGTACTGCAAGTGCAGCTTATGCTTTAAACAGTAAATCAGAAGATATTATAGTTGAGTTTTATCCAAATATTTTAGATAGTAAACCAAGTGCTATATTTAACTTAAAATTAAATTAGAAATAAAAAAACTACCATATATAAATTATATATGGTAGTTTTTTTAAAACACTCTATCTCCTTCATTATCAAAAAACTCTACTTTATTTGAAAAAGTATCATTAGATTTTATTTTGTATACTCCTAAAATATATTGATTAACATTTAAATTTTCATCATAAAGTATTTTGTCATTATTAACTATTTCGTATTTAGAAGCATGTAGCTTTGAATTATTACCAAAAACTACAACTAAATTGTAATTAGTCTGAGGAAAAATATATATTTCAACAGGATCTGTTTTAAATGAAGAGCCTGATGAACCAAATAAACAATATCTATTTTTAAAAATATTATCTCTATTTAAAATTATAAGTTTGTATGAGTTATTGTTTTTAGTATATAAAAGAAAACATAAATCACCATAGCTTTTTTTCTTTTTAATTTCAATGTTTGAAGAATTCTCTTTTTTTTCAATATAAGATATTAAAGATTCATCATTATTAACGTTTACAGTATCACAAATTCTAAAGGTAAGTATTACAGCAATTACTATCACTATAAAAGATGTTATTTTTATGATTAAAGGGATTATTTTTTTATTTTTCATAATAAAACAGTCCTTTTTAATTAAATTTAAAGTTTGTTTTTCATAATATTAAATTTTCTAAAAATATAATAAAGTTATTTTAGGCTTAAAAACTTTAAAATAAAGCCTAATATAATAATAAAAATAATTAAAATTAAATAGCTTATAAAAATTAAGTTTAAGTATATATTTCTTATATATACTAATTATACCATTAAGGTAAGAATTAAAATTATAATAAATATTAATAAAATGAAAACATATACATAAAAGTAATTTTAAAATAAACTAATTATAAAAAACAAAAAAATATAAGTAAAAATTCAATATATTAATAAATAAATGCGCTTAATTTTAATAAATTATAAGTATATACTTTTAATTTTAATTATAAAAAAATATAAATAAAACAAAAGTATTATATTTACAAAATAGTGGATTAAAAATAGAAAAATGACGTATTTTGACAATTAGAATATATTATAAAAAAGAACTTAATATTATATAATTTATGTGAAAATATAAAAATTAATTTTAATTAATAGGCTAAACAAAGTGGAGGGAGAGAATTTTGAAAATTAAATATGGTAATATTTTAATTTTAAGTTTAAGTTTAATTTTAATTGGATTAATTGTTTATTATTTCGCTGAAAAAGATAGTTTTGTAATCTATAAGAGAAATAGTTTTATAAACTGTCAAGAAGATAGTAGAGTTTATTATGAAATTTCAGTAAGAGAATTTAGTGACAGCAATGGAGATGGAATAGGGGATATTAATGGAATAATTAATAACTTAGATTATCTAGAAAACTTAGGGATAGGAGCCATTAATTTGTTACCTATTCAAGAATCTTATAGTAGTCATGGATATGATATTATTGATTACAAAAAAATAAAAAAAGAATATGGCACAATGGAAGATTTTGAAAATTTAATAAAAGAGGCAAATAGGAGAGATATAAAAGTTAATATTAGTTTAGTTCTAAATAATACATCAGACAAGCATATGTGGTTTGAAGAAGCTAAGAATGGAAATAATAAATATAGAGATTATTATATATGGAAGCATGACGAAGATAATGTTGATAAAATTAATCATAATATAATTGCACCTTCAACAAAATTTGCTTGGAGAGAATTAAATGAACATAATATTTATTATGCCTTATTATCACCATGTATGCCGGATTTAAATTTAAGTAATGAATTTGTTAAAAATGAAATAAAGGATATAGCAAAATTTTATATTGATAAAGGTGTAGATGGCTTTAAATTAGAATCAGTTAAATTGTATTTTAATTCCTATAAAGAAAATGTTGAGTTCATAGAAAATCTAACGAGCTATTGTAAAGGTTTAAGAAGTGATTTTACAATTATAGGAGATGTTAGAGAAGGCGAATCAAATATGAAAGGTTATTTAGATAATTTAGATGGTCTTTTATTTCAAAATCTTGCTGATATTATTGAGAAAGGATTATTAGAAAAAAATATAAATAATTTATCTAAAGTGTTATCTCATTACTATTATCAATTAAATAAATATTCAAATAATAATTTTGCAATTTATCCTATTTTAAATAATAAATTTGAAGATAGATTTATAAATAGTTTAGGGATTTCTGAAGAAAATATGAAAATGGCAGCTACTATTTATTTAACTTTACCTGGCAATCCTATTATATATTTTGGTGAAGAGTTGGGGGTTTCCGGGAAAGGTTTTGTTAAAAGTAAAAATGAAGCTAGCTTAATTGAGTTTATTAATTATGATTCAGATAAAGCTAGTAAGATTTATAATAATATAAATGAAAATATATTATTAAGTAATTTAGAAAAAAATAAATCTATATATGAGTTTTATAAAAAGTTATTAAAGGCTAGAAATGAAAATATATCATTAAAAGAGGGTACAGTCCATTATCAAAATTCGGGAAAAGAATCAGTTATGATAATTAAAAGAAAGATGAAAGATGAAATTTCATATGTAATAATAAATAGTAATAAAAATTCAGTTAAGGTAAATTTACCAGCAGGAGAATATAAAGTTACATTATCTAATAAAAGAGAATCAGAAATTGAAAATATTAAAAAAAATTTATATATAGATGGTGAAGAAATATTAATATTAACTAAATAAAATATATATAGAAAACTATCTCAACTAAATTAATAGTTGAGATAGTTTTTTTAGAATTTAGAGGTTATTTCATTTTTTTCAATTCTTTTTATATCTTTTAATCTTAAATGAGTTTCAGCTATTATATCATCATATGATTCACCTTCAATGAGCATTTGCTTAGCTTTTTCATGTGAAGCCTTTTCTTTTATAGCCATAATTACAACCTCCTAAAATATAAAGAAATTTCTTAATTAGTTTTCCTAAATTAAATACTAGATATTCATATAGAAAGATATTTTTATTATTTCATTAATTAATATACATTATAAAGATAAATAAAGTTCTTTAAAAGAATTAAAGGAAGTACATAAATATAACAGAAGGTTTTATTTCCAAAGTAAAAGAATTTAGTGATAATGAGTTTATAGTAGTAAGAGAGGTTATGACTTGGTGTGCTTTAGATACTCAATTCGTTGGTCTTTTATGTAAGTATAAAAATTTATCTGATTTCAAAGAAGGGGGATGGGTTAGTATAGAAGGTATTATAAAGGTTATAGATAATAAACCTTTAGTATCTATAAGTAAAATTTTAAAAATAAGTAAGTCAGGGAATAGATACATACATTCTAACTAAAAATTAAAATAAACTACATAAAAATATAGCTAATAAGAATATATTCTTATTAGCTATATTTTTATTTTAAATTTTAGTGATGACCACAAGAATGTACTGAAGAATGTCCAGCACAAGAGTTTGCAGGATTAAATTCAATTAATTTATTTTCCATAAATAAATTAACATTTTCTTTTAGTGAAGTATTTTCTGCTTTGAATACTTTTTTTCCTAAGCTGTTTAATTTATTTATAGCACCAGCACCTATTCCAAGAACTAAAACAACATCTATGTCAGCGCCACCGATTGCTTTAATTGGTTGACATTTACCGTGTTCATGGTTTAAATCGCCATTGTTTATAGCTTTAATTTCATTTGTTTCAGTATCAACAACTAAGAAAAATGGTGCTGAACCAAAGTGATTATAAGGAACACTTTCAAAACCTTTATTTTCTTTTACAGGAATACAAATTTTCATTATTAATATCTCCTTTCAAATTAGAATTACAATTTTTTTTACAATGCTTTTTACCTTCACATTGAAATTTTGGAAGGTCAATATAATTTTTAGTTTCTAAAGTTTTGCTTTTAATTGCATTTATAAAATTAACTAATTCATCTAAAATATCATCATTAATTGAATAGTGAACAAAATATCCAGCTTTTTCACCTTCAATAATATTAGCTTCTTTAAGAACTTTTATATGTTGTGAAACTGCTGCTTCAGATATATTAAGATGTTTAGCTAAACCTTTAGCACAAATATTTTTTTTTGAAAGCAAGATTAAAATTTTTAATCTAGTTTCATCTCCAAAAGCTTTGAATAATTTTTCTATATTTTTCATAAGTACCTCGAAATTTAATTAAGTAATTACTTAATTAAATTTTAATACTATTAGGAAAATAATTCAAGGGGTTTTTAAATATTAAATGGAATAAATTTGTTTATTAGAATATAATTTTTATATAGGATTAAACTAATGAGAGAATGGAGAGGTATAATAATGCTTAAAAAGAAAATAATTACTTTTGTAATAACGGGAATAATATTAAGTACAGGAATTCTTGGGTGTACTAATAGCAATATAAAAAAGGAATTAGAAAAGGGGATTACATCTATTGAAAACGGGCAGTATGATGAGGCTAAAGCAGATTTTGAAAATGTATTGAAAGAGGATAGTTCAAATCAAGAAGCAACAAAACTTTTAAATATAATAAATAATTACTATAATTCAAAAAAGGAATTTGAAGCTGACAATATAAAAGAGGCAGAAAAATATATAAATGAAATACCAAGTGAATATTCAAATTATAAGATAAAAGATGATATAAATAATTTAAAGAAAAAAATAAATGATAGAAAGAAAGAGATAGAAAGTATAAATAATGAATTAAATAATGTTGATAAATTAATAAAAGATAAAAAGTATGAAGATGCTAAAAAAGTAATTGATAAAATAGATAATAATGGAACAAAACATCAAAAGGAAAAGTTAGAAGGTTATAAAAAGATAATAAATGAAAAACTTAAAGAGCTTGAGGAAAAGAAAAAAAGAGAAGAAGAAAAGGCTAAAAAAGAAGTTATTGAAAAGAAAGAATTAGAAAGAAAAAATAAAGAAAAAGAAGCTATTAAGAAACCTTCATCAAGTAATAAAGTAAATACAAAAAATGAAGTTATCAACAATAATCAGCAATCTAAGAAAGAACATGTGTATAAAAATATTAATTTAGGAATCCAAATAACATTTCCTGCAAGTTGGAGTGGACTTTATACTGTAAAATCTTATGATGATGGAATTGGTGTATATATGATACCTCAAGAGCCATATAAGTATAGTAGTGAAGGTTTTCTATTTTCAGTAACTAAGTATAAATCAAAAGAAGATGAAAATTTTAAAGATACTGTTGGAAGTAAAAGATTTGTAACTGCAAAAGGGGTTAAGTATATTATAGGTGGACCAACAGATTTTCCTATTGGTGATGGAGAAAAAAATATGAAATTATATTTAAAGTTAAGTAATGAAAAATATGGGGTTGCAAGTACTATAAAGGCTATAAGCTAATAAAATCAGGCTATCTTATTTATGATAGCCTGATTTTTATTTTAATATTTATACCTCAATACATGTCTATAAATATTTACTACATAGTTATAACCATCTATCCAATAAGGTAAAAGTTCAGGTTTATAATCTACAACATGCTTAATAAAATCGTCAAATAAGTTAAGCTTTAATAGAACTTTAATTATATCTTTAGGATATGGAGTAACTTTATCATAAGATTTTCTTGGGTCTATAACCATTATATTTTCTTTATTATTCACAAATATGTGAGCATTTCTTATATTTATACGTTTAAATTTAAGTATTTTTAAATCTTCAATAAGATCTATTAATTCTTTTGAAACTTTAAAAGAAAGTCCGTGTTCTCTTAAATATTCATAAAGAGTTTCTCCATGAACACATTCTCTTATTACTATGTTACTAACCTTTAACAGGAGTTTAGGGAAGAATCTGCTATCCTCTGTATTTTTTAATATATTTGCTTCACTTTCGGCAGATTTTATACTATTAAAAACTTTAAGAGCATAACCTTCAGGAGTTAGGTAAACACTTCCTTCACATCCAGAACCTAAAATTTCACAATCATTTAATTTTATAACATATTCCATAATATCACTTTTATAAATTGATTATAATCATTATATGCAAAATAAGGTTTATTGATTAAGTAATTTAAAATGTTAAATTTTATAAATATTTACATAATAGCAAATAAAAATTTAAAATTGAAAAAAGTGTTTAATGATATTATTATTCTATACATTTATATAAAATGTAAACATATTTAAGGGGGATAAAAATGAAAAAAGCTTTAAAAACTTTAGGCATAGTAATAGGATTACCAGTAATTTTTGTAATAATACAGGCTGTGGTCCAAAGTATGCAAATATTTATAGTGGCAAAACAAAATAATTTACAATTTAGTTATGAAAAAGTTATGCCTTTAATTTCAAAAACAAACCTAGGATTAAATTTATCAGTTTTTATTAGTGATTTAATAATGTTAATAATATTATTATTAATTTTTACAAAACATAAAAATAATCTTATAAATAAAGAAAAATTTAAAAAGATTAGCATAAAAAAATGTGTATATATTATTATGTTAGCTTGCGGAATTTATATGTTATCAATGTATATAATAACTTTCTTAACACCTATTTTTTCAAGTTATAAGGACGTTCAGATGAATTTAAGTCAAGCACAAAATTCAATAATAGGAATTTTAATAATATCAATATTTGTACCTATATTTGAAGAAATATTTTTTAGAGGTGTTATATTTGGATTTTTAAAAAACAATTATAACATTGTAGTTGCTATTATAATTCAAGCATTAGTATTTTCATTTATGCACTTTAATGTAGTACAAGGGATATATACTTTTATATTAGGTGTTGTTTGTGCATTAATGTATATGTATAGTGAATCATTAATAGGCGGTATAATAGTACATATAGTATTTAATTTTTTAGGAATGACACTTACAAAATTGGCTACTGTTTCAGTAGCATTAACAGGAATATTTGGAATTATATTTTTAGTTATATTTTTACCTGTTTCTATAATTATGATTTTAAAATCTAGAAAGCAAGTATATTAAAAATAATATTTAAATTAAAGATTGGAGTTTTAAAACTCCTTTTTTTATATGTTTAAATATTTGTATAGATATAGAAATTTATTTTTATGATGTATAAAATATTAAAAGTTTAAACTATCTATATATAAATAAAAACATAATAGGTAGCTTATAAGTAATATAAGATATTCATATTATAACAATAAATCAATAAGGAGTATAATGTTAGTATAATATATAAGTTCTTATGCTTAAATTAAAAGTTAACAGAAGAAAAAATATAAGAAGGAAAGAAGATGGAAGTTATGAGTAATGTAATTAATTCATATTGGGGAGTAGAGCTAAAGACACATTTAGTTAATCAAGGAAGTGAAACATTGGCAATAGTACTTCCTGGAATAGGTTATACTTTAGATAGAGTAACTCTAGAATATATAAGCGAACTATCACTAAAATTAGGTTATGATTTAATTAAAGTTGAATATGGATTTCAAATTGCAAGAAAAACTTTTGATGTAGCTAAGGAATTTGATATAGTAGCAAAGGAAACTTTAGAGCAAATAAATAGTATACTAAATTCAAAATATAAAAATATAGTTATAATAGGTAAAAGTATAGGAACTTGTGTGCAAAATGTATTAAATGAAAATATAAAAGGGTACAATATAACAAATGTTTATATAAGTCCTATAGATAAAACTGTAAATATGGGAATTAAAGAAAATTCATTAGTTATAACAGGAAGTGCAGATCCACTTTTGAAAGAAGAAAATATAAGTAAAATAAATAGAATAAATGGAGTTAAATTAATAAAGTTTGAAGGTGCAAATCATGCTTTAAATATAGAAAAGCATCCAATTGATAGCTTGAAAATTCAAATAGATATAGTAAAAGCAGTTGAAGATTATTTAAAGTAATTTAAAATTATAGATAAAAAAGAGATTTTATTCAGTTAAATATTATAAGTTAATAAAGATAATAGTCATAAAGAATATTATCTTTATTAAAGTTTAAATTAAATAATAAAATTTAAAATATATTTTGTTATTTAATTAAAATTATGAATTTTAGAAAAAAACCACCACATATTACGGTGGTTTTTTATTTTATTAAAATTATTATTAAAATTTATATAAATATAATTTAAAAAAATTATATAAACATAAATATATGAATTATTAAAAGTTTTAAAATAATTGACTGTATAAAAAGGTTATAGTAACATTGGATGAAATAGTATTAAATTACCATTATTATAAATTATTATTGTAACTTATAATAATGGTAATATAGTATAATTTCTTACAAAATAATTAAGTATTTTTATAAAAATATTTAAATCTATGCAATTTTCATCATTTTAGCTATTTATAATAAATTTATAAAATATAGAGATTTGATTTATTTAAGTATATATATAAACTTGTTGAAGTAATAATGTTATTAAATATACTTTTAACTTGAAATTTATAATTATTAAAATTAACTTTATAAAGTTAATATTTTAGTACTACATATTCTATTTATAGTTTTTAGATTAATCTCTCCATTATATAATGGAGAGATTATTTAGTTGTATTCAATAAAAATATGCAACATTTATTTAGATGGGTTTTAACAAATGAGGAGGGATTTTAATGAAGGATCTACTGAATAATTTGGATATGAGAAAAGTTTCAATTATATATGAATTATCTAAAAATCAAGGATTAGTACATCTTAAAGATTTAGCTAAATTGTTAAATTTAAATGAGAGAACCTTATTAAGTACAATAGATGAAATTAATTATGATGCAAAAATTTATAATATAGATTTAAATATAGAAAAATCACAGAAACTAAACTTAATTTTGGAGGTAAATGCAGATTTTTCAGTTGATTATTTTAAATATATTTACATAAAGAGATCTATTTTATATCGTTTAATAGATTCAATTTTTAGAAATAATTATGAGAATATAAGAAAAACAGCAAAGAATCTACATATAAGTTTATCATCCATATACAGACAATTACCTAATTTAAAAAAATTATTAAATAAATTTGATTTAGATTTTTGTGGACAAAATAAATTTCCTATTATGGGGAAGGAGTATCAAATAAGATATTTCTTTTTAAAATTTTATTGGTGTAGTAATAGAATATTTGAATGGCCTTTTGATGAGGAATTAAAAAAAGAAAGTAATGAAATTTATTGTAATTTATATGTAGGTAGATTTAATACTAATAATATATTTCTTAAGGAAAAAATGATATTGTGGATAGCAATTAATTTAATCAGAGATAAGGAAGGATATGTTCTAGATGATATAGGTAATATGAATAAGTTTTTTGATAATAATAAAAACTTTTTAGAATTTAAAGAGATAATGTTATCAGCTTATGAATTTAATTTTGATAGCAAAAATAAAAATTTAATTCATAATGAGATTGTTCTTTTTTATTCATTAATGGTATCAGAAGAAATGTACTCAGAAAAATTAGATTATTTGTCTAGCTTTTTTACAATAGGTGGAGAACAATCTATATGTGAAGAAGCTGCATATTTATTTATAAATAAATTAAATAAGTTTTTAAATCAATATATAACTAATAAAGAATATACTGAAATGTTTTGTAAAATATTTTGTGCTAATTTAGTTAGTTATTTTTTTTATGAAGACACTACATTTTTTTATAACTTAAGAGAAATTGATTTTTTAAAGGATAATTATAATGATCTTATAAATATATTTGATATTTTTATTAAAGAAGTATTTAAAAATAATAGTAAGTTTGAGAAATTCTTTAAAAATAAATATTTATATTATAAATATCTTTATATAATAATAAGCACATTAAATGTAAATTATTTTTATAATGAAATTAAAATTGCTCTTTTAATTTCATCACGAAATAAGCCAAGAAAATTACTTGAAAACAAGATAAGAGCATTGACAATATTACCTATAACTTTTGTGGATAAAATTTATGATGATGTTGATTTAGTTATATCAGATACTTTAATTTATATAGAAGAAAAAAAGTGTTTTATTATTAATAATACAGCTTACAATTGGGAATGGGAAAGATTAAAAAATAGCCTAGATAAAATGAGGCGATTAAAGATTAAAAATAAAGATTAAAAATTTAAATAAAATTATAATAAGGTTTTTATAATTATGCATAGTACTACACATAGCAAGGATAAAGTTTATTAATATAAAATTTACATTCTCATTTTTTGTTCTTTTAACTAAAAAAGTGGAAGAGTTAATATATTCTAATTTTTTTACTTGTATATATAATAAGATTATAGTTATATATTTATTTAATTTCTCGAAAGGAGGAGAAAGATTAATTTGTTTTTAATAAATTTTATTTATAAATATAAGATGAAGTGTGAATAAATATAAAATAATAACTAGATTATTTATAACGAATAAAATATTTACCTTTATTATTTTAAATATTTTTATTAAATAAATTTTGAAATTAAATAAACTCTCTTTTTATAACTATTTAATAATTAAATTAGAATAGGGGAGAATTGATATGAGTAGAAAAAATAAATTTAAATTATTTTTTTCTAAAATTAGTATTATGCTAATAACTTTAATTATTGGTACAAATTTTACAGGAGTAAAAGAAGCAAAAGCATCGGACAATAAACTTGGTGTAGAATTAAAAAGCATTACTGGTAATACAAAATTAACATCTAAAAAATCAGTAAAAAGACCTGATGGGTTAAAGGTGAATTATACAACCTATACAGATTATAAAGATAAATTTGAATATTTAACTATAAATGGTAAACCAGTTTTTTGTGTTGAACCTTGGATGCAAGCTAAAAAGGGATATAATTATACACAAGAGTATTTAGAAAATTTATTTGAAAATAATAAAGAATTAAAAAGAGATATTGAACTAATTACATATTACGGTTGGAATACAAGTAAACAAACAATGGAAGATTATACTACAACACAGTTATTAATATGGGAAGTTATGAGTAATTATGGTGTGTATAAATTAACTTGGGAATCAAAGCCAGGATTTTATGATTCTAATAAAAATATTATTATTAAAAAAGTTAATAAAAGCAAAAAAACTCCTTCATTTAATGGACAAGTAATAAATACAAAATTAGGAAAAGTAACAAAATTAATAGATGAAAATAATGTATTGTTTACTTATATGGAGGCAAGTGGATATAGTCCCAATAAGGATATAAATAAAGATGGATACATATTAAGATATGGTGTAGAAGGTGGAAAAGAATTTCTTACAATTAAGCCAACAGAAAATGCAGTAAACGGATTAAAATTATCATTTGAAAATATAATTAAAAAGCATCAAGGAACAAATATTGTTTATATAAATGAAACAAGTCAAAAGGTTTCACCAATAACAAAAGTTAGTGACTTTAATTCATTTAATTTAGTATTAAATGTAAAAAAAGAAGCATCATTGAAACTTTTAAAGGTAGATGAAAATAATAATCCAGTTAAAGGAGTAGTTTTTGAGGCATCTTATAATAAAGATTTTTCAGGAAGTGTATTTGAATTAGTAACTGAAAATGATGGATCGGTTTCTAAAACATTAAATGAAGTTGGAAGAATTATATATGTACGTGAAAAATCAGTACCTAATTATCTAGTAAAGTCAAATGAAATAAAATCTATAGAATTAAAATCAAACAAAGTAAATGAAATTAAATTTGTAAATAAATTTATAAAAGGAAAAGTAAAAATAGTAAAAACAGACTCTAAAAATGGTTCAAAATTATATGGAGCTAAATTTGAAATTAAGCAAAAAGAAAATGGATTACTTGTAGATTCCTTAGAAACAAATAAACAAGGAATTGCTGAAAGTAAGCTATTACCTTATGGTGAATATATTGTTAAAGAAGTAAAGGCTCCTGAAAATTATAAATTGAATTCAAAGGAATTTACAATTAAAATTAATGAAAATAATCAAATAGTAACAATGAATATTACAAATGAGAAACAAAAAGGAATATTAGAATTCAGTAAAACAGATATATCAAGTGGAAAACCGGTAGCGGGAGCAACAATTGAATTTTATAAAAAAGGAATGAATAAGCCATTTTTAATAGGAATTACAGATGAAAATGGTAAGATAAATAAAAATGGGGCAATAGGAGAAATAGAGCGTATAACAGAAAATGGAGGAATATCACTAGAAGAAGGGGAGTATTTCTTTAAAGAAACAAAAGCACCAAAGGGATATATATTAAATGATGAAAATCATGAGTTTATAATAAAAGTAGGAGAAGTTACAAAAGATAACTTAGCAAATGAGAAACAAAAAGGAATATTAGAATTCAGTAAAACAGATGTATCAAATGGAAAACCGGTAGCGGGAGCAACAATTGAATTTTATAAAAAAGGAATGAATAAGCCATTTTTAACAGGAATTACAGATGAAAATGGTAAAATAAATAAAAATGGGGCAACAGGAGAAGTAGCACGTATAACAGAAAATGGAGGAATATTACTAGAAGAAGGGGAGTATTTCTTCAAAGAAACAAAAGCACCAAAGGGATATGTATTGAATGATGAAAATCATGAGTTTGCAATAAAAGCAGGTGAAGTTACAAAAGATAATTTAACAAACGAGAAGAAAATTGAAAAACCAAGTTACAAAAATAATACTCCTAATAAGAAAAATAAAAGTACAAGTACAAAAGAATTGCCTAAGACTGGAAATGAATCTGGATTGTATTTTATGATGTTAGGATTTATAGGGGTAATATTAGGGATGATTCTTTTTAGAAAAAAAGTAATAAATAAATAAAAATAATTTAAATAAAAGAGTGATTTTTAAATCACTCTTTTTCTTTTAAAAAATTATAATGACATTTACTATATTGAATTTAAATAAAAAAGTAGTTTCTTAAATAATATAGCTAAATTAAAATAGATTAAACTTAAATTAATATTTATATTTTAGAAACAGAAAAAAATAATATAGTTTGATAAAATCAAATTATAAAAGGAGGTATTTTAAATGAAAGTAATTTTACATGTAAATGAAGAAGGAAAATTGGAAGTGGCATTAGGAAATATAAAAAATTTATTAAATTTAAATAAGAATATAACCATTGAATTATTAATTAATGGAAAGTCAGTAGTTAATTTAAAAGAAGATTATGCTAAAAAACATGGAATAATTAATGAACTAAATGATGTATTTAATAAAGGTGTTATAATAGCAGTATGTAATAATAGTATAAATAAATTTAATATAGATAAAAACGAACTTTTAAACTTTGTAAAAGTTGTACCTGCAGGAGTTATGGAGCTTATAGAAAAGCAAAATGAAGGATTTGCATATGTAAAACCTTAAAATATTTTACAAGATAATATTATTTATAAATAGAATTAATCTGTCTAGATAACGTTTTCTTAGAAGGGTTAATGGACTTTAGTTTAACTTAGGGGGAGAGAAATGGCTAAATATACTATAGGAATTGATTATGGAACATTATCAGGAAGAATACTTTTAGTTGATGTGAAAGATGGAAAAGAAATTGGTTGTAAAGAAGTGATTTATAAACATGGAGTTATGGATGAGTTTATGCCGGATGGAAAAACAAGATTACCAATTGATACAGCCCTTCAACATCCAAATGACTATTTAGAGGTTTTATATAAAATACCAAAACTTATAGAAGAATGTAAAGTAAATAAGAATGATATTATAGGAATTGGGGTTGATTTCACAGCTTGTACTATAATGCCAATAGATAAAAATAACGAACCTTTATGTTTAAAAGATGAATTTAAAAATAGAAGACATGCTTATGTTAAGTTATGGAAAGATCATTCATCACAGGATGAGGCTAATAAGTTAAATAAGATAGCAATTGATAGGGAAGAAACTTTTATTAAAAGGTATGGGGGGAAAATATCTTCTGAATGGCTTGTTCCAAAGGTTATGAAACTTATAAATGAAGATGAAGAAATTTATAATAATGCATATAGAATAATAGAAGCACTAGATTGGATTATACTAAAGCTTACAGGAAAAGAAAGTAGAAGTATATGTAGTGTTGGATTTAAAGGAATGTGGTCTAAGGAAAAGGGGTATGAATCAAAAGAATTTTTTAAATCATTAGATATTAAATTAGAAAATTTTACAGAAGAGAAACTTAGTAATAATATTAAATGCTTAGATCAGTGTGCAGGAACTTTAACTAAAGAAATGGCAGATAAGTTAAATTTAAAAGAAGGAATTAAGGTTGCAACTGGAATAGTAGATGCGCATGCAGCACTTCCAGCTTTAGGAATTGTTAAACCAGGAAAAATGCTTATGATTATGGGAACATCAACTTGTCATATAATGATGGATGATAAAGAAAGATTTATAAGTGGAGTAAGTGGAGTTGTTGAAGATGGAATAATACCGGGATATTATGCTTATGAAGCTGGACAAGCTTGTGTTGGAGATCATTTTGATTGGTTTGTAAAAAATGCTGTACCAAAAGAATATGAAGATGAAGCAAAAAATAAAAATATTAATATTCATCAGTTATTATGTGAAAAAGTAAAAGGACAAAAGCCAGGAGAAAGTGGTTTAATTGCTTTAGATTGGTTTAATGGAAATAGAAGTGTTCTTACAGATGCAGATTTAACAGGAGCGATTATAGGTTATACACTTCATACAAAGCCGGAAGAAATATATAGAGCATTGATTGAGGGAACAGCTTTTGGTACTAAAATAATTATAGATGCTTTTGAAAATGAAGGTGTTGATATTAAAGAGATATATGCAGCTGGAGGAATAGCACAAAAAAATGAGATGATGATGCAAATTTATTCTGATGTATTAAACAAAGAAATAAATATATCTGATTCTAATCAAGCTTCAGCATTAGGTTCTGCAATACTTGCAGCAGCTATTGTAGGCAAAGAAAATGGTGGATATGATAGCATAGAGGAAGCATCAAAGTATATGTCTAGAAAAAAAGAAAAAACATATAAGCCTATTAAAGAAAATGTGGCACTTTATAATAAGTTATTTAAAGAGTATAAAATATTACATGATTATTTTGGTAAAGGTGAAAATAATGTAATGAAGAGACTAAAAAAATTAAAAAATGAATTAATATAAAATAAAAAACTTATTGCTTTTTAGCAGTAAGTTTTTTATTTTATGGGAAAAATTTTAAATTTTATATTGAACATTTATTCTATATGTTATATATTATATATAACAAATAGAATAAAGTTAATAAAGGAGGTAAAAATGTTTTTAGTTTTAGAATTTGAAAGCGAAACTCCTATATATCTTCAGATAAGAAATAAAATAATTGAAGGAATAGCAAAAGGCCAAATAAAGGAAGGGGATAAACTTCCATCTGTAAGAGAGTTAGCTTCTGGAGTGGAAGTTAATCTTCATACAGTAAATAAGGCATATAACTTATTAAAAGACGAAGGTTTTGTATCTGTAGATAGAAGAAAAGGTGTAATAGTTAATATTAAAAAAGCAAAAGATGACATAGAATTTAAAGAAAAATATAATTTAAAGCTTAATGAAATAACACAAGAAGGCATTGCAAAAGGGTTGTCTAAGGAAGAGATATTAAATTTATTAGATGGTATTTTAAAAGAGTATTAGGGAGGGTTAAATATGTTTGATATTAGTTATGTAATTATTATGACTTTAGTAATTTTTATTGAATTTTATTCAATGACAATACTTCCTATAAAGGGTAAGAAGCAATTACTTTTAGGTTGTGTAGTAACAGAAGAAATGAAAAATAATAAGGATGTAAAAAAGTTAGTAAATAGATATAAATGGGTTAATATTATAATTTCAATTATAGCAGAGGGACTAATAATATTTAGTTATTTAAAATCAAGTATAGCTCTTAATGTAGTTTCAATATTTTTTACTATATTTGCATTAATGATATCCTTTGGATTTTATAATGAAAAAATGAAAGGACTAAAGAGAAATTTAGGAGGGTTAAAAGGGAAAAAACAAGTTGTTATTTATGAACTTGAAGAGGTTAAATATAATTTAAGAACATTAATTTTTTATATAGTTACTATGGGAACATTAATTTTATTTAATCTTTACTTAGCAATATCAAAATATGATTCAATGCCAAATATAATAGCAACAAACTTTGATTTTAGTGGAAATGTTATTGGTTATTCAGAAAAGAGCTTCTTTACTGTATTTTCAATAATATTATCAATGATATTTATTTTTGGAATATTTATATTTATAGATTTTTTAATCCAAAAACAAAAACTTAAAATAGATCCAAGAAATCCAGAGAAATCAAGAGAAGGTAATTTAAAGTATAGAAGAATTTTATCAAATATGATGATTTTTACTGGAGTTTTAACTATGGTTATATTAACAGTTGGAAATCTTCAAATACTTCAAATTATACCTATGAGCAGTTTTTTAGTTAGTTTTATATTAATTCTTGTAGTATTTATGTTTACTGTACTTTTTATATTTATGATTAAAGCTTACAAAGTAAGAAATAATTATAAAATAGAGAATAACAATGTAGTACAAAAAGACGATGATGATAATTGGAAGTTTGGAATTATATATTACAATAAAGATGATCCACGTGTTAATGTAGAAAAAAGATTTGGTATGGGGTACACAGTAAATGCTGCAACAAAAACAGGAATGGCAATGTATATTGGAATAATAGTTGTTTTAATTGTAGCATTAGTTATAACTTTTACTCAAACTTAAATTAATATAAAGAGGTAGTATAAGTGACTTTATTTGTACTATCTTTTTAATTTTACAGCTTTAAAATGTAAAAAAGTATTTACATCAATAAAATGGAAGTGTACAATAAATGTAAAGAAGTTTTTACATTAGAGGAGGAAGATATAATGTTAGGATTTAAAAAAATGGATGAAATGGAAATGCAAATATCTTTTAAGAGTATAAAGGTTGCATGGGCGTATACTGCTATTTTTTTATTTATATGGTCAGTTTATAATTATGTAATAAATGGTATATGGGGAGCAGAATTCTTTTTATTTATAACACAAAATCTTGTATTCTTAGGAGCAAGTACTATTTTAAAAATAAGGATGCAAAAATAAATGAGAAATAGAATAAAAGAATTAAGAAAAGAACTTGGATATAGACAAGAAGATTTAGCAATTAATATGAATGTAACTAGACAGACAATAAATGCAATAGAAAATAATAAGTATAATCCTACTTTAGAGTTAGCAATGAAGCTTGCTAAGTTTTTAGGGACAACAGTAGAAAATTTATTTTTTATTGATGACTAAATATAGTATTGAATAAATAAAAAGTAGAAGGTAAATACCATCTACTTTTTATCTGTTTTTTAAAACATTTTCTATAAACTCTTCATTAGTCATTGAAACTGGTTCATTTCTTCTAAGAAGTTCAATTTCATATTTATAAGGTGGAACAGATTTTTTGCTTTCTCCAGGAATGGTAACATAAGGAGTTTCAAGTATTTTTGGAATTTCTAAAAAGTCCTTATGCCATACAACATATCTTAAAGCATCAAAACCTATATTACCTATACCAATATTCTCGTGACGGTCCTTTTTAGCTCCAGGAATATTTTTACTATCATTTAAATGAAATACTGCAATTTGATTTTTTCCAATAAGTTTATCAAATTCATTAATAACTCCATCAAAGTTATTAATAATATCATAACCACTATCACTTGTATGACAAGTATCAAAACAAACTCTAAGTTTATCATTATGAGTTACACCATCATAAATTCTTGCAATTTCCTCAAAGTTTCTACCAATTTCAGTTCCTTTACCAGCCATAGTTTCAAGAGCTATATTACATTTTGTATCTTTAGTTAATACTTCATTAAGACCTTTTATTATTTGATTAATTCCAGCATCAACACCAGCACCAACATGAGCACCAGGATGAAGAACTAAAGTTTTACTTCCCATAGCTTCAGTTCTTTGCAGTTCTAATGCTAAAAATTCAGTTGCAAGTTCAAAAGTTTCTGGTTTTACAGTATTAGCTAAATTTATTATATAAGGTGCATGAATAACTATATCATCTATTCCGTGCTCCTTCATGTAAGCCCAACCTTCGTCTATTCTAAGTTCACTAATGTCTTTACGTCTAGTATTTTGAGGAGCTCCAGTATATACCATAAAAGTATTAGCTCCATAAGAAACAGCTTCTTTAGCTGATCCTAAAAACATTTCTTTTCCACTCATTCCTACGTGGCATCCTAATTTTATCATATGAATTTCTCCCTTTAATCCAAAATTAAATTTATAAATATATTTTACTATTTTTAATAGAAATATGACAGTATAAATTTTTAAGTGATATAAATTATTACTTAAAAATAATTAATAGTTATAAATTTTTAAAATATTATTAAATAATTATAGTAAAAAATATAATAAAAAATATAAATTAAATTAATCAAAACTAAGAAAAAATAATAATAAATAAAAAAGTTTACAAAATGTTAACAATTATTTTCAAAAAAATTCATTAAATTTTTATTTTTTAGGTCTATATGAATAAAAATAAGTAAAATCAATCTTTTAAAGTACTTGAGATAATAATATTATGTTTAGTAATACTAAATTTTAAAGTTAGTATTTATTACACAAAATTATTTTATTTACAAAAATATAATAAAAATACAAAAATGGAAAATAATAGTGTTGGTAAATGGTAAATTTGTACTATATAATTAATTGAAATTAATTCCGGGATTTAAAATAATAACAAATAAGATAGGGGATGATATTCAAAATGACTGAAAAAATTAAGCTTTATGGTTTTAATAATTTAACTAAAACTTTAAGTTTTAATATTTATGATGTTTGCTATGCAAAAACAGAAAAAGAGAAAGAAGATTATATAAAATATATAGATGAACAGTACAACTCAGAGAGATTAACAAAAATACTTTTTGATGTTACAGAAATAATAGGAGCACATGTACTTAATGTTTCAAGACAAGATTATGAACCACAAGGAGCTAGTGTAAACATATTAATAACAGAGGAAGCACTTCCAATAGCTAATGTGGATCCATCTTGTAATAAGGGCGAACTTTCATATGTAGATTTAAGAGATAGTATTGTAGGACATCTAGATAAAAGTCATCTAACTGTCCATACATACCCAGAATTTCATCCAAATAATGATATAAGTTCATTTAGGGTTGATATAGATGTATCAACTTGTGGAAAAATATCTCCATTAAATGCATTAAATTATTTGATTAATAGTTTTGATTCCGATGTAATAACAATGGATTATAGAGTTAGAGGCTTTACAAGAGATGTAAATGGACGTAAGCACTACTTAGACCATGAAATAAGAACAATACAAGATTTTATAGATAAAGATACATTAAAGAGATATGATGCTATAGATACTAACATATATCAATCTAATATATTTCATACAAAGATGATGGTTAGAGATATAAAACTTGATAATTATATGTTTAAAAAAGATCCTTACGAATTATCACCAGATGAGAGACGCGATATTAGAGATAGACTTACAAGAGAAATGATAGAAATATATGGTGGTATGAATATTTATTAGGAAAGGTGGGTTAATGGATTGAAAAATTTATCACAGTTTTGTGCACCTATATATGAGGCTTTAAAGTGGTATAAAAATCAAAGAATAGTTCCTTTTGATGTTCCAGGACATAAGCAAGGAAGGGGAAATGAAGAGCTAAAAGAGTTTCTTGGTGAAGATTGTTTAGCAGTAGATGTAAATTCTATGAAACCTTTAGATAACCTTATGCATCCTGTTTCTGTAATTAAAGAAGCTGAAGCACTTGCAGCAGAAGCTTTTAATGCAGATAATGCATTTTTTATGATAAACGGTACAACATCAGCTGTACAAGCAATGATAATGAGTGTTTGTAAAGATGGAGATAAAATTATAATGCCAAGAAATGTTCATAAATCTGCTATTAATTCATTAATTGTTTCTGGAATAAAACCTGTTTATATAAATCCAGGAATACATAATGATATAGGTATATCATTAGGAATGGCAATTGAGGATGTTGAAAAGGCAATATTAGAAAATAAAGATGCAAAAGCGATTTTTGTAAACAATCCAACTTATTATGGAATTTGTTCACCACTTAAAGAAATTGTTAAATTAGCTCATGAAAATAATATGTACGTTCTTGTAGATGAAGCTCATGGAACACATCTTTATTTTGGAGAAAATCTTCCAGTTTCAGCTATGGAAGCTGGAGCAGATATGGCTGCTATAAGTATACATAAAACAGGAGGGTCACTTACACAAAGTTCAATGCTTGTTATGAAGAGTGATAGAATAAGTCCTGATTATGTTAGAACAATTATAAATTTAACACAAACAACAAGTGCGTCATATCTTTTATTATCTTCATTAGATTTGGCAAGGAGAAATCTTGCTTTAAATGGTAAGAAAATATTTAAAGAGGTAGTAGAACTTTCGGAATATGCAAGAAATGAAATAAATAAAATTGGTGGATATTATGCTTTTTCAAGAGAAATAGTAAATGGCAATAGTATTTATGATTTTGATGTAACAAAGCTTACTATAAATACTTTAGGAATAGGTCTTGCAGGTATAGAAGTTTATGACATATTAAGAGATGAATATGGTATTCAAATAGAGCTTGGTGATATAGGAAATATTCTTGCAATAATATCAGTTGGTGATACAAAATACAATATAGAAAGATTAGTATCAGCTTTAAGTGAGATAAAAAGAAGATATGCAAAAAAAGAATTATTAGCATTTGACCATGAATATATAAACCCAATAATTAAGGTTACTCCAAAAGAAGCTTTTTATGCAGAAAAGGTAAGTAAGAAAATTACTGAGTGTGAAGGGGAAGTATCTGGTGAGTTTATTATGTGTTATCCACCTGGAATTCCAATTTTAGCACCAGGAGAACTTGTAACAAAAGAAGCAATAGACTGTATAGTTTACTCAAAGGAAAAGGGATGTTTAGTAACTGGAACTGAGGACATGAAAATAGAAAATATAAAAGTATTAAAATTATAGGGAGGTATTTTAAAGATGGAATTATGGTATACAGAAGAACATACAGATAAAGTTAGATTTTCAATAAAGGTTGAAGAACAATTATATAAAGGAGAAAGTGATTTTCAAAGAATAGATGTTTTTAAATCAGAAGAATTTGGAACATTTTTTACATTGGATGGTCTTATGATGGTTACAGAGAAAGATGAATTCATTTATCATGATATGATAGTTCATGTTCCAATGGCAACAAATCCTAATATAAAAAATGTATTAGTAATTGGTGCTGGAGATGGTGGCACTGTAAGAGAACTTACTAGGTATAAAACAATAGAAAAAATAGATATGGTTGAAATAGATAAGTTAGTTGTTGATGTATGTAAAAAATATTTACATCAAACAGCTAGTAAATTAGATGATGAAAGAGTAAATATATATTATGAAGATGGACTAAAGTTTGTAAGAGGTGTTCAAGATAAGTATGATCTTATAATTGTTGATTCAACAGATCCATTTGGACCAGGAGAAGGATTATTTACAAGAGAGTTTTATGGAAATTGTTTCAATGCACTTAAAGAGGATGGGATACTTGTAAATCAACATGAAAGCCCATATTATAAGGCTTATGAAAATAATATGAAAAGAGCTCATAAGAGAATAAAAGAATGTTTCCCAATTTGCAAAGTTTATCAAGCGCATATACCAACATATCCATCAGGGCATTGGTTATTTGGATTTGCATCAAAAAAATACGATCCTGTAAATAATGAATCAATAGATAAATGGAATGAGCTTAATATAAAAACTAAATATTACAACACAGAACTTCATAGAGGATCATTTGCTCTTCCAAACTATGTAAAGGAAGCTTTAGAAAATGCAAATGAATAAAAATATTTCAACATTTATAGGGTGTGAATCAGAATATGATGAAGCAAAAGTTGTAGTTTTTGGAGCTCCTTTTGATTCAACAACATCATTTAGACCAGGTACAAGATTTGCAAGTCAAACTATGAGAATAGATTCTTGGGGACTTGAAAGTTATAGCCCTTATCAAGATATTGACCTTTATGATATGAAAGTATTTGATGGTGGAGATTTAGAATTACCTTTTGGAAACAGTGAAATGGCACTTAAAGAAATAGAAAAATTTTCAGCTAAAGTAGTATTAGATGATAAAATACCTGCTATGATAGGTGGAGAACATTTAGTAACATTAGGAAACTTTAGAGCTGTTTTTAAAAAGTATCCAAATGTTCATGTTATACATTTTGATGCTCATGCAGATTTAAGAGAAGAGTATTTAGGGGAAAAGTTATCTCATGCAACAGTACTTCATAGAGTTTGGGATTTAGTTGGGGATGATAAAATATTTCAATTTGGAATACGTTCAGGATCAAAAGAAGAATTTAATTGGGGAAAACAACATGTATATACAAATAAATTTAATTTAGATAATTTAGAATTTGCTATAGATAAAGTTAAGAATTTTCCAGTATATATAACTATAGATTTAGATGTTTTAGATCCATCAGTATTTCCAGGAACAGGTACTCCAGAACCTGGTGGAGTTGAATTTAAAGAGTTATTAAATTCAATATTAAAGCTTAAAGGATTAAATATTGTAGGATTTGATATAAATGAATTATCTCCACAATATGATAGTACAGGTGTATCTACAGCTGTGGCTTGTAAAATTTTAAGAGAGATGATTCTTATAACAAATAATAAATAGAAGGTTTATATAAATAAAAAACTCTAATTAGTTTATACTGGTTAGAGTTTTTTTCTTTTTATATGTTATATATAAATTTATGATAAAAATATTATTATATGTCCATAATGAAATAGTATAGTTAAATTTAGCATATATATGAATCAAAATATAGTTTATAAAATAATTAATAATATTGAAATTAAAAATAGAGGTGTAGGTTTTATATGTTCAATTCATTAAAAAGGAAAGTAGTAGATTATAATGGATCAAGATATGAATTAGAATTAAGTCCACTTACTAATACTATTAGATTTTCAATTGATTATAAAGGTGCGGTAGATGCTTTTGTACTTGGAGACTTTAATGATTGGAAGAAAAAAGACGATTTTAAACTTAAATGGAATTTAGATACTTCAGATGGAAATGTGAAAATGATTAGAGATATTACTTTCTCAGAAGGATTAAGGAATGGCGAATATAAGTATGGATACTTAATAATAGATTCTGAAGGAAATGAAGTTTATATAAATAACTGGAATCAAAATATAGAGGAATTTTCATTTAACTGGAAAGGGTTTAATGAAGTTATAGAAATTAAATCTTCAGCAAACTTTGTTTCAGAATATTATCCAACAGAACTTGTTTTAGTTAAAAAATCATTATATGGAAATATACCTATTGAAGATTCAATTTTTTATTTAGAAAGTAAAGTTGAAGGAGTACATATAGAAGAAAATATTTTGAAGGTCTCAGAAGAAGTAAAAGAAGGAACAGAAATTATAATAGTAGCCATAGATGAAGAAACAAAAAGATGGGCTAAAAAAACTATAATAGTTAGAAAATATAAAGAAAAAGGATCATTTTTTCAATTTATAAAAGGAAATGGATTGTATTTTGGTGACAATTTTAGTTGGAATATATGGAGTTTTGATGATAATAAACATGGTGAAGAAGTTTCTCTTAATTTTAAGACTGACCTTGGTATAGGGGAGTTTTTAAGGAAAGATAAGTTTATATTGAGAAAAAGAATATGGGGTAATGGGTGGGTAAATGATTGGAGTGAACAGACTAATACATTTAATTTAAATAAAGATGAAAAAAATATTTATTTAATATATGAAAATAATAAAATTACTACATCATTAAAAGAAGCAATAAAGCTTACTGCTCCTAAAATAGAAAAAGCTATAATGGACAATAAAAATAAAATAAGAGTATTTTTATCACATGAGCCTATTATAGGAATAAAATATTTCTTATATATAAATGGAATAAAAGTAGATAATATATCAACAATAGTTAAGGAAAAACAAAGAGAAGTTTTAATTATAAATTTTCCAGACAATATAGAACCATCAAGTCTTTTGGAAATAAGAGCATCAAGTATGTTTTCGTCATGCAAAGTTATGATAAGAGATTACTTAGAAAACTTTTATTATGGTGGTAATGACTTGGGGGTAACTTTTAAAGAAAATACAATAAGGTTAAAGCTTTGGGCACCAACAGCTAAAAAAGTTGAGGTTTTAATTTATAAAAATAATGAAGATTTAAATGAGGATTTTTTAGAATCATATGAAATGATGAAAAATAAAGAAAATGGCACATTTAAATGTGAAATATTTAGAAATACAAATGAAGAAAAATATTATTTATATAGATTATACTTTAATGAAATTGATGAAAAAAATAAAGTTTATACTAAAATAACATATGCAGTTGACCCTTATGTTGAAGCCGTAGGTTTAAACGGTAAAAAGGGAGCTTTAATTAGTTTAACTAATGAAAGAGCTGTTCCTTATAAATGGAATTCTTATATTAAACCTAAAATCAAAAGTATAGAAGATTCAATAATATATGAAATGCATATAAGAGATTTTACAATAAGTGAAACATCAGGAGTTTCTAAGGAGTTAAGAGGAAAGTTTTTAGGGGCAGCTCAAGAAGGAACAGTATTTACAAATAAATATACAGGTAAAACTGTAAAAACAGGATTAGATCATTTAAAAGAGTTAGGAGTAACGCATATACACTTACTTCCAGTATTTGATTTTAAAACAGTAGATGAAAGTATGGAAAGTGAAGAAAATAGAAATTGGGGATATGACCCACAAAATTTTAATGCAATAGAAGGAAGTTACTCAACAAATCCAAGGGATCCTTATGTAAGAATAAAAGAATTTAGAGAGATGATTAAGACATTTCATGAAAATGGATTAATGATAGTAATGGATGTTGTATACAATCATATGTATGACACAAAAAATATGGACAATATAGTTCCAGGGTATTATTTTAGAAGTGATATTTATGGAAATTATACTAATGGGTCTGGATGTGGAAATGAAATAGCAACAGAAAGACCAATGATTAGAAAGTTTATAATAGATTCTATTTTACATTTAATAAGAGATTTTCACATTGATGGATTAAGGTTTGACCTTATGGAACTTATAGATTTAGAAACTATGAAAGAAATAGTTATGAAAGTTAAAGAAATTAATGAAAATATATTAATTTATGGGGAGCCATGGAAAGGTGGTAATTCAGAAGTTAGAAATGGAACTTATAAAGGAAGTCAAAAGGGGCTTGGTTTTTCAATTTTTAATGATGATTTTAGAGATGCCCTTAGAGGGGATAATTCACCATCAAGAGGTTTTATAAATGGAGATCAGCATAATAAAGAAAAGGCTTGGAAGGTAATTGAGGGTTTAAAAGGTTCAATTAATACAATAACTTATAATCCAATAGAAAGTATAAATTATTTAGCTTCACATGATAACTATACAATATGGGACCAAATAGTTAAGACTGATAATTATAGTGTACAAAACAAGCATTATAGAGATTCTATTAAAGAACTTTCTGGAAGTGAAATATTAAAAAATTATTATGTGAAAGAAAATATTTTAGGTGCAAGTTTAATATTTACAGCACAAGGAATACCATTTATTCAAAGTGGAGCTGAATTTTTAAGAACTAAAGAGGGTGATTATAATAGCTATAAAAGCTCTGATAAAATAAATGCAATAAATTGGGCAGAAAAAGAAAAGTTTATAGAAGTATTTAATTATTATAAAGGACTTATAAAGTTAAGAAGAAACTTTAATATATTTAAAATGAAAACTCAAGATGAAATTAGAGAAAATTTAAATATATATTTCCAAGATAATAATGATACAACAGGAGTAATAATAGCTCATTTTAAAGCTAATAATAGTAAGTATAAGGATTTTGTTATTATATATAATAGTTCATCAATTGATAATTATGATGTTAATAGATCTATTCCTATAATTGATAATAGGGATTGGTATATAATAGCAGATGAGAAAATAGTGTCAACAGAGCCAATAGGGGTAGCTAAAAATGGTTATATACCAGGACTTAAAGCTCATTCTATGATGATAATTTGTAAATAAATAATACTAAAATACTATATAATTTTTAAAAACTAAAATGTAAACAAAATTTTAATATTTTTATATATTAAGACACAGAATATATAAAATGATAAAATAAAATTAAAGAAAATTAATATAAGATTTACAAAAAGTAGAAATGTTAATAGCTAATTATTACTATAATGATACAAATTTTATAAAAGTATTTTGGAGGAATTACAAATGAAAAAAAGTAAGTATGTAGTGATAGGAGTGGTTATGGTATTAGCAACTATAGCTATAGTATCAGCATGTGCTTCAAGAAAAGAAATTGATGTT
The DNA here is from genome assembly GCF_058310235.1 of Clostridium sp. TJA085. NCBI lineage: Bacteria > Bacillati > Bacillota > Clostridia > Eubacteriales > Clostridiaceae > Clostridium > Clostridium sp. TJA085. The sequence continues at coordinate 5,621 of NZ_JBZEEZ010000002.1, read as the reverse complement.
GAGAATGAGGCTGGAATAATAAAAGAGGATTATAGTAAACGCAATAAAGTAAGGCAAGATGTTATAGACGAAATTAACAAAGAAAAAAGTTCTTCATCTATAAATAAATTAGTAATTTAATTAATTTCTAAGCTATATTAAATGTAAGGAGATATAAAATTAGACAATTCTAATATTATATCTCCTTATTTAAAATTTGTTTAAAAAATATAGAAATTATATATAAATGAATAAAAATTTCTATTTGTAAATAATCATATTATTTATTATTAAACTTAATTCAAAAATATATAATTATAAAATTTAATTGCTATAATTAAACCGTAAGTACAATCAATTATAAAGATTAATTAAAGAAAATCATTTTTGATTTTTTAGGAGGTTTTAAAATGAGCAAAAAAGTAGAAGAATTAAGAGAAAAAATAATAAAAAAAGCAGAAGAAGATCTTAAAGTAGCAGAAGAAAATACAAAAGAATATAAAGAAGACCAAAAAGAAGCTAATAAATTAGGAAAAGCTATAACAGAAGAGCTTGATAAAGAAGAAAAAGAAGAAGAAGCTTTACAAAAAGAATTTGCTAAAGAATTAAAAAGTGATATGGAAAGTAAATAATAAAAAGAAATATTTTGAATAATGCTTTTATTTGAATTAAAAATAATGAATGTATTATAGAAAGTATACAACAATTAAAATTTTTAATTTTATAGTTTTTCTATAAATAAAAGTAGAGTTAATAAAATAACTCTACTTTTGTTTATTTTATTATGAATTTTTTATAATAATAATCATTAATAAAATAAGTAAAATTAATAAAATAAAAGTTGAATGTACAGGAATGTCAATAAGTTGGATTTTTTCAATTAATAAGGTTGTAATTATAAAAATCATACTAAGAAGTGAAAAGAATTTTACGGTTGATTTAGAATTAAGCATCATAAAATATCAACTCCTTTCAAATTAGAGCTATTTTATAATTTAATTATACTATAAATTTTTTAATTTAAGTAATTAAAACTTGTATAAAAGACAAAATTTTATTAAAGTTAATAAATACTCATTTAAGAAGGTAAATATATGTAAAAAAATATGGTTTTATGATAAAATTATCATGTAATTTAAAATTTAATAAAAAAATAAAATGTTACATTTATACGTCACCATTAAATTGTATTATATTATTATAATAATAATTCCTGATTACAATATTAAATAAGTTTTCTCAAATTATTTTATATAAGGTAAATTAATCTTTTAACTACAATTGAACGGCAATAAAAGGAATTATATTGATTATGAGATTTTACTAGGGGGTGAAATCTCATTTTTTTTGAATTATGAGATGGGTAATTTAGTAGTATAGCAGGTGAGGGATTATAGGAAAGATAAATAATGCTTTAAATATGTTAGTACTCCTTAAGACTAGAAAGAAAATGTCAAGAAGAGAACTTGCAAATAAGCTAGAAGTTGATGTTAGGCAAATTAGTAGATATAAAGAAGCTCTTTGTATGGCAGGAATTAATATAAAGGAAGAGCGAGGAAGGTATGGAGGTTATAGTATAGATAAGGAGTCAAGTTTAATAGCTGTTGGATTAAGTGAAGATGAAGCAATAGCACTTAAACTTGGTATTAATTATTTAGAAAGAGGAACTTTTCCTTTAAAAGAAGATTTTAATTCAGGAATATTAAAGATATTAGCGGATTATGGTAAAGATAATGATAAATTTTGCAATAATTGTGCAGTAGCCCAACATAAGAGAATAAATAGATATAATATAAATTTAAAAGATAAATGGAAAATAGTTAATAATTCAATATCTAATAAGAAAAAGATTAAAATAAGATATTCTAATATGAATGATGAAGAAATGATTAGAGTAATACATCCTTATGGAATCTATATATACGAAGGAGCAAGTTATATAGTAGCTTTTTGTGAATATAGAAATGAAGTTAGAAATTTTAAATTAGTAAGAATACTAAATCTTGAGGAGTTAGATGAAGATTTTAAAGATGATGACTTTGATGTTAAATCATATTTAAAAAGAAGGATTGGTATATATAGTGATACTAATAAATATGATATTAAGTTAAAAATACATTATCCTTACGCAAAGTGTTTTAAGGAACATATATGGGTAGAAAAAGATCAGTTTGAGGATTATAAAGAAGAAGGATATATTATATATAATGGACTTATAGAAGGAAAACCAGATATAGTTAAATGGATATTAGAAATGGGTTCTTCCTGTGAAGTTTTAGAACCGAAGGAAATAAAAGATGCTGTAATGGAAGAATGCAAAAAAATAATCAAATTATATAATTAAATAATATAGAATAATTATGATGTAACATTTTAAAAATAGTTAAAAATAAACTTAAGAATTTTCTTGAGTTTATTTTTTATTTTATAAACTTTATAGTAATTTAAAAATAATATATAATAAGATAATTTAGTAATAATATATATTTTTTTATAAATATAATTTTTATTAAGTAATTTATTTATTAATTTTAAGTAAGGGGTTGATAAAATGAGTTGTCTTGGAAATATTATATGGATAATATTTGGAGGTTTTTTTAATTCAATAGGGTGGTTATTTATAGGGGCATTATGGTGCCTAACAATAATTGGAATTCCAGTTGGTTTACAATGTTTTAAAATGGCAAAGTTACAATTAGCACCTTTTGGAAGAGATGTAGTTACAGTAAATGATAGTGGAGTTAGCCTTGTAATGAATATACTATGGATAATATTTGGTGGATTAGCAATGTGTTTAGCAAATATATTAAGTGCAATACTTTTATGTATAACAATAATAGGTATACCATTTGCAGCACAAAGCTTAAAAATTGCTAAGCTTTCACTTATGCCTTTTGGGAAAGAGGTTAGATAATGTATGAAATGTAAATTAAATAGTAGAATTTAGAGGGGATTTTAGTTATAATTAACATTAAGGAATTATTTAACGTATTTTATTCAAAAATGTAAAATAATATACCTTAATTTAAAATTAAATTAACAAAGGATTAAGAAAAAGTTATTTACAACTAATAATTATTATTATATAATAAGTTCATAGTAAGAAATTAAATTTTCTTAATCCAAATATGTAGATTATAATTTATTGAAATAAATACATTAAGTTATAATGTATATAAAAGTGGGTTTGAATATGAGGAGGAGTTAATTATGAAAAAATTTGTATGTACAATCTGTGGATATGTTTATGAAGGAGAAACTGCACCAGAAAAATGTCCAGTATGTGGAGCAGGTGCTGATAAATTCAAAGTTCAAGAAGGAGATATGGCTTGGGCTGATGAACATAGAATCGGAGTAGCTAAGGGAGTAGACGAAAGAATCGTAGAAGGATTAAGAGCAAACTTTACTGGAGAATGTACAGAAGTAGGAATGTACTTAGCAATGTCAAGACAAGCTGACAGAGAAGGATACCCAGAAGTTGCAGAAATATATAAGAGAGCTGCATTTGAAGAAGCAGAACACGCTGCAAAATTCGCTGAGCTTTTAGGTGAAGTATTAGAAGCAGATACAAAGAAAAACTTACAAGCAAGAGTAGATGCAGAATTTGGAGCATGTCAAGGAAAGAAAGAATTAGCAACTTTAGCTAAACAATTAAACTTAGATGCAATCCATGACACAGTACACGAAATGTGTAAAGATGAAGCAAGACATGGTCAAGCATTCAAGGGTGTATTAGATAGATATTTTGGTTAATATAAATTTATACTAAAAAATAGCAGATGCTAAATATTTTAGTGTCTGCTATTTTTATTTATAAAATTATATTTATTTTTTGAATATTTTAAAAATTTAAAATATTAATTATTTTTTGTAAAAAACTTGTTTATTATATTTAATTATGATATAATATTTAAAGTAGAAATACAAAATTTAAGTTATTAAAGATGTTTAATTAGGTTATAATTTTCTCCTTTTTAGAGAATTTATAATTAAGTAGGGTCTTTAACTAGGAGGAATTTAGAATGGATAAAACAATAGTATGTAAAGATTGCGGTAAAGAATTCATCTTCACTGAAGGAGAACAAGCATTTTACAAAGAAAAAGGATTCGATAACGATCCAGTAAGATGTAAAGAATGCAGAATCGCTAAGAAAAACCAAAGAAATAACAACAGATAGTTTTAATCTGTTTAAGAAATCCTAAAGGTTTTAACCTTTAGGATTTTATTTTTTATTTATAAGTGTAGCAATTAATTGCTACACTTATTTAATTAGAAAGTTTAAAATAATTTTCAGAAATTTTTCCATCTAAAGTAGGAGATAAACTATTTATAAATTTTAAAATAGATTTTCCACTTTCTCCTTTAGCTAAAGTAGGAACATAATCATTTCTGCTTGAAATAGATGATATTGTAGCAGGTAAAACTTTAAATTCAATATCACTTAAGCTATTATCACTAAAATTAAATTTTCCTTGTAATATAAATGTTTTCTTATCTTGAGGATTAGAATTTCCTCCAAACGCAAAGTTTGCAAGTGAATAAGCAATAAGCTTACCCTTATAATTTTCAAGTCCTTGTATTACGTGAGGATGAGAACCTAGAACCATAGTAGCTCCATTATCTATTGAAAAATGAGCTAAATCAACTTGATAATTAGTAGGTTTATTTTCTCTCTCTATTCCCCAATGAAAATATGGAATTATAATTTGAGTTCCTAAAGCTTTTAAATCATCAATATCCTTTTTAATTTTTGCTTTAGTATTTTCACTATTATCCCATGATTGATATCCTAAAAATCCAAATTTAATTCCCTTTATAGTCTTTTTTATTATGTGCCCCTCACCAGTTATATCAATTTTTTTTTCTTTTAAAGCATTAATAGTATCATTAAAGCCTTTTTGTCCGTAATCGTATATGTGATTATTTGCAACTGTAACTCCTTCAATAGAACCTTCTATTAATATATTGCTGTATTCCTTAGGACCTTTAAAATGAAATTGAACAGATGCTCCTTTATCAACTTTCTCAGTAGAATTAGTAAATGTAGTTTCTAAGTTAACAAGAGTATAATCATCTTTACTAAATATAGGTTTAACATTTTTAAATATGTAAGAATAATCATTGCCATTTGCTTTTACAGTTGTTGGTAAACTTGTTGATTGATCAAAGGTTGTATCTGTTCCTAAAGTACAATCACCGGCAAAAGATATTAAAACATCTTTTTTTTCAGGTTCTTTAGCAATAGATTCATTATTTTTAGATTTATCATTAGAAATAGTTGTTACATCTTTATTATCAGTGCTTTTATTAATAATTTTATTTGATATATAAGATATAGATATTATAAGTAAAATTAATATGATAGAGAATATTATTCTGTTTCTAATTATACGATTCCTTCTAAGTTTTCTTTTTTTATTTTTTAGATAAGCTTTATTATAAGTTTTCCTTTTCATAAATACCTCCTATTAAATACCATATATAAATATAATATTATAAAATATGTAAAAAAGTAAGGTTTTTGTAAAAAAAGTGAGAGAAAATAAAATTTTATAGAAAAATTTTAAAAAAGATGTTTACAACGGATAATTATTATTATATAATAATAAATGTAATCAGGAAAAACAAAAACGAATTAAGA